>CAVSYE010000001.1:0-1011363 GCA_963732205.1 uncultured Alphaproteobacteria bacterium
CCAACTTGCACTGTCATTCCACATCCGCAAATATAGCAGAGGTGGGACAGACCTGGAGTCCCTGGATGCCGAAGGGCGTCCCGTATCTAGTAAGCGTCACCGCGTCATTTGAGTACGGAAGATTTCCTGGCTCTTGTATGGGACGGGAGCTTCTCCACGTCGCTTCACTTCCGCGTTCAGGAGAGTGGCATGGGTCGGGGCAACGCTCAAACCAATACTCGCGCCTCTGGTATTCCAAAGCTCATCGTCGACCAAGGCACCGCTCGATTATCCGGAACCCACGCAATCACGAAGATAGAACCGCCGTCGCAACCAATGCCGCGAGGGCTGGAGCTCATCAATTCGTGCGCAAAGTTCTATGCAAACGGCGCTGGGGTGGTGAAGCAGAGAGTTCAACTTGCGCACCTCCGGGGTGTCGTTTTGGATGAGCCGCCGACTAGACAAACATCTTCCTCGGGCCGCTCTAAAGCGAGCATTGGCACCGTGGGCGTCATGTGCTCGGTTTTGTTGGTTCTACCCAGCCTGGCTCTTGCGACTATAGTGTGGCGGGCCGCTGCAAGCCGGTCCGCTCGAGGACCGGAAGTCACCTCCGGTACCGCGAGTGCCGTGACGGTGCAATCAGGAAGCCCCGTTGTCACTCTACGGACACCCGCTGTAGCCCAGACCGCCTCGAATGACCGGTCAGGTATCATCATTCACAAGGTCAAGACGCAGCCGATAACTGGCGATGCCGGGGGAGAGCCGGATCGCGAGTAGACGGTGAAATCGTAGCCGGATGACCAAGATTGGAGTAACTCCTAGGCGCGACTAAGCCCCCCAAAAGGGCGTCGCTCGCTGCCTGCGGTCGGAATCAGGGGGAGACCTAATGTCTCTGCTGGCGCGACTTGTCGCCTACTCGCCCACTCGCGGCCGGAAGGGATACTCTCCTTCCAAAGGTCCTGGTAGATGACCATAGCCGACCATCGCCGTGGTGAAGGCCCTGCCGAGAAGCGCGCTGGGGAAGCATCTGTTTCGATTGCAGGCACGAGGTACGATTTGCCCGTGCGCAAGGGCACGCTAGGACCGGCCGTGGTCGACATCACCGCCCTTTATCAGGACACAGGCAGCTTCACGTACGATCCCGGGTTCACCTCCACGGCAAGTTGCGAGTCGAAGATCACCTTCATCGACTTCGACAAGGGGATCGTCCTTTATCGCGGTTATCCGATCGAACAAATCGCCGAGCACAGCACCTTTCTTGAAGCTTGTTACCTCTTGCTCTACGGCGAACTGCCAACTGCCCAACAGTACGAGGCGTTTGAAAACCGCGTCGTGAAGCACACGATGGTGCATGAGCAGATGATCCGGTTCTATTCCGGGTTCCGCCGCGACGCGCATCCGATGGCGGTCATGGTCGGCGTGGTCGGGGCCCTTTCGGCGTTCCATCACGACTCAATCGACATAAAAGATCCGGCGCAGCGTGAGATGGCGAGCATCCGCTTGATTGCGAAAATGCCGACGCTCGCCGCCATGGCGTACAAATATTCGATCGGCCAGCCGTTCATCTATCCAAGGAACGAGCTGAAATACTCGGCGAATTTCCTGCATATGTGCTGTGCGGTGCCAAGCGAGGAATATGAGGTCGACCCCGCGCTGGCCAATGCCATGAGGCAGTTCTTTATTCTTCATGCTGACCACGAGCAGAGCGCATCGACCGCTACTGTACGCCTTGCCGGATCGTCGGGCGCCAACCCTTACGCCTGCATCTCAGCAGGCATCGCCTGTCTGTGGGGGCCTGTGCACGGCGGAGCGAACGAGGCGGTGCTGCTGATGTTGAGGGAGATCGGCTCGGTCGCCCGCATCCCGGAATACATCAAGCGTGCTAAGGACGAGAGCGATCCGTTCCAACTCGTGGGGTTCGGGTATCGCGTGTACAAAAGCTATGACCCAAGAGCGAAGATCATGCGGAAGGCCTTGCACGAGGTGCTGCAAACTGTGGGTTGTCAGCATCGCGAGGACCCGCTGTTTAAGGTGACGCTTGAGCTTGAGCGCATCGCGCTCTCGGATGATTACTTCGTCGAAAAGAACCTTTCTCCCAACCTCGACTTCTATTCGGCAATCACGCTGAAGGCACTCGGCTTCCCGACCGAGATGTTCACCGTGCTGTACGCCATCGCCCGCACGGCGGGCTGGATTGCGCACTGGAAAGAAATGGTCGACGATCCTTCACAGCGCATCGGCAGGCCGCGCCAGCTTTATACTGGCGCCACTAAGCGTACCTATGTGCCGATGGAAGCTCGGTCCTAGAGCCCGCTGCTTTTAGCCCGGAGAGCTTCCTCACCATGGTCAACAGTCGGTTGGACAAGCGCCGAAGGGATGCAGTTTTGCGAGGTCTGGAGGTGCTTAGATGTTGAGGTGAGCCATGCCAGACACAACGATCAAGAAAGTGGAAGCAGCCTCATCGCCCCGAGGCGAGATCGGTCAAAAATATCTTGTTGCGCACAAAATAATCCTTTTCATGGTTTGCCTCCGACGTTTGGTCCGCTGTGGGCAGACCCTGCGATGTTTTTATTACTTCTTCATGATCGTCGTCGTCATCAGCTACAAAACCAAGGCCACCGCACGTCGGGCATTGACGTTCATCGTCCGTACCTTTGTCAACGACACCATCGCCATTGCAGTCTGGACAAGTTTTCGTTTTCATGTGTGTGTGTGACTCGAAGTCGAGCATAGCTAGATGAAGCTGCACATGTCATCAATCTAAGGCCGTGCAGTCATAAACGCGCAGCAGAGCATGTCCCCGATCGGAAAGAATGTCTTCACCTGTCGCCCCTGGGTAGTGGTCAGAGCAAGGGAGCTGGGCCAGCCACAGACATCAGAGCTAGGCCTGTCGCACTAGATTCGAATTTGGAGTCACCGGATGGCCGCCACAGCCTCGGAAGGCTCTGGCCAGCACTCAGAACTCTCCGATGGCTTTTACGGCTGTAGAACGCTCCCCGTGACTCCAGGAGTCAACGCGACACCGACAGGCCAAATACCGCGCTCTGACCGCGCCAAACGACTGGCAGTTTGGCACGATTAGCCGCGCTGACGTCGCGGACTTTATCGTCCGGCAAATCGACGACCGCGCCCTGATCGGGGCTACGCCGCTTCTCATCAACTAGGAGAACTGCCATGGCCGAAGCAAAAAAGGCGCGCGCCGTTGGTTTCAACCACGTAGCGCTGGTGACCTGCCACTGAAGTATCCTCCATCGGGAATTAGAGTCTCGGCATGAGTATGCCCTCTCGGGCGGGGTGAGCAACAGGCCGGCACGGGGAGCCATGACAGAGCGCAGCGTGATGGCCTGTTGCGGTGAGTTTGGCGGCAAAGGCCGCCGGTGTCTGGTAGTCGAGCGCCGAATGCGGCCGGCCCGTATTGTAGTCTTCCGTCCATTCCGCGATCGCGTGGCGCGCATGTTCGAGGCCGAAGAACAGGGCCTCGTTCAACAGTTCATCCCGCATCCGCCCGTTGAAGGATTCCACGAAGCCGTTTTGCATGGGCTTGCCGGGTGCGATGTAGTGCCAGTCGATGGCATGGTCCTTCGCCCAGGTGAAGATCGCATGCGAGGTGAACTCAGTGCCATTGTCAGAAACAATCATCCCCGGCTTGCCGCGCCGGGCGATCAGGTCCGTCAACTCCCGGGCCACCCGCATACCCGAGATCGAGGTGTCGGGGATCGCGGCCAGGCACTCGCGCGTCACGTCATCGACGATGTTGAGAACCCGGAAGCGACGACCATTGGCCATCTGATCGTGAACGAAGTCGAGCGACCAGCGGGCGTTGACCCTGGCTTCGACCAGGATCGGAGCGCGGATGCCAATAGCTCGCCGCCTGGCTCGGCGCTTGCGGACCATCAGCCCCTCGTCACGATAGAGCCGATAGATCCGGTTGATCCCTGATGCCTCGCCCTCCCGGCGTAGCAGGATGAACAGGCGCCGGTAGCCGAAGCGCCGTCGTTCATTGGCCAGCTCTCGTAATCGCGCCCGCAGGGCCTTATCGGGCGGCCGGCGTGAGCGATAGCGGATCATCGTTCGATCCGCGGTAACCAGCGTGCAGGCCCGACGCTCGCTCATCTCCAAGACGCTGCGCAGATGAGCGACGGCTTCTCGCTTGGCGACGGGCCCTACCATTTTTTTGAGAGGAGCTCCTTCAGCGCGGCATTGTCGAGCATTGACTCGGCGAGGAGCTTCTTCAGCTTGCGATTCTCATCTTCCAGCGCCTTCAGCCGCTTGGCCTCGGAGACATCCAGCCCGCCATACTTGGCCTTCCAATTGTATAGCGTGGCTTCCGAGACCCCGTACTTGCGCGCCAGATCGGCCGCCTTGGCGCCCGCGTCGTGCTCGCGCAGAACCGCAATGATCTGCTCTTCCGAAAACCTCTTCCGCTTCATCGTCCGTCCCTCCAGCAGGGCCGGACTCTAACTCGCCGTGGAGGAAATCTTCAGGGGCAGGTCAGACATTCGCAACTCCTCTAGGCCGACCCTCGAAGCGAGATTGGCTCAGACCGTCGGGGGATATAACCATGAGGTACTTGTCGGACTGCTATCGGCCAGAGCAGCATTATATGCGCGGGCCTGGACCGAAATGGCTTGAGAAGCACGCCGCGCAATCGGGCGCCATCGTGATCCCGAGCGAATGCCACCGAGAAACGTCGACTCTTGCGAGGCGGGTCGAGTTGACTTTGCGGCGCTTGCTCCCCGCGCGGTGGCGACGCGGACACCTAGCATCATATGAATTTCCCTGGGACCCGGCCGACCGGCTTGGACCCTGGTCGGTGTGATTTGGGGGATCCCGTCGCCGTTCAGCGTGGCGTTCGCACAGGTTCAAATAGAGCTTCGTTGCTTTTTGCACCAGGCGACTTGGCACCTTGCCTCTGAGAAGATGATTGAGGCGGGCGAAAGGCCCGACGGGATAGCGAAACCGAGGACGCCGAGCCTCTAACCCCCGGTTGAAACCAAAATCTCAAGTTCGGCGTTGTGCTGGTCAGGGTAACGGCGAGAGGTTCCCTGCGACCCGCCGCGCAGCCAACGCCGATTGCCCTTGGTGTGAGAGTTGAGAGAAGCCCGGTCTGTGACCCCCATAGACCGGGCTTCTTCCTTTGGGCGCTTGATCCTGCCCAAGGCTGCAAACGAGTTGGCGCGACATTCTTGTCACTGGGATTGGGAGCCTGATCCTGGCGGCTCTAACCGAACGATGGGGGCAATGATCGCTGCGATTGGGGGCGCCTTTTGAACCGCATTGCTGTTAAGGCGTTAACGAGGATGACGGGGCTTTTTGCGGAGCCCTTCAGTGACAACGACAGACACATACCGCTATCGGGGATACGAGATCGTCCCCACGCGCCAATGGGCGAACTGGTGTGTCAGCATCTACACCACGCAAGCTGATTTACCGCTCATGACGCGATCGATGCTGCGGACTTTAGCGCCTCGCAAGGAAGAGGCCGTAGCCGAAGCGAAACAGAAGATCGATCGCGTTCTGGCGCGCCTGGGGAACAAGCTCGGGAACTAACGCTTCCGATGCAGGTTTGCCCCTCAGGAGATCGGCATGTATTCCCTAGCGCCCCTCAGGTGCCGATCCCGCTGAGTTATTTGCTAGTCTCTTGCGTAAAGAAGCCCGGTCACCCTGCCCGGGCTTCTTCTATGTGCGGAACCCGGCTAAGTTTCATCGACCGCGCTAACAACCACACGCACTGCGCCGTCTAATCCCTAGAGAGACTAGCCCCGCTTTCCTTGCCGGGGCTTCTTCTTTTCCGTCGCCCTCGCGATCTTACTTAACCGCTCCTCAAATGCAGCTTCACCGACTGGTGCTGTGAAGCGAGTCCGCTCGTGACTCAAAGCGGACGTCTAGTGAATTGACCCAAGGCACCTTTGTTCTAGAGTGATGGTGAGGTCGGCCTCGGCCGAATGGGGAAAGTCACCTCGAAGCGTGTCATGTGGAACGGACGAAAATCGTCCGCGTCCATGCCCACAACGATTGAAACGAGGGAGAATCAAGGCATGCGAATTCCAATCCTGCTCAGAGGCGCTTTGGTCGCGTTGATCGCCCTGCGCGTTGATCGCCCTGTTTGGCGTCGGTCTCCAGAGCGCGAACGCCGATAGCGGCAGTATTACTCTTACGATCTACAAGGGCGGCTGGATCATCGGTGGCTCAGCTGGCGGCGGCACGCTCACCTTCCGCGGCCGCAGCTATCGGCTTGGGTTGGGCGGCATAGACTACGGCCTGGTGTTCGGCGGTTCGAAGACGGCGCTGCACGGTCAGGTGCGCAACATCCAACGCGCATCGGATGTTGCTGGTGTCTACGCCGCGGCTGGCGCTGGGCTTGCGCTCGGGCGCGGCGTCCGCGCGATCATACTCACCAACCAGAACGGCGCTATTCTGGAGCTCTCGGGCCAGCAGATCGGTCTGATGGCGAACGCTGACCTAAGCGGGCTGGCAATCACGATGAACTAGGGCGAGCCCATCGGGCTTTCAGATTGTCCGTTGGCGCGAAAGCGGACCAACTCCGTGGGCCGCGCTCACGTCTGCTAATGACCGATGCTGTCGATAAAGGCGTTGTGATGCCCGTCGAACAGTGATTCCGTCTCTCAATCGGAAGGGGGACGCGGGGATGATGGGTCGGCGAAGGCGGGACCAGGGCAAGCTGTTCTCTGCGTTCCGCCTCGATGATCGCACGGAGTCAGCGAGATCGATCGTCGAGCATGGCTAATGCAGCCCTGCGTTCTCCGGGCTTCAATCTAAGAAACAGCGTGCGGGCATTTTTGATGTCTCGCTCAGACCCACTCTCCGCGGCCGCCTGCAGGGGCCACGGTAGTCGGATGATCCGGGCCGCACACGAAACCCAAAGCCTTCGCCAAGCGCCCGATGGCTACGCGGTCGATCGTCGTTTCTTCCATTCGAGATATCCTCAAAGTGTCAGGTTCCTAGTGGGGGCCGCTTTATAGAACACATCTGAATACCTGCCTGCTCCACGGCTCACCCCGCGGCTGCTCACACCTCTTGAAAACCATCCTATCCCCATCCATATACCATCCATTCAGATGGGGAGATGGCCAATGGCGGCTGAAATTCACAGGCTCCGCGATCGAGCGAGCGAAACCGAAAAGATCACAATTAACCTGGGTTACGTCGACCTCGGCCACATCGATTTGCTGGTGCAGGAAGGCTTCTATTCCAACCGCACGGACTTCATCCGCACGTCGATCCGCAACCAGCTTGCGGCCCATGGCGAGGAGGTCCGGAAATCGATCGTGCGGCATACGCTGGAGCTTGGTCTCAGGCACTATACGCGCGCGGATCTGGAGGCCATCAAAGCCGCGGGTGAAACGCTTCACATCAAGGTGCTCGGGCTCGCCACCATTGCCCCCGACGTGACCCCTTTGCTTGCTTTGGCGACCATTGAATCGATCACGGTGCTTGGCGCCCTTCACGCCAGCAAGGAGATCAAGAGCGCGCTGGCCGATCGTATTAGGTGACCCCTGCGCAAAATCCTCACAACCCTCAAGGACCGAAGACATGAACATAGATTTTGCGGACGCCATGCGTGCGGCAATGAACCTGACGCGTGCCCAAAAGCTCGTCGAAGCCACACGCGTCATTCAACGCGCCTTGTCGGGCCGGGAGCCGGTCCCATCCGAGTCCCCGAGCGAAGCGGCGGCCACAAGTCTAGCCATCGAAACCCATGTCATCGACCTCACAGCTGAGGTCATAGAGCCCGAGATGATGCCCTCCGCTGAGCTGGAGGCGGACACTCGATCGGAGCAGTCACAGCCGTCAAAGATCACAGCATGGCCGCTGGGCAAGGCTCTCGCGAAGCTCCGCCGTACCACGCTTCCACGCTTCAGTCTCGATGGATTGACAGTCGGTAGGCCGCGTAAGGCTCTCGAGATCCCGGAGGGAGCTCAGTTCCTAAGCAGGTCATTTGCCTGCGCGGCCGGCAGCCGAAGCTACAAGCTCTATATTCCGCGCCGTCCTCAGACCGTCAGACGCGCCTTGCTCGTCATGCTGCATGGCGGAACGCAGGATGCCGACGACTTCGCGGCGGGTACCCGCATGAATACTTTGGCCGAGCAGCATGGATTTATTGTCGCCTATCCGAACCAGTCCAAAACCGCAAACGCATCTTTGTGCTGGAACTGGTTTAGCCCCGAGAACCAGATGCGCGGACGCGGTGAGCCGTCCATCATTGCCGGGATCACCAGCGAAATTATCGCAGATTGCGCTGTCGATCCCGCTCGCGTGTTTGTTGCCGGTCTCTCCGCCGGAGGTGCCATGGCAGCGGTGATGGGCGCGACCTACCCAGATCTCTACGCCGCAGTCGGCGTCCATTCCGGGCTGCCTTACCGGTCGGCGGCCGATCTCCCTTCAGCGTTCGCGGCCATGCGTGGCGATGCGAGACTACGAGGCCGGCGGTCAAGGAAATCGCGCGGGACTGGCGACGACAGCCCACGCATTCGCACCATCGTCTTCCATGGCGACGCGGACCACATCGTCCATCCGTCGAATGCCGCCAACATGGTCGAGGCGAAAAGGGCTAGTGAGAGCGTCGAGCGCGCGGAAGCCCGACACGCCGCGACCCGTGCGCATACCCGCACGGTGACGCGGGACAAGACCGGCGCGGTGGTCGTTGAGAAATGGCTCGTCCACGGAAGCGGCCATGCCTGGTCCGGCGGCAGCCCAGAGGGAACTTACACCGATCCGCACGGTCCTGACGCCTCCCAGGAAATGCTGCGATTCTTCTTTGAAGAGCGGCCTGTGTTGCCGGGGCTCGACGATTAAGCACGACCTGATGGCGGATTGCCGCCTTCGCCA
Source organism: uncultured Alphaproteobacteria bacterium (assembly GCA_963732205.1). Lineage (GTDB taxonomy): Bacteria > Pseudomonadota > Alphaproteobacteria > Rhizobiales > Methyloligellaceae > Methyloceanibacter. The sequence goes on from CAVSYE010000001.1 coordinate 8,830, forward strand.
GCTCATGGCCTTTGGGGCCTCTAGGCATTCTCGCCGCCCCCGTTTTTGAACAGGCTCTCGATAATTCGCAGCAACTCTGCCTGGACTGGGGCTTCACCCTCGGCGAGGAAACCATTGATATCGAAATCCGCAGTCCCATGAGCGGGCGGCTCGCCACGCGTCCGTATGGCTCCATTCATGCTCAATATAAAAACGCTTGGCTTCAGTGTCGAAAACAAGCCTCCACCAGTCCTTATTTTCTCTATTGTCACTCTTGATCCGCTCGTGCAGTTGTCGCGTAAGCTTTGCCATCAGCTATACTTTCCGCTGAGTTATAGGAGCTGAGGGCAGGAAGCGAAGTCCTGCCCTATTCAAACTGTGACATTGCCCGGTCGGGATGTCCCGAGATGACGCGGAAGGTAATTTAGTCATCTCAGCCGAACATGTCCGAGCTGAAGCGCTAAGCTGTCGTGTCGCTACCCCCCTGCTATGTGCGATCTGCATGGATGCGCGCGGTCTTACCGATGCCGAAATCATGCCGGGCACAAAGCGCAGCAGCATGGATGAGCTCGCCGCTGCTGTGTTGAAGGCCAACAGGCTGCTGGTGTTTTAATTCCTGGGCGGAACTGCCTCACGCCGAGACGATCCCACCGCCCTGGCGTCCCCGTTCAATCACCTCTGCCAGGGTTCGGCGATAGCAACTTGGCCTTGTCTGGCTTGCCTTCCCAGTCCTTTGCATCCGGCGGCGGCTCACGCTTTAAGGTGATGTTCGGCCAGACCTGAGCATATTTGGTATTGATCTCCAGCCACTTTTCGAGACCTGGCTCGGTGTCCGGCTTGATCGCATCAACCGGGCATTCCGGCTCGCAAACACCGCAATCGATGCATTCGTCTGGGTGGATGACGAGCATGTTCTCACCCTCATAGAAACAGTCGACCGGACATACCTCGACACAGTCCATGTACTTACATTTGATACAGCTTTCATTGACGATGTAGGTCAACTAAGCCTCCTTCCAGCAGCTCGCCCTGCCAAAGGCGATCTCCGTAATGGAATTCTTGTGTGTGCCTATGTCGAATGGACTAGCAAGCATGACGCGAATGAGATTGAGGGCGACGAACGAGCTCAGTGGTTCAATCTGATCGGGAAAATCAACGTCGCACTGAGATGAAGCATCGTCGCGATCTTTCAGGGGGCCGACGCTAAGGGGCGGAGAATGAAGATCGTGCGACTTTGATGGCTGATCTTCGCCATCATGAGAATAGCGGTCGAGGATCGCAAAAGGGACATCCTACCGTCGCGTCGCCAATCGGCGCGCGGCTCAGCCCGCCAAGGCGCATTGCTTCACTGCGCCTGTGATCAGCTGGGCGTAGCTCCCGATCGGGCCCGGATAGCCGACGAGAAAACCCTGGATCTCCGCCGCACCCTTCGCGCTTCAAAAATAGGCGCTCGCTCTCCGTCTCGACGCCTTCGGCGATCACAGGAACGTTGAGCGCCTTGCCAAGACCGATGACGGCGCGCACGATCGCCTGCGACTGGCAGTTATGGTCCACGCTGGAGACGAAGGTGCGATCGATCTTGATCTTGTCGAAGGGAAAGGACTGGAGCGAGGACAGCGAGGCATAGCCCGTGCCGAAATCATCCATGGCGATTTTAACGCCGAGCAGCTTGAGGCGGCGCAGGATGGAGACGGCACGCTGCGGGTCGCCGATGAGGACGCCTTCTGTGATCTCAAGCTCGAGCCGCGCCGGCGCAAGCCCGGTCTCGAGGAGAATCGAATGGACCAGGGCGGCCAGATCGCCATGACGGAATTGAGCGGGCGAGAGGTTGATGCCCATCTGCATCGGCGAAGGCCATGAGGCCGCCTCGCCGCAGGCCGCGCGCAACGTCCATTCGCCGATTTCTCCGATCATGCCACTCTGCTCGGCGAGGGGGATGAAGGTCGTGGGAGGCACGAAGCCAAGCTTCGGGTGCTGCCAGCGAAGCAGGGCCTCAAAGCCGAACACTTCGCCGTCGATCTTGGCCTGCGGCTGGTAGTGCAGGAGGAGCTCGCCGTGGGCAATCGCCGAGCGCAGATCGTGCTGCAGCGCGTAACGCTCGCGTAGGCGCTTGTCCATCTCCGGATCGAAGAAGCGCACCATTTGGCGGCCATCGACTTTGGCCCGATAGAGTGCCGCATCGGCGTTGGCGAGCAGTGTCTCCATGTCGGTTCCGTCGCTTGGATAGATAGCAGCGCCAATGCTCAATCCGACGCCGATCTTCTGCGTGCGAATATCGAACTCCTCTTCGAGCGACTTGAGCACGCGATCGGCGAGTTGTGCCGCGGTCTGAGGTTGGGCTCCGCCAGTTGACACGATAATGAACTCGTCGCCGCCGACGCGTGCGATGAAGTCGCTGCCGACGGCCCGCTCCAAGCGGTAAGCGATGGCGCAAAGGAGTTCATCGCCGATGACGTGGCCGAATACGTCATTGGCTTCCTTGAAATGATCGAGATCGACGCTGAGCACAGCGAAGCCGTCGCCGGTGACCTTGGCCTGATCGAGCACACGTGCGAGTTGATCGCTGAGCGCCGGACGATTTGCCAGGTTGGTCAGGGCATCGTGATGGGCGAGAAAGGCGATCTCCTCGTGGCGCGCCAAAAGCTCGGCGCGCGCGACCTGCATCTTGTCGCGGGCCTCGCCGAGGCTGATCGCGGCCTTCCTTACCTCTTCCTGAAGGACATTGAAGTTATCCATTTCGCCGAGCTCGTCGCGCGAATTGGGTTTGACCGGCACGATGTTGACCGAGGCATACGCGGCATCGAGGTCGCCATGACCGAGCGCCGCCATCGCGCGGGTGAATTGCTGCAAGGTCCCAGTGGTCAACCGCTTGGCCGCCTTGCTTACCTCGGTAGCCGAATAGGTGATCATGCCTGGCAAGATAAGGCCGACGCTGATGGTGAGTAGCGCCACCGCAGTGAAGATGTCGGCAAGCACCGACACGAGCTCGGGGTGGTGCTCGGCCGAAATGGTGTTGACAGCGGCGAGATAGGCGATGCCGTCGAGCACGAGCACCAACACCATGGCGCCGGTGAGCTTGACATGGAGCGTCTGAGCGACGGGGGCGAGTCCTTCGCGAACGCGATCCTCCATCACACGCCAAGCATAGAGAGCCGCACCCGAATAAGCGAGGGCAAGGCCGAATACCACGGTCGGGAGGCCGAATTGCTGGAAGCCGAGAATGGCCGAAACCAGCCAGATCGATGCTGCGATCACACCGAGCATGATGGTACCGCGCGGCGCGCGGTATGGCCTCGCCGCGTCGGGCATGTCACGCCTGAGCAGCCAGGCAGCGATGTTCGGCATACAGATGCCGATGAGATAGGTGAAATTGGCGGCGGCGATCATCCACACGGGATCACCGGCAATCAAGAACACGATGGCGGAACCGGCAGTCAGCATGGTCGCCGCCCAAGGGCAGTCGGTTAGTTTCAAGCGACGCGATAAGAAGCGGGGGAGCAACCCGTCGTCGGCGAGCTGGGAGAGCGTGCGGGCGGCGCCGGCCAGAGGTTGAAGTGTGCCGTGGAACATATTCAGCATGACGAACCAGATCGCGGCGGCCTTGCCGAGGCTTCCGAACAGGGGCGCGAAAGTTGGGCCGAGAACGGTCGCGAGATCCTCCCCGAGCGGCTCGGGCCCTAGGACGCCGAGCCACACGACGGGTAGGACGATGAAATAGACTCCTGCCATCGCCGCTGAGACGAACATGGCGCGCGGGACGTTGCGGTTCTCGTCCTTGGTCTCGCCCACATGGCAGGCAGCTGCCTCGAAGGCCGGCGCGGCGAAGCCAATCAGATAAAGTCCCGCCATTACCGAGGTCAGCTCGCCGAAGAAGCCCTCGAACGGCGTGGTCAGGTGGTAATCGAAGGCGCGGTGCCAATCGACGTCGCCGGCGAAGGTAGGAGCAAGCGCCGAGGTGAAGGCAAGCGAAGCGGAGACGGTGGCGATCGGCATCGCCAGCCGCGCCACCCACTTGATGCCGCAGAGATTGACGATGCTGAACAGGCAGACGATGGTGATGGCGACGGCCTCGACAGGGAGGGATGGCACAAACCATTGCTGGATGGCCGACGCAGAGAGAAGCGCGGTGAGTCCGCAGGTCGGCACCCAACCCCACCAGTAACAGGTGCCGGTCAACGCCGAGAGGACGGGGTTATAGGGCCTAAAGGCTTCGGCGCAGGCGGCCGAGATGCCGCCGACCCGGTTCGGCCACATCAGCACCAGCTCGGTCCAGGCGGGGGCTGCCGCCCATCCGAGTAGGACGCCAGTGATGAGAAGCGGAACCGCTGCGCTTCCCTGGCCGAGAATGTTCCCCTGACCGACGAACAGCGCCGTGATCAGGAAGATCATCTGGTTGCTACCGCCCATGGCGAGCGCGCTGGTACCGAACCAGCCCAGCACTCTTGGATGGGGAGGCGTGACGTTTGTCTCGACGGACGTCGAACTCATCGAGCCGGTTCCTCGCGTTCCGCGAAACGACAACCTCCGCGGGCAAGGAGGCAAAGTCACCAAAAGAGGTTACCAACCAACCTCAATATGACGGTTAAGAATCGGTAGTTCAGATACTTCTCTCAGCTTTTCGCGGCCGAATGAGCTGTGTACCAGATCGTACACTGTTGGGGATGTGGACGTCGGTGATCGTGTACGCTTCAAAGAGCGAGGTTACAGTGCGCACGACAATTGAAGGACGCGATGCTTGGTAAGCCCGGAACAGCGAATAGCTTATCAAGGAAAGACGCAGCCGCTTGGCCTTCCCCGGAGTACCCGGCAACCGCCGCGGCCGGTTGGGGCAGACTCTTGCGACGAAGACCTAGCAGTTTCACGACCATATCCGTCGGCAGGCGCTTGCTACGAACTTGAGCTCTATCTTGCCGTCAACCGGTGCGAAGGGCTGGCGCGAGGCTTTTACCATTTCGAAGCCGGCGAGCATGCCCTCGTACCACTCACGGTGCATAGCAGTGAACTCGATGCCTTGTTGATGAGAGCCGCATTTGCCATGGCTGCGCCCGCCGCTCCGCAGATCCTAATAATAATCGCGGCGCGATTTGGCAGGGTTGCCTGGAAGTACAAATCGATCGCTTACGAGCTCGTTCAAAAAGATGCCGGCGTGCTGATTTAATCGTTCTATGTGATGGCGACGGCTATGGGACTGGGCGGCTGCGCGGTCGGGATCGTCAATATCGACTTGTTCGCCAAGATGACGGGGATTGCATTGCACATCGAAGGTCCTGTCGGTGAATTTGCCCTCGGTCGTGCAACATAAGGGGAGGCGTCCAGCATTGAGTTACGGATTCTCAGCGCTGCGTCCCTGGAGCGAGACTATCGCGCGATGGCATTGGCTTCAGTCGCACGATCGCCCTATAGCTCCTCTTTCCCGCGAGCGCGAACAGAGCGCCTTGAGGATCAACACATTTGAGAACCCAGACGCCATCCAATGCTTCAATTGGGCCTTCGAGGATTTCACCACCGTGTTGCTTCACGCGCTTTACCGCGGACTCGATGTTCTCGACATTGAAGTAGTAAACCCAGGAAGGAATGGCGACCTTGCGGGGCTTGGTGACGATGCCCCCGATCGTGTCTCGTCCAACTGAGAACCGCCCTCGGTCCTGCCCTGGCTTCCGCTCTTTGCCAACCAAACAGTTTTTCATAAAAATCGAGCGCTTTTTCGGAATCGCCGGCGAGCAGTTCGTGCCAAACTACCCGACCTTGTGCGCGGGGGCCGGCTTCCAGCTGTTGACGTTTCGGCCAGGCAACCAGCGCAAAGTTTGCCATCTGCGGATCGGCGACGACAGCAAAATGGCTTTGATTCACGACCTCTGTAGGGGGAACGAGCACGGAGCCGCCAAGACGCCTGATGCGGTCGACGCTCGCATCAACATCCTCGACGCCGATAAAGCCGAGCCAACGCGGCTTCGCGCCTTTTTCCCTCGCGCTCATCGATAAGTCCATCAACCCACATACCGGCACCTCTTCAACTGTGAAAAGCGTATAAGAGATCGGCACGGACATTTCGCACGACCCCCAATCCATGACCTGGCAGTAGAAAGCCTTGGCAGCGCCTCTATCTGTCGTCGCCAATTCGTACCAAACAAAACGATCACACCTATCGATCACCCGTTTTTCCTTCTTTCTGAGATGATCTTCCTGATTGCGACCGTCTATCCAGTGCCGTGTGGTCTTTTTCAATCCTTTTTTGCTCTAGCTTCGTGCTCCAGCTCGGCTTCTGATTGCGCTTAGTAGCGGATCGGGGGAAGTCAGATCGGCAGCCTGCGCGCACGCAAACTCGCTTAGGACCGCGGAAGACCGAGACGTGCAAGCCTGAAATGACAGCGACCTCGTTTGACGTCCTCCTCTTTCAGCTCTTCGGACCGGCCGGTTAGCCGTTCTTCATATAGTAGAGCTCACGCTGACAAGACTCTCAGCAAGAATGGGCGGCCGCGCAAATACAGCGTGACTTCGCCGGGCTGATAAGCGCGCGTAAGCGTCTCGACTGGGCGACCCTCAAGGTCGAAGCGGACTGCGTGGTCCGGTCGCCGACGCCATGCGCGACTGCTCGCGGCGCGGTGACATCGTGCTCGACCCATTCATCGGCGACGCTTGGTTCGAGATACAGGCAACAGCTTTCGCGCATATCGCGCGCACGCTGGCGCGAGCCGCACATCTTATTCACTTACGCGCTCAAGGTCGCGACCCACTATCACTATGTTGCAATTGCTCGAGCATTGCATGAAAGCCAGCGCAGCGGGCAGGTGTTGCCCAATGCAGGTCGGTCCTTCTCGCGCGTGAAACAGCGAGTCGAAGTGCAGGCCGCTCCCGGGCTTACGAACGATGTAGGCTGGAAATAAAGTGAACGCTCCGGATGGAAGTGGTTTCATGACCAAGTTGAGAGAGACCTGGGAGCGCCGCAAGCCGGACACGCCGTTTGGTGCCTTGCCGGTGCTTGAAGTGGATGGACAGACCCTCGCGGAGTCGAATGCAATCTTACGAAGTTCGGCTTCCTTCTGGGCTGCATATAGGGCGAGTTCTTCTTGGGGTACGATCTGCAATTCGCGGCGCGCTGACGGTTGAAAAGTATCGCCTCAAACTGATCCGAAAGAGTCGCCGCAAGTGAGCGGACGCTGCAACCAGTGTGGACAGCCACTCGTCGAGGTCGACAATCGCGGTGAACGGCTAGTCGGCTGCTTGACCTGCAATCTGTGGGCAGTTGAGGGCAAAGAAAGTTGGGCCCGACTGAGCGAGGAAGACCTCCGCGCACTACATGAGCTACGCCATAAAGGATCAAGATAAAGGGCGTCGGCCGAAGCCGACGCCCTAACTCATCAATTCTAGTAGCACACCCACCTGTAGCCGTATGGGGTCCATTGCCAACAGTAGCCGACGCCGTAGCCATACCAGTGGCCGCCCCACCAGCGGCCGTGTCCGTGGTGGTGATGGTTCCAATTCCAATTGCCATTTCCATGGTGGTGGTGATGGTTGTCTCCATGATGACCATGCCCGTGCTGGCCATGCCCGTGATGGCCATGGCCATGGCCATGCCCGTGGCCACCATGATGGCCGTGACCACCGTGTCCATGGCCAGCGTAAGCCACTGGCGAGACCAGCAGAGCGCAAGCCAACGTTGCGATAAGGGGTAATTTCCGGATCATCAATTCCTCCAACGTGATTTGTTGAGCAATTAAGCTCGAAACGCCTCAGAGGCTGTTTGGTTGGCTCTGCTTTGGCAAAAACGCTATTTGATGTCCTCATTCGCGCCCCGTGCGGCTCCAATGTGTCCCATCCCAAAAACGCGCGTACCCACCCCAAGAAGCAAATTCAACAGATCGCCGACAGCATTGAAAGCTTCGGCTTCACGAATCCAATTTCCCGATGACGGCCTAACGGTGGAGGATGCTTTCCGTTCAGGATCGCCGTGACGATTTCGGGAGCGAGGAAAGCGAGCCTTAGGAGGCGCGTAACGTACGAACTGCTGATCCCCTCGTCTGCGGCGATATGGGTCGTGAGGATTAGATGACCGTGAAGGAGAGTGACAGCTGGTCGCACAGCGCGAACTCCTCTGCTCTTGAGGCGGATCACTAGCGCCCTTTAAGCGCGTCTCCATTTAGCGTCTCGCTTGCTCGCCAAGAATTGCGGCGTGGCCCGAGAGACAGTGGTACTGCCAACGCGCGCCATAAGAGACGAAGCCTATAGAGACCGCCGAATGTCGGACCTAAGAAGTCTCTAGCTACGGCACCCCGCGCGGGCGCCGTGTAAGGCTCGGAAAACACCGAGCAATTTGTACCGCGGCCAGAAAGAAAATGATTGCCGTATCAATGGCTTAGTTGTTGGCGGAGCGGGTAGGATTCGAACTGGCGGTCCGGTTACCCGTACAACGGTTTTCGAGTTCTAAGGTTCTCGTGTCGGCGCGTCCTGTCGAGTAGCTAACTGTGCCATCCTATTGGCTATTTTTCTCCCGACTGTCCTCCCTTGTGACGTCGCACGTCGTGTTATGCCGCGTGGTTCGTTTGCAAATGCGTTTGCAAGACGGCGCATCTCTTTAAGGATTAAACCGGTCAATGTCCGGCATCAGCCCGGGTTGTCGAAGGCGGGACCTTAATCACTCCGAAAGCGCGGTCGCTGTATGTCTAGGTGCATCCTGGGAATAGAACCGGGAGGCGTAGGTCATGCGCGTAAAAACCGCCATCACCGTAGCTTCGGCGCTTTTTGCCGTTGGAGGAGGCTGTTCTCGCCCTTGGCAAGCCTCCACCGCCGACTTGGCGCCACTAAACCCTCCGCCCTACGGCCAAACACGATACTCGAATTCGTCTGATCCGCCCTCACAGTCACCAGAGGGCGAACGGGCTTCGTCACCGAACCCATCGGGCGCTGTGTCGGAGCCGCAGCCGCCGCCTCCGTGGCCGGGCGCACGCAAGGTCAAAACGATCGCCATTCCGGCTCCCGCCGCTAACCAATAGTGGCAGGGATCTTCCCCAATGGCGCGAAATCGAGCCGCCGTGCAGTTAATCAATCGTCAGTCTGAGCCACGCATGGCGGTGAGCTGCTCGCGGAAAAGTCAAACAATTTTTGTCCAACGATGCATGAGCGGTTGCCAACGTCCGCCGAGGTGAATGCAGTCATGGCGATCCTTGACGCCGTTGTAGTCAATGGCCCGCTTGTGGTTGCCCGAGCTACTCGTGGCATGAGCCGCGCCGCTGATAACAAAAAGAGCCAAGCAGAAAATGCACACAATCCTGATAGCGGAAATCCTCTCGATAAACCGTAGCTGGGTACGCGCCGCTATCTCGCGGGCAGCTTTACTCTGTCACCCATGGCGCTATAGGCCATGTGACCGACGGGGCGTCAACCGGGGCGTTGGCCGGTCCCGGCCCAAAAATTTCCAAGCGATTGGGCTATGATAAAGCCGATTGTGGCTCACCGTTTTTGGGGAACCCGCGATGTCAACTACCCGCTTCTCAACTTTGCTGGTGCTCCCGGCGAGCTAGTGGCTCGCCGCCAGTGTGATCCGCACAGACGAGGATTGCACCATCACTCGTCCGGGTGGAGTGAAGGAGCCTGGCGTCACAAACAACAAAGGAGAATGTTGCAGCTTCTTTTACGCAGACGACTGCGTGCCCCCAGCGCACGCTCGATTGGATGGCGCACGATTCTATCTTCAGTGTCAAAACACTGATCGTTCAAGGCGAGGTGCCGAGGAGCTCTGGCCTCACACGCACACCTTAGGCCTACTACAACTCCGTCCATGCTTCATCGTTTGGTATTGGGCTCGGATAGGGCTGTTAGATCCAACAATGGGGGGTTTTAGCTAATGAGCGCACTCTTGGCTCGTATCTGCACGTGGTATGCCGAAGCCCTTTGGAAAATTGGCTGCTGGCTTGATGAGCAGAAAAAGTTCCACAGATAATTTAGGACGCGGAACAACCCGCTTTGACGCGGTTCCTAATGTTCGTGATGTCCTCCCTGTCCTCTACACGGTGGGTGTGCCGAAGCGTCTTGCTTGCTGAGAGATGCTTCACGCGCACCGTCAGCTTCGGCTTGCACCACTTAACATCAACCAGGAGTCTTCCGCATTCGAGGCGTGGGCTTGCCCCATTCATCCAGAAGGCACTCGTTTGCTTCAAGATCAGCGGCTAATGTAAGCCATGTTCTAGCCAGGTCAGACCATATCTGTCTGGCTTCTCGGTCCTCGGTGGTTTGCGCTAATCGCACACACTCAAGTGCCCGTTGGCGGCACTCACCAGGGTCAGGCCTATCAAGCATCCGACGTTGATGAGTGGCTTGCGCGCGCGTATCCGATACCGTCATCTGCCCCTTAGCTGAAGCTGGTTCGGGCGGGTCGACAGCCAGTGATTGACACGTTGACCTCCAAATCCTTCCAAAGAATGAGTAACTCAACGTCCCAAAGAATTCTCGCCAAGCATAAACGGACGGCCGTGAGTTTTTGGTCCTTGGCTTCGGCAACCTCGGTTGCAAGCTCGCGTCGCAGCTTAAGATTCTCCCGAAGCGCTTTCGCGAGGTCATCGCTGCTCGATTTCATGTGCTATGGCCTCTTGTTCTTGGAGCACGGGACACAGAAGCTCCTGGGATTTCCCCCTTCAGAGCACGCGGCTCCAGCCTTGCTCTCGCTTATCGGCATTCAAGGGATACTGGAACTCGTCGGCGGTTTTCTAATCCTTATAGGGCTATTCACCCGACCGGTCGCGTTCATCCTGGCCGGCGACATGGTCGTACCTACTTCATGGCGCACGCGCCTAAGAACTTCTTCCCTACGCTCAACGGTGGGCAGCTCGCCATCCTCTTCTGCTTCGTCTTTCTGTATCTCGTTTTCGCCGGTGCCGGTCCGTGGAGTGCAGATGAGCAACTGGCGCACTCGCACGCATACTGATCGGCGGGGGCTGGCTTCGGCCTTGTGGCAGATATTGACGAGGCTGATGGTAGCGGCCTCACGCGGCCCAAGAGGCGCTTCAGTTTCGTCACCGTGACGGGGAGATTTGGCTCCGATCAGCCGCGGTCACTTTGGCCGGAGCTTTTTCGTGCGAGCGGGGCGGAACCGGACTTAGCTTGATTGCGTTTTAGGTTCGGCGCTCTCAGGCCCCCGCCTTAATGCGCCAACGCCACACGGCCCGGCCACCCCAACGGCCGGGCTTCTTTTATGTGCAGTTTTTTGCGCCCAATTTACTGGGCCGCAAGCATTGGCGGAGTAGGAGAGAAGCAGGCGGCTTCGTAGCTTATGTTGGAGCTGCCGCTAGGGCGCATCAGGGGGCGTCGGCTCGGCCGGCGCCCTTTTCCGTTGTATCTTTCGGCCATGACCAGACGCTTCCCGCCACCATGGACCGTTGAGAAAGTTCCCGGCGGGTTCAAGGTGGTCGACGCCAATAAGCAGGCACTCGCCTATCTCTATTCGCGCGAGACTCCGGCGGCCGCGAGCACGGCCGGGGAGCTCACCGAGGATGAGGCATGGCGGATCGCCAGAAGCATAGCCAAACTGCCCGCCCTGCTAGGCGCGCCGGATCAATCGGAACTCGATTTCCCAGAAGGCGGCGGTTAGTCGCCCTTTTTGGGCAGTGCTATTTTTTGCCGTGCCGATGATGAGCAGGCGGAGCTGCAGTCGCGGGGCCCGGGCAATAGAGCGCCTCAACGGTGCCGGGCTCGGCAATGCAGCGGTTATGACGATCTACCACGTGCGGGTTATACAATCCTGTAGCAGTCAAGAGCGGCAGCACTAAGAACAACGACATTGGAATCCCCCCTCTTTTTGGCGTGAGAATCACGCCAAGGGACAGAATAGCATTGACATTGCGAATCCCCAACTTGCCGAAGCGCACTTCTGACAACGATACGCGGGCAAGCCCTCGTAAGCGTCGGCTTCGGTCGGCGCCCTTTTCTTGGTTGCGGTAATCAGCTGTGCGGCCGAGGCTCTTTCGTGTGGCGCACGGCCGAAGCCTGCTCGAATCGAGATTGCAAACCATGAGAACGTTACTGGTCATCAGCATGCTCGCCATGGGCTATATCACCTCACTCGCTACAGCATCCGGACGGTGTGAGGTCTAGCATTGTGTCCTCGTGCACGGTGCGGATGCAGGCTTTCGCGATCATAGTTCGGTGCGGAGGGCTATGCGCACGTTTCGTGCTTCTGCCCGCGATGCAGGCTGGATTAGTTTAGGCGGCTGTCAACCGAACCGGGTGCAGGCCAATGCAGCAACTGGGGCCACTGAGCCCAGCCCGTGATAGGTCAGAAGGACTCAATGATTTCTCTCCGATGCCAAGTTTGCTTCGAGAACCTCGGCTGCACGTGCTGGGCTCCATGTCCTGAAAGCTGTCAGCATTGGATGGTTACGATCTTAGCCGACATCTCCTGTCATGCTCTCCCCCATCAAGCCCGCACGCTTCGAAAGTTTAGATGACGCGGGTTGGATTGGGAGCCCGCATAGATATCGGGCGTCGGCCAGAGGACTTGGAAGTCTTCGTACACTAGTAGCGGCGGCCAGCTTGCTACGATATGGGAAGGAACCGTGCCGATTTGCTAAGCCGCTGTCGAACCAGGAACCGAAACACATAATGCCCGCTTCCAGCGCCCTTTTTGCTTTAAGCTCCGGCGATGGACCGTAATGAGATTTTCGCCGTGCTCGATCAGCTTACCGCGAGCCAAATCGAGGCGCGGCTTCCGTCATGGGACGACGAACAGCTAAAGCGGTGGTCGGTCACCAAATTGTTCAGGCGGCTGACGCCAAGGGATTGCTACTAGACACTGTGGAATTGGGGACCGTCGTCTTCGCTCTACCGCCCAAGATTCTTCGTAGGCTCGTAGCTGATTTAAAGAGTTTGGACGAAGCAGCAGCAGGCTGTGCGGCCAACAGCGGCAGCATGTGTCCAACGAATTCACCGATTGCAGTCCTGCTTGTAACCACGTCTGAACAGCGCAGCGAAAGCCATGTCGCGGGCATCGCAGATGTCATCGAGGTGGGGTGTGTCACCCGGCAGTCCCCAACAAAGCTCATTGAGCTTGTCAGCGAGCGCAATCAGATCTTTGAGGCTACTCGTCGAGATCGACAATCGTGGACAACGCCTTAAGGGTTGTCTGACGTGCAATCTCTGGGCGCCTGAGGGCAAAGAAACCTGGGTGCGCCTAAGATCGGGTTGGTACGCGGGTCCCATTTTCGGTCGAAGCGGGCACGGATACTTCCGTTGCTTTGACCCCGGTTACGGATGGCATTCGTGCCCACATTATCTGCCAGCTAATGCAGCGCCGAAGCCACCTAGAGGATGGTGGCGCTGGCATTACATGTCGGCTCCGCCAATGTAGGCGGCTGTGACTGTCACCCGGCCCCTAAGCAGCCTTCTTCCGCCTATTCCAGAACCGAAGTGCGCCTAGACCGCCAAGACCGCTGGCGAAGAGAGGAAGAGCTCTTGTTGCTTGTCTAGAAGGCCACGATTGTAGGACATTTATGGATCGGCTCAATGTTGCGCTTCCTGCGCCTGCTCAGCCAACCCGCCCCTGCTAGGCCGCTAGCGAAGAGAGGTAGCGCTGCGGGGAGTGGGACGGGGGCCACTTGGCGCACGAAAGGGCCCTCCGTCGATAAGCGGAAGGCCCCTCCAATTGCTTTTATTGAAGTGGCAGCCTAACCAGGATGCTTGCTTTTGTAATAGGCCTGCGCCTTCGCCATGTTGCCCGTGGGGTCCTTCATAAAGGCGGCCTTGGCGTCCTCGCTGCCAAAGCAGTAGGTCTTGCCGTCAATGACCGTGTTGATCTTGCAGTCAGTCTGTATGTCTTTGCCGAGAGCGAGGCCTTCTGTGCACATGTTGTTGAACTCGCCTGTCACAGCCAGAGCCGCCGTCGTGCCTAGACCAAGCAATAGAGCACCTGCAAAGGCGGACGTGATGTAACTTCTACGCATAGGTTTCGTCCTTGGGGTTGGGGGTTGGGGGTCACTTTCCCCCTCATTTTTAGCACTGGCAGCCCACTATTTTCTGTGACCTAAGTCACTCAACCGTGGTGCGAGTGGGGCCCGACGAATCGGGTGCTCCAACAAGGCGCGTGAGCTCGGGTGGATCGTTTAGCGCGGCGTCTATCGGGAGAAGAAAAGACGCCCAACCGCTACGCGCGGCCGGATGTTCACGCGCGCCGAGAGGGAAAAACCGGCGCGAACAGACCGCATCTTCGGCTAGACGGGGGGCGCTAGTGATGAAAACGATGCGGACTGCAATCAAATAACATCATGTCCCGTGTCTCCCTTCCTTGATCCATCTCAAGTGGTGGCACCCGCAAAATACCGCGCTCACTGCGTTGGAGCCGACCGTTCATTGCCGCATCCTCAAGCGACAACTCTGTGGCCATGGCTGCGGATCAAGCCAAAAACAACAAAGAAGCTCAACACTCACCAGGAAAATAGGTCTCTATCTCAAGCGAGGCTAACCACGCCTCGGAAACGGGAGTATGGGGCTTGGCGTTTTTGGCTCGAAGTCCTGTTTGGGGCGCCTGCTGTGACGTTCGGACTCCTTCTGCTTCCCTGTCACGCAGATCCGACGCCCCGCATCATAAGTTTCAAGGGAGATATTCGCATGCAACGCTTTCTTATGGCAGCGATGGTGGCCGTCTTTCTAACGAGTTCAGTTTGGGGCGAGGAAACATTTTACATCATATACGACAGAGCGATGCACGGCTGTACGATCACGACGACCGAACCTTCCGATAACAAGCGATACAAAACGAAGAGTAAATATAAATCTGAAAGTGAAGCTGAGAAGGCAATCACTTCGATCAAAGAGTGCTAAGTTCCGGGCACTCAACTGCACCTAGCGCGGACAGGCTGACGAGAACTCGGGAAGCCGCCGGGGGTGATAACATGATGCCTAGAGTTCCTCTGGTCGGCGCCCTTTTCGCATGTGGCCTCGCTCGACCTGCCCTTCGCGGATTGGTGGATTGTGCGGTCGTCCGATCAAAAATGTCTCGTCGTCGATATCGAGCCCACCGGCAGGGACGTCACCAAGATCGGCAAAAATTCGTACAAAACGGCAGAGGAAGCCGAAGCTGACGCTAAGAACTTATGCACAGAGCCGACGCTGCCGCCAAAACCCGATTCCGACGACGAGTGAGTTCGTGGCGCAGACGTGATCGCCCTCTTCCTAACTTCACGGGAGATTTGGCGTCATCGTCCTCGCCGCCGCCGGACGAGGCGCTGCCAATAAGCTGCTGCCACGCACAAGCTCGAATTACGGTACTTTCCCTATTTGGCTGTTGGATTCCGTTCGCGAATACGGCGCCAGCGTCGCTTTTAGCGAGCGGGAGTTAGTTGCCGCCACAGCCCTCGGGATATTCCCCGGAAGAGTAGTCGCACGGGGTCCAGTACGGATCGGGCCTGTATGGTCCGTTGTCGGGGTTAAGTACGCACGCGCCCGTCACTCCGCGGTGACGATGCGCGGGACATCCTCCATCAACTTCCGCTTTTCCAGTCATCCTTGCGTGCCGCTGGTGCAGTGGCTCATGCGCCATGACCTGTGTCGATGCTGCGACCGCCGAGGCGAGCACTACGGCGAAAAGCCTCATCACTCTCCTCCTTGCAAACTAGGATAAATTAGTCGGTGAGATATCACCGCCCCATAGACGGACCAGGTCCTCACCCCAAACCTCAATCTTCGCTCGAGTTGGGGATGCTGACGGCAGCGGCTGCGAAGAGGAGGGCATCCATGGCTTACAAAGACATTCAATTTCGGAAGACTCCCAATGCAGCACGGGATTCTCTAACCAAGTTCTGCCCTCAAGTCGCAAGCCAGGTGGCGGCGCCACTTGGATCCGCAAGGGCACATTGGGATCGAGAGGCGTCTGGGGTAGTCCGCCCGGTCGCATCTGCCAGGCCTTGCTGATTGCGCGTCCTAACCGCTCACGCGCCTTCTGCACATCGTGGTCGATGAGTGCCGTCGCATCGTCCAATCGAAGCCAAGTCACCGCTCCACTCCCATCATCACCATGCCGCGATTTATAGGGTTTCCAAGTGAAGAAGAAGCCCTGTGCCTTCCGAAAACCTCATCCGCTGGATTCGCAGTGGAAAAGAGAATCGGCTCATGATCGAAACTGATGGCGACCTTCTTCAGACTTCTGCTCGGATATATGTGGGACTGCTTTCGTTCGCATGAACGACTGAAAGCCGAAATCCTCATCCTTCGCCATCAGCTGAACATTCTGCACCGAAAGGCCCCGAAAAGGTTGCGGCTTTCCGGCTGTGATCGGGCGTTGTTCGTCTGGTTGTATCGGCGTTTCCCCGATGTCGGCAACGCCACAGTGATCGTGCGTCCTGAGACAATCATTCGCTGGCACCGGATGGGTTTTCGCGCCTGGTGGCGCTGGAAATCTCACAATCCAGGCGGCCGGCCCGGGATTGATCAAGAACTCCGAGATCTCGTGCGCCGTATGTGCGAGGAAAATCCGCTTTGGGGCGCGCCGCGGATTCACGGCGAGCTGCTCAAGCTCGGCTTTGATGTCGCTCAGTCGACGGTTTCGAAATACATGTTGAGACGGCGAGGTCCGCCGTCTCAAGGGTGGAAGACTTTTCTCCGCAACCACGCCGACGGGATTGCATCCGTGGATTTCCTCATCGTTCCGACGCTGGCATTCGAACGACTGTTTGTGTTTGTCATCTTGGGGCTCGGACGCCGTCGCCTTCTATGGATCGGCGTCACGACCAATCCGACGGCGGAATGGCTGGCCCGCCAGATTACCGAAGCCTTTCCTTGGAACACTGTTCCGGGCTTTCTCATCCGTGACAACGATGGTGCCTATGGCGAGGCGTTCACTCGGCGGCTTCGAGCAATGGGCATTCGCGATCGCCCCATCGCGCCCCAATCACCATGGCAGAATGGATACGTCGAACGTTCGATCGGGTCGATCCGCCGTGAATGCCTCGACCATGTGATCATCTGGGGTGAGGCACATCTTCGGCATGTCCTGAGGGCATACACCGCATATTACAACGCGACGCGGACTCATCTCGGAATTGACAAGGACGCTCCAAATCCTAGGCCAATCGAGAGGTGCGGCGCCATCGTCGCTAATGCTGTGCTGGGCGGACTTCACCATCGCTACGCGCGGATATAGTTTTCGGAAGGGACAGGTCTGCGGATGATCGCTCCTCGAGGCCTCTTGAGCTTTGCGTTCAATGCGAGCGCTTGACGTCAGCCGCAAGTCGCCAGCCGAAGCCGTGCTTGGGCCCACTCCTGGCTCTAACGCGAAGCAGCACCTCGCGAGCTTGAGTTGGCGCGGTCTCCTGGCTTGAGACTAGCGTCGTGCTCGTCATCGGCGTTGGAATCTTCTGATCGCCACGGCAGAGAACCGATGCTTCACAAGAACCTTGAAGTCGTTCAAAGCCACGAGGTCATCAAGATGAGGAACAACCGTGCAGTTTGTTCGATTGTGTGCGGCCGTGCTCATGATCCGATCACACACCGCTAGGAACTGGTTGACAAGATCGCAACTCACAAACTAATCCTGACGCGCGCGCCAGCATGCGCAGGCGATGGAGTTCCGCCTTAAACCGCCCGTGGGGGGCTGATGACTCCTTTCGTCCAGTTTCTGGAGGAAAGGAGTCACGACGTGGGCCCTACGGTTCCCCAACAAATTTGCGGCGACATTGCGTTGCCTAGAGTCCAGCGCGCGCCGCCTCTCCTTGCCGGAGGCGCATTTGAGTCTCCGCGATATCGTTCTGCAACTGTGCCAAGTTCTGACCGTCTTGGCACTATCGCCGCTTTTGCAAGGTGTCGTACTGCAGCTCGAAGAGCGCGTTCAACTTGCGCAGGGCCCGGGGATTTTTCAGCCCTACCGCGACTTGTGGAAGCTGTTTCACAAGCAGGTAGTGGCGCCCGAGAGTGCGTCCTGGATCTATTTTGTGGCTCCCTTCATCGCCTTCACAGCGATGCTGACTGTGCCCATTCTGATACCGGTGCTTACCGATTTTCCGCTTCCGCTGTCTGACATGGGGGACATCCTTGGCGGCGGACTGATCCTGACGCTCGCGTCTTTCATTGTCGTCCTGGCGGGGCTTGATAGCGGAAGTGCTTACGGAGGTATTGGCTCGAGCCGCGCCGTCATGCTCGCCATACTCGCCGAGCCCGCTCTGATCCTCGTATTCGTCGGCATCACCTTGCTTGCCAAGGCGATGCTGCCGTTTGTGGTCAATCACTTACTCGTCGAGAATCCGGCGGTCTACTGGGGGCCCGCGCATCTCTTTCTGTTGGCGAGTTTCTTTGCACTGCTTCTCGTCGAAACCGACCGCGTGCCAATCCACTCGAGCACGCATATCGAGATCTACATGATCGATGAGGCACGCATTCTCGAATATTCCGGGCCGCTGCTTGCGCTCCTGAAATGGGCCTCGATGATGAAGCAATTCATCCTGTACACGATCTTCTGCAACGTCCTGTTGCTGCCTTGGGGTTTGTCGCACGAAGGAACGCCTCTGGGCGTCGTCGGTTCGCTAGCCGCGCTCGGCCTTAAGTTTCTCGTCGTCGTTGCCGCCGTCGTCTTCGTCGAGACGGCGCAATCGCGATTGCGCTTCTATCGCTATCAGGAAGTTCTAGCCGCTTCCTTCGTCTTTGCCATCCTCTCGATCATCAGCACCCAGCTAAGTTGACATGCTAACCGCTCAACTCGATCCCCTCGCAGCTTCGCTGTTCAGCCTGATGGCGATTGCTAGCTTGGTTCTGACCTTCGTGATGCTCGGCTCCCGCTGGCTTAATAACTATCTGTACGCCTTCGCCGCGGAGTCCTGGATCATTGCCGCGCTGTCGGCCTCGGTCGGCTACTACGGTAACTATCCCGAGCTCTACTTGATCGCGATCTTGACGGCACTCTTTCGCGGGCTGTTTCTGCCTTACCTCATATGGCGGATCATGCGCCGCCTCGAAGTTTCGCGCGAGCTGCATGAAATCCTGCAGCCGAGTTCGGCCCTGGTCCTGGGGGCGTTTGGCGTTCTCTTCTCTCTGATCGTAGCTCACAAGGTCGGCAGCTCGCTTGGGCTGACCGGGAGTGTGGCAGTATTGGCCCTTACGGTGATGCTTTCCATGAAGCTGATCGGCTTTCTCATGCTCACCGTGCGGCACGAGGCGCTCAGCCAGATTCTTGGCCTCCTCGTGCTCGAGAACGGCATCTTCCTCGGTGCGCAGATCTCTGATACCCGGGATGCCGCTCTTGATTGAGATCGTCATCCTCTTCGACCTGGCGATCATCGTCGCTTGCTTCGGCGTGCTCGTTCAATATCTCGTCACCAATGTCGGCAGCACAAGCAGCCGTCAACTCAGGCGCCTCGTGGGTTAGGCATGGCAGGACCGTTCTTGCTCGTTCTCATGCTGGCTCCGGCGCTTGCCGCGCTTGGGTGCGTCTTGTTCAGGGAGCCACGCTTTGTGGAAGGGTTCAACCTTGTCGCCGCAGTCTTAAGCTTCGGAGCTGCCGTTGTCCTTGTGGTGCTGAGTAGCGCTGGACCATACCACTACTGGGCAAACTACGTCGTGCTCGACCTGCCGGGCGGATGGATCTTGTTCTGCGCCGCGACCGTCTACCTGCTCGCCTCGATCTATTCGGTTGGTTACATGCGGCGTATTAGTGAGGACGAGAAACTATGGAGCTTTTACGCCCTGTTTGCGCTGTTCGCCCTGACGATTTTCATGAGCATGACCATGAACAACGCCGGGCTTTATTGGATTGCGATCGAGCTCACTACGGTCGTCAGCACGTTCCTGGTCGGCTTCGAGCGCGCGCCGGAAAGCGTCGAGGCCGCCTGGAAGTACATCATCGTGGTGTCAGCGGGAATCAGCCTCGCCCTGCTCGGGACGGTCTTGTTCTACTGGAGCGGCAGCTTTGTGCTCGGTCCGACCTATCAAATGACCTGGGACGTCTTGCGCGAGGCCGCACCGAAGATGAACCCGCAACTCGTCACGCTTTCCTATCTGCTGGTGCTGGTGGGATATGGAACCAAAGTAGGGCTCGCGCCTATGCATACCTGGCTGCCCGATGCCCACAGCGAAAGCCCCGCGCCGATCTCCGCAATGCTGTCCGGAGCTTTGCTTAATGCCGCCATGCTGGGGATCGTCCGCTATCTCGCTGTGGCGGATGAAGCAGGGGTGGGGCTTTTGGCCAGGACGAGCCTGGTCGCGTTCGGCGTCGCGTCTCTGCTTGTGGGTGCGCTGTTTATCGTCAGGCAAAACGGCATCAAGCGCCTCATGGCCTATTCGAGCGTGGAGCATATGGGTGTGGTTGCCCTCGGCTTCGGTTTTGGCGGTCCCCTGGGCGTGATCGGCGCGCTCTATCACATGCTCAACCACTCCCTGAACAAGTCGTTGATGTTTTTCGGGGCAGGCAACGTCATGCGCAGCCTCGGGTCGAAGGAGATCGCCAATTTGCGAGGCGTATGGGCCCGGTTTCCGGTGCAAGGCGCCCTGTGGCTCGCCGGCGCTGTCGCGATCACCGGCGCGCCTCCCTTCGGTCTGTTTCTGAGTGAGCTGATCATCCTCAAGGCGGGACTGGCGCAATCCTTCGTTTGGCCGGTCGGCATCATGCTCGTGCTGCTGATCGTGATCTTCGTCGGCTTCCTCAATCATTTCCGCGTCATGTATTTCGATCCGGAGGAGGCGCCTGCGGCCACTTCTGCCGTCAGCTTTTGGTGCGTGGCGCCGATGTGGCTCTCGCTTGTGCCGCTATTTGTGCTCGGGATTTGGTGGCCGCAGCAGATCTGGGATCATCTCATGGCTATCGCTCAAGCGCTTGCGGCTGGCGGCTCTTGACATGCCGAAGCCCAAGAGCATCGCGACAGGCCAACTCAAGGGGGCCGCAAGCCGGCTGCTCGACCAGGGCGGACGGATGCAGATGGTGTATGCGTGGAACCCAGAGCCGGGCCAAATCGAGCTGCGCTACGTGGCGCATGAGAAGCCGCTTCGACCGTTTGCGATATGGTCATGCCGGCCCGAGCGATCCGTTCCAAGCCTCTCTCGCATTTGGCCACTGCTCAGCTGGTACGAGCGTGAGATCACCGACCTCTTCGGCCTCCCGTTCCAAGACCAGCCCCAGCCGGAGCCGCTGATTCTGATGGAGGGCGTCAATCCGGCAATCCCGCCCTTCGCGCCAGACTACCCCGCGGGAGTGGAGCTCCGCGTTGCGCCCTCCAAAATTTCGGTTCCGGAGTTGGCCGGGGCGGAAGCCGACGTCCAGCTGCTTCCGTTCGGTCCGGTGCGCGCCGACGTTCTCGAATCGGCCGAGTTCCTGTTCGTCTATATCGGCGAGGCGATTCTCCATTTGAGCACCCGCCTGTTCTCCAAGCATCGCGGCATGGAGAAGCGGTTCGAAGGAAACTCCGCTGGACAGGGCGTCGTGCTCGCGGAGCGCGTCTCGGGGGTCGGCAGCGTGGCGCATGCGCTTGCCTATTGCCAGGCTGTCGAAGCCGCGTCGGGATGCATCGTCCCAGCGCGCGCGCGCTTCCTGCGCGTGCTGCTGGCGGAGATGGAGCGCCTTTACAATCACCTCCATTATTTAGGGCATCTCTGTCACACTACGACCTTGAAGGTCGGTGAGGCCGAAGGAAAGCTGCTCGAGGAGAGAGCGAAGCAACTCAATGCGCGGCTGACCGGCAGCCGGTTTCTACGCAGCATCTTGACGATCGGCGGTTTGCGTCGCGACCTCTCTCCCAGTGATTGGTTGAGCGCCGAACTCGAGAGTTTACGCGAGGCGTTCGCCGTCTATGCCGCGCGTCTCGAGGATACCGACAGCTATCTCGATCGCCTAATCACGACAGGCCCTCTTGAGACTGAGGTCGCTTTCGAGCAAGGAGCGACCGGTCCCGTCGAGCGAGGCTCTGGTGTCGACCGCGATCTCAGGCGCGATCACCCTTACGCGGCGTATGCGGAGCTCCCTGTCAAGGTTGCGTTGCAGAAGGCTGGTGACGCCCATGCGCGTGCTCAGGTCCGCACGGAAGAAATCGATAGCAGCATCGCGCTCATGCAACGCGTGCTCCTCCTCCTTCCAGATGGGCCGGTCGTTGAGCCCTGCGAGATCGTGCCTGGATCAGAGGGCCTTGGTTGGAGTGAGTCCCCGAGGGGAACGCTCATGTATGCCGTCCACTTCGACGCAAACGGCAACCTCGCCCGCGTGAAGATCAAGTCGCCATCCTTTTCGAATTGGCGCGCTTTCCCATTCACGGTTCACGGCACGAACATGATGGACTATGCGATCAACGAGGCGAGCTTCGGCTTAACCGTCGCTGGCTGCGCTCGCTAGGAAGAACGAACATGCCGCTTTGGACGCTTCTCGGTTTACTGGAAGGCAAGCAGACGACGCCGTGGCCGCTGGAGGAAGGCAAGGACGGTCAGGCCGGCCTGCTCGGTATGCCCCGCTACCACCCGGAGCTCTGCGCCACAGGATGTGAGGTTTGTGCCGAGGCCTGCCCGACAGAGGCTATCACCCTTCGCGCCAAGGCCGACAAAGAACAAGGGCGCCTGAGCGTCGACTATGGGCGCTGCATCGTTTGTCAGCTCTGCACCGAAGCATGTCCGACGGGGGCGATGTCGCCGTCGCAGGATTGGGCTTTTGGCGTAAGGCATAAGGACGACCTCATCTGGCGGCCGCATCCGAAGGCCCACAAATCCGAAGCGAAAGATTCCAAACGACCGTTCAGACGCAGCCTGCATATCCGCCATGTCGACTCCGGCTCTTGTAATGGCTGCGAGTCGGAACTGCAGGCTCTGAACAATCCCTTCTATAACCTGCACCGGCTCGGAATTTTTTTCACCGCATCACCGCGCTTTGCGGACCTGCTTCTGGTCACCGGACCGGTGACCTACGCGATGCACGAACCGTTGCGCGCCACCTACGAGGCGATGCCCGAGCCGCGCTTCGTCATGGCAAGCGGCACCTGCGCCGTTTCGGGAGGCGTGGCCGGTGGCGGCTATGCGTGCGGATCCGGGCTCGACGGCGTCATTCCAGTCGACGCCTATTTACCGGGTTGTCCACCCAACCCGGCCGCCATCATCGAAGCGCTGCTGATGCTTCTCGATCGGGCGCCGCAGCGCGTGCAGGGAGGCCAGCTTGTCGATTGAGCTCATAGGCGCGGGCGCTCTGGCGTGGGTGCTCGCTGCAATCGTTGCCGCGTCGCGCATCGGCCTCTCTTTGGCGCGCTGGCTACTCGCGGCCGGCAGCGTTTCCGGCATGATCGGCTGCATAGTTGCGCTCCCGAACGGGACCAGCTCCGTGGCACTACCAAATGAGCTGGTAGGCGAGACAGTGACTTTTCAGCTGTCTCCCGATGCGCTTTGGCTGATGGGTTTCGGTTTGGCGACAGCCACTATCGCCTGCACCTTGTCCACGCCCGCCAAACAAGGGCGGGCCGGCTGGCTCTTCGGCGTGGCCGCCAGCCTGCTAGGAGCGCTGGGGGTTTTTGGTCTGCAGAATGGCGCTGCCTTCCTTATCGCCTGGGAAGTCATGAGCCTGGGCGGCGCACTGATGGTGCTCAGCGAGGCACTGTCGGCCGACACCGGGCGGCCGGTGCTTTTCATGCTGGGCCTGCTCGAGGCGGGGGCCGTCGCGCTGCTTTTGGCGATTTTGCTTCTTTCCGGGACGTCCTTCGGCTTCGACGGCTTTGCCGGCACGGCCTCGGCGTTTTCAGACGCGGCGCTCGTCGGCATCGGACTGCTTCTGCTCGCCGGATTCGGCGCTAAGCTCGGCGTGCTTCCGTTCTTCGAATGGTTCCCGAATGTCTATCGAGCCGCGAGCGGTGCCTCAGGTACCGTGTTGTCCGGCCTCGTGCTGAATGCGGCGTTTTTCGGTTTGAGCCGCGGATTGCTGATCTGGATTCCGGCGCAGCAAACCGATGTGTCGATGATTCTGGGCATGATCGTCATTGCCATCGGGGTCTTCAGCGCGGTGCTGACCGCGCTCTATGCGTTCCAGGAAGAGGATTGGCGTTCGCTTCTCAGCTTCTCCTCTGCCGAGAATGCATCGATTGCGGTTTCAATGCTCGGTGCCTCGCTGATATTTCGGTCTGATGGCCTTGCCAACCTCGCAGGCCTGGCGTGGACCGTCTCTCTGCTGCACCTCGCTGGTCACACCTTAGCGAAGGGCTCGTTGTTTCTTGCAAGCGACGCGGTCTATCGCGCAACCGGTGCCTATACGATCGCGCAATCCGGCCTCATCCGTCAGAGCTCCTTGATCTTCGGCATTGGGGCGTTGTTCGCTGCCATGAGCCTTGCGGCAATGCCGCCACAGGCCGGCTTCGTCAGCGAATGGTATGTCTTCCAAACGGTTTTTCAGGGGTTCCGCTTGGAGACTCTGACGGGCCGCTTGATCATGACGCTCGCCGGCGCCGGGCTTGCGCTTACTGCTGCCGTCGCGCTCGCTACCTCGGTAAAACTTTTCGGGGTCGGGCTGCTCGGCCGCTCTTCGAGGCGGGTGCATGTGCCGATGTCGAACTCACTTGCTGTTGGATTTCTTGGAATTTGCGTGCTCATGCTGGGCGTCGGCATGCCTTTATGGCTCGATGCACTTGAAGGAGTCGTCAGCGCAAATTTTGGTGCTGAGACGGTGGCCGATATGCGCTCTGGGTTGTTGCTCGTGCCGCTTACCGCAAAGTTTGCGTTTATCTCTCCAACCTTGCTTGCGGTTGTCATGCCCTTGCTCGCACTGTTGCCGCTCATTCTCTATGTCATGAGCGGCAGCTTCGCCGTCAGGTCGGCTCCGGTTTGGTACGGCGGGCTGCCACAAGATCCGGCCAGGGCATCGACAACGGCATTGACGTTCTCGAACGCGCTTCGGACATTTTATAGCCTGGTGTACCGGCCGCGGGAGGAAACGACGCGGGAGGCGAGGGGGGCCCGATATTTCATCCATCGTCTCGTTTTCGAGCACGATGTCGCTCCGTTTTTCGGGCCCTATCTGTTCAGTCCGCTCACACGCTTCGTCATCTGGTTGTCGGATAAACTACGCGTCGTGCAGTCCGGCGATCTGAACGTCTATCTCGCCTTCATCGGGGCTCTCCTGGTCATCATTTTGGCGCTCGTCCTGTTTTGAAAGTCAAACGGCTGGTGTGGACACTGATAGCAATTGCAGTCGGAGGAACCCTCGGCTGTTGGGCGCGATACGGCATGACCGGGTTGGTGCAGTCGATTTATGGCCGCGATTTTCCCTATGCCACGCTCAGCATCAACGTGCTCGGCAGTTTTTTGATGGGCTTCCTGTTCATCGAGACCTTGGAGCGGTCGACGATCTCGCCGGAGCTTCGAACAGGCGTGCTCACGGGGTTTCTCGGCGGTTTCACGACATTCTCGACTTTTTCGATGGAGCTTTTGCTGCTGGTCGAGCAGGGAGAGAATTGGAAGGCGATGCTCTATTTCCTTCTGTCTGCGGTCCTTGGATTTGGGGGCGCCTTTGCCGGGGCATACATTGCCCGCAACCTCTAGGGAGACGGACCATGCGCGAGGTCACGGTGGTGCGGATTTACTTGAAGGAGACGGACCACGGCCGTCGCAAAACGCTGATGGAGGAGATCCTCAACATTTTGCATGACCAGCATCGCGTACATGGCGTGGTGGTCTTCCGAGGTATTGCCGGATTCGGCAGCAAGGGAGAGGTACACGCTGCCGATATTTTAAGGCTCAACGTGGATTTACCTCTGGTCATCGAGTTCTATGACGAACCAAAAGTCGTGAAGGCTGCACTCGAGCTCCTCCACGATCTCGTGCCAGCAGACCACATTGTGCATTGGCGTGCTGCAAGCGGAGCCAGCGTGGGGGCCCGAGCTTAAGGCTCCCCTGGTAAGCGAGTCAGGGGGGATGGATCGACGCCGTCTGATGTATCCCTGGCATGCTCCTATGCCGCTTCGGCTCGGGTTTTCGGCCGTCGTTTTACAGCGATGGGCGTCGGCGGTTCAACTCTTCCGGCCCCGACATACGGAGCGAGTGACAGGAAGCGGCACCAAGCCGAAACTTCGCGACGAATGGGGCGTTTGGTCGCCGCTTCCGAGGTGATAGAGTCACACCCGCGGGGGCGGCGGAAACCAAGGCTCACGAGGAGGTCATCCATGAGTTCGGATCAGAATCCAGCGGTTCCTGGCGGCAGTGTCGCCAAGCCATTGATCATCGCACTGCTCGCGCTTCTTGCCGCACGGGCTTTCGGCGGCAAGGGCAGCGGCGACAGCACGAAGTCCGTGCCTGAGCCCGCGCCCCGCATTCCGCAGCCTCAATCCGATCCCAATGCCTTGCCTAATCCCGGCAGCATCCTCGATGGGCTCGGCGGCCTCATCAAGCAGTTCCAGCAGAAAGGTCTCGGCGACGCGATCGATAGCTGGGTCAACACCGGCACCAACAAAGATGTCTCCTCTGGCCAGGTCGCGGAGGCGCTCCCGCGCGATGTGGTCGACGAGCTCGCTCGCCGCACCGGGCTGAGCCGCGACCAAGTGATCGGCGAACTCGCCAAGATACTTCCCACTACGGTGGATAGGTTAACACCACAAGGGCGGCTCCCCACCCAGGCCGAACTGCAGCGTTTGCTCAGCTAATGCGTAAAAGCGTCAGCGATGCCAACAAGGGAGGTGACTGGAAATGTCGATTATTGCCTGGATTGTGTTGGGCCTGATCGCGGGCTTCATCGCGAGCAAGATCGTGAGCGGCTCGGGCCAGGGGATGTTGATGGATATCGTGCTCGGGATCGTCGGCGCTGTGGTCGGTGGCTATCTCTTCACCGCGCTCGGCGCCACCGGCATCACCGGGTTCAACATCTACAGCATGTTCGTCGCGATCGTGGGAGCGGCGGTTTTGCTCTGGCTTTACCACGCCATCGCAGGCCGAGGCTGAGGCGCGCGTAAAGCGCGCGGACTCTGGTCCCGCAGGTCAAAGGCGGCGCCGGCTCAATCAGGGCCGGCGCTTCCTTTTCCCGGGTTGTCATGCCCGGCATCCCATGCTTTCTTTCCCCGCCTTCTTTGGAGTTCAGCCCGCATGTCGACTTCAACAGCGCGCAAGGCCCCAGGCGAGCGCGGCAAGCCAGCTTTGTTCGAGGACGTCACAAGCCCGTTTTGCGGGACGTTGCCTGACGACCTCGTGGTCGAACGCACTGATCAGGGGCTCAAGGTCGTCAAGAACGGCGACGGGAAGGCAAGCGCGGGCTTCGAACGCAAGCTGCCGCCGTCGAGCCCAAAGGTCGGCGGCAAGGACGTCGATCTCGACACGGCGCTCGAGGAAGCGGCCAAACTCATCGGCAAGGCTAAGCTCCCCCTTTATGGCGGGCTCGCCACTGACGTCGAGGGCATGCGCGCGGTGTTGGCGCTCGCCGAGCGCTCGAGCGGCATCGTCGACCATGCTCTGAGCGAGGCGCAGTACCGCAATTTCCGGGTGATGCAGACGTCGGGCTGGATCATGACGACGCTCACTGAGGCGCGCAACCGCGCCGATCTCTTCGTCATTGCCGGTAGCGATATTCACACGCTGCATCCGCGCTTCTTCGAGATGATCGTCTCCCCGCCAGACTCCATGTTTGATGTCGAGGCGCCGATGCGCACGGTCGTATTCATCGGCAAAGGTCTCGATCGCTCTGGGGCCAAAGGCTCGTGCATCGGTGAAGTGGTGACGATCGCCTCCGAGGATGCACGCGCCGGAGAGGTTATTGCCCTCGTGAGGGCGCGGTTACGTGGATTCCACGTCAACGAGCCCAAGCTCGAAGGTGTGAAGCTCGCCGATATCGATGCGCTCGCCGAGCGCTGCCGTAATGCCAAATACGGCGTCATCGTGTGGGCGCCACCATCGCTCAACTTTCCCTTCGCCGAACTCGCGGTGGATCAATTCGCCGGGCTGGTTAAGGACCTCAACCATACCATTCGCTTCGCAGGGCTTTCGCTCGGCGGCGCCGAGGGTGCGGTGACGGCGGGCGCGGTGTGCAGCTGGATCAGCGGCTATCCGCTTCGCGTGAGCTACGCGACCGGGGCGCCTGACTACGATCCTTATCGCTGGTCGATCTCGCGCATGCTGCAGGATAAGGAGGGCGACCTGCTCGTGTGGATCGCTTCGATCTCGCCTGAGCTGGCACCACCCAAGACGGACCTGCCCACGATCGTGCTCGGGACACCAGGGCTCAAGCTCGCCAAGGAGCCGCCTGACGTGTTCATTCCGGTGGGCACGCCTGGCCTCGACCATGCGGGCCGGCTCGTCCGCATCGACAATGTCGTGTCCTTGCCGCTCAAGGATCTCGGCCGCGCCGATTTGCCCGTCGCTGCCGACGTGCTCGCAAGCATCGAAGCCGCCCTCTAAGTCTGGAGCCCAAGTCCAATGCTCATCAAGCTCACCGGCGGCAAGGTCTACGACCCGACCAACAAGATCAGCGGCGAGGTTCGCGACATTTATATCGAGGACGGCAAGATCGTTGCGCCGAAGCCGAACGCCAAGGCAGATCAGACTTATGACATCAAGGGCAGGATCGTGATGGCGGGGGCGATCGATCCGCATACCCATATCGGCGGTGGCAAGATGACCATCGCCCGCACGCTTTTGCCCGAGGATCATCGCGGCGATCCCGTCACCCGTACGCCACTTACGCGCGCAGGCTCGGGCCGCGCCGTGCCCTCGACCCATGTCACCGGCTACCGCTATGCCGAGATGGGCTACACCGCCTGCTTCGAGCCGGCGATGCTGCCGGCCAATGCGCGCCAGGCGCATATGGAGATGGGCGACACGCCGATGGTCGACAAAGGCGCCTTCGTCATGCTCGGCTCAGACGATTATTTCCTGCGCCAGCTCGCGGCCAAGAAGGACTTCAAGGCGATCAAGGACTACGTCGCCTGGACCATGAACGCGGCGCAAGCGATCGCGGTGAAGGTGGTCAATCCCGGCGGCATCAGCGCGTTCAAGTTCAATCAGCGCAAACTCGATCTCGACGAGGAGCACGTCTATTACCACGTGACGCCGCGGCAGATCGTGTTGACGCTCGCGCGCGCGGTGCAAGAGCTCGGCGTCACCCATCCGCTGCACGTGCATGGCTGCAACCTTGGCGTGCCGGGCAATATCGAATCGACCCTTGCCACGGTGCGTGCGGTCGAGGGCCTGCGCCTGCACATGACGCACACCCAGTTCCTGAGCTACGGCACCGAAGGGGACCGGCATTTCTCGTCGGGCGCGGCGCGGCTCGTCGAGCTCGTCAACAAGACGCCGAACGTCTCGATCGACGTGGGCCAGGTGTTGTTCGGCCAGACCTGTACCGCCTCAGGCGATTCGATGCGCCAATATGCCATTGCCAAGAGCGCGCACCCGAAGAAGTCGGTGGTCATGGACATCGAGTGCGATGCGGGCTGCGGCGTGGTTCCGATTCGCTATCGCGACAAGAGCTTCGTCAATGCCATGCAATGGGTGATCGGGCTCGAGACCTTCCTTCTGTTCGAGGATCCCTGGCGCGTCTTCCTCACCACCGATCATCCGAACGGCGCGCCGTTCTTCTTCTATCCGCATCTCATCAGGCTGCTCATGGACAAGAGCTTCCGCGACGAGAAGCTGGCGCAGATCAGCCCCGACGCTCAGGCGCAAGCGTCGTTGCTGAAATCGCTCACGCGCGAATACACGCTCGACGAGATCGCCATCCTCACCCGCGCAGGGCCGGCCAAGAGCTTGGGTCTTCAGGATCTCGGCCATCTCGGTGTGGGCGCGCGTGCCGACATCACCGTCTATCGCGACGAGGCGAACCGCGAGGAGATGTTCGCTTCGCCGGAATACGTGTTCAAGAACGGCGAGGTGGTGGTCAAGAACGGCAAGGTGGTGAAGGTCGTGCAGGGTGCAACCCACGTGGTCAGGCCCGAATATGACAGATCGATCGAGAAGCCGTTGCACGACTATTTCGACCGCTACCACACGGTGCGCATGGACAACTTCAAGCTCCACGATGACGAGATCGTCAGAGGCGACAAGGGCGCCATCATCGTCCAGCCGTTAAAGGCACGCGCCGCTTCGCCTCATCCCCCAGCGCGATAATTTTGTCGCAAGGCTCGGAACCCCAGAGCCAGCCCCTTCGTTAGGCCACGAGGCGGATTCAAACGGGGGATTCTCTCATGCGTGATATTCGTAGCGACCTGCACGACCGTGCCGAGGCTCTGGACCGTGAGCTCAAAGCGGCTCAGTCCCGGTTCGATGAGCTGATGGTGCGGCTCAAACAGGAGCATGACGGCCGGCTCGAAGACCTCAAAAATGAACTCGACGCCGTGAAGCTTCTCATGGGCTTGGAGCAACGCCGGCTTGGGGCCAATGGGCACCCTGCAGTCAAACCGCAGCCGCAAGCGCAGTCCGAGGCTCCGCGGCTCCAGGCACAAGCAAATCCGCCGCGGGCTCCCCAGCAGGAGCCGCAAATGCGCAAGGCCGGCTAGCTCGCGCTCCGACCGAAGAACGCAGCCGTTTCAATAGGGAGCAGCGGGCCTGTATGCTCTGAGCACAATGCCGCCCAGGTCCTGGGCGACGGTGCGGCATGCGATTACTATGGGTAGGCCCCTCCTGCTGCGCCTTTATTGCAGCATTACTCTTTTCGGCCGTTGAACCGATACGCGCGGCGGACCGCTGCGCGCCTACGCCGAAATCTCCTCTCGTCGTCAATGTCAAGGACACGGGCGCCAAGGGCGACGGCAAGACCGACGACACCGCATCGATCCAGGCCGCGATCGATGCAGTCGCTGGCACCGGCGGGACCGTGCTCGTCCCCGACGGGGTCTATATGATCGATGCCGCAGCCAAGCCTCGCCTCTCTCTGAAAGACGACATGACCCTGAAGCTTGCCGACGGCGCGACACTGAAAGCGATTCCCAACGACCAGAAGAAATACGCCGTGCTCATGATCTCGGGCGTCGCCAATGTCACGGTGATCGGCGGTACGCTCGAAGGCGAGCGCTACGGGCACAAGAGTAAAGCGGGCAGCTGGGGCATGGGAATCCACATTAAGGAAGGTGCAAAAAACGTCGTCATTGCCGACGTGACCGCTAAGGATATGTGGGGTGACGGATTCTATGTCAGCGATGCCTCAGACGTGACGTTTTGCGGGGTGACGGCCGACCATAACCGCCGCCAAGGCCTGTCGGTCATCGAGGTCGAGGGGCTCGTGGTGCTGAACTCGGCGTTCCAGAACACGGGCGGGACGCGCCCCGGCGCGGGAATCGATTTCGAGCCCGACGATCGCGACCAGACGATCACCGGCATCAGAATTGAGAACTCGAAGTTCATCGACAATATCGGTCCTGGAATTCTCATCGCCGGGAAGAAAGGGACCGTCGAGAACATCGAACTCACGCGCAACCTGTTCAAAGGCAATCGGCCGATCCTCGTCGAGGACGCACCGGAGGTGCTCGCCTCCTCGATCTGCAACAACCGCCAGGTCGCGTCAGAGGCCGCGCCCTCAGCCGGTCTCAACGCCTATACGGACCCCATCAAAGTCATGGTTCATCAGAACGACTGCGAGGAGGGCACCGACATGCGCTTCGAGGTCACCCGGCAGAAGAAGAAGCCGAAGTGATTGCCGTCAATTTGCGTCGCGGGCGCAGGCGATGTTGTCGGCGCACTCAACGCGAGTAGGCTCGCCTCAGTTTGGCTGGGGCTGCGGACGGCCGATGATGTCGAAGTCAGCCTCCTGCATCTGCGACTTCTGCCCCATGCTTGCCGTGGCTGCGAGCGCCGCTTGGCAGGCTTTGTGGCCGGCGTCTTTTCGGCGTCAGTGACGGTCTCGCCACCCGCGACCTGGACTTGAGTATTTTTCACCTCAAAGAGGTCTGCCCTCGGGTCAACACCGCGACTAGACAGAGTCGCTTCTGCTTTACGGCTCTTGGGCCCGCTTCCGCAGGATCTGCAGATTTGCGAGCTTTAGTCAGCGGCCTATGCAGACACCCTTAAAGCCTGAGCCCTTGATGCAACTGGAACCTTGGCTGCAATCACTGTCGTAGTAGCAGGTCTTCCCCGTCGCTCGATTCATGGGGCCACTGTCATGGGCGTTACCCGAAGGCAGGTCGTCATGGTCGTTACCCGGACGCAGCTTATCGCTGCAGACACCATCCATGCACGTAGAGCCGGGATTGCAGTCGGTGTCAAACACGCAGGCGAAGGCCGAAGTTGAGGTGAGGCAGAGAATGGTGACTACGATCAGGCTGCGCATCGTCCGTCCCTTCTTGGAACGCCGTTAGAATCACACCATCGGATGTCCAAATTTGGACAGCGATCCCACTTATGCGTCCGCGATGAACCCCTCGGCACGCCACCATCGTGGAATTTTTAGCACGAGCCAACGCCCCAAGC
This sequence comes from uncultured Alphaproteobacteria bacterium, assembly GCA_963732205.1. Classification (GTDB taxonomy): domain Bacteria; phylum Pseudomonadota; class Alphaproteobacteria; order Rhizobiales; family Methyloligellaceae; genus Methyloceanibacter. The sequence continues at coordinate 41,107 of CAVSYE010000001.1, forward strand.
GAGGGATTGGGCCAGTCGTGAACCGCCTAAGCTCATCGCCGAGTCCTACGGGCTTACGGTCTGGAACTGAAAGCCAAGATCAATGTTTTCGAGTGCGGTCTGCTTCCCTGGTTCACCGCATCAAGCGCAGAGACGCGCAGGCCTTGGCCGTACTCCCCGAGACTCGCACTAGAGGCCCTCGCAGTTTCCGGTGTGCATCCGGACGTGGAGGCCTCGCCTTAGGGATATCTTCAAGCAAATGTCATCGTAATTGACCAGGACGTTCTCGCGCCCTTGTGCTACTAACGGCTTCCACTCTCGGAGGTCTGTCATGAAGAAATACGCATTTGCCTCAGCTCTGATCGTCGCATTCATCACGCCCGCTCTAGCTCTCGAAGAGGGACCCTACTTTGTGGGTCTCAACACCACCACACATACATGCTCGGTGGTGACCAAAATGGAATCTGGCATGAAGATGATGGGAAAATATAAGACCAAAGCAAAGGCCGAGGCGGCCATGGCTGGCATGAAGGAGTGCAAGGGCTAGAGCGACCAAAGTACCAACTCGTTTCGGGGGCCGGTCTCGCGCGCCGGCCCTCTTTCATTATCATAGTCGAAGGGTATGGCTATGATAGCCCTCACCTATGGACCGAATGCACGCGACCATCGAGGAGTTTGTCGCCAAGGGCTACAGGCACATTGAGTGCTTCTTCTAACCAGCGCTGCTCGATCGGAAAGTGTGTACAAACATCTAGTGCGTGTAAGGGAGAAAAAAACGTCATGAAAACTTTCGTATCGCTATTTGCTGTGACGCTGGCACTTGCCTTCACGGTTCCAGCTTTTGGTGGAGAAACGGCGAAGGAGTCCGAGGGTCAATGCCAGAAGGATGGCGGCACGTGGGATGCGAACACCAAGCACTGCTCAGGAAAATATTGAAGCGGCAATAGCGACGAGCCCTCAAAAAATCAGCTTTTTGCAGCAGCAAGGCTAGTGTCCTAGAATGAGAGCAGAGCGATGACCCGGAAGGACGCCGCGTTTTTCCTCGTTTATCTCTTCTGTGCATTTTCGGGGCTCACACTTGCGAAGACGCTTTCTGCTGGTTTATCTCTAGGGGCCGTTTTCCGGGTCACACTGGCCGAGCAGCGGGCGGCCGTCATCAGGCATGGCGAGTTGGCGGCAACGTTCGGCGTCAGAACTGGTAACTGCTCGTGGTTGATGACTTCCGTTTCCCAGGCGGGATCGGTGTGTGATAGACTTTATTTGCATAATTCAGAAGCTCGTCGAGCCCGGCGATATCAGCTTGGCTGAGAAGCCGCTGCGCCGTCCCAACACGCTGCCGTCAAATTTTCAGGCATGGGCCCTAAGAGAGACCAGGTACGAAGGTTTCGGGAAGGCAGCGCATGAACGCCTCAAGGATGCGGCGCAACGCGACTGCCACCACGGGAAAAGGGCACGCATTCGGGTTGAGCGTTTGAGGCTTGCTGTGTCGCGAAGGAGGTCATGATGAGCAGAGCCCTGAAATCGAGCTTAGCGAGCTTAGGCGCCGCTGTTCTTTTGAGCACGGTCTCGGTTCAGCCGGCCGCTGCCCGCATTCGATGCCAAGGTGAATTCCAGGTGACGCGATACGGGCTTATTGCAACGCCTTATTGCGGAGAGGAGGAGATTGCGAGGGTCGCGAATAGCTACGGGTCGCGCGTTACAGCGGCTGAGGTCCACAACAACCCGTTAACTAAGGTCTACCTTTGCCAGACCATAGGTTACGATTGGCGGCTCCAGTCCCCTTGCGCTGGCTATCTGATCCACGGCGGCGGCGCTCGCTAGGCTGGGACGGCTCTTCGCCAGGGATCTGCCTCTAAATCTCACGAATTGGACCATTGAGATAGCCCTCGAACTGGCCGGACACGGTCTCCCACTCATCAAGTGTGAGACATATAACTGTGTCCATACAACTTAACTGTGTCCATACAACTCTCCGAATCTGCATTGAAGTCAGCTTACCCTTCTCATTTGTCTCTTCTCAGGTGGGCGTCAAAACATAAGGTCGAAAAAGGGTGTTTAATTGACTCGGACCCCGCCCATTCGTCAAAGTCGCGATGAAAACCTGCCGTCCGCCAGCGAACGTTAAGGCCCAAAGGAGTCGTTCGCGCAACTATTCGGCGGCGAGTTTCACATACTGGCCCTTGCCGACCGGGCAGCGAGCCCACAGTGCCTCCAGCGCATCGATCAGATAGGCGATGTCGGCGTCGCTATGCGTTGGAGATGGCGTGAAGCGCATGCGCTCGGTGCCGCGCGGCACGGTCGGATAATTGATCGGCTGCACATAGAGCCGGTAGTGGTTGAGCAGCGTGTCGGTCACCGCCTTACAGTGGACGGGGTCGCCGACCATCACCGGCACGATATGGCTCGGGTTCTCCATCACCGGCAGACGCGCCTCACCTATCAACCTTTTAACCGTCTTGACCCGCTCGCGGTGCCGCGCGCGCTCGATCTCGCTCCGCTTGAGATGCCGAATCGATGCAAGGGCACCTGCGGCAATCGCGGGTGCAAGCGAAGTGGTGAAGATGAATCCCGGTGCGAAGGAGCGGAGCGCATCGCAGCAAGCGCGGCTCGCGGCGATATAGCCGCCCATGACGCCGAAGCCCTTGGCGAGCGTGCCGTTGATGATATCGACGCGGTGCATGACGCCCTCGCGCTCGGCCACACCGCCGCCGCGCGGACCATAGAGGCCGACGGCATGCACCTCATCTAGGTAGGTGAGCGCGTTGTATTTCTCGGCGAGGTCGCAGATCGCCGCGATTGGGGCGATGTGGCCGTCCATCGAGTAGACGCTCTCGAAGACGATGATCTTCGGCGTCTCGAGCGGAACCTTCCGCAAGAGCTCTTCGAGATGATCGACGTCGTTATGGCGGAAGATGTACTTTACCCCGCCGCCGTGACGGATGCCTTCGATCATCGAGGCGTGATTCTTCTCATCGGACAAGATCACCGTGCCGGGGATCAGCCTGACGAGGGTGGAAAGTGTGGCGTCGTTGGCGATATAGGCGGAGGTGAAGAGAAGCGCAGCCTCCTTGCCATGCAGGTCGGCAAGCTCGGCCTCGAGCTCGACGTGATAGTGGGTGGTGCCTGAAATATTACGGGTGCCGCCGGAGCCCGCGCCGACCGCGTCGATCGCCTCGTGCATGGCGTTGCGCACGAGCGGATTCTGGCTCATGCCGAGATAATCGTTGGAGCACCACACGGTCACTTCGCGGGTGCCCCCTTGGGTGAAGTGCTGGGCGGCGGGATAGGCTCCGCAACGCCGCTTCAGATCGGCAAAGATCCGATAGCGGCCTTCTTGATGCAAGGCATCGAGATGCTGGCGGAAGCGATCCTCATAATCCATCTCAACCTCAACTCTATTCGGCTTCAGCCTCAGCGCTGTTGTCGATCCCAGCCCGCGATGCGCCGCTTGGAAATAACCACCCAAACGGAAAACAACAAGAAGTCTCCGACCTGACCTTGACCTAAGTCAAGAGGCTGGCCGCGTGGCCTATTCGGGGTACGTAGCATCGATCGCGCGCCGGGAACAAGGCAGTAAGCCCATGGCTTTCCGGCTCAATTGCCGCACAGTTTGACATGTTCCAACGATATCTGAGCGGTAGAGGACACGCGCTCTATCGGCTGGCGCTCTTGAGGTACCAATCCTCAAGCTTGGTGATCGAGGGATTTTCGCCGTTGTCGCCGATCCACGAGTCCACTGCCCAGCGCTGCCCGGTCTTTGTCTCCAATAGGATCGCGGTGTAGTGGGGCCAATACTTAACTGGCCTCCCGATCAGCGTCCCGTAGAGCATGTTGTCCTCTCCCAACGGGCCCTGGACGGTGTGGTAGCGCAATAGGTTGTTCGATTGGAGCACTGTGAGGAAGCTCGTCGTATTTGTTGATTCGTCCACACAGTCCTCTTGGGTGGGGTCGCCGGAGGCGGTCCACTGCATGCCGGCCTTATCCTTAATGCCAATCGCTGCTCCAACTTGTCGTTCCATCAATCCGATGGCGTAAGCAATCGCTCGCCGTTCCTCCGCAGCTGAGTCATTGCGCTTAACTCTCCGCATCTCGCGCGTAATTTCGGCGATGTTGGCGCTGGTGAAACGGTAGGGCGTCTTCATCTTGCAGCCGTAAGCGTGACAGACGACGACCTCGTTCTTCTGCGGCGCATCTATTCCGAGCTCGAGATAGCGCTTGGTAGTGTTGGGGCCGTCATCGTAGGTGCAAGCGGCAAGCGCCCAGCTGGCGACGATCAACATGCCCAATGAGCGGAAGCGCATTTGACCTATCCCCCGACGGCCGTCCCGCAATTAACAATAGGCCCTCATCGAGGGCAAGGGGGACGTTACAAATGCGTGACGGAAAACAAGATGTGTTGCCAAATTTCCTTCCAAATGGGCTGGCGGCCGTGATCACTTCTTGCCAGTCTTGAGGCTCTTTGCGGCCGCTGCTTGGGTCATCTGCTCGGCCACGGCGGCGGCCAGGCCGAGGATAGCCTTGGCCGGCACGCGGACAGCCATAAGGTCGAGCCGCTGCCTTTCCTCCTCGATGGCAGCGATCCGATAACTCGGCTGGCCCGATGCGCGGTCGTCGCGCTTCAAGACCTCGCCTGTGACCATCGAATCCTCGATATAGAAGGTGATGATGAGGTGGGTGTCGACGAGTTTGTGCAGGGTCCCGTCGGCCGAGATTTCTTTGTAGTCCGGGGCCCTGACGTGCTTGAGGTAGATTTCCTCCGGGGGCTGGTCCGCCATCCGTGCCTCTCTGTGGAAGAGGAGCCTCGAAATCCCTCCTCTCTTCCTAACAGGGGCGAAGCCCATCACCAAGTCAAGGCGCTCCTCGCCCCGAGGCGAATCATGGAACCCACTGAAATGGCCCTGCCTGGCCGATTTTCTTGCCACGCAATCGCGCGTGACCGGAGCAACAGACTGGGGCCGCAGGATGAATCGAGGTGCCCTCGAAATGCCACTGCAACTGAGCAGCGATTAGGCAAACCCTCCGCCATGGACCAGGTGTTGAGCAGCATTTGCACCATCGGCGCAACGCTCGGCGATGGCGGTTGAAGAACTCCGGCCAACCGGTTGACAGCACGAAGCTTTTTGAGAGAATTGAACGGGCTGCCGAGCGTGGTGAGAACGCGGCAATTCGTGGCGGAAATGTCACAAGAAGGCCAAAAACGTCCGCGCCCACTTTGATAGCAATTTACCTTCCTGCCGGAGCGCGTATAAGCAGATTTCAGAACTCTCTCGGGGGGATTTCTGTCCAAATCAGGTCGGGGCTCACCGAAGCGCTGCCGAGAGGCTCATACGAAGCGAGAGTTTGGATTAGGCAATTTATCAGGGAAGGTGGAGATGGACATGTTTGGGGGACTGACAAAAACATCCAGCCGCATCGCCATCGCATCGGCGCTTGGCATGACACTCGGCGGGTTCCTTATGAGCTCGCATCCTGCCAAAGCCGCGGATCTCGGTGGTGACTGCTGCGCCGATCTCGAAGAGCGGGTGGCCGAACTCGAAGCCACGACCGTCCGCAAGGGCAACAAGAAGGTGTCGGTGACGATCTCCGGTTGGGTCGTCAAGCTGGGAAGCTGGTGGAATGACGGCCACGAGAGCAATTTCTACGTTGGCGACAAGGATACCACGCTGTCGAGTCACATTCAGATTTCCGGCAGCGCAACGATCGCACCCGGCTGGTCGGGCGGCTATACCCTGTGGCTTGAGACGCCTGGTAACAGCGCGTCTGTCGGCTTCGCCGAGAATCAGTTCAACGACAACGCCCAGTTGGTTGGGCCCGGCGGCATCAACACTCTCGACTCGTTCATGTGGATCAAGAGCGACAAGTGGGGCACGGTCAATTGGGGCCGTCTCGTCCAGGCAACTAACAACCTTGCGCTCTTGCCTGACCTGTCCGGGACCGTCATCGAGGCGAACGGCGTGTTGTTCGATGGTGGCGGCTTTCTCATTCGACCAAAAGGCGTGAAGAATTCCAATGACTTGGCCCAAGATTTCACGTGGGAGGCGGTCACTACTTGCATTGCCGGCGGTGGCGGCGTTGGTGCAGACTGCTCTACCGGTCTTGACGGCAACGGCTTCCGCTATGACACCCCGACTTGGGCCGGTTTCAGCGCTTCCGGCGGCTATTATGAAGACAGAGAATGGGACATTGCCGCTAAATACGCTGCGGATTGGAACAACTTCAAAGTGTCGGCGGCCTATGGCTTCACCGAGAATACGGACGAAGGCTGCAATAATGGTGGGTGCACCAATAGTGCGGAAGCCGGCGGCGGCGGCTTCCCCTTCCAGAGTTATCGCAAAGACGTCGAGACCAATCAGGTTGGCGCTTCAGTGATGCATGTTCCGACCGGTCTTTGGATCTACGGCATGTATGAGCACGAGGAGCAAAGCGGAACGCAATTTCAGCATGAGGTTGGTCCTTTGTCCAACCTTGAGGATGGGATTCCTCAGGCAACTGCCGCGCTTGAGACCGCGCGGACTATCAATACCTCGACCGACGCTTGGTACATGAAGGGGGGTATCAAGCGGACTTGGCTCCCGCTTGGCGCGACGGTGCTCTACGGCCAGGGCGGCCAGTACAAAGGAATGTTTACCGGATTGTGCGCACCCCTAGCTGGCAACGGTCAGGATGACGATAGCTGCGGGCCATCAGCTCTTCCCACGGGTGGAACGGACCAATTTGGTAACGCACTGACGTCGAACGTCTCGCTCCAGAACTCGACCGTGAACCGTTGGGGCGCTGGCGTGGTGCAGGAGATCGACTCGGCTGCCATGCATGTGTTCTTCAACTGGCAGCACCTTAATCTCGATCTCAACGTAATATGCGACAACGGAGAAGCCGGCATTGGCGCTGGATGCCCGACTGGCAATGGCCGCTTCGTCGCCAACGGCAAGAAATTCAGCCCGAACTACAACGATCTCGATATCTTCCAGCTCGGTGGCGTGATCTTCTTCTAATCGCAAACCGAGATACACCAATTGGAAGCCGCCCTCAGGGGCGGCTTCTTTTTTGTGCCCTGGGCGAGAGCGGGGCTAGGTTACGAAGGGCCTATTCGGGGTGATCCCCTAGCTTCGGACGTCATCGTGCGTCCGCGGGAAGAGTTGTGAAGAGGCCACCGCCAAGCGCATGCAGCACAATGTCGTCGCAGCAGCCCTCGCCAACAAACTCACTCGCATTGCCTGGAGCGTGCTGTACTACGGTTGCGGGCGTGGTCCGCAGCGTCTTATGCACCCGCACGAAATTGTAATAGAGGAAATGCAGGGCCATCGCATGCGCGTGGTTCGCGATAGCGGCCTCCCTTGCAATCTCCGTTCTTCGCTTTGACTTGAGCGCTGTCGCCCTAGCCTTCCCCCCTAGACTTTGAGGGCTAGGAGCAGTTGGCGATCTAACGGGGTCGCGATCCTCGACCTCGCTTGACACGATATCGGTCACGCGCTTGGCTCACTGATTGAGGTCGCGGGGGCGTTTGGGGTGCTTATCGGTCATTGCAATTTCAGTTGTGCAACGCGGAGCTTATTTCTCTGCTCGCGCGCCATGTTCAAGAGTTCGTCGGAACGCTTACCCTTGGTTTCGATCCCGAGGCGCTTAAGCTCAAGCCTAGCCTCGGAAACAAGCTGATCGACCTTCCGCGCTGGCGTGTCCATCGCATCAATATGCGCTTACCGTCGCATTGTTTCCAGCGGCGTTCGCGCCACAATCAAACTGACCCACTACCGGCCACGCGCTAGTCGCGTCGATGAAGACGAGTTTGCTGCGATCGAGTTCGAACTGGTCCTCGAACCAGGCCTCGCGCCGTTTCAGGATGTCGGGCCGATCCCGCTCCGCCACGTGCGCGGTCTTCTTTTGAACGTCAGGCCGCAACGGTCGAGGAAGGTCCAGATGGTGCCGATGCTCGCCTTCATGCCGCGTTCCACGGTAAGCCGCTGTTGCATCTCTACGATTGTCATATCCGGCGTCCGTCGCTGCACAGCCTCGGCCATGGCTTCGGCGTCGCGAAAGCGTTCTTCTGGCCCTTGAGGAAGGGCTTCACGAACTGCCCCGGTACTAGACTAGCTTCACCTTGTGCCCAAGGGCCAGGAGCTGCCGACTCAAATGGTGGGCGCTAACTACCTCTGCACGTTCGGGGACCGCTCCACATTTCGACAGTGATATGAGAAAGACCCGGCAAGTCCTTACTGTGTCCTATTCGCAACATACGAAGTAAAAAAGGAATTCGGACAATTCCTGTCATTAGAACGTCATTGCCCTTCTTTTACAAAGTTGGGGACAGTTGCAGCGCCCCAATCGAGGTGCAAGGCTTTAGCGCGTGAGGTTTGAGAGGCGGGGCAAGTCTCTAACCACAAAGAACTGAGCTACCAAAAGAACACCCATTAACAGTGGAGAGGGTCATGATCGGGGGATTTAAGGGGGCTGCTAGCCGGCTGGCGCTTGCTGCGTTGTTTGGCGCCGTCGGATCGGTGGCCTTCATGCACCAACAAGCCAAGGCAGCCGATCTCGGCGGCGACTGCTGCGCCGATCTCGAGGACCGTGTGGCGGAACTTGAGGCCACCACCGTCCGTAAAGGCAATAAGAAAGTCTCCTTGCAGATCTACGGCAAGGTCAATTGGGCTGAGTTGTTTTGGAATGACGGCGCCGAAACCAACACCTATTCGGTCAACAACTATATGGAGTCCACTCGATTCGGCTTCAAAGGCGCAGCCAAGATTACCCCCGATTGGTCGGCGGGTTTCCGCATAGAGGCTGAGGTCAGGGAGGCAGCCTCGCAGCAGTTGAACCAGTTCAACGACAATAATGCCTCGGATCCTCCGCTGAATGTGCGTTGGTCCCACATCTATGTGAACAGCAAGACGTGGGGCGAGGTGCGTTTGGGTCTGACCGCCACACCAAAATATGACATCACCAAGGATACGATGGAGTACATCTCCACAGAACCCGGAGAAGGCGGCGGACTGTCCGACACCTTCGTCGCGGATTTCCGCATGAATGACAGCTTCCTGCTGCGGGAGAAGGGCTTCAACAACGCCGAAGGTCTCGCCGGAGCGATGGGTGGCCGGGCTCTGACATGGTCCAATATCGCCCGCTGCTACAGCGCTGGCGACCAGTTCAACTGCTCGACCCGCCGGAACGGCGTCTCCTATTGGACCCCCACCTGGGCGGGGTTCAGCGGCTCGGTGGGCTGGTTCGAGGACGACGATTTGAGTGCGGCGTTGCGCTACAGGAACACATGGAACGACACCTGGGCCTTCGCTGCGAGCGCCGGTTGGGAGCAACTCCGCGATGAGCGCATAGAGGGTGGAGGCGGCGGCCTCGCCGGCTTCAAGCGCAATTTACAGGAAGAGGCCGGGTCTGCCGCCCTCAAGCATAAGCCGACCGGCCTGTTCGTGATGGGTATCTGGGGCGTCTCCGACTCCAATGACTCGAACGTCCAGGGCGCCTTCAATGGTCAAGACGCGCCTACGATGACCTCGTGGAATGCGCAGGGCGGCATTCAGCGCAAGACATCGCTATTAGGCCTCGATAGGTTCGGCGACACATCCCTGTGGGGTGGATACTCCGACGTGCATAACGGCTTCGCGCCTGGAAGCCTCCCGTCCGGCACTACAACTTGCCCTCCGTCAAACTGTGGACTCCAATCAAACGGAACGTTGGGTCAGGGCACACTCGGCGTTTCTGCGGACATGGTCCTTCCCGCCAATACATTTCCAAGCATCCCATTCGCGACCCAGGTGACAAAGTCCGACGTGCACGACTTTTTTGTCGCCTTCGATCAGTCATTCAAGTCGGCGGACTTCCATCTCTACGCCGTGTACCAGCACTTCAACTCGCCTGAGCTCCACCTGATCAACTCGGAGGGGGATCGAGTGCCACTAAAGCTTGATGGCTTCGACCTAGGCTATGTGGGTGGGCGCATTTACTTCTGAATATATTCAGATCACATCTCCAAGCATATATCTGATGCCATCTCCAGGCCGCTCCCTTTGAGCGGCTCTTTTTTTGCGGACTCGCCTTCGCCTCGACGGCTAACGTTGCCGTCACCCTGAACAGTCGCAAAAGCAAGCCAAAGAGACGCTGACCTCGAACGCCACCTGGAACGAGCCTAGTTCGGGGGGGATGACCGGGCGCCTCTTGGTTAACGAGGCGCCCGGAAGGGAGAGGCTGTGAACCGCGATTTGAGGCTACTGCCTCGCATCGGCGTTCGTGGCGTAGAGGTTGGGGAACGATCCAGCCATGGCGGGGGCGGCAAAGGCGACGACCAGAGCGACTGCGAGAGCGATCTTCTTCATGGGGGGTCTCCTATCTGTCTTGGCCGGTTGATCTGTCGTTCGACCGGTCGGCCGGTCCGTCCGAACGAGCGTTAGGTAGTGGCTCACCCCCCTCCTTGAACAATAGCTGTTCGCTATCAATAACCGAGACGACGTGCATGGATGGCATTCGGCGTCATCCCGCACCCGAATGCCGGGGTCGCGCGCCCAGGGTTGTGAAAGGCGCAAACCGGCGTTATCTCTTGGGGGACTGGAGCTCACAGGGAAAGGCCGGGACTGAAACTTCCCAGGGGCCTTGCCCAGAGAACACTAAATGCAAAAAGAAGCCGCGAAGGACGGACCAGGGCGCATGCCGGTCCTGACCGTCAAACACATTTCCTACTGGTACGGCTCGAAGCAGGCGCTCGACGATGTGAGCTTCGACGTCTATCCCGGCAGGCTCACGGCCCTGCTTGGCCCCAATGGTGCCGGCAAGACGACGCTGTTCTCGCTAATCACACGCCTGTTCGATGCTCCAACCGGACGCATCGAGATTTGCGGACGCTCACCGGCCGAAAGGGGCCCAAAGGCACTCGGGCCGCTCGGAGTCGTATTCCAGCAGCCCACACTCGATCTTGACCTCACCGTCAGGCAGAACTTGCGCTATTTCGCTGCGCTCAGGGGGCTGAAGCGTAAGGAGGCCGACGAACGCATGCTCCGCGCTTTGAAGGCGCTCGACATGGAGGAGCGCATCGACGAGCGCGTGCGCGCATTGAATGGCGGCCATCGCCGGCGCGTCGAGATCGCGCGCGGCATCCTGCACAGCCCGCAACTGATCCTGCTCGACGAGCCGACCATTGGGCTCGACGTGCCGACGCGCTCGGCGATCGTGCGTCACATCCACGATCTCGCCCGCGTCGACAATATCGGCGTGCTGTGGGCGACGCATCTGTTCGACGAGATCGAGCCTGATGACGACCTGCTTGTCTTGAGCCGCGGCACGATCGTGGCGCGCGGCATGGCGAGAGACGTCGTAGCAGAGACCGGAGCGAAGGATCTTGGCGGGGCGTTTCGCCTGCTCATCGGCGGCGATGCCGAAGAGGACGTCGCCGCATGAGCTTCATGCACTACGTGAGGGCCTTCAACGGCATTGTCGGGCGCGAGTTCCTGCGCTTCCTGCAGCAGCGCGAGAGGTTTTTTGCGGCGCTGGTCAGACCCATGATCTGGCTGATTATTTTCGCAGCAGGCTTCCGCGCCGCACTCGGCATCTCGATCATCCCGCCCTATCAGACCTACATCACCTACGACGTCTACATCACGCCGGGGCTGCTGGCGATGATCCAGCTCTTCAACGGCATGCAGAGTTCGCTGTCGATGGTCTATGACCGCGAGATGGGCTCGATGCGGGTTTTGCTCACCACGCCCTTGCCGCGTTGGTTCCTTCTCGTCTCGCGCCTCTTCGGCGGCGTGATCGTCTCGCTGTTCCAGGTCTATGCCTTTCTCGTCGTTGCCTATTTCTGCGGAGTCGAGCTGCCGCCCTGGGGCTATCTCGCCGCGCTCCCTGCACTCGTCTTGGCGGGCATGATGTTCGGCGCACTCGGCATGCTGCTCTCTTCAACCATCAAGCAGCTCGAGAATTTCGCCGGCATCATGAACTTCGTCATCTTCCCGATGTTCTTCGCCTCCTCGGCGCTTTATCCCTTGTGGAAGATGAAGGAGGGAAGCCTCTGGCTCTATTACATCTGCCTGTACAATCCCTTCACCTGGGCGGTCGAGCTGATCCGCTTCGCCTTCTATCTCGAGGTGAATTGGCAGGCGCTCGGCATCGTCGTGGGCTGCACGGTCCTCTTCGTCGCGCTGTCGGTCTGGGCCTATGACCCGGCACGCGGCATCCAGCAGCGGAAGGTTGCAGCCGCGATGGGCTAGGGGAGTCATCTGGACGTGTGGTTCGGGGCACGGTAGAGGAGATACTGAGCGCTTTACTCGATGCGGAGGCAGATTGGCTGTGCAATGCGCAGCGATACGAGCGCAGCGAGGCACGTCGCGACATGCGTGCCGGCCATTACGAGCGGAGTCTGCAGACCAAAGCCAGTGAGGTGCGGTTGAGAGTGCCGAAGCTGCGCCAACAACCGTGCGCTGATGGCGGAGAAGCAAATTCTCGGCCTCAAGCCGGCACCGCGACTTGAACAGGTCGGTGACGAACCCCGCAGGATCACAAACATCACTAATAAGGATGCGATGATTCTATCTTACATGCGAAATCCAGCCCGGATGGAATTTTCGGAAAGGACAGCTCTTAAACGGTGCGCTCACCGCCAACCGTCCTCGCCTTGGCTGTGACCACACTCCCGAGGCGACCCCGCATGGCCCACTTGCGGGGTTCCAACCTCAACTTGGCGCAGTCGAGTGATTCATGGACGTCGGCATCGAGGCGGATCAATTGGTGATGTCGAAATCCATGCCCTCGAAGGTATAGAGCGGCTTCTGCGTCCAGATGCCGTCCTCCTGCACCGGGATCTTGTGCATCTTCACGTTATCGACCTCGAGCTTGCCGGTCTTCTCGTTCACCCAGAAATCGATGTCGTAATATTCGTCCTTGCTGCCGGGCTTACGGAAGTCGGTGCAGACGAAGTATTCGCCATTCTTCTTGAGATGGCGCACCGGCTGGTGAATCTCGACGAACTGGAGCGGCACCGGATTGCCGTTCTGATCCTTCACGTCAAGATCGCCGTTCTGGTCCTTATGCGTGGCGATGTAGCTGTGGATCGCTGCCATCACCTGCCAGGCGCGGGTGACCTCCATGCTGCCCGGGTGCTCTTCCACCGGGAGCCACCACCAGGCGACCGGCATACGGGTGATCATGATCCAGTGGTCGCCTTCTTGCTTGGGCCCCTTCTGCACGCGGATATCCATGAGCTTTAACTGATCGCCCTCCGGCTTGTACCAGAAGTCAATGGCATATTGCTTCTCCGCCACGTCCTTGTCGTGGAAGATGATGTTGGCAAACCACCCATAGCCTTCCATGCCGCGTACAATTCCGATCTTGTCGAAGACGAGGTTGAGATCGGCATCGAGCTTGGGATCGTGGAACACAAAGACGCCGTCCTTGCTCCGCTCCGCTATCGTCTGCTTCACTGCCGCATCCACGTCGTCCTCGGTGAACTCTTTGGTAGGCTTGACTAGCCCGCCTTCCTCCGCCGTGGGCTGGGCAGAAGCGGCGCCCTGATCCTGAGTGAGGCCTTCAGCGATAAAAAATTCCTTGGCCTTCTGGATGTTCTCGTCGGGGTTCTTGAGGAACGTAGCCTTCGCTTCTGCAGTGGAGAAGCAGTAGACCTTGCCGTCTGGCGCTGTCCAATTCACCGAACAGTCGGTCTTTACCACCTGGCCTGAAGCAAGGCTCATGGCACAGGAGTTATCGAATTCTCCCTCAGGAGCCGTCATGGCCGGAGAAGGCGTCTGGGTTTGATCGCCAGCAACCGCCGAGGTCAACCCAAAACCAAGGCACAACGCCGTCGCCATCGCCGCGGCGCGCGCGACTGAGGCAAAGCCTCGAACAAGATCCTCATATGTCATTGGCTTAGCGTCTGTCATTGGCTTAGCGTCCTTGTTACGTCGGGCGCCGAAGGCACCGTTTCCAGATGTCAAGGCGCCCGACACTGAGCCCCGCTTAGCTTGATAATTGCCAGGTGTTAAGGCGCGTCGTTGTTGTCAAGCTGACTCCGGGCAGACCGGGAGTCAATTTTAAAACGTGATCAATAATTATAAGGCAGCTGCAGTTGTCCTGCCGCATGGGAAGCTCTGGTATAGGTCATGGCCTCATCGCGGCGGGCTCGGTCTGGCATGCCCGAGCGTAAGATCTGGCGCGGCTTTGAGTTCGTCCGGTTCTGGCACGTCCTGCAAGTGCCGTCGCATTTGAAGGCCGCTTACAATAGCGAGCCATCCACTAGCGTGTTTGTGAGTTCACGCCCTAATTGGTCTCGGCCTTCTTCTTGGTATCGGTATCGACCGACTTGATGCCGCGCATGAGATCGAGTGCGTAATTCAACTGCGTGTCCTTATCCTTTTCGGGTGCAACGTAGGACGAGCTTCCGGACTCTTCCTCCGAGGCTTCAGCTGCGGCATCCACGCCCTCGATCTTGAGGTGGCCGCGCAAATTGGCTTCGCCACGCGTGCTCAGCTCGTCAGCCTTCTTCTTCAGATCGTCGGGCAACTCTTCCTCGACCACGACCTCGGGTTCGATGCCCTTGGCCTGGATCGAGCGCCCCGACGGCGTGTAGTAGCGCGCCGTGGTCAAGCGGAGCGCGCCGTTTGAGCCGAGCGGAATGATGGTCTGCACCGAACCCTTGCCGAAGGACCGCGTGCCGAGAATGGTCGCCCGGTGATGATCCTGAAGAGCGCCGGCGACGATTTCCGATGCTGACGCCGAACCGCCGTTGATCAGCACGATCAGCTGCTTGCCGTCGGTCAGATCGCCGGGACGGGCGTTCGAGCGCGCGCGATTCCTTGACGCAATTTTCCTTTCGGCCCTTTGCCGCTCAGGTGTCACGGCACGACCAAGCTACTTTGCGTGGGGTTGTTTTCGTAAACTCCTACTCAACAGAAATCGGTGCCGGAGATCTCCTGCATAGGAACCAATATCCGGGCGCGGCCGACGCCCATCTCAACTGATCGCGAAATTGGCCGGATAGAGCCTGGCGAGGTCGGCGAAAATCGCATCGACCGTGGCCGAATCGCGCTTCCCTTGCGGAATGGCGATGGTCTCGACCGCGATCACATGGGTCGGCCGCGGCGCGAGCAGCACGAGCTGATCGGCAAGAAGGATCGCCTCGCGGGCATTATGCGTGACTAGGATGGCAGTGGTCGGCCGTGCCTGCCACACTTCGAGCAGCAGCTTACGCAGCCGGTCGGCAGTGCGCTCGTCGAGCGAGACGAAGGGCTCATCCAACAGTAGCAGGTCGGGCTTGGTGGCAAAAGCGCGGGCAAGTGCCGCGCGGCGCGCGAGCCCAAGCGACAGCTCTTGCGGATAGCGAGGGAGCATGTCGGCAATGCCAAGGACTTGGGCGAGCCTATCCAAATCCTGCGGCCTAAAGTCTGGTGCCGCGACCAACTCGATATTCTGCCGTACCGTGCGCCAGGGGAGTAGCCGCGGCTCCTGGAACACCAGCCCGATACGGGTATCGGTGGGAATGCCGGTCTCGCCGGTGAACTTGTCGTCGAGGCCGGCAATGATGCGGAGCAAGGTCGTCTTGCCGCAGCCTGACGGTCCCATCAGCACCGTCATGCTCTCGGGCGTCACGTCGAGCGCGAAGTCACGGATCGCCGGCACCAAAGTGCCGTCGGCACCGACGTGAGTTTTGTCCTCGATGCGGATTTCAAACCGGCTTGTTACGCCAGCGTGTTGAATATCGTTCAAGGGGTTGCACCAACAAATATTCGATGGCCAGCATGACGGCGACGAAGGCAAGGGTATAGCCGAGAATAGCCGTCACGTTGAAAAGCTGAAAATTCAGGTAAAGCTCGAAGCCGACGCCATTCGAGCGGCCGAGCAGCTCGACCACCAGCACGATCTTCCAGATGAGCGCGATGCCCGAGCGGGATGAGGCGGCGAAATAAGGCTGGAGCTGCGGCAGAGTGACGTTGCGGAGCTTGCTCCACGGGGAGAGCCGGTACGCGCGCGCCATCTCCTCGAGGCCCGGGTCGAGCGAGCGAGCGCCTTCGCGCAAGGTCACGATGACATTGGGAATCTTGTTGAGGGCAACCGCACCGATCGCTGTGGCCTCGTTAAGCCCGAACCATACATAGGCCAGGATGATGATCACGAGGGCAGGCAGGTTGAGCAGAACGATCAGCCACGGATCGAGCGCGCGGTTGAGCGCCGGCATCTCGCCCATGGCAAGCCCGATCACGCTGCCGATCAGCATGGCGACGACAAATGACGCCGCCACGCGCCAGAGCGTGATGCCGAGTTCGGTCAGGAGGTTGCCATGGACAAACTCGTCGTAGATGTAATGCAGCACCGCGCCTGGTCCGGGCAACAGCCTGCTCTGAGCGATCTCGGCGGCGACGTACCAGACGAGAAGAAAGCCGGCCACCGAAAGGATCGAGACGAGAGGACCGCGCAGAATGCGCACGGCGTGCACCGTCTCGGGGCGGACGGCCGTCACGCTCATTGCTTGCCACCGTGCCAGAACGTCCCGGAAGCCAGCTCGGTCGCTGGCCCGACCAGCTTCGAGCCACCGAGCTCGCGGAGGAATTGATACAGCACCTTGGCGTCGGCTTCGTTCTCCGCCACCGATCGCTCGGGAATGCCTTCTCGATAGCGGCGCTTCAGTGCCTCGAAGGTCGCCTCGTTGAAATTGGGGTCGTTCTCGGCCATCAGGGGTTTGAGCCGCTCCCACTGCTCGTCAGAGGTCGCGAGCAAATCATCGGCCTTGCCCACCGCGCGCAAGAAGCCCTGGACGGCATCGAGGTGATCCTTGGCCCAGCCCTCGCTGAACACGAAGCCGACCATGGCGACTTCGCCCTTGGCGCCGAGCTCGCTCACCACGTCTTCGATGCCGATCAGCTGGGTGAAGCCGTCGGCCTCGAGCCGCGCCGCGTAAGGCCAGAAATTCAACACCGCATCAAGTTCACCCTGCTTGGCGCGCTCGCTCAAGAGCGGGGGAGCGCCGTACTCCTGCGTGGTCTCCGTGCGGAGGTCAAGGTTGGCGGTTCTCAGCGCATAGGCGACGATTAGGAGCCAGCTCTTGTCGAGGGGGCCGCCGGCAACCCCGATCCGTTTGCCCTTGAGGTCGGCAAGCGTCTTGATGGGCGAGTTGGGCGGCACCATGATCGAGCCGAGCGCCGTAGTGAAAGGGGAGAAAGTGAAGTCGGCGCCGCCGCTCCGCTCGCGTGAGACCCACAGCCAGTCGGTGGCGATCACGTCGACCGATCCGCCTTGAAGGCCCACGGTAGTGGCTTGAGTGCTGGCAAGCGGCGTCACGTCGAGCTCGATGCCCTCTGCCTTGTCGAGGCCGTTGGCACGAATGGTCTCCAGTACCCAACTCACCGTGCCGTATTGGAGAATGCCGATCTTAACCTTGGTTGAGGCGTGAGAGGCCGGCACGCCGGCAAGTGATGCCGCGGCAAAGACCAGCAAGGCTAACAAACATGACCGCAACGGGCGCTCCTCCACGTTGTTGTTCTCTTAGTCCAATGGCGTTGGGGCTGACCAGGCGAGATGCGCGCCAAGCACTCGTGCCGCCGGGCGGCAGACGCAAGTCGCGGCCCTCTGGCGAGGCCCGATAGGCTTATGGCGCATCATCTGCGAGAGTGGCGGCGCATACTCTACCGATCCCGCCTCACTTAGCAAGGTTCCAGTGCCGCCTCGCCCGGGCATTGGTAGGTCTCTTGGCAAAACTTCCCGCCTCCAATGCCGCATCATTCCGGCGACTTGAGCCGGTAGCCGTGGCCCCGCACCGTTTCGAGCAGGGGCTCGCGTCCCGGCGCGTCGACCTTACGCCTGAGCCGCGCGATATAAACATCGACCACGTTGGTCAGAGGATCTTCGCTGTAGCCCCAGACTTGATTGAGGATGCGGGTGCGCGAGAACACGCGGCCGGGCGCGCTCATCAGTAGCTCGAGGATTGCAAGCTCCTTCGCCGTGAGCTTGATCGTCTCCGATCCGCGCCGCACCTCGAGCAGCTCGCGGTCGAGCTCGAGGTCGGCCACTTTGAGCACCTTCGAGGTCGGCGCAAAATTGTGGGAACGGCGCACAAGTGCCTCGATGCGGGCGAGAAGCTCGTCGAAATCGAAGGGCTTGGTGAGATAATCGTCGGCGCCGGCCTTCAGCCCCTTAATCTTATCCTCGGTCGCGTCCATCGCCGTCAGCATGAGGATCGGCGTATGATCGCCTTCGAGGCGAATACGTTGGCAGACGTCGTAGCCATGCATGTCAGGCAACATTAGATCGAGGATGATGACGTCGAACTCCCCGGTCTTGGCGAGATCGACCCCGTCGCCACCCGTCGGGGCGATGGTAACACCATGATTCTCGGCGCGCAGGCCGCGGTCGATGAAATCGGCAACGCGTGGCTCGTCTTCGACCAGGAGCACGTTCACGCCTTAGCCTCCTTCGGCTCGTTAGCCTCCTTGGATTGCTTGGATCCTTTGGGCGCGGCCGGAAGGGCGACGGTAACGGTCGTCCCTTCGCCCAAGCGGCTTGCCATCTCGATCCTTCCTTTGTGCGCCTCGACGATCGCCTTGGCGACGGGGAGTCCAAGGCCAAGACCCTCGTCGTTCATGGAGATGGCATTTCCACCGCGGCGGAAACGCTCGAAAATGCCGTCAAGCTCCTCCGGCGCGATGCCGATGCCGCGGTCGGTGACACGCACCCTGACTTCGCCGTTAACGCGCCCGATATCGACCTTCACCGCACTCCTCGAATTGGAGTAGCGCACGGCGTTATCAAGCAGCACCAGGAACAATTGTCTGAGACGGGCCGGGTCGCCCCGCACCATCTCATGTTCTTTGGAATTGGCGAAGGCGATTTCGACCGACTTCTGATGCGCGATCACCTTGGCGTCGCCGCAGACTTTCTCGACGAGATTGCCGAGGTCGATCGGCTGGAGGTTCAGGCGAGCGGCGCCCGCGCCTTGGCGGGCGATGAACAGGAGATCGTTGACCAGCACGGACAAATGCTTCGCCTGCTCGACGATCCGCTCGATCGATCGCTTGTACTCGGCGACCCGCTTATTGGCTCCACGGAGCGAGATCTCGCCCTCGCCGCGAATGATGGTCAGCGGCGTGCGCAACTCGTGGCTGATATCGGCGAAGAATGCACGGCGGGTCTCGTCAACCTTGCGCAAGGACTCGTTCGCCCTGCGAAGCTCTTCGGTGCGGTCGGCTACGATGGTCTCAAGATTGGCGTGAGCGTCTTGCAGCGCCTTGTGATGGACTTGCAGGTCCTCGGCCATGCGATTGAAGCTCTGTCCGACATCGGCGAACTCGTCATGGCCGGGAATGGCCATGCGGTAGGAGAGGTCGCCCTCAGCGAGCTTGGCAGTTCCGTGCAGAAGTTCGGCGAGCGGGGCACGCAAGCCGCGCAAGAGGAGGATGACGAGGCCAAGTGTGGCGAGGATGGCAAGTACGGCGTGAATCTGACTGATTTCTTCGAGCCGCGTCAGGAGCTGAGCCGCGTCGGCATCGATCCTGATGACCTCCGCTGTCTCGTCGGCGACGCCGACCTCGATCAGCTCGTTAAGCTTCTGGTCGATGCCGCCCTTAAGCAGGTCAATCAGCTTCTGCCAGGCGATGTCGGGCCGGCCGCGGCTCCTGAGCTGCTCCACCTCGGCAAGCTGATCTAGAGTGTGCTGAAACTCGCGCTTGATCTGATCGAGACGCTCGAGCTCGGCCGACTCAGCCTTGAGCTCGTCGGCCGGAACGATGGTGAGTTCTTTCTCGGTGAGGTCGCGAAGGGTGGCAAGGTCCAACTCGATCACCTTGTTGAGATAGGCGGCGCCGAGCGGCTTGTCGGTCATGCCGGTGAGCAGGGTGTCGGTCCAGGACTTGAAGAGCTGCTGGCTATGTCGTGACAGCTGGAGCTGCCGCTCTAGCTCCTCATGGGAAAGGCGCGAGCGCGTCAGATAGGTATGGGACTGGGCGACCCCCCAATAAGCGAGCGCCGCCGCCGATAATGACATCGCCAGCAGCAATCCCGCGGCGATGAGGAGCTTGGTCTGATAACGCATCGAATGTCTCAAAGCGACGCTCGCCCGGAGGACGAGGAGCGCAGCATCATCCCCAAAGAAAGCAGTAGAGGCACTCCCTGACCCCTCGGAATGCCTAGGTTTCTCTATACATCAGTTTCATGAAAACTTGGGTGCATCTTACGGGGTCAGTCATGATTTTTTCATCTTGGAGTCAGGTTCTTTTCATGTCCCGCCGGTGGACTGCACGCTGGACCGGCCACGAAGGGTTCAGGGCTCGGGAAGCTCCGGTATAGATTTTTGCCAAGGCCTGCCCAGCGATGTTTGTTAATCTCATAAGACAAAAGAATCAGGCCAAGCAGGGCTTAACGTCGGGGGGCGGCTCTTGCGACACAATCCGTGCGCTTTGCGCAGCATGAGGTATTTGGCGTTGACGGCCGCGGCCTCGGCGCTGGCGACGACTGGGCTCACGATTGGCGCCATTCGGCCTGCCCACGCCGAATTCCAGATTCAAGAAGCGGATATACAGAAAGGCGAGGTCGAGTTCGAATATCGCGGGGCGTACCACTGGGGGGTGCCTGAAGTCACCGACAACAACGAGAACGCCAACGATCTCGTGCAAAGCCATGAATTCGAGCTTCAATACGGAGTGACCAATTGGTGGCTCCTGCAGCTTACGCTCGGCACCGAGCAACCGCTGGACGAGGATTTCAATCTCAGCGATGTCGAGTTTGAAACTGAGTTTGCGTTGATCAAGCGGAAGGGCGACGGCATCGCCTTGTCCTTCCAGGGCGGATATGAAAAGTCGGTGATTGGCGAAGCCGACGTAGTTGGTTTTGGACCCATCGTCGAGCTGGCCGACAAAAAGCTACTAATCACGCTCAACCCTCTTTTCACCGACCAGGTTGGGCCCAATCGCGACACGGACAGTTTGGGCTTCGAATATGGCTGGCGCGCCGAATATGACTTCGCCAAGCATTGGGGCGTCGGCGTCGAAATGTTCGGCGAGATCGAGGATCTCTCCAACGCCGGAACGTTCAACCAGCAAAACCACAGCCTTGGTCCCACGCTGTTCTGGAATCCCGGCGAGAGCGACGATGAGGGCGAGGAGGCCAAGAACGGGGACGACGACGACAAGGCTGGGGGTCCGCCCCCGATGGAGCTTTCGTTCAATGTCGGCGTGCAGCTCGGTCTGACCGATGCAGCTTCGGACGGCGCTTTGAAATTCCAGGGCTCGCTCTCCTGGTAGGACGGACCGACCTCACACCCAGCTCGTGACCAGGCGGTTGCCGCGTGCTTCGCGGCGGCCGCTTTTTGGCTTGACGAGGGCCGGGCTCCGCCGCCATTTGACTCATCGCCATGTTGATCAAAGTCCTCGGTTCGGCGGCAGGCGGCGGTTTCCCCCAATGGAACTGCAACGGCCGTAACTCGGCCGATGTGCGCCAGGGTATCCCCGGTCTTAGGCCGCGCACCCAAGCGTCGGCAGCAGTGAGCGCCGATGGAAAACAATGGGTGCTCTTGAACGCGGCGCCGGATCTCAGGCAGCAGATCATCGACACCCCTGAGCTGCATCCGGTTCTGGGCGCCGGCCCGCGCAACAGTCCGATCAAGGCGGTGGTGCTGACCAATGCGGATGTCGATGCGCTGGCCGGCCTGCTCTGTCTGCGCGAGGGCCAGCCGCTCACGATCTACGGCAGCTCCCGCGTGCTCGACGTGCTCGCGGCGAACAGCATCTTCGATGTGCTGGATCCCGCGATCGTGCGGCGCGTGAAGATGGACTTCGGAAAGCCCTTCGCCGTGCAAGGACCATCAGGGTCGGTCGGCGTTACCATCGAGTCCTTCCCCGTGCCCGGCAAGATTCCGCTTTATCTCGAGACCGAGGACGCCAAAGGCAATTACGGGTCGCAGGAAGGCGACACGGTCGGCTTGAAGGTGACGGAGAGTGGGAACGGTCACCATTTCTTTTATGTCCCCGGCTGCGCCAGAGTGGACGATCCGTTGCGCGCCCGCCTGAAGAATGCACCGCTCGTGTTCTTCGACGGCACGCTCTATGCCAATGACGAGATGATCGCGCAAGGTTTGGTCAACAAGACCGGCGAGCGCATCGGGCATATGAACATGTCGGGGGAGGCCGGGACGCTCGCCCAGTTCGCGCCGCTCAATGTCGGCCGCAAGATCTTCATCCACATCAATAATTCCAATCCCGTGTTGCGCGACAATTCGCCTGAGCGCGCGGCGGTGGAGCGGGCGGGGTGGGAAGTCGCCTATGATGGCATGGAGGTGAGGGTCTAGCTCCATGTGTGGCATCGCAGGCTTTCTCGAGCTTAAGCGCCGGCCCGGGACGCAAGAGCTCGAGGCGATTGCCGGCGCTATGGCGGCTACCCTTTCCCATCGGGGGCCTGACGCGAGCGGCGTGTTTGTCGCTCCCGACGCAGGCCTCGGCTTCGGCCATACAAGGCTCTCCATCGTCGATCTGTCGTCCGCCGGTGCGCAGCCGATGATCTCGGCCTCCGGGCGCTTCGTCATCACCTATAACGGCGAGGTCTATAGCGCCGCGGAGCTCAGGTCCGAGCTTGAAGCGCTCGGCCATCGTTTCAGGGGCCATTCCGACACCGAGGTTATCGTCGAGGCGGTCGACGAATGGGGCGTCCCGGCAACGCTCAAGCGCCTTATCGGCATGTTTGCCTTCGCGATTTGGGATCGCAAGGAGCGCCGGCTCACGCTTGCGCGCGACCGCCTCGGCATCAAGCCGCTTTATCTCGGGCGGCAGAATGGACGCATCGCTTTCGCCTCCGAGCTGAAGGCCTTCGAGGCGCTTCCGGGCTGGAAGAGTGAGCTCAACGAGGATGGGCTGGCGTCCTATCTCAGGCTTGCCTACGTGCCTTCGCCTCTTTCGATCTATCGCGGGATCGACAAGGTCGCGCCGGGCCACATGGCCACCATCGATTCCGACGGCAAGATCGAGACGAACCCTTATTGGTGTCTCGCCGATGTCGCGCGCCAGGGACATGCATCGCGTCTCGACGTTAGCGATGCGGAAGCGACCGACATTCTGGAGACGTTGCTTGGCGATGCGGTGAAGAGGCGACTCGTCGCCGACGTGCCGCTTGGCGCGTTCCTCTCCGGTGGAATCGATTCGTCGACCGTTGCGGCGATGATGCGGGCAAACAGCGCGTCACCCGTGAGGACGTACTCGATCGGCTTTGCGGAGGCGGGCTACAACGAGGCGCCGCATGCGAAAGAAGTCGCCCGGCATCTCGGTACCGAGCACACCGAGCTTTACGTTTCCCCGCGCGAAGCCGAAGCGGTGATCCCTGAACTTCCCATGATCTACGACGAGCCATTCGCCGATTCGTCGCAAGTCCCGACCTTCCTCCTCTCTAAGCTCACGCGCCAACACGTGACGGTGGCGCTGTCGGGGGATGGAGGCGATGAGTTGTTCGCCGGCTATACGCGCCATCGGTTCGCTCGCGGGCTCGCGGGTGTGCCTGCGAGTGTCGGCAGAGGCCTTGCCTGCGGGCTTGGGGCCGCAGGGCCGGCGCTGTGGGATCGCCTGTTCAGTCTCGTTCCGGCACGACGCCGGCCAACGCTCGCCGGGGACAAGATGCTGAAGGCGGCGGCGATGCTGAAAGAGGGGGGTGCCGGCGCTTATCGCAGCCTCGTCAGCGCGTGGGACGAGCCGGAAATGATCGCGCTCAAGGGCCAGGAGCTGAAAGGACCGATTTTCGATTCGACCATCGAGGCGGCGCTGCCGGATGGGCTCGAGCGCATGCAATATCTCGACACGTTGACTTATCTTCCCGACGATATTCTCACCAAGGTCGATCGCGCCAGCATGGCGGTTGCGCTCGAAGTGCGCGTGCCGATCCTCGACCATCGCATCGTCGAGCTGTCCTGGCGGCTGCCATCGCGCTTCAAGATGCGGCGCGGCAAGGGCAAATGGCTGCTGCGCCAGGTGCTCTACCGCCACGTGCCGCCGGACCTCATCGAGCGGCCGAAATCGGGCTTCGCCATTCCCATCGGGACTTGGCTCAGAGGCCCGCTTAAGCCGTGGGCCGATGAGCTTCTGTCGGAACGGAGGTTGGCAGAAGGCGGGCTGCTCGACCCCAAGCCGATCATCGCGCGCTGGCGCGAGCATATTGCGGGAACGCGCAATTGGCATGCGCCGCTATGGACGGTTCTGATGTTCCAGGCCTGGCGCGAGGGGCGCGGGATTTAGGCTCAGCTGGCGCGTGTGGTGCGCAAGTCCCCAAACGCCACGACATTGTCTTGGCGCGGCGGCTCGATCAGCACAGGCTTGCCGGCGCGGCTCGCGGCGGCTACCCAATAGGCCTCGATGCGGTCGGCAAAGGGGCGAGATCGCTCCGCAAAAAGGCCGGCACCTTGAGCGGCGGCATCCTTGCGCAGTGCCCTCTGCCGCTTGCGGCAGCGCTTGAGAAAGGCCGTGGTCTCCTCCTGGGTGCCGAAGGTCATGGTCGGGGTGGAGACGAGCTGGCAGAGCAGTGAGATGTCGTGATCGTCGCCCAGCAATTGCGATATCGAGCGCGCGGCATCGACGCGGGCATTCAGCTCGGACGGCCAGCATGGTGCGAGAAGCTGCATCTGCCGCCAATGGTGCTGCACTCCCTTGCGCCAATCGTGCAGATCCTCGTCGTGTCCGGTGGCATAGGCATGTTGGAAGGCCGTGCGTGTCACCCGATAGCCGCACCTTAATCCCTTGGCGAGGGAGCGGAAGCTGTCGGGGTAGACGGCAAGACCCGCGAAGGCGCCCCTGATGTCGAGAAGGCCACGCAGAGCGTCGGCTGCTGCGTTGCGCTCGAGATTCTGCTCGGCGGCATGACGCCGCTTCTCGAGCCACGCGCGCATCGAACGGATCGGCCCTTGGCCTAGGGCTGGTTCAGTTTGGCGTTCGAGCTTGCTGACCGCGATGATCAGTGCGTGGGCGTCTCGCGCCGGAGCAAGTCCGCGGGCGATTGCCGCAACCCTTTCGGTCAGGTCGGCGAAAACGGGTTCTGGCATCCCCGGACGTGCCAGCAAAAGCAAAGATCGCAGGCGCTTCAAGCATTTGCGGGCGTCGTGCACCCCGCTGTGACGGTCAGGTGGGTTCGCCAGCGCTCCTTGTGCGATCTCGATCTCGCCGAAGGCGACGCGGCGCAAAGCCTCGCTCATAGGAAAGGTCGGATCGAGACGATAGCCCATTGAAGTCCCCCCGCACCTCAACTCTCTATCTCCAGCGAATGATCCGGGGCGCGGCGGTCCGGGTCAAGGACGAAGCAACGGCGTCAGCCCTGTGGAGTTCCTGTGGACAAGTGGCGCCAGGGCGCGGTCGCGGCGATCCAGCCCCGCACTCTCTCCTCGGGATCGTCGCTGGTCACGATGTCGGTGATGACGGCGACACTGTCTGCGCCTGCGGCGAGGACAAGTGGGGCGCGGTCGAGCGTGATGCCGCCTATTGCCACGAGCGCGCAGTCGATCTTCGCGCGCCATTCGGCGAGCCGAGGCAGGCCTTGTGGCGCCCACGGCATGACCTTCAGCATCGTCGCATAGATGGGACCGAGGGCGACATAGTCAGGTCTTGCCGCCAACGCCCTTCTTAGCTCCTCGGTGCTGTGGGTGCTGACGCCGAGGCTGATCCCCGCGGCCTTTATAGCGAACACGTCGGCGGTGGAGAGATCCTCCTGGCCGAGATGCACGAAGCGCGCGCCAAGCTCGATCGCCTCGCGCCAAAAGTCGTTGACCACGAGCGTGCAGTCGTGTGCTCGGCACAGCGCAATGGCCTCGGCGATTTCGGCGCGCACGACCGCCATGGGCTTGTCCTTGATGCGGAGCTGAACCTGCTTGATCCCCTGCGGCAAGAGGCGAGCGAGCCACTCAGTGTCGGGGAGGATAGGGTAGAAGGGATCGAGCCTGAGCAAGGCGGCCGCGAAACAGGAAGCCGGTCAGGACGCGTTGTCGATCTTGAAGAACGGCGTGCCGGCGACGGGAGTCGAGGGCGAAGCCATGTCGCGCGGCTCGATCAACCCCGACTCGAAGGCAAGCCGTCCCGCCTCGATCGCGCGAGAGAAAGCCCGCGCCATCTTCACCGGATCTCCGGCTTTGGCGATTGCGGTGTTGAGCAGCACTGCGTCATAGCCCATCTCCATCGCTTCCGCCGCGTGGGAGGGCGCGCCGATGCCGGCATCGATGACAAGCGGGGTGTCCGGAAAATAGGCGCGGAGCGTCTTGACCGCATCTTTGTTGATGAGGCCGCGCGCAGAGCCGATCGGCGCAGCCCAAGGCATCAGCACTTTACACCCTACGGCGACAAGACGCTCGGCGGCGCTCAGATCCTCTGTGGTATAGGGCAGAACTTCGAAGCCGTCCTTGGTGAGCTCGGCTGCGGCTTCGACCAGCCCGAACAGGTCGGGCTGGAGCGTGTCGTCATTAGCGATCACTTCGAGCTTGACCCAGGTGGTGGCGAACAGCTCGCGCGCCATGTTGGCGGTGGCGATCGCTTCCTTGGCGGTGCGGCAGCCTGCGGTATTGGGCAGCACTTTGGCGCCGAGTTGCTCAATCAGCGCCCAGAAGCCCTGGCCGGTGCGAGCGCGCGCTGATTCTCGTCTGAGCGAGACGGTGACGATCTCGGCACCCGAGGCTTCGACCGCCTGCTTCAAAATTTCAGGTGATGGATATTGCGCCGTCCCGAGCAGAAGCCTCGAGGTGAAGGTCGCGCCATAGAGGTTAAGCATCAGCCGCCCTGCCTCGGCGCCACGATCTCGACCTCGACGGCCTCGGCCAAAGGCGTCTGCTTGCGATCGGAAGCTGCGACGAAGCTGCCGTTCACGGCGGTCGCGATCTTAGCATCGGCGAAGCCAAGATGGCCGCACAGCTCGTCGAGGCTCTTAGCCTCGGTCGCGAAGCGCTTACCGTTGAGCAGGATCTGCAACGAACACCTCCGGATGCGTCTTTCCCGTCGCAAGATAGGTCACCACAAGCTCGGCCAGAGCCGGCGCCAGCAGGAAGCCATGCCGGTAAAGGCCGTTGACGTAGATATAGCCCTTCGTAGTGATAATCCTAGGGCGATTGTCGGGGAAGGCGGGCCTGGCGCCGGCGCCAAGCTTAACGATCTCGGCCTCCCCGAAGGCGGGATCGAGCGCGTAGGCGGCCGAGAGCAGCTCGAGCGTGGAGCGCACCGTAACGGGCCCCGCCTCCTCGCTTTCGACTACCGTCGCTCCGATCATAAACACGCTATCACCCCATGGCACGGCGTAGAGGGGAAAGCGCGGGTGGAGCAGCCGCGCGGGCCGTGCAAGTGCGACATCGCGAGCGTGCACTACGATACGCTCGCCGCGCACGCCGCGAAGCGTCGGGAGCCTGTCCTTAGCGGCGAGACCGCGGCAATCGATGATGAGGTCGGCGCCGTTTGGCATCTCGCTGTGGCCGAGGACGAGTTCGCGCGCCGGCGGCCTCCACCTCCTTCAGCAGGAAGCCGAGGGCTGCTTCAGGCGCGAGATGCGCTTCGCCGGGATAATAAAGTGCGGTCGAGAATCGCTTGCCGAGATCGGGCTCGAGCGCCTTGAGCGCATCCTGATCGATCCGCTCGGAGCCGCGCGTCAAGCGGGCGAAGCGATCGAGCAAGGTTTGATCGCGCGGCGGTGCAACGACGAGCGAGCCATTGATGTGCATGCCAGGGTAGGTCTCGCGCCAGAGCGCGATGCTGCGCAGGCCAAGCTCGTGGATGATCGGCTCGGCACTCTCCTCCTCGCACCGGGGCGCGAGCATGGCGCCGGCATAAGGACTACAAGCGTCGGCAAAGGGTGTCGTCGAGCGCTCATAGATGGTGACGGCGTGACCCGCGCGCGAGAGAAGCAGCGCCTGCCAGAGGCCGACGACGCCAGCGCCGCGGATAGCGACAGATTGCTTGGCGGTGGCCATCAATCTCCGAGCGCCACGCCTTCACGGCGCGGGTCGGCTCCGCCTTCGAGCCCCTCTTTCGTGACGGCGATGATATGCATCCCGCTGGTGAGGTCTACGCGTTGCACTTTATGCCCGAGACTTCTCAAGGGCGGTGGCGAGATTGTTCCACTCGGTCCACGGCTCGATCACGACCGTATCGCCGGTCGAGCCGAAATTGACGAGTGCCGCGGCGCCGGCCGCGTCGAGCCGCCAGTCGATCAGAGCGATCAGCGCCTTGATGTTGTAGAGGATGATGGCGGCACCGCCCGGACTGCCGAGAACATAGTGAAGAGCGCCGCCGTCATTGGCGAAGACGAGGGTCGGATCCATGGAACTTCGCGGGCGTTTTCCTCCCTCAACGCGATTGGCCACGGGACGGCCCTCATCGTCGACGGGGACGAAGGAGAAATCGGTGAGCTCATTGTTGAGCAGGAAGCCGCGCACCATGTTGCGCGAGCCAAAGGAGCGCTCGACTGTGGTCGTCATCGAGAAGGCGTTGCCGTCGTCGTCGACAATCGAGACTTGACTCGTGCCTGGAACTTCGTGGGTCGAGTCCGTGCCATACATGCCCTGACGGGTGTTGGGCGGCGTACCCGCCATGACGTCGGCCTGCGCGCGGTCGGGATCGATCAACTCGCGCCGCTCGTCGAGATAAGACGGCGCGAGCAGGCCCGCGATCGGAACAGTGACAAAGTCTGGGTCGGCGAGATAGCGCGCACGGTCGGCATAAGCGAGCCGCTCCGCCTCGATGATCGCGTGGGCCGCGCGCACGCTGAGCGGCGCGGGGCCGAGGTCGTAAGGTGCCAGAAGGGTCAGCACCTGCGAGACCGTAACCGCGCCAGAAGAGGGCGGTCCTGCGCCGCAAATCTTCTCGGCGCGATAGACGGCGCAAACCGGCGGGCGCTCCTTGACCCGGTAGCTCGCGATGTCTTCGACCGAGAGCGTGCCGGGATGGCGCGGATCGGTCTGCACGGCATGAGCGATGTCGGCAGCGATATCACCCTTGTAGAAAGCGTCGGGGCCATCACGGGCGATCGTCGCGAGCGTATCGGCGAGCGCGGGATTGGCAAGGATGTGGCCAACGGGCCAAGGCTTTCCCGCGGCGTCGAAGAAATAAGCGCGCGCTTCAGGCGTGAAGCTTTCCGCCGGTGCCTCAGCGAGCTCGGCGGCAAGACGCGGAGAGACGGCGAAGCCCGAACGGGCCAGCGTGATGGCCGGCCCGAACAGGTCAGCCCAGGGAAGCTTGCCGTATTTGTCATGTGCGAGCTTGAGCGCTGCAAGCACGCCGGGAACACCCACGGAAAGCCCGCTCCCCATGGCGTCCTCGCGCGGAAGCGGCTTGCCGTCCTTGTCGAGGAAGAGCTCAGGGGTCGCGGCTTTTGGCGCAGTCTCGCGCCCGTCGATGCTCGCAAGCTCGTTTTTCTGCTTGTCCCAATAGAGAATGAAGGCACCGCCGCCGATGCCCGAGGATTGCGGCTCGACCAGGTTGAGCACCATTTGCGTGGCGATGCCGGCATCGACCGCGCTCCCGGCCTTGCGCAAGATGGCGAGCCCCGCTTCAGCGGCGAGCGGGTTGGCGGCGACCACCATGTGGTGCTTGGCCGTGACGAGCGGCTTTGCCGTGAACCCGCTTTCGGCTTCCGGCTGC
This sequence comes from uncultured Alphaproteobacteria bacterium, assembly GCA_963732205.1. Lineage (GTDB taxonomy): Bacteria > Pseudomonadota > Alphaproteobacteria > Rhizobiales > Methyloligellaceae > Methyloceanibacter. Next base: position 70,632 of record CAVSYE010000001.1, read on the forward strand.
TCGAAGGCGCGGAGGCCCGGCGTGCCGAAGGCAAGGAACAGCGTGAATGTAACAGCGAGTGTCGAGAGCCTCTTCGTCATGGGCCGGCAGCATAGCCATTTTCGCGCGGCTCGCTACCTCTCGCGCAAAGTTGATTGCGTTTAGTGGAAGTCGCGGGATTTGGGGATGATGCGCTCGGCGCGGGGATGACGGCGCGGGTGCCAGCGGGGATGATGATGGCGTTCGTGCAGTCGTTCGCGGCTGTCGGGGCCTCCTGCATGTTTAACGTGATCGCCGTGAGCGACGGGGAGCGGAAGGTCAGACTCCTTGGCAGGAGGCCGCCATGAACCCTGATCGGGTCGGCGCACCTCGTCGGCATTGGCAAGTGCGAGGCTCAGGCTCTCGCTGTCATCGGTGAGGAGTCGCAGCCAATCGCTCCGGTCATCGAGACGCACGGCAACCAGGTGAATGATGTCCTCATGGCGCTGCACGCGGCCATGCACCACGACGAGTCGCGCGGCCATCACCACCTTGCGCTCGCGTTCGAGCACCTTGGGCCAGATCACCGAATTGGCAATGCCGGTCTCGTCCTCAATGGTCATGAACACCACGCCTTGCGCCGAGCCGGGTCGCTGGCGCACGAGCACGACGCCGGCGACGCTCACCCCCGCGCCGTCGTGCGTCTGTTTGAGATCGGCACAAGCGAGGATGCGGGCGTTGCGGACGCGCTGGCGCAAGAAGCTCATCGGATGGGCTTTGAGCGAGAGGCGCAAGCTGCGGTAGTCGTTCACCACGTGCTCAGAGAGCGGCATGACGGGAAGGGACACAAAAGCCTCCGCACCTACCTCTGCTGCGTCGGCATGGTCGAAGAGGGGGAGTGGAATTTCCTTCGGAAGCCCGCGCACCTCCCACAGCGCCTGGCGGCGGTCGAGGCCGAGAGAGCGAAAGGCGTCCGCGCTCGCGAGTGTCTCGAGAGAGGCGCGGCCGACGCCGCTTCGCCGCCATAGGTCGCGCACATCGCTGAACCTCTTTTCTTTGTCATGCCCGCGTAAGCGGGCATCCAGTAACCCCTGACTTTCGTCATTTAGAGATCCAGGATTACTGGATCGCCCGGTCAAGCCGGGCGATGACATGAGGAGTGGGGAAGGGGGTGCGAACAAGTGAGGGAGGAGTTCAGGCAGAATGCCGTCGCGCACTGAGACGAGACGCTTCACGTCTTCCTCGCGCAAGCCGTCGATCTGACGAAGCCCGATGCGCAGCGCACAAGTGTTGGTCGTAGCGTTACCCCTAGCTCCCCCTCCCCCCTTGTGGGGGAGGATAGGGAGGGGGGTAAGTTGCAGACTCTGAATCTGCGATTCATCCCCCTCCGCGCCGCGAGCGGCGCGTGCTCCCCCACAAGGGGGGAACGGGGAGTCGAGGGCGGCCTCATGCAGAGGCTCCAGCGTGCAATCCCAGAGGCTGTGATTGACGTCAGCCTCGCGGGCCTCGACGCCATGCTCGCGCGCGCAGCGCACGATCTGCGCCGGCGCATAGAAGCCCATAGGCTGGGAGTTGAGCAAGGCCGCGGCAAAGGCGTCAGGGTAATGGCATTTGAGGAAGGCCGAGACATAGACGAGATGGGCGAAGCTCGCGGCGTGGCTCTCGGGGAAGCCATACTCGCCGAAGCCTTTGATCTGATTGAAGCAGCGCTCGGCGAACTCGGCCGGATAACCGCGCGCCGTCATGCGCCCGACCATCTTCTCGCGCAAGCGGTCGATGGTGCCTCTGCGGCGGAACGTGGCCATGGCGCGGCGAAGCTCGTTGGCCTCGGGGCCTGAGAACTTCGCCGCCACCATGGCGAGCCGCATCGCCTGCTCCTGGAAGAGCGGCACGCCCATGGTCTTGCCAAGCACCTGGTGAAGCTCGTCGGGAGGGCCATGGTCGGGGTGAGGCGAGGGGAAGTCGACCGGCTCGATGCCTGAACGGCGGCGAAGGTAGGGATGCACCATGTCGCCCTGGATCGGTCCCGGGCGGACGATCGCGACTTCGATCACAAGGTCGTAGAAGACGCGGGGCCTCAGCCTCGGCAGCATGTTCATCTGCGCCCGGCTCTCGACCTGGAACACGCCGATCGAATCGGCACGGCACAGCATGCCGTAAACTTCTGGATCGTCGCGCGGCACGGTGGCGAGGGCGAGATCGCGTCCATAACGGGCCTTGATGAGCGCGAAGGCCTTGCGGATGCAGGTGAGCATGCCAAGACCGAGCACATCGACCTTGAGCAGACCGAGCGCATCGAGATCATCCTTGTCCCATTCGATGAAGGTGCGGTCCTCCATGGCGGCATTGCCGATGGGAACGACTTCCGCCAGAGGTCCGCGCGTCAGCACGAAGCCGCCCACATGCTGGGAGAGATGGCGGGGGAAGCCGCTCAGCTCTTGGGTCAGCTCAAGGCAGGTGGCGAGCAGCGGATCGGAAGGATCAAGCCCCGCCTGGCGGACATAGTCATCGGGGAGGCCTGAATTGCTCAAACCCCAGATGGTGGTGGCGAGCGCCGCGACCGTATCCTCGGAGAGGCCGAGCGCCTTCCCCACCTCTCGCACTGCCGATCGCCCACGATAGGAGATGACGGTCGCGGCAATCCCGGCGCGGTCGCGGCCGTAGCGCGCATAGATATATTGGATCACCTCCTCGCGCCGCTCATGCTCAAAATCGACGTCGATGTCGGGCGGCTCCTTGCGCTCGGGCGAGACGAAGCGCTCGAACAGCAGATCGATCTCGGTCGGATCGACATTGGTGATGGCAAGGCAATAACAGACGGCCGAGTTGGCGGCAGAGCCCCGGCCCTGGCACAGAATGCCGTGCCCGCGCGCGTAGTGCACGATGTCATGCACGGTAAGGAAATAGGGCGCGTAGTTGAGCTCCTCGATCAGAGCGAGTTCCTTCGCGAGCGTGTCGCGGACCTCGTCGGGGATGCCATCAGGGAAGCGCCATTCGGCGCCCTGCCACGTCAGGTCGACAAGATGCGATTGCGGCGTCTTGCCTTCGGGCACCGGCTCATCGGGATATTCGTAACGAAGCTCGTCGAGCGAGAAGCTGCAAGCCGCGGCGATCTCGACGGTGCGCTCGAGCGCATCCTCATGGCCTTTGAACAGGCGCGCCATCTCGCGCGGCGGCTTCAGATGCCGCTCGGCATTGGCCTCGAGACGGAAGCCTGCCTCGTGGATGGTACATTTCTCGCGGATGCAGGTGAGCACGTCTTGCAAGTGGCGCCGGTGGGGGGCGTGGTAAAGCACGGCATTGGTGGCGACGAGGCTCAGGCCTTCGCGGCGTGCGAGTTCGGCGAGTGCTTCGATGCGGGCGCGATCGTTACCGCGATAGGAATGCCGCGCCGCGAGATAGCGCCGCGCTCGTGCTCCAAGCGTCTGCTTGATGCGCTTAAGTTGCTCATCGAACTTTCCTTTGTCATGTCCACGAAAGCGGGCATCCAGTAACCGCGGACCTTCGTTATTGAGAGATCGGCGGTTACTGGATCGCCCGGTCGAGCCGGGCGACGACAAAGGAGAGGGGGAAGAAAAATCATCGGGGGGGAGGACGATGAAGATGAGCCCTTCGGCGTGCGCCGCGACATCATCGAGAAAAAGGGAACATTGTCCTTTCTCGGCCCGCCGCTGGCCGAGCGTCAAAAGGCGGCACAGCCGGCCATAAGCCGCGCGGTCGCACGGATATGCGAGAAGGCTCGGCGCGTCTTGAAGGTCGAGCCGCGCGCCGACGATGAATTTGATCCCTCCCACTTCCTTGGTGGCGAGATGGGCGCGCACCACGCCGGCAAGCGTGTTACGATCGGTGACGGCGACCGCCTCGAGCTCAAGCGCTCTTGCCGTCGCCACCAGCTCCTCAGGATGGGACCCCCCGCGCAGGAAGGAGAAATTCGTGGTGACGTCGAGCTCGGCGTAGCGGGCCATGACAAATGCCCTCAGCCGAAGACCCCGTGCAGGAACCAGCCGGGAGCCCCTCGCTCGCTCTCCTGATAGAGGCCTTCGCGGAATACCCAATAGCGATGGCCGTCCTCGTCTTCGATGCGGTAATAGTCGCGCGGTCTCCCCCTCCCCCCAAAAGGGGGAGGGCCGGGGAGGGGGTCAGACGCAAGTACTGATGTCGTAATGCGACCCCCACCCGGCGATGGCCTTGGGCCATCGCCACCCTCCCCCTTGATGGGGGAGAAAGTTCGCAATTCACGCCACCATTCCGGCGCAATGCGCTCAGGCCCTTCGGCCTTGACCACGCGGCGGCTCACATGCCGCCAGGTAAAGCGTGCGGGCGGACCTTCGGGGATCTCGGCGAGCACGGTGAGGGGCTCGGGACGCTCGAAGAGAAGCGGGGGACGCTGCGGCTTGGCCTGTCCGTCCCAGGCAGGCGCTCCGGTATTCCGCGCCAAGCTACCTCGCGCCAAGGCACTGCGGGTGATTTGCGCCGATTCTGGGATGTGGCTCGCGCGCGGGACGAGACGGCGCACGGCGCGCGCACCCAAACGATTGACCAGGCGATCGATCGATGGCTCTGCCGCGGCTTTCTCCTCGCCAGCGGCAAGACTTGTCTGCGCGGGCAGAAGAGGCTCGGTCGCGAGCGCAGCGAAAGCCATGAGGTCGACGCCGAAACCCATGTCGATCCCCTCGATCTTCTCCTTAAACAGACGGAGGAGATGCTTCCGCTCGCGCGAGGGCGCGCTAAGTCCTGCCTCGATCACGGTGGAAGAGCCGTCGCTCCGGCAAAGCCAAAGCGCCAGTCGCCGCGCGCCGCGGGCCTTGCGGGCAAGCAGGGCGCAAAGCTCCTCGACAAGATAGTCGAGACCGGCGAGCACGCCCTCATGGGTGATGAGCGGCTCGGGGAATGGGAGCCTCACGGTGAAGTCTGCCGCCGGCGTAAGAGAAATGCGCTTCTCCTCGCGCTGGCCTACCGCTTGGTCGAGACGGAGGAGCACGGCCTCAGTCACATCTTTGGCATGAAAGCGCCGCTCGAGGCTCGCGCGCGGCAAGGTATAAAGCTGGCCGATGCGCTTCAACCCGAGGCACCTGAGAAGGTGTGCGATCTCAGGCGCGAGCCGCAACGCTTCGACGGGAAGGGATGCGAGTGCCGGTGCGATCTTTCCTTGCGGCACGACGATGGGTGAGGTTCGCGCGTAGCGGGCGAGCGCATGCGCTCCGCCAAGAGTTTCGGCAAGGGCGAGCCGCGCGGTGAATCCTGAGCGGGTGAGCCTTCCCTCAAGGTCGGCCAGGAGTTTCTCCTCGCCACCGAAGAGATGCGTCACCCCGTTGACGTCGAGCCATAGCCCGTCATCGCCATCGACATTCAACGTTGGGCTATAGCGGACACTCGCCCAGCTTGCCAAAGCAAGCAGAGCGTCAGCGTCTTTCTTAGCTTCCGCCGGCGCGGTCAGAAGATGCGGGCAAATGGCGCGCGCATCCGCAAGTCCCATGCCGGGGATGAGGCCGTACGCGGCACTTGCGCCATTGACGGCGGTCAGGAGGAGACCGCGCTCTTCGCTGCCGACAAGGGCGAAGGGCTTATCATCGGTAAAAGCGTAGCCCGCTCTCTTCAGTCGCTCGAGCTGAAGATTCGGCAGATAGATGGAAACCATCCGAACTCATGACTGAACTCCACGATCAAACTTCGCCCTGGTGCCTCGCCCCGACAGCGCTCAAGGGTGACGTGCCAAGAAGCATTGCCAGGTGCTACTGCATCGAAAGGGGCAACGGCGCTTCCGCGCGACGCGACGCGCCAAGAGGTGAGCGTCCCGGGAAGCCTCGACCGCCGATGGCCGGAGAGGAGGAGGCAGGGCGTGCCCGAGGCTTGCGCGGCAAGGCCGAGCCGGCGGGCAGCAAGCTCGACCAGGCTTTCCGCCTGTCCGAGTGCTGCGACAAGGGCCAGGCTCTTCAGCCCCTCTTCAAGCGCCCAGGCTGCGTCTTGCATCGTCCTTGCCTCGACGATGAGGAGGCGTGCTGGGTCGAGGCCAAGAGCGATGAGGCCTGGCCAGTAAGGGCGTCCCCATTCCTGTGCGGCGTCTTGGGTGAGGCACCACAGCATGAGTTCCCGGTGCCCAAGCCTGGCCGCGTCTTGAGCGATCACGGCAAGGGCAAAAGCGAGCGCGGCTGGGGCATCGCGGTAAGAGGCCGGTTTGATCTCGTGCAGCCCTGCCTCGGCGAGCCTGACTAGAAACTCCCTCCCCTTGAAAGGGGGAGGGTTGGGGAGGGGGTCGGATTTCCGAATCGATGCCGCAAGGAGACCCCCACCCGGTGACGGCCTTTGGCCGTCGTCGTCCTCCCCCTTACAGGGAGAGGAATGTGATCTTGTGGGTACCAAGGATAAAGAGCAGGCGGGGTGGGAAGGGGCCGTACCCGGTGTGGGGGGAAGGCCAAGGGACACGGGAACCTGTTCGAGTGCACGGACCGATGCACGTAGCTGCTCGATCAGGACCCTTCCCTTGGTCCCGCCTGCTCTTGCAACGCCAGTCGGCGGAACGAGGAGACCTTCTGCACCGCCTGGAACGTCGTTACGCACGCTACTAACCTCAACTCTCGTTCCTGTTTTGTTCTATATAGAATTGAAGCACGAGTCAAGGTGGGGATTTTCTCCGCCCTCCGACAGGCCTGTTGGCCCACTCCCCAAGAAAGCCGCAGATCGTAGGAAAAGCCTACTCCATGGACCCTGGCGACGCCATTCTCGAAGCCAGGATCGTTACCTGCGAAATGGCGATTGATTGCTTTGTGGTAAAGCCTAGGTAAATACCAAACAAACTTGATCTAAATTTCTCAAGGATTCCGAGGATTCCACTTTTAGACATTTCCAACTTGTTTACTCTAAAAGAGTTGTCTCTATTGGATTAGTTTAACGTGTACATAAGGCATGGGTGTTAGCTTGCGCGTCAGGTTCCGCCGGTCGAAGACAAGCGGCGAGGGGACCTTCAAACCTGAAAGGGAGAGTCGAAAAATGAGGACTTCTATCGCGCGCTTCGTCAAGGACTAGAGCAGATTCAGGTTTTTCCGATTCCTGAAGGGATTCCCAAATCAAGCGAACAGTGCGAGTCCTCCATTCCTTGGGGATGGAGGGGGACATGGCGCGAGCTTACAGCCAAGACTTGCGTGATCGTGTGATCGATGCGGCGCTCGGCGGAATGCCGGCCCGGCGGGCGGCGGTCCAATTCGAGATCGGGATCGCCACGGCGATTGTGTGGGTGCGCCGGGCGCGCACGAGCGGTGAGCGGGCGGCGCGCCGTCAGGGCCAGCCGCGGCGTTCCAAGCTCGATCCGCAGCGCGCCTTCCTGCTCGGACTGGTCGAACTGACGCCGGACATGACGATCGTGGAGATGCAACAGCGGCTTGCCGCGGAGCGTGGCATCAAGGCGAGCGTGGGCACCATCTGGACCTTCCTCGACCGCTGCGGCCTGACGTTCAAAAAAAGTCCGCGCATGCGGTTGAGCGGGATCGGCCCGACATCGTGAAGCGGCGCGAGGCCTGGTTCGAGGACCAACTCGACCTCGATCCCAGCAAACTCGTCTTCATCGACGAGACCGGCGCGGCGACCAACATGGCCCGCCTGCGCGGCCGGGCGCAGAAAGGCGAGCGGCTGCGTGCCGGCATCCCGCAGGGCCATTGGAAGACCACCACCTTCGTGGCAGGCCTCAGGCTCACCGGCATGACCGCGCCGATGGTGCTCGACGGTCCGATGAACGGCGCCGCCTTCCTCGCCTATGTGCAGCAGGTGCTGGCGCCGGAACTCAAGCCCGGCGACATCGTCATCATGGACAACTTGTCCGCTCACAAGAGCTGCCAGGTGCGCGACGCAATCGAGGCGGCCGGCGCGCTCTACCTTCCGCCCTACAGCCCCGACTTCAACCCGATCGAGAACGCCTTCGCCAAACTCAAAGCGCTGCTGCGCAAGGCTGGCGAGCGCAGCATCGAGGGCCTCTGGCACCTGATCGGGAAGCTCCTCGATGCCTTCAGTCCGCAGGAATGCGCCAACTACTTCGCCGCCGCAGGCTATGATCCGGATTAACCCGAAAATGCTCTAGTCGGGTGCCACTGCCATCGAGTATGGCCTCATCGCTGCCGGCATCGCTGTCGCCATCATCGTGGCGGTAAATCAGGTCGGTACCGATCTGTCGGGCCTGTTCGGCCGCATCTCCGGCAAGCTCACCGCGGCGGGCAACTAAGCCAATCCACTCAAAGCCGGGTCGACGGTCAAAGCCGACCCGGCGCTTTTCTCGCCTTCGCGAGTTTCGCTCTGCGGCGAGATCGCGGCCCTTTGCCGCCCTGACAGCTAAGCCCCCAATCTTCCACATTCTCCTGCTAGCAAAGGCTCACCTTCGAGAGGAGCTTGCATCTTGCGATCCTGCGGCGCTCACGCGCGCCGGCGTCTCGTGACGCTTTTCGTGGCGCTAGCTGGACTTACCGCATCGGCAACGGCTGTCGTTGCCCATCCCCATGTGTGGGCGACGGTCCGCTCCGAGATCGTCTTGGGGCCCAATCACCAGATCACTGCCATCCGCCACGCCTGGACCTTCGATGAGTTCTATACCGCCATGGCGGTCGAGGGTCTCGATACCAACAAAGACGGCGTCTATTCGCGGGAAGAGCTTGCGCCTCTCGCCAAGGTCAACGTCGATTCGCTGAAGGAGTTCGACTACTTCACCTACGTGCATTTCGAGGGCGAGGACGACAAGCTCATCAAGCTGAACCCGCCGGTCGACTATTGGATCGACTACGATAAGAACGTTCTCACGCTGCACTTTACTCTGCCGCTGGCAAAGCCGGTCGACACGCACGGCAAGCCGGTGGCGATGGATGTCTACGATCCGTCCTTCTTCGTCGCCTTCGGCTTTGCCACCAACAACCCCGTCAAGCTCGCTGGCGCCGATATCAAAGGCTGCGCTGCCAAGATCACACTGCCGGATCCGGAAACTGCCGCCGACACTAAGGCCCTGACTGAATCCTTTTTCACCCAGCTTGGGCCCAACTCCAATTTCGGATCGCAGTTCGCGCAGACGGCGACGGTGACATGCAAGGATTCGCATCTATGAGATACGCACAGACTCTCGCGAGCACTGTCCTGCTGACGCTTGTCATGCTCCTTGTCGCCGCTCCGGCCGCGCGTGCCGAACTCAAGCCGATCTCGCCGTTCGCGGCGACAGAGGCAGCGCCGCCTTCAGCTTTCGGGGCGCGCCCGATCGCACCATCCTTTCGATCGCGCGGGCTGCTCGGGAGTGTTTACGCCTGGGTGGTTGACCAGCAGCAGACGATGCAGCGCACGCTCGCCATGAGCGTCAAAGGCCTCAAGAGCGCCAATCCCATCGCCGGCGCGCTGAGCCTTGCCGCGCTCTCTTTCCTCTACGGCATTCTCCATGCCGTTGGTCCGGGGCACGGCAAGACGATCATCTCGTCTTACGTTGTCTCCAATGAGGAGACCGTGAGGCGAGGAGTTCTCATCTCTTTCATCGCCTCTGCCGTCCAGGCCCTGAGCGCGGTCGTGCTCGTCACCGTGCTGCTGTTCGTGTTCAACGCCTCGGGGCTTCGGATCAATGCCTGGTCGATCCAGCTGGAAAGCGTGAGCTACGCGTTTATCGCTCTGGTCGGCCTTTTTTTGCTGGCGACGCAACTCCGCAAGCTGTGGCGCAACTGGCGCGCGCCGGCGGTGCTCGCCTTCGAGCGTCAGTCTTTGCATGGCCATACGGCGCTCGAACGCCACGATCATGTGCATGCACATGATCACGACCATGCCCATGACCATTCGCATGAGCACGATCACGGCCACGCTCATGATCATCACCACGACGAACACCGGGGCCATCACCATGCGCCCGGGGAAGCGTGCAACCATATCGTTGACGCGCGAGATCTTGCGGGTCCCTTCTCTTGGCGAAAGGTCATGGCGGTCGTGTTCTCTGTCGGCATCAGGCCTTGTTCAGGGGCGATCCTCGTTCTCATCTTCGCCGTCACCCAGGGGCTGTTCTGGGCCGGTGTCGCTGCAACTTTCGCCATGGCTTTCGGCACGGCTATCACTGTCGCGGCGCTCGCCACGGCTGCGCTCGGCTCGCGCGAACTGGCGCTAAAGCTCGGCGGCGCTGGCGGCAAATGGGCCAATGCGGTCTGGACCGCCTGCACCATCGGCGGCTCAATCGTCATTTTGCTGTTTGGCTCGCTATTGTTCGCCGCGTCGCTCGGGCCCACGCGCCCGTTTTGACGAATTGCCGCAAGGCAAACTCGGCACTCATCTCGAAACAACCTCCGCTCGTCGTGCGTTGACCCGGCACGTGACAGCAAGGAGGTTGTTCCATGAATAAGATCGAAGGCAAAAGAATCGCCATTCTCGCTGCAGATGGCTTCGAGCAGTCGGAGCTCTTGGTGCCGAAGCGCAGGTTGGAAGAAGCTGGTGCCAAGGTGGATATCATCTCGCTCAGGACCGGCGAGATCTGGGGTTGGCAAAAGGGCGACTGGGGCGATTCCGTTCCGGTAGACCGCACCATCGATGCTGTCAGCACCGACGAGTATGACGCTCTTGTCATCCCGGGAGGCCAGATCAATCCCGACCTCTTGCGCGCCGACAAGGATGCGGTCGCGCTCGTCCGCGATTTTTACGAGGCGAAGAAGCCGATCGCCGCGGTTTGCCACGCTCCCTGGATCCTGGTTGAGGCGGGCCTCGCCAAGGGCCGCAAGATGACGTCATACCGCTCGATGGCGACCGATGTGAAAAACGCGGGCGCCAATTGGATGGACAAGGAAGTCGTCGTCGATCAAGGCGTAATCACGAGCCGCAACCCAGGCGATCTCGAGGCCTTTTCCGCGAAGATCATCGAGGAGATTGGGGAAGGCCTGCACCAAGAGAGGGCTGTCGCCTAGTCTCGCTCAGAAGTAAATCGCATCACGCCTGAGCGCATTCGACGCATCACGCCATTCTCGCGCTAGCCGTTCTTGCGCAATCGCTGCGCTATCGGATAGGTGTAACGCCAGAATGGCTTTGCTATTTGGGGCGCGATGTTGCGGCTTACGAGCGGGCCATCCTAGATCCTTGGAATACGCGGGGACCGTTAGAGGTTCGGCAAGGGCCTCGTTAGTGATCGAGAGGTAGCACATGACACTTCAGCTTGGCGAAACCGCGCCCGATTTCGAGGCCGACACGACCGAAGGCCACATCCGCTTCCACGATTGGCTCGGCAATTCCTGGGGGGTGTTGTTCTCGCACCCCAAGGACTTCACGCCGGTTTGCACCACCGAGCTCGGCTACATGGCGAGGATCAAGCCCGAGTTCGACAAGCGTGGCGTCAAGATCATCGGGCTCAGTGTCGATCCCATCGACCGCCATGCGAAATGGGCCGAGGACATCAAGGACACGCAAGGGTTTGCTCCGAACTTTCCCATGATCGGCGACCCGACGCTGGCCATCTCCAAGCTCTACGGCATGCTGCCGGCGAGCAGCGGGAGCAGCTCCGATGGACGCACAGCGGCAGACAATCAGACCGTGCGCAACGTGTTCGTGATCGGCCCCGACAAGAAGATCAAGCTGATCCTAGTCTATCCGATGACCACGGGTCGCAACTTCGACGAAGTGTTGCGCGTGATCGATTCGCTGCAACTCAGCGCCAAGCATCGTGTGGCGACGCCGGCGAATTGGAAGGAGGGCGATGACGTGATCATCTCGGGCTCCGTCACCGACGATGAAGCGAAGAAGATCTATCCAGACGGATGGAAAGCGCCGCGGCCCTATATCCGCATCGTTCCGCAGCCCCGCTGAGATTCGAATGCTAGGGCCCAGATTGGGCGTCGGAGCAGGCGTGCGCCATACTGTCATGTCACAAATGACAGTCAAAGAATCGATTGGCGGCGCTGACCCCAATCGTGCTAAAAACACTGTACACGGATTATATCGATCCCGTGAACAACAAGGCGCACGGTGAGGCAGACCGGGAAGCGCCGGGGGCAGGGATTTAATGACCGATTCAAGCGACTCGGGTGCAACCGGAGGCGGTGCAGATGCGCACGAAACGGCCAAGCGAATTGGCGACCAGATCGCGCCGCTGATCAAGCTCGCGCGGTCGGCCAAGTTCGATTTTCTCGCCTACCTCTTGGCAATGGCGCTCAAGGAATCGCGGCGGCTCTCGGGGAACTGAGCGGCGATGTCTGGGTTCCAACTTCGCGCGCTATGACTCCATCGGAGAGGCTGTTAGATGGCGACGGGACTTCCGAAAACGCCCGCTCTGACTGCGGACTGCGTCATTTTCGATGGAAAAGGATGCGTGCTCCTCATCCGCCGCGGGAACCCACCCTTCAAGGGCGACTACGCGCTGCCAGGCGGATTTGTCGAGATCGGCGAGAGAGTGGAAGACGCTTGCCGGCGCGAGGTGCGCGAGGAGGCGGGTGTCGAGGTCGGCGATCTTCGCCTGATCGGCGTCTATTCCGATCCAAAGCGCGATCCCAGGGGGCGCACGGTAAGCGTTGCCTTTCTCACCATTCTGCCGGGTGCGCCCGCTCCGAAAGCGGGGTCTGATGCCAAGAGCGCCGAATGGGTGGAGGACTGGCGAAATCTGACCCTTGCCTTCGACCATGCGCAGATTCTCGCCGATGCCGAGGCGCTGGCGGGCCGGGCGAGCTGAGACTAGGCGCTAGGCGGCAGATGCCCTATCTAGGCTCTAAATGGAGCCTGCAATGAATGAAAGCCCCCCACAGGGCTTCGCCGCTGTTGAGCGACCGCGACAGCCCGAAAAAGCGCAAGCATTTGGCCGGATCGGTGTCCTCCTGATCAATCTCGGCACGCCTGATGCGACCACCTATTGGGCCATGCGCCGCTACCTCAGGGAGTTCCTGTCCGATCGCCGCGTGATCGAAGTCAATCGCGTGCTCTGGTGGTTCATTCTGAACTGCATCGTGCTCGTGAAGCGGCCGTTCGCCAGCGGGGCCAAGTACCGCTCGATCTGGAACGAGGAGCTTGATAAATCGCCGCTCTTCACCATCACCCGCCACCAGGCCGAGAAGGTTTCCACTGCACTTTCCGGGCGAAGCAACATCATCGTCGATTGGGCGATGCGCTATGGAAATCCGACCATCGCTTCGCGTGTCGAAGCGCTCGTCGCCCAGGGTTGCGACAGGCTGATTGCCTTCCCGCTCTATCCGCAATACGCGGCCGCCTCCACCGCGACCGCGAACGACAAAGTCTTCGATGCACTGAAGACGCTCCGGGCGCAGCCAGCGCTCCGCACCGTACCGCCCTATCCAAAAGACGAGGTGTATATCGCCGCGCTTGCCCGCTCGATCACCACCCACCTTGCCGCGCTCGACTTCGAGCCCGAGGTGATTCTTGCCTCGTTCCACGGGCTGCCGCAGGACTATGTCGACAAGGGCGATCCCTACCAATGTCAATGCATGGACACGGTGGACGCCTTGCGGACGGCGCTCGGTCCCGTTGGTGCCAGGCTCAAGCTCACCTTCCAGTCGCGCTTCGGGCGCGCCGAATGGATCAAGCCATATACCGACAAGACGGTCGAGGCGCTGGCGCGAGGCGGCGTCAAAAAGCTCGCCATCGTCTGCCCAGGTTTTGCCGCCGACTGCATCGAGACGCTCGAGGAAATCGCGCAAGAGAACAAGGACATCTTCCTCGAGAATGGCGGCGCGAGATTCAGCTACATTTCTTGCCTCAACGACAGCGACGAGGGGATTGCCGTGCTCGTGCATCTCATCGAGCGCGAGCTCGAGGGCTGGACGTAGTCACGTCATTCCGGCGAAAGCCGGAATCCAATGCTGCGAATTGAATTCTGGATCCCGGCTCGCGCCGGGATGACGGAGTGCGGGCCATGGGGACATTGGGACAGCTCCTCGCGCGATTGTGCTGCCTCATGGCTTTGCTCGCGGGCTCGCCCGCGCTCGCCGCCGAAACCGAACAGAAGCCGCATCCTCCCTCGACCTATGTTTCGGTCGCCGGGGCGCCGGGTGACGGCGAGCAGGCGCTTGCCGCCGCGCTTGGACGGCGCCTCGAAGCCCTCGGAGTGAAGCAGGCGACGGCGTTCGAGGCGGACGTCTGCGACGTGCAGGGAACCGTGCGCGTGAGCCCTGCGCCAGGCGGGAGGGAGACCATCACCATCATCTGGGTCGTGCTTGCGCCCGACGGCAATCAGCTCGGGGTCACGCGGCAGACCAAGGAGGTGAAGAAGGGCTCGCTCAACAAGAAATGGGGCGCCGCCGCAGATGCCGCCGCCACCGCAGCGGCAGCCCAAATCGTGCAACTCTTGCCGCATTAGGTCGTCTGGCTGAAAGGGCAGAAAGGTGGCCCTTAAATTCGCGGGCGCCCGCACCCATTTATTTGGCGCGAGGAAGACTAGCCTGCTAGATCGAAACAAGAACGCGTCCAGCGCCTCAAAAGCCCGTCCCGCCAAGACATCTCCCAAGACACCTCCGGAGGGTGGCCATGCTCGGCTTCAATGTCTTCGTCGTTTTCCTGCTTGTCCTCGTCATCTTCATCGTCATCGCCGGCGTCAAAGTGGTGCCGCAGGGATGGAACTACACGGTCGAGCGCTTCGGCCGCTATACGCGCACGCTCCGGCCAGGGCTCACACTGATCATCCCCTTCATCGACCGCGTCGGCCGCAAGCTCAATATGATGGAGCAGGTGGTCGAAGTGCCAAGCCAGGAGGTCATCACCAAGGACAACGCCATGGTGAAGGTCGATGGCATCGCCTTCTTCCAGGTGCTCGACGCGGCGCAAGCGAGCTACGAGATCACCAATCTCCAGATCGCCATTCTCAACCTCACCATGACCAATATCCGTACGGTGATGGGCTCGATGGATCTGGACAAGCTTCTGTCCGAACGCGACGAGATCAATCACCGCCTGCTCAAGGTGGTCGATGACGCGACCCATGCCTGGGGTGTCAAGGTCACGCGCATCGAGATCAAGGACATCGAGCCGCCGCGCGACTTGGTAGACTCGATGGCGCGGCAGATGAAGGCTGAGCGCGACAAACGCGCGGCGATTCTCGTGGCGGAAGGCGAGAGACAGGCGGCGATCCTGACGGCAGAGGGCGCCAAGCAAGCAGTGATCCTCGCGGCGGAAGGACGGCGCGAGGCCGCCTATCGCGATGCCGAGGCGCGCGAGCGCTCGGCAGAGGCTGAGGCCAAGGCCACGCAGGTGGTGAGCGATGCCATTGCCAAAGGCAGCGTGCAGGCGATCAATTATTTCGTCGCCAATAATTATGTCGGGGCACTGAAGGCACTCGCGGAGGCCAAGAACCAGAAGATCATGATTCTGCCCATCGAGGCCTCCTCGGTGATCGGCGCGATCGCCGGCATTGGCGAGATCGCGCGCGAAGCCTTCGGCGGTGGCGGTGGTAGTGACCAGGTCCTGCCAACGGCTCCGGCAAAGCCCCCTGCGCGGCCCCGGGGAGGCTCGGTCCCGTCCGTCTAGCGATCGCGGAGAAATGTCATGCAGACGATTGCAGAACTTGGCGCCTGGAGCTGGATGATCCTTGCGGCGATCCTGTTCGTGCTCGAGATCACGGCGCCCGGCATCTTCTTCATGTGGTTCGGGCTCGCTGCGGTCGCGACTGGACTCATCGTGTTCCGCTACGATGTGGTCTGGCAATGGCAGCTTATTTGGTTTTGCCTCCTATCGGTAGCCTTCGTCGTCCTTGCCTGGAAATATCTGGGCAAGCATCCGCTCGAGAGCGATCGGCCTCTGCTCAACGAGCGCGCCGTGCGCCATATCGGGGAGTCGCACGATCTCATCGACCCGATCGTCAATGGGCGGGGGAGCGTCAAGATCGGCGATTCGGTCTGGCGGGTAACGGGACCTGAGCTTCCAAGTGGCGCCCGGGTCACGGTGGTCGGGGCCGACGGTTCGCTGCTCAAGGTCGTGGCGGCGGGCGCTTCGGCTGCGGCTTAGCTGACTTTGTCGTCAGACTTCGATCACCTCAATTGAGGTAATCTCATCGGGGACTTGGGCGGTCGCATCAGGACGCGACCAAAGGCCCATCGCCTCACGGTCGCGCCCGCTCCCAGTGACGTTGACTTCGGTAGAGCCGACCTGGGTGAATCGGTCAGCGACCTGCTGGTTAGATGCTACGCTCTAGAAAAAACCGAGCCTGATGGTCGCGCGGTAGTGTTTCCCTCTGTGGACTGTAAACAAGGCCATGACGCCGGCGCTCCTGCTCGGTCGAACTCGGGCACTATACACGTAATACGGGAATTACGTAGTTGACACCACAAGACCGCTAATGGTAGTATTTTGGTCATCGGGGGTTATCTCCATGACCAAAAGCGCCTTCGCTGCCAAGCATTTCCACGACGAGGAAGCCGCCAGAGAGTGGTTTGAAGCCGCACGCTGGCCGGATGGTCCTGTCTGCCCGAACTGCGGAAGCCCGAAGCACTATGCGACCAAGAAGCCTGGGCGCTATCGCTGCGGTGAGAAGGCTTGCCGCAAGGATTTCACCGTTATGACCAAATCGGTGATGGAGCGCAGCCACGCGCCTCTCACGAATTGGGCCGTGGCCTTCCATATGGCCGCGTCGAGCAAAAAGGGCTTCTCGGCGCACCAGCTCCACCGCGAGCTTGGCTGCCAGTACAACACCGCTTGGTTTCTTCACCATCGGGTTATGGAGGCCATGCGGCGTGGCGGGCTAGAGCCGCCGCTCGGCGGCGAAGGTAAAACCGTCGAGGCTGACGAGACCTATTTCGGCAACATCCCCGAAGCGTCACGCCGCAAGTTCAAGACCACGGGTCGCCCGTTCCAGAAGGACCGTCGCGGCTTCGGTCACAAGCGCGCCATCATCGCCCTGGTAGAGCGCGGCGGCGACGTACGCTCATTCCATGTGCCGGCTGCTCACCTTGCGGACGTGACGGCCATCGTCAGGAACAACATCGCGCGCGAGAGCCGCCTGCATACCGACGAAAGCAAGCTATACAAGAAAGTCGGAACCGAGTTCGCCGCGCATGAAACTGTTACCCAAGTGCCAGGGAATATGGCCGGGGCGACGTTCATACGGACACGATTGAAGGCTACTTCTCGATCTTCAAGCGCGGGATGCGCGGCGTCTATCAGCACTGCAAGGAGAAGAACCTACATCGCTACTTGGCTGAGTTCGATTAACACGCGAAAGATGCTCGATGGAGAACGCGCGGCCCTTGCCGTTAAGAGCGGATCAGGCAAGCGCCTCACGTACCGGCAACCTCACTAAGCCCGATTTTTCTTTCTTGGCTTACCGGTTTTTGCGCTGGCGGAAGAGGCGGAAGTAAGAGGAAATTTCTTTACGCGGCGGGGCGTTCCCCCTCGCGTTGGTATGTCTTTCAGCGGAGTCGGCGACCCGCTAAAAGCGCCGCGCAAAATGGCAGACAGTCGTTCGTCTCTTACGCGTTCTTGCTTGGATTTCATTCGATGACTTTACCAGAGATTCCCGGCACGAGCGAGGGCACCTTCACCGGCGTTCTAGAACTCCCGTGGCCCTGGCCTCCTCACACGATAGTCAGGCCTCTAAGCCGCAAACTGCGCGACGGTAATATCAGCCTCTCAATTGAATCAACGGGCAGGATGCGCGTGCGACTAAGCCGAACAGATGATGGCGCGCTTGAAGTCCTTTCGTGTCCGCTGCGCCAGCCAGAGCGCACCGCAACGACAATTTGCATCATCTGGAAAGGTGAACATCTGGACTTGCGCATTAATGACGTTCTGGTGGCCTCCAGCAGCGAGGAAACACCAGAGCAGTACGCTTTCCCACCGCCCAATCTCGCGGCACCAATGACCGACTTTTCCAAAGAGAGTGACACTGCACGAAAAAAGCGACGAGGCCTTGTAACAGGCACCAACCCCCGGAGAGGGCGGGAGCGGGGCAACAACGCATACATCTTCGGAGGCCTTTCCGATGCCCTTATCCAGATGAAAGACATGCTCGCTCACATTGAACGTGGGGAGATTGCTTTTGCAGGTGGCCTCTCATCTCAGGTGCGAACGCTTATCGGCGACAAAAAGGGCGGCTTGCTACAGTGGTGCGCTGGCGTGCTAGATGAGTCGCTGATTATCTATACCGCTGCAAATCCACGGTTACCCCCACCCAAGGACATTCCAGACCCAAGAGATCGAATAAGGCTCACCGCAAGCGCGGTTCCAACACTTTTGACCAAGAACCCAGTTGACCTGGATGTTTGGCTCACGTTTCCCGCTGCTCAGCTAGGTAGTGAAATTCTGTCTAATCGCGACGTAATACATAGAGTTGGATCAACCATTGGTTCCCACTTTGACGTGGACAAGCATCCTCTCGTTGGGGCGCTCCGTAGCTACGAGCTGCCTGGCGATATTGATATGCTAGTCTGCCTGATGCGTCGTGTCGCCAGAGTAGTCATCGGTCTCGGTGATCTTCTCCTGTCCAAAAAACCTAGCGAGTAGCTCAGCTTCTCTCGCGTCTGCCCGCAAAGAAAATCCTGTTGCCAATACCTCCCCGCCAGCAGCAAGAAAGTCCGCACTCGTCTCACCAAACCAGCCGCGCAGTAAGAGCGCGCTCCTCAAAATGTCCCTCGCATTGGGGGCTCGATCCGGCCTGTCACGCCCGCTCATCTCTACACCCAGCATTTGTGGTGTCAACTACGTAATTCCCGTAATACGTGTAATGGTGAAAGTGCCAGGTTTGCAAACCAATCGGAGATCCCATCACGACCGGCGGGATCGAGCGTGAGGTGAAGCTTGGTGCGGCGCACGAGAAAATCCTCGGCCGTCATGGCGTCCTCCATTTCGGCGGCGTGCTCAAGCTCGGCGCGAGGCACACCCGGCGCGACCTCTTCCGCCGCGGCATCGTCGGCAGCGATGCGGGCGAAAAGAGCCTCGATCTGGTCGCCATACGTGAAGGCGAGGCGGCGTCGGGTCTGGTAGGGGATGCTCGCACAACCTCGCTCAGCCATGGCCAAGAGTTCCGCGCGCGGGACGCTTCCGCCGAAGAGCGGAACACCCTTGGTCCACGGCGCGCCGATCTTGGCGCCGAGCTTCCCCAGACGGTCGAGAACCTCCTCGGCGAGACGGCGATGGGTGGTGAGCTTCCCGCCATAGAGCGTGATGAAGCCGCCGGCTCCATTGCCAGTGGAGGAAAGAGCAGCGCTCCGGCTGATGCGACTCGGGCTTGCCGCCTCCTCGTCATGGAGCGTGCGCACGCCGGACCAGGTGAAGACCACGTCCTCATGTGTCGCAGACTCGCCCGCCGCGAAGTAGCGGTTGTAAGCGGCGAGCAGATAGGCCTCCTCTTGCGCCGAGCAGCGCGCCGCGCCAGGATCGCCCTCATGCGGCACGTCGGTCGTGCCGACGATGAGGAAACGGCGGTCGAGCCAGGGAATGACGAAGATCACCCGCTCGTCCTCGTCTTGCAGCGTGTAGGCGTCTTGCAGCGGCGGATCGGGCATTGGAAGCACGATGTGGCTCCCGCGCACGAGCCGCAACGGGCGTGGCGGCGGGGCGGCGATGGTCATGGCATCGACGGCCGGCACCCATGGTCCGCTCGCGTTGACGATGAAGCGCGCCTCGACGCGTATCTTTTGACCGCGCTCGTCTACGTCAATGGCATAACCATTTTCGATGGGTGAGATCGCAGTGACTGCACGGCGATTGAGGATGTCGGCGCCGCGTCTGCGCGCATCGAGCAAGACGGCGAGGGTCAGGCGCGCGTCGTCGGTCTTGGCATCGTGATAGTGGAGTACAGAGATAAGACCGTCCTGGCGGAGATGCGGAAGATGAGCAACCTCGCGGGGGGACAGCTTGCCCCCCGCCGCGAGCCCGTCGCCAAGAGACAGGAGGTCGTAGAGGGCAAGTCCGGCATGAACCACCCAGGCTTGCCGCTTCTGCCAGCCGTAGATCGGCAAGAGGAAGCGTTGAGGCGCCACGAGATGGGGGGCCGTCTTGAGCAGCTCGGCGCGCTCAAGCAGCGACTCGCGCACGAGACCAAGCTCGAGATGTTCGAGATAGCGCAAACCCCCATGGATCAACTTCGAAGAGGCTGATGAGGTGGCCGAGGCGTAGTCGCCCTTCTCGGCGAGCATTACCTTGAGCCCACGGCCAGCAGCATCGCGCGCGACCGCCGCGCCGTGAATGCCACCCCCGATCACGAGGAGATCGATGGTCCGGCTCGCCACTTTGTCCTCCGCCCGCAACTATATAGAGCCCGCCCGGCTGGGCGAAGCGGCGCGCAAACTCCGCATTCCTTCGATATGGTGGCGGCTTGCCCTAACCAGTGAGCCCGCTCCCGTGACCATGCATCAGCAGGGGACTGATCTCAGCCGACGGCACCGGCAGCCTGAGCTCATGGATGCGCCGGATTTGCCGGCGGCGCGTATGATCGAAACATTGAAGGGTTTGCGCCTCGTCAATACCGTGACGCAATCGAGCCGGCTGATGTGGCCTGATCTCGTGGCAGGCGCGCGGCGGCAGCGGGGCAAGCTGATACGGGTGCTCGATGTCGCCTGCGGGGGCGGGGACGTGCTCATGACGCTGTCGCGCTGGGCGGCAAAGGCCTCGCTCGATATCGGGCTCGCCGGCTGTGATGCGAGCCCGGAGGCGGTCTCTTATGCGCGCGAGACCGCCGCCAGTGCTGGCCTTCCCATCAGCTTCTTCGAGCTCAAGGTCGGGCGCGACCCTCTGCCGGAGGGCTACGACGTGATCATGAGCACGCTCTTCCTGCATCATCTCGACGAGGAGGACGCCGTCGCCTTCCTGCGCGAGGCGGCGGCGAAGGCGCGCGACCGAATGGTGGTCCAAGACCTCCTGCGCAGCAGGCTGAGCTACTGGTTCGCGCGCGCCGGAACTCGGCTCCTGTTGTTGAACGACATCTGCCGAACTCGACGGACGGACGTCGGTCGAGGGCGCCTTCACGCGGGATGAGGCGCGCGGGCTCGCGAAGGCGGCGGGGCTCAAAAATGCCGAGATCGTGCCGCGCTTTCCCTTCCGCTATTTGATCCGCTGGGTCCGGCCGGAAAGGCCATGACGTCGGCATAGGTCGTGAGCCGCGTCGATTGCGCAAGCCACGTCACGAGGCGCGGCAGAATTTTTGCCGTGACGACGGTGAGCGGATGCAGGCGCCTTGTCTCGAACAGCACGTTGACCAAGGACGCCCAGCGGAACTGCGGTGCGAGCCGCGCAATCATGCGACGCTGGTAGGTTTCGGCGCTCTCGCCGGCAAGGAGGGCTTGGGCCGCGGCGATTCCCGAGAGGAGCGCGATCGACATGCCATCGCCGGTGAAGGACGGGATCACGGCAAGCTGGTCGCCGACGGGGAAGATCGCGGGCGAGACGGGCTCGCGACGCAGATAGCCGTAGGGGATCGCCGCCACTGCGACCGGTTTGTTCCAACTTGGCTTGGCGCCATCGAGAAGCATGGCGAGAAGCGGCGACTGGCGTGCGAAAAACGCGGCTTGCGCTTGCCAATCAGCACCGATCTGCTGGAGGAGATCGGTATGCAGGACCCAGCATAGCGTCACGAACTCCTCTTCGACGATGATGGCGCCGATATAGCCGCCGTCGAACATTATGAGCTGAACGATGTCCGCGAGCGAAGCGAGCGCTGCTGTGCTCACATGGAGCTGGAGCTTGAACCCCACCATGTCGCTCGGCGCGCGGGGAAATTGGCGAAGGTTGTGCTTGCCGCTCGCCAGAGCTAGCCCCCTTGCCAGGAGCTTCTTCCGGTCAGCCTTAACGGAGAGCGGGCCATCGCTGCCGCTCACCTCGGTTACGGTCACGCCGCGCCTGATCTCTGCGCCCGCTCCCGCCGCCTTGTCCAGCAAGGCCTGGTCGAGGCGATAGCGTGAATAGCCCGCCGCGCGAAAGGGCAGGGGCGCTTCGGCGCAACTCGCTCCGGCTGCCAATCTGAACGTGCCCATCGAGCTTGCCCCCATGGTGTGCACGTCGATGCCGAGATAGCTCAGAAGCGTTTGCGCCTCTTCGCTCAGGAACTCCCCGCACACCTTGTGATGGGGCGAGCGGGTGCTCTCGAGCAAAACGACAGGCGCGCCGTTGCGAGCGAGTTCGAGCGCGAAGGCGGCGCCGGCAAGACCGCCGCCGACCGCAATGTAAGGGGCCTCCCGCATCGCTGAACGTTGGCGCTTTCCGCGTGGCGGATCAACCACCGTTCAGGCCGAACAGCGCTAGGCGACGCCGGCGCGGAGCAGATCGTGAATGTGGATGATGCCGACCGGACGCCCATTCTCGACCACGAACAGGGCGGTGATGCTCGATGCGTTGATCACCTCGAGCGCAGCACTTGCCAGCAGGTCGGGTGACACGGTCTTGGGGCCGGGAGTCATAATATCGCCGATGCGCTTGGCGAGGAGGCCATCGCCCATATGGCGGCGCAAGTCGCCATCGGTGATGATGCCCTTGAGCAGGCCGTCGCCGTCGATCACGCCGAGACAGCCGAGCGCCTTCTCCGTCATGACGACTATGGCATCGGCCATGATGCCGTCGGCTGAGGCGAGTGGCAGCCGATCACCCTTGTGCATGAGGTCGCTCACGAATTTCAGCCGGGCGCCAAGCTGGCCGCCCGGATGCAGCGCTTTGAAGTCACGCGCGGTGAAGCCTTTGCTCTCGAGAAGCGCGATAGCGAGGCAGTCGCCAAGCGCGAGCTGCATGACGGTCGAGGTGGTGGGCGCGAGCCCGTGTGGGCAGGCTTCCTTGGCTTGCGGCAGCGCCAGAACGAGGTCGGCACTGGTGCCAAGCGTGCTCTCGGGGCTCGACGTCACGGCGATCAGCGGCACGGCGAATCGGCGCGAGTAGGAGACGATATTGCCGAGCTCGATGGTCTCGCCGGACCAGGAGAAAGCGAGGATCACATCCTGC
This sequence comes from uncultured Alphaproteobacteria bacterium, assembly GCA_963732205.1. Classification (GTDB taxonomy): domain Bacteria; phylum Pseudomonadota; class Alphaproteobacteria; order Rhizobiales; family Methyloligellaceae; genus Methyloceanibacter. The sequence goes on from CAVSYE010000001.1 coordinate 93,426, forward strand.
TTGGTGATCATGCCGAGGTCGCCGTGGCTCGCCTCGCTCGGATGGACGAAGAAGGAGGGCGTGCCCGTCGAGGACAGGGTGGCAGCCACCTTCAGCCCGACATGGCCGCTCTTGCCCATGCCGGTGACGATGATGCGGCCGTGGCAACTGTGCATCATGGCGATCGCCTTGTCGAAGCTCGCGCTCAGCGTACCGCCCAGCCCCGCTTTCAAGGCGCTCAGGCCCTCGGCTTCGAATTGCAGGGTGCGCGTGGCGGATTCGATCGCCTCGCTCTGGCCGTCGTGCCGCAAAAAGTCCCGCTTCAGGCCGACCGGCATCGTGCTCCCCCTGTTGCGCAAACCGCATCTTAGCACGGTTTAAGGCCCCGATAGGGCCGAGCGTTCCCGTTTCGAGACGGGCCTAAACGCCCCGTTAACTCTATTGCCCCTAGGCTTTCCCAATCAACGGCCGGATGGACGCGGGGGGATACCTCTCCCCGCGCCCTGGCTTGGACCGAGGGTAAGCGTCTTTGCCGCGTCGCCATAGGATAAGCGCAGCGGGCGCTCTCGCTGCAGGCCTGCTCTTTGCCGCATCGCTGCCGGCCGAGGCGCAATATGCGACTGGCCAGCCGCTGCGCGGCAGTATCACGCCGCAGGATGCGACCCAGGCGACTCAAGCTTCCAGCGCCCCAGTCACTCCCGGCGCTTCGTCTGATTCCACGCCCCAGGGCCCGGTCCTGCCTGTCGGGGCGATCCCGCCGTTGCAGCGGCTTCCGGGCGAGACGCCGACAACGCCGCTCGGCGGCACTGGAGACGAAACCAGCCTAGCGCCTGGGGAAGAGCAAGTCGAAGGGCCGCCAACGGACGAGTTCGGCGAGGAGATTCAGCCCCCTGCGGTCGTGCCCGAGATCGGCGTCTCGACGCAGCAGGGAGAAGCGACCACGCAGATCCCAGGCACGCAGATCGATTCCTCGCGCCATCGCATCCTCGCTCCGCCGCGCCACGATCTCGATCCTTATGTTCCGATCGGCATAAAGCTCGGCACGTTCCTTTTGTTTACCGAGGCCGAGATCGGCACCATCCTCACCGACAACGTGCTCGACACCGACTTCAACGAGCATAAGGACATCGCGTTCGAATTTGCGCCCGAGGTCAGGCTTGAATCGAATTGGGCGCGCAACTTCTTCATGGCGCAGTTCACCGCCGACCGGAGCTGGTACCACGACTTCTCGGTCGAGGACGATAAGATCTACCAGGCCCTTCTCAGGGGGCGCCTCGATGTGACGCGCAGCACTCACCTCGAGATCGAGACCGAGAAGTCGCAGACGCAAGTGGGGCGCGATTCCGTCAGCCTCACGAGTATCGCTGGCCCTGAAACCAATTTGCAGGAGCAGCACATCACCGCTGCGGCCGACCACACCTTCAACCGGCTTACGCTGAAGCTGAGCGGGACGGTCGCCGACTACGATTACGGCAACCAGTCCCCGGTCTTTATTCTCGATCCCGTCGCCAATGCGCTCGTACCCTTCCAGAACATACGAGACTATGTCGAGGACGAGCTCAGGCTCAGAAGCACCTACGAGCTCAGGCCGGATACGGCGGTGTTCTTCGAGGGCTCGGTCAACAATCGTGACTACAAGCAGGAGGTCAACTCGGCGGGCTTCCTTCGCAACTCTTCGGGCGTGACCATGGTCGGCGGCGCGGTCCTCAACTTCACCGACCGCTTGACCGGGGAGATCAGCGCCGGGTGGGGACAACAGCGGTCAGTCGACGACCGGTTGTCTCCGGTCGAAGGGCCGCTCCTCAATGCCGACCTTATCTGGCTGCCGACGCCACTGACCAAGCTCGAATTCATCGCGCGCTCGGAGATCGACGACACCTCGCTCACCGATTCGCTCGGCGCCATCGACCGCTTTTACGAGCTATCGGTGCAGCATGCCTTCTGGCGTTACCTCGTGCTTGGCACCTACGTCTCCTACGAAATCGCCGACTACGTCGACGATCCGCTCGTCGACCAACGCATAAAGACGGGAGCGACGGCCGAGTATTATTTCAATCCCTATGCCTCGGTGTATGCGCGCTACGAGTACACGGATTTCTTCTCAACCAACCAAGCGAGCGACTTCATCGAGAACGAGCTTAGAGTCGGCTTTAGGATTCGCCACTGAGCCAGATTAAATCAGTTTCTTGATCTCTTCCTTGAATGCGTCGGCGAGGTCGGGGCGGGCGAGCGCGTAGGCGACATTGGCGGTGAGAAAGCCGATCTTGGAGCCGCAATCGAACGTCTTGCCCGCGTATCTGAGCGCATAGAAGGGCTGACGCTTGAGCAAAGCGATCATCGCATCGGTGATCTGGATCTCGCCGCCGGCTCCCTTCTCCTGCGCTGAGAGGATGTCGAAGATCTCCGGCTGAAGGATATAGCGGCCGAGTATGGTGAGGTTCGAGGGCTCGGTCCCGGGCTTTGGCTTCTCCACCATGCCGTCGATGCGAAAGACGCGCCCGTCCCCTTCACCGATCGAGACCACGCCGTAGTTCTTCGCCTGGTCCTGGGGCACCGGCTCGACCGCAAGAATGTTGCCGCCATGTGCGGCATAGACGTCGAGCATCTGGCCGAGACAGCCTTTGCCTTGTGTCTGCACCAGAACGTCGGGAAGGAGCAGAGCGAACGGCTCGCGGCCGACAAGCTCGCGGGCGCACCATACCGCGTGGCCGAGGCCGAGCGGCTCCTGCTGGCGGGTGAAGCTCGTCGAGCCGGGTTCGGGCAGGTCTCCGTCCAAGACTTTGAGCTCATCGGTCTTGCCACGCGTGGCGAGAACCTCTTCGAGCTCGAACTGCCGGTCGAAATGGTCCTCGATCACGCCCTTGTTGCGGCCGGTGACGAAGATGAAGTGCTCGATGCCCGCCTCCTTCGCCTCATCCACGACGTGCTGAATGAGCGGACGGTCGACCACCGTCAGCATCTCCTTGGGCATGGCCTTGGTGGCGGGGAGAAAGCGGGTGCCCAACCCGGCGACGGGGAACACGGCCTTGCGCACGCGAAGCGCCATTTACAGTCCTCGTTAAGGTTAAGCCGAAGCGAGCGAGGGAGGCTGCCCGCGGCCAAGCTAGAAGTAACCTCTTTCCGATAACAAGCGGCGAAATGCAACGGCTCAGCCGCGGGGATCGTCAATGAGTGTGCTCGTCACGGGTGGGGCCGGCTTCATCGGCAGCCATATGGTGCTTGAGCTGCTCGATGCCGGCGAGGACGTTCTCGTCATCGACAATCTCTCGACCGGATTCCGCTGGGCCGTGCCGCCAGAAGCGAAATTCATCGAAGGTGACGTCGGCGACCACAACCTCGTCCGCCGCCTGCTCCTGCGCAACAAAATAGACGCCATCATCCATTTCGCCGGGTCGATCGTGGTGCCGGAATCGGTCGCCGACCCGCTCGGCTACTATCTCAACAACACCTGCAAGTCGCGCTCTCTGCTCGCGGTTGCAGTCGAGACCAAGGTCCCGCATTTCATCTTCTCATCGACCGCGGCAGTGTACGGCATCGCCAAAGTGAGCCCGGTCACCGAGGATATCGAGCTCACGCCGATCTCGCCCTATGGCAGCTCCAAGCTGATGACTGAGATCATGTTGCGCGACACGTCACTGGCGCACGCCCTACGCTATGTCGCGCTGCGCTATTTCAACGTCTCTGGCGCTGACCCAGAGGGGCGGAGCGGCCAGTCGACGCCGCACGCGACCCATCTCATCAAGGTGGCCTCGCAAGCAGCGCTTGGCGAGCGGCCCTATCTTGAAGTGTTCGGCACCGATTATCCGACCGCAGACGGGACCGGCATCCGCGACTACATCCACGTCACCGATCTCGTCAGAGCGCATCTCGATGCGCTTCGCTATCTCCGGACGGGCGGCAAGAGCGAGGTGTTGAATTGCGGCTATGGTCGCGGATTTTCGGTGCTCGATGTGATCTCGGCGGTGAAGCGCGTGGCCAAGACCGATTTTCCGGTGCGGATGTGCGAGCGACGTCCGGGCGACCCGGCCTCGCTCATCGCGGGTTCGGAGCGCATCCACAAGGTGCTCGGCTGGGAGCCCAAGCTCGACGATCTCGACAAGATCATTGGCCATTCGCTCGCTTGGGAAAAGCGCCTCCGCAAGGATCGCCGCGCCGCTTCCTAGCCCCCGCATTTTGCCTTCGCTGCGCCTTAAGGGACCTGCACAATCGGCGCCTGGACGCCCGACTCCCTGGTCGCTTAAGGATTGCCCATGCCCACGCCGAGACGCGCGCTGATCTCTTTTGCCGTCTTCCTTGCCGCACTTTTGCCGCCGGCGCTTGCTGCAAGTGGCGCTGACGACGAGGTCGCGGCCTATAAGCGGGCGGTGGATGAAAGCTTTACGAAGTGGCTCCAAGCACTTTGGCCCGATGCTGAAGCGATGGGCGTTACGCGCGCCGTGTTCGACCTCAACGTCAAGGGGCTCAAGCTCATCTGGGCCTTGCCGCATCTCGTCTATCCGAACCCTGCGGTTCCTGGCGGGGCGGCTCTACCCAAGGCGCTCGCCGATCTGATGAAGCCGAGCCGCCAGCCCGAGTTCGAGCCTCCGGCCGGATATTTCAATGCGACCTCGCTCAACGCACTCGCGGCGACCGGACGAAGCAAGATGGCGCAGCTTGCGCCGCAGGTTGCGGCGATGCAGAAGCAGTACAACGTGCCGGCTTCGATCGTCGTCGCCATCTGGGGACGCGAGACGGGTTTCGGCAAGGTCGATATGCCATACGACGCGCTCTCGGCCATCGCCACGCAAGCCTTCATGGGGCGGCGGCCGGACGAGTTCCGCAACGAGCTGCTTACGGCGCTCAAAATTCTGCAAGAGGGGCATGCGACCCGCGCCATGATGAAAAGCTCATGGGCCGGCGCCATGGGCTACACCCAGTTTCTGCCGACCGATTTCGACAAATACGGTCTCGATTTCGACGGCGACGGCAAGCGCGACATCTGGGGCACGGTCACCGATGCGCTTGCCTCGGCCGCCAACTCGCTGCACAGCCAAGGTTGGGATGGCGCCGAGACCTGGGGCTACGAAGTGAAGCTGCCGGCAAAATTCGACTGCACGCTGCAGGGACCCGACAAGGCGCTCCCGATCTCGGGTTGGATGAAGCTCGGCGTGGTGCGCGTGAAGGATCGCCCCTTTCCGCAAGATCGCCTGAACGACCAGGCCTTCCTCGTGCTTCCGGCGGGGCTGAAAGGTCCCGCCTTCCTCGGCACCAACAATTTCTCGGTGCTCAAGCTCTATAACAACTCCGATGTCTACGCGATCTTCGTCGGCCACCTCGCCGACATGATCGCGGCGAATGCGCCCGTCGACTTCGCGGGCTCGTGGCAGCCGGTCGAGAGCTTCCCGCGCGACCGCATTCAGCGCTTCCAGGAGGTGTTGGTGGCGCAAGGCTATGATGTCGGCAAGGTGGATGGGCTTGCCGGGTTCAAGACGCGGCGGTCGATTGGTGCTGAGGAGCAAAAGCGGGGTCTTCCGCAAAGCTGCTATCCGAGTAGCGCGCTGGTCAATGCCGTGCTGAAGGGGGCGAGCGCCGCGGCCAATTAGCGCCGCATTTTGCCCCATCGGCTTGCCTAGGTTTTGCCAGGGGTGCTTGCTAGATTTCGCCCATGCGAATTGATCTAACTTCTAACTCATTGATCTTGCCCGCAGGATTTGCCGCCACGGTATTCTTGGCCTTTCCGGCGATCTCCTTTGCCGCCGACAAGAATCAGGCCTGCGTCGAGACGCTGTGGCCAGCCGTCAGGGCGGCAGGGGTGACGCGGGCCACCTTCGACCGCGCCTTCCAGGGCTTCACGCCCGACCCGGAAGTGGTCGAGGCCGCCAACTACCAGCCCGAATATGTGAAGCCGATCGGCGAATATATCGACCGCGTCGTGTCGGATAAGCGCATCGCGACCGGCAAGCAGATGCTGATCGACAACAAAGCCTTGCTCGATCAGCTCGAGGCGAAATACGGCGTCGACCGGCACATTCTCATCGCCATCTGGGGTATCGAGTTCGAATTACGGCACCCAGCCCGGCGACAAGAACATCATCCGCTCGCTCGGCACGCTTTATTGCACCGGCACCAAGGCAAAATTCGCCAAGCCGCAGATCGTGACGGCGCTGAAGATCCTCCAGCACGGTGATATCACGCTTGAAGGCATGAACGGGTCGTGGGCTGGTGCCATGGGCCATACCCAATTCATCCCGACGACCTACACCCGCTTCGCCGTCGATCAGGACGGCGACGGCAAGCGCGATATTTGGACGGACGTGCCGGACGCGCTCGCTTCCACGGCGAACTATCTCAAATTTGCCAAATGGCAGCCGGGACAGACCTGGGGCTACGAGGTCACGGTGCCCAAGGGCATCGATCCGAAGAAGGTCAATCCGAGCACGACGAAGACGCTCGGGGAGTGGCAGAAGTACGGTTTCGTGCGGGTGAACGGCGAGGCGTTCCCGCGCCCCTCCGACAAGGCCACGTTGTTCTCCCCTGAAGGGGCAAGAGGTCCTTCTTTCCTTGTGCTCAATAATTTCCATGCCATCCTGCATTACAACACCGCTACGTCCTATGCGCTGGCCGTCGGCCATCTCGCCGACCGCCTCCGAGGCGACGGGCCGTTCGTGCATCCTTGGCCGACCGACGAGACGCATCTTTCGCTCGAGCAGCGCACTCGAGTTGCAGCAGCTCCTCATCACGAAGGGGTTGTTGACGGGCGATGCCGACGGCGTGATCGGGCCGGCGACGCTCGAGGCGGTGAAGAGTTATCAGCGGACAAAGGGCCTGCCGGTTGATGGTTTCCCAACCCAGACGATCCTCAAGAACTTGCAAGCCGGCGGTTAGGCCTGTTGAATTGATGCGCTCGAGGGAGCGCCCGAGGGTTTTCGGAATGTCTCGTAGCGAGTTGCGCCTTAGCCCAAATCCGGCCGCGCCCGGTCTGCCGGCCAAATTGCTGGCCGCAGCCTGCGGCGTCGTCGCTCTGCTGCTTACGTTTTTTGCAGCAGAGCCCGCTTTCGCGCAGCAAGGCACTACGCCTGTGCAGCGGAGCTACATCAATCCCTTCCCCACGGGCGACCGGTACCGCGTTCTCGTGCTCGGGGATGCGCTCGGCGATGGACTATGGACCGGCCTCTACCGCACCTTCGAGGACGACAACACCATCGAGTTTGTGAAACACACGCGGGGAAACGGCGGATTGCTCTCCGGCAATTGGGAGTCGGATCTCAACGACGCGCTCAAGGACGGCACCTACCAGATCGCCGTCGTTATGTACGGCGCCAACGACGATCAGTCGATGAAAGTCGGCAAGGATTGGATGAAGGTCGGCACCGATCCCTGGCGGCAGGCCTATGGCGAGCGCGTCGAGGCGGTTATCAAGAAGCTGCGCGCCGCCAATCTCGCGATCTATTGGGTTGGACTGCCGATCATGCGCAGCCCGACGCAAAGTGCCGACGCGGAATTCATGAACCAGATATTCCGCGAAAAGGCCTTCATCAACGGCGCGAAATATATCGATGTCTGGAACGGCTTCATGGATGAGGGAGGAAGGTTTAGCGCCTACGGCCCCGATATGACCGGCCAGGCGAATCGGCTCAGAGCCGACGACGGCGTGCTCTTCACCATGCGCGGGAATGTGAAGCTCGCCAGTTACGTCGAGAAGGAGCTTCGCCACGACCTGACCGTTGCCAAGCAGGAGCGCAATATCCCGCTCGCAGGCGATGTTGAAGAGCAGGCGAAGGTTTCCGGGCATGATTTTGGCCAGGTCGCTTCGGCCAAGGCTTCGCCTACGTCGACGGATGAGGCCTCGGCAGATTCCGCTCAGCAGGCGCCGCCGGCATCCAACGCTGCGCAGGCGGCAGCGCAAGGATTGGCGCCCGATCAAGCAGCCCCGATGAAGCAGAGCCAGGTCGGCGACGTCAGCGTGGTGCGGCCGGCCATCGATACGGCACTTCAAACTGCGCAGCAGGTGCTTGCGGTGCCGGCAGGCGCCACTGCCGCGCAAGAAACGGAGATGATCACGAGCGAGCTCGGCACTGGGCTCACAGCCGTGGCCACGCTCTCCTCGGTGACCGATATCTCGCTTGCCTCATCGAAGCCCCGTCTGCCGCTGTCGCAGCGGCCCTATTACAAGGTACTGATTAAGGGAGAGCAGCCGAAGCCCAAGGCGGGCAGGGGCGACGACTTCACCTGGCCCCCCCGCTAAGCATCTGCCCTTAGCGCGGCAGGCTTGTCGTTCCCATCAGAAATTTGTCGATGGCGTGTGCCGCTTGGCGCCCCTCGCGGATGGCCCACACTACGAGAGACTGGCCGCGGCGCATGTCGCCGGCAGCGAACACTTTCGGCCGCGAGGTACGGTAGTCGAGATCGTTCGCCTTCACATTGCCTCTGCCGTCGAGATCGACCTTCAAATCCTTGACCATGCCCTCCTGCACCGGGTGCAGAAAGCCCATGGCGAGCAGGACGAGGTCCGCTGGGATCTGGAACTCGGTGCCGGGGACCGGCTTCATCTGGCCGTCGAGGCGGATGCATTCGAGCGCCGATAGCTGTCCGCCATCGGCGATGAACCTGGTGGTGGCCACGGCGAAGTCGCGGGCCGCGCCTTCGGCCTGGCTCGATGAGGTGCGGAGCTTGAGCGGCCAGTTCGGCCAGGTGAGCGCCTTGTTCTCCTTCTCAGGCGGCTGCGGCAGGATCTCGAGTTGGGTGACGGAGACCGCGCCCTGGCGGAACGAGGTGCCGATGCAGTCCGAACCTGTATCGCCGCCGCCGATCACCACGACTTTCTTGCCTTCAGCGAGGATCGGCTCGACATCGGCTTGCGGCTCGCCCGAAACGCGGCGGTTCTGCTGGGGCAGGAAATTCATGGCGAAATGCACGCCTTGAAGCTCGCGGCCCGGGACGGGGAGGTCGCGCGGCAGCTCGGCGCCGCCTGCGAGCAGAACCGCGTCATAGTCGCGCTCGACCTTCTGCACGCGGAGATCGCGCCCGATGTGGACGTTGCATCTGAAGACGACGCCTTCGGCCTCCATCTGCTTCACACGCCGGTCGATGATGAACTTTTCCATCTTGAAGTCGGGGATGCCGTAGCGGAGCAGCCCGCCGGGCTTGGCGTGCTTCTCGTAGACATGCACCTCATGGCCGGCGCGAGCGAGTTGCTGTGCCGCGGCGAGTCCTGCGGGCCCCGAGCCGACGACGGCGACGCGCTTGCCCGTCTTCGTCTCGGACGGTCGAGGCTGCACCCAGCCTTCGGCGAAGGCCTTGTCGGCGATCGAGCATTCGATCGACTTGATGGTGACCGGCTCGTCGATGATGTTGAGCGTGCAGGCGGCCTCGCACGGCGCCGGGCAGATGCGCCCCGTCACCTCCGGGAAGTTGTTGGTCGAGTGAAGATTCTCGGCCGCCACTTGCCAGTCGGAATGATAGACGAGGTCGTTCCAGTCGGGGATCTGGTTGTTCACCGGACAGCCGGTGTGACAATAGGGGATGCCGCAATCCATGCAGCGCGCGGCTTGGCGCGTGATGTCGCCCTCGTTGGGAGCGATCACGAACTCGCGCCAATGGCGGATGCGGTCGGCCGCCGGCTCGTAGGTCCGGTCCTCGCGCTCGATCTCGAGAAAGCCTGTGATCTTGCCCATATGGGTCACGCCCGCTCAATCCCATCCAGTTGGCTGGCAGGCCCCTGCGCCCGCCCATTATGTGTTAACATCGAAACATGAAAGCAAAGACCATCAAAGAGATTTTGCAGCGCGCCGAAAATTGGCCCGAGAGCGCCCAGGCAGAATTGGCACAAGCTGCCCTTGAGATCGAGAAAGAGCTGCAAGGGGACACCTATACTGCGACGCCCGAGGAGATTGCAGCGATTGAGCGCGGCCTGAAAGAGGCTGAGCAAGGGCTGTTTGCCACCGATGCGGAGGTTGAAGCTGTCTTCGCCAAATTTCGGCGTTGATGAGGGCCGTTTACACTCGAGGCGCGCTTTCTGACCTCGATCGAATCCTTTCCGCGCTCAAGTCGGTGAATCCACTCGCTGCTGCTGCGGTTGAGAGCAGCATTCGGGCCGCGATTGCCCGCGTCGTAAGGTGGCCGAGAAGCGCTCGTGCGGTTACCCAATGGAAAGCAGGCAACGTGCGGGCGGTTCCTCTTGTGCGCTACCCCTATGTGATCTTCTACCAGATCAAGGACGAGTGGATCGAAGTTCTTCATATTAGGCATACGTCGCGGGCGCCTTGGAAAGGACCGATTAGCTAGCAGAGATTATTTGCCGTTGCCGACGTTGCCGCGCAGCCCGATCTCGATCTCGCCGAGGCCGGCCTTATCGGCGACCTGTGCCTTAGCCATCTCCTCGAGCGCCCGGCGATATTCGACCGGCATCACCTTGACGAACTTCGGCAGGTACTCGGCCCAATTGTCGAGGATCAGCTTGGCGCGCAACGAGCCCGTGTAATGGAGATGGTTCTCGATCAGCTGGAACAGGCGCTCCTCATCGAAGCGGCTCATATCGGTGACGTCGACAAGGCCGTGGCTCTCGAGATCACCGGTCTGGTGCCGCCGCTCCATGACGTGGTTCTCGCCCGGCACCGGCTCGAGCTCGACCATGGCGAGGTTGCAGCGCCGCTCGAAATCGCCGCTCTCATCGAGCACGTAGGCGATGCCGCCAGACATGCCGGCAGCGAAATTTCGGCCCGTCGGTCCGATGACCACCACCACGCCGCCGGTCATATACTCGCAGCCATGATCGCCGGTGCCCTCGACCACGGCGATGGCGCCGGAGTTGCGAACGGCAAAGCGCTCGCCGGCGACGCCGCGGAAATAGCACTCGCCGGCAATTGCCCCGTACAGCACGGTGTTGCCGATGATGATCGATTTCTCCGGCACAATGCCAGACTCTTCCGGCGGGCGGACGATGATGCGGCCGCCCGAGAGCCCCTTGCCGACATAATCATTGCCTTCGCCGACGAGATCGAGCGTCACGCCGTGCGCGAGGAAGGCGCCGAAGCTCTGGCCGGCAGAGCCGTTGAAGCGCACCCAGATCGTGTCGTCGGGGAGACCGGCATGGCCATAGCGCTTGGCGATCTCGCCGGAGAGCATGGCGCCGGTGGTGCGGTTCAGGTTCTTGATCGAGAGGTCAAGCTTGACCGGCTTCTTCTCTTCGAGCGCGGGCCGGCAAAGTTCGATCAGAGTGCGGTCGAGCACCTTGTCGAGCTGATGGTCCTGGCGCTCGGAATTGTAGATCGCGACGTCCTTCGGCACATCGGGCTTGTGGAAGAGGCGGGTGAAGTCGAGCCCTTTCGCTTTCCAATGGTCGATCGCTTGACTCTTATCGAGCGCCTCGCTCTTGCCGATCATCTCGGCGAAGGTCCTGAAACCGAGCGCGGCCATGTATTCGCGCACCTCTTCGGCGACGAAGAAGAAATAGTTGATCACGTGCTCCGGCTTGCCCTGGAATCTGGCGCGCAAGACCGGGTCCTGGGTCGCGACGCCGACCGGGCAGGTATTCAGATGGCATTTGCGCATCATGATGCAGCCCGCGGCGATGAGGGGCGCCGTAGCGAAGCCGAACTCGTCGGCGCCGAGCAGCGCGCCAACCAGAACGTCGCGGCCGGTGCGGACGCCGCCGTCGACTTGAACCGAGATGCGGCCGCGCAGGCGGTTGAGCACAAGCGTCTGCTGCGTCTCGGCGAGGCCGATCTCCCAGGGGGAGCCCGCATGTTTGATCGAGGTGAGGGGGGACGCGCCGGTGCCGCCTTCGAAACCGGCAATGGTGACGTGATCGGCGCGTGCCTTGGATACGCCGGCAGCGACTGTGCCGACGCCGACCTCGCTCACCAGCTTCACGCTGACGTCGGCCGCCGGGTTGCAGTTCTTCAGGTCGTAGATGAGCTGCGCCAGATCCTCGATCGAATAGATGTCGTGATGCGGCGGCGGCGAGATGAGGCCTACGCCCGGCGTCGAGTGCCGCACCTTGGCGATCACTGCGTCGACCTTATGGCCGGGAAGCTGTCCGCCCTCTCCGGGCTTGGCGCCTTGCGCCATCTTGATCTGCATCATGTCGGCATTGACGAGATACTCGGCCGTCACTCCGAAGCGGCCAGAGGCGACCTGCTTGATCTTCGAGCGCATCGAGTTGCCGTTCGGCAGCGGCTTGTAGCGGTCAGACTCCTCGCCGCCTTCGCCCGTGTTCGACTTGCCGCCGATGCGGTTCATGGCGATCGCCAGCGTCGTGTGCGCCTCGCGGCTGATCGAGCCGAAGGACATGGCGCCGGTCGAGAAGCGCTTGACGATCTCCTTGGCCGGCTCGACCTGTTCGATCGGAATGGGTCTCCGGCCGAGCTCCTCGGCGGTCTTGATGCGGAACATGCCGCGCAGCGTCAGCAGCTGCTCGCTCTGCTCATTGATCTGCTTGGCGAATGACCGGTACTTCTCCGGCAACTGCCCGCGCACGGCATGTTGCAGATCGGCGACGACCGACGGGCGCCACATATGCGCTTCGCCACGGATGCGATAAGCATATTCGCCGCCGACCTCGAGCGCCTCGCGCAGGACCGGCGCATCGGAGAAGGCTTGGCTGTGGCGCTCGACCGTCTCGCGTGCGATCTCCTCGAGACCCACGCCCTCGACCTGGCTGTTGGTGCCGGTGAAATATTTGGCGATGAAGTCACTGCGCAGTCCCACAGCGTCGAAGATCTGCGCGCCGCAATAGGACTGATAGGTGGAGATGCCCATTTTCGACATCACCTTGAGCAGTCCCTTGTCGACCGCCTTGATGTAACGCTTGACCGCGTCCTCTGCCGTAAGCTCCTCCTCGAGATCGGGCAGCATGGCCTCGATCGTCTCGAAGGCGAGATAAGGGTTGATCGCTTCGGCACCGTAGCCCGCGAGCGTAGCGAATTGATGCACCTCGTGCGCCTCGCCCGTCTCGACCACGAGGCCGACCGAGGTCCTGAGGCCGCAGCGGATCAGATGATGGTGTACCGCGGAGGTCGCGAGCAGCGACGGAATGGGAACCCGGTCAGACCCGGTCGCGCGGTCGGACAGGATGATGATGTTCTCGCCGGCACGCACGGCCTCCTCGGCGCGCTTGCACAGCCTCTCCAGTGCGCGGACCATTCCGGCCGCGCCCTGGTCGGCAGCGTAGGTGATGTCGAGTGTCACGGTGCGGAACTGGTTGTCGGGCACGTCGCCGATGCCGCGGATACGCTCGAGGTTCTCGTTGCTGAGGATCGGGTGCGCCGCCTCGAGCCGCTTCTGCTTGGAGGTGCCTTCGAGATCGAGCAGGTTTGGCCGCGGCCCGATGAAGGTGACGAGCGACATGACGAGCTCCTCGCGGATCGGATCGATCGGCGGGTTGGTCACCTGGGCGAAGTTCTGCTTGAAGTAAGTGTGCAGCAGCTTCGGCCGGCTGGAGAGCGCCGAGATGGGCGTGTCGGTGCCCATCGAGCCGACGGCCTCCTGGCCAGACTCGGCCATCGGCAGCATGAGGAACTTGATGCTCTCTTGCGTGTAGCCGAACGCCTGCTGGCGATCGAGCAGGCTCACATTGGTGCGGGGCGGAGTTGCGCCCGCATCCGGCAGCTCATGCACGCGGATCTGGGTGCGGTCGAGCCATTCCTGATAGGGATGCGCTCCGGCAAGCTCGGCCTTGATCTCCTCGTCGGAGACGATGCGTCCCTTCTCGAGATCGATGAGCAGCATCTTGCCGGGCTGCAGGCGCCATTTCTCAACGATGGTGCTCTCGGGGATCGGCAGCACGCCGGTCTCCGACGCCGCGATGACAAGACCGTCGTCGGTGACGAGATAACGCGCTGGTCTCAGCCCATTGCGGTCGAGCGTGGCGCCGATTTGCCGCCCGTCGGTGAAGGCCATGGCGGCGGGGCCATCCCAAGGCTCCATCAGGCAGGCGTGATATTCGTAGAAGGCGCGGCGCTTGGCATCCATCAGCGGGTTGCCGGCCCAGGCCTCGGGGATCAGCATCATCGCCGCATGGGCGAGGCTGTAGCCGCCCTGAACCAGGAATTCGAGCGCGTTGTCGAAGCAGGCCGTGTCGGACTGGCCCTCATAAGAGATCGGCCAGAGCTTCTTGATGTCGGGTCCGAACAAGGGTGAGGATACGCTCGCCTGGCGTGCCGCCATCCAGTTCAGGTTACCGCGCAGCGTGTTGATCTCGCCGTTATGGGCGACCATGCGGTAGGGATGCGCGAGCTTCCACGACGGGAAGGTGTTGGTGGAGAATCGCTGATGCACGAGCGCGAGCGCCGAGGCGAAGCTCGGATGATGCAGGTCGGGGTAATAGCGCCCGAGCTGATAGGCGAGGAACATGCCCTTATAGACGAGCGTCCGGCATGACAGCGACACGGTATAGAAGCCGATGTCGTGACCGCCGGTCTCGCCGTTGATGGTGTTGGAAATCACCTTGCGCAGGACATAGAGCCGGCGCTCGAAATCGTCGGCGTCCTCGACATCGGGACCGTGGCCGATAAACACTTGGCGGTGTTTGGGTTCGGTGGCGATGACGCCCGCGGAGAGGCAGGTATTGTCGGTCGGAACGTCGCGCCAGCCGAGCAGCTTGAGCCCTTCGGCATCGATTACGCGTGCCACCACCGACTCGCAATAAATGCGCTGCGCGTGGTTCCTCGGCATGAACATGTGGCCGACCGCGTAATGGCCTGGCTCCGGCAGCTTGATCTTGAGCGGGGCCGTGACCTCTTTCAGCAAGGCGTGTGGGATCTGTACGAGGATGCCGGCGCCGTCGCCGGCAAGCGGGTCCGCGCCGGTCGCGCCGCGATGGGTCAGATTCTCGAGGATTTGTAGGCCGTGCTCGACGATCTTGTGGCTCGGGCGGCCTTTCAGATCGGCGACGAAACCGACGCCGCAGGCATCATGCTCGCGCTTCGGGTCGTAAAGTCCTTGCGCCTGAGGCGGCGCGGGCCACGCCCCACTCTCTCTGCCGAATGGAAACGCACGGGGTGCCATCGTCAAAAAACCTCGGCCCGCGCTGACGCCGCCCGCGCCTTACGGTACCACTAAAGCCTCGGCCAATGGCCGGGCCCTTCACCTCTCAGGAAACTTGGAGCGGCTGAAAGCGAAGAACCCAGCTCCTTAGGCGGCGAGCATCCCTCTTGCGGCAGACGGCTAGGCCAGATCGTTCTCGATAACGAGACGCTTCAAGACCAGCGCCGCCCCCATCGCAAGGAAGGTCAGCATGCCTGTCCTATTCGTCCTCAAATTGACAGATTTCCAATGGGCACACAAGCAGGATTCACGATCTTCCAGCCTTGGCCGCAGATGTGCGCCCTGGTCCGGGGATATGCAGGGAACTTAACGAAATCCTATTCGTTGGGCCTCGCATTAAAGCTCGGGCAAGTTGTCGCTGTTAGGCTTAACGTGCTCCCGACGAAGGTTGTGCGTGTAGGGAGCCATGTGCAGGTCTCTCCATAGTGCCTGCTACACAAGGGAAGGGCGCCCTCGATGAGAGCGCCCTTCTTGTTGGGAGCATCGCAAATTGACGTCTGGGCTTACGCAGCCTTGCTGTCGATGACCTTCGGCTGCTCCGCCGTCTCGGTCTTGGTTGAGATCGGAATGGTGCGGGGCTTCATGGCCTCGGGCAACTCGCGCACGAGATCGACATGCAGCAGGCCGTGCTCGAGGCTCGCGCCCTTCACCATGACATGATCGGCGAGCTGGAACCTGCGCTCGAAGCTTCGCGAGGCGATGCCGCGATGAAGGACGGTCGTGTCCTCGACCTCGCTCTTCTTCTCGCCGCGGATGGAAAGGGTGTTCTCCTTGACCTCGATGTCGAGGTCGCGATCGCCGAAGCCGGCGACGGCCATGGTGATGCGGTACTCGTTCTCGCCAACCCGCTCGATATTGTAGGGCGGATAGCTCGGCGCCTCGCCTTCGAAACTCGAGAGCGTGTCGAGCAGCGAGCCGAGCCGGTCGAAGCCGATGGTGGAACGATAAAGCGGGGAAAGATCGAAATGCCTCATGTCACATCCTCCTTGATGAAGCGATATGGTGGTTCGCCCGCTCGTCGCGAGCCGGGCAGAGAAAAGCGCAAGCCCGAAGGCCTCGCGCCGCGGGGTGATATGGTAAGCAGACGCGATGCCGTCAAGGCCACTAGCAAGCTGAAATCAAACAAGAAAGCCCTGCGCGCGAAGACTCTCGGCGTGCAACGACCTCTTCCGCAACGAGGAGGGCGGTGTCGTGCTCGCCGCCACCGATCCTCGGCGCGTCTCAATCATAAAGGCCAGAGCAAGGGAATGGTGGGCGGTACTGGGATCGAACCAGTGCCCCCTGCGATGTCAACGCCAAGGGAACAGAGAAAAATCAAGGGCATGGGCAAGCAAACACTAGCAAGTGCAAGCACGCAAAACCAAGGAGTTAGCAAATGCTGCGTGCTAGTAGCGTGCTAGCGCATTGCAATATGCCGCTCTACCGAGTTGTCCGACGCTATTGATTGTCGGAGCGGGCCTTATCCTTTCGACTCAAAATGTAGGCGATCACGTCCATCAAATCCTCCCGCTCAAGAGTGATGTTCGGCATCGTTGGATGTCGCGTCTGCATCCACACAAGGAGGGCCTTTGCCGACATTCCCGGCCTATTGGCGATTTCGTCAAAGGCTGTCGCCTCCGGCACAGGAGATGTTTCATTAGAAACAATGGCATGACAATTGGCACAAACCTCCTTCGCGTACGCGAATCCGGCCTGAACGTCGCCCGTCTCAATCTCCTCCGCCATCAGACCGGTAGAGGCCGTGAACAAGATGGTCGAACTCAATAATAAGTGTTTCATGAGCCGCCTGGCGATCCTAACAGTTGCGGCAGCTTAGCAACATTCAGGGCAATGCGGCGCGCGAGAAAAGGTTGTGCCAAAGCGTGCTAGACTTAGTGCATGGCGCGCAGATCAACGAAGTCACCGCGCCGCTTGGCCCCGCAGCCACAATTGGGCGTTGGCGCAGCTAGTTCGACCCGACCACGAGCGATGCGCCCTCAAGCACGAACCGAAGCCCAAACGAATCTTCGTCGCTGAAATGCGCGGACCCCGCCTTCGGACTGCGACGGCAAGTCGCCAATCCGCGTAAGCACGAGGTAATCTCAGTGATCAGCTTGGCGGCGTTGCTGGCTTCGCTTCACGCGAGGCCGCGCCGTTCTGTCGCCAACGGTCGGCTCGCTAGTGGAGGACTAAGAGTTTATGATCGCTCCAAATCGTCGGCGTGACGGGGGCGTCGTTGTTTTTTACGCCACTCCAATCGGGGAGAGTAAGTCATGCTGCGAAACCGCATCCCTCAATTCTTCCATCCTGAGATTCGTCAACTCATCCACTCTGCATTGGATGAGGCGTGGCAGGAGCTAAAGGATGAGCAACTCGCTGACGCCAAGTCAGTGAAAGAGAGACTCGCAACGACAATTGTGGCTCTAGCGGCTATCGGTGAAACCAATAGGGCTAAGCTGAAGAACTTCGCTGTCCACGCGGCCAGAGCGACGTTCAGACCACAAAAGCGTATGTCGGTGCGGCGGCAGACCGCGCAAATGGCGGCTCAAAACTTTTGAGGGTTTGGTAGAGAGCGGCAGCTTACGGCTTAGGCGCTGCGCGTCACCCGCGCGATTGCTTCGGAAGTGACAAGCACCCGACCATGGCGGTCGAATGGTCCCTTCCGCGTCGAAAGCCTCGCTCGCCAAATCTTCGATTAACTCGCGGTACGACTCGAATACCGCACTATCGGAGCCGCTGAGGTGTACGCGCTCCGCGTGATCTCGCAAAGCTTCATGTGCCACTCTGCAAGCCACCGAATTGCCAACCTCGTCCGCCATCACAAAACGGATGCCATCCTCTTCGAGGTACTCGGATTTGAGCCGTGTGAGAGGCATGGCATTATGCCGAATGCTTGCGAGGCGTGCTTTGAGCTTCCAGAGGTGCCCACACGTCAGACAATTCTGTGGTGCGGTCTAGCAGAGAAGGATCATCATTGTCTGGTGAGTTCACGCGCCTTGAGATCGGCCACATCGTCAAGTGCTCTGACGGATAGGTGATGAGAAGATCGTGCGGATCGGCTTCGGAACCGAGCCAACGGTCGTAGCTCTCGGGCTTAAGAATGGCGGGCATCCGATGGTGGATTTGTCCCACCAAATCGTTCGAGGGCACCGTGATGATGGCGAAGGTCCGTTCCCACTGGCCTGTCTTTGGATTCTTCCAGTTCTCCCACAGGCCAGCGAGGCCGAAAACCGAACCGTCCCTCATCGCTATGGCGAAAGGCTGCTTCGCTCGCGCACCTCTGATCGCTTTCCACTCGAAGAAGCCATCAACCGGTACAATGCAGCGCCGGAGAGCATAAGCCTCCCTGAACATGGGCAACCTTGAGACGCTCTCGGCCTTGGCGTTGATCGGCTTACGGCCTCCTCGCGGGTCGCTGCACCTGTGGGGTATCAAGCCCCACTTGATTAGGTCGAGCGACCGCTCGCCTGTTTTCTGATTTTGCCGAATGACCAGCAGTTCTTGACTCGGTGCAGCGTTGTAGCGCGGGCTAATGTTGCCCATGCGCCTATCGCTCACATCGAGCCCCTCGACAATGGCGAGACGCAACGGCCCCGAGCTTTGGATTATACGACCGCACATTTGGCTCTTAAGCGGCCTCGCCCCGAGAAGCCCGTGCTTCTCGACAAATGCGATCAAGCTCATCGCGAGTGGTTGTCTTGTAAAGCCACTCTCGCGCTTCGGCAAAGCCATCCTCGAAGCCAAGTTCAAATACGATTGGACGCCATCCATGAAATTGGCCAGACCGCGCAAATTCGCGTGCCTTGCCTTGAATGCGTTTGAGCTTCGTCATTGGGGTGTCTCGTAGATGCTGCGCCATGGCGCGACATATAGGAACTCCCGGATGCGAAGGCGAGGTTGTCTCCAATGTCATCCAGACTTAACCCTACTTTGGAACGAGCCGCTCAGTTCTCGGGTGAGCTAGGCTATATTTCCTATGGCTGGACGGGAAGGATCGCTCTAATGCGGGCCCTTATCGTCGTCCTGGTGCTGCTTGCTGCTTCGGTCTGGCTCCAAAGCGAACAGAACGATTGCCAGTTTCACGGCACGAGCGCCGAACAGTGGCTTGAATGCCTCGTGAGGTAAGGCATCAAAGCACCAAGGGAAACAACGGGCCGGTTCCCATTTGCGGGCTTGCGGGGCGGTGATTGCACAGACCGACAACCGCAAAAGAAGAAGCCCCGGCGAGTGGCCGGGGCTCCGATTTGATCGATGGCGAATGCTTACATCTTCGCCTTGCAAGCCTTAGCCTTGGCGTCCCACGTCCCGCCAGCCTTGGTGCATTCAGCCTTTGTCTTGGCAGTCGTCACATCCGCTGCAAACGCGGGCGCGGTAAACGCAAGTGCGATTCCCAGAGCAACGATCATCGAAACGAGCTTCCTCATTGTGCATCTCCTCCAAGTGGAACTACCTTGCCGGTAGCCCTCAATTGTTAATGGTGATGGGACCAAATGGCGCTGTGGCAAAAATGCTCATTCTCTCGGCAGACTTGGCATCTATGGGGTGTTATTCCGTAATTGTGATTGGGTTCCTCCCCCGTCACCGTTCTACTCCATGATGGACAGACTACGGAAGAAGCCCCACGTCTTACGGTGCGGGGCTTCTTCTTTGCTGGCATTCCGCCCCGGTGCCCCAGGCGCCCCACAGCTTGAGATGACTTGCGGGCGAGAAAAACACACCCACGTTTTTTTCATTTCCTTGTCCTGTACTTGTAATGGTGTGACTGGGGCAGTTGGGGCACTGGGGCGAGTCTTACGTGAGCAGGCGAGCACGGCGCGGGTGATGGCGAAGAAGTGACTATCGGCGAGAAAAGGCCAGAATCAGGAGGACCCTGCCCCGGTTGATTGATTCCCCATCGTGTGACGCTGTTCTGAAGCTAACCGCTCCCGTTTTACGGCTTGGCGGCGATCCTCTCGCCACTTTTCGTAAGCTGTCTTATCATTCCTCTGTCAGCGACTTAATAGCTGTTTCGATTTCCTTGCGTGATCGGCGGGGAGCAGCCTTGCGCATTCCGTCCTCCATTCGTCTGGCGAATCATTTTGCCAGGACTTCGAAACCATTGAATCCTCATGGTAGATGACTATTCAGACCGGAGTTATTTATGGGTTTTGTTGCCCCGGTTCCGGCGCCGATCTTGATAGCGTCACTCTCCTATTTGATGGGTATTTCGCGACAGAAATTATGATGTTGTACCGATCAAGGTGACTGAATTTTCGGCTTACTCTGGAGCTACGTAACACCAGAACACGAACTTTGTACTCGTCCGCTTTATGTGAGCCGATCCGAGAAGAACTTCTCGAGGCCGGGTATCTCATCGCCGTCCTCCCCATCCCCGGTCACGCTTTTTTGAGCGACGGTTTTCCAGGGTGAGTTCAGCGACGACCTCGTTCGAAGCCGATGTAAACTCGCGCCGCAGGTCCTTACCTGTCCGAGGTGGCTGCGCAGCGGTGTCCCCGGCCACCGCTTCTTGCTCGGCCTCGAGGAACTCTTCGACCGCCGGTAATAGAGTATTCTGGACGATCCCTTCACGGCGGCAGAGTTACGGCTGATGCTGTCTTCGCACGCGCAAACACTCCAGCACGATGCGGTCGAGCTTGGGCCGAGAAGTGTCGCCGCGTCGCCCGGCGGATATCCTTCACCACCTGTTGGGCCGACACCCTCGCCGGCCCAGAGGTTCTGTCTCATCTTTGCTCCCTCCAAGGGAACTCGACGCCGCGGGATCGGAATCCCTAAGCTGCAAATGCGCCTAAATACTGGCTATAGGGGGCTGACGGCGGACTTTCGCTCTCGTCAGGCCCGCAGGTTTCTCCTTTCCGCCTCCATTTGAACAGCAGCGAGCAAATCCAGCAGTTCAGCATCCGGCAGCGTTTTCATGGCCGTGGTGATCTCGGCCAGAACACGGTCGGGCTCTTTCGGCGCATTCCTGCGGTCGTCATTCTCGTTCATGCCGCCAACCCTCTCTACCGTCACATCCCGGCCATCGCTTCATCGAACAGAGCCATAACGGCAGAGTGGCCACGATCATCATTGATGAGAATGACGGTATTGCTTCCATACATGGGCCGCAGCGCGTTCAAGGCCAACTCGTAGCACCGCGATCTGCTATTCGTGAGTTGGTACGCGGCGGCTATTAAAGCACCGAGGGCGCAGCGTCTTACGGCCTCTCGGCTGGTAGGATCGACTGAGGCCCCAGAGGCATCAATGGCCAAATAGCCTTGGCACCAATGGCGCTCATCCTGGATTAACTCCTTAGCCCTTCCTATGATCTGAAGTTGTAGGGTCTTTGCCATGAGAACCTCCATCCGTCGCTCTCATAGATAAACCTCCCCCGCTGCCTTCGCGTTTCCTGTGAATGCTTCCGGCCAAATGGTCGGGTCCGCGTTGCTAGCGAGTTTGCCAGCCGTTAGGCGAAACTTGGGTCAATAAATGATCACTCGGGCTTATCCCGACCGTGAACCTCAGCCGGTGGTGCAGTCGCCTCTACAGCCGTAAAGCGGTCCAAGATTTTGTATTGGTGCATGGCTCCGGCAGGGACCAACCAAGAGTCGCCAGCCTTCAGATTCAGGGTTTGTCCTTCGAGATCGAGTGTTGCACGACCGGAGATGACATACCCTACAGTCTCGTAATCCCTGCTTGTCGGGTGCTTTAATTCGCCTCCGGGGTCCAGCACCCAGAGGCGCATGGAGACACGCTTCCCTGCCACCAGATATTTCTGACCCATTTCCCCCTTGGGAGAAGACGCGGCTTCAACTTTTTTGATCGTCGTGTCCATGCCTCACCTCAATATCACCTAGGCCGTGGTAACTATTGGCTCTCCTGGCAAGACAAGACGAACCTCACCGTCTCTCAAACCCCAACTGGCGAGGCTGGTCGCGGGGATGTTGCCGACGACTTCAATAACCTCGTCCGCGCCTTTCGCTGTTTTGGCTACCGCATCTTTCGCTTTCTCATCGTCGGCTATGGCCACTAAAAACCACTGCTCTACCGCCTGATCTTCGGCGGCGAGATGCTTGGTCAACAAGCGAACCACTCTTCCATCGGTCTTTTGCTGCATCCGCGCAATATGGCACGCGCGTGGTTGAGGTTCCACCGGGGGGCAAGCCCCCAATCGTGCCGTGCAAAGCTCGGTGGCACGGAGGCGTTAGGCGCGTCGATTGCTAATCGCTTCGCGCGAGCAGCCTATTTCGGCTCGCGTTTCGCTTTCATCACCTAACTGCTCGTTTTTCGCTTCTTCTTCGCCCAACAACCTCAACAGCATCCTTCGCTGAGCTTCGTCGGTTGTGGCCGCAAGCTGCTTCTTCAAGAGCTTGACGTTTTCCCTATGAATGAATCGTTCCATTAGCCGCCCCCTTCCAGGTGCGCGTGGATGACGAGGCGTGTCAGTTGAGAAAAAGCAGACTCTCCAAGGTCAGTTGTCGAAGCCGAATAGGATCGGTCACTCCGTCCGCCACGAGGTCCATAAGCTTTTGCCCTACGGCAATTCTTAGCTCGCTGTCGCGGGCATAATCGCGGAAGGGATCATCCGCTCTAAGGACTTTCCAAATGGCGGCAAACGCTTGGTCCATCGTGGCAAGCGTCTTGGGATCGTATATTTCTGGTTGGGATATTCGAGAGGTCATCAGGCCACCTCCCTATCTTACGGGCGGGAGCGCGACTTACCTCTCTCAGCCACCAGTGCCCTGGGCTTCTCTACTGATGGTACGTAAGTGTACATTGCGCACGTGACGGTAATAAGGCCAATCGAAAAGCTACCGGAAACGCAACGCGCAGCCGTGGGATTCCGTCACAATCACGCTCATTGCCCTTGATAACGATGATCCCTGGATGAATGTCCGCACACCATTGGAAGCGCAACAGCCGCACGGAGCTAGCCCTTAAGTGGAGCTAGCTTGTTCTGGCGCTGCTGAGTAGCTCGGAAGCTATCAGGAATATGAGCGTTCGCGCCAAACCGTCCTCATCATGGCTAGTACCTCGCCATATCGGTAGACGCCTCCGTTGAACAGCATCCTGCCGATCTCTCCGGTCCACACCAGCACAGAATCTTCGCTCCCCGGAATGAACTCTGCTCCCGTTGGCGTGTGGACGACCAAATCGCCTCTGACATCGAATTGGTCGCGCGTGACGAGCGTGTGCATCTTTGTAGCCCCCGTTTGTGGTGACGACTCAAGCATGACCAGATTGGACCAATGAAACGTGTGGGAATTAAGGATCAATTAACCGTCATGTTGCGCCTAAGTGAGGCTCATGACGTGGGCTGGCAGCGAGCCTTACGCCAAGCGTGCCCCGTCGAATCACGGACGGCGCACTTTGCGCGGCGCGAGAGCGACCTATGGGCAACTCCCACCGGTACGGCGGCAGGGCGCACAAACGGCGGCTCAAAACTTTTGAGCGCCCACCGGCACCATTTCTTCGAGTGCTTTGTCGAAGGGAGAAGCGGAAATTGTTACATCACCAGTAAAAGGAAAATCAAAGACCACGGCCAGGAGCAATGAGAGCGCCACGAGCGCGGCGAGTGCTGCCGTCATCAATATTTGGGCGGTGATGTTCGACGCGCCGAAAAACGCCGGATAGCCGAGGGTGATCAGGCCGCCAATCAAGAGGACCAACCAGAGGATCGCTGGCGCAGTGCCATCGGCGCTATCCAGGCGCTCATTTCGATTGTCACTGATTACTGCCAGGAGCCTGAGAGCCTGTTGGTAAATGGCTTGATCATTCATGTCTTGAGGCTGCACGCTGAAAACTGTTTGACTGAGATTAGCGAGTTCGTCTGCCACGGCCTTGCTTTCAAAACCTCGCGCCATCGTAGCCCACTCAGACTTGCGGACCTGATCTGCGTACAAAACTAAGTGCCTACGGATCGGACTCGCGTCCTGTTCTGGCAGGGCATAGGAGATATCATAAAGGTCAGATATCGCTTTTGCCTCGTCCCGCACGGCTGTCTCGGTGTTGCGAAAGTCCGCCCAGACTGCAATCACCACAAAAGCTAGCAGCACGCCATAGAAAACCCCGACAACCGCAAACTTGAATCCTGCGACCTCATTGTTGAGGCTCAGATGGCTTACGCCATAGGCAGCACGAGAGAGAAGCAAGAGACCGACGCTGAAGATTTCTGCTGTCGCTACGACGATCAGTGCCGCCAACCACAGTGGTAACTCGTTGAGTAACAGAACCAGCTTCATTCCTGCTTCGCACCGCTGAGCCATCGCTGAGCCCCGAAGCCATTTCAACGAAAATTCGTTCGCATCCCTCAGCTTTGAAGCACGAAGTTGAAACGCGGGCAGAGCCAACTAGTACACAAAAATCCAGAAATTCGCGACCAAGATCGGCTTGGGCGAAGCACGTTTCAAGAGAGACTTTGGAAAGAAAGATACGCCCGTGCATCACGCTCGCCTAAAGGCAGCGCCTCTCTCTCAGAGAAACGAACGTTTTTAAGAACGCCAGGAGGAACGTGGGCAGATGCCCACCAGAGCGGTGGCTAGCCGCTTGAAAGTACGAGTGCCCACTCGCTTTTGCTTCGATCAAATGGCAACCTCAAAAAGAGAAGGCCGCAGGAATCCTGCGGCCCTCTGCCGATTACGCAGTAGAGTGCATTGTTACCACCAACGGCAGTGGCGGTGACCATGATGCCACCAGCAACGATAGTGGCGGTGATGGTAGTAGTGGCGGTGATAGTGATGGTAGCCGTAATGGCGATAATAATATGCCGACGCGGACGTTGGCGCGAACGCGCCGAACATCAACCCTAGCCCTACGACAAAGCAGATCAATAGCCGCTTCATGGGTTTCTCCTCCTGTGCCTAGGCTCATCCTAACCCAAATTCCTGTCCCTATCCGCTGATCGTTCCTGGCAGCGATGCTTTTCCACCGATTTGGTCCCTCTCAAAACGACGCGGCTTCGACGCTCATCGAGCGCGGATGAAGTTAGCAACGACAATCGTGGCCCTTGCACCTGTCGGTGAGACGGACCCTGCCAAGCTCAAGCGGTTTGCGATCCATGCACTCCCTTCGGTCGGCGCTCCCTCCATATAATCCTTTTCAATGAGACGATTCCCTTCACCATGGCGCAACTTGGCTACAGTTCTATGAGTTTCGTCCGGCGGGCTAGAAGCCATAATCACAGCTAGAAGGAGCAACCCTAGTGGTCGGATCGTCGATCATTCTTGCTTTCGCGTTGGTGTTCACAACATCGACCCAGGCCTTGTCGCACCGCATTTGGCACGATCACGACTCCATGAGCGGTGAATCCTGTGGTTCCGACTCTCACCGCATGCGTGGCATCTGCGTGCGCGACCGGAACGGCGATCCATATTGGCGACCATGCGATCAGACCCTTATCCTTGGTCCCGACAGCTGCGACTACGCGACCTTGAAGAAGAAGCCCTACGCTTCCGCAACCTCGAAATGGGAGAAGTGGCGCTGTTGCTGGCAGGGGCCGTTCGCGTGCCACACTTACTGATGTTCAGCATGATCAGCCTCAACACACTGGCGCGCCCGGACGCCGCCCTCGACCTTGGTCCAATGCAAGTGGACATCAAGCGGCGGCTGGCTAAGCTCAATCCAGACGGGCGCAAGCAGACAAAGAAATATCGACCGGTCGTGCCAATCTCCGACACGCTGTTGCCGTGGCTTAGTGGATGCGACGGTCCCCGATATGTCTCTATAAGTAGGGGAAGAGGGTGGTAGATGCTATCAGTGGGACAGAGACAATGAGACGGTTTATATTCACGGTGGACCGTTGAGCAGATAGCGGGTGGCTACGTGGTGCTGCGATGCGAACGGTCAATCACTCGCTTATGTCTATTGTAGTGAGAGTGACGATGCTGCGGCTGTTGCAAAGGTGCTGACCAAGGCCGAGTTTGAGAGGCTGCTCGGTTCCAACAAAAGCTCTGAACACCACGCGCACGCTTCATCCACATAGCGCCATGGGGACGAACGCAGCATTCAGCATAATCCTATTCGCATTGAGAGCGATTCTGCATAGCAAGTTGATTCTCACTGCGCGTCTCAGCGCTTGCATAGAACGCCATTGCAGACATAAAGCCAGTGGGCTCACCCACCTCCAACAGCAGCTTGGCTTTCAGTGCTTCACCAACGGGACCGCTCGCCTCATAGAGCATTCACTCTTCATGTGCCGCCCGCATCAGAGGGATTTCGATATGGACCGAAAGCAACGGCAGCAAAGCATCGCGGCGCAGTCGGTTCCGCTTCTCGACCTCAGCCATTGCGTTCACTTCATCGAACATGTCTAGCCTCGGTCACAAACCATTCCCTGGACCAAATGCTTGATGTGTGGCTGCTAAATGAGTGTATTCTAGCTGCCTTTCACGCAGAAAGTGACAGCATTGTACACAGTGATTAAATCAAAGAAACCGCATAATTTATAGAGACAAACTCGCCAGCATCTAGATGAAGTTACTAGCACATCGTCAAGAGGTTCTATCACGATTATCGATCATAGTAGAAATATCCACTTGAGCGTGGTAATTTCGAAGAACTATTCTTGAAAATGACAGGGGCGACCACTAGATCGTGGCATCATGGCCGCATTCGGAACCACTGAGGCAGAAACGCGCGCGCGAACCGCGTTCGAATTACAGTCGCGATCAGGCGCTCCCGATAAAGGTCATGTGTGCTCGCGTGCGGTCTTCTATCCCCGCCTATGTTGCGGAACGGCGTGCAGCGCGCGAACTCGATGTGAGTGACACACCTCGACCTCGGTTATCTGAAAGCTCGCTTTTCACCTGGCGTCAGCGGCACTCCAAAGAGACCGAACATTTCTAGGACCAATAGGCGCGCTCCTAGCGGGGGTGTTTCGGTTCTTAGGAGTGAGTGTTGATGCGAAGCTAACAAGAAGGCTCCGACCAGTTTCCTTGTATTTGGCTGACAGAGCGCGATGTAGCCGCTCGTTGGGGAGTTTCAAGTGGACTGTATAGCGCAGGAGAAAGGAAGGCAAACTCGAAGCAAAGCTGATCGGTGGTCAATGGAAAACTCGCTTGGAATGGCTTAGAGAGTTTGAGGAGCAGTCTGATCCCCCATGTCAACGGAGCAATTTAGAATCGGAAGCTACTTTCTCGGGCAGCGCCCCAACAGCGACAAGTGGTGCGCGTGCTACTTCGACCCCCAGAGTCGGCGCACGACGCTCATCGCTTGGCACAAGCGACCTTCAAGAAGCCAAGTCCGGCTAGCTGCTTACGTGACCAAGCATCAGACTATGACGGACGCGAAGCCCGAGGACGTGCCGTTGGAGGTGATCTTAGAGCCCATCCGCGAAGTTTAAATTCAGATGAGGCATTTCGGGCGAGTCGTCTGAGCATGATGCGGATCATGGCGAGACGGACGAAGGCGATAGCGGTTAGCGCGTAGCGTTCGAAGTCTTTGGCGAGACGGCGACAGCGACTGATCCAGGCGAAGGTGCGCTCGACGATCCAGCGCTTAGGCAGCACGTCGAAGCCAGCGGCATTAGATCGCTTGACGATCTCCACCTTCCAAGTGCCGGTATGTGCAACGACTGCGAGCATCTTGTCGCGCGATAGCCGCCGTCGGCGAAGATGCGCTCGATGAAGGGGAAGAGCCGGCGCGCTTGGCGCAGCACCCGTAGGCACCATCGCGATCTTGGATGTCGGCGGGATGGACCACGACGCTCAACAAGAGACCGAGCGTGTCGACCAGGATGTGCCGCTTGCGCCCTTTGACCTTCTTGCCCGCGTCGTAGCCTGAAGGATCGAGCAAAGCCCCCCTTTTTGTGCTCCCTTGGCGCTCTGGCTATCGATGATCGCCATCGTCGGGCTCGCTTCGCGGCCGTCTCGTTCGCGCAGCTCGACATAGAGCGCGTGATGGATGCGCTCCAGTGTCCGTCCCAGTTCCAAGCTCAAGATAGTCATGCACCGTGCTCTTCGGCGGCAGGTCTTCGGCAATGCCTTCCATTGGCAGCCGGTCCACAGCACGTAGAAGATTCGTTCAACACCTCGCGCACGTTCACAGAGCGCTTGCGCCCGCGTGCTAGCCGGCGGAATCATCGGCTCTACAATCGCCCATTCGGCGTCGGCCAGATCACTCGGATAACGAAGGCCGCTGCGTGCGGCGGCGCGGCGGTGCTCAGGCTTCCACATCGGGCGCTCCTTTCGCGAATCAACGCCCAACGAGGAATCACAACTGATTCCTCCGAACTCAACAACTTCTCGGATCGGCTCTTAGTGCGCTACTGGCAGAAGCACGGCGTCAATCTGCCAAGCGCCAAGTTCGGCTCAGTATGCCCTGCGGCATTGGTCCGATCTTCTAGCGGGGATCACCGTAGCCGAGCTTACGCCACAAAAGCAGCGCGAGTTCATCGCGACCCTCGAAGGCAAGGGCTACAAGCCGAGCTACATCAGCCGCGTGCTCTCGGTCGGGCGCGCGGCGTTGCGACGAGCCTGGAAGGAAGGCGAGCTAACTAGCATTCCCTTCGTCATGGACGTGAAACGCGACCTTGAGCAAGAGGCCGAGCGTTTTCGCGTAATCGAGATGGACGAGATGGCGCGCTTTCTCGCGGAGGCCGCGCGTCCACCTCACTTGCTCAAGTTCTGCATGATCAGCCTCAACACGCTGGCGCGCCCGGGTGCCGTCTTGGACCTGCGCCCGGAGCAAGTCGACCTGAAGCACCGGCTAGATCAGCCTCAAACCCGAAGGGCCGCAAGCAAAACAAGAAGTATCGGCCAGTTGTTCCGATCACCAACACGCTGATGCCATGGCTTAGTGGATGCGACGGTCCCCGATACGTCCTCTATCACCGCGAGCCAGTGGCTTCGGTCAAAAAGTCTTTCGCAAAAATCGCCGCCGCTGTCGGGCTCAAGAATGTAAGCCCCTACTGCTTTCGCCATACGATGGCGACCGAGCTTCGCGCCCGAGGCGTCCCCGAATGGGAGGTCAAAGGGATGCTCGGTCACAAGAGCAAAGAGGCTCGGACTACTGAGCGTTATGCCAAGTATCGGCCCGACTATCTCAGCCAAGCTGTCAGAGCCATTGATGATTATTTTCTAGACTTGAGACGGGAGTTTGGCGCTGGTCTCCCCGATGTGATCTTCAACCCCGTGCGTGCTAGTAGCGTGCTAGTGCCGAAGCTCGGGTTTGCGCAAAGCCTTGAAAACAATGGTGGGCGGTACTGGGATCGAACCAGTGACCCCTGCGATGTCAACACAGTGCTCTACCGCTGAGCTAACCGCCCGGGTCCCGAACAGGAACGTCACAACTTCTATATCGGGTGCGGCCTCTTCAAGGCAACCCGCGCCGTGACCCTTCAGGCCGCGAGCATCCTCTCCACCTGATCGACCAAATCGCGCAGATGGAATGGCTTCGACAGGATCTTGGCGTCCTTGGGCGCGTGGCTGTCGGGATTGAGCGCGACGGCCGCAAAGCCGGTGATGAACATGATCTTGAGATCGGGATCGAGCTCGCTTGCCTTGCGGGCAAGCTCGATGCCGTCCATCTCGGGCATGACAATGTCCGTCAGGAGGAGCGTGAAGGGCTCTTCCTTGAGACGCTCATAGGCGTCGAGCCCGTTGCCGAACGACACGACATCGTAGCCGGCCTTGGCGAGAGCCTTGACCAGGAAGCGTCGCATGTCCTCATCGTCTTCGGCGAGCAAAATGCG
Organism: uncultured Alphaproteobacteria bacterium; assembly: GCA_963732205.1. GTDB lineage: Bacteria > Pseudomonadota > Alphaproteobacteria > Rhizobiales > Methyloligellaceae > Methyloceanibacter. The sequence continues at coordinate 123,073 of CAVSYE010000001.1, forward strand.
CTGAAGGCTGCGCGCCCGTGGATCATTCGCCTCCATCCCTGTCCCCCTAACTCTCGCCCTTATTGGGCGTACACGAACTTGGTAAACGACCAATTGCCTCGGCTTGGTTTGGCAGGATAGCCCCACCCGCCCCTGAAGGCCAAATCATCGCGTCTAATCGCCCCGCGCACAAGAAAGAAGACTCCTAGACAGGTTCAACTCTCATTGGCAGAGTTTACGGGCGATTCCATGCGGGTAGCTCTTAGCCTGCCGGCGCGGCAAGGGAGAACCATGAGCCTACGTGAGGCTGAGGCTATCGAGAAGGAATTGGCCCCGCCCTTTACTGTGGAGCGGCCGGAGGCCCTGCAAGGACCCCTCGTGTTCAACTCCCCCCATAGCGGGCGCATCTATCCGAGCACGTTTTTGGCTGCTTCCAGGCTCAATTCCCGCGCGCTCAGGCGCTCGGAAGACGCCTATGTCGAGGAGTTGTTCGGCTTGGTCCCGTCGCTTGGCGCCCCCCTGCTGTATGCCCATTTCCCGCGCGCCTATCTCGACGTCAACCGCGAGCCCTACGAGCTTGATCCCGTGCTCTTCCGCGATGGGCTACCGCATTACGCCAATACGCAATCAGTGCGCGTGGTCGGCGGGCTTGGCACCATCGCGCGTATCGTCTCGGAATCCGACGAGATATATCGCGAGCCGCTCTCGGTAGGAGCCGCGCTCGAGCGTATCAACCGCTTGTATACTCCCTACCACGAGACGCTAATGGCTCTCATCGTCGAGGCCCAGACGGAATTCGGTCTCGCCGTGCTCATCGATTGCCATTCCATGCCGTCGAGTCCTATCGCTGACCAAGGAGGCGGGCGTCCCGACTTCGTGCTCGGCGATCGCTTCGGCACCTCCTGCAGCGGCGAGCTGACGAGAATGGTAGCGACCCAGCTCAAGGCTCTGGGCTATGTGGTCGCGCTCAACAAGCCTTATGCCGGTGGGTACATCACCGAGCATTATGGGCGCCCGCACAAAGGCCGGCACGCGCTTCAGATCGAGGTCAATCGCGCCCTCTACATGGATGAGACGAGCTTCGAGAAGTCGGCCCGTTTCGACCGGTTGCGGGGCGATCTCGATATCGTCGTGCGCGCGCTCATGACGGGTGTCTCTGGTCTCGCGATACCCCGCGCAGCCGCCGAGTAAGCATCGATTACCGATAAAAAAAGGGCCGTTCGAATGGATCCGAACGGCCCAAGTCTAGGGAGGAAACGCCCAAGGAGGGCAGCGGCACGACCTGGAGAGCCATGCCGCGTTGCAACAATATGTCATTGCGGCGCACAAAAAGCAAGGTTCCAATCATGTTCCAAGGGGCATTTTCGAGACACTGGTGCATATCTGTCACGAACATGGAGTAGGGTTGGGCCTTTGGCCGTTTTCTGCCCTTTTTTCCGACCCGGGACCTTGACTCACACATCAAATGGGCCGCAAGCCTCACCCGTGGCTAGTCTCGAGAATCAGCCTTTCGATGGCCTTTTGGCCACGGCGCACACGCTGGCGGATCGTGCTGGAGCGGTCATTTTGCCGCATTTCCGCACAGGCTTCGTGATTGACCATAAAGGAGGCGCTCTGTTCGACCCCGTGACGGCCGCCGACCGCGCCGCCGAAATGGCGATCAGAGAGGCCCTGACCGATCTCCATCCCTCGCACGGCATCTTCGGAGAGGAGTATGGCGCGCTCCGCCCCGAGGCCGAGTATTGCTGGGTCGTAGATCCGATCGACGGCACCCGCGCCTTCATCGTCGGCCAGCCGCTTTGGGGGACTTTGATCGGTCTCAAGCACCGTGGCGTGCCCCTGCTTGGTGTGATGGACCAGCCTTTCGTCGGCGAGCGCTTCTTCAGCGGCGAAAGCGAATCCTTCCTCAGCCATGGCGGGACGACAAAGCCCATGCGCACACGTACGTGCCCATCGCTCAGTGACGCGCTCCTCACCGCATCGAGCCCAGACCTCTTCACTACCGACGAGGAGCGTGAGCGCTTCGAGAGCCTAGCGCGCGCGGTGCGGCTCAGGCGCTTCGGCGGTGACTGCTACAATTATTGCCTGCTCGCGCTCGGCCAGGTCGACCTCGTGGTCGAGGCAGGACTTCATATTTATGACATCCTGCCCCTGATCCCGATCATCGAGCGCGCTGGCGGAATCGTCACCACTTGGGATGGTGGTGACGCGTCAGACGGCGGCCGCGTCCTCGCTGCCGGCGACAAGCGGCTGCATGAGGCGGCACTCAAGCTGTTGTCGGGCTGATGTCGTCCGTAGAGGTTGGGTTAATGGATATAGTGGGGGGGTAGTTGGGTTGGGTGAGGTGAGGAGTGTAGGTGAGAGGTGATGTGGTGAGTTGGAGCAGCGTTTGAGTTTGGGAAGGCGTTTGATGGGTTGAGTGGGGCTGTAGGACGGAGGTAGAGAGTCGCGCGGGCCGCCTCGATTGCGTGCGCACTGCAGCTCTTGTGAGCGGACAAGTTGTCCATGATGACGATGTCGCCGGGCTTGAGTTCCGGCGCAGCACCTGCTGCACATAGGCGAGGAAGGCGGCGCCGTTCATCGGACCGTCGAGCACCATCGGCGCGGTCATGCGGTGAGCCTGAGGCTCGCTACGAAGGTAGTGGTCTTCCAATGGCCCTGCGGGATGCCGGCACGCAACCGCTCGCCTTTCTGCGCCGGCCGCGCAGGCGGGCCATGTTGGTGGCCGCGCCGGTCTCGTCGATGAAGACGAGTTGCTGGGATCGAGGTCGAGCTGGTCCTCGAACCAGGCCTCGCGCCGCTTCACGATGTGGGCCGATCCCGCTCAACGCATGCGCGGACTTTTTTGAACGTCAGGCCGCAGCGGTCGAGGAAGGTCCAGATGGTGCCCACGCTCGCCTCGATGCCACGCTCCGCGGCAAGCCGCTGTTGCATCTCACGATCGTCATGTCCGGCGTCAGTTCGACCAGTCCGAGCAGGAAGGCGCGCTGCGGATCGAGCTTGGACCGCCGCGGCTGGCCTTGACGGCGCGCCGCCCGCTCACCGCTGGTGCGCGCCCGGCGCACCCACACAATCGCCGTGGCGATCCCGATCTCGAATTGGACCGCCGCCCGCCGGGACGGCATTCCGCCAAGCGCAGCATCGATCACACGATCACGCAAGTCTTGGCTGTAAGCTCGCGCCATGTTCCCCTCCATCCCCAAGGAATGGAGGTGCATGTTGCTTGATTGGGAATTAGGAATGGAAAAAAAGCTAGCCTGCTCTGCTGAGCGCAAGCCCTGGGGAGACCGCGCCTGGCACGAAGGCATCGAAGGCCGCCCAGAACTGCTCGCGGATCGGATCGCGCTCCTGCAGGATCTCATGCCGGGCCCCGCGCATCACGATCTGCGAGCCGGCCCTGAGCCGAGCGGCGAGATCTTCAATCGCCTTGCTCGAGACGATCTGATCATCCCCCGCAGCGATCATCAGCACCGGCACACGGATGCGGGGTGCGAAACGCTCGTCGTCGAGCTCCTCAATTGCGGCAAGAGCCGCCTTGAGCCAACCGATTGTCGGCGGCCCGACGGCGAGGCTCGGCTCGGTCTTGAGCACCGACAGATTGCGCAGGAAACGCTCGCGGTCGGAGGTGAGCGGATTGCCCTCGAACGACTCGCTCGACCAATATTGCGGCTCTCGGCGTGGAACGGCGCGCTTACCCATGCCGAAGAGGGTGAGCCCATCGGCCAACCGACCGCAGAGATTCTGCGACACGGGAAGGCCGAGGACCTTCACCATCGGGGCAGTCATCACGATGCGATTGAACCAGCATCCCCGCTTGGTCGAAGCCTTGAACAGCACCGTCGACGCCATGGAGTGGGCGAGCGCGAAATAGGGCGTGGGACAGTCCGGCAGGACGACGCTCTTCATGAAATGGGCGAGGTCTTCTTCGTATTCGGCAAAGCTGTTGACGTGCCCTCTGAGGGGATTGCGCGTCAGCCGACTCGATCCGCCTTGACCCCGCCAGTCGAGCGCAGCGACGGCGAAGCCTCTGCGCCGAAGCTCGCCAACCACCTCGAAATATTTCTCGATATATTCGCAGCGCCCGGGAAAGATGCACACCGTGCCCTGCCTGCTCTTCAGCGACGACTGCCAGCTCGCATAGCGAAGGCGAACACCCTTGCGCACGTCGATATAGCCGACCGATCCGCCGAGCGGGATGGGATTCTTCGGCGTCGAAACCAACGCGACTGGCGCCGGCGAGACCGCTGTGACCTGTCTTTGCGGTTCCGGCGCGCGAGAATGCCGCTTCTGCGTCCTCGTGAAGGAAGCGAGCGAGATCGGAATCGCGATGCGGCGCCAAAACGGCACGAGGGCAGTACCCGTTTTGCGACTGATCTGGATCAAGCTTTGTCCTTTATATTCGGGACACCGGCGTAATGAAGCGTGGGACCGTCTGGCAGGACCGCGCGCTGCACGCGCGTCTTTATAGCAGGGTGAAGCGATATCCATAGCGTGCTCGCGCAAAAATGTCGCCGAAGAAAGGCACTCCCGGACGGCGTAACGACGTGAGGGCTAGAGCCTACCAACTGATGCGCATGCACTCGGCCCCACGCATCTTCGAGCTTGTCCCCGAGATGGAAGGCGGTGCCGGTCGGCGTCGCTTCATATGTCGTTGGGGAAATGGCGGTTGAGGCCTGGGTTTCACCGCGCCGCTTGGTCTTATAGGCTCGGATATCCGCCTGCTCTCGCTCGTATCCAGGCCCCGCTGATGCAACGCTCTTCTCGCTCGCTTCTGGTTTCGCGGCTTATCTTCCTCGCCATCGTTGTGCTGATCCTATCGGTCACGGCGCTTGTCGTGCTCTATTCCCCGCTGTTCGAGGGCTGGCGAAGAGCCAAGGCCGAGCAGCTCTTAAGCGACGCGATCGACCTCAAGACCAATGTAAACGGCCCGGTGATGATCGGCTTCGGTCTTGAGCCGACCATCTCGGTCTACGATTTGTCGGGGGCCGAGGACGATCTTCCCAATGACATGAAGGGGGTCTCGGCCACGAGCTTGAGCCTCAAGATCTCGCTGCTCGAGCTCTTGGCAGGCTCGGTCGAGCTCTCATCGCTCGTGGTCGAGGGGCTCAGACGTAATATAGACATCCCCATCGAGTTGGCCGCGCTCATCAACGACGTCAACAACGACATGGACGTGACGGGCTTCGTGCAGGACTTCGTGCGTTCGCCTTCCGCCAACGACATCACATTCCGCGATGCCGAGCTGAACTACGTCAACGAGGAAACCGGCTTCAGCATTAGTTACGCCTTCGACAGCCTGTCGGCCCAGCCCGGGGAGGGCGGTTCTGTCGTCGCGACGGGATTAGGCAAGATCAATGGCGAGCCGTGGAAAGCCAACGGCAAGGTCGATCCGCCGGGCGAGGACCCCGACTGGCGGAGTTTCTCCTTCACCGCGGCGCAGGCCGGGCTCACCAGCACACTGTCAGGGACCTACGTGCTGGCGGACCAGCACGATGTGATCGACGCTGTGTTCACTGGCGAGGCGCCAAAGCTCGTCAAGCTGCTCGACGTCTATGGCGTGAAAAGCGATTTCGAGGGCAACGGCAAAGTCTCGGCGCGGCTTTCCGGAGCAATCAATGCGCCAAAGTGACCGATCTTGCGCTCAAGCTCGCCTTCGAGAATGGCACCTCCGTCGAGCTCAGCGGCGAGATCGGCGACGTGATGCAAGGAACCGGGCTCGAGCTTGCACTATCCGGGTCGCTGCCTACATCGGCCCCGAAGGAAGGTGAGCCGAAGCCGATCTACGATCTCAGCGTCACCGGCTTCTCAGGACGGATCGAGGGCGCGACCGACGGAGTGCTGGTGCGCGACCTGCATATTGTGACGAGCTCAGTCAAGGCGCAGCTTCGCGATATCGGGCCGATCACGGCCGAGCGGCTTTACAAGAATGCGCAAGGCCAGCTCGGCCTCTACGACCTTCTCGTGCTGGCCTGCGACCCGAGAAATCCCTGCGTGCGGGTGACCGGCACGATCAAGGACGTGCTCGAGTTCCAGGGGGTCGAGCTCAAAGGCAATATCAACTTCCTCACCGCCGACTTTCTCGATCTTGCCGCCGAGGACAAGGCGCCGCTGCTTGGCCACATCAAGGGGGATATCGCGGTCTCGGACGCCGACGGATCGCTCGGCATCGAGGACTTCAGGGCGGGCGTGACCGACAGCGCGCTGCTCAAGCTCAGCATCGATCTCATCTTCGACGACTTCGCCCACGAGGACGAGATCGAGTTCGAGACTCATCTCGACATTCCGGGATTCAAGGCGTTCGCCGCCGCGCTCGGCACCGACGTCGACGAGCTCGGTGAGGTCAAGTTCGACGGTACGGTCGCGGGTGGCGCGCAGAAGCTTAGTGCAACGGGAACGACGGTGGTGGGGGAGACGACTATCGTGGGAACGGTGACCGGCTCGTTCGCGCAGACGGGTCCGCTTTTGACCGGCGCTCTCGCCGCCCAGCTCCTCCATCTCTCCGATGTGGTCAAGCTCCAGGCGATCAATGCCGTCTATGACGAGAATGTCGACAACACCAATGTCGATGTGCTCGACTATTCGCAAGTGTGGAAGACGCTGTTCGTCGATCTTCAGGTCAAGGTGGCCCAGATTGCGGGCGGAGGGAGCGGTGCAAGCAATATCCAGGGGCGGCTGACCTATCAAGCCGGTGTGCTCGGGCTCGATCCGATCACCATGACCTTCCTCGGCGGCACGGCCTCAGCCAACGGCAACATCGACACCAATGGTGCCCAGAACACTTTCGCGCTGAAGGGCCGCGTCGATAATATGCGGATCGGCGCCGTGCTCAAGGAACTGAAGGCGAGCTATCCGGTGAGCGGGGCGCTCCAGGTCTCTCACGATCTGTCGGGGGCAGGCGACTCCATCGTGCAGGTGCCGCGCTCTCTCGACGGAAGCTTGTCGGTCTCGCTGCGCAACGGCTGGCTCGGCACGAGCCTGCTCGACCTTGCCGGGCTTTCGTTGCCCAACTGGCTGCTCAGGCGGACGGCTGGCGGCAACCAGGCCAACCTCGTCTGCATGGTCGCGCCCTTCTCCTTCGCCAAGGGCAAAGGCACGACGGGCGGCTTCGTCATGGAGACCGACGACGTCCAGGTGGTCGGCGTCGGCTTCATCGACTTCAGGGCCAAGGAGGTCAATCTGAGGTTCAAGCCGAAGGCGCTCCGCCAGCAATTCATCAAGATCGCTCAGCCCTTCGCCATCCAAGGTCCGCTCAGTCACCCGCAGCTGAGACTGACCGGCGCGCCGGTGGCGGGTGCCGTGGTCGAGGTGCTCGCCTTTCCCTTCAATCTGCTCGATACGATCGTGCAGCCCGGGGCCAAGGACAAAGGCCGCGCGCCTTGCCGCGTCATCCAGACCGCGGCGAGAAACGGCGTGCTTCCCCTGGTAAGCGGGCAACGGCCGCTGCTGAATGGACCCCTGCTCGGGCGCTCATCGCCGTTGCGCGGTCCTCTCGGTATTCTGAAACAGCCGCTCTTGGGGCCGTCGCGGTAGAGCGTCGGCCTAAATGTCGACTAGCACCTTGAAGCCGCCATAGATCATGCGCTTCGCATCGAAAGGCAGCGTGTCAGGGTGCATGCCGAGGAAGCGCTTGTCCTTCATCACCTTGGCGTTGACCAGGTCGCGATGGGCGCGCGATTTGAAGGTAATCCAGGAGAAGACCACCGTCTCCTTAGGCTTGAGCTTCACGCTCCGCGGAAACGACGTCCACTTGCCGACCTTCACGTCGTCGGCGATGCATTCGCGGAACTCGAGTGCGCCATGCTCGCGCCAGATCTTGCCGGCCTTGCGCGCCAGCCGCCGATAAGCGGGAAGCTCCTTCTTCGGCACCGGCACAACGAACCCATCGACATAAGCCATGACCTTGATCCTTCTTTGCGTTCACGCAGCTGCCGGTTCCGTCTCGAGCGACGCGGCGAGGCGATCCAGCAGCATGCAGGTGCCATGCTCGCGGCTCCCGCCGTCCTCGTAGCCGTCGAGGAAGGCGCCCTGCTCGGTGATGACGAGGAGCATGCCGGTTCCGGCTGGCTTGAATTCGATGGTAGCGAGCGAGACCGAGATCGGCGCGCCGTCGATTTTCATGCCATAGGCATAGATGATGCGCCGATTGGGCACGATGTCCTGGTAATGGGCGTCGAAGGCCGAGGTTTTGCCGCCGATCCACGTACCCACCAGCTGCTCGCGGCCGCCGACCCTGAAATCGAACGCGCGCAATTCTTGCCTCCACTGGTCAGGCGGGCCGGAGAACCGCCGCGCCTTGGCGGCAGGATCGGCAAAGGCGTTGAATACGCGCTCTGGCGCCTGCTTGAACTTGCGCTCGATGACGAAGGTGGCGTGAACTACCGAAGGGTCTGGCATGGCCTATTGCGCCTTCTCGCACACGATCATCCAAGGCGTGCCGAACCGGTCAACGAGCATGCCGAAGCGGTGCGCGAAGAAGGTCTCGCCGAGCGGCATGCCGATGGTCGCCTTCTCGGCCAAGGCGTTGAAGACGCGCTCGGCCTCGGCGATGTCCTTGATGCGAAGCGTGACAGAAAATCCCTGCACCGGCTTGTAGCGATCAGGCGGTACGTCGGAGCCCATTAGCGTGTCGTCGCCAAGAGCAAGCCGCGCATGCAGGATCTTCTTCTGCCACGCCGGCGGCACGTTGCTCTCTGCAGGCGTACCCTCGTGGGGGATCATGGCGACGATCTCGCCGTCCAAGATCTTTGCATACGCCTTGAAGGCTTCCTCACAATTGCCGTTGAAGGTCAGATAAGGGTTGATGTGCATGTTGCCCTCCTTGGATGTTTTGTTTCCTGCGATTGAGAGGAACGGCCTCATGCCGTCACTAAATAGGCGTCGAGTCGTTCGAAGGTTCCGGTCCAGCCCGCCTTCATCGACTCGCGTCCGGCCTCGAACGTGTCGCACTCCTTCTCCGTCGCTTCGTAGGGCGACCAGCGCACGGTCACCGTGGTCTTGCCTCCTGTCTCGGTGAAGGTCACGGTGGAGAGCATTTTCAGCGGCCAATCGGGCGCCATAGGGTGGCGCGCCACGCCAGCGGTCTCGTCGGAGAAGGAAGAGATGAAGACGAGCCGCTCTTCGGGGACGATCTCGCGATAGACGAATTTGCCCCACATCTCCTGGCCGTTCGGCGAGCGGAGCAGATAGTGAAAGATGCCGCCGGGTTTGAGATCGACCTTAGTCGAGACGACCTCGAAGCCCTTGGGTCCCCACCATTTCTTGAGCTCGGTGGCGTCGGTCCACGCTTTCCACACCCGGCTGCGCGGTGCGGCGACGACGCGGCTGATGACGAACTCATCGGCTCGGGAAGCTGGGTTCGGCATCGCTTTGGTGTTGTTCATCGGTGCGCTCCTTACGATTATTGTCTGCCGTCATAGGCGCGCTTGAGCGCCTCGATGTCGAACTTGTTCATCTTGAGGAAGGCGTTGGTGACGCGCGCGACCTTGTTCGCGTCCTTGTCGAGCATCATCTCGATGAGGGATGTCGGTGCAACCTGCCAGGACAATCCGAACTTGTCCTTCAGCCAGCCGCAGCGACCTTCCTTGCCGCCTTGGGCGGTGAGTTTGCTCCAGAAATAGTCGACTTCTTTCTGCGTCTGACAGGAAATCTGGAAAGAGATGGCCTCGTCGAACTTGAATTGGGGGCCGCCGTTGAGCGCGACGATTTTCTGCCCCTCGAGCTGGAAGGCGACGACCATGACGGAGCCTGCTTTCTTGCCGTGAATCTCCTGACCGGCATCGACGTAGCGGCTTACTTGGTCGATCTTGGAGTTCTCGAAGATCGAGCAATAGAAATCCGCGGCGGCCTCGGCCTCGGTGTCGAACCATAGACACGGCGTGATCTTCTGCTGGGCGATCGGCATGACGGTGCTCCGCATAAGCGTATTATTCCGCCGCGCCGGCGCAGCAGGAGTGGGGGGGATTCGCGTTCTCGTATTTGTCGTGATGGCGCACCCAGGCCATGGTCCAAGGAAGTTCGTCTTCATCGCGGCCCTTGGGGGTGAGATCGAGGAAGTTGTAGGCGCCGACGAGAATGTCGAGGCCGCGCGCGTAAGCCGAGTAGGTATGGAAAACGGCGCCGCTCTCGTCCTTGTAAAAGACGCTCGCGCCCGGCATTTCGTCGCTGTCGATCTCCTGGCGCTCGTAGTTGTATTCTACTTCCTTGCCGACCTCGTCTTCCTTGAAGGACACGCGAAAGTCGAAGTTAAAATCGTTGCCGAATGACGACACCCAGGGAAAGCGCCAGCCCATGCGACGCTTGAACGCCTCGATCTTGGCGAGCGGCGCACGCGAGACGGCGACGAAGGTCACGTCGCGTTGGGCGAGGTGCATGTTCGCGCCGTCGAAATGATCGGCGAGGTAGGAGCAACTTTGGCAGCCCTCCTCCCAGTCGGGACCGAGCATGAAATGGTAGACGATGAGCTGGCTTCGCCCATCGAACAGATCGGGGAGGGTCTTCCTTCCCGCGGAAGTATCGAACACGTAGTTCTTGTCGACCTTGACCCAGGGGAGCGCGCGCCGCTCTGCGCTCAAGCCGTCGCGTGCCCGCGTGAACTCCTTCTCCTTGGCGAGAAAGGCTTTGCGCTCCTTTGTCCATTCGTCGGCCGAGACAATTCGATGCGATTGCATGGCTGAACTCCTAGATTGATCGTCTGCGCTGTTAGGCGGGCTTCGGCGTCGTCCAGGCGACGCCGGCGCCGTCGGGCTGCATCAGGATGGCGATGCGGCCCACATCCGGCACGTCGAAGATCGGCCGCATCAGCTTGGCGCCGTTCTTTTTCGCCTTGGTGACACGGGCATCGACGTCATCGACGGCGAGATAAGAGATCCAGCTGTTCGGCACGTCGTCGAACTCAGGGCTCGTCAGCTCGAACATGCCGCCGACATTCTTGTCGCCCGACTTGGCGATCCAATAGGTGCCCCAGTCCATCTTCATCGGCTCGAAGCTCCAGCCGATGGTGTCGCGGTAGAAGCGCTTCGCGCCTTCGATGTCTCTCGTCATCAATTCGTTCCAGCAGAAAGTCCCGTGAAAGCTTTGCTTCGCGGCTTCGGTGGCTTCGCTGCGTTTCTTGACTGCTGCCTGTGCCATGATGACCTCCCTGGTTACGCAAGATAACGCTCAAGCTTGTCGAGGCAGCTGCCCCAGCCCTGTCGGTGGCGATCGCGTGCAGCCTCGTCGAAGAATTGCTCGTGGGTGAGGGTGAGAAGCGAGCCGGCGCCGTCAGGCTTGATGAGCACGGTCACGAGCGACTCGCGCTCGGGCATGGTGCGCCAGGCCCAGGTGAAGACGAGCTTCCTGTTCGGAACCACCTCGCGATAAAGCCCGCTCACGTGATGCTGCTCGCCGTCCTCGGTGTAGAAGGTGACGGCGTAGCGCCCTCCCAACCTGACATCGGCCGTTGCCTCCTTTACCCGCCCTGAATCGGGCCCAAACCACTTCAGGAGTTTTTCCGGCTCCGTCCACGCGGCGAAGACCCTGTCCGGCGTGGCTTTGAGTTGCCGCTTGAGGGTGAGGCTGGGCTTGGGGGCCGGGGCGGGTTGGACTGACATGACTCTTCTTCCTCCAGCAAGGCGGCAAGACGATCGAGCCGCTCTGACCAAAAGCGCTGATAGCGGTTGAGCCAGCTCACGGCCTCTTGCATCGGGGCGGCCGCGAGCTTGCAAGTAACCACACGGCCGGACTTGGTCCGCGTCACCAGGCCAGCGTCAGACAGCACGTCGAGGTGCTTCATGATCGCCGGCAGCGACACGGGGAAAGGCCGGGCAAGCTCGCTTACGGAAACGCTCTCGTGCTCATCGAGTTGCGCGAGCAGAGCGCGCCGCGTGGGATCGGCGAGTGCGGCGAAGGTGCAGTCGAGGGCGCTGTCTTGATACTTAACCATATGGTTAAGTTTAGGAGAGCGCGAGGCGGTTGTCAATCCATCAGTAAAATGAGCTGAGGTGTGCGTCCCTCCCTTGCGTAGAGGTGGGACGACTTATGCGAAGGGGCCCCGCGAGAATGGCGATGGCTGACCCCAAGCAGAACCGAGCCGAACCCTCGCCGTTGACAGAGGCCGCGACGCTTTTTATGGTCCGGCCAGCTTGGCGGGCGGCCCCATTTTGACGGCCGCCGCCTTAGTTTTCCGCCCGACGATGGATGGATTGCCATGAAGATCAAGAATTCACTGCGAGCGCTCCGCCATCGCCATCGCAATAACCGCGTGGTGAGGCGCCGGGGGCGGCTCTACGTCATCAACAAGACCAACCGCCGCTACAAGGCCCGCCAGGGCTAGGATTCCCATGCGCCCGCGCCAGAGCTTCGGCTTGAAGCCGTTCGGCGCTTTTCCCATCGGCGGGGCGGTTAAGGCCGCTGGGATAGCGTTCGCGATCGCCGTCCTCTTCGGCCTTGGTCTTGATCGCGGAGCGCAGGCCGCTCCATTTCAGCTAGAAGCGAAGCCAGGCCTTACCTCGCCCGGCGAAGATCCCGCCGATAGGGCCCCCTCCGACGAGACTGGGCCCGATGACGCCGGCGCCGCCGACCCCGCTGCCAACGACGCGGGCTTCGACGATGTCGACCCTAATGCCGGCAGTGTCGAAGAGGTGCCGCTTGGGCAGGCGGGAAAGAGCCAGGGTGCGCCGGACGAGCTCGACGACAACCCGGCGCTCAAGCCCGACGTCAAACAAGGCGGCGAGGGAGCCGCCGGCCCGCAATCGACCGAGGAGAATAAGCAAGACAGGCTCGGCCCAGGGCACGATAAGAGTTCAGGCGGGCGACATGCCGCTGCTTGCGCCGTTCGACCGAAGCCAGCTGCTCGGCCAACTCTACGATGAGCTTGCCGGCGCCAAGGATCTGGCGGCGGCGAGACCGATCATGGGGGCCATCGAGGAGATATGGAAAAGCTCGGGCAGCGACACCGTCGATCTTCTGTTGACCCGCGTCGACCGCTTCACCAAGGACGCCGATCTCGATCTGGCTACGCAAGTTCTCGACGCGCTCGAAGACCTGGCGCCGGAGAACGCCGAGGTTTGGCACAAGCGAGCCAATGTCGAGATATTGCGCGAGGACTATACCAGTGCTCTTGCCGATCTCAGGCGCTCGCTCAATCTCGATCCGCGCAACTACAGCGCCATGAGCGATCTCGGCACCGTGCTCGAGAAGCTTGGCGCCAAGAAGGAAGCACTCGAGGCCTATCGCCAGGCGCTCAAAGCGAACCCCTTCCTTGACGAAGCGCGCGACGCGGTGAAGGAATTGACCCAAGAGGTCGAGGGTCACGACATCTAACGCCGGCTACATGTCGTCGGAGCCGTCGCCGACGAAAGCGATGCGCAGCAGGTTGGTGGCGCCTGGCGTCCCGAGCGGAACGCCGGCCGAGATGATCACGCGCTGTCCCGGCATGGCAAAGCCTTCCTGGTAGGCGATACGGCAGGCTTTGGCGACCATGTCGTCGAGGTCACGCGGGTCGTCTGTCAGCACGCAATGCTGTCCCCACACCAGCGCGAGCTTGCGTCCCGTCGCCGGGATCGGCGTAAGCGCGATGATCGGTTGCGATGGGCGCTCGCGCGCCGCCCTGAGGCTTGTCGCGCCCGAGGCGGTGTAGCAGATGATGGCGGCGAGGTTCAGCGTCTCGGCCACTGTGCGCGCGGCCGCGGAGATGGCGTCGGCGCCGGTCGCCTCAGGGTCGATGCGCTGGGCATGGATGATGGCCTCGTAGAGCGGGTCGCGCTCGACCTCGATGGCGACGCGATCCATGGTCTCGACCGCCTGCACCGGATACTTGCCCACGGCCAACTCGGCCGACAGCATGACGGCGTCCGCCCCGTCGAACACGGCGGTGGCGACGTCGGACACCTCGGCCCTGGTCGGGGCCGGCGCGTAGATCATCAATTCGAGCATCTGCGTGGCGACGACCACGGGCTTGCCGGCATTGCGCGCCGCGCGCGTGATCTGCTTCTGCAGGCCCGGCACTTTCTCGACCGGCATCTCCACGCCAAGATCGCCGCGCGCAACCATGATTCCGTCGGCGAGGTCGATGATCTCTTTCAATTGATTGAGGGCGGCCGGCTTCTCGATCTTGGCCATGATCGACGAGCGCCCGCGCGCGAGCTTGCGCGCTTCGGCGATGTCTTCGGCGCGCTGCACGAAAGAGAGCGCAATCCACGCGACGCCGAGCGACAGCGCGAAGTCGACATCGGCACGGTCCTTCTCGGTCAACGAGCCAAAGGGCAGAACGGTGTCGGGAAGGCTGATGCCCTTGCGGCTGCCGAGCAGCCCGCTCGTCATCACTTCGGCATCGATCCTGACGTCGCTGGCCTCGACGACGCGCAGCTTGAGCTTGCCGTCGTCGAGCAGCATCGTGTGGCCCTGCTTCACCGCCTGGAAGATCTCGGGATGGGGCAAGTGCACGCGGCCCAAGCCGCCGATCGCCTCGCGGCGGACAAAGCTCACGACGTCGCCCTCGGTCAGCCTGATCGCGCCGGACTCGAACTTGCCGATGCGAAGCTTCGGACCCTGCAGGTCGACGAGGATGCCGATCGGGCGCGAGTACTCGACCTCGAGCTTGCGCACGATGCCGTGGATTTCGCGCAAGCCCTCGTGCGTCGCGTGGCTCATGTTCACGCGGAACACGTCAGCGCCTGCTTCGAACAGGCGCCGCATCGTTTCTTCGTTATTGGAGGCAGGACCGAGCGTGGCGACGATCTTGACCCGGCGTTTTCGCCTCATTGCGACTTCGCTTCGCCCTCGGGATCGGTGAGACGGACGGTCCAGTCGCGTTCCTCGCCAGTGTCGACCTCGAAGAAGCCGGTCTTCTTGTAGCCGCGCTTCACGCAGTCCTTGGTGTCCCGGATGGTGAAGGACTTGTCGTCGGTGCACATAAAAAGATTGCCGGCCCATTCGCCGCCGCGATCGTAGTCGATGGCGTGGATGTAATAGTACCGGCCGATGAGAACGCCCTTGAGCAGGGTCTCGCAGGTGTGGGAGGTGATGTTCCACCAGCCCTCAGTGGCCCAGCCTTCAGCGTCCTTGTAGCCGATAGCGACGCCAACGCGGCTCGCTGTGGTGTTGCAGAGCTTGAGGTCGGCGCGCGCCGGGCTGGTGCCGAAGCCGATCAGGAAGAGCAGCCCGAGCATGGCGGGAAGGACCCGGTCGAGCCGCAAAAAAGGGGCAAACGACGT
The DNA here is from genome assembly GCA_963732205.1 of uncultured Alphaproteobacteria bacterium. Lineage (GTDB taxonomy): Bacteria > Pseudomonadota > Alphaproteobacteria > Rhizobiales > Methyloligellaceae > Methyloceanibacter. The sequence continues at coordinate 138,243 of CAVSYE010000001.1, forward strand.
GTCCGGCCCATGGATCGGAGTGGCAGCGAGCATCGATGTCATATAGCCCGAAACACAGTTAAAGGTATCGAAAACATAGCACCGAATCGGTTGAGTTTCTCTGACCAGAAAGGTCAATTCCCTCAAGAGGCGGGGCCTGATTATACGGCCGATCCTCTCGCGCATGACATCCCTCTAAGTCCTAGGTAAATGCGTCGCAATCTTGGCCTTGGCGGGGATTTTCTCTTGCCGTGGCGGCCGCCTTTGCCCAATTAAGGGGCGCGGGGGAAGGCGTTGGAGCGAAGTCTGGATAGTCTTGCGAGTGGCGAGTTGGGCGCGAAGCCCTACCGGAGCATCGCAGGTGACGCGGCCACCGGTCTCCTTATCCTCTGCGACCACGCCGCAAATTCACTGCCGGAAGCCTACGCCTGTCTCGGTCTCAGGCCGGAAGACCTGCACCGTCACATCGCCTATGACATGGGTGCAGCAGCGGTCGCTGAATGCTTGGCCTCGCAGCTCGGAGTCCCGGCGATTTTGTCGCAGTTCTCGCGGCTCCTGATCGACCCGAACCGTGGATTGGACGACCCGACGCTGATCATGCAGATCTCGGACGGGCTGATCGTGCCCGGCAATGTCGGGCTCGACGAGGCCGAGATCGCTTTCCGGATCGATCATTATTACGAGCCCTACCATCGCGCCATCGAGCGCGCGATCGAGGCCGGGTTCGCGGTGGGAAAGCCGCCGGTTCTCGTCTCGATGCACAGTTTCACTCAAGCCTGGAAGGGCGTGCCGCGGCCCTGGTCGGTCGGCGTGTTGTGGGACAAGGACCCGCGTCTTGCTCTTCCCTTGCTCGCGGCGCTGCGCGAGATCCCCGACATCGAGGTCGGCGACAACCAGCCTTATTCCGGGCAGCTCAAGGGCGATACGCTCTATCGCCACGGCACGGGGCGCGGGCTTGCGCATGCGCTGATCGAGGTCCGCCAGGATTTGATCCTGAGCCAAGAGGGCCAGGCAGAATGGGCTCGGCTTTTGGCCGAGGCACTGCACAAGGTGATGAGGAACGAGCGCGCTCTCCACGCGATCGATCTGTACGGCTCTTGCACCGACGGCACTGAAGCCGCCGTGTCGAAGCCCCGCAAGGGAACCGCTGCGATGGACAAGGCAACGCGTACCGAGCTCGAAGCGGCGGCCTTCCGGCGCCTTCTCGAGCACCTTCGCGAGCGGAGCGATGTGCAGAATATCGACCTCATGGAGCTTGCCGGCTTCTGCCGGAACTGCCTCTCGCGCTGGTATCAGGAAGCGGCCGAGGCAAGAGGAATCGCGCTCAACAAGGAAGAGGCGCGGGAGATCGTGTACGGCATGGCCTATGAGACGTGGAAGGCCAGGTTCCAGAACGAGCCCAATCGCAAAGTAAAAAGCGGCGAGGACTAGTTCGCGCGCGCTCATGCGGCTTTGGATAAGCGGGATAAGATGGGGCCCATCCTTGCGGCTTGGGTGGCGTGAGGCCAAGCTCGACGCTTATCCGAATCATCCGTCTAGCGGGGGACCACCGTGCAGCTCCAGACATCAGCCAAAGACCAGCTTCGTACCATCGTTGCCCGCATCGAGCGGCTCGAGGAGGAGAAGGCGGCACTCGCCACCGATCTCCGCGAGGTTTATGCCGAGGCCAAGGGCAACGGTTTCGACGTGAAGGCGCTCCGCGCCGTCATCCGCCTACGCAAACAGGATGAGAACAAGCGGCGCGAGGAAGGGGCCGTGCTCGCCACCTATCTGCATGCGCTCGGCATGGCGGCTGAGGCCGAAGCGGCTTAAACGCTGTTCCTCATTCAATCAAAACGCTGTCATGGCCGGGCTTGTCCCGCCCGCGCGGGCCGAAGCATGATGATGGCTTCGACCGACCGAAAACGCTTCGGCGGGCGAAGGCCCGGCCATCTGCGTTTGGCTCGGGAGAACATCGCCGATGCCGCGCGCGGGGCCGGGCATGACGGGTCTTCGTTCTTGGCAGCGTGACTTAGCGCTGGGCGACCTGCGTGCGGGCGGGCTTGCCCGGGTCCATCTCGGCATAGAAGCTATGCACGGCCTGGCCGGAGAATTGCTGCGCAGCGGCCAAGCCCCGGTAGCCAGAGCTCTTGCGCAGCGTGAGCGCGGTCGGCTGATCCATGTCCTCGAATAGATAATCGAGAGCGGTCTGATCGGGCGGGGTGAGCGGTGCAACAGTGCGGCTGTAGGCCACCGAGCGGTCGGTCATGAGACCGCCGATGTCGAACGGCACGTAGCTCAGCTCGTCGGGATGGTCATCGTCGGCCTCAGGGGCGCCGACCACCTCGGCGTCACGATAAGCCGGGAGCGGTGCGGGCTCCGGCGCGGCCTTCGGACGGAAGCTCGGGAAGGACGGCATGCCGCCGACGCTCGCGTAGGCGAAGAGTCTCTGCGGCGGAGGAGGCGTTCCCTGCGAGTGAATGTCAGCAGCAATCTCGTGCTCGGCGAGGGTCGACGGCGTATAGGAGGCGAGGATCGGTTTTGCGATCTCAGGCTCGGGCACCGCCGCCGGTTCGTTCTCGGCAACGACCGGGGCTGCAGAGCCCGGAGAAGCTGCTGGCGCGCTGTCGACCTCATCATCGGCGTCGGCGACATCCTCAGGCTCTGGCGCCGGCTTGATGCGGACGGCTTGGGCGATCTGGGTCTGCTTCACCAGACCGTCGGCGAGAGCGAGCTGGTAGTCGGCCTTGGTGATCGGCTTGCCGTCCTTCGGGATGTATTGCGAACGGCCCGAAGGGAAGAGCGCGGCAAGCTCGAGCCGCGGGATGCGTGGCCACATGCGCACCCCGCCCGTATCGACATGAACGAAGGGAACGCCGGAGGTCGGGTAATAACCGACGCCGCCCCATTCCCACACGAGCGCGGAGTTGCGCAGCACTTTGACCGGGACGTCGGGGAAGGTGATGTCGGCGGCCTTGCCGAGAATGTGCTGGCTCTTTCGGGCCTGTCCGCCACCGTGCCGGCGCAGGTTCTCGTTGGTGCTCGCCGTGCGGTAGCCGCAGATGAGATGCACCGGCACCTGCGAGCCGAGCTCTTTATGCAGGGTCCAGATGTGATCGATCAGCTCGGGGTCCATCTTGATTTCTTTATCGGCCCGCCAATCGCGCATGAAGGTGTTGAGCCGCGCGAGAGCTGTTTCGTCATATTTGCCGTCACGCTTGTAGGTGACGGTGATCGTCTCCTTGGTGTGGATGTTGTACATGGTGAGGGTGCGAGTTTCGCCGGTGGCGGTCGCGCTCGCCCGATATGCAGTCGCCGACCACCACGCGGCAGCGGCCAGAATCACGACCGAGGCGCCGAACACGGCGCGACGTGCGGCACTGCCCCTCTTCAGCATCCCCGAAACTTTCCCTCGGCCGGCATTGGAGCCGGCTTCCCCGTACGATGCCGGCCCCCTCAGGCCAGACACCGGACGACCGGCGCCGTGTCGCATACCGGTCGTTAAGCAAGAGTATTAGCCAAATTGCGGGAAAAACAAGGCAAACTAGTTAAGGGTACCGGGAATCGCCGAGCAGAGTTAACAGGATTTCCACAGGATAATCAGGGCGCTAAAGCCTAAGCGCAGCGGCCATTTGGGCATCGTGACCGTAAATATCGCCGTAGCTCGTCAGGCTGCCATCATCATTAACCTTGAGGGTGAAGTAGGTGATGTAGACGGGGATCTTCTGTTGCAGCGCAACATGAGTATCATAGCCGTCTTCCATTGCTGACTCTGTTCTGGCTTCGCTCCATCCCCGGTCATGATTCAACAGTACGGCGGCGAGTTGATCAGGATTCTGCACCCGCATGCAACCGTGACTCTCGGCCCTGACCGCTTCAGCGAAGTAGAACTTCTGCGGCGTGTCGTGCATGTAGACGTCATGCTTGTTGGGAAAAACGAACTTGACCTTGCCGAGCACGTTGTCGGGTCCCGGCGGCTGGTAGATCTCGAAATTGCGGATATCGACACGGTTCCAGTCGACTGTGGCAGGGTCGACCTCTTGGCCAAGATATTTCATGTGAAGATTATGGCGCTGAAACACGGCAGTGTCGAAGCCCGTTCCGCCGAACCATGATGCGTTCTCACGGATATAGGGCCTGATCTCTTCGATCTTGATCGAGGTCGGCACGTTCCAGAACGGTCCGAACACGATCTCGCGAATCTCGTTGGACAAGACAGGCGTCTGCTTCTCGGGCTTACCGACAACGACGCGCGCGGTGTGAACGATCTTTCCGTTCTCCACCACGCGCAGCGTGAATTCAGGGATGTTGACGTTGACGTAATAGGGCCCGAGGTCTTGGGGGAGCCAGCGCCAGCGCTCCATGTTGATGAGGATGGCCCTGGTCGTCGCGGGGCTTGCGCCCTCGCGTGGCTGCCTCTGCTCGGGATGGTTCAACAGGCGGCGCGTACTCGGGCCAACGGCGCCGTCACCGTAAGTGCCATGCGCTTGCTGGAAGCGCTGCACGGCAAGAGCCAAGCCCATGTCGTAAGTGTTGGCGTCGCCGCCCGGGCCGGCTGGAGCATCGAGCCGCTTGCGGACCAGCGCCGCCTGCTCGTTGACGATGCCCATCTTGAGAACGGGACCGTCAGGGATGATCGTGTCTGGCTTCTCGACGGCAGCGGCTTCGCGCTTGCCGCCGCGGAGCTCGATCAGCTTCTGCCTCAGCGCCTCGAATTGCGGCTGGTCGGGCTGGAAACTCCTGAGATAAGCGGCGGGGTCGGAGCGGATACCGATCGATTCGATCACCTCCAAAGGGTCGGGCAGGATCAGGGTCGGATCGAGATTCTCGCTCAGGCGCTGAGGGTTGATGCGCCCGCCGCGTGCGTCGATGGCATAATCGAGCACGGCGTAGCTCACGGTGATCTCGGCGTCGACCAGCCAATCCGTAGCGCTCGGATCGGAGGCGTTAAAGCCGTCAGTCTTGGGGAGCTTGTAATCCGCAGAGCGCAGCCCGTAATCATCGGCATCCTTGATCTCGGCGATCACGGCCTTGCCGCGCTCGGTGAGGCCATTGGTGTCGACCCACAGCGGCTCTTGATTTGGCGCCGAGTAGAACTCGACCAGAGCGCCTTGCTCGTTCTTCCTTCTCTCGCTGGTGGCGGTGAACGTCTCGGCAAGGCGATTTTGCACCGCGATTCGGATCGCTTCGCTTCGCGTAATCAGGTTGTCCGGCTGATCAGGCTCCGCCGCGAAAGCCTGCGCGGCGAACGGAGCCGACAGCGCCACGAATAGCGCAATGCGATGAACCGCCCTCATAACTTGCTCCCCTCAGGCCCATTCGGGCCCAATTATCAGGCCGCAGAACATCGGTGCTCCGGGCCTCCCGCCCGCTGCTTACTACGCCGCCAACCAAAGTTTCCCTAACGCGTATCGTTACTTAAGTGTGGCCATGGCCACGCTCGCGACACGCGAAGCTCGCTCTTTCGTTGCTACGGTCTCACCTCGAGCCCGATCTCGCGCATCTTGCGGTAGAGGGTCGAACGACCGATGCCGAGGCGCTTGGCAATCTCCGTCATCCGTCCGCGATAGCGCCCGAAGGCAAGCCTGATCATGTCGGCCTCGACGGCTTCGAGTGAACGGATGTCGCCTGAATCACTCAAGGCGGGAATGCCGATTGCGTCTTTCCCATTGGCGGAATGAAGGTGGATCGTGGCGGGAGCTGCGGCCGACTCGCCCAGCATCACCGGGCCCTCGATGCGCGGAACCGGGTCTTTTGGCGCCGGGGCAGGCGGCACGGTCACCTTATAGCCTTCGACATGGGCCGCGATTTGGGGAAACTCGTTCACGGTGAGCATCGGCGTGTCGGCAAGGACGACGGCGCGGAACACGGCATTCTCGAGCTGGCGAATATTGCCGGGCCAAGTATAGCTCTGCAGCATGGCGTTCGCGTCAGCTTCGATGCCGTCGATGCGCTTCCCTTCCTCGGCGGCGAAGCGCGCGATGAAGTGACGGATGAGCTCCGGCACGTCTTCGAGACGCTCGCGCAGAGGGGGAACCCAGATGGGGAAGACGTTCAGCCGGTAATAGAGGTCCTCGCGGAAGCGACCTTCATTGACGAGGCTGATCAGATTCTGATTGGTCGCCGAGATGAGGCGGAAATCGACCTTGACCGGCTGCTTGCCGCCGACGGGATCGATCTCGCCCGCTTGCAGGGCGCGCAGCAACTTCACCTGAGCATCGAGGGGAAGCTCGCCGATCTCGTCGAGAAAGAGCGTGCCCTGGTCAGCTTCGACGAATTTGCCAGCGCGTTTCTCGGATGCGCCGGTGAAGGAGCCTTTCTCGTGGCCGAACAGGATGCTCTCGACCAGATTCTCAGGAATCGCGCCGCAATTCACGGTGACGAAGGGCTTGCCGGCGCGGGTGCTCTCGCCTTGGATGGCACGCGCGATCAGCTCTTTGCCGACGCCTGATTCGCCCTCAATGAGAACGGGAATGGTGGAGTTCGCGGCCCTCTTGCCGAGTTCAATGACACGCTTCATGGCCTCGCTGCCGGCGATCAGGTCGGCAAAGCCGAGCGAACCCTTGGCCCGTGCCTTGATGCGATTCAGCTCGCCGGCGAGTGCCTCGATCTTGAGCGCGTTCTTGATGGAGACTTCGAGCCGCTCGGGGTTCACCGGCTTGACCACGAAGTCAATCGCACCGGCGCGCATCGCAGCGATCGCGGCATCGATCGAGCCATGGGCCGTCTGCACGATGGCGGGAGGCTTCTTCGGCAGAGCGCGCATCGCCCCTAGAACGGCCATGCCGTCGGTTCCGGGCATGACGAGATCGAGTAGGACAAGGCAAATCTCGTTAGCGGCATCGGCTTTGAGTGCTGCGAGCGCCTTGTCGCCGTTCTCGGCGGTGGCGACGCTGTAGCCAAAGCGCTTGATGGTCTCTTCAAGAATCCGACGTTGAGCAGGGTCGTCGTCGACGACCAATACGCGTTTGGGCATGACGCAAAACTCACAGAACTGGTTACGCTACACCGCAGCAGCGCGCGCGAGACCCCATGACGGGGCCGTGCAGTTTCGGCTGCTGTGCCAAAATCGTGCACTCGAAGGGTAAATATCCTCTTTATCGCGGTTCGATTTTGGTAAGGCTCGCGCGCGAGCGCCCGCCGCCGCGACCCGAAAGTCTTGCGTTTGGCCCTTGCGAGGGGGAGTCTGCCTTCCCACACTACGCACCTGTTTCGCCGCTACCCGAGGATTCCCCCCGACCAATGCCGCCCAAAATGACCTTCTCGCCGACTCACCCGGCCTATGCCGCGAGCGCAAAAGCCACAGCCAAGCGCGAGAGCGCCGCAAGGGCCCCGGCCAAACGCAAGCTGGGCAGCCTGCCCGAGTGGAACCTCGCGGATCTCTATAGCGGGGCCGAGGCGCCGGAGCTGAAGACCGACCTCACCACTGCGGAGCGCGCCGCCGACGCCATGCAGGAGCGCTACGCCGGCAGGCTCGCAACGCTGCTCGATGGCGGCAAAGGCGGCTATGCCCTTGCCCAGTCGGTGCGCGAGTTCGAGCAGCTCAACGACCTTCTCGGTCGCATCGTCTCTTACGCAGAGTCTGCTTTATGCGGCCGACACTTCCGACCCCAAGCGGCAGAAATTCTTCGGCGACATCCAGGAGAAGATCACCGCCATCTCATCAAAGCTTCTATTCTTTCCACTCGAGTTCAATCGTCTCGACGACAAGGCGCTTGAGACGGCGATGGAGCATTCCGAGCTTGGGCATTACCGCCCCTGGATCGAGGATCTGCGGAAAGAGAAGCCCTATCAGCTCGAGGACAAGCTCGAGCAACTGTTCCACGAGAAGGCGGTGACCGCTCGCGGCGCCTGGGATCGTCTGTTCAGCGAGACGATGACCTCGCTCAGAATTCGATGTCAGCGGCGAGAAGCTAAGCATCGAGCCCACGCTCAATCGCTTGCTCGACGCGGACGACAAGAGGCGGCGCAAGGGGGCCGAGGCTCTGGCCACGACCTTCAAGGAGAACATCCGGCTCTTCACCCTCATCACCAACACGCTCGCCAAGGACAAGGAGATCTCGGACCGCTGGCGCGGCTTCGCCGACGTGGCCGACTCCCGCCACCTCAACAACCGCGTGGAGCGGGACGTGGTGGATGCGCTGGTCGCCGCGGTGCGCGGCGCCTACCCGCGCCTGTCGCATCGCTATTACGCCATGAAGGCGAGATGGCTCGGCAAAAAAACGCTCGCGCATTGGGACCGCAACGCGCCGCTGCCCGAGGAGCCGAAGCAGGTGATCGGCTGGGACGTCGCGCGCCAGACGGTGCTCACGGCCTATGGCGATTTCTCCCCACGCATGGCCGACATTGCCGGCCGCTTCTTCGCCGAGCGCTGGATCGACGCGCCGGTCAGGGAAGGAAAGTCGCCCGGCGCCTTCTCGCATCCGACCGTTCCCAGCGCGCACCCCTATATCCTGCTCAACTATCAGGGCAAGGCGCGCGACGTGATGACACTCGCGCACGAGCTTGGCCATGGCGTCCATCAGGTGCTGGCCAATGTGCAAGGGCCGCTGATGGCGCCGACGCCGCTCACGCTGGCCGAGACCGCGAGTGTGTTCGGCGAGATGCTGACCTTCCGCGCTCTGCTCGACCAGGCGCCGTCAGCGCGCGAGCGCAAGGCGCTGCTCGCATCCAAGGTCGAGGACATGATTAACACCGTAGTGAGGCAGATCGCCTTCTACAATTTCGAGCGCAAGGTGCACACCGAGCGGCGCGACGGCGAGCTTACCAGCGACCGAACTCGGCGAGATTTGGCTCGAGGTGCAGCGCGAGAGTCTTGGCCCAGCGATCGAACTCAAGCCGGGCTATGAGACCTTCTGGTGCTACATCCCGCACTTCATCCATTCGCCCTTCTATGTCTACGCCTATGCTTTCGGCGACTGCCTGGTGAACTCGCTCTATGCCGTCTACGAGAAGGCGGAGAAGGGCTTCGCCGATCGCTACCTCGACATGCTCGCGGCTGGCGGCACCAAGCACCACAAGGAGCTGCTCGCGCCGTTCGGGCTCGATGCCACAGAGCCGGGTTTTTGGGCGATGGGGCTCAAGGTCATCGAGGGTCTGATCGACGAGCTCGAAGCCATGGACGAGACGCCCAAGACGAAAAAGGCCAAGCATTAGCGCCGCTTTCCGTTGTACGGTTCGTATAACCTGTGTTATACGTTCCGTATAACGGAGCTAAGCCATGAAGATCGAAATCAGGCGAATCGGAAATTCTGAAGGCTTCATCCTGCCGCGCGAGCTGATGCAACGACTGGGTTTGAAGCGCGGACAGGAATTGCATATCACGGAGCTGCCGGGCGGCGGCTTCCAGGCGCTTCCGTATGATCCCGATTTTGCGAAGACGATGGAAATCGTCGACGAGATCATCGACGAGTACCGGGATACGCTCGTGGCCCTCGCCAAGTGACCGAGCCCAAATGGTTCACCTACGATCAAGCAATCGCAGCTCACGCGGTTCAGCTTCGCCGCTTCGGTGGCGCGCAAGGTCTTCGGGACGAAGGTGGGCTCCACTCCGCGTTGGAGAGACCTGTCAACAAATGGCACTATGAGAGTGCCGAGCTTCCCGAGCTCGCGGCAGCCTACGCATTCGGCCTCGCCAAGAACCATCCCTTCGTGGACGGCAATGAATGGATCGCCTTCATCGCGATGGTGACCTTTCTGCGCAAGAACGGCGTCGCGTTTCACCCCGATCAGGCTCAATCCACGGCCATCATTCTCGCGGTCGCGGCCGGCGAAGTCAGCGAGGAGAGTCTCGCTCGCTGGATTCGTGATAACTGGCCGGCGTGAGCCGCTCTCCCTACTCGACTACTTCGGCTTTGGCGTGAGCGCGATGTCGGCGATGACTGGGCGATGGTCAGAGCCGAGCCGTGGGCCTGCCCTCGTCGCGATCTTGGCAAAATCCGGCGATGCAAAGACGTTGTCGGTGGCAACGAGAGGAAGAAACGGGACGCCGTGCACTTTCAGCGGCCAGGTGAAATGGAACGTGTTGTAGCGCCTGAGCCCCGTCGCTTGGGTGAAGCCGGTGAGCTTGTCTGTCCAGGGCGTCATGTTGAAATCGCCGGCGAGGACGAGAGGGCCGTGCTGCTGGCGCACGAAATTCACCAAGGCGAGAACGTCGGAATATTGCTGCTTGGGATAGAACGGACGCGCCAGATGCGTGCCGGCAAACGTCACCTCCGTGCCGTTCACCTCAATCTTGGCGAAGCGCAGGATGAGCGAGGCCCAAGACGGCATGCCTCCGCGATCGACGCGTCCATTCTCGGTGAATTGATATTTGGAGAGGATCACGAGGCCGTAGTTGCCGAGGCCGTAGGGATAGCGTGAGCCCAGCATCTCTCGGAGCTTGCTCCAGTGGTCGCCGGTCATCTCCTGCATCACGACAAGATCGGCATCGGTCTCGCTAAGGAACTTGGCGATGTCCTCGATCTTGTCGTTGTGGTGCCAGATATTGAAGGTGACAACTCTGAGAAAGCGCGGGGCTCCGGGTGCGGCATCTTGCGCACCGCCTTCGAGCGCGAGGACGAAATGGGTACTGTTGATGATGGTAAGGAGCAGAGCCAGCACTGTGAGCAGCCCGCTGCGCGCGAAAGCGGCGAGGAGCGCCACGATCAATGTGCCGGCGAGCAGGAAGGGAAGCCCGTTATTGACGATATCGAGCGCGGGAAGCCACCGCGCGAGCAGCCCGATCAGGGTCACGACCGCACTGATGACGAGCCCAGCCCTGGCGAGGGCTTTGACGAGGAAGGGCATAAGTTTTCGCTGTTTCTTCAAGCCGATGGCGGGGAGCGGGGGGCACATAAGAGCAAGCGCCCCTATATGGGGGAGCGGGTTATTTGTCGAGGAAGCCGCGACGTCGCATCCATGAACGACCAACAGCCAGACAAGGAAAAGAACAGGTTCAGCGCGCGCGCCATGCGTTATGCCTCGGTCGGCGCCAATGTCGGCGGCGTCGCCGCGCGCATCGCGAGCCGGCGCCTGTTCGGGCTCGATCCAGAGCGCGACAGGGACGCCGCATCGCTTGCCGCGGCGCTCGGCGGACTGAAGGGCCCGATCATGAAGGTGGCGCAGCTTCTTGCCACCATCCCTGAAGCGCTGCCCGCCGAATATGCCGCCGAGCTCGGTCAGCTCCAGAGCCAGGCGCCGTCGATGGGCTGGCCCTTCGTCAAGCGGCGCATGGCGGCGGAGCTTGGTCCCGGCTGGGAGATGAAATTCGCAAGCTTCGAGCATGAGGCCGCAGCCTCGGCCTCGCTTGGGCAGGTTCATCGCGCGGTCAGCCATGACGGGCGCGCACTTGCCGCCAAGCTGCAATATCCGGACATGCAGTCGGCGGTCGAGGCCGACCTCACTCAGCTCGGCGTGCTGTTTGCGCTCCATGCGCGTATGCGGCCCGCGATCGAGACCTCTGAGATGCGGAAAGAGATCGCGGCGCGGCTCAGGGAGGAGCTCGACTACGATCTCGAAGCGCGCCACATGCGGCTCTATGCGCTCATCTTCAAGGATGACACGCTGATCCGTGTGCCAGACGTGGTGCCCGAGCTCTCCACCAAGCGGCTCCTCACGATGACTTGGCTCGAAGGGCGGCGCCTCCTCGATTACACCGGCCGCCCGCTCGAGGAGCGCAACCAGATCGCCCGCGCGATGTTCCGCGCCTGGTGGTACCCGTTCAGCCAACACGGCGTGATCCACGGCGACCCGCATCTCGGCAACTACACCGTGTTCGATGATGGCGAAGGCCGCGCCGCCGGCATCAACCTGCTCGACTACGGCTGCATCAGGAGCTTCGCGCCGAAATTCATCCAGGGCGTGGTCGACCTTTATCACGGGCTCTTGCATAACGACCGCGCGCTCGTGGTGCATGCTTACGAGACCTGGGGCTTCACCGGCCTGTCCAACGAGTTGATCGACATCCTCAATATCTGGGCGAATTTCATCTATGGCCCGATGCTCGAGGACCGCGTTCGCACCATCGCCGAGGAGGTGAGCCCCGGCATGTATGGGCGGCGCGAGGCATTCCGTGTGCATCAGGGCTTGCAGGAGAAGGGGCCGGTCAGGGTGCCGCGCGAATTCGTCTTCATGGACCGGGCTGCGATCGGGCTCGGCGGCGTGTTCCTGCGTCTCAACGCCGAGCTCAATTATCACCGCCTGTTCGAGGACACGATCGCGGGTTCCGACCTCGCCGATGTGGCCAGGCGCCAGCGCGAAGCATTTACGCAGGCCGGCGTGCCCTTGCCTGAAGGGTCGTAGCCCCGAGGACAGGCGGATTCCCCTCTCGCCTTCCGGGAGGTGGGTTCACTGACTAGATGCCACCCGATGCTTCTTCAGGTCAGCCTCTTGCAATTTGGCTCTGGCTAGGCCGAGTTTGTGCCTTGCCCGTTTCAGTAGGTCTATCGCTTCCTGCTCTTCTGCTGAGTCGCTATCGCCACGGTCGGCTATAATGGTGTTGATTTCGGCGATGAGCTTGGGGATGCGAGTGCGCATGCAGATTCTCCCCTATGCATAAAGCTAGAGTCCATTCAATCATGATACCGGTTGATCTTGTCATCGCGAAGGTGGTTGCGCCCGTCTCTCCTTCCTCTGCCGCTCGCCAGGAGGCGCGGGTAGGCGAGCAACTTGCGCTTACGAGCGCAACTATCGCTCCTAGCCCTGAGGCTCGCGAAGGAATTGCGCATGATTGCACTTCACCTCATCAACGGTAACGACGCCATCGGCTTTGGCCATCTTCGCGCCCGGCGCGATCACGCCCACGGTGAACGCCACCTCGCTCTCCGCCGGCCCATCCTGCTCCCGACCTATGGGTTCGCCCCCAATAATCCCGCCGCTGCGCCGGCCAACTTTCCCCAAACGGAATTGCCGAATTCTCCAGATTGAAGCTGACCGGAGCATATGGTTTTAGCGTTGGCACGCATATGGAGAATTGTGACGGTCAGGTCCTTTCGTGCCACATGCGGTAAAGGCTGGGGTCGAGTGGGCTTAGCCGTGCCCCTTTCAGGCGGTGCGTTCAGAGATGAGTTCCGGGCGACGCCTGGGCTTCAGTGACGCGCAAGCATGATGCGAGCGACCTCGGCGGCTGCGTCGATCTGCGGCCAATGCCCTGCATCAAGAACATGAAGGGCAGCGTTCCGGGCCTGGGACCGCATGTAGTCGGCGACGGTGACATGCAGGTACGGGTCGGCCTTCCCCCAGATGAGCAGGAGCGGAACGTCGGAGCGCCTGAACTCGATCAGACGAGCCGTGTTGGCGGCGACCTCATCCGTCAATTGGTAAGTCATCTGCGCGAAAGCGGGGCCGGCACTCGGCCGTTGCCTGAAGTTGTCGTCGATAATCGGCCCGAGGAAATCATTGTAGCGGGTCTTCTGAGACTCCGTGAGACCTGCCTGCATCTGGTCGCGCTGAAAGCCGAGCAGCCAGGCGAACTGCTGCGGGCTTGCCAGGAAATGCTGATGGAGCGCTTTCAGCCCCTTGTTCGAGAAAAGCTCGATAAATTCAGGAACTCGCAGTCCGGGGGCGTCGCCGTAGAAGGCGTTCATCAAGGTGACGGCGGCCGTGCGATCCGGATGCTTCAGGGCGAAGTTGACGGCCGTTGGGCCGCCTGCGTCGTGGCCCACGGGGATGATCTCCTCGAGCCTCAAGGCCTCCACGACCGCTTCCAGATCACCGAGCTGTTGCTCGAAGCTGTAAAGCGCATCCTCCGGCTTGTCGGATGCGCCGAAGCCCAGAAAGTCCATCGCGACCGTTCTGTGACCGGCCGACACCAAATGCGGAATGAGGTCGTCGTAGATGTGCGAGTTGTCCGGGAATCCGTCCAGCACCACGAAAGCGGGGCCGCCGCCCGGGAAATCGCGGACGTACAAGCTTCCGCGACCGCGCGGGACTCGATGTTCGCTGAAGGCCGGGAAAGCCGCGTCTTGGGAATCCGTCAGCGCTCGTAAGCGGCGCTCCAAGAGCCATCCCCCTAATGACCAGTGTCGGCGAGAAACGCGAAGCGGCTCGACCGTCCCAACCGCCACTGAGCCAGATCAGACATTCCGAGCGCGCGCAGGATCGCGAGGATGACGCCAGAGCGTTGGACTGCTCGATGTCACGGCGCATCTTTCCGTAATGACAAAAATGCGGGGGTAATGCCAAGACGGGAGATGAATCCAACCATAGCCGGCACTCGCTTTCGTGCAAGCAATCACGACATTCGCCCGTGCACGGACAAAGCCTTGTCCTTTATCCAACCGGACTGCCGTGAGGACGTCAACTCCGAGCGTCTGCATCATCTGATCCATCAGCTCTTGCCGACGACGTACCTGATTGAACATCGGCCACTGCGTTAAGACCGGCATCGTCAATACCTCCCATAATCTTTGGTCAGACAGGATGATGTCTCGGGCGCCGACCTAGCCTCGTTACCAAAAGCCGTACCCGCGCTAGTCCGTCTCATTCAGCATTCCGCAGGTACTGGCAGCACGTGGAACCCCAGTCACCACCTGTTGCCTTGCTAAAATCCTATTGAGTTGCCTCCTCGCATTGTTCGCTTCAGCATCCTCACCCAGCCAACGAAGTTTCCAAATTAGCTTGATGAGTTCTTTAGAAGCTCGCTCCTCAAATGGCGCATGTGAGGGCTGCTTCCGTCTCTTCACCGACGCGTTGGAAACTATCGTCGCGTGTTCATTAGGTGGAGGACGCCTACACGCGCGGAAGAAATCGGCATTCGGGCAAAAAATTGGAGGCAGCCGCTCTGACGTTTCCAAACACCAGTTTCTGCAGTCGGCTTCATGAGTACAAGCGAGACACTTAGCCCGGGCTGCAAAAAAGGCGTCGCCATTCTGTGCGCGCGCGGCCTTTAGCACGTCCACTGCGCATTTCTCCATGACGCGATCCATCAACTCTTGCCGAGGGCGCACACGCTCCAACCAGATCGAAGTTGAGGTGCCCATTTCACCCCACTTTCTAGCGAGATGGTCGCTTGTTTCCCTTTATGTCAGATGGCCCTTAACCGCATTGATGCCGGTCAATGGTCCTTGAAAAAGGCCCGCGCCGACATGGGCTTCCCACGTGATGGCTTTGGAGATGGCGTCGAGCCGTGTGCCCCAAATGCGACAATTATATAAATTCGCCATTCCGATCATGGAATTAACGTGCGTGTAAGCCGGGCGTAAGCTAAGCATAAAGATCCTAAGCGGTCGCACTTGTCACATGGGGGGATGAGGTGCGCTCGGGATTCGGAGCTCACAACAGCCAAAGCCGGCAGCCCAAAGTCGTCGCACGCACTCGTGACGGCCATAGCGCAGCGGTCTGCGCCTTCGGAGGCTCCGTTTTCTTTACGCTGCTGCTTGTAGCAGCAGGTGTCGCAATCGGGCCAAAACCGGTTTCTGCGTTGCCAAGCTTTGCTCGCCAGACCGGCCAGCCTTGCTCGACGTGCCACAGTGCGTTCCCGCAGCTGACACCCTATGGCCGGCGCTTCAAGCTGGAGGGTTATACTGCAGGCGGAACGCGTTGTGGTCCAAGCGAGGAGCTTGCCGAGAAGGAACTGCAAATCCCGATCGCCGGAATGACCGTTCCCAATTTCACCCACATAAATAAGAAGCTAGACCCGGCAGATACTCCGAAGGGCTTCAGCACAAACGACAATACGTTCGATGAGGCGACGAGCGTATTTTACGGCGGCCAAATCTATTGCAACTTCGGCGCGTTCATACAAGGCACTTACGCGCGCCCCGGCAGCAGTTTATTTTTGGACAACACCGACATCCGTTATGCCAACAAAATTAAATTGGGCGAAACGGATGTGGTTTATGGAGTTACCGCGAACAACAATCCTACTGTTCAAGATCCATGGAACACGGCTCCGGCTTGGTCATTTCCCTTTGTCGCAGCTGATGGTGCGCTCGCTCCAACGCCTTCCGCCGGTACAATGATCGAAGGCGCTTTCGCGGGCCGCGTGGCCGGCACCGGCGTCTATATCTTCGCGAACGACAAGTTTTATCTCGAAGGGGCCGCCTACGGCACGTTCGACACGAAGACGTTGGAAGCGCTCGGACTTGCTCCCGGCGATAACACGGGCCGTTTTTCTGGTCTCGCACCGTACTGGCGCGCGGCCTACGAGCAGGACTGGGATAAATACTCGGTCATGTTCGGGACCTTCGGCATGTTCGCCAATGTCGCCCCGATCGGAAACCAATCCGCTCCGACTGACAAGATTACCGATGTGGGCGGTGACGCCCAGCTTCAGTACATTGGCGAAGTCAACGCGCTGACGGCACGGATCAGCTACATCTTTGAACACCAGAAGCTGAATGGCAGCCAGCCGCTAGGGCTTTCCTCCAACTCGAGCGACGATCTGAATAGCTTCAAGGTCTCCGGCCAGTACGTTTACAACGGTACCGTGAGTCTGACCGCGGGCTACTTCAACGTCTGGGGCGACGCCGACCCGTCACTTTTCGGCGATTCGCTGTCGCCAATGCACTTAGGGTCGCCGAATTCAAATGGCTGGATTTTTGATGTCGCTTGGCTGCCCTGGAGTAATGGGGGGCCATCCATTTATCCATGGCTCAACGTGCGTCTCGGTGTGTCGTACACGTTATACAATCAATTCAATGGTGCGAGCTCGAATTACAATGGTGCTTTCCGCAACGCGAGCGATAACAACACGACGTTTCTCTATGCTTGGTGGGCATTCTGATGAAGGTCCTAAGGTCAAAATCGGCGGTATCAGCGGCCATCCTCGCAATTATTTTCTTGGGGTTCGGCCTCATACACGGCACAGGCAATGCGCATGGACTTTGGGCGCACCGTGCTTACCCCGCACCCCACTACCAAGAAGCGCGAGCAGGCAGCCTCCAAGCCAAGATACAATACTGTAGCGATTGTCACGGACCTTCGGGACAGGGGTATCGCGGATATTTTCCCATGCCTCGGCTTGCCGGACAGACAACAGAGTACTTCGAGAATCAATTACGGGCTTTTATTGAGCGCAGGCGCGAGCCCCATATGCCCATGGTCATGTCTAAAGTGCACGGCGTTAGCCCTGCCCTGCAAACGGCTCTGGCTGCGCATTTTAATGCACTCAATCCCCCGCCGTTTGGAGGAGCTGCAAAGCAGCTCGCAGGCACAGGGAAGGATATCTATGAACAGGGAGTTCCCGACGACAATGTCCCTGCCTGCCAAGTCTGCCATGGTCCAGAAGCCAAAGGGACCGGGCCGATTCCTCGTCTCGCGGGTCAGCTCTATCCCTACACCATGAAGGAACTGGTGAATTGGGACAAAGAGCGGGGTCAAGGGGCAAATTCTGACTCGTCCGCGGTTATGCGGCCGATTGCACATAGCTTGAGCAAGTCACAAGCTGAAGCCGTTGCGGCCTATCTTAATAATCTGGAGTGACCGCCTTGGCCCTTTTTCGCCACTCTCTTCGAAAAGAGCACAGCCTGCGGCGAGCAGTGGTGAAGGCGGGCAACTCAACGTTGGCTTTGCAAATAGCTCTGCTGACAATGTGCCTCGCCGCAGCGGGACGCGCCAACGCCACCGAAGCGCCCACGTTCTCCGAACAAGAGCTTCAAGCCAAGATCCAATATTGCAGCTATTGCCACCAACCAACGGGACAAGGGTATCGCGGGTCGACTCCCATCCCGCGACTCGCGGGCCAGCAAGTCCAATACTTTAAGAACCAGCTGCAGGCCTTCATCGATCGCCGGCGGGTGAATTTCTTCATGTTTAGGGTGGCACATAGTCTCAGCCCCGACATGCTAGACGCCCTAGCGGATCACTTTAATGCTCTCAATCCCCCGCCCTTGGGGGGCGGCCCTCCAGAGCTTGTAGACGCGGGAAAGAAGATCTTTGAAGAGGGACTCCCCGATGCCAAGGTTCCTCCCTGCGCTACTTGCCACGGTCCAGAGGCTAAAGGTAACGGGCAATTCCCTCGTCTAGCCGGCCAGCTCTATCCCTACATCGTCAAGACATTGACGAATTGGGACCAAGAGCGCGGTCAGGGAGGCCCGACCAATCCAGACACCTCCGCTATCATGCGGCCGATCGCACATAGCCTGACCGAGCCACAAATCAAGGCGGTTGCCGCCTATCTCAGCACTCTGGAGTGATTCATTCTGCCGAGTGAGATCATGAAGCTTATCAACGTCACCACGGCCATCCTCGCATTCGTTTCCTCTTCTGTGCCGTCATTGGCCGGTGATCTGACGATTGTCTACGGACAAAAGTTCGCGGATAGGAATTGCGCCTGGTGCCATGGCCCATCTTTGCAAGGGTTCTCGACCGCGCCGCGCTTGGCCGGGCAGTCATCACAATATGTGATGAACCAACTTTATAACTTCCGAGACCATGCGCGCGACAATCCGTTTTCCAGACAGTACATGTGGGGCGCAGCCGCCAACCATCTCGGTCTTCAGACAGCGCATAATCTAGCCCTGTATCTATCGACCTTGAGTCCTAAACCAGCAGATGATGGGCACGAAATCCTCATGACTAGAGGACGCACGATTTACCAAGAGGGCAATCCCGACGCGAATATCCCCTCATGTGTTGCCTGTCATGGTCCGAATGCTGAGGGTGCTGCGGCTGAGGGTGCCGGACAAATCCCCCGCTTGGGAGGCCTGTCATACTACTACTTAAAAAGGCGGCTCGAGCAGTGGGGCGAGGGATATCACGCGACCGCTTTGCCACCCATGCCCGAAATAGCGAACAAGCTCTCCGCGAACGACATCGAGGCCCTCGCATCATACCTAAGTTTTGTCAGATGAGTTGCCCCCTTAAGGACTGCCGTTCGAACCGGTGGGTGAGTAAATGTCTGCATCAAAGATTCTGATTCCCGTCGATGGGTCTCCAGCGTCGCTTCGCGCGCTCGACTTAGCGATCAAAATGGCGACTCAAAATCCAGGCACTTCGCTCGTGCTGCTCAATGTTCAGAACATTCCAGCCATTGAGTTGGCCGGAGCATCAGAGGCGACGGACACCGACTGGCTGCGTGAGGCAGGCTCATGAGCGTCGGCCAAGGCTCTTTAGGACGCGATAGGAAAGAGCGAACATGCCGGCGTCGCTTCTGAGACGCTTGTCAGAACCGGGCAAATTGCCGAAGCGATCGCGCAGGTAGCTCGGGAGGAAGACATCAAGCACATCGTAATGGGGACTCGCGGTCTTGGTGGAATTCAAGGCCTCCTTTTAGGCTCGGTCGCCGTTAAGGTCATCCACTTGGCCGAGGTTCCAATCGCGCTGATCAAGTAGATTGCAGCGTGGCTCATCCTGTTCGCGTCTATTCGTGACGATGCGAGTGACGTCATGGATGTCTTGATTATCTATGGAACCACCGAAGGGCAAACGCGGAAAATTGCCGAGTGGACGGCAACATATATTCGCGATCGCGAGCACCATGTCGAGCTGCGCGATAGCGCAGCGCCGATGTCCGATTTGGATCTTGGACTCTTCCACGCCTTCATAATCGCCGCATCGGTTCATCAGCAGTACCATCAAGAGACCGTTACAAACTTCGCCATTGCGCATCAAAAACTACTAAATGCCAAGACGTCGGCCTTCATATCTGTCAGCCTGTCTGCGGTGTTAGAGAGGGCAGAAGCACAAGGGTATGCGGATCATTTCGTCTCTGTCACAGGGTGGAAGCCGAGTATGACACTCCTCCTCGGAGGTGCTTTGCGCTTCTCCGAGTACGATTACTTCCAGGTGCAGATCGTCAAATTCATCGTCATGAAGGACGGCGTAACAGCACCCAGCCAAAGCGATCGCGAGTTCACCGACTGGAAAACCCTTGCCGACTTCATTGATGCGTTTCTCCAGCTTAAGTGACCGCTGGCCTGCACCCGGTTCGGAAGACACCGAGTTAGGTGTTTTGATGGAACCGGAGGTGGATCATGGAGAGGGGCGGAAGTTCACACGCGAGTTCAAGCTTGAGGCGGTGCGCCTGATCAGAGATCGGGGCGTGTCCTACGCACGGGCGTCGCAGGATTTGGGTGTGCATCCATTGCAGCTGCGCAGCTGGGTGAAGAAGTTTGCCGATGATCCTGAGCACGCCTTCCCCGGCCAGGGTCAGATGAAGCCGGAGCAGCTCGAGATCGCTCGCCTCAAGCGCGAGGTGACCAAGCTGAAGGCCGAACGGGACATCCTAAAAAAAGCCGCGGCCTACTTCGCGAAGGAATCGACGTGAAGTTCGGTTTTATTGCGAAGCACCGGGGGATCTGGCCGGCGGGATGGTTGTGCGAGGCGCTCGGTGTCTCGCGGGGTGGCTTCTATGGCTGGCTCAAGCGACCGCGCAGTCGCCGCAGGCGTACTGACGAGGAGCTCGGTGCGAAGATTCGCGCCGGCTTTCTGGCTAGCGACCGGACCTATGGGGCCAGGCGCGTGTGGCACGACATGCTGGCGGAAGGGGTGTCGTGTGGACTGCATCGGATCGAGCGATTGATGCGACTGCAGGCCCTCAAAGCGCGTCCACGACGGCGTCGGCTTGCCGCCCGATCTGGGTGAGCGGCAGGCTGCTGCCGTCGCTGCCAACGTGCTCGACCGCAGCTTCGAAGCACCCGCGCCCAACCGCAAATGGATTGCCGACTTCACCTATGTCTGGACAGCGGAAGGCTGGCTCTATGTGTCGGCGGTCGTCGATCTGTTCTCACGCCGCGTCGTTGGCTGGTCGATGAGTGCAGCGATGACGGCCCAGCTCGTCACTGACGCTCTGGTGATGGCGATCTGGCGGCGGGGCAAGCCTGATGCGCTGCTGCATCATTCTGATCGTGGCAGCCAATACAGCAGCGAGCAGTTCCAGCGGCTGATGGCCGATCATGGCGTCATCTGCTCGATGAGCCGTTCGGGCAACGTCTGGGATAATGCCGCGATGGAAAGCTTCTTCTCGTCGTTGAAGACCGAACGAACCGCGCGCAAAACGTACCGCACTCGGGATGACGCCAAGGCGGATGTGTTCCATTACATTGAGTGCTTCTACAACACGAAACGCCGACATTCGACGATCGGCTACGTGAGCCCTATGGAGTTCGAAAGGCAGGCTGGATTAGTTTAAGCGGCTGTCAACGGAACCGGATGCAGGCCACGCCGTATTGGCCTCTTTGGATCGTGCTTACAACAAGCAAGAGCATGATTCGGAGCAGCCCAATAGCACGACCTCGGGATGTTCGCCTTTCGTGACGATTTCTCAGGTTGACAAACAACAGAGAGCGCGTTTGCATGTTGCTATTCAAGCTTCAGCAGAGCCGGAGCATGGCACAGACCCGGAAAACATGGCGTGAGAATGTTCCACGTCGTGTCGTTCTGGATGGGATAGTTTCGGCAATCGTCGTCACGCCAGTTATTTTAGAGGCGACACATCCAGCTTGGGCAGCGAAAATGTCAAAAGCATCGGCTGGCTATCAGAACCAACCGAAGGGCAACCAAAACTGCGCGAACTGCAAGCTATTCGTATCGCCATCCTCCTGCCTGGTCGTCGAGGGTCCCATCAGTTCGAACGGCTGGTGCAGATTCTGGGTGGCAAAGTAGACTTGAGCTAGATTTTTCGCCGTCGCAGGAGGACTGGGATGAGAAGGCTAACTTTATTCGTGCTAAGCGCTGCGCTGCTTGTAGGCCTCAGCGGCTCAGCGCTTGCTGCAGGCGATGCCGCGAAGGGCAAGCAAGTGTTTGATGAAAAATGCGCCAAGTGTCACCTGATTGGCCCCGAAGCGACGACGCTGATCGGACCCGAGCTGAACGGCATCGTCGGGCGTAAGGCAGCAAGCGTCGATTACCCCATGTACAGCGATGAAATGAAGACACTTGGGAATTTGGGCGTCGTATGGACCGAAGAGAATCTCGATAAATGGATCGCCAATCCCAAGGCTCTGCTTCCTGACTCGTATATGACCGTGTTCCCTGGGCTGCCCGATGCCAACGACCGCGCGAACGTCATCGCCTATCTGAAGACGTTTAAATAGGTTCGTATTAAGCCAACAGTTATAAGTGAAGTTCGGCAGCCAGAGCTTTGACCTTTTATGGGCTAAGCTGCTTGCGCCTTGACGAAGAGGGACGGCGGCGTGGAGCTAGGAAGTTGTGCTTGGCCGCTGACGATGCCCGTATGCCAATCGACGTGCGAACGTGATAGTCTCTTAACTCGCCGCACTCAGCTGTAAGCCCCTCGCGTATGGATGAAGCACTCCGGTCGAGAATCCTCGAGGTCTTAGGGCGTCAACATATAATGACGGTCGCGACCATTCGACCCGACGGATATCCCCAAGCCACCACCGTCAACTACGTCAGCGACGATCTCATCCTGTACTTCGCGACCGCCGCAACCTCGCAAAAGGCCGGCAACATTAAGAACAACAACAAGGTCTCCGTGGCGATCGTCGACCACGCTCAGGACTTCTACAAGCTTCGCGGTCTATCCATGTCGGGTACGGCGGCAAGGGTGCACGAGAAACAGAGGGCTGAAGAATTTGCTTTGCGACTGTTTAGTAGGTTCCCACAATCGAGGCGGCTCGTTCCAGAAGATCCAAAGGAGCTCGCAGTCTATGAAATCAGGCCCGTCGCCATTGCGCTGATCGACTACGCATCAGGCTTCGGGACGACGCATTTGGTAGAGTTATGGCCTTGATGGCGAGCAACAACGGCCTCGTCTTAGCAGGTCGCACCGGCCGGGGCCGTGCTGACCATTGCGCAGCAAGTCCCTTGTCGCGTGGTCAGGTTCCCTGCTTACTCACCTTGCGATCAGAGGCCTTCTCGCTAGCGTTAGCGAATCGCGCCTCGTTGAGGAACTGATAGAGCGTGGCGTCATAGATCGACAGGCCAGCATGCTTCCGCATCATCGGCAAGGAACTAACGCAGAGACTAACGGGACCCGGAGGAAGCTACTCAGAGGTTTTTAGAGCAGCCTCGCGACAGTCCTCGTCCGGAGCGTGCTCCTGAAAAAGCTATCAGTTGGCAAGCTGGACCCGCGGAGACGCGGCTGACCTCAATGATCGATGACGTTAGGGGAAGGACAATGTCTGTCATCAAGCATCTCCTCACCATCGCGGCTATCATCCTCACGACGACCGACCTGAGTTATGCGTCTCATCAGCCTTCCGGGCCCGAATGCTACGACCGGAACGGCCAACGAATATACGTTCCCGATGGATTTAATTATCCTCGTCAGGCGTGGCCCGGTTGGGGAATCTCTTGTCGAACACCAAACCTGGAGAGAGCAGCGGGTCCAGGAGCAGCAGCAGCGGAGTCGGGAGATCGACCCGTGGAGTGGTGTGGCTGGTGGATGCGGCAGCATCTCGGGGGGCATTACGGTCCTGCGTTCAATGTGGCTCTCAATTGGTTGAATGTCGGTCGCCCGCTTGACGGTCCTCGCCCCGGTGCCATTGGTGTCAAGGAACATCACGTGTTCCAGGTGGTTCGGGTCGTTGATCAGGGACACGTGCTGGCGATCTCCGGCAATGACCATAATGCCGTTCAGACCCGGATACGCCCAACCTCTGATGTGATCGGTTGGCGTGACGTGACTGAAGAAGCTACTGCTGTTGACCAAGCTGCTGCTGAGCACATCACGCTTCATCAGCCGGCAGTGGGAATGGAGGCAATGAAACCTGATCAAATCGCAACAAAGCATTTCGCAATCAGGGACCCTCTGGGCAATTGCTCGATCATTGACGCGCAGCCGAGCGGGGCCAGCGGAATGCAACTTCTCGGTAATAAGAACGGCTACGCTTCGATGAATGATGCCCAAGCTGCTCTTGGTTCGAGTTGCAAAGGTAGGATCGGCGCAGGCTAAGGAGAGGGGAACTTCCCGCAATGTTAGTCTGCACGCCGAACGCCACCACGCCGGCCATGGGCACGCTGAAACGCATTTGCCTGTGCCGAAACAGAACTCATAGCCGATAGCAGAACGCGGGCAATGAACCCGCCTCCGCCGCTCTCCATCGCCGGCGCTGCCGCCAAAACCAGATCAGACGGGTTCAATGATATCTATGCCAAGAATATTTTTCCCACCCGCAAGCGCCTCCATACCAATGCGGACACGCACAGCGTGGCCACCAAAGGACGCAGTTTTGGCGGACCGTGGCTAGGCAGACACCATGAACTCGGACCATGCCCACACCGCATCCCATACGGGCTTGGGCGATTATGCGCTGCGGGTGCTGAACTCGCGCGAGCGTGATTGCCTGTGCCGACGTTGCCAGGAACGCCAAGCCAGTAGCCAATAAGACCGTTCGTGCCAACATTTTCCTCTCCCTAGTGCCGACGCACAATCGCTCCATGCTTATCTATGCCGACTAGGTTTAAACGTGTTCTTGCCAATATCGATATGGATCGCCGCGATTGTCCGGCTGTCAGCGCGTGTCTTCATAGGATGGCTCCTTGTGCCTTGAGTATACCCAAGGGGTACGCCCAGAAGCATGGCCGGTCCATCCATTTAGCCGACATTCTCGACCGCAATACCCTTCCGAGGCTTATCGGAGCGCTGAGATAGGAAATGGACTGCCTGTTTGATAGCTTGATGGGCGGACTGCCGACGTTCCCGAGCATGTTCCGACCGAGCGGAACCCGAGGCTTCGGCTTAATGCCGAGCATGGATGTCAAAGAGACAGACAAGGCGATTGTCGTTGAGACCGAGCTGTCTGGCCTCAATGAGAACGACGTCTCACTCCGACAGTGTGCCTGGTCTGCCACACTCAGTCGAAAACCAAGGCGAAAGTCATGTGGAAGCGTGGGACGCTTGGCCGGTTAAGAGCAGGATAGAGCCCAGGACGGTATCGCAATCAGCGCGATGCTCGTGCAGCTCAGCGATGAGATTGTCGACGTAAGCGAAATGGTCGCTTCGCCGCATGGCATTAGCGAGCATTGAGGCCAGCAAATAATTTGGTAATCGCAGAAAAGGTGCCGGGCAGCGTCCGCGCGAGCTAGTTCAATTTCTGCTGCAGCGCACCGCGAATCGCTTAGCGAAGAAACTATACGCGACGCTCCAATACGCGAGTAGCTGCTTAGCCTCTGTCGCGTCTGACCCCTCGTCCTCGAGCCGCTTAATCAAAGCGATCTGCTGTTGGATCAGCGTGTCGATCTTTGCGAGATATTCCCTGATGAGTTCCACGTTCGGCATCCTGATTGCTTACCAGGTAAGTCTTTCCGATTTCCTGCTGTCAAAGAGCGGGCGTTGGCCTCCCTTTCGTTATGAGCTTGTCAATCGGCTTCCAAATTTGACCCTCGATCGGCGTCCAATTTTGACCCCCTTGAGCGACGGGCTCGGACGGTAGCGCTCGCCCCGTCGGAGCTGGTCGGGGTTGCGGAGACGGGGCGAGTGCGGGTTTGCGTGTGATCGTCGGCCCGGCTCTTGAAGCGCCAGCTGTCGTTACCAGTCTCGATGATGTCGCAGTGGTGGGTCAGGCGATCGAGCAGCGCGGTGGTCATTTTGGCATCACTGAAGACGCTCGGCCATTCACCGAAGGCGAGGTTCGTGGTGACGATGATCGAGGTGCGCTCGTAGAGTCGGCTGACGAGGTGGAACAGGAGCTGCCCGCCGGATTGAGCGAAGGGCAGATAGCCGAGTTCGTCGAGGATGATGAAGTCCATGCGCGTCAGATGATCGGCGAGCCGGCCTTGCCGTCCGTTGCGGGTCTCGGTCTCGAGTTGGTTGACGAGATCGACGACGTTGTAGAACCGTCCGCGGGCGCCGGCGCGGATGCAGCTTCTGGCGATGGCGATGGCGATATGGGTCTTGCCGGTGCCGGTGCCGCCGACCAGCACGGCATTGCGCTGCTGGGCGATGAAGCCGCCGCCGGCGAGGTCATGCACCAACGTCTCGTTGATCGGCGTGCCCGCGAACTGGAAGCCGTCGAGGTCCTTGGCGAGTGGCAGCTTGGCGATGGTGAGCTGGTACTTGATCGAGCGCGCCTGCTTCTCGCTGATCTCGGCGTTGAGCAGGTCGCCGACGATGCGCTGGGGTTCGTGCTGGCGTTTGACGGCCGTGGCCATGATCTCGTCGAAGGCGGCCTTCATGCCGTAGAGCTTGAGCTCGCCCATGAGGTCGAAGAGTTGGGATCGTTCCATCAGATGGTTCTCCTGAGGTTGTCATAACGGGCACAATCGGCGATCGGCGCATGGCGCAATGTCAGCGCCGCCGGCGTGAGGATGGTGGCCGGTGGGCCAGGATCGCGTTGGCGGGCAAGGATGTTGAGGACGACATCGGCGGAGTGGACGCTGTGAGCGATCGCTTCGGCGCAGGCAGCCTCGACCGCCGGCAGCCCGTCGGTGAGCACCGCGGTGAGGATGTCGACCATCTGCCGATTGCCGTCGTCGGCGCCGGCGAGCTTGCGCCGTACGCGCTCGAGCGACGCCGGAAGCACCCAATCCTTGAAGGGAGCGCCGTTGCGGAAGGCGCCGGGCTTGCGAGCGAGCACCGGCACGTAATGCCAGGGGTCATAAACCGTGCGGCCGCGGCCGAATGAGCGGGGATGCTCGGCAACGATCCGCCCGTCCTGGCGGATTACGATGCGATCGGCATAGGCATGAACCTCGACCGGTCGCCCGACCGCGCTGGCCGCCGCCGAGTACTTGTTGTTGTCGAAGCGCACCAGGCAGGTCTTCGAGACCGATGCCGGCACCGCGTGGAAGCCGTCGAACCGGCCGGCATAGGGAACAAGCTTCGGTCGCTCCGCCTCGAACACCTCCCAGATCGTCTGGTCGGTCAGCTCCGGATGGCGATGCGCCTTGGCGTAGGCGATGCATTTATCGAGCAGCCAGGCGTTCAGCTCGTCAAGGTTCTTGAACCGCAGCCGCGGCGTGAAGAACCGCTCACGGACCAAGCCGACCTGGTTCTCGACTTGACCCTTCTCCCAGCCCGATGCCGGCGTGCAGGCGACCGGGTCGATGAGGTAGTGGCTGCACATCTGCAGGAAACGGCGATTGTAGACGCGCTCCTTGCCAACGAGGATCGTCTCCACCGCCGTCTTCATGTTGTCGTAGATGCCGCGCTGGCAGGCGCCCTTGAACAGGGCGAAGGCCCGGTCGTGCGCGTCGAATACCATCTCCTGCGTCTCGCGCGGATAGGCGCGCACGAACATCATGCGACTGTGACAGAGCCGGACATGGGCAGCCTTCACGGTCACCGTCACGCCGCTCAGCAGGACGACCTCGTGGCTCCAATCGAACTGGTAGGCTTCACCCGGCGCGTAGGTCAGCGGGACGTAGGCTGCGGCAGTCGATTGCCCGCGTTCCTGGCTCCACCGTCTGGAGTAGCGCCGCACGGCATCGTAGCCGCCCTCGTAACCGCGCCCTCGCAGCTCTTCGAAGACGCGGATCAGCGTGAGCTGCTCGCGGGCCGGCTTGGCCGCGTTCCCGACCAGCAGTTCTTCGAGATCCGCCGTCCACCGGCCCAGCTTCGGCCGAGGCTGGATAGCCCGCTCGTATTCGAAGAACGTCTCTCCCGACCGCAGCACCTTGCGGACCGTGTTCCGAGACACCTTCAGGTCACGGGCGATCTCCCTGATCGTCTTACCCTTGATCAAGTGCTCGCGCCGAATCCGGCCAATCGTCTCCACTGTCAGCATTCCCCCCACCACCCGCTTCGAATCAAAGCGAGCAGCGCATCAGGCCTAACGGGAGGGGGTCAATTTTGGATGCCGATAACCCCGCTCAGGGGGTCAAAATTGCACGCCGAAACACAATGAGCTCATGCGGGCGAGGAAATCGCGAATGATCGCTGCGATCTCAGGTCCGCGACTCTCGAGCGCAAAATGACCGGCGTCGAGCAGATGGATTTCAGCTTGCGGGGATGCGGTCGCTGGTGATCGTTGCTCCTACGTCAGACTCCAGGTCATTTTCCGTAACGGTGCGGTAGAAGGGCTCGCAGCCGCTTTTTACCCGGTATTGGAATTGGCCATCGCGCTCAGGAAGCTGAGCAACTACCTTGTACGGACCTGAGGCGGCGTCCCGCTGTGGAAAGCGCCTGCTGAGGCGCACCACGGTACCGGTGATGAAGCTATGCCTGAAAGGGTTATGTTCGTGCAATTGTCTCATTGTGAAGCTTTCTCTTGTGTTACTCAAACAGCCGAGGCTAGGCGGCGTACTCCCGCGTTGCGGCAGCCTCCATCTCGATTTCGGCGATCTGTATCTTGACTAAGTCGCCGATGGAGACGAGACCGACCAACCGTTCACTTTCCACAACGGGCATGTGGCGAAATCGGCATGTCGTCATTTCTAACATCAGCCGGCTGATAGTGTCGGCCTCCCGCGCCGTGACCACAGTCTTGGTCATGAAGTTCGAGACTGGCTCGTTCAAGACTTTGGGGCCGCGTTGGCCGATCGCCCGCATGAGATCGCGCTCCGACACGATGCCCGCGATCTTGTCGTCGCCCGCGATCTTGTCGTCGTCTCCAACAATCACGACGCAGCCAATGCCATGCTGCGCGAGCAACTTTGCGATATCGAGCAATGACTTGTCTTTGGTGGTAGTGAAGACACCCCTGCCGTTCTGCTTCCGCTTCAGAATGGTGGCGACATTCATCTCGTTTCCTCTCGCTTCAGGTTAGTTCCCTAGCTCATCCACGCGGATGTGCCAGCTTAATCGCCGCGTCGTCCTGATCAATACGCGGGCCACCAATCTCGATCACGTCATGCGCCCGGACTAGGGGATATGCGTCGCTCTCATACAGTCGGCGAATCCCATTGCGATCGAATCGCTCCTCCTGGACTTCAAGACTGGCGCCGCGAAGAAGGTCCGGGTGAAGTTCCTCGATCGCAAAACGGACAGCTTCCGCAGCAGACGTGAATCGCCTGTATCCGACGGGACCGAATTTCCGACTCTTTAGGGGAAAGAGCTCCGCCTCGGCGCTGTAGTCAAAGCTTACCATTGCCATAGACCTTCTCTCACTAAGCGACCTTCTCTCACTAAGCGCACAGGCGACACGTTAGGTGCTCTCATTCGGGGGAATTAGTGCGCCCGCCCGTCCACGCCGCGCGCAATTCGCGCGCTGATCGGCGCGGCAGCGGCGGCTGTCACCTCTAGCGAAAGCGCGCGGACTTCTTCCGCTTGGGCCGTCAGTAAATCGACCTGCTTGCGCCAATTGGCCGCCTGCAATTTAACCACGTCGTAGCGGTCCTTGGCTCCCGCCAAGCTCGTCGCCAGGTCGAAGCTGGAATTTACGTTGCGCCTAGCGATATCAATGATTTTGCAGTTGAACTTTGCCGCACCTTTCCCCGCGGCATCAAAGGACCTTTCAAACGCCGCCACGGACGCATCAAAAGCATCCATCGAGTGGTCATAGGCCTCGCGAGTGCGCGCCACAGACTTCTCGGCTAGATCGCGCACGCTTTCCGGAATAGCGGGATCGAGACCGAGGAGACCGAGTTGGGTCGTCACCTCCCGATAATTCTTGCGGACTTGCTCGGCGGCAGCTTGGGGATTGGATGCAGCATTCATAAGTAAGTGCCTCTTGGAGATTTTCGCCAGGTGACAACCGCCGGACCCTGGCCCGTAAGGGGCGGTCGTGGTGCTGAGTGCTAATTTTTCGGGAAAGGGACGTGCACGTAACCCGGCACGGTAACTTCACCGTCAGCGCCTAGGATCCGGCGTGCCAGTGACAGATATATGGGCCCTAGCGGTGTATTACAAGTCTAGCTCGATAAAGATATTTAGTGCCCGCAATAGTTGAGGCGGCGCATTCTGAGACGGGGATAGGATCTCAAGACACGCGGTTCGCTTTGTGCCAAATAGGAGAAGTGCCTCATTTTTCGCACCGAAATGGGTAGGTTGGTATGCCCTCTTCCTACCTTGCGCCTCGATCGGGCGTGAGCTTGGCGCGATCAGATTTTGCGCCGATGCGATCGGCTAGGTCGACCGCATCGTTCCGCAGCTCGCGCACCGCTTCCCTCTCGGCGCAGGCGATCTTCTCCTCGGCGAGCGCCACGAGATCATCAGCACAAGCGCGAGCACGGTGACGGCGAGAGCGAGGTCTTCGTCTGTTTTGATTTGCATCAACGCGAAGCGACGCTTCCTGCGCTAGTAAGCACGCGATCCCGAACTCCCACAATCCCAAGGTAATCCCATGAAATTCAGGCCGCTACATGACCGCGTCGTTATTCGCCGCATTGAAGGCGAAGAGAAAACGAAGGGCGGAATCATCATTCCCGACACCGCCAAGGAAAAGCCGCAGGAAGGCGAGGTCGTCGCCGTTGGTTCTGGCGCGCGCGACGAAGCCGGCAAGCTCATTCCCAGCGATCTCAAGGCGGGCGATCGGGTGTTATTTGGCAAATGGTCGGGCACAGAGGTGAAGATCGATGGCGAAGAACTCCTCATCATGAAGGAATCTGACGTCATGGGGGGTGCTCGAAGGCGCCAAGGCCAGCAGGAAGGTCGCTTAGGCTCGCCGTAGCCTTCCATCAGTTCAATTTAGGAGAACCAAAATGGCTGCCAAGGACGTCAGATTTTCCACCGACGCCCGCGATAAAATGCTTCGCGGTGTCGATATTCTCGCCAATGCTGTCAGGGTGACACTCGGGCCCAAAGGCCGCAATGTCGTCCTCGACAAGAGCTACGGCTCACCGCGCATCACCAAGGACGGCGTCACCGTCGCCAAGGAGATCGAACTCGAGGACAAGTTCGAAAATATGGGCGCGCAGATGGTCCGAGAAGTCGCGTCGAAAACCAGCGACATCGCTGGCGATGGGACCACCACCGCGACAGTGCTAGCTCAGGCGATCGTGAAGGAAGGTATCAAGCTGGTGGCGGCCGGCATGAACCCGATGGACCTGAAGCGCGGCATTGATGTGGCCGTAGCCGAGGTCGTGAGGGACATTGCGCAGCAAGCCAAGAAGGTCAAGTCGTCGGATGAGATCGCTCAGGTCGGTACGGTCGCGGCCAATGGCGAGAAGGCTGTCGGCGACATGATCGCCAAGGCCATGCAGAAGGTCGGCAATGAGGGCGTGATCACGGTGGAGGAGGCGAAGAGCTTCGAGAGCGAGCTCGAAGTGGTCGAGGGCATGCAGTTCGACCGCGGCTATATCTCGCCCTACTTCATCACCAATGCCGAGAAGATGATGGCCGAGCTCGAGAGCCCCTACATCCTCATCTACGAGAAGAAACTCTCGAATATGCAGGCGCTGTTACCGCTGCTTGAGGCGGTCGTCCAAGCCGGCAAGCCGATGTTGGTTATCGCCGAGGACGTCGAGGGGGAGGCCCTTGCCACCCTCGTGGTCAACAAGTTGCGGGGCGGCTTGAAGGTCGCGGCTGTAAAAGCCCCCGGATTTGGCGACCGCCGCAAGGCGATGCTGCAGGATATCGCCGTGCTCACCGGGGGTGAGCTCATCTCCGAAGATCTCGGCATCAAACTCGAGAACGTCACCGTGCAGATGCTGGGGCGCGCCAAGCGCGTGACCATCACCAAGGATGACACCACTATTATCCACGGCGTGGGCAAGAAGACCGACATCGAGGCCCGCATTGCTCAGATCAAGCAGCAGATCGAGGACACGACCTCCGATTACGACAAGGAGAAGCTGCAGGAGCGGCTGGCCAAGCTCGCCGGCGGCGTCGCCGTGATCAAGGTCGGGGGTTCAAGTGAAATCGAGGTGAAGGAGAGGAAAGACCGCGTCGACGATGCGCTGAACGCAACCCGTGCCGCGGTCGAGGAGGGCATCGTGCCTGGCGGCGGTGTGGCGTTGCTGTGGGCCTCGCGGTCGATCAAGACCAAGGGCGACAATGACGACCAGGAGGCGGGTATCAACATCGTCCGCCGGGCATTGCAAGCACCGATTCGGCAGATCGCGGAGAATGCGGGCGTCGAGGGCTCGATCGTGGTCGGCAAGGTGTCCGACCAGAAGTCGGCCTCCTTCGGCTATGACGCCCAGACCGACGAATATGGCGACCTGATCAAGAAGGGCATCATCGACCCGGCCAAGGTCGTGCGAGTCGCGTTACAGGATGCGAGTTCGGTTGCTGGCCTTCTGGTGACAACGGAAGCGATGGTCGCCGAAATGCCGAAGAAGGACTCGGGCGCTCCGACCATGCCGGGCGGCGGTATGGGCGGCATGGGCGGAATGGATTACTGAGTTTCTGGAAACGATCGATCTCTGACAGGTCGCATAGCCGCATCAGCATCTTCCAGGAGGACACAGTGGCGAAAGGCCAAAAAAGAAGCAATCGCGAGAAGAAGAAACCGAAGGCAAGCAAGAAGAAGGTCGAGCCGACCGCTTCGCCTTTTGCTTCAACCGCTTCGCGGGGGAAGCCCAGTCAAAGCGATGTTCCGAAGAAAACCCCGTGACGACGGTGATGTGATTGCCGGTGCGCGGATGTGTCTGCTTTGGCTCGATGCTGACGTAGTGGCACTCTGCCGCTTTGGGTCCATAAGCAGAGGCCCCGACCCCGAGCGAACGCGTGCGCGAGTCCCGCGCCCGACCCAAGGGTCGTGAAGTCCGCTTTTGTAAATATGCCGGCCAGGTCGGTGCCCTGTGCTCCATCAATGGTGTGAAGCTCTCTGCTGGCAAAGCTCCATGCTGGGCGCAATCACCGCTCCTTAGCTAGCTGCCAGCGCCTCTCTGGCTTCCCATCGTGGTCGCGCTGGGAGAACCAGGGATACCGTCTCTTGTGCGTTTTCAAGGAATCACTCCGCCGCGCCCATCAGGTATCCGGTACTAAGCCCGTGGGATTTCAGCCACTCCTTGACGACGCTCTTGTCGTCGGCAAGCACGCGGTCGATGTCATCCTCCGGTGGCGCCGACCAGACCTTCGAGCTTACAAACCGCTCGATGACCCGGCGCACAAGCTTGCGTTGACCGGGCCAAACCTTCTCGCGAGCGTTTGGACCTAACCCGTCACCCGCACGAAATATTCATACTCACCGAATGCTGGCTCATCGAAGAGGAAACTACTAGTACCTGGAATAGAAAATGCGGGGCGGCCAAGCTTTACCAGCAAGTAGCAGGAGGCGTAGGTGCCGAGCTGCAAACTCGCGGTCAATCTGATGGCGTCGTTGTTGTAAACGGGACCTGTTCCTTCCCACATAACGCCATCACTTGCGCTCGGTCTTGAATGGGCAAAGTCACAAAGCCTTCGATAGAGCTGCTCCACAATACCATTGGCACTGATGAATTTTGCCGAACGACCACCCGGTGTTTTCCGCAAATAGCGCAAGCAGCCGAAGAAGGGTATCTCCCCGCCCGCCTCGTTCCATCTTTTGTAAGCCTGGTTTTTGGCGTCGGTATTTCCAAGTGCGCCGATGGAAACCAATTCAACTGCGGTCCGCAAATTCGAAATTGACGAACGGTAGAAGCCGTGTAGAAAATCAAATGTGCTGCTCTTAAAGCAATCAGCGGCATCCAGCATCGCACCCGACATCGCATCTTGTTCGTCGCCGATGGCTTCAATCCAGTCCCCCCACAATCCGTACAGCTTGGCAAGCAGGCTACCGTGATGATTTGAGATGCGGATGGCTATATCATCGGGAAGATTTACGAGAGCGTGCCACGTCTTGGGATTGATTAGATCGGTAGCCGGGATTTCCTCCTCACCTTCGACAATCGCATAGTCATCACGCTCCAAAACCCAGCGGCGTGCACGAAAGTCGTCAAGGGGTAGCGGCTTGGACAATGAGGATCGCCTTTTGAGCAAAGAGGACCAGAAGCATAGAAACGCCTGCTTCGGACAGTCCAACGAGATCAATGGCGTACAGCTTCCACCATTGAGCACAAGCACGACAGGCTGCGGCTGAGGATTGCCTAAACGCGCGAGGAGCCCTCCTCGGCCGGAGGAAGAATGCTATTTTCTCGCAATGATACGAAAAGAATCACAGACTTCCATTCGATTTTTGTCCGCCATCATCTCTCCCTTCAAGCCTGCTTCCAAGCTTGAATGGACGCCTCATCCAGCGCCCATTGCCGATTGGGGGCCTGTGGACCGACAATAGCCTGGCCTACCAACTGAGCAGTCCAGCGTGTCAACCGTTCAAGGCTCTGTCGCGCCCTATCACAAAGAGCCTCGATCACAGCGATGAGCTTGCACCTCTCCTTCCCTCTTTTCTCACGCTCCACAGCCAGATCGGGCGCGATCACGCGATACAAATACTCCCGGAGCACCAAATGAGTAAGCCGCTCGAACCACGGAAGCACGGGAACAAACCGGCGTGCATCCACAAGAGCAATTAGCTGCATTGCAGCTTGAGCTCTCACTGAGCCAGAGACGCCGAATTCAATATGGGCAGGGAACGGCTCACCGGTGTGCGCAAACTTAGATCGAGCATCATACACTTCCCTTAGAAATTGACGCAGAGACGTTTTTTCGATTGCAGGCGTTCCATAGCCCTGCGGGTGCAATTCATCTAGTTGCCAAAATTCCTCGGGCAGAAACTCCTCAAATGAAGTCCCAGAACTTTTGCCACACGAAGTACTCCTGGCTGAGCAGTGCGTTCTTCAATGCATCAATGAAGAGCGACATCTGAGGTTGAGGCCGCAATTCGTTCAATGATCGCCACCGCGTTTTTGAACTTCTGTACCTCATCGAAAATGAAAGTTTTGTCTTTGAGATGATGCCCAGAAACGCACTCAATAGCCGATACCAGTGAGAAGTACGCTGTCGAGGCATCATATGCCTGCAGAGTAAGCGCAGTGTGATAGAGCCTTGCGGCGGCCAGGATGGCAGCACAATCCTTCTCGGGTGCATTAGCGAGCCCTGAGATTATAATCCGCAACTTGCGGGAGCTGACGCCCTTAGATGGTGCCGATGGGAGTATTTGCGGGCGATAAGCCTGGCCAAATCCCGTTTCAAATGGATTGCGCGACCGTGCTAGCTTCCCGACGCCCTGCGGTTAGGAGAATGTTTATCCCTTCGGGGAAATCCTCGAAGCATGAAGACGTCGATGGAGCTAATTGAGCAAATAATCCGGGCCAAAACCGCTTTGCATCTCAAGCTCGTCGCGCATCGAAATGGGGGCAAAGCGGATATCGGCGGAGAGCGGATCGAAGACCTGATCGCAGAGGTTGATGCTGGGCTTTCGAGCTACGAGCGGATGCTCGTTCGTTTCAGAAACGAGATCGCCGCCGCGGTTATGGAGTCTGCTAAAACGGACGCCGAATAAGCACCTCCAAAGAAAAGGCTCGAGAGGGCGAGTATACTCTCGGGCCAAACCTCTCAAGAGGCCCAAAAGAAAGGGGCGCTGGTTGAAGCCGGCTGTCGCCTGCATCTCCTGGCTGTTGAACTAAAGCAGCGTGAGCGTTTCACCTGATCGATCGTGACCTGCCACTGAAGTATCCCCCATCGGGGATTAGAGTCTCGGCATGAGTATGCCCTCTCGGGCGGGGTGAGCAACAGGCCGGCACGGGGAGCCATGACAGAGCGCAGCGTGATGGCCTGTTGCGGTGAGTTTGGCGGCAAAGGCCGCCGGTGTCTGGTAGTCGAGCGCCGAATGCGGCCGGCCCGTATTGTAGTCTTCCGTCCATTCCGCGATCGCGTGGCGCGCATGCTCGAGGCCGAAGAACAGGGCCTCGTTCAACAGTTCATCCCGCATCCGCCCGTTGAAGGATTCCACGAAGCCGTTTTGCATGGGCTTGCCGGGTGCGATGTAGTGCCAGTCGATGGCATGGTCCTTCGCCCAGGTGAAGATCGCATGCGAGGTGAACTCAGTGCCATTGTCAGAAACAATCATCCCCGGCTTGCCGCGCCGGGCGATCAGGTCCGTCAGCTCCCGGGCCACACGCATGCCCGAGATCGAGGTGTCGGGGATCGCGGCCAGGCACTCACGCGTCACGTCATCGACGATGTTGAGAACCCGGAAGCGACGACCATTGGCCATCTGATCGTGAACGAAGTCGAGCGACCAGCGGGCGTTGATCCTGGCTTCGACCAGGATCGGGGCGCGGATGCCAATAGCTCGCCGCCTGGCTCGGCGTTTGCGGACCGTCAGCCCCTCGTCGCGATAGAGCCGATAGATCCGGTTGATCCCTGATGCCTCGCCCTCCCGGCGTAGCAGGATAAACAGGCGCCGGTAGCCGAAGCGCCGTCGTTCATTGGCCAGCTCTCGCAATCGCGCCCGCAGGGCCGTATCGGGCGGCCGGCGTGAGCGATAGCGGATCATCGTTCGATCCGCGGTAACCAGCGTACAGGCCCGACGCTCGCTCATCTCCAAGGCGCTGCGCAGATGAGCGACGGCTTCTCGCTTGGCGACGGGCCCTACCATTAATGAGATGACCCGCCCCGTCCTCCCGCCTCAAACTGAGGCATCACCAACGAAGGGACTGACATGATTCGCAACAAGCCTCGAGGAGCGAGTGTCTATGGCATTGATCTCGGCAAGAACATCTTCCACGTGGTTGGAACAGACACAGCCGGCAATGTTGTCCAGCGGGTGAAGTTTCGTCGCGACACTCTGCTCGCGTTCTTTGAACAGGCTGGACGCGCTGTCATCGGCATGGAGTCCTGTCCCGGCTCGCACTGGCTTGCACGCAAGCTGCAGGCAATGGGGCATACGGTGCGGATCATTCCAGCGCAGTTTGTGAAGCCCTACGTCAAGACCAACAAGAACGATACCATCGATGCGGCAGCGTTTGAACCGCTCGCGTGACCGCCTCGGGAGATGGATAAGCCAGCTGCAATCACGCATGCATGTCAACAAGGTCACCGTGGCCCTCGCGGCCAAGATCGCCCGCATTGCCTGGGTGATTCTGACTCGGCCGGGAGCTCTCTACGAGCGACGCGATCCCACGATCGCTTGAGGGCTCGGCCAAACGATTGCGAGGCTCGAAGAAGATGACGAGACAGTCGATCGGCGCAACGTAAGTCCTGGCAAAAAAGCGTGCCCATGCACGGACCATTATTTGGAAACGATGCGCGCAGATCTCATCATGGCCTGACTGCAACAGCAGCTCACTCGCGAGAGGCCGGATACATTTACGCAATTGTCCTCGTCGTCACGCCCTGAGAGCCTTGCTTGGACGGGGCGGGTCATACATTTTTTTGAGAGGAGCTCCTTCAGCGCGGCACTGTCGAGTTATTGACTCGGCGAGGAGCTTCTTCAGCTTGCGATTCTCATCTTCCAGCACCTTCAGCCGCTTGGCCTCGGAGACATCCAGCCCGCCATACTTGGCCTTCCAATTGTACAGCGTGGCTTCCGAGACCCCGTACTTGCGCGCCAGATCGGCCGCCTTGGCGCCCGCGTCGTGCTCGCGCAGAACCGCGATGATCTGCTCTTCCGAAAACCTCTTCCGCTTCATCGTCCATCCCTCCAGCAGGGCCGGACTCTAACTCGCGGTGGAGGAAATCTTCAGTGGCAGGTCACGGCCAAGATAGCGGCCGGGGCTTCTTACGCGAACACTCAGCGGGATCGCCAGCCTGAGGGGCGCTAGGGAATTAACTGGCCGATCTCTGAGGATACAACCCAGCATCTAGACAACCAGTTCCCCAAGCAGTCCCCCAAGCTAATCACTCAGGTGGTCTAATACTTCGTCGATGGTGTGTTTGGCCTCGGCGACAGCTTCTTCCTTCCGCGGAGCTAAAGTCCGCAGAGTAGATTGCGTCATGAGGGGTAAATCGACTCGCATTGAATAAATGCTGACACACCAATTCGCCCATTGGCGCTTTGGAACGATCTCGTACCCCCGATAGTGGAATGCTTGTGTTGTTGCCATCGAAGAGCCTCCGTGGGAAGCCCCCCGTCATTCACCCTTAACGCTGCACCAGCTATGCAGTTCAGGGAGGCGGCCCCAATCGGAGCGACCACTGCCCCATCGTTCGGTTAGAGCCGCCCGGGCAGATTGGCACCTCTGATCCCGAGATAACGGATAGTGCGGAGAGGCCCGGACAGCTTTGAGACGAATCAAGTCAGAAAAAAAAAGAAGCCCGGTCTACGGGGGTCGCAGGCCGGGCCTCTCAACTCACTACTAGCTCTTAACCTCCCTAGCATCGGCGCTCGGCTGTGCGGGGGTCACAGGTAGAGTCGTGCGCCAATGCCCGGTATGATAACCCGACAAATCGACTCCGGTTCCCACTCAACCAGGGTGGCCCGGGCTAGGCCGCGCGAACGGCCTTCGTCTGCTCAAGCTCGACGCCGAGGATGGCCGCGGGATCGGCGTGTCTGCGCCTCTCTACCGCCATGCCGGCCGCTTCCAATTTGCATACGAGAGCCTCTTCCGTTCGGGACGCGTGGAGAAGGTCATCGGCTAGGGCAACCAGCTTGGTTGCTCTAACCGCAGCCTCAATCCCCTTGCCGCCCCGGTGCTGGGCCTCGATCTCCTCGCCCATTCGAGCGAGGAGCGCGTCGCCGTCCGCGAGGCTCCGCCCCTGGGATGGAACCACGACAGCCTCTTAGAAAATCCATGAGCGTGGGAGGTTAGACTAAGGTGCTACCTATCAGAAACCTACGTCGCTGGTCGGCGTGGCCTCCTACGACTAAGTCGCAGAAATACTTTACTTTGTTCAGTAGCACTGACGCGGCCCTGCTCCCCTTGTGGGAGAGGGCTTTCCGCCGCGATCTTGCGCGGTGGAACCTGCGCAAGTCGCATGGCGAGAAGGGTGAGGGGTGATTCATTTTTTTGACGGCTTCCACGCTAGCGTGTTCGCCGCTTACCCCCCACCGCGCGCCAGAAGCGCGCGTGCTCCCCCACAAGGGGGGAGCGGGAAGCAAGACGCGACTCTTAGCGCTACTACTAAGCGTCGGCGGCGCCCTCGGGCCACATCAGCCAATCACGCGCGGCCTCCTGCTCGTCAGGGGCGAAGTGCTCGACCTTGCAGCGCATGAAGGGCGCAACCAGGCTCGACCAGAGATGATGCACGTCGGGACTGGTGACGATGGCGAGCCGGCTGAAATCGTGGAGGTGCCTCAGGCTGAACTTCACGTCGTGCCAGAAGGCAGTCGCGTCCATCCCCTCGAAATCCTCGATCACCTCGAGCACGCGGATTGGGCCGTGGCGGGCGATGAAGGCCTCGATCTTGTTCGCGATCTCGTCGAATTCGCCGGTCGAGACGCGGCCCTTCAACACGATCTCGACGGCCCCTGCGTTGTCGTATTCCTTGTAGGTGAGCATCGTCGGTCCAGGCGGGATGAAGGGAAGAGCATCCGCGGCATCCTAATCTATGAGGAGAACCCGCGCCTAGCCGCCGAGGAGTGCAACGCTGGACAAGTGACGGGCATTCGATGCTTGTCGTCGCCGCTCGAGGCGATTGCCGTCATATCCGCGGGGCTCGGGCTTTTCGCTCCCATCCCGTTGCCGCTGTAAAATTTGATCCCATATTAACCGCTAGCTGACACACAATGAGGGCAAGGCCACGCTATTGCCGCCTTTTTGGCGCTGAATCGCGGCCTCTACGGGGAGACTAGCCATCAAGAAATTCCTCATCTCGCTCGGGGCCATCGTGGCCATCATCTGCGGCGCGATCTACGTGGTGCTGAACCCACCGCGCCCGGTGATCAAAGAGGTCGAGCACAAGCGGGCAAAGGTCCTGCTCCCCTACGAGAAGCAGCTCGCAAACACTCACGACCAGGCGCCGGGGGCAGACTCCTCTGCCTCGGCTCAGCCGACCGAACCTCAAGCTCCAGCCGAGACGGAGAAGGCTGCCGCGCCGGCGCCTCAGCCTGACAAGCAAGCTGTGGTGGAGCCGGGTGCGCAGCCTGAAGGAGCGAATGCCGGGGCTGAGCAGGGCGCGGGAGAGCCCGCCGGCGAGGCCGTGCCTCCAGCCGAAGATGCCGACGCCAACAACGGCACGGCCATGACGCCCGATGACGACGCCAACCCCTCGGAGCAGGCGGCCGTACCGCCGGAGGACGGCACGCAGCCTTACGATGCGCAGAGGCCATACGATGTGACGGCGGTTCCGCCTGGCGTGGCACCGTCACCGAGTCCTTATGGCGCGCCGCCGGCCACCTATGCGCCTCCGCCCTACGCCCGGTCGCCTCGCGACGGTCTCTATACCGGGCAGCCTCAGCCTGACTCCTACGGCACGCCTCCGCCTCGTGATGCCTATGGCGCACCGCCTGCCGGCCCCTACGGCAATGTGCCTCAAGGTCCTTATGGTAATGGCCCCTATGGCCAGGGTTACCCTTACGGGCAGGGCGGACCCTATGGGCCGGGGGCTGCCACTCCGCCTCAGCCGGTTCCCGGCCAGCCAGGGGCAGGACAACCCGGTGCGCAGCAGGCTGGCGCGCCGCAGGAGGAATGGGTCGTGGTGCTGGTCTCCGGCGCCGGCATGCGTGCCACGGCAAGTGAAGATGCTCCCGTGCTGTTCGCTTTCCCCTATGGGCGCAACCTCAAGGTCGTCGAGCACAACGGTGATTGGATCGAGGTGACCGATGTGAAAAGCTCGGCGACGGGCTGGATGAAGATCGACGAAGTGTCGCCGGTCGCCCCGCCTGGAGCCGGACCGCCGCCGACCGAGGCCTACCAGCAACCGCCGGAAGATGAACAAGGCGGCTGGTTCCGCCGGCGTCGTGGCGGTCTTGCCGACATCATCGGCCGCGCACTCGGCGGCGGCTTCTGATCCCACGTCTCACGCTTTGGTGACGGGCTGTCGCGCGGCTTGTGAATCGCCGCGGGCGATCCTATCTTCCAGCGCAGGGCACATAGACGGTGGGGCCGATCGGAGAGATCGGCATGGACAGGATTCTGCCGTCCCTTTGGCTGCTGGGCGCCGTTCTCTACACCGCCGCGACCCTTTTGCTCACACAGCCATTCCTTGATACAAGCTCGGGATCGCTCGCCGCGACACATGCGACGGTGGTCGCCAAGCAGGTGCCGGCGCTCGAGCCGATCTCCGTTAGCCCGAAGCTCCCCGTGCTTGAGAACGTGCCAGCGGCAATGCCGGGGCCGATACCGCCTTCGACCGAGACGGTGAGCTATCCCCATAACGAGTGGGTGGCCATCGTCGGCTACACCACGGTGGTTCGAGCCGAACCTTCGCTCTCCTCCCCGGTGCTGACCGCCTATCCCGTCGGTCACGCTCTCAGAGTGGTCGAGCGCGATGGCGATTTTGCCCGCATCCAGGACTTGAGCAGCGGGCATCTCGGCTGGGTCGCGGCAAGCTCGATCGCCGCTTATGTTCCCGGCTATCGCGAGCGCGAAGTGCCGCTCTTCCAGCCGACGCTGGTAGCGCAGACGCAGCCGACAATTGTGGCCCCCAAAGTAGTGGCGCCTAAAGTTAGGCAGCCTTCGACCGCCGTGGTCGCGGTCGCGGTTCGGCCCAAGCGGGAAGCTGTGGTAGCCACAGAGGCTTCGGACCCGCCGCTCGTCACCCGCGCGAGCCTCAGGCCGCAGCGCGTGGCCGAGAACCAAGCCGATGGCGGCGTCGCCGCTCTCGTGCAGCGCGCCTTCAGCGGCTATTGAGAACGCCGCTTTCTTCGCGGCGGCTTGCTCTTGGAAGTGCGCGCGATGCGGTGCGCTTGACGCGCCCATGACACGAGTTCCTGCGGCTCCTCGAGCAGGCGCGGCGGCACTTCCCAATAGGACATGGCGATCGGATCGCGGCCTTCCGGCCGGTAGCTGAAAGGCTGCATGCCTTCGCCGGCGAAGGCGCGCGCCGAAGTCTCGTCAGTCTTCAGATAGAACGTGTCGTTGGCGAGGATCGCGAACATCACGCCGTCGGCATAGACGCCGGCGCCGCCGAACATGTTGCGGATGGCGACCGGTCCAAACTCCGCAAGCAGGTCCCGCACGAATTCCTTGAAGCCATCGCTGACCGGCATCGGAGCTAAAGCTCAGGTCGCGGGCGTGCCGATCTCGGCCCTCAGCCCGTCCTCATCGCCATGAGCGGCGTGACCTCTATTATGCCCGTTTCGCAAACTGCCGTTACCGGCGGGGGTGGCGCCGTTGCCGTTTGGCTTTTGGCCAGCGACGCGGAGCTCGCGCTCCACCGCCGCGCGGGCGGCTTCGCTCTGGGTGTAAAGGTCCATGTGCTCCGAATCCTCCTCCGCCACGAGGATCAAAGCATCGTCCATATAGAGCTTGGCATGAGGGTCGGCCTCAATCTCGCGCAAGATTCGCTTCAAGTTGCGCCAACGCTTGGCGAGCACCATCGCCTTGCGGGCGATGTCGGCGGCATAGCGCGCGTAGAAGACGAGAGGCGATTCGATCGGCAAGCCGGCGCGGCGGTCGAGCCGCCGCTTGACGCGGAAGATGCCCCACTGCAGCGGATGCACGTTCTCGACTTCGACCGCGCTCGAAAATATGAAGAGCACCGGCATGAGCGAGCGGATGTTGGTTCCACATGCATAGGCCCGGCGCAAAACCGTCTTCATATGCTCGCTGGTGTAGAAGATGTCCCAGGCGGTGCGGTAAGTATGCTGCCATTCGTCCTTGTCCATGTTCGGATGAGCCGTCACGACGTGCTCGGCGTCGTATTTGTTCATGTCGGGATCCATCCACACGTCCTTCTCGGCGAGCACCTTGTGGTCCTCCGATCCCGGCAGCGGCGTCAGAACGAAAAACTCGAGCATGTCGAGCGGCAGCTCGCGCTTGATGATCTCGAGATCGCGCCGGATCGATTGCGGCGTGTCGCTGGGGAAGCCGAGGATGTAGCCGGCGAACGTCATGATGCCGAAGCGCTTCCACTCGAGCAGCATCTTGCGGTACTCGGTGATCTTGTTCTGGCGTTTCTTCGCGGCAACAAGGTTCGCCGGGTTGATGTTCTCTAAACCGATAAATACGCGCGTAACGCCGGCGCGCTTCGACTTCTCGATGAAATTCGGGATGCGATGGCAAAGCGTGTCGACTTGGATCATGAAGCGGACGTCCATGCCCTCCTCTTCGCGCAGCTTGATGATCCGGTCGTAAATCGCTTCCCAGTCCTTGTTGCGAGCGAAATTGTCGTCGGTGATGAAGAAGCGGTTGACCCCCTGCTTCCAATTCATGCGCAAGATGCGCTCGACACTGTCGGGGGAGCGATTGCGAGACTTGCGCCCCTGCACGTTGATGATGGTGCAGAAGGAGCACTGGAACGGACAACCGCGACCGGCGTCGAAGCTCGCCACGTTGCCGATGGTGCGCTGCACGAAATCGTAAGGGAGAAACGGTGGGTGGGGGACCTCTCCGAGATCGGGCAGAGTCTTCATGTGATTGTAGAGAGGCTTTAACTCATCTCGCGCGGCGTCACGGATGACGGTGTCCATGTGGTCCTCGGCCTCGCCGGCAAAGATCGCAATGCCGAGGCTTTGCGCCTCCTTGATCTCCGCGGGCAGCTCCGGAAGCATGGCGAGGCAGCCTGAGACGTGAAAGCCTCCGATCATGACCTGCACGCCCGCCTTGCGCAGCGTGCGCCCGAGATCGACAGCGCGGGGGAACTCATTCGACTGCACCCCGACGATGCCAACGAGGCCGAGACCGCCGTTTCTCTCGATTGTCTTGGCGATGGCGTGCGGGCGGATTCGGGTATTGGTCTCGTCCGTCGCGGTCACATCGATCGGAAGGTCCGGGCCAAGGATGCCGCGATCGGCGGCGCCGCACGCGAGACTATAAATGGCGGCAAGCGAATTCGAGGGCATGGTCGAACGAAACCATTGCACGACGTAGCCGTCGGCGTCGTAATGCGACGGCTTGATCAAGATCAGCTGGAATCGTTTCTGGCGCGCGCGTTTTGTGCCGATCATCCCTCTGGTCCAAAAGAGAGGCGATTGTCACGCGCGAGTGGACCGGTGGCACCAGACCGCGCGAGTGTTTCACCTCGAATGGACGCTTACCGGCTTTGCGCGCCCAGCCCCCGTGCCGGATGGCTCGCTGCGCTCCTTCGCGCTCGGCCACGATCATTGCCTGGACTGAACCACATTCCGGGCACGGGGTCCAATCAATAGGACGGCCGGTTGCAAGCCGACGCAGCTAGGCGGATGGCGTATTGGCGCCAATATTGCGCACTTGGTCGAACTCGGCGATGTCCTTGGCGAGGAAATAATTGAGCATGGTGCGGATCGTCGCGATCACCGCCAGTTTCGAGATGTCCTCCCAGGTCGGCGCCACGGCGGTGCGAACGATATCGGCGGCAAGGGCGAACTCGAGCGCAAGGAGAATCCAGGTGGCGAATTTGAGCCAAATCTGCCGTCCGGTCATCTCGTCGGCGCTTCGCCGTAGGATCGAGCCTGCCAGGCCGAGAATCGCCTGGATCGCACCAAAGGCAACGACGAACACCGCGCCCGCCTCGATGACAAGCGCAAGGTAGCCCGCGATCTCGCTGAACTGAGATTCGAGTGCCGCCGGCGTCATTCGCTTGATCCCCCGGTTCAGATTGGCGCGAAGGAAGCATCCGGCGCAACCAAGAAATCGGGATGATTCCTTACGGTCATTTCACTTGTGATGAGAGCGTGTCCTCATCATTAAGTGCGGTAACGCCTGAGTGAACCGGCGGAACAAAGACTTAGCCCGTCCGTTCCGCCTCTGGTCACTCATGTCAGGGACCGGTGCCGAGGTCGCAACTTAGGACATTAGACTCATGGAGGAACGAAATATGCGATCGATGGGTAGTGGTCCAGTTTG
This sequence comes from uncultured Alphaproteobacteria bacterium, assembly GCA_963732205.1. GTDB lineage: Bacteria > Pseudomonadota > Alphaproteobacteria > Rhizobiales > Methyloligellaceae > Methyloceanibacter. The sequence continues at coordinate 182,637 of CAVSYE010000001.1, forward strand.
ATTGTGGCGACGTGCTAGCCCTTGCGATAGGTAGGGTATTTGCGCGCGAAGCGGCGGCCCAACCTGGCGGATATTTCGAGCTTTGGACAGGTGGCATATTGCCATCATGACAGCGAAGCGCCTTAAACGCCCTCGTGATCCCGTGCAGCTCGGCAAGCTGATCGGTGATATTCTTCAAACTGTACCACTACCGATCGATGCGCCGTCTTGCCGTTTCAGCGGCAGCTTGTGTTGGAATCCTCGCGGGCGTTGCGCCCGCGTCAGCTCTCACCCCTGGATCGGTTGCGCCGTTAGCGAAGAGCGCGCCAAGCATCGCCGTCGAAGCCGATTGGTATTGCGGCCCAGGCTACTATCTCGACCGCTGGGGCCGATGCCGGCCCTACTATTACGGCTATGGCTGGTATGGGTACGGCTTCCCCTATTACCGCCATTACGGCCACCACCACCATCACTATAGGAACTACCGCTACAACAATCTCGAATTCCACGGTCATGGCGGTCACGGCCACGGCCATCACCATGGCGGCCACGGTCATGGTGGGCACGGAGGCCATGGACATGGCCACGGTCACGGAGGGCACGGCCACGGCGGCCATGGCCGCGGTCACGGACACTAATCGCCACGGTCACGGACACCAATCCGCGTGCGCTGCCTGGATGGATGCCGGACTGAGGGTCTAGAGATCGCCGGCGAGGAACTGCGCCTTGCCGTGGCCGAAGGACCAATCCTCGTCGTCGTTCTCGACGAACGCGACCATGACGTCCGAGGGCGCGATGGCGCACGACTTCTCGAGCTCCTCGCAGAGGAGGCGATAGAAGGCCTCCTTCTGCGTCTTCTTGCGCTTGCGGCTCACGACCTGGAGCACGACGACCTTTTCGGTGCGGGGAATGTCGAGCCCGGTGTCCTCGACGATCATCCGCGAAGGGGCGTGCTCGGTGACGATCTGATAGCGGTCGCGCTCGGGCACGGCGAAGGCGGCGAGCACGGCGCGATGCGCCGCATCGAGCAGCGTCTTGATCTCCTCGTCGGTGCGGCCCTGGATGAGATCGAATTCTGAGTAGCGGCATCGTCTTCTCCCTGCCCTCGCTCAGCGCGGGAAGATCGGCGCAATCGGTGACGACAGTTTTCCCGTCGCTCACTTGACGGTCCCAAGACCCTCTGGTGACTTGGGGGACATTGACTTCGGCCTTGGCCATCTCGCGCAGCTTGTATTTCTGGATCTTGCCGGTCGAGGTCTTGGGCAGCTCGACGAACACGACGTGGCGCGGGCATTTGTAGCGGGCGAGCTTCTCTTTGCACCAGGCGATGATCTCGGGCTCCGTGGCGCTCGCACCCGACCTCAGCTCGATGAAGGCGCACGGGGTTTCGCCCCATTTCGCGTCAGGCATGGCGACCACTGCCGCAGCCGCGACGGCAGGGTGCTTGTAGAGCACCTCCTCGACCTCGATCGAGGAGATGTTCTCGCCGCCCGAGATGATGATGTCCTTCGAGCGGTCCTTGAGCTGGATGTAGCCGTCCTCGTGCAGCACGCCGAGATCGCCGGAATGGAACCAGCCGCCGGCGAACGCTTCCTCGGTCGCTTTCGGATTCTTGAGGTAGCCCTTCATCACGATATTGCCGCGGAACATGACCTCGCCGAGCGTCTCGCCGTCGGCCTCGACGCGGGTCATGGTCTCGGGATGCATCACGGTCAGATCTTCGAGCGCGTGGTAGCGAACGCCCTGGCGGATGCGCTTTGCCATCCGGTCCTCATGGGGCAACTCGTCCCAAGCCTCCTTCCATTCGTTCAGGGTGGCGGGGCCATAGGTCTCGGTCAGCCCGTAAAGATGGGTAAGCTCGAAGCCCGCCTCGTCCATCCTGGCGAGCACCGCGGCCGGCGGCGGCGCCGCCGCGTGGCTGAAGGCGACACGCTGGGGAAAGAGCCGCCTCTCGTCCTCCTCGGCGTTGAGCAGCGCGGCCATGACGAACGGTGCACCTGAGAGGTGGCTCACTTTGTGCTCGGCGATCGCGTCATACATCGCCTTGGCGCGGACCGCGCGAAGGCACACATGGGTGCCGGAGATGAGGGAGATGGCCCAGGGGAAGCACCAGCCGTTGCAGTGGAACATCGGCAGCGTCCAGAGATAGACCGGGTGCTGGCCCATGCCCGTTGCGAGCATGTTCGAGTAGCACATCAGCGCCGCGCCGCGATGGTGGTAGATCACGCCCTTTGGATTGCCGGTCGTGCCGCTGGTGTAATTGAGAGAGATCGCGTTCCATTCGTCGCTCGGCATGGTCCAGCGATAGTCCGGATCGCCGTCGGCGATGAAATCCTCGTAGTCGAGATTGCCGAGGCGTTCGCCCTCCACGCCGCATTCGAGGTCGCGGTAATCGATCAGGAGCGGCTTCACCTTGGCCAGCTTCAGCGCATCCTTGAGCACGCGGCCGAACTCGGTGTCTGCGACCAGCACCTTCGTGTCGGCATGGTCGAGCATGAAGGCGATCGCGGGGGCATCGAGGCGAGTGTTGATGGAGTGCAGCACGCCACCGGTCATCGGGACGCCGTAATGGGCCTCGAGCATGGCGGGCGTGTTGGCCAGCATCACCGAGACGGTACCGCCGAAGCTGATCCCTCGCGCGTCGAGCGCCGAGGCGAGTTTGCGGCAGCGGGCGTAGAATTCGGCGTAAGTGGCGCGGCTCTTACCGTAGATGATGGCAGTGTGATGGGGATGGACGGAAGCCGCCCGCTCGAGAAAGACGAGTGGCGTCAGAGGCTGGTAATTGGCCGGGTTCTTGTCGAGTCCGGTCTCGTATGGATTGGCCATCGCTTGGCGTTTCCCCGGAGGCCGAAGCCTCCACGAACCACCCTAGCCAAGCTCAAGCCCTTCGATCAATCGTGGAGTTTGCTGTACTAATGAGATGTGGCCAAGCGTGTCCGCTGAACCGCACCTTCGCTCCGCCGCCGGTTGGGTTCGGCGCAGGTTTGCGAATAGTAGGCGAGAACGCCGGCGAAGCCGGTAAACGAGAACAGCACTGTTGCCAGGTAAGCGATGTCGATCGTGCTCATGATGCACCCTTCGGTGGAGATGCATCCATTTGGGCAAGGGGTGCCGGCTTGGCCTTGATCCGGCTCAAATACGCCGCCGACCTGGATCAGTCCGACGGCACGTCGCTCCGCTTCAGGTCCTTGAGCTTGGCGAAGACGGAGTCGATGTCGGGCGCCTCCTCTTCTTCCTCGGGCGCATTCATCGCCGCGCGGGCCTCCTGCGCGAGAACAGTGGCCATGGGCCGCTCCGGCTCGGGCTGAGGAGCCGCCGCGAGGGCCTCCTCGGCGGGGAGCAGAGTGCCGGCCTTCGGAGGCTCCGCAATGCCGGCTTCCTTCCGCTCGCGCTCGATCCTGGCAGCCGCCTTCTTCACTTCGGCGTCGAGGTCGATCTGCGAGCAGAGGCCGAGCGTCACGGGGTCCTGCGCCTGAAGGTTCGGCGAGTTCCAGTGGGAGCGCTCGCGGATGGCGATGATGGTCGGCTTGGTCGTGCCGACGAGGCGCATGATCTGCGAGTCCTTGAGCTCGGGATGGTTCTTGAGCAGCCACAGAATCGCATTGGGACGGTCCTGCCGGCGCGACACCGGCGTGTAGCGGGGCCCGCGCTTGGTCTTGACCTCGGGCACCTCGACCTTGGGCTCCGCCAGCTTGAGGCGATGCGAAGGGTCTCTCTCGGCCAGCGCGATCTCCTCGCGCGAGAGCTGGCCCGAGGAAATCGGATCCATGCCCTTGATGCCGTGGGCCACATCGCCGTCGGCGATGCCCTTCACCTCGAGCACGTGCAGTCCGCAGAACTCGGCGATCTGCTCGAAGGTGAGCGAGGTGTTGTCGACCAGCCAGACGGCGGTCGCTTTGGGCATCAGGGGGGTGCGGTCCATGGGTTTCTCGCCTCAAGAGAATGCCGGCGGCCTCCCGCCCCCTCCGGCGAAAGAGCCAATCCAACAAAATGAAGGGGAATACCCGCTATATAGGGCCTGCCGCTTCCCTAGGCAATTGCTTAGAGGCCTATTCCTTCACGAACAGCACGATTTTCCCGACGTGGCCGGCATCGTCGATGCGCCGATGGGCCTCTGCCGCGTCCTTGAGGGGAAAGGTCGAGTCCATCACCGGCTTGAACTTGCCGGCCGCGACCAGAGGCCAGATGCGCTCCTCGATGGCTTTCGCCATGCGGGCCTTCGCCTCGAGGCTCTGCACGCGGAGCGTCGAGCCGGTCAAGGTCAGACGCCGCAACATGAGTTGCATGAGATCGAGCTCGACCTTCGCGCCTTTGAGGAAGGCGATCTGCACGATCCGCCCTTCGAGTGCGGCAGCCTTGAGATCGCGCTCGACATAGTCGCCGCCGACCATGTCGAGGATGACGTCGGCGCCATGGCCGCCAGTCGTCTCGCGCACGACCTCGACGAAGTCTTCCTCGCGGTAGTTGATGGCGCGGATCGCGCCGAGCGTCTCGCAGGCGCGAACCTTCTCGGCGCTGCCCACGGTGACGATGACATGCGCGCCGAAGGCCTTGGCCAAAGGGATTGCGGTGGTGCCGATGCCGCTCGTCCCGCCATGCACGAGCAACCAGTCGCCGGGCTTTAGCCCTCCGCGCTCGAACACGTTGTGCCACACGGTGAAGACGGTCTCCGGCAGTGCCGCGGCCTCGACAAGGGACAGTCCAGCCGGCACCGGCAGCGTCACGGCCTCAGGCGCCACGGCGAACTCGGCATAGCCGCCGCCATTGACGAGCGCGCAGACGATATCCCCGTCCTTGAATCGCGCTGCGCCCGGCCCGCGCGCCACGATCTTGCCCGCGACCTCGAGACCGAGCAGGTCCGAGGCTCCTTTCGGCGGGGATAGAGTCCCTGGCGTTGAGCCACATCGGGCCGGTTGATGCCCGCGGCAGCGACTTCGATCAGGACTTCGCCCGGGCCAGGCGAGGGCACCGGCCGCGTCGCCGCGACGAGCACCTCGGGGCCGCCGGCACCCCTCGCTTCAATGACCGTCATGGTCTTGGGCTGCATCGGTCCTTCCTCTGTCACGTCATGCCCGACCTTGAGCCGGGCATCCAGGGCAACGGGACGTAGAGCAAGCGGCTCTGGATCGCCGGGTCAAGCCCGGCGATGACGTTAGAGAAGAGAAAGTTGCGGTGCTACAGTGCGCGCATGGACACAGACGATCTCGCCCCGCCGCCGAAGAAGCCCAAGGGCTATGAGCTCGGCCAGGACTTAAGCAAGCTCTCGGTCAAGGAGCTCGCGGCCTTGATCGAAGACTTGAAGGGAGAGATCGCGCGCATCGAAGCCACGCTCGGCGCCAAGCAATCGTCGCGGAGCGCCGCGGAGGCCGCTTTCAAGCGCTGAGAACCCGCCGTCACGCTTCCTTTAGGTAAATCCCGCCTTAGCGTTAACTCCGCGTTAGGACTTTCGCGCTAACCTTCTCGTCATCCAGTCCTCTGGATCTGAGTGGCCTGTCCACTCTGTTTGACGCCTCCCTGTTAACTTCCTGAGCCGCCTTATGGCGGCTCTTTTTTTTGCCCAATTCGGAGGATTTAACCTTTGTTGTTGGAAGGGGACGACGAGCCTTCCGCATGGCATAGTATGCCGCCGGCACGGGCGTCGAGGGGAGTGGCCGATGGCGGGGAAATCGAACAGCGGAGATCGTGACGAAAACGTAACGGTCTCGTTCGGCGCGAAATTCGCGCGGTCGGATCAGTTCAAGGCCGTGTTCCGCGAGGGCATGGCACTCGTCGAGGCGGCGGCAACCTATCTCGACGGCGAGGGTCGGAAAGAGGCGCGCAAGCTGAGGCCTCCGCATTCGCTCGCTTATGCCACCGAGAGCATGCGGCTCACCACGCGGCTGATGCAGCTCGCCTCGTGGCTCTTGATCAGGCGCGCGGTGAGTGAAGGCGAACTGACGCCGGAACAGGCCGCCGAGGAGCAGCGCAAGATCAAGCTTCCCGTCACCGTCAGCGACCAGCCGACGCGCGATCTCGGCCAACTGCCGGTCCGCTTGCGCGAGCTGATCGAGCAGAGCGTCAAGCTCCAGGAGCGCGTGATCCGCTTGGATCAGATGCTCGATTTCAAAGAGATGCCGCAGGCGGGCGAGATCGACAATCCGCTGCAGTCGCAGATGTCGCGACTCCGCGCCGCCTTCGGCTCGCGGGAATAGCGGTTTCGGCACGTTCGCAAAGCATCCGTCATGCCCGGCCTTGTGCCGGGCATCCACGTTTTTTTATCCTTAAGACTTGAAAACATGGATGGCCGGGACAAGCCCGGCCATGACCAATCTCGGGCGCGAAGGCGCGATCGCTGGACGCCTACTTCAAGAAGCCTTCGTATTTCCGCTTGAAGCGGGTCAACCGACCACCGCGATCGGTGAGATGCTGACCGCCGCCCGTCCAGGCCGGATGCGTCTTCGGGTCGATGTCGAGCTTAAGCGTCTCGCCTTCGGCGCCGTAGGTCGAGTAGGTGACGAACTCGGTCCCGTCGGTCATCACCACCTTGATGCGGTGATAATCGGGATGAATGTCCTTTTTCATGGCGTCCAGCCTTGCAAATCCGTGCGAAATTTCTTGGTGCGAGCCTATAAAGCAAGTCTGGAGCGCACACAAGGCTGCGCCGGAAGGGCGCGGCCATAAACCCTTTCCGCAGCGCGCCAAGGCCCTTAAAGTCTCCGCTTCGAGACTCCAGCTGGGCCGATTGTGCAACTTGTGACACCAAAGGGCGAAGGCGCCGACCGTGACGGGCAAGTCCCTGAAAAGGATGCGTTCGAGCGCGACGAAGCCAAGCAGCGCCGCTCGCTCCGCCCGCTTCTTGCGCTCAAGCCTTATCTCTTGCACCACAAAGGCATGCTGGGTGCGGCTCTGCTCGCCCTCCTCGTCGCTGCCGCAGCGACGCTTGCCGTCCCGCTTGCCGTAAGGCGCATGATCGATCTCGGCTTCTCCGGCATCGATCCGAGCCTGATCGACAAATACTTTGCTACGCTTGTCGGCGTCGGGCTCGTGCTCGCGCTGGCGAGCGGCGCGCGCTTCTATTGCGTCAACTGGCTGGGCGAACGCGTGGTGGCCGATATCAGGCGTGACGTGTTCAAGCACCTCACCGGCCTCAGCCCCGCCTTCTACGAAGTCTCGCATTCGGGCGAGGTGATGTCGCGGTTGACCGCCGACACGACGCAGGTGAAGGCCGCTGCCAGCACGGTCATCTCCCAGGCTTTGCGCAACCTGCTGCTTCTCATCGGCGCAGTGGCGATGATGGTGGTGACGAGCCCCAAGCTCTCGCTCGCGGTGGTGATCGCCATTCCTGTCATCATCCTGCCGCTCGTTGGTTATGGGCGCTCGGTGAGGGCGCTGTCGCGCCAGGCACAAGATACGCTCGCCCATGCCTCGGCCTATGCGAGCGAGAGTCTCAGCCAGGTCAGAGTGCTGCAAGCCTTCACCCAAGAGAAGACCGCATCCGAGCGCTTCGGCGCGGCGGTCGAGCGATCCTTTGCCGCCGCCAACGCGCGCGCGAAGTCGCGAGCCGGGCTCACGGCGATCGCCATCTTCCTCGTCGTCGCGAGCGTCGTCGGCGTGCTTTGGTACGGCGCGCAAGACGTGCTAGCGGGGACCATGACCGGCGGGCGGCTTGGGCAGTTCGTGCTCTACGCGCTTCTTGCCGCGGCCTCGGTCGGCGAGCTCAGCGAAGTCTACGGCGAGGTGAGCCAGACGGCAGGCGCGGCCGAGCGCCTGGGCGAACTGCTCGCGGTCCAGTCGGAGATCAAATCGCCGGCCCATCCCAAGCCGCTGCCGGAGCCGCCGCGCGGAGAGATCGCCTTCGCCAATGTCTCCTTCTCCTATCCGTTGCGGCCCGAGGCAAACGCGCTTGATCGCGTCAGCTTCCGGGTCAAGAAAGGCGAGCGCGTCGCTTTGGTGGGACCGTCAGGCGCCGGCAAGACCACGATCTTCGCCCTCCTGCTCCGCTTCTACGACTGCGATCGCGGCAAAGTCGAGATCGACGGCGTGCCCGTCAACGAGGCGAATCTCGCCGCGCTCCGCCGTCGCTTCGCGCTCGTGCCGCAGGAGACGGCATTGTTCGCCGACACCATCGCCGCCAACATTGCTTATGGCACCGACCGCGCGAGCGAGGCGGATATCGAGGCGGCGGCAAAGGCTGCCTTCGCGCATGACTTCATCGTGGCGCTGCGACAGGGCTACGCGACCATGCTCGGGGAAGGGGGCGTGACGCTCTCGGTGGGGCAGCGCCAGAGAATCGCGATCGCGCGAGCCGTGTTGCGCAACGCGCCGATCTTGCTGCTCGACGAGGCGACGAGCGCACTCGATTCTGAGAGCGAGACTTTGGTGCAGCGCGCGCTCGGCAAAGTCATGGAGGGGCGCACCACGCTCGTCATCGCCCATCGCTTGGCCACGGTGATCTCGGCCGACCGCATCCTCGTGTTCGATCATGGGCGCCTCGTCGAGGAGGGCACGCATCGGAGCCTGATCGGCAAAGGCGGCGTCTATAAGCGGCTGGCCGAGCTGCAGTTCGCTCCCGACGCCGCGGAGTGATGCAACGACATGACCGCGCTTGAGCCAAGTGAGCTCGGGCAAAGATTACTCCGGGGTCCTGCACGTCTGTTCAGGGCTCTTGGTCCCGGGCTGATAACCGGGGCCGCCGACGACGATCCGAGCGGGATTGCAACTTATTCCCAAGCCGGCGCGCAATTCGGCTACGCCTTGACCTGGACCATGCTCCTCACGCTGCCCTTTATGGCTGCAGTCCAGATTATCAGTGCGTGGATCGGATGGCAAACTCGAAGAGGGCTGTCGCGGAACATCGCGCGCCATCTCTCGCCGGCAGCCCTCTACCTCGTGGTTGTTCTGCTGATCGTCGCTAACACGATCAACATTGCCGCCGATCTCGCCGCAATGGGCAACGCCTTGCAGCTCGTCATTGGCGGGCCGAGTCTCGGTTATGCGCTCGCGTTCGGCATTGCCTGCCTCGCGGCAGAGATCTTCATCCCCTATCATCACTACGCGGGCTATCTGAAGTTTCTCACCCTGGTCTTGTTCGCTTACGTCGCCGCGGCTCTCAGTGTCGATGTGCCGTGGCGCGAGATCCTCGTCTCGACCCTAGTCCCAAAGATATCGCTCGACAGCGGCTTCCTGCTCATGATCGTCGCCGTCTTCGGCACGACTATCAGTCCCTATCTCTTTTTCTGGCAGGCTTCGCAGGAAGCGGAAGAGTCGCGCTTAAGCCATCGGCGCCGATATGGCAGGCGGCTTGCGCCGGGCGAAGATTATTTCGCCCACATCTCGATAGACACTTGGACTGGAATGTTCATCTCGAACTTCATCGCCTTCTTCATCATCGTGACTACTGGCGCCACGCTTTATGCGCACGGCATGACGAAGATCGAAACCGCGGCGCAGGCGGCCGAAGCTCTGCGGCCCATCGCGGGCGACCTGACTTTTGCCCTTTTCGCTGCCGGCATTATCGGAACCGGCCTTCTTGCCGTGCCTGTCCTTGCAGGATCGGCGGCCTATGCGGTGGCCGAGGCCTTCGGCTTGCGCAGCAGTCTCGAGCTACCGGTCGGTCGCGCGCTTGGCTTCTATGCCATCGTTGGGGCCGCGACGCTCGGAGGAGGAGCGCTTGCCGCCGCCAAGATCGATCCGATCGCGATGCTGTTCTGGACGGCGGTGATAAACGGCATCATAGCCGTGCCGATTCTCGCCCTGATGATGCTCCTGGTTTCAGGAAAAGAGCTTAGCCGCCAATTGGCGCTACCGACGTGGCTTAGACTACTGGGGTGGTTTGCCGCGCTGTTGATGGCGGCGACGGTCGCACTTCTTGTGGGGTTCAGCTTGACCTAGTGCTACGAGGCATCAGCGCTCGGTGAGCTTGAGCTCGATGCGCCGGTTCTTGGCCAGAGCCTCGTCGCTCGTTCCGGTATCGATGGGCTGAAACTCGCCGAAGCCGGCAGCCACCAGATGCTCTGGCGAAATCCCATCCTGCATCAGATAGCGCACCACCGAGATTGCGCGCGCGCTCGACAGCTCCCAGTTCGAGGGGAACTCCGGCGTGGAGATCGGATGGATGTCGGTGTGACCGTCGACGCGCATGACCCAGCTGATGTCAGGCGGAATCTTGCTCTCGATCTCCTTTAGCGCCTCGGCGAGCTTGTCGAGCTGCGCCGTCGCTCCAGGCTTCAGCTCGGCGGAGCCGGAGTCGAACAAGACGTCCGAGGGAAACACGAAGCGATCGCCGACGATCTCGAAATCGGCGCGGTCGCCGAGCACCTCCTTCAGCTTGCCGAAGAAGTCAGAGCGGTAGCGGGCGAGCTCCTGCACCTTCTTGGCGAGCGCAATGTTCAGCCTCTGGCCGAGATCGGCGATCTTGGCTTGGCTCTCCTTGTCCTTCGCTTCCGAGGCATCGAGCGCCTCCTGCAACGAGGTGAGCTGGAGCCGGAGCGCCGCAAGCTGCTGATTCAGCATCTCGACCTTGGCAAGAGCGTCGTTGGTGATCTGCTTTTGACTGTCGAGCTGGCCGCCGAGCGTACGCGCTTTGCTTTCGGCGCCTTGCGCCTTGCCGCCGGCATCGCCGAGCAAACCGGTAAGACGCTGGTTCTCCTTGTCCTTGTCGCCGAGCGTCGCCTGGAGCGCCTGGAGCGAGTCCTCAGCCAATTCCTTCTTCGAGCGCTCGAGCGCGAGAAGCTCGGTCAGCTCGGAAAGCTGGCGGTTGAGGCGCGACAGCATGGTGTCCTTGCCGCTCGCCGTCTGGGTGACGACGTAATTGGTGACCATGAACAGCGACATGAGGAAGGTCACCACCAGGAGAAGGGTGGAGAGCATGTCGACGAAGCCAGGCCAATAATTGGCCTGGTAACGTCCGCGGCGGGCGCGGGCGAGAGCCATTTAGTTCCGTTCCTCCCGTGCCGGCACGACCGACTGATCGGTGATCTGGCGGAGCACGGCGGCAAGCTCCTGCTGTTGCTGGGCCTGCTCGTCGGCCCATTCGCGCACCACCTTCTGCTCGGCGCGCATCTGGCGGATCAGCTTGTCGACACCCTGTGCCAAGTCCTTCACTGCCTCGCCGGTGTTGTCGTTCAGCACTCTGAGGTCGACCTTCTCGCTGAGATCGGCGAGTGAGCGCTGCATGTCCATCATCGCGAACCTCATCTGCGGCGGCATGGATCCGGCCGCGGCCGCATCTGCCGGCTGAAGCTCGGTGATGCCGGACAGCCAATCCTCGAGCTCGTTGTAGAAGCGCCCCTGCGCGTGGCCTGCCTGAAGGTCGAGGAAGCCCAAGATGAGCGAGCCGGCGAGGCCGAACATCGAGCAGGAGAAGGCAGTGCCCATGCCCTTGAGCGGGCCCGCGAGTCCTTCCTTCAATTGATCGAACAGCATCACGTTCTCGCCGACATTGGTGTCGAGCGCGCCGATGGTGGCGCCGACCGAGCTCACCGTCTGCAGCAAGCCCCAGAACGTGCCGAGCAGGCCGAGAAAGACGAGCAGTCCGACGAGATAGCGCGTGGTCTCGCGCTGCTCGTCGAGACGAGACGCGACCGAGTCGAGCAGCGAGCGCATTGAGCCGGCGGCGAGCGACAGGTGCCCGGTGCGGTCGCGGAGCATGGTGGCCATGGGCGCGAGCAGGACGGGTGTGGATTTGTCGGCGCTGATGCCGGGATCGGAGATGCGGAAATTGTTGACCCAGTTGATTTCGGGATAGAGCCGGAGCACCTGGCGAAAGGCATAGACGGTGCCGACGATGAGCACGCCGATGATCAGCGTGTTCAGTCCGGGATTGGCCATGAAGCTATGGCGCAGCTGCTGCGTCTGCCCGTCGAGGATTATGGCGAGCAGAATGGCGAGGATCAGAAACAGGGACATGCGCCACAGAAAGACCTGGGGGCGCGTGAGCTTAACTTTGTAGATTGGCGCTGCCATCGTCTCGCATCGTGAATCAGCGGTTTTTCCGCCTCACCTTAACCGAATAGTTTGACAGGCAAAACGGCAACCTCAGGGCAGAGTTGCGGCTGCTTGGGCAGAATTTGCGGGCTCAGAGGGCAAAGGGAGGGGGTACCGCAGGTCCTAAGCTTCGGCACCGCCGGCGTCTTTAAGAAGCTTGAGCAATTTCCGATGGATGGTCTCGTTGCCGGCGACGATGCTGCCTTTTTCCAGCATGCGCTCCTTGCCGTCGGCGTCGCTCACATAGGCGCCCGCCTCGCGCAAGATGAGGATGCCGGCTGCCATGTCCCAGGGGCGCAAGTTGCGCTCCCAGAAGCCGTCGAAGCGGCCGGCGGCGGTCCAGGCAAGGTCGAGAGCGGCAGCGCCCATGCGTCGCACCCCCGCCGATCCGCCCATGACGGTGCGAAGCTCCTTGAGGAAGAGATCGTGGTCCGGGCGACCGCTATAGGGGATGCCGGTGGCGATGACCGAGGCCGCCATGTCGGTGCGGGCAGCCACTCGGAGCCGATGGCGGTCGTTGATATAGGCACCCTTGCCCTTCTCGGCGGCGAAGGTCTCCTGGGTTGCCGGATTGAAGACAAGCCCGGCCACAAGCTCGCCCTCGCGCTCGAGCGCGATGGAGACGGCGAAGACCGGGATGCCATGCAGGAAATTGGTCGTGCCGTCGAGCGGATCGACAATCCAGCGATGGGTGCGGTCGGCACCTTCGATCTCGCCGCGCTCCTCCATGAGGAGGCCATAGCCCGGGCGGGCGCGGGTCAACTCATCGTGCAGGATATCCTCGGCGCGATGATCGGCGGCGCTCACGAAATTAGACGGGCCTTTCAGCGACACCTGGAGCTGCTCGACCTCGCCGAAATCGCGGGCAAGGCTGCGGCCGGCCTTGCGGGCGGCGGCGAGCATTACGTTCATCAGCGCTGAGGCGGGCATGTCACGCACCCTCATTCCCAAGAACCGTCATGCCCGGCCATGTTGCCGGGCATTCACGATTTCCTGCGGCATTCTCAAGACGTGGATGGCCGGGACAAGCCCGGCCATGACGAAAGTTCTAATTCAATAGACCGAACGCGACGCCAGAGTGGCGGCTATCGGCTATTCGGCGCGGCGCACATAAGTGAGCTCGTTGGTGTCGACCACCACGCGCTCACCGGCGCCGACGAAGGGCGGCACGAGAATGCGCACGCCGTTCTCGAGCTTGGCAGGCTTGTAAGAGGAAGCGGCGGTCTGCCCTTTCACCACGGGCTCGGCCTCGACCACTTCGAGCGTGACCTGGTCGGGCAGCGAGACGCCGATCGCGCGCCCTTCATGGCTCTCGACCGTCACCGTCATCCCGTCCTGGAGGAAGGCCGCGCGCTCGCCGATAAGGTCATGCGGAATCTGGATCTGATCGTAGGTGTCGACATCCATGAAGGTCAGCATGTCGCCTTCGGCGTAGAGGAATTGATAGTCCTTCTGCTCTAGCCGCACGCGCTCGACCGTCTCGGAAGCGCGGAAGCGCTCGTTGAGCTTGGTCCCGTCGATCGCATTCTTGAGTTCGACCTGCGCGTAAGCCGGGCCCTTGCCGGGCTTCACGGCCTGCGTCTTCACCGCGATCCAAAGCGCCCCTTTGTGCTCGATCACGTTGCCGGGGCGAATCTCGTTGCCGTTGATTTTCATGGAATGCCTTGCGGGGAGAATCTCGGGTCGCCGCCTTTAAGCCGCCAAGCCGCTGCCGCTGTCAAGGTAGCACTCTTACTGCGTGAGACTGCCGTCGCGCCAGATTCTGTGCATCTTTTTCCGCTTCGGCGCGCTGCTCCTTGGTGAGCTTGGCCAGCATCAGGTCGAGATTGAAGTCGCTGACCCCGGCGCCGCGGGCGAGCAGGTGCCATTTGGCGGCTTGGACGAGGTCTTCCTTCACCACAACCCCATTGGCGTAGAGCCGTGCCAGCCGGTTTTGGGCCACGGGATTGCCCTGCTCGGCGGCCTGGCGGAACAGCTTGGCGGCGCGGGCCTGGTCGACCGGTACTCCTTCGCCCTTGAAGAGCATGACCGCGTAGTCGACTTGGGCGTCGGGAAGGCCCGCATCGGCAGCGCGCCCGAGCCATTCCGCCGCTTTGGCCTTGTCGATCGGGACGCCGCGGCCGAACTGATAGAAGGCGCTGAGATCGTATTGCGCTTGCGGATTGCCGAGCGTTGCCGATTTCTCCATCCATTCCGCAGCCTTGGTCTCGTCACGAGGGCGGCCATTGCCGTTCAGATAGACCAGGGCGAGGTTGTATTGCGCCCCCGCATTGCCCGCTTCAGCCGCCTGATCGAAGAGATCGGCGGCAATGCGGAGGTCCTTCTTCACCCCGTGCCCTTCGGCGACGAGGGTGCCGAGCGAGAATTGCGCATTGGGATCGCCGAGGTCGGCGGCCTTGGCATAGCTGTCGGCGGCCTTGTTATAATCCTGAGCGACGCCAAGCCCCCCTTCGTAGAATCTCGCCCATGAGAGTGTAGGCTTCTTTGGAGCCTTGCGCGGCTTCCTGCTGGGCGAGCTTCAGCGCCGTCAGATACTTGCCTTGAAAAAAGGCCGTATAGGACGCGCTCTCTGTGGCATTGGCACTCAAAGGGGCAAGCAGAAGGGCAAGCGCCGTGGCGAGCAAGCCTCGCCGCGCAAACATGAAATTCACGCAGCCCTCCTCACTTCAGAGATCGCCCGGCCGATCGCGGCGATGCGGTTCACTGCATCATCGTCCTGCCAGATCAATGTGGAGGGGGCGATGAAGTCGGCGCCAAGCGTGGCGAGCCTCTGCGCGGCATCGGTTCCGTCGATATTGAAGGCGACGCAAGGGACGACAAAAATCTCGGCCCACCAGGCGATCAGCTCGGCGCAATCATCGATGTCGTCGCCGTTGTTCGGCGACGACGGGCCGAAGCCGACGTAATCGGCGCCAAGCTCTGCGAGCAGCATCGCTTCGTGACGCTCAAGCCCACAGGCTACCCCGATGCTCGCGCGGTCGCCGAGCAGCGCGCGCGCCTTGCGATAGAGGTCTGGCTCCGCTGCAAGATGGACCCCGTCAGCACCCAAGCGTTCGGCGAGTTCGGCATTGTCTTTGATCAAGCAAGCAGCGCCAGCGCTCTGCACAAGGTCGATCAGGCGCCCGGCACGATCTTCGTCGATCGCCTGCGCGTCGGGCCCAAGCAACACGCAGGCCACGTCGGTCTTGGCCAAAGATTGGGAGAGTTGAGCTTCGAGCTTTGCCGTGAGGGCGCCGGGAAGCTGCAAATAGAGCCGGCACCGAGGCTTAAAATCAGCCATGATTTCGGGCTCTCGCCGCCCTCCATGAACGTTGACGATCCGTTAACAGCGCCTGTCTCAAATCATACGCCTCTCGCCACTGTCAATCGCCGCTTGGAACCAAGCAGCGCATGAGAAGTTGTTGTACATTTGGCGGGGTGAGACCACATTATTGCCAGATCGCTGTGTCATATAGCGAGCCATGCCATATCGCTGGCATGAAGCGGCGGGCCGAGTGGGGAGGGCCAGCAGCGCGATGACGGAACCTGATGCTCTGCAGCAGGCAACGGAGCGGCTCGACGCCGCGCTCGATGAGCTTGAAGGTTTCCTGCAACACATCTTGGCAGAAGGCGAAGCGGCAGAAGGCGAAGCGGGCAAATCGGTCGCCTCGCTCAAGGAGCAGGTGCGCAGCCTGATCGAGGAGCGCGACCGGCTCAGAACAGATCTCGATGCGGAAAGGAACCGCGTGCGGCGCCTCAAGGCGGCGAACGACGAGGTATCCGGCCGGCTCGAGGCGGTGATGGTCACTCTCAAGGACATGATGCCGGCCGTGCCGGGGTAGAGAGCGTAACAGGTGGGGGCTCAGCATGGGTCAAGTCAGCGTCACGTTGAACGGCCGGACTTATCGGCTCGAATGCGGCGAAGGCGAGGAGACTCACCTGATCGCGCTGGCAGAATATCTCGGCTCTCATGTCGACACGATGCGACGAAAGTTCGGCCAGGTGGGCGACGATCGCCTGATCCTGATGGCCTCGCTCGTCGTCACCGACGAGCTGTGGGAGCTCCGGCGCCAGATGCAGGAGCTCAAAACGAACTTGGCCGAAGCACGCCGCGACCGCTCGGTCGCCGACGAATCGGCGAAACACTTCAACGCCGACCTCGCAGCCCGCGTCAGCTCCGCGGCAGACCGTCTTGAGATGCTGAACGACCGGCTGGGCGACCTGGCGGGAAGTGCGCCCCCTCCCGCAACGCGGCGTTAGCGCATGATCCCGAAAAGTTGCAGACTTTTCGGATAAGATCATGCGCTAGAGACAAAAACCTAAAGCGAAATCGCGCTTCTATCGTCAGGCGATTTCGCGTTAGTCGTAATTTGCCCGCCGCTTCGCTATATTGGCGTTTGGCGGGCTGCGAGGTGCGTTAGGAGAACCTCGCTGGCACCGGAAATCTCGGTTTTTAGCCCTCTCAGCATTAAGTAAATGGCTCTACTCAATGTGCGGGTTGAGCGAGTGTGACGACGGCATCGAGGTTGACCAATATCCGGAGGTTCGGAGATTGGTCATGGTTGGCAGCCAACCATGAGGCCCGGCATTGACGGCAACAATGCCCGGCTCATAAGTTCTTGCGACTGGCCACGACTTTGACTATTTTGCATTAAGTCCCGTCCGAGAGGATGGGAGTGCGAGCACCGAAGTTTGCGCCGTAGCAGTCTCGGACAGTAGGTGCGAAACCGGACGCCCCAGGCGAGAGCCTGGGCTACCCAGGGGAAGACCTGGGGAGGGCCAGCAAGGAGGCCCCAGGCACTTTAGCCTGTACCGCAAGCCGGAAACTCGCACAAGTGTGGCACAACTATCCCCAACGGGGTGCCCCTTCGCAACAGAGCAGATCGCTCACAGCGAAGGTGTGTGTACGTGCCCAAATCAGCATCTCGAAATCACAAGACACGTCGTGCTCAATCACGACCGAGCGACGGCGTGCTCATGTCGAGGAAGCAGGTCGCCGCGCTTCTCGGCGTCAGCACCGCGACCGTCTCCAAGATTGAGGCTGCCGGAAAACTCCAAGCTATTCGTCTGACGGGTATGGGCGTCAACGGCAACGGTCACGGCTGCCCGCTCTTCTTTCGACGCCGCGACGTGCTGGCGTTGATCGGTGAGGCCGCGTGATGCACGGTAACATCGACAAGGTGCGCACCAGCGGCGTCACAAAGTTCAACCCGGAAGAGGCGAAGAGGCAGGACGCGAAAGCGGACGCCGTGATTGAGTTCGCCAAGCGAGTTCACGATTGGCCAACACTCATTGACGCCGTTGAGGCGAAGATTGACGATCAGGAAGAGTTTGTCTCTTGGTGGCGCAAGAACGTCACGCCAGGGCACGGTGCCGGGCGCGGTAAAAAGAACGGCGACCAGCGTTCTTTTTCTCTGGCAAAGGCCGAGCGCCACACTGGCATAAGACAGCAACAAGTTTCCAGTTGGCGGAAGCGTCTAGCGGACAAGGCTCGGTATCGCGAACTTCTGTACGGCCACGCTTATCGCAAGGCGATGGCCGAACGAGGCTCATCGGACGAACGCGGTGCGAGTGGCACTGGCGACAATGAGTGGTTCACGCCCGATGCCGAGTTGATCTTCGTGCGCAAGATCTTCGGCGGCCAAATCGAACTCGACCCGGCAAGCAGTGAAGTTGCGCAGAAGCGCGTCAAGGCCAAGCGGTACTACGACATTGCTCAGGATGGGCTCAAGCAGAAGTGGAAGGGGCGCGTATTTTTGAACCCGCCTTATGGGCAGCCCTACATTGCGCAGTTCACTGAGAAGCTGATTGCTGAGTTTCAGTCGGGACGTGTCACCGAGGCAATCATGTTGACGCACAACTTCACGTCGTCGGCGTGGTTTCAGAAACTAACCGAGGTGTGCTCGGCGCTCTGCTTCACCAAGGGGCGTATTAAGTTCATCAAGGGCGACGGCACCGTTGCTGAGCCGACGCAAGGCCAAGCCTACTTCTACTTCGGTTCGGACGCGGAAAAGTTCGCGCGGGTGTTTCGGTCGCGTGGCGTCATCGTCCTGCCCCGTCGGCGCGAGGTGGCGAAATGAGCCGAGCATCGAAACCCAAACCCAATTTCCGCTCGTGGTGGCGGGAGGATCGTGACGAGCCCAAGCCCGACGATGACTGTCGTGTCACCGAGACTGAGCAACTTCGCCAGGAGCTTCGGGCTAAGGGCCTTCGGCCTCACCAGATCGAGAACCATATTGCCCGGCGCTGCATCAACGATCCGCACAAGCCTCAACCGGCACGGCAACACTTCCCACCGAACGCTGGGCGGGTTCCGTTCAGAAGGCGGGCGAAATGACGAAGCATAGCAAGCACCCGCTGTTCGCGCCGATCAGCTACCGCATTCTCAAAGAGCCGCCTATACGGCACGGATCGTCAGACGGTGCCAAGCTGCTCACCGCCTTCGAGCTTGCGATTGGTATCTCACTCACCGCCCAAGCAGCCCGAACCCTTGCTGACGCCCGGCACGAGCAGGCGATGGCAAGCGGGCTACAATATATGGACAGCCGCCGAAACGAACCGAGGATCGATAACGCGGCTCGCGCCGTCTATGGCGGGAAGGTACCGAAGAGCTGCTTCGTGCCGCGCACCAGGGCGGTGCGTAAGGCGGGCAGCAAGGGATACAAGGCCGAGAAGGATGCACTGCGCAGACAACGCATACCGCCGACGATCACACTCAGAACGACACGCAATGCCATCCTGCAAGCGGTAGGGCTGCCCAAAGGCGGCAAGAGCTTCGCTCTCGTTGACGCCGCCCTAGATCGGCTGACGCAACCAGCCGGGAAGTTCTCGGCTCCGGTGATCCGGGTGAAGGATGACGGCACGACGCTCAAGATCGTGCTGCGCACGAGATGGATGAAGCCGCCTTATCGCCGCGTCCCGCTGCCATTGCCAACGCCAAGAGCATCAACAGCATTCGCCTTGTATCTATGGATTTGGACGTTGAACCTCAAAGGCACCAATCGAGAGCGGCTGGCTCCGAGCACGGTTGATCGTCGTCTCGGTATCGAGACACGTCGCGGTGTGATGTATGCCAGCAACCTCTTTGCCGACGCGCTCGACGTGATCAACGAGCACCTACGCAAGCTCAATCGCAATGCCTTGGCCGATTGCAAGCTGTGGGTTCCAGAGCACATCGAGATTGTCATGGAGGATGACGACAGGCTCAGGATTGAGGCAACACACGATCCCGCACGAGTTGAAATCGAACAGCATGAGGCGAACGAAGCGGCCCGACGCAAGGAACTCGACTATGAGGAAAAGAAGCGAGCGCAGATGGCTGAGGTGAAGAGACGATGGCAAGAGGCACATGAGCACGATGACGAAGATGCAGCCTAGCGGATTTGGCAAAAGGTGGACTGCGTTAGATTTTGGAAGGCAAAAGGGTGGACTGCGTTCGATTTTGCCGAAAAAAGGGTGGACTGCGTTAGACGCAAGGGTGGACTGCGTTAGATCGATTTTCACCCGCAACACCATATGCCGTAAAGGATTGCGGGTTTTTTGCTCTGCCATAGTAGAAGAACTAATAGAAGATATAAGCATAGGAAGAAGACTAAATAAAAGAAGACGCGCTCCGCGCGGCTTTGGCTACGCCTTGGTATCGAGGTTGATTAGTGAACTCAGTTAGAAAAAGTGAACGTAGGAGGTTCTCAGAGTTATGAAGTCATCTCGTTCTAAAAGAGGGCCACGCTGCAAGCCTCTCGTATACAAGACGCAGGAGCAGAACCTCGCTGATCAGCTTCAAGCATGTCTGCACTCGTTGGAAGAGACACAGCGTCTCGTTCTCAAGAAGCACCAGCGTGCCAACGAACTGAGGCGTAAGGCAGGGCTGCCGGAAGTTCCGGCTGTACGTCTGGTTGTCGATAACGAGGCTCAGGAGGATATTGCCGCGTGAGAAAGCAGCCAAGCTCAAGGAAGGTGAGGACGTTCTTCGTCTTCGCTGGCACCAGGAGACGAACCGCCGTCACCCCTGTTGGCTGTATACTTTGATAGCCCAATTAGGAGGTCGTCATGGATCGTGAATTAAGGGATAAAATTGAGGCGGGAGCGCTCGCCGGTGTGGCAGGCTATACGCTAGCAAATGCGTTATCAACGAGGCCTTGTCCACGCTGCGCCTCGCGCATTCCAAGAGAGGCGACAATATGCAAATACTGCCGTGCCGAAGTCCATAAGATGAAGCCAAGCGTTTTGCTAAAGGTAATCAGAATAATATCGTGGATTATACTAGCTACATTTATCGCGGCATTTGTCCTGCTCTGCATTACCGCCCTGTATTGTGCCTCCGGCGTCGTTTGTTTTGGTCACGGCTGAGCGGGTGTTGAGCGAACACCCCCGCCCTCACACAGTTATGCCTATGAAAACTCGCCTGTGATAGAGCTACGCCCTCAACAACCAGCACACCGATAATCCGAACACGTCTTAATCGAGTTAGGTGCCTTTGCCGCACCGCGCAGAGCCTACAAAACAAGGGGTTTTAAGCATCCCTTGCTATTACTCACGGTGGCACTTAACTTGAGGGCATGAGTAAGAGAGTAAATCCGCCTCGCAAATCCAAGGCGAAGATCGCACCGAAAACGGGGACCGCACTCGCGTGCGAGCACAACAATCGCAGCAAGATCACGAACGGCCACCCGCTGCCGGGCGTGCATCTCGCTAAGCCGTGGGCAAGACGCTTCCGCGATCTGCTCGAACTTCACCTGAGCGATCTTGGCGGTGCCGACAACTGCTCCGAAGGTGAGAAGGCTCTGGTGCGCCGAGCCGCAACGCTGATCGTCGAGCTTGAGCAAATGGAAATCCGCTTCGCCTCGACGGGAAGTTCGCCGTCTGCGCTCGACAACTATGTGCGACTGACAAACACGCTCAAGCGCGTGCTGGAAAGCCTCGGACTGAAACGACGCATGAAGAACGTGAAGACGTTGGGCGATCTTCTGCTCGAACATGGGGATGCAGCATGATCGGCTTCCTCAACAGATCGGTGTGCGCACCTTCCGGCAAAACCTCACGCTGGCGTGAGGTTTGCGAGCCACGTGCAGTCGTCGAACTCTGAGAGGACATGTGAACATGGCAGCATGGAGTAATCGTCTCGCACGCAACCGTGCTCGTCGTGGTGATGCTGCCGCACAGCGACTTCGCATCAAGGATGCCATATCGCTTTCCTACGTGACTGACTATGTGCGCGACAGCACGCCTTACGTGCCGACGCCAATCTTGCCGAGTGACGCACAAGTCGCCGTGGCCGGTGGCGTCGGTGATGCCGATGCCGGGCCTACCATCATCGATACCGATCTTGTCGTCGTTGATCAGTGCTGCAAATGCCATGCGAAGCATCTCAACTCGTTCAAGGTGCTTGGCCCACATACGATTGAGTGGGCTTCCGATCTTGTCGATGACGACGGCGCAGACGACGACGGGCCAAGCCAATGACAAAGCATCGAAGTGACATTCGCTTCACCAGACAGACGAAGCAGAACAGGTTGGGCGGGCTCAGGCGTGAGTATCAGGCGTTGTGTGAGGCGAACCGGCTCAATCTCGGCGTCGTGCCGTGGCACTATAAGGCACGCATGGCGGTGCTGAGGGGCAAGGCCAAGGCGTTGCACTCGATCATACGAGCGTCGAGGAAATCCCAATGAGTTTCGATGCCTCAGTCGCCTCACAGTCGGTGCCAGCCGATGGCAAGATCGTCAACTTACCGGGCTGCCAGGAACAACACCTCGTGGTGATCATGCGTGCGTTCGTGCGTCAGCTTGAGATGCTGCGCACACTGTTTCCCAACACCAGCTTCAACTTCTCCGTCGAAGGTACTGGTATCGAGGCGATCACTTGTCGTGTCGTCTATGATCGGCTGCGGCGGGGTGAGCTATGAGCGCCCAAGATGATCTACTGGAAATCAGCCCGTTTGAGGCTGACGCGGGCCAGAGGGTAGGCCGTGATCCCCGGAAGGTGCCTTTGGAGATTTTGCACAGCTATCATAGGGCGAAAAATCCCCTCGTTGCCATTAGAGAGCGGTGCCTCGATTGCTGTTGCGGCCAGCCTAGCGAGGTTCGCAAGTGCGTCTCGGTGACGTGTCCCAGTTGGCCCTACCGGCTCGGTACTAATCCCTTTCGCCAGAAGCGCGTGCTTTCGGAAGAGCAGAAGGCCGATATGGGGAAACGTCTCCGTGCCGCCCGCGCGGGAGGCGGCAAATGACGACGCATCTCGAAAGCAAGGCGCTGGCCCGCTGGCGCAAGCATCCCGATCAGTTCATCGAGGAAATCTGTTGCGTGCCTGAGACGGGCAAGAAGTTCGTGCTGCTCCCAAGTCAGCGTGAGTTCATTCGCCATGCCTTCAATCTCACGCCGGAAGGCAGGCTGCCTTACCCGACGATGACATGGAGCGCACCGAAAAAGTCGGGCAAATCGAGTTTTGCCAGCCTCATGCTGATCGCTACCAGCATCCTCTTCGGCGGCAAGTTTGGCGAGAGCTACATCGCCTCGAATGCGCAGCATCAATCCGAAGATCGCATTCTTCAAATGTGCAAAAACATCATCACGGCAAGTCCGCTACTTCGCCAGGAGGCCACTTGGACGGCCTCGCGCATCACGTTCTCAACGGGATCATTCATCGAAGCGGTGTGCACCGATGCTGCCTCGGTTGCAGGCTCCGCACCTCTTCTCCTGGTTTTCGACGAAGCATGGGGATACCAGCAAGAACGTCTGAGGGTGCTCTTCGACGAACTCGCTTTGACACCCACGCGCAAGATCAGTGGGAGGCTGATCGTCAGTTATGCGGGTTTTACCGGGCAGTCGGAACTCTTAGAGGAAGTCTATACCAAGGGCGTCAGCCAACCCAAAATCGGCGCCGATCTGTACGCGGGCGATAGCCGGTTGACGTTCTGGACGCATGATGTTGTTGCGCCCTGGCAGGACGAGGCTTGGTTGGCAGAGTGCAAGGCGACAATGCGGGCCAGCGCCTACCAGCGGCAAATCTGCAATCAGTTCGTGAGTTCCGAAACTTCCTTCGTTGATCCCGAAGAGATTGAGGAATGCACCGATCACTCCCTTCGTCCCGTCATCCTCGATAGGAGCTTGCCCGTCTTCGTCGGGCTCGACGCCAGTACCAAGCATGATGGCACCGCCTTCGCCGTCGTGAACTGGAACAAGGCCGACAAGAAGCTGAGATTGATTTGGCACTCGATCTTTCAGCCGAGCCCCGACGATCCGCTCGACTTCGAGGAAACCGTGGAAAGGGTGCTGAGCGATCTGAAACAGCGGTTCAACGTGCGCAGTGTTCGGTTCGATCCGTGGCAAATGGTGAGCGTGGCTCAGCGCATGGAGAAGGCCGGGCTGCCGATGCAAGAATGGGCGCAAAGCACGCCGCACTTGACGGAGCAGTCGCAATGCTTGTTCGAGTTGATCAGATCACGCTCGCTGCAACTCTATCCCGATCCGGCCATCAAGCGTGTGTTCAGTCAGTCCGTCGCCAAGGAAACTTCACGCGGCTGGCGGATCGGCAAGGAGTTCGCCAAGCACAAGATCGACTTCGTTGTTGCGCTAGCGATGGCTGCTCATGCTGCCGTCACCGACGCTCAACGCTCTCGTTACAACAGCGATCTGAACTGGGTGCGCGGCCCTGATCGTGAAACCTTCGCCAAGGATGACTATTTCAACCGCGCGTATCGCGGTGGCGAGAGCAACTTTATCTTTACCCCACGGACTATCTAGGAAAGGACTAAGTGACATGATCATTCAGCGCATTCAGTACGACGACGACGCCATTGACGAGAACGGCGTGCTGCGGCCCGGCCACAAGATCGTCGTTCCCATGCAGGCAATGGACGGCTCATCGGTGCCGACATTCGACGCCGAACATGCGTCCCAAGTCTTCGGCGGTTTCAGCCGTTCCGACTTTGCGAGATGGACGCGCCTCAGCAACTCGAACGCTGTTGATGGCTACGGACGACACGTGTCGTCCAAGCCTGCCGACAGCGAAGCTCCTTATAGCGAGTACGATCAGCGCATCGTCGATCAGTGGCGCGGCGCAAACCGATAGGAGAGATGACGTGAAGCAGAAGATACCAGTGAGTGCGGCGGGCAAGATTGAGGCGCTGCGGCGTCAAATGCTCGACGCCGACGCACTCTTTGCCGAAAATGAGAAGCTCAGGATCGAACTCGCATCGAAGTTGCACGATCTTGGAACGCAAGCGCGTAACCTTGAGATGGGCAAAGCGCCGGGCTGGCGTGAGCGTTTAGACGAAACCGTGCTCGCCTCTGAGCCATTGCAAGCCGAACTCGACAAGATCGAAACCGACCAGCTACGTCTTCGTACTCGCGTCAAGAACGACGCTGGCGTTCTCAACAAGCTCATGAAGTGGAATGCGCACGTCGAACTCGAACCCGTCGAACTCGACTTCGAGATTAAGGGCGATCCCGTCACCGTGCTTGGGAATGTTCGTCGTCAGATCGAGAACGTCCGTGCTCAGATCAAGGAGTTGGATCGTGCCGGTGTGCCGGTCAGCGAGTTGCGGTCCCAACTGCCCGGCATCGTCGAAAAACTGGCGCAAGGTGGTGCGCCGAACCTAGCAATCGTGGACGGGCGCACGGTTGTCGTCGAGAACTACGCTCCTAATCAAATGATGGCTGCGTTCTGTTGGTGGCTTCCTGAGCAGGCGATCACCGCCCTTGAAGCGCGCCTTGCCGACAAGTTCGACGGCAAGAATGCGATCCCGACTGCGGAACGGGAAGCCAAGCGAGCTACGCTGTCCGAGGAACTCAAGTCGCTGCGGTATCACGAAGAGTTCCTTGTTAGCGCGATCCTTGAAGGCGATCCGACGAGTGACGTTGAGCGCGACATTCAGCGGCTCGATTGCATGACGGTTCTCATGGTGAGGCCGAAGAGCAGAGCTACCGCGAAAGCGGCTTAGGGGGTTGGACGGCGGGCGGTACTCCAGGCTGTTCGTCGTCCGACTGTCAGCGCGTGGCGCTCCCCTGGCTTGCCTTGGCCAGGGTGTCTAAAGAGGCCCGGTGGGGTTGGTCATGCGGCCTCACCGGGCTTCCCTAGCCCTCAGATCGTCGCTGACGGACGCCCGCGTCACGAGCGCGTGATGCGCGTGGGCAGCACAGCGACGTTGGCTTTGTCTTTCGTTGGCCGAATGGCCGGATTTGCGAGGGCAAGGGTGAAGAAGCCGCTTCCCAGAAACTCTATTGGCCGCAACCTCTTTCTTCCTCGCTGCAGATATAAGTGTGATAGTTCGAGCTAACCAGTCGACACGGCTTTTTGGGTAGTGGTGGCATTTCCGGCTGCGCTTTGGGGTCCGTCGGGTCGGCACGTGACATCGCAAGATTAAAGGCATTCCAAGCGTCAACAAACTTCTTCGGACACGCGGGGATATTAAGATTGTCCGCCCGCTCTCCGGCGTGGCTGACGCCCAGGAAAATGGTTGCGGATATCAAGGCGACACTTAAAAAAGTAGGTGTGTTCATCGGTTCCTCCCTAGTATCTCAGCAACTCCCTGTCCAATTCCCTTGGGGTCCAGGGCCGCTCATCGCCGCTCGTATAGTGAATGCATCGGACAACAAAGTCGGCATAGCCAGTGTCGCGTTCAGTGCAGTCTGCCGGTATCTTAAACTTGCGTCGTATTCTCTTCCGGATTTCATCCCTCGCTCGTTTGTCGTAGATAAAGAATGCCGATGGCCGATGAAAGTGTAAGTACTTGGACGCGAAGGATGGACGTTTTCGTCCGGTGAGCTTCTTGAGGAGATGTACGAAGCGTGCGTGGACCGCGAGCACGCGCGGCAAGTTCTCTAGGCTTACCACGTTAATATCTGCGACACAGTCTAGCCACTCGTCCAAATCAGAGTGCGCTACCTTGCGCGCGACGTTCTTGTAAAACGTGTCTAAATTCCTGTGCTTGCCTGAGCCGCGCTCAACGGCGACCGAGTACGCTCTGCCGATTAGCCATATTTTACCGTGGACGACATCTTCATCTGTATGGCGCGGCTTCTCCTCACACATATGGTAGAGGACGCGGTTCCCATAGTGTACGTGATCCTCCATGGCGGGTCTCCCTTTCTCTTAGTCTACCCTGACCAGCGCTCCCTTGCTCACGCTGCCTTCCTCGTCTTCGGCTTGCGGCGGTCTGGCAGGCTCTGATCGACTTTCTCAGGCTCAGGATGCAACAGCCCGGTGATGTAGCGGGCGATAGCTTCGAGCGCGTCCGCCTTCTCTGTATCGTACTCATGCCGCGCATAGACGCGCTCGACGCCTTCGATAGCGTGACCGAGCACAGCTTCGGCTACACGATCAGCAACACCAATCTTCTGCATCAAGGTCCGCGAAGTCCGGCGCAGATCGTGCGGCGTCCAATGTGCAATGCCGAGCTTGGTATCGAGCCGCGCTTTCTCCCTGGCCCAACAGTTCCAGACCATCGACTTGCGTCCCCGGACGGCTGAGAAGACGTAAGGGCTGCCTTGCAAATGCGGCTGTGCGTTGATCACGTCGAGAGCAAGCTGAGGCAGCTTCAATGCACCGCCTGTGCCTTTCTCACGATCAGCAAGTGTGTCGTCGGCGGCGATGTACCAGATGCCGTCGCGAACGTCCTCCCACCGCATGGTGGCTACCTTCGACCGGCGCTGTCCGGTCAACAGTGCGATCTTGAGGATACCGCCGAGAGTGCCTTCGGCAGCGTTCCAGAGTTTGACAATCTCTGCATCGTTGAGCCACCGGCTGCGCTCGACCTTTTTGCCTCGTTGCATTCCGCGAATGATAGGGTCGGCGTAATCCTCGTCGGTCAGCGCATAATAATGCGTGATGGCTCTGATGACACCGAGCACGCGGTCGGCCTGCCTCGCATGTCCCTTGTCTTCGATGCTGTCGATAAGCTCAGTGATCTGCTTGCGTCGGATTTCGAGGAAGGGCGTGTCACGCCAAACAGGGTAGATATAGACTTCGAGCATCCGTCGCACCTGAGCAGCCGTGCGCATCTTGCCTTCGACTTTGCGCTTGAACCAGCGTTCAGCCACGCTGTGGAATGATACGGCTTCGATGGCCTCACGCTCTTTGGCAGCTTCGGCCTCTTCGGCTTTGACGTACTCAGCAACATCGAACGCTCGTGCGGCCTCGTATGCTTCTCTGCAATCGAGCACCGGGGCGTCGTCAGAGTGACCCTCTTGGCCGTAATAGCCCAGCTTCTTACGTCGGGGCTTGCCGTCCTGGTAAAACATCACGGACCAAGTGCGGCGACCTGAACGGCTCACCGTTAGCACCAGCGAGCGGCCTTTCATGTTCTCGAAGAAGTCGGTTTGAGTGCGCGGACCATCCGGCACTTTGAGCTTGGGCATATCCTTTTCCCTGAACACGCCAGGGAACTCAAACGGCTTCCTCGTCATGGTCGGAACCTCCTACTTTGGCGCATTAAGTAGCATTAAGTAGCGTCGATTTACTCAATGCGCGGGCAAATCGCTGAACCTAAGAAACTCAACGACTTCGCCCTGAATGTACTTATTTTCGGCCAAAAACTCAAGGCTTCTGGACAAATCTCTTTGCAACGTAGATAATCGTTTTTGAAGCTGCGCGGTTTGTTAGGAGCACAATTCCCAGGGCCCTATAAGATCCAATGGGAGCCGACCCTGACGGGGACCGTGGTCTCCGACAATTTGGCGCCCACCTACACTAGTAGGGACACCCGGGATCTTCGCTCCGACGGCCATCGCGGCTTCGCCTGCTTTCTTTTCTCGCCCTTCCGCCTCCCGGGAAACTGGCGATCTGCCCCGCGATTTTGTATTGACATCCGTAAGATCACTGAACGAGGCGTGAGAACGGCTGCACGTATGCGCGTTTTATTCTTGGGGGATCTCGTCGGCCGCTCCGGCCGCAGCGCGGTGATCGAGGCGCTGCCCAAATTGCGCGAGCGCTACGCTCTCGATTTCGTGGTGGTGAACGGCGAGAACGCCGCCGGCGGCTTCGGCATCACCGAGCAAATTCTGATCGAGCTGCTCGATGCGGGCGCCGACGTCGTGACTACCGGCAATCATGTCTTCGATCAGCGTGAGGCGCTCGTGTTCATCGAGCGCTACGACCGGCTGCTCAGGCCGATCAATTATCCCGCCGGAACGCCAGGCAAGGGCGCCGGTCTGTTCAAGACCGCTGGCGGCCAGGACGTGCTCGTGATCAACGCCATGGGGCGCGTGTTCATGGCCGATCTCGACGATCCCTTCCGCGCGATCGAGGCGGAGCTCGAGGTCTGCGGGCTGAAGACCGGGGCCGATGCTATCCTCATCGACTTCCATGCCGAGGCCACCTCGGAAAAGGAAGCCATGGGATTCTTCGTCGATGGCCGGGCGAGCGCAGTGATCGGGACCCACACCCATGTGCCGACCGCCGATGAGCAGATCCTGCCGCGCGGCACCGCCTATATCAGCGATGTGGGAATGTGCGGCGATTTCGATTCGGTGCTCGGCATGGACAAGGAGGAACCGCTGCAACGCTTCCTCACCAAGATTGCGAGCGGCCGCTTCACGCCGGCGCTCGGCGAAGCGACGCTGTGCGGCGTGGCGATCGACATCGACGATGCGACCGGGCTCGCGCGCGTGATTGCGCCGCTAAGACAAGGCGGACGGTTGAGGCAAACAGAGCCGTCTTTTTGGCTCGCGGAAGCTCAGGCGGAGTAAAGCTTGGCGTCGTTGAAGCCCCGCGCGCGTCCATAGGCCAGCAGCCGCTTCAGGCAGGAGATCGCCTCATCGAGATGGACCAGCGCGCGCTCGGCGTCGCCATCCTCATTGAATAGAGACAGCCTTGCTTTTGCCACGTGATCGGCGGCCTCCGAGCAGAGTTCCGGAAGCGTTGGAACCGGCATTGGTTCGTCTTGTGCGCGTTTGGAGGTTGGCTTCGGCGGCTCTGTCATAGGTCCCCCCTGATTCGCGCGAATGAGCGCAAAACGCCCCGGAGCCTTCTTTTGTCGAGCCATTAGGGTTAAGGCTTCGCTAAGCTGCGGGCTCCCCCGAGCTAGCGGGGGGACCTGCTCTTTATTTCGGGCGTTTGCGCGCTTATAAGTCCCGACCGTAATCACCACAGCCGGAGAACACAGGACGGGGAGAATGGCCGGCCATTCCAAGTTCAAGAACATCCAATTTCGCAAGGGCGCGCAGGACAAGAAGCGGTCCAAACTGTTTTCCAAGCTTGCCCGCGAGATCACTGCCGCAGCGAGAATGGGGCTGCCCGATCCCGCGATGAATGCGCGGCTCAGAGGCGCGATCCAGGCGGCGCGGGCGCAGAATATGCCCAAGGACAATATCGAGCGGGCGATCAAGAAGAGCGAGGACGCGGGCGGCGCCAATTACGAGGCGGTGCGTTACGAGGGCTTCGGCGCCGGCGGCGTCGGCGTCATCATCGAAACGCTCACCGACAACCGCAACCGGACCGCAAGCGAGGTGCGCTCGATCTTCACCAAGTTCGGCGGCAATCTCGGCGAGACGGGAGCGGTCTCGTTCAATTTCGACAAGCTCGGCTCAATCGAATTCGACGCCGCGAAGGCCACGGCGGATCAGATGCTCGAGGCGGCGATCGATGCTGGCGCTGAGGATGTAGAGTCCCACAAGGACGGACACTACGTCTATTGCCATCCGGACCAGCTTCACCAAGTGGCCAAAGCGCTCGAAGCTAAGTTCGGCGAGCCGCGCGCGGTGCAGACTTTGTGGCGCCCGAAAAGCGGCGTGCCGGTCGACGAGGACGTGGGGCAGCGGCTGCTCCGTATGATCGAGACCCTCGAAGACTCCGACGACGTGCAGAACGTCTACGCGAATTTCGAGATTGCCGACGAGGTGCTCGAGCGCCTAAGCGCTTAGGGGCGCTGGCTGAGGGCCGAGGTCCGGTCACGCGCGGCTTTTGCTTCAGTTCGGGGCGACTTGCTCTCACTGTGCGTGTCGCAACTAGGCTTCGCCTGGCAAGCTTGGCGTGCTGCAAGTCTTGCGGCCCGACTTGGCTCAACGCGGCGCGCGGCTCGGCAGACTGGCTGGGCTCCGGAGCGAGCGAGGCGCGACGCCGGGCCATGGCGGTGCTCATCCAGTCTTTCGATGCGAGGGCGGCGTGTCTCAATTCCGCCGCGCCACGTCGCGCCTGCTCGCCGGCCTGGACCGCCAAGTGCCCGCCAGTGAGTTTGGCCCAGGCCGAGGCGCTCGATGCGGCCTCGAGCGAAACTTGCGATGCCGCCTTGGCCTTCGCGCCCAGCCAGCCGAGACCGGCCGACGACATCTTCAGCAACACGGTCGCGAGCTCGTTGCTCTGTGCTCCGAGCCGGGTAAGGCCTCGCGAGCTTGCTTTCACCGTGGCCGCCGCGAGCGAGTGGCTCTTATCGCCAAGCCGCGCGGCGGCGGCCGTGGTCTTAGAAGAGGCTGCGCGAGCGGTCGCACCGACCCGCGGGGCAGTCCAGGCATAGGCTGCCGTTGCTCCTTTACGCGAAGCACGTGCGGAGGCTGCAAGAGTGCGCGACGACCAGGCGTGGGCGACTTTCGCCTCCTTGGCGGTGCCTTGCGCGAAGGCCTTGGCCGTGCGCGACGACCAGGCATAGGCGATCTTCGATTCCTCGGCCGTACCTTGAGCGAAGGCTTTGGCCGTGCGCGACGACCACGCATAAGCGATCTTTGATTCCTCGGCCGCACCCTGAGCGAAGGCTTTGGCCGTGCGCGACGACCACGCGTGGGCGATCTTCGCCTCCTCAGTCATGCCGAGCGCGTAAGCCTTGCCTGTCCGCGACGTCCAGGCATAAGCGACCTTCGCTTCTTCAGCCGCCCCGCGGGCAAAATCTTTAAGCCTGAGCAGTGTCCAGAGGCCGGCTGCTGCAAGGGAGCGGCCCGCCGCTACGGCGAGCGAGCGCGCCCTCGGTGCCGTCCATGCCGCGGCAGCACGAGCAAGCCCATAGAGGTAAATCAGGCCTGCGCCGATTGCTTGCGCCGCTCGCACCGACATGTGGAAAAGGAAGCGCGAGATCGCCCGCATGGTGCGGGCAAGCGTCAGCGCGAAGCGCCTCAGGGCGCGAAGGATGCGCTTCGCGATAAGCCCGGTCCGATAGAGCACCTCCCGACGTTTGATGCGCTGGGCGTGCTTCGTCTCGGAGACGCGATAGTTCTCGAGCCAACGCTGATGCTGGCCCAGATCCTCGATCGCCGAGGCAATGAGATCCTTGGACCCGGCGATGTCGTCCCGGGCGGCATCAATGGGGTCGATCGTGTCCTGTGCACCAGCCACCGTGGTGCTCCCCCCGATGTGAACGCGCAGCCTCCGCCTCTATGGCTCGGCAGTCACGCATCGTTGCCGGTAGAGGCAACGGCAACGACGCATCCCCGCGCAAGCGCCGATTCTGTTCACGGCTTTGAGTGTAACACGAAGTTGCGCGGGTTAGTTCCCCTTGTGTTCAGGAGGGAGTGGCTTGCATTCGCGGCATTTTCTAGGATCGGTGTCGCAATTCGATCGATAATCGCGGCCGGGAGGTGGTCAGATGGTCTTGGCTCACGGGGAGTCCGGCGCAGTGCTATCCAACGAGCGCTTGCGTGCCTCGCTCGCCATTCGCGACTGGATTCTCGGCGAGGCGCGCGAGATCGGCGACCCCAATGTCATCTTGGAGGGCGTCTCGCTGATGATGCGCGACGCCGGCGTTCCCATCGACCGGGCCACGAGCGCGGTCGAGCTCCGTCATGCCGAGAGCGCCGCCAATGCGCGCATCTGGGAGTTCGGCAGGTCGGCTCGCGAATATCTCTATGCGCATGAGCGTGGGTCCGATGCGAGCGGCAAGCGTCCGCTCGCCGAGGCCCACCGCATCAACGATTGGGTGCTCACCTGGCTTCCCGACACGCCGAACGAGGCCTATGACATCGTCGCCCCGCTCAAGGCTGCCGGCTACACCCATCACATCGCCGCCCCGGTCATCCTGCCGAACGGCATGCATAACGGCTTCACCTTCGCCACGCGCGCGCCAGCCGGCTTCTCGGAGCAGGACATCGCCATGCTGCGCTCGATCTTCCCGACGCTCGCGGCGTTGCAAGAGGTGCTCGCACTCAACCGCGTCATGCGCGAGGTGATGCGCATGTATGTCGGCAATGAGCCCCACTTGCGCATTCTTTCGGGCGACGTCAGGCGCGGCGAGGTGTTGCGCATTCGCGCCGCAATCCTGTTCGCCGACATGCGCGAGTTCACGCACCTCACCTCGCATCTCCCGGAGGAAGCCGCCACCGCGCTGGTGAACGAGTATTACGACTGCATCGTGCCGCCGATCGATGAGCGCTGCGGCGAGGTGCTGAAATTCATGGGTGACGGGATCCTCGCCATCTTCCGCGCCGGCGAGAGCGGCGACGTCGAAGCCTGCATACGCGCCTTCGCAGCGGCGCGCGCAGGGCTCCTTCGGGTCGCGAGCCGGCACGAGGCGAGGGGGTCTGCGCCGCGTTTCGACGTCGGCATCGCGCTCCATTTCGGCAACGCGGCCTACGGCAACGTCGGTTCGGGCGCGCGCCTCGACTATACAGTCATCGGCCATGACGTGAATCTGGCCTCGCGGCTGGCCGATCTCTGCGGCGGGCTCGGCGAGAAGCTGCTCCTGTCGCATCCCTTTCAAACGCGCTTATCCGAGCATGAGCTCCGCAATCTCGGCGGCTTCGCGCTGAAGGGGATCGATGACGAGCAGAGCGTATTCGCCCCGGTCGATGGGTGAGGGACGCGGCCAGCGTCACCGAAGCACAGGGTTTCTCGCTTTATAGCGCCAGCCGATCAGAGCGCCGCCGAGTGCTACGGCGAGCAGCAGCAGTGTGGTCAGCGGGCCGCCGATCGACGCGGAGAGCGGCCGTCCCATCACCCAGAAATGAAGCAGAGCAACGAGAAGCACGAGCAAGGACGCTACAATCGCGCCGCCGATGGCGTAGGCAGCCTTGGCGCCGAGCGATGGTTTGTCCTCCCACGCCCTTTCCGCCGCTGATAGGCCCAAGACCGCCGCGACGATGTTCTCGGTGTCGTCTTCGAAACTCTCGTGGCGAAGCGGCAAAGCATTCTTGTGAGTGATGGCCCTAATGTCCTCGGGCAGTTGCTCGGGCCTCGGCATATGGGCGCCGCCCACGAGCACCGGCACGATGAGGACCTGGCGCGACAGCGCCGCGCGCACCTCGGCACGCACATAGTCCTCGGCTTGGAAAATTCGCGGCGCCCCATCCGGTACGCTTGGTGCCAGCCATTTGTCGCCGATGAAGATAAGCGCTGTGTCGCTCTTGGCGATCTCTGAGGCGATCCTTTGCACGAAGTCCTCGCCGCCGCCGATCGTGCTCACGTCGAAGAACACGTTTGCTTTCAACAGGAGTCGCGACAGCCGGTCGTAGACCCTGCCGGCAGCCGCCGCCGTATCCTCCCGCCGGTAGCTGATGAAGACTTTCTTCGGCACGGAGCTTGGCCTCGAAAAAAATCAGTGGGTCGGCCCAAGGCCTGCGAGACGGCCTGACTTTTCGAGATGCTCTTTGCCGGTCAGGTGGCTCTCGACCACATGAACTTTGGTTCCGTCGCTGGCAAATTCATAGATCAGCGCGGTGCAGTGGCCGCCATTTGCCCCGCCGAAGAGACGCGCCGCGATGTCGGGTGGCAGCACATTGGCTCCGCTTGTGAGCCACGCGCGGGCGTCCTCTGCCGTGACGCTGGTGGAGGATTGCGAGAAGGGCATGTCCTGAAGGACGAACACGATCACCCGGTAGTGCCCAGGGTCGACATAGAACAGCCCCCGCAGGAATTGAAGCAGGCTTTCGCTCGAGGCGTAGTATTGGCCGCCGCTCGGCCAGCGCTCCGCCTCGGCGGACGACGTGCCGTCGTCATTGATGCGCTCGAGCCGGGTGACGAGCGCGACCCCGCCGGCCTTG
The DNA here is from genome assembly GCA_963732205.1 of uncultured Alphaproteobacteria bacterium. Taxonomy (GTDB): domain Bacteria; phylum Pseudomonadota; class Alphaproteobacteria; order Rhizobiales; family Methyloligellaceae; genus Methyloceanibacter. The sequence goes on from CAVSYE010000001.1 coordinate 216,452, forward strand.
GTCTGGAAGAAGCTTCTCTCGACATAGCCGCTCTCTTCGAGAGCGCCGATGATCGCGCCGGCGACCTTTCCCACCGTGTCGTAGCTCGCGAGGAGCCTGCCGGGGAGGACATAGGACGCGGAGGCTCGAGGCGGCGGCCAGGGGAACTCGGGCAGCTCAGCACTATCTTGCTGTGACGTGCCGTCGGCCGCGGCAGGAGGCGGCGCCGGCTGAGACGCTGGAGGTACCCACTCCTCATAGTGAGTCCCGCCATCCGCAGTGGACGGTGCCGGTCGAGGCTGTGGGGCAGCCATCTCGCCCTGTGTCCCGAGATTTGGGCCGCCCCCGGCTTCAACGGGCGGAGGAGGTACGGCTTCGACAGGCGGAGGAGGTGCGTCCTCCACAGGCGGCGGGAACGCCGACCCAGACTTCGGCGGCACTTGGGCTTCGTAGTCAGGTCCGCCGCCGCGCCCCGACGGCTCGGCCATCGACGGCGGCAACCGAGTCGCTTCCTCCGAAGGCTCCTGCTGCAAGGACCGGATTTCATAATAGGTGAAGGCGTAGGCGAGCAGCGGCAGTGCGATCAAAGCGCCCGCGACCGGGAGCGAGGACTTGCGCGCCAAGAGGAAGCTCACGAGCGCGCCGGCGGCGGTGCTTGCGATCAGCAGCCAGTTGGGAATCTGGCCGAATGCCTGCCCGCTGATGAGCGCAATGACGACCCCAAAGGCGGGAAACGCCACGAGACCCGCGACGATTCTCAACCAGACCCGCGCAGGACGCCGCCAGACACTAACTCCCGCCATGACCGTCAGCCGGATTGCCCACGAAGAACGGGGATTATACCACGCCCGCGTGTCGCATTTGGACACTCAAGCGGAGGGCAGCGAGGTCACCAGCGTTCGAGCCTTCGGCGGCCGCGCGAGAAGCGCAAGACGAGATAAGCGCCGAGCATGCCGCCGAGGTGGGCGAAATGAGCGACGCCGGCCTGCGTCCCAAAGACGCCGTTGGCAAGCTCGATGAGGCCGTACAGGGTCACCATCAGCCAGGCGGGCAGTGGGATCGGCGGAAAGAGCAATACCAGAATACGGTGCGGGAACAGCATGCCGTAGGCGAGCAGAACGCCGAAAATGCCGCCTGAGGCGCCGATAGTGGGATAGATTTCGCCCGCGCCCGCCATGGTGAGGAGCTGCACGCCGGCGGCCGACACGACCGAAGCGAAATAGAGGACGAGATAGCGCCCGGTGCCGAGTTCGCGTTCGACGTCGGGCCCGAAGATGAACAGCGCCAGCATGTTGAGCCCGATATGCATGAAGCTTCCATGCAAGAAGGCGTAAGTGACGAGTTGCCACGGCTCGAAGCCGACAGTCGCCGGCGATCCCCCGGCCGCGAAATGCCCGAGCGGCCACAGGGCGAAATTCGCAATCAGGATATCGCCAAGCAGTGCCTGCAGAGCGAAGACGGCCACGTTGACGATGATCAATGCTCTCGTTGCACTCGGCATGGCCTGTTACATAGTGCGCCGCAGGACGTTTTGCCTGTGGCGACGTGAAGCCTAGATTCGCTGAACCGCCCTGGAACTTTGGCGTAAAATGGGGCTTAGGTCATCGAGTGGGCTTGTGCGCGGTGCGCAGCGCAGCCCCGAACCTCGAATTCGCGGCGCGGGATGCGCCTCAAGTGACACAACAGCGACGATAATAAGAGGAGGACCAGCCATGGAGATGGACAAGATTCACGTTTTCGCCCGCAGCCTGTTGAGCACGCATGGCGAGAGGGCCGAATTGGAGGCCGCGCAAAAGGTGGTTCAATGCGATCGCGACGGCGACAATGACCAGGCGCAAGAATGGCGCCGCATTCAGGTCGCCATCAAAGAGATGCGCGGGCCGCATGAAAGCTGAGGGGGCCGGTTCCATAGGCCCTGCGCTATTGATCTCAGGAGCAACGCGGCATTTCAAGTCTATTCTAAACTTCGCCAGTCTCGGCACGCGAAATCAGCGTGCGCGCGAGCCGGTCGCTTCTCGCGCGCCTCTCGGGAGCGCGTGCCATGCAAATCCCTCGTCTCACTCTCGTCGCGAGCCTCCTTGCGATTGCAGGTTCGAGCCCCGCCTTGGCGGCTGAGGACGTCGGCGCCGGCCAGGAGATCTATCAGGCGCAATGCTCGCCCTGTCATTCCAATCAGCCGGGGGTGAACGGCATCGGCCCGTCGCTTGCCGGCGTCGCCGGGCGGAAGGCGGCCTCTCTGCCCGGGTTCCACTATACGCCTGCCCTGCAAGGCTCGGGCCTCACCTGGACCGCGGGCAACTTCATCACATTCCTGGCAGACCCGAGCAAGCTCGTGCCGGGAACAGCGATGACCGTGATGGTGCCGGACGAGACCGGCCGCGCGAACCTCTATGCTTATCTTGCCACGCTCAAAGACACGACGGCTGAGACGAAGCCCGCCGGGCCCGCCGTCGCGAAGATTATGGGTCCGACAGAGGCCGATCTGAATGGAGCCTCCTCCGCGACCGACGCCTGGCTCCATGCCTCGCACGATTATGCCGGCACGCGCTTCGTCGATCTCGATCAGATCACACCCGCCAACGCCAAGGACCTCAGACCCGTTTGCCTTTATCGCTCCGAGCAGGCGGCCTCGGTGCAGACGAGCCCGCTTGTCTACCAAGGCGTGATGTATCTCACCTTCGGTCGCGCCACGGTCGCGATCGACGCCAAGACCTGCAGAGAGCGCTGGACCTATATCTGGCAGCCCAAGGGCCAGGAGATCTCGCCTGCCAATCGCGGCGCCGCCATCAAGGACGGCACCCTGGTGCGCGGCACGGCCGACGGCTACCTCATCGCGCTCAATATGTCCGACGGCTCGCTTCTGTGGAGCCAGCCGATCGCGAGCGCCGCCGGCGGCCAATATTTCTCGATGCCGCCGATGATCTACGGCGATCTCATCATCGCCGGACCTTCCGGCGCCGATTTCGGCGCCAAGAACTGGATCGGCGCCTTCAAGCTCGCGAGCGGCGAGCCGGTGTGGAAGTTCAATCTCATCCCCGACCCCGGCGAGCCCGGCGCGGAGACGTGGGAGAGCGCAGAGTCGCTCAAGCATGGCGGCGGGAGCTTATGGACGCCGCTCTCGCTCGACGCCAAAGCCGGCATCGTCTATCTGCCGGTCGGTAATCCCGCGCCGGACTTCTACGGCGAGATCAGGCCGGGGGCCAATCTCTACACCGATTCTCTCGTCGCGCTCGACGCCAAGACGGGCAAGCTGCTGTGGTATCGCCAGTTCATCCCGCACGATGTCCACGACTCCGATCTCAGCCAGGTCAGCCCGCTGTTCACCACCACGATCGACGGCGAGCCGCATGACGTGATCAGCGTGAGCGGCAAGGACGGCCTGCTCAGGCTGCCCGACCGCAACAGCCACGACCAGTTCTACGAGGTGCCGATCACCACGCGCGAGAACGTCGATGCGGTGCCGACGGTCGAAGGCGTGCATCGTTGCCCCGGACTTCTCGGCGGCATGGAATGGAATGGACCGGCCTATGACCCTGGTAGCAATACGCTGTTCGTTGCGGCGGTCGACTGGTGCGGCACCTTCAGCAAAGCGCCGAAGGACCCGCCGATCATGCAGGGCATGCACTACTACGGCGGCTCGGTCGTCTGGGATCCGCGCGAGAAGTCGAAGGGCTGGCTGACGGCACTCGACGCATCGACCGGAAAAGAACGCTGGAGGTATGCCTCACCCACCCCGCTCGTCGCCGGCGTGACCGCGACCTCAGGCGGCGTGCTGCTCACCGGCGATCTCAACAACGACTTCCTCGCCCTCGATGCCAAGACGGGAGAGGTGCTCTACCGCTTCAACACCGGCGGCAGCATCGGCGGCGGCGTCATCAGTTATGCGTTGGACGGAAAGCAATATGCAGCGACGGTCTCGGGCACGGTGTCCGCCTTTTTCGGCGGCTCGGGTCTGCCGGCGGTCGTAATTTTCGCCCTGCCATAAGCCCCCCGAAACCCCAACAACGTGAAGGAAACCTCATGACTCCCCGAATTGCTCTGTTTTTCGCCGTCGCGTCGCTGTTCGCGAGCAGCGTCGTGGCCGCCGGTCGACCCTGACAAGGCGCCGGTCGCGTCCGTGGACCGCTTCAGCGACAAGGCGGCGCATCTGCAATTGCGCACGCCCGAGAACCATCTGCCCGGCCCCAACCAGCCGGTCGATTTCGACAGCGGTCCGTTCATCACGCAAGGGTTTGCTCCGAAGACGGGCAAGCCGGTGCGCTACTACAATTTCGACGTTCAGACGACGATGCCCGCGCCGGTATACGTCCTCTACCGTGAAGGCGAGGACAAGCCCGTCGAGGGTCAGCTCGACATCATCGACACGCTGCCGGGCGAGAAGGGCTACAACGACTTCCGCCAAGTGTGGAAGGTGACGGTGCCGAAGGATTACGTTGCCAATACCATCGCGGATGCCGGCGCGCTCAAAGACGCCGGCTACAAGATGGAGCAGACGCAAGAGCTGCGAAACATGCCGGTCGTGCCCGACAAGTCGACGGCGAAGATGCGGCTCAATGGCGAAAGCGCCGAGCTTCACCGCGCCTGGTATCAGGGCCAAGTGGCGAAGTTTTTCAGCTTCGATGAGGCGCCTTTGTCCGGTAACAGCGTTCCGCTGTCACCGATATACGTGACCTTCAACATCGATCCTGGCCAGCCGAATGGGGGCCCCGGGTCGGGTTTCAAGACCGAAACCGGCTCCGAACAGACCCACAACGTTCCGGCCACGTTGCCGGGCGATCCGGGCTATTCGCCCCTGTGGCTCGTTGCGGTCTACGACGACGCAGACTTCCCGTCCGTGCACGATCTTGCGACGGTGCTCAAGGCCAAGGTGCTTGCGCCGGGTGTTGCGACGGTCAATTGCCCGATCGTCTCCGTCCAGCCCTAGAAAAAAGGGGCGGCGGATCTCTCTCCGCCGCCCCAAGGTAGGGCATGATCAGGGTGTTGGAGGCAGTCCCACTCAGAGGCGATCTCCCTGATCGGGCCCATCCTTCGGCCCGTCGTCCTGGGGTTGGTGGTCGTCAGGCGACGGCGCATCGAAACGGTGTTCTGGCCCTGGGCGATGAGCGCGGAAGCGCGCTTCGATCTCGGCCACTTTGTTGAGCTGCTCGGGCGTTAGCTTCGACTTGAGCGCATCGATAGATTTCAAAAGAGTTTCGGCGTTCTTGCTGCGGGCAATCATGTTGTTGGCAAGGCCTTCGGCGAGCGCGAAAGGCTGCGGCTTCTCGTCTTGGCCTTGTGCGGTTTGCCATGGCGGCGTGGGACGCTGCATCACGGCTTGAAGCGCATCGGTGAAGTCGCGCCAGGCATCGAGCTGGTTGGTACGGATGCCGATCTCGGTCTCGATCGCGCTCAGCTGCTTGGCAATCATATCGGGGTTGCGCCATCCCATATGATGATGCATCCCGCCGGGGCCGAACCCGCCCGGCGCGTTGCAGCGCCACATCCGGCCATGCATCCCGGCGTTGAGACGGTCGCCGCGCTTCGGCATGTCGCCGCCGGGGCCCGACCAGGCTGCTTCTGTGAGTTGGGCGCCCGCAGTCTCACCCCAGGCTCTGGTGAGCAACGCGAGACTTCCGAGGCCGAGCACGGCCACGACCAGGATAGGGACAATCTTTGGAGGGGTATTCATCGCATCCGGTTCCTCGTTGTTGAGCGGCATCATCCCTAGCGCCGCATCGTTGCGGGCGTTGGTCTTGGCGTGTCCGAATATTGCTGGACGAGGAAGATATGTGTCGAAACATTGCTGGCTACGGGCGCGGCCGGGCTTTCGTTACAAAATTGCGCTTCGATGGCGCCCCGCTCCTAGCTAGAACGGGAGGGCGACCCGACGTTCGAACCACTTTCGACCATGACCGCTAACATTCCGCGCATCCTCGTCGTCGACGACGACCCCGAAATCCGCAAGCTGCTCGCCCGCTATATCGAGAGCCAGGGTTTCCGCGTGTTGCTCGCGGCGAACTGCCGCGAGCTGCGCGACCAGCTCGCCACCCACCACATCGATCTGATCGTGCTCGACGTGATGCTGCCGGACGGCTCGGGGCTGGATCTCTGCCGCGATCTCCGCGCCCAGCGGTCCAACGTGCCGATCATCCTGCTCACCGCGCTCAAGGAGGATGTCGATCGCATCATTGGGCTCGAGATTGGGGCCGACGATTATCTCGGCAAGCCGTTCAATCCGCGCGAGCTGATCGCCCGCGTGCGCGCGGTGCTGCGGCGGCACGCCGAGGTCGCGCCGCGGGTGAACGAGGCGAAGATCTATCGCTTCGAGGGCTTCACCGCCGATCCGCAAACCAGGCGCGTGACCGACCCCGAGGGCGGCAGCATCGAGCTCACAGGTGCCGAGTTCGATCTGCTCAAGACCTTTCTCGACCGGCCGGGACGCGTGCTCTCGCGCGACCAGTTGCTCGACATCACGCGCGGACGCGAGGGTGACGTGCTCGACCGCTCCATCGATGTGCTCGTCAGCCGCCTCCGCCGCAAGCTCGGCGAGGGCGGCATGTCGCACCTGTTCAAGACGGTGCGCAATGGCGGCTACCAGCTCACGGTGAAGGTCGACGTCAAGGACGAAACAACGTGAACACGCTGCGGGCGAAGATCGCCGTGCTGCTCGTGGTGGCGATCGTGTCAGTCGTCACCCTGCTCACCGTCGTGCTGTTCTATCTGCTCGGCCCGCCCAAGCATGGGCACTCGCTGTCGCCGGTGGCGGAGCAGATCGCGATGCTGGTTTCGATTGCCGAAGAGGGCAAGACAGGACTCCTGCAATTCGTGCCCAAGCCGTCGCCGGGGCATGTCCATGCGGGCTACACCCGGCACATCCGCGCTTTGCTCGCCGCGCGCGGCGTCAATCTTCCCATTGTCGTCTCGCGCGATGGAGGCGGGGCGCCGCTCATCGTCTCGATTCCTATGGGTGACAAGGGATGGCTCCTGCTTCCGATCACTGATCTGCCGCCGCAGGGCGTTCCGTGGAACGTGCTGTTCCGTTGGCTAGCATTGATTACCCTCGGCGCCACCGCGATCGCCGTGTTCGTCGCCAACCGCATGGTGCGGCCGCTCGTCCTGCTCGAGGATGCCGTCGAATCGGTCGGTGCCGATGCGATGTTGCTGCCGGTGTTTCCCGAGCGAGGACCGGCTGAAGTGAGAGCAACGGCGCGGGCGCTGAATTCGCTGTCGGCGCGGCTCAAGAGCGCGGTGGAAAGCCGCATGCGCCTCGTTGCCGCCGCCGGACACGATCTCCGCACGCCGATCACGCGCATGCGGCTCAGGGCCGAGTTCGTGGAGGACCAGGAGGATCGCGCATTATGGCTCAGAGATCTCGACGAGCTCGAGCGCATTGCCGACAGTGCGATCCTTCTCGTGCGCGAGGAATCGGGCAAGGCGCCCCCGAGCTCATCCGCCTCGATGAGCTCGTGAACGGCATCGGTTCGGATCTCAGGGAGCAGGATCTCGATGTCGAGAACGCCGCGACCGAGCCTGTCACCGTGCGTGCGAGCCGGCTCACGCTTAATCGCGCGCTGCGTAACCTGATCATCAACGCCGCAACTCATGGCGTGCGCGCCCGCGTCAGCGTCGACGGAGCGCAAGGTTCGATGGCGCGTATCGTGATCGAGGACGAAGGGCCGGGGATCGCGCCCGAGCTGCTCGGTCAAGTGTTCGAGCCGTTCTTCCGCGCCGATCCGGCCCGGCGCCAGAATATCCCGGGCGCAGGGCTTGGCCTCACCATCGCACGTGAGATCATTCAGCGGGCGGGCGGCACGATCGCCATCTTCAATCGCCCGAATGGCGGGCTGACGCAGATCGTCGAGCTGCCGAGGGTCGCGGCAGCAGCATAAACCGTCAGGCGCCCCGCTCGCACGATAGGTCAGCAAAGCTTGGCGGGGGCGCCTAGTTCGCGCTCATGACGAAGATGGTGCCAACCTTGCCCGACGGGTTGACGTCGAAGCGGACGTTGGTATCGCCGAAGCGATAGAGGTTGGCCTTGTCGCCGCCGAAATCCCAGGAGTTCAGAGGCTCGCCCAGCTGCTTCTTTACGTCGTCGAACGAATCCCCGAGTTTGATGCCATGAATGCTCCCCGCATAGGGCGCGTCCAGCCTGATGTTGTCGAGGACCTTGTCGTTGGTGAAGAAGAAATAGAGCCCGTCGCTCTGCGCCCAGACCGCCGGCTTCTCCGACACCGTGGTGTGCCGTGCGGAGGGGTAAGCCGAGGCCACCCTGTCGAACGAATCCCCGAGCGCGACCGGGACACCGGGGACTTGGCCGTTTGCAGCGTTGTCCGCCGGTAGCGTTGCCTTGAATGGGGCGGGGAAGTCGGGGAACTTGCCCACGTCTTTGGATTGGTCGGGGGAGTTGCCCACGTTCTTGTCGAGCAGGCCGCCAGAGTTGTCCTCATTCGGAGCGGGAGGCGGCGTGACGGGAGCCGGTGAGGGCTGTATTACCGGGACCGCCGGTACCGGGGCCGGAGTGATGGGAGGAGCTTCGGCCGTTTGCGTGGCGGGCGTTGGACGCGCGAACCACCAGATCGCGCCGCCGATGAGCACGACGGCGAGAATCGCCGCGGCGGCGGCCGGCAAAGCCCAAGCCTTCTTCGTTTTCGGCAGGACCGTGTGGAGTGCCGACACGACGGCGTCGGCGTCGGAGGCAAAGCGCGTGTGGCGAAGCTCGAGCGCCTGCCGGCGGGCGAGCGAGGCGAGATCCTCCGGAAGGTCGGCTTCCGCCGGCATCGTGGCGCCATCTACGAGCACGGGGATCACCGGGATGTCGCGCTTCAGGGCCGAGGCGATCTCGATGCGCACATAGTCGTGCTTGTCGTCGAGCCGCCGCTTGCCCTTGCTGTCGACGGAGGTCAGCCAATGAGGGCCGATGATGGCGAGCACCGCGTCACACTGGGAGACTTGCGTGTCGAGCTGCTTGACGAAATCGAGCCCCGGCTTCATGGCATCGACATCGATGAATATCTCGCCGCGCGCGAAGCTGCGGGCGAGGTGATCGTAGAGACGGCCGGCTACGCCGGGGGCGTCGTCGCGCCGGTAATTGATGAAGATGCCGGGCATTCTGGCGTCGAGCGGTCGGCAACAAGAGGTTTGTTGCCCTCCAGTATAGACCGGCAAGCAAGCGACGGCATAGTCTTTCGCATTAATTACCATCCACCTTGCACAACGATGCTCGCCTTGCCGTTACCACTCTGCGCGACATCGACATTGGTATTCTTGCCGAATTGGAAGATGCCGAGCGCATTGTCGAAGCCGGATTGGGAGGCGATCGCGCTGTGGCCCTTGCCGCGCTGAACGATGAGCCCGTAATTGCCGCTGCCGGTCTGATTGAGGGCCGCTTCATTGTTGCTGCCCTTCTGGTCGACCTTGGCGTGGTTCTCGCGCTTCTTGCCCTTCTCCTGCTCGACCAGCGAGTAGATCTGCAAGCCCGTCATGAGCAGGTTGGCAGTGTCGCCACGCGGGGTGATCACCATGACCCCCGGCAGCGGCCGGAGTTGAGGGGCTCGACAGTCCGATCAAGGCAGCGGCGAACAGAGGTGCCAATCTCGTACGTGGTGTCATCGGTCCTTCCTCCTATCTCAGGCTGAGCGGCAGGGGATCGTGCGTCGCTGCCTTGCAGTCGGCTGCGCCCCCATTCCAGCGGACGTGAAGCGTGGCGCCGTAGCCGCCGGCATTCTTGGTCAGGGAGACGATGCCGAGTGAACTCGATCCGCCGGCGGGCACGGTGAAATCGCCGCTCTGCGAGATTTGCGAGGTGCCGGCGCCGTTCTGCCAGACATCGAGGTGATAGGTGCCGGAGGTCGCGCTCGCCGCAGACACTACGCCTTCGAGCGTGACGGCGCCGGCGCGCTCAGCGACGCGAACCTCGCAAGAGGGGAGCGTGCCGGTGCTCCCCCTGACCATGGCGGAGGCGGCGAAGCTGGCGCCGAGCGGCAGCAACACGGCCGCGAGAGAAACAAGGAGCTTAGACATTGTCGACCTCCTTAGGATCGAAGGAAAGAGGAGCGCGGGCTGCTCCTCTTCGCGTGTTGGTCGGGTCAGTCCTGGACGATGACGGACACGTTGCCGTGGCCGACCTGGGTGACGTGGGCATCGTTGTCATGGCCGGCCTGGATCACGCCGATGGCGTTGCCGTTGCCGTCTTGGGTGGTGACGACGGTTGTGTCCCGTGCCGAACTGAGCGATGCCGACGATGTTGCGGCGTCCAAGCTGAAGCGTGTCGGCGGAGTTGCCGTAGCCCTCTTGGCCGACCACCGCCTTGTTGCGGGCGCCGGTCTGATTGTTGATCGAGCTGTTGCCGTAGCCGTTCTGGTACAGCGTGATGCGGTTGCGATGGCCGTGCTGGCCGCCGCCGAACGCGTTGTCGAAGCCATATTGCTCGACATGCATGGTCGAGCCGCCGGCATAGGCGGGGAGCGAGGCAGTGCCGAGGGTGAGGACCGCGGCGCTCGCGATCAGAAAGGTCCTTAAGGTCATGTCGGTTCTCCGGTTAGTCTTCCTCGGTTCGATAGAGGCGATAATGGCGAATCGGCTTTGAACCGGCTTTGAACCGCGCGTTCAGTTGAGGTTCATGGGATTGGCCCGGGCGAAGGTCCGTCCCGTCTCGGGCGCGCTCGTGCTATCACCGAGGCATGAGCGGCAAAGCGATTCGCATCATCGGCATCGATCCGGGGCTCAGGCGGACCGGCTGGGGCGTGATCGATAGCGACGGGGTGAGGCTCGTCTATGTGGCGTGCGGCTCGGTGGTGTCCGACGACGGCGAGAGTCTGGGACATCGCCTGCGACAGTTGTTCGACGGACTCTCGGAGGTGCTGGCGCGGCTTTCTCCGCGGGAAGCCGCGATCGAGCAGACCTTCGTCAATCGGGACGCCGCCGCGACGCTGAAACTCGGCCAGGCGCGGGGCATCGCCATGCTGGCGCCGGCCATGCTCGGGCTCTCAATCGCCGAATATGCACCGAACGCGGTGAAGAAGACGGTGGTCGGGGCCGGTCACGGCGACAAAGGCCAGATCCGCGCCATGGTGAAATGCCTCCTGCCGCGCGCGACCCCCGACAGCGCCGACGCCGCCGATGCGCTTGCCATCGCTATCACCCACGCGCATTCGCGGAGCTGGAGCGAGATCGAGGCGAGAGTGGCCGTCGCCGTGGCGCGAGCGAGGGCGCTGCCATGATCGGCAAGCTCAGCGGCAGGCTCGACCAGGTCTCGCCGAATGCGGCGATCGTCGATGTCGGCGGCGTGGGCTACGAGGTGACGCTCGGCGCGCGCGCGATCGCGAGCCTCCCCCCGCTCGGGCAAAGCGTGACGCTTGCGATCGACACCCATGTGCGCGAGGACGAGATCAGGCTTTACGGCTTCGCCACTGAGCATGAGCGCGCCTGGTTCCGCGCGTTGCAGACGGTGCAGGGGGTGGGTGCTAGAATCGCGCTCGCCGTGCTCGGCACGCTCTCTGCCGATGAACTCGCCAATGCCGTGGCGCTGCAGGACAAGGGGCAGGTCGCGCGTGCGCCTGGCGTCGGTCCCAAGGTCGCCGCGCGCATCGTGGCCGAGCTCAAGGACAAGATGCCGAGCCTCGCGCCGGCGATCAGGCCAGCCGGTGGACTTGCTCCTATAGCCGCGCTTCCAGAGGGGCTTGCCGCGCGCGACGCCGTTTCGGCGCTCACCAATCTCGGCTATGCCCATGGCGAGGCTGCCGCCGCCGTATCGGCGGCGATCGGCAAGGCCGGACGCGAGGCACGTACCGAGGAACTGATCCGCCTCGGTCTCAGGGAGCTCGCCCAATGAGCGAGAGGATGCTTCAAGCGGCGAAGCGCGACGAGGATCAGGGCGAGACTTCGCTCAGGCCGCAGGTGCTTTCCGAGTTCATCGGCCAGCCCAAAGTCTGCTCGAACCTCAAAGTGTTCATCGAGGCGGCGCGTGGCCGGCGCGAGGCGCTCGACCATGTGTTGTTTGCCGGTCCGCCTGGTCTCGGCAAGACGACGCTGGCGCAGATCGTGGCGCGCGAGCTCGGCGTGAATTTCCGTGCGACCTCTGGCCCCGTCATCGCTAAGGCCGGCGACCTCGCCGCGCTCTTGACCAATCTCGAGGACCGCGATGTCCTCTTCATCGACGAGATTCATCGGCTGAACCCGGCGGTCGAGGAGATCCTCTATCCGGCGATGGAGGACTTCCAGCTCGACCTCATCATCGGCGAGGGGCCTGCGGCGCGGTCGGTGCGCATCGACTTATCGCGCTTCACCCTGATCGGCGCGACAACCCGCACCGGGCTTCTCACCACGCCGCTCAGGGAGCGCTTCGGCATCCCGATCAGGCTCGAATTCTATGGCGTCGAAGAGCTCGAGGAGATCGTGCGGCGCGGCGCGCGTCTGCTCGGGCTCTCGCTCACCGGCGAAGGCGCGCATGAGATCGCCCGCCGCGCGCGCGGCACGCCGCGGGTGGCGGGGCGGCTGCTCCGCCGCGTGCGCGACTTCGCGTCCGTCGAGGGATCCGGCGCGGTCGATGCGAGGATCGCCGACCGCGCGCTGTCGCAGCTCGAAGTCGACGGGCGCGGGCTCGATGCGCTCGACCACCGTTATTTGCTGCTGATCGCCATGAACTATGGCGGCGGCCCGGTCGGGATCGAGACCATCGCTGCCGGGCTGTCTGAGCCGCGCGACGCGATCGAGGAGATCATCGAGCCTTACCTCTTGCAGCAGGGCTTCATCGCCCGCACCCCGCGCGGCCGCGTGCTGACAGGCCAAGCCTTTGCCCATCTCGGGCTCAATGCGCCGGCGCAGGCGGCCACGCAGTTCCCCCTGTTCAACGGCCCCGTCGATGCTTGAGACGAGCCGCATTTTCGCCTCTCCCCAGCGGGGAGAGGCCGGCGCGATTTGCGCGCCGGGTGAGGGGCAGCGTGCAAGGATTATTGTCGAATGAAGAAACCCCCTCACCCCAACCCTCTCCCCACAGGGGAGAGGGGGAAATGGCCGGATATTGCCGGACGCATCGAGGGCAACACCCATGTGCTGCCAATCCGCGTCTATTTCGAGGACACCGACTGCGGCGGCGTGGTCTATCACGCCAACTTCATCAAGTTCTGCGAGCGCGGGCGCTCCGACTTCATCAGGCTCCTCGGCATCGACGCCAAGGGGCTGGCCAATCCCGAACAGGGCGAGCCTGCGATCTTCGTCGTGCGCCATATCGAGATCGACTATTTCAAGCCGGGGCGCATGGACGATCTGCTCGAGGTCGTGACCACGTGCGCCGAGATCGGCTGCGCAAGCCTCAAGCTCAGACAAGACGTGATGCGCGACGGCGTGAAGATCGTGAGCGCCCTCGTCACCGTCGTGCTCGTCGGCAGCTCGGGCAAGCCGCAGCGATTGGGCGCACTGGTAAGGGATGCGCTTCAACGATTCGTTAACCAAGCGCGTGAAACCTAGCGGATGCCGGAAAGCGACGCTATGCGCCGCCGGAAACCGCGCGGGGGTTAAGGTAACCCGACCCAAGTTTAGTCACATTCGCTCGCGTAAGGTCGCGCTTCGCGAGGAAGGCGGTCTCCCCGGTGACTGTCGAAAGCGTCCGCGGATTCTAAGACCGCGCGGCGCGCCGCTTGCTCGAGGTCCAGCGTCCGAGCCGGCACCCTTGGAGCTCATGCCACGAGGCCGTGATGAACCCGCCGGATGTCGCAGTCGACCTTTCGATCTTCGAGCTCTTCAAGAACGCGCACATCGTCGTCAAGCTCGTGATCATCGGGCTTCTGCTCGCCTCGATCTGGAGTTGGGCGATCATCTTCGAGAAGCTCTTCCTCTACGCCAAGACGCGCAAGGAGACCGACAAGTTCGAGCAGGTGTTCTGGTCGGGGCAGTCGCTCGAGGAGCTCTACAATGCGCTGTCGCAGCGGCGCAACACGGGCATGGCGGCGCTGTTCGTGGCGGCCATGCGCGAATGGAAGCGCTCCACCACCGAGCGCGACGGAGACCGCGGCTCGCGCGTGATGCCGGGGGTCCAGCTCAGAGTCGAGAAGGTCATGGAAGTGACCATCTCGCGCGAGGTCGAGCGGCTCGAACGCCGACTGACGTTCCTCGCCACCGTCGGCTCGACCGCACCGTTCGTCGGACTGTTCGGGACGGTATGGGGCATCATGACGAGCTTCCAGGCGATTGCCGTGAGCAAGAACACGAGCCTCGCCGTGGTCGCCCCCGGCATCGCGGAAGCTCTGTTCGCCACCGCTCTCGGGCTGCTGGCTGCTATTCCTGCCGTAATCTTCTACAACAAATTCAACAGCGAAGTGGCGCGCTTCGCCGCCCGTCTCGAAGGCTTCGCCGACGAGTTCTCGGCCATCCTCTCGCGCCAGATCGATAAGACCAGCTGAGGCTCGACCATGGGAGCAGGCTTACAACCAGGAGGGACGCTCGGCAGCCGGCGAGCGCGACGCCGTTCGCCACAGCCGATGGCCGACATCAACGTCACGCCGATGGTCGACGTGATGCTCGTGCTGCTCATCATCTTCATGGTCACGGCGCCGATGCTGACCGTCGGCCTCAACATGGAGCCGCAGCCAGACCTGCCTAAGGTCGAGCTGCCCAAGACCGAGGCCGGGCCGGTCGAGGAGCAGAAGCAGGCGCTCTCCATCACCGTCGATCCCGCCGGCAAGGTGTTCCTCCAGAACACCGAGATCTCCTTTGACGAACTTGTGCCCAAACTCACCGCTATACGGAACTCGGGCGCGGGCGACCGTGTCGAGGTCAGGGGCGATGACCGCGCGCAATATGGCGCCGTCGCCAAGGTGCTCGCGAGGATCAAGGCCGCGGGCATTCCCGTGACGCTCGTCACCGAGCCGGTTGCCCCAACTCAGCCACAATAGGGGTCACGCGACAGGCATTATGGGTAAGAGCACTTTCATCTCGGCGGCGCTGCACGCGGCGATCCTGCTCTTTGCCCTCGTCGTCTTCTCATCGGCCAAGGTCGACCGGTCGCCGCTTGCCATTCCCATCGACCTCGCCGCCGCGCCGTCGGATATCACCAAGCTCAAGGCCGGCAACAAGGACGCCAAGGACGACGCTGCGCTTGCCGGCAAGCCCGAAGAGCCCAAGCCGAAAGCGGTGAGGGAGGCGACGCCTAAGCCCCCTGACGACACGGCCTTGCTCGCCGATGACAAGCCTGCCAAGCCGAAGGACGAAAAGCCGAAGCCCGAGACAAAGGCCGCAGCGAAGAGGGCCGATCCGAAAAAAACTGCCGAAGCGAAGCCCAAGGCGGCAAAACCCGCGCCCAAGAAGCGCGACTTCAACGCCGACAGAATCGCAGCGCTTCTCAACAAGATCCCTGACGCGGCCGATGAGCCGAAGCCCGTCGTGCCCGACGACGGCGCGACACCCAAGAAGGTGAAAGGCCAGTCGAACGGCACCGAGATGACCATGTCGGTCAACGAGATCGATGCTCTCAGGGCGCGCATCGCACAGTGCTGGAGCCCGCCTCCAGGTGGGCTCGGCGCCGATCAGATCGTCATCAAGCTCCGGCTCAAGCTCAACGAAGACGGCACGCTGGTCGGCAATCCGACGATCGCCAATAGCAGTTCATCGCCGTTTTTCCAGGCCGCCGCCGATAGCGCCGTCAGGGCCGTTTACCAGTGCCAGCCCTACGAGCTGCCTGCCGACAAATATGCGCTTTGGCGCGACATGATCCTCAATTTCGACCCAAGCGACATGTATCGCAGCGGCTAGAGCGGCACCGAATCACATGCCATTGCCCATCCAAGCATCTGTCTTCGCCGATTGCCTCCCGGCACACCGGCTTCTCGCCAGGGTGGCAGCCTTTGGCCTATTGGGTTTCGCGCTGTTCGGTGCCGTGCCAGCTCTCGCTGTGGTTGAGCTCAACATCACGCAAGGCAAGATCCAGGCGCTCCCCATTGCCATCCCCGACTTCACCGGCGACGGATCGGTGGATCCTGCCACGGTGCGCGAGATCTCGGACGTGGTGGCGAACGATCTTCGCACCTCGGGTCTATTCGCGCCGATCGACAAGGCGGCTTTCATCGACAAGGCGGTCGCGCCGGACGCCGTGCCTAATTTCGACGATTGGCGCGTGCTGAACGCGCAGGCCCTCGTCGTCGGCAGCATCGGCAGCGCTGACGGGAGGCTAAAGGCGGAATTCAGACTCTGGGACCTCTATTCCGGCAAGCAGCTCGCCGGCGAGCAATTCTTCAGCCGGCCGAAAGATGCGCGCCGCATCGGCCACATCATCGCCGACACGATCTATGAGCGCATCACCGGCGAGAAAGGCTATTTCGACACGCGCATCGTGTTCGTCGATGAATCCGGTCCGAAGGACAAGCGCACCAAGCGACTCGCGATCATGGATCAGGATGGGTTCAACGTGCGGTTGCTCACCACCGGGCAGGATCTTGTGCTCACGCCGCGCTTCAGCCCCTCGACCCAGGAAATCACCTACATGTCCTATGAGGGGGGATCGCCAAGGGTCTATCTCCTCAACATCGAGACGGGGCAGAAGGAGATCGTCGGCTCCTTCCCCGGCATGACCTTCGCTCCCAGATTTTCGCCTGACGGACAGCGCATCGTCATGAGCCTCGAGCGAGAGGGCAATGCCAATCTCTTCGCCATGGATTTGCGCAGCCACCGCACCTTGCAGCTCACCAACACCAATGCCATCGACACAGGGCCTTGCTACTCCCCGGATGGCGGCCAGATCGCGTTCGAGAGCGACCGGGACGGGTCCCAGCAGATTTACGTCATGGACGCTGACGGCAAGAATCAGCACCGCATCAGCCGGGGGCAGGGCGCCTATTCGACCCCGGTCTGGTCGCCCCGCGGCGACCTCATCGCCTTCACCAAGCTGCTCGGCGGCCAATTCCTGATCGGGGTGATGAAGCCGGATGGGTCCGACGAGCGCATCCTCACCGAAGGCTTTCACAACGAGGGCCCGACTTGGGCCCCTAACGGCCGGGTGTTGATGTTCTTCCGGGAATCGCCCGGGGCAACAGGCGGCCCGAAGCTCTATACGATCGACCTTACCGGCTATAATGAGCGGCAGGTGGCAACCCCTTCCTTTGGCTCCGATCCAGCCTGGTCGCCGCTCATCAATTAGGCGGCCTTCGTCTCCTGTGCGCCTATTTTGCAACAGTCCTCAAACGCTTTATTAAGTAAAGCGCTTCAGCTCTTAACCAAGCTTGATCGGCATATCCGGCAAGGATAGCGTCAACTTGCTGGAGGTTGAGATTCGGCGTGGCATTTTGGCATCAATGACCGACAAAACGGTCCGGACAACCCAGTCCTTTCTTGATCTGAAAACGTCACACCGGTACATGCAAAGACGGCTACTGCCGGTTAACCAAAGGAGAGAAGACCATGCAGGGTTTGAAGGGCGTTATCATCGTCGCCACGATCGTGGCCGCCACCGTTGCGCTTGGTGGCTGCTTCGGCCACCACGAGAAGGCCGTGGCCACCCAGCCGCTGAAGCTCGGGTCCGCCACCGTGGTCGAGCAGGTTGTTCGCGTCTAACGCGAGGCCAAGAAATTCATCGCGGAAATATCTGATTTCCGCGAGACGGGACATGGATGCCGAGACGCCGTAGCTGATGCGGCGGCGTCTCAGGCATCCCTTCCTTATTCTGGTCCCGTGAACTGGCCCATTGCGGCCGCGTTCTCACCACTCCCGCGACTTAGCTTTTCCTTCGGGAACATAGGAGATCGTTAAGGAATTCCCCCTTACGATTTTCCTAAAATTCGGGCTAGTCGGGAGTACCCAGTAATGCGTTCGAGTGGTGGGATTAACCAGGCCTGCAGGCTTGCGGGTGTGGCTGTTATTGCCGTGCTGATGGCAGCCTGTGCACGCCACGGGGCGCCCCAGGAATATGGGCTGGGCTCTACCGGCTCCGTTGCCACGCCGGGCTCGCCCAGGAATTCGCGGTCAATGTCGGGGACCTGGTGCATTTCCAGCAGGACAGCTCTGCGCTCTCGGGCGAAGCCAGAAGCATCCTCGTGAACCAGGTGCGGTGGCTCAACCGCTATACCCAGTACAACGTGACCATCGAAGGCCATGCCGACGAACGCGGCACGCGTGAGTACAACCTTGCTCTCGGCGCGCGCAGGGCCATGGCCGTCAAGGGTTTCCTTGCCAGCAACGGCGTAGCTCCCGACCGCATCCGCACCATCTCCTACGGCAAGGAGCGCCCGATCGCGGTGTGCGACGATCCCTCCTGCTGGAATCAGAATCGGCGCGCCCAGACGGTCCTGAATACCCCCGCATTGGCGAGGAATTACTAGTCGCCTGGGGTCGCGAATTGGCTGGTTCCTAAGAACCAGCCAATCAAAGTTTGGCCCCAAAAAAGCGGACAAATGCGCTATGGTTCGGCGCGTTTGGCGTTTCTTCCGTGCGTGAAGCGCCGTTGCCGGTTCAGGCGGCAAGGTCCCCATCGTGATCCCATCGATTTGCAATTGGCGCGGTTCTTGGCGCTTCCTTGGCGCTATTGCCCTTGCCGTCTCGGCGCTCCTCACCCTCATCCCGTCGGCTGAAGCCCAGCAAGGGGGCGCTTCGGATGCAAACCGCATCGGGAGGCTCGAGCAGCAATTCCAAGATCTTCAGGTGAGCGTGGGCACGCTCGAATCGCTGCTGCGCTCGAAGCCGGGATCGGTCCTGCCGCAACAGGCTGCTCAAGCGGCTCCAAACGCCGGTGTGAGCGCGGCCGCTATCGGCGATCTCACTTCGCGCGTCGGTGCGCTCGAGACGCAGATCGGCGCGCTGACCAACCAGCTCGAGCAGATCAGCAAGGAGCTGGCCGCGCTCAAGGCGAATCTTCCCGCAACCGCCTCAGTCGCCCCGCCGGAAGTTCCAGCCGCCAGTCCCGCGCCTGCGCCCAAGGCTCCTCAGCCGGTCCAGCAGAGCGAAGCACCGCCGTCGGCGTCTTCCGCCTTTGCCTCGACTGACGAGGACCCGTCGAAGCCGCGCTGGTTCGGTTCGCCTACCGATGTGCCGACCACGGGAGACGGCAAGCCGCAGCCTCTCACCCCGCCGGGCGGGGCCGCGTCAGACCAAGTGACCGCGGCAATCCCCAGCGGCGATGCTCAGTCCCTTTACGAGCAAGGCTACGGATCGATGTTGCAGCACGATTACGGGGCGGCCGAGGCCGCGTTCCGCCAGCTCGTCGCCTCTCACCCCAACGATCCGCTCGCCGGCAGCGCGCAATACTGGATCGGCGAGAGCTATTACGTGCGCGGCCAATACAAGAGCGCGGCCGATGCCTTCCTCAAGGGCTACAAGAAGTACAAGGCGAGCGACAAGGCGCCCGACACGCTTCTAAAGCTCGCCATGTCGCTCGCCGAACTCGGACAGAAGGATGCGGCGTGCTCGACCTTCAGCGAGCTCGCCGCCAAATATCCGAATGCGCCTGAGCATATTCTCGATCAGGCCCAAGGCGAGCGCAAGAAGACCGGGTGCTGAGATGAGCGCGCCACCGATCTCATTGTCCGAAGTGCGCACGACTTTCGGCCGGCTGGCGCGCTACCCGAAGCTCGCTCTCGCCGTCTCCGGCGGTCCCGACAGTCTTGCACTGATGCATCTCGCCGCCGAGTGGTGCGCCGCGGGGGATGAAGGCCCAAAGCTTCACGTGCTCACCGTCGACCACGGGCTGCGCGAAAGCTCGCGCGACGAGGCCGTGATGGTCGGCCGCCAGGCGGCGGCGCTTGGCCTCCCGCATGCGATTCTCAATTGGGAGGGGCGGGGCGAGGGGCCCACCGCGCTTCAGGCGCGCGCACGCGCCGCGCGCTATGAGTTGATGGCGTCCTATTGCCACGCCCACGACATGCCCGCGCTCGCGACCGCTCACACGCTCGACGATCAGGCCGAGACCTTTCTGATGCGGCTGAAGCGCGGAAGCGGGCTCGACGGACTTGCCGCCATCCCGGTGACCGGACTCTGGTCGGGCATCGCCGTCGAGAGGCCTTTGCTCGATGTGACGAAGGCGCGACTGATCGCCACGCTTGAGGCACGCGGGATCGATTTCGTCTCTGATCCGAGCAATGCAGATTCTCGCTTCGAGCGGGCGCGCGTGAGGGGGAGCGCGGGAGCGCTTGCCGCTCTCGGTCTCAGGCCGGAGGCGCTTGCCCTTTCAGCACGGCGTTTGCGGCGCGCTCGCGCGGCGCTCGATCAAGCCGCCGAGAGTTTCCTCACCCGATCGGGTGAGATGAATGAAGCGGGCTATGCGACGGTCGATCTCGGGGCGCTGCTTGCCGCGCCGGAGGAGATCGCGCTTCGCACGCTTGCCCACTTAATCGCCATGGTCGGCGGGGGAGGGGAGCCGCTCAGGCTCGCCAAGCTCGAAGCCTTGCTGGCCTCGTTAGCAATCAGTCCCGGAAAGGCGCGCACGCTCGGCCGCTGCCGGATCGGGCCGCAAAAGGGGCGTCTCGGCATCTTCCGCGAGATGAGAGCGAACGCATTGCCTGCGATCTCGCTTGAGCCAGGGATGCGAGTGCTTTGGGACAACCGCTTCAGGATCGAGCTTAGCGGGCAGGAGCGCGAAAAGGTCACCATCAGCGCGCTCGGCGATCAGGGAGTGCGCGATTTGCGCGACCGTTTTCACGTCCTTGCCACTATGCCGCCACTTGCGTCGCGGACGCTGCCCGGCTGCTTCAGGGGTGGGTCTCTTGTCGGTCTTCCGGATCTCGGCTCGTTGCTGGGTTTCAGCCATCCCCCCATCGTTGCGTGCCGGGCCCGCTTCATCGGCGCCGAATCGCGTGGCAGAGGAGGAACGGCCTCGGGCTGGAGCCGTTGAGAAAGCATGCACCTCTTTGCGTTAGCTTTACTTGGCAAAAATGCTGCAGGTTCCTATGTTAACCGGCGTTAGTATCTTCCAGAGGTGTCACTGGGGGGCGCGAGCTTCAGACGCCGGGCCGCGCGCATAATCGAGCGTCAGGACAGTTCATGAATTCGAATTTCCGCAACTTCGCAATCTGGGTGTTCATCGGCCTTCTCCTGGTCGCTCTGTTCAACCTGTTCCAGAGCCCTGGCGTCCATGTGCGCGGCAACGAGATCAGCTTCTCGCAACTCCTGTCGGAGGTTGACAGCGGCAACATTCAGGACGTGACCATCGCCGGCAATACCATCACGGGGCATTTCACCGACGGCCGCAACTTCCAGACCTATGCGCCGAACGACCCCAACCTGGTCGACAAGCTGAACCAGAAGGGCGTGAAGATCACCGCCAAGCCGTCGGAGGACGACGTGCCGTCGCTGCTTGGCGTGCTGGTGTCCTGGTTCCCCATGCTGCTCCTCATTGCCGTGTGGATCTTCTTCATGCGGCAGATGCAGTCGGGCGGCGGGCGCGCCATGGGCTTCGGCAAGTCCAAGGCGAAGCTTTTGACCGAGCGTCATGGCCGCGTGACCTTCGATGATGTGGCGGGCGTCGACGAGGCCAAGGAGGATCTGCAAGAGATCGTCGAGTTCCTGCGCGATCCGCAGAAATTCCAGAAGCTCGGCGGACGTATTCCGCGCGGCGCGTTGCTGGTCGGCCCTCCCGGCACCGGCAAGACGCTGCTCGCGCGCGCCATCGCCGGCGAAGCCAACGTTCCCTTCTTCACCATTTCGGGCTCGGATTTCGTCGAGATGTTCGTGGGCGTCGGCGCCAGCCGCGTGCGCGACATGTTCGACCAGGCGAAGAAGAACGCGCCCTGCATCATCTTCATCGACGAGATCGACGCCGTTGGCCGCCACAGAGGTGCCGGCCTTGGCGGCGGCAATGACGAGCGCGAGCAGACGCTGAACCAGCTCCTCGTCGAGATGGACGGCTTCGAGGCGAATGAAGGCATCATCCTCATAGCCGCGACCAACCGGCCTGACGTGCTCGATCCCGCGCTGCTCAGGCCCGGTCGCTTTGATCGACAGGTGGTGGTGCCGCGTCCCGACATCATCGGCCGCGAGAAGATCCTGAAAGTCCATGTGCGCAAGGTCCCGCTCGGGCCGGACGTGGATCTCCGCGTCATCGCCCGCGGCACGCCGGGCTTTTCGGGCGCCGATCTCGCCAATCTCGTCAACGAGGCGGCGCTGCTCGCGGCGCGCCGCTCGAAGCGCCTGGTCATGCAGGTCGAGTTCGAGGATGCCAAGGACAAGGTGATGATGGGCGCCGAGCGCCGCTCCATGGTGATGACCGAGGAGGAGAAGACGCTGACCGCCTATCACGAGGGCGGCCATGCGCTGGTCGCGCTGCATATGCCGGCGTCGGACCCGGTGCACAAGGCGACCATCATCCCGCGCGGCCGCGCCCTCGGCATGGTCATGCGTCTGCCCGAGCGCGACATGCTCTCCTACACCCGCGCCAAGCTCAAGGCCGACATCACCGTCGCCATGGGCGGACGCGTGGCCGAGGAGATCGTGTTCGGCTACGACAAGGTCACCTCCGGCGCCTCGTCGGACATCAAGATGGCGACGCTGCTCGCGCGCGCCATGGTCACGCAATACGGCATGAGCGACAAGCTCGGCCCGCTCGCGTATGGCGACAACGAGGAAGAGGTGTTCCTCGGCCATACCATCGCGCGGCAGCAGAACCTTTCCGACGAGACGCAGACCGTCGTCGATGAGGAGATCCATCGCCTGGTCGATGAGTCCTTCGAGCACGCGCGCAAGATCATCACCACTCATCTCGATGATCTGCACACCATCGCGCGCGGGCTGCTCGAATACGAGACGCTATCGGGCGACGAGATCAAGGACCTGCTCAAGGGCAAGCCGCCGGTGCGCGACTTTACCGCCGACGTCACCAGCAGGCCTGGACCGGCCTCGGCCGTCCCCGCTGCCGGCCGCGGCAAGAAGGCCCCGCCTGAGCCCGACACCGGAGGCATGGAGCCCAAGCTCGCGACTTAGGGTTTTAGTCTCGTTTGCGCACCTTGTTCACGCCATGGGCATTACGTGTTAGCGTGTGTCGCTGCTAATTTCGGATTGGCCATGCCCAAATATTCACTCAAGAAGACGCCGACCCACACCAAGAAGGGCGCACCGCGAAGGGTATACCGTTCCGCCATCAGCGGCCGATTTCTGTCTACCTCGGAGGATGTGGCGGAGTTCGAGGCAGCTGCGCGTTCGTATGCAAAAGAGCATGGCAAGGACAAGCAAACAGCCCTGAAGGCGCTACGCAAGATGGGCATGGTTACGGCGAACGGTCGCCTGACAAAGCGTTATAGCTGATGTGCATCGGCTAACCACCAGCTTCATTCTTGGCTATTATGGATGTGATGCCGCGGTCGCTAAGAAGCTGATAGACGGCGAGCCTTTCAAGAAAAGCGAGAATGATTACGATTGGCTTGGCCCCGGAATCTATTTCTGGGAATCCAATCCACAACGCGCCCTATCGTTTGCGCGTGAAGTCCGCAAGCGCACCCCAGCGAAGCTCAAAACTCCCGCAGTCGTTGGGGCAGTCATTGAGCTTGGACTATGCCTCGACTTGGCTTCCGAGGCAGGCATCAAGCAAGCGAAGGCTGCCTATGTAGCCCTCGTCAAACTCTACGGCGCCGCTGACACTCCTTTGCCGAAGAACCAAGGTGGCCCGGATGAACTCCTACGCAAACTCGATTGCGCAGTAATTTCTCAGCTGCATGAGATTCGCGAACAAGCTGACCAAGATCCGGTGGATACGGTGCGTGGAATATTCATCGAGGGGGAACCGATCTATCCCGATGCCGGCTTTCGCGACCAAACGCACTGCCAAGTGTGCGTATGCAATCCTCTCCAAATCAAAGGTGTGTTTAGGGTCTCTAAGAGCGAGCTAGAGTGAGCGCATGGCTGAAGCGAAGCTCTACGTCAGGCCTCTCGGGTTCGTCTATGGCGCTGTCGCCCAACAGGCGGTCGCCGAAGAATTAGCCTTGCCGCTTGCCGGGGGGCCGATTGCATTCTCAGCCATCGAGCTGATCGAGGGTGTGCCGGGCAGCGCCGAGCGCCGCATCGTAGCCGCCTCGGCACTCGCCAAGGAGAGCACCCGCGATGCCTACCTTGCCACTCTTCTCTCGCGCGTCACCGCCAAGCGGCCTCCCTTCGCAGGGCTCGCGCTCGACAAGCCTCTCCTCATGGGCATCGTCAACGTCACCCCCGACAGCTTCTCTGATGGCGGCTTGTACGACACGACCGAGGGCGCGATCGAGCGCGCCGCCGAGCTCGCCCAGGCCGGGGCGGCGATCGTCGACATCGGCGGGGAGTCCACGCGGCCAGGATTCTGACGGGGTCGGCGACCAAGACGAACTCGCACGCGTCATGCCGGTGCTGGAGGGGCTCAAAGGCTTCCGCGCCGCACTCTCGATCGACACGCGCAAAGCCCAGGTCGCGCGCGAAGCGGCCAAAGCCGGCGCCAAGATCTTCAACGACGTGTCGGCGCTGACATTTGATTCCAAGAGCTTGGGGGTCGCGGCTGAGACCGGCATGAGTGTCGTGCTGATGCATGCGCAAGGCGAGCCCAAGACCATGCAGGACAATCCGACCTATGCGGACGTGGTGCTCGAGGTCTACGACCATCTCGAGCGCCGCATCGAGGCGCTGGAGGGCGCCGGCATCCCCCGAGCGCAGATCGCTGCCGATCCCGGGCTCGGCTTCGGCAAGACGCTCGCCCATAACCTCGCGCTCATCTCCCACACGAGCCTGTTTCACGGACTCGGCGTGCCGCTCCTGATCGGGGCGTCGCGCAAGCGCTTCATCAAGGGGATTGCCGGGGGCGACGTGCCCAAGGACCGCGAAGCTGGGTCGCAGGCCGCGGCCATTGCGGCCTGGGCGCAAGGCGCGCAAATCTTCCGCGTGCACGATGTCGCGACCGCCCGCCAGGCGCTTGAAGTCTTTCGGGCCAGCATGTTAGGGACTGAAACTTAATGAAAATTCATAAAGCGGCGGAGCCGGTGCTGGTGTAATGATTGCTTACATTTTTTGAACTCAAAGCTGGTAGACCAGGAGCATAATTTGTGAGGCGCCAGAAGGATCAAAGCGCAGAACAGGCGCCGACAGGGGGATTGGACCGGGGGACTAACGCCATGACTCGCAAATATTTTGGCACGGATGGCATCCGTGGCAGCGCCAACTCTTTTCCGATGACCTCGGAGGTCGCGCTCAAAGTTGGCATGGCAGCCGGCAAGCTCTTCACCAATGGGTCCTACCGCCATCGGGTGGTGATCGGCAAGGACACGCGGCTCTCGGGCTACATGATCGAGTCGGCGCTGGTGTCCGGCTTCACCGCCGTCGGCATGGACGTGTTCCAGCTCGGACCGATGCCCACTCCCGCCGTCGCCATGCTGACGCGGTCGCTCCGCGCCGATCTCGGCGTGATGATCTCGGCTTCGCATAACCCCTTTGTCGATAACGGCATCAAGCTGTTCGGCCCCGACGGCTACAAGCTCTCCGACGAGAAGGAGGAGGAGATCGAGGGGCTGATGGCCGGCGACTCCGCGGAGCTGCTCGCGCCGTCCGAGAGGATCGGCCGCGCCACCCGGATCGACAGCGCGCGCGAGCGCTATATCGAGTTCGCCAAGCGGACTCTGCCCAAGAACATCCGCTTCGACGGCATCAGGGCGGTGATCGATTGCGCCAATGGCGCCGCCTACAAGGTGGCGCCTGAGGCTCTGTGGGAGCTCGGTGCCGAGGTGATCAAGATCGGCGTCGAGCCCAACGGCCTCAACATCAACAAGGACTGCGGCTCGACGGCGCCCGAAGATTTAGTCCGCAAGGTCAACGAGGTGCGCGCCGATATCGGCATCGCGCTCGATGGCGACGCCGACCGTGTGGTGATTGTCGATGAGAAGGGCCACATGATCGACGGCGATCAGCTCATGGCCGTCATTGCCGAGTCGTGGCAGAAGCGCGGGCGGCTCGCGGGCGGCGGCATCGTCGCGACCGTGATGTCGAATCTCGGGCTCGAGCGCTATCTGGAAGGCCTCGATCTCAGCCTCGCCCGAACCCCAGTCGGCGACCGCTACGTGGTCGAGCACATGCGCCAGCATGGCTACAACGTTGGCGGAGAGCAGTCGGGCCATATCGTGCTGTCCGACTTCTCGACGACGGGCGACGGCCTCGTCACCGCCCTTCAGCTCCTCGCCGTGGTGGCGCAGAGCGGCAAGCCGGTCAGCGAGATCTGCAATCGTTTCGAGCCCTTGCCGCAAATCCTGAAGAACGTGCGCTACAAGAATGGGGGCGCTCCGCTCGACAATGTGGGTGTGCAAAGGGCGATCACCGCCGGCAAGTCGAAGCTCGGAAAATCAGGCCGCCTCGTCATCAGGCCCTCGGGCACCGAGCCCGTGATTCGTGTCATGGCCGAAGGCGACGACGAGCGGCTGGTTAAGACCGTGGTCTCCGACATCGTTCATGCCTTGTCAGACGCAGCGGCCTAAGCGCCTCTCGAGGGCCTTGAGGCGGAGCGAAAAGCCCAATCATCTCAGCTAACTAAAGCTATAGAGGGCTGCGTGGCCCTTCTGCCACAGTGCTATCCCGAACCGGGACGGCGATTAGGAGTCCATTAACCATTTCCAACCCATAGTCCCGAAACGAGACAGCCCGTTTGAAGTACTGGCTGCCAGTCAAGAGGGGACAGAGATGGGACAGACTCGCGCAATCATCATCGGTTTAGCCCTGGTCCTGGGCCAGACCGCAGGGGCTGCAGCCGCAGACCTCGGCCTGCCGCCGCCACCGCCGCCACCGCCTTGCGTGGGCTGCGATAGCCCGTGGTACCTCAAGGGCTTCGTCGGCGCCGCCAATCCACATGTCGACAGCATCAACTCGGAGCTCTTCAAGTTCAACGACTTCAATGTCTTCCATAACGACATCAAGAGCTCGCCTCTGTTTGGCCTGGGCGTCGGCTACCAGTTCAACAGGTGGTTCCGCTTCGACGTGACCGGCGAATATCGCGGCGATGCGAGCTTCTTCGCTCAGGACAGGTTTCCCGGGAGTAACGGCTTCAACAATGTCGGAAATCCTCCCCCTCCGGGTGAATTCAATCCCGGCACCAACGAATATACGGCGGACATCCAGAGCTGGGTCGGTCTGTTCAATGGTTATATCGACCTCGGCACCTACCACTGCATCACCCCCTATGTCGGCGGCGGCGTCGGCTTCGCCTCGATCTCGGTCAACGGCCTGAAGGACGTCAACGTCCCCAACCAGAGCGTGTTCTACGCGCAGAGCAATACCGAGACCAACTTCGCCTGGGCAGTCTATGGCGGCTTGGCCTATGACGTGACGCCTTCGCTCACGCTCGATCTGTCCTACCGCTACACCAATCTCGGCGATGCGAGCAGCGGGCGGGTCACCGCCTTTGATGGTTCGAGCTCGTACAAAAGCCTGAACATCAACGACATCACCTCCAACGACGTCATGCTGGGCTTTCGCTGGAAATTCGGCTGCTGCGGCGCTCAGCCAGCGCCGATGCCGGTCGCCTTCAAATAGCACCTTCCCACCACCCAAGACTGCCAGCCTCGAACCGCCCGTCTTAGCGACGGGCGGTTTCTTTTTTGTCTGCGGGAGAGACGATCTCCTGCTGAGGCGAATCCGCTTGCTCCCATCCCTCCCCTGGATGGGGAGGGTGGCTCGACGCATGGCGGCGAGCCGGGTGGGGTGAGTACCCCCGTGCTCGAAGCATTCCCCCCACCCGGCGCGCCACTGCGCGCCGACCTCCCCACGAGGGGGAGGTATGGAGAGAGGGGGCCGCACTTGACGGCCGTAGCTGCCGACCGTATGGGCAGCAATTATGAAACTGCCGAACGTGCCCCAGAAGCCCCCGCTTCGCCCGACAAATCCGCGCTTCTCCTCCGGTCCTTGCGTCAAGCATCCCGGCTGGTCGCTTGATCGGCTCAAAGGGGCTTTGGTCGGCCGCAACCACCGTCAGCCGGAGACGAAGGCGAGGCTCGAGCTTGCGCTCAAGCGGACGCGCGAGCTGCTCCAGCTTCCGTCCGACTATCTTGTCGCGATCGTGCCGGCCTCGGACACCGGAGCGGTCGAGATGGCGCTGTGGTCGCTGCTCGGCCCGAGTGGCGTCGACGTTCTCGCCTGGGAAGCCTTCAGCCGCGATTGGGTGACCGACATCGTCGAGCAATTGAAGCTCAAGGACGTGCGCGCGCTGCTCGCGCCTTACGGCGATCTGCCTGATCTTGCCCAAGTGGACTTCGCGCGCGACGTCGTGTTTGCCTGGAACGGCACGACGTCCGGCGTGCGCGTGCCGGATGCGGAGTGGATTCCGAATGACCGCCGCGGCCTCGTCATCTGCGACGCGACGTCGGCCGTGTTCGCGCAAAGGATCGACTGGGAGAAACTCGATGCCGCGACTTTCTCCTGGCAGAAGGTCCTGGGGGGTGAAGCGCAGCACGGTATCTTGATCTTGTCGCCGCGCGCGGTCGAGCGGCTGGAAAGCTACACGCCGCCTTGGCCGTTGCCGAAGCTCTTCCGCATGACGAAAGGCGGCACGTTAATGCGCGATCTCTTCGAGGGCTCGACCATCAACACGCCGTCGATGCTCTGTCTCGAAGACTATCTCGATGCGCTCGATTGGGTGGAAAGCGTCGGCGGGGTCGAGGCGACGATTGCGCGCTCGGACGCGAATGCCGCCATCGTCGCGGAATTCGTCGCCCGCACATCCTGGGTCGAGTTTCTCGCGCGCGTGCCTGAGACGCGCTCCAACACTTCGGCGTGTCTCAGGATCGTCGATGCCCAAGTCACAGCCCTGCCGCCGGAGATGCGCGATGCTTTTCCGCTCCGGATGGCGGCGCTGCTCGACACAGAGAACGCCGCCAAGGACATCGCGTCTTATCGCTCGGCGCCGGCCGGCCTCCGCATCTGGACGGGAGCTACGGTCGAGGCGAGCGATCTCGAAGCCCTCCTGCCCTGGCTCGACTACGCTTTCGCCCACGAGAAGCAGGCGCTCGCCAAAGCGGCGTGAGATCGATTGCCGGGGCCTGTCCTGATCGGGAGAAACAAGCCCCGGCAACGATCACCTTAGGTTCGGCTCGAAACCGAGATGCCTAGGCGAAACTAACCGTTCTGCGGAAGCAGATGGTGGTGGTTGTGCGCATGCACGATAGGCTTGCTCGGCGGAGCACCCGGGGCCTTGGCCGGCGGCAGCCCGGGCATATTGTAAGTCCGGCAGTCGGCGGCAGTTGGCTGTTCGGTGCAATGGCCGTAATTGGCGAAAGCCGGAGTGAGCGATGAGGCGAGTGAAAGCGCACCGGCGACGCTTCGTCCTAGAACTGTGCATTTGAGCATGGTGGCATGACGCCGCCTGATGCGGCGCCGGTACTTGAAAGCAAACACCTCTGCCGCGCCGCTGTTTCGTGCGCTTGTGTCGCAGCACGCACATGCCGCATCTTTCGATCTGTTGCAGCGCCAATTGCCGCAGTAGGGCTTGAAATTGGAGAAGTAAAAACCGGCCGATAACGGCGCTCGCATCTGCCGATTCAAGACGCTATAAGGTGACACGGCCCCTCCTTCTCGGGGCCGTTCGCCTTTTTTCTCAACGAGATCGAAGGAACTGAAGAAGTGGCCAATGTCGTGGTCGTCGGCTCCCAATGGGGTGACGAGGGCAAGGGCAAGATCGTCGATTGGCTGTCCGAGCGCGCCGATATCGTGGTGCGCTTCCAGGGTGGCCACAATGCCGGCCACACCCTCGTGGTCGACGGCACGACCTACAAACTCTCGCTGCTTCCCTCTGGCGTGGTGCGCAAGGGCAAGCTGTCGGTTATCGGCAATGGCGTCGTGGTCGATCCGTGGGCGCTGGCCGAAGAGATCGCCAAGATCGAGAAGCTCGGAGTCGAAATCAGCCGCGATAATTTTCGCGTCGCCGAGAACGCGACATTGATCCTTCCCCTTCACCGCGAGCTCGACGCGTTGCGCGAGGTAGCGGCCGGGCAGGGACGCATCGGCACGACCAAGCGAGGCATCGGACCCGCCTACGAGGACAAAGTTGGCCGTCGCGCGATCCGCGTCATGGATTTACAGGATCTGCCGGCGCTGAAGCCCAAGATCGAACGCATCCTTGCTCACCACAACGCGCTGCGCAGGGGCCTGGGCGAGCCCGAGATCGCGCCTGACGAGCTCTGCGCACAGCTTGCCGAGATCGCACCACAGATCCTTCCTTATGTCGATACGGTGTGGGCTCTGCTCGATACGCAGCGGCGCCAGGGCAAACGTATCCTGTTCGAAGGCGCGCAAGGCGCTCTGCTCGATATCGACCACGGCACCTATCCCTTTGTCACCTCCTCGAACACGGTGGCGGCGCAAGCCGCGACCGGCTCGGGCCTTGGGCCTGGCTCGATCGACTATGTGCTCGGCATCACCAAGGCCTACACCACGCGGGTGGGCGAGGGGCCGTTCCCTACTGAGCTCAAGGACGAGACCGGCAAGCTGATCGGCGAGCGCGGGGTCGAGTTCGGCACGGTGACGGGGCGCCCGCGCCGCTGCGGCTGGTTCGACGCCTGCCTCGTGCGCCAGACGCGCAAGGTCGCTGGGATCAACGGCATCGCTCTCACCAAGCTCGACGTTCTCGATGAGCTGCCTGAGCTCAAGATCTGCGTGGGCTATCGGCTCGACGGCCTGCCGCTCGATCATCTTCCGGCGGCGCAAGACGCGCAGGCGCGCGTGGTGCCGATCTACGAGACGATGGAAGGCTGGACGCAATCGACGCGCGGCGCGCGTTCCTGGGCCGAGCTGCCGGCGCAATGCATCAAATATGTGCGCCGCCTCGAGGAGCTGATCGGGGCACCCGTGGCGCTGCTATCGACCAGCCCCAAACGCGAGGACACCATCCTTGTGCACGACCCGTTCGTGGACTAACGGACCCCAAGTTCTCTCTTGTCATTGCCCGGCTTGACCCGCCTGCGGGCCGAAGCCCATAAGTCCGCTTACCTGCCGGAAGCCCTTCGGCGGGGCGAACGCCCGGGCAATCCAGTATTCCCCACGGGTGCGATGTAACTGAGCTGATGGGTTACTGGATTCCCGCTTTCGCGGGAATGACAGCCCGGGAGGTGAAACGTGGCGCAGCAATTCCCCTGGAAGATCGCGTGGATCACCGGCGCGTCGGGCGCAATCTGCGGCGAGATCGCGAAGAGGCTCGCTGCCGCGGGCGTCGAGATCGCAGCGACCGCGCGGTCGAGCGAGAAGCTTGACCAGCTCGTCGCGGGAAGCGGGCACATCAAGGCCTATCCGGCCGACGTGCTGAAGCCCGATGAGCTGAAGGCAGCCGTCGCCAAGATCGAGAGCGACATGGGACCGATCGGCCTCGCGCTGCTCGGCGCCGGCATGTATGCGCCCTTCGACATCCGCAACATCGATCTCGACGGCTTCCATCGCTCGATGGAGCTCAACGTCAATGGCGTGATCAACGCGGTCGCCGCCGTGCTGCCCTCGATGCTCGCGCGCAAATCGGGCCACATCGCCATCATGGGCTCTCTGTTCGGCTATGCCGGCTGGCCCGGCAACGGCTCTTACGGCGCGAGCAAGGCGGCGGTGATCAACCTCGCCGAGAGCCTCAAGCTCGAATTGGAAGGGACAAGGGTCGACATCACCATCATCAATCCCGGCTTCGTCGATACGCCGCTCAACGCCTCGTACGATCCAAAGAAAAAGCTCTACGTGATGAGCAAAGAGCGCTGCGCGCGGAAGATCCTGGAGAAGCTCCCGCGCAAGCCGTACGAGATCGCCTTCCCGGGCCAGGCCGAGGGCTTCCTCAAGACCGTGCGCTCGCTGCCGCGCGCCGTTTCCTTCCCGCTCGTCCGCTGGTTCACCAAGACGATGCAACGGTAGGGTGGGCAAAGCGAAGCGTGCCCACCACCGCCTTGCCGCGTGGGCAACGTCAGGCCGTTGCCCGCCCTACGACAGCAATTCGCGGAAATAGGAATCGAGCAGGCGGTTCTTGGGGTCGGTCTGCTTGCGGATGGCGGCGAATTGAGAGAGGCGCGTGCCGAAGGCGCGGCGCACCTGCTCGCGGGTCAAGAACGGGGTCTGGTTGAACAGAGGAACGCCGCGCCGCTCGCTGCAGAAATCGTTGTAGTGGCGCAGGAATTCCTCCCATTCGGGACCGCCGGTTGAGGCCGGGTCGATCGAAAGCGTCGGCCCCTCCCAGCTATAGGAGAACAGCGCCTCGACGTCGCGCGCGATGGCATAGCCTACGCTCGGCAGATCGCAGCGATAGCCGGTCTGCTTCTCGTAGGCGATGCAGAAGTTGCAATACTCGTCGAGAACGTCGAAGAAGCCGCCCTCGCGGAACGCCCACATGCTGAACAGATATTTATTGGCGCCGGGGTCGCGCGGATAGGAGATGATCTGGGCGTGCGGCCAGGTGCGGTCGCTGCGCACGACAAGGACGAGCGCCTGGCGGAGCAGGAAGAAATGAATGTTGTCGGCGAGCGCGCGCAGCTTGGGGTTCTTGGTGGTGCGCTGGATCCACAGGCTGACGGCCGGTCCGTATTTTCGCCAGAAGCGGTTGCGGTAGACCCAGCGGTAACGCGAGGTGGGCTGGACCTCGGGATTGTCCTTGCGCAGCTCGACCAGCACGCGCTTCACGTAAGGAAAGATGTAATACATCACGGCAAAGCCGCGCGCTTTGTACACCGGGAAGTAGCGCCGGAAACTGTCGAGGCTCAAGGAATAATGGCGCACGGCAAGCGCCGTGGTCGGCTTCACCTTGAGGGTCACCTCGTAGACGATGCCGAGCAGGCCGTAGCTCGAGCGGATGATCTGCATCCCCTTCGGATTTTCGCGCTCGGTGACCTCGCGGAGTTTGCCGTCGGGGGTGACGAGGCGGACGGCGGTCACATAGGAGCTGACCTGGCCGAAGCCGCCGGGAAACGATGAGTCCTTGGTGGCGGCGGTCGCCATGGCACCCAAGGTGACGTTGCCGATCTCGGTTGTGACATAAGGCTGCAGGCCGCGCTCCTTCAGCGCCTTGGCGAGATCCATATGCGTCACGCCAGCCTCGACCGTCACCGTGTCGTCGGTGAAGTGAAGGATGCGGTTCATCTTCTTCATGTCGACCATGGTGCCGCCGTCGTCGCCGTTCATGCGCGCGGTCGAGTGCATCGAGCCCGCAGGGCGCACCGGCGAGGGAAAGCGCACCTCGTCGACCATGATCTCGACGATGTCCTCGGCACTCTCGGGCGTCGCGATCACCTTGGGATGGTAGGTCCAGGTGCCGTCCCAGGACTTTATGGTGACGTCGCGATTGATATCCATGAACTTCCCTCAAACACCCGCCGAGGCGTCCGACCATAAAGCAAAGTGCCGCCGAATCCAGGTGCGTGTGGCATAGGCCGGCCTTTGCGCCGGAAAGATTTGACACAGATCAATGGCTTTAGGGAGAGATGCCTAATGGGTTGAACCTTGCCGGTCGGGATGCTTAGGTCTCGCCCAACACCATGGGGTAAGCGGCTCGAAGCGGCGCTCAAAAATGTGTGAGAGGTGAAGGATTTGAAGCGATATTGCATCATCGGAGCGGGGGCCTGTGGCCTTGCGGTTGCCAAGACATTTGCCGAGCAGGGCATTCCCTTCGACTGCTTCGAGGCGCTCGGCGATGTGGGCGGCATCTGGAATCCGGACAGCCCGCATGTGGTCTATGGCTCGACCTATCTCAACTCATCGAAGAAGCTCTCGCGCTATCCCGATTTCCAGTTTCCCGAGGAGTGGGCGCTCTACGCGAGCCGGGCGCAGGCGCAGGACTATCTGCGTGCCTACGCCAAGGAGTTCGGCCTCTATCCGCTGATCAGCTTCAACAAGCGCGTGACGAGCGCCGAGCGTACGCCGCAGGGCTGGCAGGTGAAGCTCGAAGGCGAGAGTGCGCCTCGGCTTTATACCGGCCTCGTGGTCGCCAATGGCCATCACTGGCAGGCGAAGGTCCCCACCTATCCCGGACATTTCGACGGTGAGATGCTGCACTCCCACGACGTGAAGTCGAAGGAGCAGCTCAAAGGCAAGCGCGTGCTGGTGGTGGGCGCCGGAAACTCAGCCGTCGATATTCTCTCGGACGCCGCGATCGAGAATGGCCGTGTGGTGCATTCGATGCGCCGCACCTACTACTTCTTCCCCAAGACGGTGTTCGGCAAGCCGACCGACGTGTTCATCGATTACACCTGCCGGGTTCCGGTGCCGCGCAAATTGATGCGGCTCTTCTATCGCTGGGGCATGCGGATCGTGGTCGGTCCGCATCGCCGCTTTGGACTGGAGCGGCCCGACCACGATCTGTTCGAGGCGCATCCGACGGCCTGCAACACCTATCTCGATCACCTCATCCACGGGCGCACCGTCGTGAAGCCCGGCATCGAGCGGCTGGACGGCAAGCGCGTCGTCTTCACCGACGAGACATCCGAGGAGATCGACCTTCTCGTCTGGGCCACCGGCTTTGCGCCGAGTTTCCCGTTCATCGACCCGTCCTACATTCTCGATGAGCAGGGCAGGTCGAAGCTGTTCATCCACACCTTCCACCGCGAATTCGACGATTTCTTCGTGGCAGGACTGTTCGAGCCGGCTGAAGGCGGCGTGTGGCAGATCGCCGACTATCAGGCGCGGCTGATCGCGGCATTCATCAGGGCGTGCGAAAGCGACCCGAAGCGCGCGGACTGGTTCAGGGCGCTCAAAGCGCGAGCGCATCCCGATATCGGCCACGGCATCCGCTGGCAGGATACCTTCTGGCACAAATTCGAGATCCAGCACTACCGCTTCCGCCGATATATGAAGCGTCTGCTGCGTAAGTTCGGCGTGCCCGCGGGAGATGCGGTCGAGCCGCGCGTCATGCAGCTCGAGGGACCCGCGATCCCCAAATCCCAGCTCAAGCTCGCGTCTTAGGCCGAAAGCGGAACCCAGCGCTGTAGAGCATCGTCGGTTGCGTTGAAATCGTCATGCCCGGCCTTGAGCCGGGCATCCAGGGCGGCAGGCGCTGAGAAGGAGGCCCCTGGATCGCCGGGTCAAGCCCGGCGATGACGTGCTTTCGTTCTTCAGCAGCAATCACCCTCTACAGGAAGGCGAAGGCGGCCGCCACCAAGATGCGGTAGATGCCGAAGGGGATGAAGGTGTTGGTGCGCACATAGGCGAGCAGCCATTTGACGGCGAGCAGCGCGAACAGGAACGAGGTGATGAAGCCGGCGGCGAGCACGCCGAATTCCTGCGGTGCGAAGGTGGCGGCGTTCTTGTACAGGTCGTAGAGCGTGGCGGCGAGCATCGTCGGCACGGCGAGCAGGAACGAGAATTCGACGATCGTCGGTCGTGACAGGCCGAGGATCAGGCCCCCGACGATCGTGGCGCCGGAACGCGAAACACCGGGAATCATCGCGATACTCTGAAACAGTCCGATGAGCGCGCACTTCGAATAGGAGATCGCCTCGACATGGGCGACCGCGTCCTCCTTCTCGCGGTGCAACAGCTCGAACACGATGAGCGCCACGCCGCCGAGAAAGAGCGACCACAGCACGATCGTTTCGCTATTGAGCAGATAGGTCTTCACCACCTTGTAGAGGGCGAAGCCGATAATGCCGGTCGGAATGAAGGCGGTGATGACCCGGGCGAGCACCGGAATGTCCAGGAACTTCCGCCAATAGAGGACGATCACCGACAGGATGGCACCGAGTTGGATCGCGATCTCGAAGCTCTTTTGAAACTCGGTCTGCTCGAGCCCGAGCAACCGGCTGGCGAGGATGAGATGCCCCGTCGAGGAGACCGGCAGGAACTCGGTGAACCCCTCGACCACGCCGAGAACGATGGCTTGCAGCAGCGTCATGGCGCCGTTTCAAGCCCGGAGTTGGCGCTTTTGTCGCCGCGGCGAACAGCCACAGTCACGCGATTGCCACACGTCAATGCCCGACCTCGAAGTCCGAGAAGCGCCGCTCGAGCTCCCATTGCTGCCTAGCCTTCTCGCTGCCCTTGAGAAAAGCGGCGCACGAGGGCGACGGCGTGGCGCCGCCCAGACTATCGCTCTGACAATCGGCGGCGACGCGCTGGAAAGCGGCGCCGTCCCAAAGGCTTGCACCGGGCAAGAAGTCGTATTCGAGGCTGTTGCGCACGATCTGCTTGAGATCGGCATAGGCGAGGCCGTAGTCCTCGACCGCCCGGACATATTCGTTGGTGAGGTCGATGCGCTCGATTCCCTCGTCGTCGGTCGATAGCGCGACGGGGGCGGCGAATTTGCGGTAGAGCGGGAAGGGGTGGTTCTTGCCGCTCACGCCCAGAACATCGGCGTTGCTGGTGAGATTGATCTCTACCAGGATTCCCTTGTCGGCCATCTTCTTCATGAGCGCCGCGGGGTCGTCCTCGTACATGATGTCAGTCCCATGGCCGATGCGATCGGTATTGGCCTGCTCGACCGCCTCGCGGATGTGGCAGCAGAGCCCCTCGGGCGGGACGAGACCCGGGGCGAGCTCGCCCGCATGCAGGCTAACATGGACGCGTGGGTAGAGCTCACGCAGGAAGCCGATCATGCGCATATGCTCGGCATAATCGGTCATGGACCCGTAGCTGTCCTCAGTGCCCACGAGATTGACGCCAACCACGCGGGGATCGGCTGACGCCAGCTCGAAACCAAATAACGCTGCGGCGAAGACAAGCTCTTTCGGCCCGTTGCGGAAGATCTGATAGATGTAACGGACCTCGACCTTGCAGACAGGCGCCTCGCTCTCGGTGCCGCAATGCTCGCGCGACTGGCGCGTGGCTTCAATCGCGTCCCAAAACTGCTTCCCGGCTTCGATGTCTTGGGTGAGCCCCTTGGCGAGCAGCTCTTGGCGGAGCGCCGTTAGATCCTCGCGCCAGGCGACATCCTTGGTGATGGTGTTGAGCCGGTTCCAGGTCGGCGTCGCCATCACTTCGAGATATTGCACGTTCTGGCGCGCGGCGCGGGCGGCGATCGCGTCGAGCCCACTCGCCGAGATGGCGCGGATCGGTGCCGCCGAACTTGGTGAAGGCCGCGAAGAAATGGTCATGTCCCGTCGCGCCCTCAGACGGAACGAAGCCGCGCATGGAGAAGGAGTTGATCAGGGCATTGTAGAGAGGTTGATTGGCGGGGACGGACGAGGCGGGCACGTCGCCCTGCTCGCAGACCGGCTGCCACTCGGCTCCGGCCATGACCGGCTGCGACTTGGTGAAGGACTTGGCGATTGGATCGACGCACAGGCCGTCCTCGCCGGCAGCCTTGATATGCGATTCGGCATAGGTTGCGCCGGTCAAATGCAGGTGCAGATCGGCACCCTTCGGCATGCGCAGGAGAAAATCGCGCAACAGCAGCGGCTGGCCGCGCACGCTTTCGAGTTCCTGAGCGGTGCGCTGCTCGGCCGCCGTCGGGTCCGCCATGGCCGCATCGGCGGCCAAAACTGCAAGGAGGAAAATGGAAAAGGCCAGGCCGAACGCCCGGCTCGGCGCACTGCAAAGGCTCACGACGAAGGAGCGGCGCATAGCCCAAAAGCCGAGTTGCCTCGGCCCCTCGATCAGCCCATGACGGAAGCAGGTTGCCACAGTTCGCTCTCGGCTGCGACAAGTCGATAGGGTCAATCGTTAAGCCGATATTTCCGGTTAAGCGACCGGGGGCCGTTGCTCAGGCGTAGTGGTTGGCAATCACCGCAGCGGAAATCTCCTGCGCGGCAATGACGCCCACCACGTCTTCCGGCCGCGGAACCCTGGTCTTGCCATTGACGACAATGGCAAGACTGCGGTCGCGGCGGTTCATTCGCGAGATGATGGTGTTGAGGATGCTGGTCTCGGGGGCGATCACATAGTCCTCGGCGACCAGCGACTGCAGCGTTTGTTCGGAGTAGCGGTCGGGCGCATAGGAGCCGGCGGTGAGACGGGCGACGCCGGCGATGCGTGACCCATCGGACACGATGACGTGCGCGTCGGGCCGGTCGGCGATCTGCGCCAAGGCGCTCGCAATCGTCGTGTCAATGGGCAGCACGATGAAATCCCGATTCATCAGCTCCTGCGCCTGACGGACGAGATACATGTTGGTATGACGGTTGATCGGAATGGGCCGGCCGCGGTGGCGAAGCTTGATCGTGTAAATGTTCTCGACAATCAGCGCCCGCCGGATGCTGGTCGACAGCGCCACGGCGAGCACGAGCGGAACGATCACATGATAGTCGCGCGTCATCTCGAAGATCATCACGATGGCGGTCATCGAAGCGCCGGTCGCGCCGCCGACGATCGCGCCCATGCCGACTACGGCGAATTCGACGACGGAGAAGCCGGCGCCGGGGAACAGAAACGTGCCCAAGGCACCGAAGGCCGCGCCGAGAGTTGCCCCGATGAACAGTGAGGGAGAGAACACCCCGCCAGAGGCACCGGCGCCCAGACTGATCGAGGTGGCGATCAGCTTGCCGGCAACCAAGGCGACAAGGACGACAACGCCGTCCATGGCGCCATTGAGGACGTCCTGGATGGTGGCATAACCCACGCCGGCAGTTTGGGGGTGGCCGGTGGTGAGCTGGAAGCCGTAAAACAGAACGCCCACAGCAAGCATGCCCACGATGTTCTGCGTGTAAGCGTTGCCGGGGAGCTTGGGGAAGAAATCCTCGCAGAACGCCAGGAATCGGATAAAGGCCCACGACACGACGCCCGCCGCCACACCGAGCAAGCCGAAGCCGACAAGCAAAGCCAGGTTGAAAGTGAACTCGCCCGGCCATGTCGCTTCGGGCACGTAAAAGGCGGGGTCGAGCCCGAACACGAACCGGCTGATCGAGGTTGCCGTCGTGGTCGCCACCACCACCGGCAGGAAGGTCCGGTTGCTCACTTCGGGCAGGAGCAGCTCGACCGCGAACATCACGCCGCCGAGCGGGGTGTTGAAGGTGGCGGCGATGCCGGCTCCCGCTCCCGCCGAAAGCAGCGTGATCTTCTGCCATCGGCTCAAGGAGAGGCTGCGCGCGAGCGTAGACCCGAACGAAGCGCCGATCTGGATGATGGGGCCTTCGCGGCCGACCGAGGCGCCGGACCCGATCGAGATCGCCGAGGCAATCGACTTCACGACGGCGACGACGCCGCGCACGTTTCCCTTGTTGTGGTAGACGGCGTACATCACCTCCGGCACGCCGTGACCTTTCGCCTCGGGCGCGAAGGTCTGCACCAGCCATACGACGATCAGGCCGCCGACGACGGGGGCCAAGATGACAAAGGGACCCCACGGGCTCGCTGCATCGAAGGCGTTAGCGTTGTAGTTGAAGGCAAATGTGCCGAGGAAGAAGAGATTGTGGACCGCCGAGATCATGGCGCGGAACACGACCGCGCCAAGTGCCGCCACGATGCCGGTGATAAACGCAAGGACGACAAGGACGGGAAGGGAGAGGGTGCGGAATTCCTCAAGCGGCTCGGCAGCGGTCTCTGCCGTGGTGGATGCGGTTTGATCGTTCATGACGTTCCGGGCTGTATAGCTCCTCCTGCACCCTCAGCACCGCCCGGTCAAGGACCAGCGGTGCGCCAAAGTAAATCTCTGGGGCGGGACCGCTTACTTGGAAAGATTCTCGTCGAAGAACTCGAGCGCAGCTTCGCCCACCCTTCGGTGAATGGCATGCCGGTCGACGCCGGGCGCGTCGATGCAGGCTTCGGGGAACTCGTCACGGCCCTCTTGGTCGCATTCGTTGACGAAGATTTCGTGATCGACATCGCCCGGAATGATGGCGAGCTCGGCGCCGGGAATATGCTTGGCGGCAAACGCGGCGTTCTCTGCCGGCGGGGTCTGAGTATCGCGCGCACCGACGGTGATATAGACCGGCACTTTGAGCTCGGCGAGGCCCGCTTCGTCCATGCCGAACGCCTTGATGATGCCAGGCGCCATGGCGAACGCGCACCTGATGCGGGAATCGTGCACCGAGAGCGCCGGCGTCGGATCGAGAGGCAGCCCGTCGCGCACATATTGGGGAACCGCCTGATTGTTACGCCAGCCTTGCTGGAAGGCCAGGTACTTGTCGCCGTTGACCGTGGCGCCGGCGATCCAGAGCGACGTGAAGCCGCCTTGCGAATGGCCAGCAACGCCGATGCGGTCAGCGTCGATCGCCTTGCCCCACAATGGATCGGCGAGAAGGTCGGTGATGATCAGCGAGATATCGACTGGGCGCTGCCAGAGCTTGTTGGCGAGATAGGCGATGGTCGCGTCGTAGGTGTTGGCGCGATAGTGATAGGGCGCGGCAACGATATAGCCGTGCTCGGCAAGGACTTGCGCAAACCAGGCGTATTGCAGCGGGTTCGAGCCGCGTCCATGCGACAGCATCACCAGCGGATGCTTGCCGCCAGCCGACGCGAGCGGGGGCATTCTGGTAGAGCTCGATATTGGTGAAGTAGGGCAGTTTGAAGTGCTGCGCTTCGCCGTCGACATCGGCTGGATAGAACATCGCCACGGCGAGCGTGCGGTCGCCATAGTGGGTGTCGGTGAATTCGATTTGCTTAATGCCGACCTTATAGGTCTCATCAGCGTGTGCGGGAAACACAGCGAAGGCCACGCCGAGCAATGCCAGACCAAGGCAACGTGACGCATTCGTGATCATGGTGCGCACCCTATGTGTTCTGTTTTCCGCCGGTAGGGGCGGTAGACGGGCTCCCACATCTTGGCGGCAATCAGCCCCGGCAGCGCCTCGTCGTCGAAGGGAGCGCAGAGCCCTTCATCGCGCGCTTCTTTGGCAACGGCGGTCGCGACCATGACGGCAACAGCGCGCAGATCGGAGACAGGCGGCAGCAGGCAAGCCTCGGGGTCGTTGATGGCGGGAGAGGTACCGGCGAGGGCATTGGCCGCGGCGGCAAACATGGCGTCCGACACGCGCCTCGCCTTTACCGCGAGCACGCCGAGTCCCATGCCGGGGAACACATAAGCATTGTTGGTTTGTGCCACCCGTGTGGATTTTCCATCCCACACGACCGGCGGAAAGGGGCTCCCGGCACCGATCACGGCCCGGCCCTCGGTCCAGTTCATGAGGTCCTGCGGAGCCGCCTCGGAGCAGGAGGTGGGGTTCGAGAGGGGGAAGATGACCGGGCGCGCCACTGCAGCGGCCATGGCGCGGACGACCTCCTCGTTGAAGATGCCGGCTTGCGCAGAGACCCCGATCAGCACCGTGGGCTTAGCGTTTCTTGCCACGTCGAGAAGGCCAATCCTGCCGGGGTACTGACGCGTCCAGGCCGCCACATTGGCCGCGTCTTGCACGAACGGCTGTTGGAAATCGAGGATGGATGTCATGCCCTCGACCAAAAGTCCGTCGCGATCGATGGCATAGAAGCGGTTGCGCACGGCCCTCTCGGGGAGTCCCGCACCCATCATCACTCTCTGCAACAGCGCGCCGATACCGCAGCCGGCCGAGCCCGCGCCCACGATGCAGATGCGCTGCTCGGTGAGCGGCACGCCGGTGACTTTCACCGCCGCAAGCAGCGTTCCGGCGCACACGGCAGCGGTGCCCTGGATGTCGTCGTTGAAGGTGAGCAGCCTATCGCGGTAGCGCTGAAGCAGACGCCCGGCGTTACTCCTCGCGAAATCCTCCCATTGCAGCAGGACGCGCGGCCAGCGCGCCATGACCGCCTCGATGAAGCTCTCGACGAAGTCGGTGTAATCGGACCCGCGCATGCGCTCGTGTTTCCAGCCAACGTAAAGCGGGTCAGAGAGTTGCTCCTGATTGTCGGTACCGACATCGAGCAGGACGGGAAGGGTCGTGGCAGGGTCGATGCCGGCGCAGGCCGTGTAGAGCGAGAGCTTGCCGATAGGAATGCCTATCCCGCCCGCTCCCTGGTCGCCCAGACCGAGGATGCGCTCGCCGTCGCTCACCACGACGACCTCGACGCGGTCGTAGCGCGGGTGGGCGATGATCTCCTTGATGGTGTCGCGGTGCGGCCAGCTCAGGAACAGCCCGCGCGGGTAGTAGGAGTAGTGGCTGTATTCCTGGCAGCCCTCGCCGACCGTCGGTGTATAGACCAGCGGCAGAAGCTCGGCGAGATTGCGGGTGAGGAGTGCATAGAACAGCGTCTCGTTTGCATCCTGTAGTTCTCGCAAGAACAGGTAGCGCTCCAGTCCGGTCTCAAATTTGCGCACTGCTTCGAGCATCCGTTCGACCTGCTCGTCGAGCGTGCTGACATGGGGCGGTAACAATCCATGCAGCGCGAAGGCCGCGCGTTCTTCCTCGGTGAAGGCAGTGCCCTTGTTGAGGAGGGGGTCGGTCAGAAGGGCAATGCCCTCGGCGGTGAGGTCCGCGGCCATGGCTTCGCTCACGAGGATTTCGGCACGGCGCGGCGGAGCTGGCTCGCGATGAGGCGCGGCGCAAGGGCATTCAGCAGGAAGAGAGCGCGCAGGATCGCGGGCTTCACCACCGTTGGCTTTCGCGCTTCGACACCGCCGAAGATGACTTCAGCGGCGTCCTCGGGAGACAGCGGAGGCGCGATCCGCGGGTCGATGACGGGGGCGTATTTGCGGCTTCCGGGATTGTGCTCCCAGTAGGCACTCTCGACGACCCCGAGCACGATGAGCGTCACGCTGAGACCAGAGCCCTTGACCTCGGCCCGTAGCGCCTCGGTGAATCCGGCGAGCGCCTGGCGCGCGGCGGTGTAGGCGGCGGCATTCGGCCAAACGATGAAGGATGCCGGCGAGGTTACGCAGGCAATCGATCCGGTTCCGCGGGCGAGCATCGCGGGCAGGAAGGCGCGGGTGAGATTGAAGGCGGCAAGATAAGGCACCTCGATCATGGCGAGCGCCTCCTCGGCGCTCGTCTCGAGAATGGGGAGCCAGCGGCCGGCCCCGGCATTATTGATCAGGACGTCGGGAGTCCCGGCCTCGCGGGCGATTCGGGCACTCACCTCGGCGATCGCCTTGGAGTTGGCGAGATCGACCGCATAGGCCGTCGCCGTCCCGCCGTCTTTGCGAATGGCTCGCGCGGCTTCGTCAAGACGGTCAGCATTACGGGCGAGAAGGAGCACGTGGGCGTCGCTTCTGCCATAGCGCCGCGCCGTCGCTTCGCCGATGCCGCTCGATGCGCCGGTGACAAGGACCAGCCGGACTGTCATCGTGTCGCGCCCTTATCCATAGAGGAAAAGCCTCACGCCCTATTTCTGCCCGTTTCAATTTGCCGCGCGACTGTGGCAGAATCGCTACAGGGTCCGCGGAACTCGGCGGCCAAGGCCGCCTAGCTACTGGCGATCAATCTCGCACCCGCGATAAGCTTAACGCATCTCACAGGTGCTGAAGGAGGCGTTCAGATGGCGGCGTTTGTGCGCGGCTTGGCATTGGCAATATTGGCGGCGGGCTTATGCGTAGCGCATGGCACACCGGCCGCGTCGGCGGCCTGTGTCGGCGTGTCGGGAACGGCTGATGGCTTCGACAAGGAGACCGCGGTGAGCCGGGCGCAGCTCGCGCTTTCCGATTACATCAAGCAATACAAGGCAGCGAAACATCTGAGCTCGCTCACCGTGACCGCCCAGCGAGCGACGCCTCAACCTTATTGGCGTCCCTATGTCAGCGACAACATGTACTACCATCCCGATATCGTGAATGCGGAGTCCTACACCGTGTGCTGGCAGGGCGTGGTGTCGCCGTACGTCTGCACCTCAGGCGCCAAGATCTGCTGGTAAGCCTTCCTGATCCGCTTGAACCCCCGCATCGCCCGCGCGGGCGCGAAGGCTCCGGGAGAGGTCCTCAATGCGCCGGCACGAGCGAGACGCTCTTTGGCCGCGTCATTAAGAAGACGAGCGGGATGATGCAGAGCGTGACGACGCCGATGAACCAGAAAAGATCGTTGAAGGCGAGCATCTGCGCCTGTCGGGCAATCTCGTAGGTCACAAGCGGAGCAGCCTGCGGCGAGTAGGGGTTGAGCCCGTGCTGGGCGAGATAAGGGAGGAGCTCGGCGTTGTAAGGGTTGATGTGGGCCGTGAGCTCGTTCCAATGGATCTGCGTCTGCCGCACGAACAGCCAGCTCACCACGGCGATGCCTGCCGAGCCGCCGATGCCGCGCATGAGGGCATAGACGCCCGAGGCCTCGTCATATTGCGCCTTGTGGATGCTGGCGAACGCGACCGCGGTCAGGGGCACGAAGAACAGTCCCGTGCCAATTCCCGACCAGATGCCCGGCGTGGCAATACCCCAATAGTCGGTATAGAGGGAATAGTGGGACATGAGGAGGCTGCCCACCGCGGTCAGCACGAGGCCAGCCGCCACGAGGTAGCGCGCGTCGAACATGCGAATGAGGATGCTGCCGGTGATTGCGAGCGTGATGGCGCTGACGACGGCGCGGGGGATGAACAGCGTCCCCGCCGTGGCGGGCGGATAGCCGAGCAGCCTCTGGCTGAACAGCGGCATCAGCGCCATCCAGCCGAACAGGCTGATGCCGTAGGCGGTGATGGCGAGCGTGCCGGCGACGAAATTGCGGTCCTTCAACAGCGTGAGATCGATGATGTTGTCGGGCTTGTTCCAGCCCCTCAGGAAGAAGGCCGCGGTGGCAAACACCGTCACGATGGTGCCGGCGACGATGAGGCGCGAGTTGAACCAGTCGCGCATCTGGCCCTGGTCGAGAATAAATTGGAGTGCACCGACGGCGACGATCAAGAGGGCTAGGCCGGCCCAATCGGTCTTGATGTCTTTGATGGCACGCTGGGGCAGGTAGCCTATGGACATCAGCAGCGCGAGAATCCCGAGCGGCACGTTGATGTAGAACACCATGCGCCAGGAATAGGTCTCGGTGAGGTAGCCGCCGAGGACCGGCCCGAACACGGGAGCCACCATGATGCCGAGGCCGAAGATGGCAAGAGCCTGGCCGTGCTTCTCGCGCGGAAAGACGTCGAGGAGGATGGCCTGGCTCAAGGGCACGAGCGGTGCGCCGCAAATGCCTTGCGCGAGGCGGAACACGACCATGCTCTCGAGGTTCCACGCCATGCCGCACAGTGCAGACGACAGCACGAAGCCAGTGATGGCGAAGAGCAAGAGCCGCCGGCGTCCGAGCCAGGTCGACAGATAGCCCGTAAGCGGCATCACCACCGCGGCAGAGACGAGAT
The DNA here is from genome assembly GCA_963732205.1 of uncultured Alphaproteobacteria bacterium. Taxonomy (GTDB): domain Bacteria; phylum Pseudomonadota; class Alphaproteobacteria; order Rhizobiales; family Methyloligellaceae; genus Methyloceanibacter. Next base: position 261,359 of record CAVSYE010000001.1, read on the forward strand.
AAGACGTCAGCACCCAGGTGATCTGATCCGAGGTGGCGCCGAAGGCGCCAAGCATATGCGGGATCGCCACGTTGACGATGGTGATGTCGAGCACCTCGAGCACGGCCGTCAGCACGACGGCAATGACCAGCGGAATGGGCGGGCGTTCCTCGGCGTGGGGCGGAGGCGGCGGAGGGGGAGGTGCCGTCTTGACGGGAGGAGGCGGGGGCGGCTCGGCAGGCGCTTTGCGCTTCCGCCCTCCTTTACGGGCGCGCTGCTCCACGCTCATTGCGCCTCTTGCGGCTGCTCGGTCGTATCGATGGTTACGGTGGCGCTCGCTCCCACACGAAGCGGCTTGTCGGTATTGGCGGCGCTCGTGATCTTGATGCGGACGGGGAAGCGCTGGGTCACTTTCACCCAATTGCCGGTCGCGTTCTCGGGCGGCAGCACCGAGAAGGTCGCGCCGGAGCCGGCACTGATGCTCTCGACCACGCCGTCGAGGCTGAGGCCCGGATACATGTCGAGACGGATGGTCGCCTTCTGACCGGGCTTGATGCGGCCGAGATCGGTTTCCTTGAAATTCGCATCGACCCACCAATGACCCTCTTCGACCAGGGCAAAGACGGGCGTCCCCGCCTGCACGACGGCGCCCGGCCTCAAGCTGGCATTGGTGATCCAGCCGCTCCCGGGCGCGACGATGTGAGTTTGCACGACGTCATGCATCGCCTTGTCGAGCCCCGCCGCCGCCGCTCTGAGCTGCGTGGTCGGCGTGGTGATGGTGAGTTTGGCGTCCTGCGCCTTCTGGTACTCGCTCTCGGCGTTGTCGAAGGCCTGCAAGGCATCGTGCCAGCCCTTCAGCGCCGCAGTGAGCTGATCGGATGCCGGCTCTCCCGGCTTCTGCGCATCTTTCGCCTGGCGATATTTGCCGATGGCATCCTCGAGAGCCGCGCGCGCCGTCTCGAGCTTGTCGGCCGCCGCTTTCACAGCATCGGCGGCGGTGCCGGCAGCGGAGGCCGCGGCATCGAATTGCGCGCGCGCATTGCGCAGGGCTGCTTCGTAGAGAGTGGGGTCGAGATCGAAGAGAGGATCGCCCGCAGCGACCTTGTCGTCGTCCCGCACATAAACGTTGATCACGACGCCGTTGATCTGCGAGGCCACGCGCACGACGTTGGCGCCGGTATAGGCATTGTCGGTCGAGGGATAAAGCTCGGCGTACCGCCAATAGAGGAGCACGCCTCCGACCGTCACTGCCAAGAGGACGGCAAGGGCAATCCATCGCCATGAGGCAGCGCTCGTTTTGGCGCGGACGGGCGTTTCGGTGGAAGCGTCCTGATTCACGTCTTTATTGACCTCGGTTGCGACGGGAAGCGACCGGCTTCGGCCGGCGTCGGAGCCCGCAATTCAAGGTGAAGCAAGGCAGAATGATGACGAGGCTTAAACTGCTTAAGGGATGACGGCAAGATTTCCTTGAGATGTAGCTCCTGAGGCCGATTTCCGCGCGGCTTTTTGGCTCTTTGACCTCAGGAACTCTTGCGCTGGCGCGAAGGTCGCCGAACTGCCCGTGAAGGCACGGGCGAGGGGAGGCCTTTCATCGGCGGCCTTGCGCGTTTACATTAGTCACGTTCCCAGGGGAGCCCCGGGCAGGGGCTGAGAGTTCGCTGCCTTGCCACGTCGAAGCAAGGCCGGAGCGAAGACCCTTCGAACCTGATCCGGGTCATGCCGGCGAAGGGACAGGAACTCTTCTTCTCCCCAAGCCATTTGACCCGAATTTTTCCTCGTCCTCAGGAGGCCGCCACGCGGCCGTCTCGCAGGATGAAGCGGCGCGGCTCATGCTTCGAGACGGGACTTCGGCCCTCCTCGGCATGAGGACGCTCGAATGGGAGTGAAGACGATGAACAAGCCGATTTCCCCGAAGGACGTCGAGACGCCCAAGGTCACGACCGGCCCATTGGCTGGAAGCCGCAAGGTCTATGCATCGCCTGAAGGTGAGGCCGATCTTGCCGTTCCCTTCCGTGAGATCGCGCTCGGCGGCGGCGAGCCGTCTTTCCGTGTTTACGACACGTCTGGGCCTTACACCGACGAGGCTGCCGTCATCGATGTGAAGGGCGGGCTGCCGCATTTGCGCGCGCCGTGGATCAAAGCGCGGCGCGGCGATGGCGTTTCTTCACCTCCCCCTAGAGGGGGGAGAGGGTTTGACAATACCGCGCCGCAGTCGCACGGACTGGTGACGCAGCTCGAATTCGCCCGCGCCGGCATCGTCACCAAGGAGATGGCCTATATCGCGCATCGCGAGAATCTCGGCCGCGTTCGCGCTGCCGGTGAGGCCGAGGCGCGTCTCGCCGGCGGGGAGAGCTTCGGCGCGGCGCTCCCAAACTTCGTGACGCCGGAGTTCGTGCGATCCGAAGTCGCGCGCGGCCGCGCCATCATCCCCGCCAACATCAACCACCCCGAATCCGAGCCGATGATCATCGGGCGGAACTTCCTCACCAAGATCAACGCCAATATCGGCAACTCGGCCGTGACCTCCTCGATCGAGGAGGAGGTGGAGAAGATGGTGTGGGCGATCCGCTGGGGCGCCGACACGGTCATGGACCTCTCCACCGGCAAGAACATCCATCTGACGCGCGAATGGATCGTCAGGAACGCGCCGGTGCCGATCGGCACCGTGCCGATCTATCAGGCGTTGGAGAAGGTGCACGGCGATCCGGTCAAGCTCGACTGGGACGTCTACAAGGACACGCTTGAAGAGCAGGCCGAGCAGGGCGTCGACTATTTCACCATCCATGCAGGCGTCAGGCTCGGCTACATCCATCTCACCGCGCCGCGGGTGACCGGCATCGTGTCGCGCGGCGGCTCGATCATGGCCAAATGGTGCCTCGCCCATCACCAGGAGAGCTTCCTCTACGAGCGGTTCGACGAGATCTGCGACATCATGCGCCGCTACGACGTGTCGTTCTCGCTCGGCGATGGACTTCGTCCAGGATTCTATCGCGGACGCCAACGACCGCGCCCAATTCGCCGAGCTCGAGACGCTCGGCGAGCTGACGCGCGTCGCCTGGGAGCGCGGCTGCCAGGTGATGATCGAAGGGCCGGGCCACGTGCCCATGCACAAGATCAAGGTCAATGTGGAGAAGCAGCTCGCGGAATGCGGCGAGGCGCCGTTCTATACGCTCGGGCCCCTCGTCACCGACATCGCGCCCGCCTACGACCACATCACGAGCGCGATCGGCGCCGCCATGATCGGCTGGTTCGGCACGGCCATGCTTTGCTACGTCACGCCGAAGGAGCATCTCGGCCTGCCCAATCGCGACGACGTGAAGGCGGGCGTGATCGCCTACAAGATCGCCGCCCACGCCGCCGACCTCGCCAAGGGTCACCCCATCGCGGTCGCGCGCGACAACGCGCTGTCGAAGGCGCGCTTCGAGTTCCGCTGGGAGGATCAGTTCAACCTCTCGCTCGATCCCGACACCGCGCGTTCATACCACGACGAGACGCTGCCCAAGGAGGCGATGAAGCTCGCCCATTTCTGCTCGATGTGCGGCCCGAAATTCTGCTCGATGGAGATCACGCAACAGGTGCGCGACTACGCCGCCAAGCTCGCCGAGAAAGAAGCGCTCTCAAGCAGCGAAGCGGTAGAGCAGGCGAGAAAACAGGGCATGGAAGAAATGAGCGCCAAGTTCCGCGAGATGGGCAGCGAGGTTTACGTGGAAGGGAACCTAGGCAGTGATGAAGTAGGATACCACCACCATGAAGAATAACGCCACGGGCAGCCTCGATCGCCGTGATTTCGTGATCGCATCTCTTGCCACGGTTGGCGCCTCGGCAGCCTTCGCGGCAACCGCAGGGGCTGCCGACGCGCAGGACCAAACAGCCTCGCCCCAACCAACGGGAACGGCTTACACCGGGGATCTGATCGGCGGCAAAAAGGTCATCAGCGCACTCGACGTCGAGGATCTGGACCCCGGTCGGAAACACGCCTTCTATTTTCAGGGCGTGCAGATGCCTACGGGCCAGCACTGGTATGTATCGGTGATGGTCGCCAAGGGGGCGAAGCCGGGCAAGCGCGTCTCGCTCGTGAGCGGTGTGCATGGCGATGAAATCAGCCCGGTGCACACGATACAGACCGTCATGGATCAGCTCGACCCGACTGAGATGTCAGGCGTCGTATTGGCGGTCCTCGACATATCACGCCCGGCCATAGAAGGCATGGCGCGCCGCTGGCCCAATTCAGGGAGAGGCATCGACCTCATCGACATCAATCGCGAGTGGCCCGGCAATGAGAACGGCGCCAGTGCGCCCTCTCGACACGCCGGGCTTCTGTTCAACAGGCTCCTCAAATCGAACGCCGATTATGCGATCGATTTCCATACTTCGGCTACCGGCATGGATATGTCGGCGTTTCATCTCGCCCGAATGGACTTGCCGGAGGTTCGCGAGATGGCCGAGTTGTTTCCCATCGATCAAATCTTCGACAACCCTGGCTATCCCGGTCTGTTGGCGAACGCGTTCATCGATGCAGGCATCCCGGCGTTCACGCCCGAGATCGGCGCCCCGCGTATTCTCGATCGCAGCATGATCCCATTGTTCGTGGAAGGCACCATGAACGTGCTCAAGCATCACGGGATCATTACCGGCCCAATGGGTCGCACAGGCCGCGACACGGACGTTTTCGTCGCTAATAGCGGGCACATTGTTCTTGCGACCCACGGCGGGTTCGTCGAGCTTCTCGTCGAGCTGAACGACAAGGTGGAGATCGGTCAGAAGGTCGCCATCCAGCGCAATACATTCGGTGAGGTCGTTGCGGAATACACGAGCGAAGTGGCCGGCGAGATCGCGGTTCGACGCACCGATGCAACAGCCGAGCCCGGCACGCTGTTGTTGGCAATCCTGTATAATCGCGCCCCGCCGGAAAATATTTCTTACTCAGAATAAGAACTCTCGATGGGCGGCGAGGTTTATCTGCCGGAGGGTGGGCCCTATCTGGAGACCAGGCGGCTCATAACCGTCTGGTTGGAGCTTCGAGTCCTCCCGGGGCCGCCAGCTTTTACAAGCACTTAGCGGGATTATCGCCCCTGGCAGCCAATGCGGACCCGCCGGGGGACATGGGTGCGCTGCGCGGGGCCCACGCAGGGGCGGTCCCGCTGGCTGGCTGCACCACACGCTGAGGTGCGCCCCCCGCCATCAGCGGGCATCACCGCAGGCGCTGATGTTGCCCGCGCCGCGTGCTACATGTTGACAAAGCACAACCGACGTGTCGGAGCGCAGCATCATGGCTCTGTCTCGATCCCAACGACTGACTTTGATAAAGGAGATCGCCGATCGGCTTAGCCGAGAGTCGCGAGCTTTTATCAACGCCACCCTGAAGCAGTTTGGGCTGCCCCGCGGACCGGCTGGCGGCTACGACCACCCCTACGTTCTGGCACAGATCGAAGATGCCAAGGACCAGGAGCTCATCGAGCTTGCCGATCATCTCGGGTTCACGGTGGACTTTGAGCCGTCGCTACAATCCCTCAAGGGCGCGCCGGTCGAGTGCAAGGCGTGGCGTTCCGGTGCTTTCCGACTGTTCCTCTCTCACCTTGCCAAAGAGCGAGAATATGCGGCAGAGCTGCAGGAGCATCTGACGAAATACGGTATCAGTTGCTTCGTCGCGCACGAGGACATCAAGCCAACCAGGGAGTGGCAGGATGAGATCGAGGCAGCGCTCGCGACCTGCGATGCCCTCCTGGCGCTGCTCCACCCCGGATTTCACGAGAGCCTCTGGACCGACCAGGAGATTGGTTACGTAATGGGTCGGGGATTGCCTGCGTTTGCCGTGAGACTGGGCGAGGAGCCCTACGCGCTTCCAGGCGTTCAATGGTCTTCGGAAGCGGCCCGAGGCGCTGGCGCGAGAGATCGTTGAGGCCTTCTTGGAGCACCCACAGATGGCAGCAGTGCTTTCGGAGGGCGTGATAAGTGCGTTCGAGCAGAGCCGCTCGTTCAATGATGCCCTGGAGCGCATCGCACACGTTGAGCGCATAGCGGTTTGGGACCCCACCTTCGGCCCGCGCTTGCGCGAGGCTGTGAGGAAGAATGATCAGATCGCGAAGGCCTTCGGCGTTCCGCATCGCGTTGAGGCTCTCATTGAGAGGTTCGAGGGCTCGCAAGTCGATGCCGCCCAATGAGCACCCCCACGCCGGCCAGCAGAACCGCTCGCAAACTACCGGGAACCGCTACAGCGCAGGAATTTGAGCACGCGCTTGAGGTGTTCCGTACGAACGTCCAGTCGGGCGCGCAGTTTTTCTACGCCTACCTCGCCGTGCACGCGATGGCAGCCGAGGACAGCAGGGTCCACCGCATTCTCAACCGCACTCCACTGTTCTGGAACACGAGCCTCGGAGCACTACAGACCGCGACCTTCATAGCACTAGGCCGCGTGTTTGATGGGACGACCCGGCACAATCTGAATGCACTGCTAAAACTCGCCGACCAGAACAGGCAAGTTTTCACTAAGCAGCCGCCTCCGACTAGTGCCGACTTCCGTCGGCTCAACGCCTGCGCGACGAGGTGGAGCGCGATTTACGACAAGAGCTATCGTCCTCTTCGCAACAAGGTGTTCGCGCACACTGTTGTTACCGACGACAGAACAGTCCACGCGATGATGTCGAAGACGAAGGTACGAGAGCTAGAGCGCCTGTTCTCGTCTCTACTCTCTCTAGAAAAAGCCTTGTGGGATCTGCTCAAGAATGGACACAAGCCGCTGCTTCGGCGGCAGAGCTACTCACTGAAGCGCATGCTTGGCAGACCGGATAGCTACCGAGACAGGTATGCGCAGGAGCGCGTCGTGTTAGAGGCCAAGCGTCTTCTACTCGCCGCCGCCGAGATCCCATAGTGCGCCCGTTCACATACCGCAACACGAAGACTGACCCGAGATGGTCGAGGGAGCCATTCCACCGGATTAGGTCGCGTGGATACGCCTATGAAAATGCCACCCACTACGTGCACTTCGGCGGACATGCCAATGGACTATGGACTTTCGACCACGGTAACGCCGGGACCCTAGCGCAGGGCAACGGTGGGGAAGGCGGGCTGCGGCACTGGGCTGAAGAAACGTTCGGCGCTGAAGACGTCGTGCAGATGCAGCTTGAGGTCGGCCACGTCGTAACCGGGGTTTGGCGTCCTGGCCTGTATTATCAGAACCAAACGCTACAGGCTTTGGGCGGATCCGAGGTTGAGCTCCGATCCGCGGAGCAGGCACTCCGCTTGTTGGTCGAGCGTCTCGACGAGATGCTCCTCTATGTTGAGCCGTCGGCCCACGGACTGGCGGCCTTCAGCCATAAGACGCGCGAGTTGCTGATCCTCGCTAGCACCGAGGTTGAGAACCAGTTGAAGCAGTATTTGAGATTGGCGGCGTACGAGAAACAGGACGACCTGAGCATGGCCGACTACGTCAAGTTGGAGCCTAGGCTCTATGTCCGCGAGTTCATGCTTACTTTGAGGCCTTACGAAGGTGTAGAGCGGCTAACTCCATTCAGAGGATGGGACGCGGCTCGCCCCACCAGATCGCTGCCTTGGTACGACGCCTACAATAAGACGAAACATGATCGCACTAAACACTTTGAGGAAGCCACGCTTGCGAACTGCCTCTCTGCCGTAGCCGCAAACGTGATCCTCTTCTGCGCGCGCTGGGGACCGTTCTTTCTGATTGATGGTCAGGGGCCACTGTCATCGCAGGTCAACCAACTATTCAGAATAGAACTCAACGAGCCTGACGTGACATCGTTCTATGTGCCTCTCGTTGAGTTCCCCGGCGACACTCGTAGAGATTTCTTTTGGTTCGAAGGAGACAGATACGCTGTACCTTGGAAGGCGCTGCCGCTTACCATGTGAAAGGTGGGCGTGGGGACCCCGCGCAATCACCAGGACCTTAGTGCCTACCCCGATACACAACCCGCGCCACGAGCGGAGAGGCAATGACGAGCAGATAAAGCAGCATGGCGTAATCGGGCGAGTAGAGGCTCGCGATCATGGAGAGAACGGCAGACGCAATCAGCACGCCGAGCTTGACGCGTCCCTCGGTTTCGCTCGCGCGGGCGCGGCTGCTGCCGCGTTCGGCGGCGCGCGAAACGAGGAGCGACGTCACCGCCAGCCAGATCATGTTGGCGCCGTAGATCCACACGGCTGCCGCCAAATCGTAGCGGCTCACCGCCAGCATCGAGAACGGCAGGAAGGTGACGCCCAGCAGATGCAACAGCGTCGCCCGCGCATAGGCCGGGCTCGCCATGTCCGGTTCTCCAGTCTCACCTTGCGCGCGTCCGGACCAGAAGCCGATGAGGACGAAAAAGGTGATGAGATAGGCGGTGAACGTGTCGGAGAGGCCCGCAAGCTTGTGCAGGAACTCCTGATTGGTCTTGGGGTGGAAGTCTTGCGGCAGCTCGATGTTGATGACCAGCAACGTCATCGCGAAGGCGAAGACGCCGTCGGTCAATGAATCGAGCCGGCTCCTCGGGATGAAACCGGCCGCTTCCTGTTTCTGGACTGACAAGCCTCGCTCCCGCTCGGCTGCCCGCGATTCGCGCAATTAGTCATCCTCGGTCCGAAGTCGCTTTGTGGTCAACTCGTGCCAAGACTTATCCCCCCGCTCCTGGAATCATCCCTGAGCGCTGCGATCTCGCCTGAGCGGCGCAACGGACTCCTTCCCTCCCCTTGACGGGGAGGGAGTCGCGCCTTTGGCGCGACGGGTGGGGTGGAGGGCACTGCGGCCGCCGTATTGCCGTGTGAGACTCACGGCCCCCACCCCAGCGTCGCGCTGCATTAGTGCGCTACCGCTTCGCTGCTTGAGCGCGAGCGCGCCGCCGGACCTCCCCACGAGGGGGAGGTATGAAAAGGAACGGACGCAGCAGCAGACTCCCCGCTCTCCCCTTGTGGGAGAGCACGACTGCCATCCTGAAAGCGCTATCGCTTTGCTACTTGAGCGCAGATGCGCAGTCGGTGAGGGGTCAGCGGCGAACGCGTAAGCGTGAAGCCGCGTCTCGAAAAGAATCACCCCTCACCCTTTCCACCATGCGACTTGCGAAGCGCGTCCTTTAATGCGCTACCGCTTCGCTACTTGAGCGCGCCGCGCCGGCAAGATCGCGGCGGAAAGCCCTCTCCCACAAGGGAGAGGGGCGGAGCTTCCCGTTCCCTCGCACTTTCGGGTCCCTGTTTGTCCCCGGCGTTTTTATTTGCCGTATCATCGCATCACCTCGTCCGTTTGAGGGGCGCGCTCTAGAGGCGTCTTGATCGCGGGACGGGGTGCGGCGCCCGCGGGTCTTGACGCAACAAGACACCCGGGCGGCACCGGGGCTCCTCCCGGGACCACTACGAGTCCCTGCCAGGAGCTGGCTGATCGCCCGGCCATAGCCGGCAACGGAAAGCGAGGCCCGATGCCGGAATGAGAACGCCGTGACTGGCGCGCCGAGAGGCGCCTGCGCGGTCCCGCCAAGGATCGCGAGCTATCAGATTTGCGCTTTTCGGCGCGCCATCCGCCTCGCGGGGAAGGGTGGGCAACTCTTCGTTGCCCACGCTGAATATCGGCGGGCCCGCTTTCGCTTTGCCCACCCTACGCTGTTTGACATGCCCTCGCGCGATTGCGCGGCGAGGCGTTGACGCTCGCCCACTTAAGATGAGCGCGAAGTTCCGCTCAGGCGGCGGAGATGACTGTTCCCTAAACGACCCCAGCGGCGATCAGCCCAGCCAGAATGGCCGCAAACAGGAAGAACAACTTGACCGCCATGACGTTCGCTTCGTGTTGGGTCGTCGGAGTCGCGAATGGAAAGGTCACGGTGTCCCCCTTCGTTTAGTGGCTCTCTGGGTAGACAAACTCGGATGATCGGCTCGCTGTTCCCGCGCCCGGTTTTGCGCGTTCGGGCCAAGTGCATTTGAGGTTTTTTCCCCTTCGTTTTCGGGGTAGTTTGGTGCGCGGCCGAGGGAGCCGGAACGGGGGTTCCATGCTGCCTGAACGCCAGTCGAGCGCTCTTGCTGCGATCGCATCGTTGCCGATCGCCTGTGCGCTTGTCTTTCTCCTTTTCCCGCAAACGCGGGCAGCGGCCGAGAATGCGGCCCCCGCCTGCGACGAGTTCGGGCTCGCGCTCCTCTCCTCGCCGATTGCGCCCTGGAAGGGGGCACCGCTCCGCGTCATCTTCGCCGCGGAGAAGCCGCTTGCCGGCGAGCTTCAGCTGATCGCCCCCAAGGGAAAGATCGCGACCCAATCGTCGGACATGCAAGGCGGCCCGCCTTATTTCTGGTTCGCCGAGATCGCTTCGCCGGAGGCCGGCACGTGGCAAGCGAAGCTGACGCGCGCGGGGGCTGCGCCGGAATGCCGAGAGGTCACCCGCGCGATCGTGGTCGACCGCAAGGAGCCGCGAAGTCCTCGCGCCGGCAAGGGGGTGTGGCCCGTGCGCGGCCAATGGAATCGCCAGACCGAAAATCTGTACGCGGCCTGGATCGAGAAACTGTTCGACGCGCCGCTCGATCAAGAGCTGACGTGGAAGGCGATGGACGCGGTGCTGCACGATCAATCGCGCAATGTTCTGTTCGACCATCTCGGCCTGCACGAGGACCAGAAGGCGACGATCATTCAACCCGATTGCGCCGACGTTCCTTATTTCCTGCGCGCCTATTTCGCCTTCAAGATGGGACTGCCGTTCGGCTACGCGAAGTGCACGCGCGGCGACGGCGGCGTGCCGCCGAAATGCCCCCAATGGTGGAACATCGTGAACGAAGAGCCGCCGCCCGCGCTCGATACCGGGAGCAGCGGGATGGTCGAGCCCGCCGGCTTCTTCGGCATCTTTGGACCGCCGGAAGCGGCGCCTACCGTGCGGCGCACCGTCCCCCAGAGGCCGAAAGGGCTCGTGCCCGGGTTCCAATATTATTTGACGAGGACCGTTGCCGACGCCGTGCAGTCCGGGAACGGGCGAACCGCGGCCGACGACGACAACACCGATTATTATCCGGTGCCGCTCGCGCAAGACACTTTGCGTCCCGGCACGATCTACGCCGATCCTTATGGGCACGTTCTCATTCTCGTGAAGCGCGTGGCGCAGACCGGCGGGGGCGCCGCCGTGTTTCTTGCCGTCGATGGGCAGCCCGACGGCACGGTCGCGCGCAAGCGGTTTTGGCGCGGCAATTTCCTGTTTGCGCAAGATCCCGCGCTCGGAAGCCCCGGATTCAAGCGATTCCGCCCCATCGTGCAGGAGAAGAACGGTACGTTGCGGCGGCTGGCCAATGCGGAGATCGCCAAGGATCCCGACTACGGCGATTTTTCGCTCGAACAGTCGAAGCTCGGCGTCGAAGATTTCTACGACCGCATGGACGACGTGATGTCGCCCCAGCCGCTCGATCCCGTGCAGGCGCTGAAGGACGTGATCACCTCGCTCGAGGAGCAGGTGAACACGCGCGTGACCTCGGTCGAAAATGGCCGCCAATATCTTGCCGGCGGCGGCAAGAACGTGGACATGCCGGACGGCGCCTCGATCTTCGAGACGACCGGCGCGGGGGAAGATTTCGCCACGCCCTCGCGTGATTTGCGCTTGCTGATCGCTATCGACGTGGTGCGCAACTTCCCCGACCGGGTGGCGCGGCGCCCGGAGCGTTACGCGATGCCTTCGGGCAAGACCCCAGCGGACGTCAAGGCGGAGCTTGATGGCTTGCTTGCGTCCGAGCTTGCCGCGCGCAAATTCACCTATACGCGCACCGACGGCTCTCCGTGGCCTTTGACGCTCAAGGACCTGCTCGACCGCACGGTTGATCTCGAGATGGCCTACAACATCAATGACTGCGTCGAGGTGCGGTGGGGTGCGCCGGAGGGCAGCGAGGAAGCGTCGACCTGCAAGCGGCATGCGCCGGCGTCACAGCGCCAGAAGATGGCGTCGGACTACCGTGCCTGGTTCAGCGAGCGCCGCCGCCCGCCGCGCGGCTGAGAGTTATTTGCGCGAAGCGATGGGCAGCGAGGAGCGCGCACAGGGAACCGCCCTCATGGCCGTGGAGCAGGCCGGCGGGGGGCGCGAAGCTCGGGCTTAGCGCAGCGAGGCGCCGGCGGCCGACATCATGGGGCAGCCGAGCGTCTTCTCGAAGGCCTTCACCAGATCGTCCCGGTTCTTGGCCGTGATGAAGAGGCCGCCCGTTTCCTCGGCGAGACATTTTACATCGAGGATGCTCTCAGCGCCCGTCCAGCTGAACCCCGTGAGTTGATAGCCGATGACATGAACGGTTAGGTCTCGACTGTTGGCTTTGAGAAATTTGCCGAACTCGCACGGCGCCCCGCCGCAGGTTTCCTCACCGTCGGTCACCAGGACGACGACGCCTTTCTCCGTCCGGTAGTCGAGAACCTCGGCAGCCTGCTTCACCGCTGCCACCAGCGGCGTCTTTCCGGCCGGGTTGAGCGCGTTCACCGCACTCATGATGCGCTCGGCCGCGTTGGGGATCGGCGGGAAGGCCAGATCGACATTGCATTGCCCGTAGGGCCCGGGACCGAAAGTGATAAGCCCGACCTTGCGGAACCTCGTGACCCCCGGCAGCACCTCGCCCAAGGCTTTGCGGACCTCGTCGATGCGCGTCTTATCGCTGAAGAGGCCTTGGACCGTATTGCCGGCCATGGACCCCGAGGCATCGAAGACGATCATGGCGTCCTCGGTGCATGGCGTCCGAGGTTCGTCATCCGCCGCCTGCGCAGTCGCCGATCCGGCGAGGAGCGCAATAAGCGCGAGTGCAATTGGACACACGCAGCGTGACAGCATGTTCATTCCATGATTTTAGCCTAGAGTGGGGACGCCTTGCAGAGGCGGCTCGGTGCAACATCGACGCAGTGGGCGCGGCTCCCCACCTAAAGCTCAGCCTCGATGGCGTGGAGCAGCCGGAAGCGCATCTCGCCGTCGTTGCTCTTCATCGAGATCACGAAGCGCACCCGCCCGTGGCTCTTGGTGTCGGCGTAGCCCGCCAGAGTGTGGACGCCGGACATCGTACCGGTCTTGTTCATGCCGCCGTCATGGCCGTGGAGCAGGCCGGCGTGAGGCGCGAACAGCTCGAGCACTTTGGCGAGGCCGCGGGCGGTGAAGTGATTGTCGCGGCTGATGCCAGAGCCCTCCTCGAGATGGACCGAATCAGCGAGGCCGTTGGCGGCAAGCATGCTGTTCGCGACCTTGAGCGACTTCTCGAGGCTGACGGGTCCGCCCAGGGTCCCGCCGATCTCCAGGAAGACTTGATTGGCGATGTAGTTGTTCGAGGCAATGAGCAGCTGGACGAGGATCTGCGAAAGGGGGCGCGACTTGTGGACGTAGACCGGCTCGAGGCCTTGCGGAACGGTGCCCGTCGTGATGTTGCCCTTCACGCTGCCGCCCGCCCGGCCGATGAACGCGGCAATCAGTTCGCCGGCATATTGCAGGCTCACCGCGGGGGCCTGGCTCAGGCTGATGCGACCGGCCCCTTTAGGGCCCCGCGCCCGGAATTCTTTGACCGCTAGAGGGGTGATCGGCGTCTGCGGCTCGCCAGAGAGGACACTGCTGCCCTTGCGCACGGCGTAGATCGTATTGAAGTTGACCGCGAGCGCCGAGTTCAGCGCGTTGTAGGATTCGTCGGTGTCCTCGATGCCGGGAATGCGGAGGTCGGAAGGGTAGTAGCTCGCGTCGAGCACGATGCCGGTGATGGGCTCCTTGCCGATCGCAGCGACGAGCTCTTTCGCGAGAGGCGCCAGCTCCTCTGAGATCAAGAAAGGATCGCCGCCACCGCGCACGTACAGCACCCGATCCTTGTCCAGGTAGAAGCGGGTCTCGAAGCGATAGTCGGGGCCCAAGACCTCCAGCGCCAGCCACGCCGTCACGATCTTGGTGACGGAGGCGGGCACGAAGGGCTTATCGGCGTTCTGGGCGATCAGCTCGTTGCCCTTTTCGTCCACGACGAGCACCAGCGCCGACGGAGCCATCGCCGCGACCTTCTCCCTGACGCCGGCCAGCGCAGGGGTGGGCAGGATGAGCAAAGCCCAGATAAGGACGAGCAGGCGGGACCACATGGCGGACCTATGCTAATGGCACTTAGCCGTTGAGTCAGTCAGATCGCAGAAGTTGCAGCCAACAGGGGGTTCAGTGAAGTCTCGATAAGTTGCTTGCCTGCTGTATGATCATGGAAAGCCAAGCCTTAGCTAGCCCCGAAATGGTCGAACGCCAAAATGGCTTGCCGATGTGCAGCGCATCCTGCAGACGCGCCGCGCTTGCTGTCGTCCTGCTCTTGGTGAGTGGTCAAGTCGCAGCGCAAGAGACCGTCCGCGAGAAAAGCGGCTCGGCACCGGAACAGGCCAAAACCCCATTGGCGAATAGCGATACGGAAAGTCAGGGTAGTCCGGCGGCTCCCGAAGGCTCGGGCATGATCTTGGTCTCCAAGCAGCCGATCAAACTGTTGGCAGGTCCGTCATCTTCCGCTGCAGTCCTGTATGGCTTTCCGGCTGGACGGCGCTTTAGGTTGATCGGCCAGCAGTCGGGTTTTGCTCAAATCCAAGCTGTGAAGAGCGGCGCCAAGGGCTGGATCGATGAGGTCGCGCTTGGGCAGTCGCCGGCCGTGCCGGTAGCCACGGCTCTACCAGAGCCAAAGCACGATTTGCGTCCTCGCAAGGAGGTAACGGCAGCGATACCGCCCAATCCCACTCCAACGTCGCACACCCACACGAAGAAAATTGCCTCGACGCCCACGAAATCCAAGCACACTCACAAAGCCGCAACGGTTGAAGCGAAGTCGGCAACGTCGGCCTCGGAGCAGCCCAAGCGGCGCGGCCTATTCGGTCTGCGGCGCAACAGCGCCCAAGGGGTTCTTTTCTGACGGCGTTTGCGCATCACACTTTCGAGTCGTCTCCACAGCAGTCGTTGGGAATAGCGTCAGCCGCAACAACGTCCGCTTCTGGGCGATGAAGCTCGCCGTGGAATGAGGTAGAGTCGCTACAGGCCTAAGGGGACAAGTCACTCAATATGACGCGAGCGGCGTTGTGCCCGGGCGCCATGGTGATTCCCCCGCCGGGGTGGCTGCCCGAACCGCAGAGATAAACGTTCGGAACGGGCGAGCGGTATTGCCCCAACTCCGGCACGGGACGCTGCGAGCCTTCTTGATAGGTCAGCAAGGCGCCGTGGGTCACTGTCCCGCGCACGGCGCTCAACATCAGGCGCTCCATGTCGACCGGCGAGTGAACGACTCGTTTGAGGATGCTGCTCTTCAGAGTGGAGGCATAGGTGGCGGTAAGGTAATCGATCAGGTAGTCGGCATAAGGCTCCTTCACCTCATCCCAGTTGCGGCCGCCGATCTTGCCGGTCGCATCGCCGCGAATGTCATACGGCACGTTGTGCACGACCATCTTCATCACGGCCTTGCCGGCCGGCGCTCGGCTCGGATCGATCACCGAATCGTTGCACATCAACACGAAGGGGAAAGCGGGCAATTGGCCGCTCCGGCATTCCGTGTAGATGCGCGCCAGATATTCGAGCGACGGCGTCGTCGCGTGCACGTACGGACTGCGTTGTGCGTCAGGGCCGGCCTTCTAGGTAACGGGAGCATCAAGAGCCAGATAGATGACCATATACGCATCGCCCCATTCGTAGCGCCGCATCTTGGCGACAAGCTCTCCGCCCACGGTCTCCTCGCCGAGAAAATCGACGATGAGATGGAAGGGATCGACGTTCGAGGCGACAAGGCCGTCTTCGGCGATCTCGATCACCTCGCCATCGGTCAAGCGCACGCCTGTCGCGTGGTTATCTTGCACCAGGATCTTCGCCACACATGCTCCGGTCCTGATCTCGCCGCCGTGGGATCGCAAATACGCGGCGAGCGCGAGCGGCAGATGGTGCATTCCGCCCTTCACCGCGCGGTTGCCGACGTCTTGCAGGAGGGATGCGAACAGCCACGCCGTGTGGCCGCCGCCGACGTCGTCCGGGCCGAGGCTTACGTGACAGGCCCACCCGCCGACGAATAGGCGCGTCTCCTCGCGCTCAAAATGCTCATTGCTCCACGAGCGGTAGCTCTGAAGGCCGAAGCGATACGCGCCCATCCCGTCAGGCTCACGCACCAACGTCTCGGTTTGCCTCAAGAGCGAGGCGGGCGAAGAGTTCATCCATGCCGCGACGGAGTCCTTGGCGCGAACAAAATCGCCGGAAAGCCGCCGCCACGTCTCGGCGTCCTTGTTCGAATAGCGACCGATGCTGGCGACGGTATCCTCCACGTCGCGATGCAGCGAAATGATGCCGCCGTCGGGGAAGACGTGCGAGTGATTGATCTCCGGCCGGATGAGCTCGAGGCCAAAATCGGCGAGCCCCAATTCCTCAGGCACGGGAGACAGATTGGCAAGCTGAAACCCGAACGCATGCATGTCCGAGCGGAAGCCGGGGAGGGTAATCTCCTCTGTCGTCGCCATGCCGCCGACCGTGTGGTACTGATCGAGGACAAGCGTCTTGAGGCCCGCGCGCGCCAGATAGCACGCGCAGGTCAGGCCGTTATGACCGGCCCCCACGACAATCGCGTCATATGCTTGCACTGTCTTGTCTCCCTAGGGTGAGCTTGTGCCTCTCGCCCCCTTTGGGTCTCGCGGTTCGGCACCACGCTTTGTGGCTCGGACGACGGCATACGAACTCCGTATTTCAAAGATCATTCGATGGTCGCGTGACGTTTGTGTAACTCTAAAGCAGTGAGGCGCTGAAGGAGAGTAGGCGGGAGAAGCGGCATGACGCTATAACGACCTCTCGCCGCGCTCTGCTCGAAGTCGCTCTCAAATGCTCTCGCTCCATTCCTATCCACCGCTGTTCGGCGTTGCCGACAATAACGGCTATGGCCTCAAGGTATTCGCTTTCTTGAAGCTTGCCGGCGTGCCCTTCCGGCATGAGCATTTGTTCGACGCGAGCGCCGCCCCGCGCGGTCAGCTTCCCTATATCGTCGACGATGGCGAGACGATCGGCGACAGCGATGCCATCATAGCCTTTGTCACTCGGAAATACCGCCTCACGATCGATGCGGGCTTGACCCGGGCAGAGCGTGACACTGACCTCCTAATCGCGCGCCTGCTCGACGACCTTTATTGGGTCATGTACTATTCGCGCTGGAAGGATGAGCGCTTCTGGCCGCTGTTCCGCGATGCACTGCTGCGCGAGCATCCTGAGCTTACCGGGGAAGGTCTCCGCAAGGCGCAAGAGTACAATTGGCAGCGCTACTTCTATCAGGGCATCGGTCGCTATCAACCGGACGACGCCTACGCGCGAGGCCTCGCGGATTTGGGCGTCCTGGCGCGTCTCATTCCGTCATCGGGCTTTGTCCATGGCGAGCAGGCGACCGGAATCGATGCCGCCGTCTATGGGTTCGTCGCCAATATCTACTTCTACGAGATCGCCACACCGCTGAAGGACTTTGTCGTGGCGCATGACAACGTCGTGCGCCATTGCCGCGAGATCCATCAGCGTGTGATGGCTGAGCCCAGCCACGGCTCTACACAAGCTTTGAGCACGGACTCTAAGGGAAGGCCATTGCCTCAGAGCGAAGGCTGCCATTGATGCCGCTCTGGCGTCCCGTCGTGTGAAAGCCTAGAACTTTACGAAAATGTACCTTGCCGCCGTTCTTCTCTTGATGCTCGTACTGCCCGCGGCTTCGGTCGCGGCCGAGGTATTGCGCGCCCCGGGTGCGGCCGACCTCATGCCGCTCGTCGGCAAGTGGTTCACGTTCTGGGCCGTGGGGGTCAGGTTGTTCCTGGCGGGGGTGATGCAGACCTTGCACCCGCAATTCACCGCGCAGTCCGTCTTCGACATCAGGGACGAGGGCGCGCTTGCCGTCGTGCGCGAAGTCGGCTTCGGCAATCTCGCGATGGGGACGCTCGGGCTTGTAAGTCTCGCCAAGCCTGGGTGGGTCGTACTGGCCGCGTTGGCCGGTGGTCTCTATTACGGGCTCGCCGGGATCGGCCACGTCTTCCGCAAGACGCGGACTCTCAAGGAGCAGATTGCGCTCGTCTCGGACCTTGCCATCTTCGTCTTGCTCGCAGCCTTCGTCGCAAGCCGCGCGTTCTAATTCATGCGGGCAAGCAATCTGTCACGAAGCGAGGCGCTCAGTCAGGATGCTTCGACTTGAGGTACTCTTCCACCTTCCAAGCGTGGGCGCCCGCCGCGCGCACCGCTTCGTGGAGTTCCGACTCCGAGACGCCAAAGCGTTCCTTCCAGTAGGCGACTTGGTAAGACTGTTTCATGTCAATGCGGGTCTTCTTGCCGTAGTCCCGCTTCTTCGGAGGGTTGACACTGCCCATCCTAGCTTCTCCCTGTAAGTTGGTGCTTTCGATCGTACCTCGGCTATTCTTCGCGAGAACACTAAGCTCGCCGGGTGATCGGGTTCCGGCCCGGCGGCGCATTCTTGATCATGCCGCAATCTGCCCCGGTCTGCCAAGGGGGTTTGAATGAGCCGAACGATGCCGTACGGAGCGAATTGGTGAGGAACGTCCGCCGATGACCGACGACGAACGGGCCATACTCGACCTCGTCGCCAGGTGGATGGAAGCGAGCAAGGCGGGTGATCTCGACACTGTGCTCTCGCTCATGGCCGACGACGTAATCTTCATGGTCCCGGGCCGCGAGCCCTTCGGCAAGGAGGAGTTCGCCGCAGTCTCTCGCGGCATGACCGAGGTCCGTATCGAAGGCGCCAGCGACATCCAAGAGATCGCCGTGCTTGGCGATTGGGCTTAGATGCGCAATCGCCTGACGGTCACCATGACGCCCGCCGGTGGACAGGCGATGCTGGAGCGCTCTGGCTACACGCTTTCGATTCTACGCAAAGAGGAGGACGGACGCTGGCTGCTCGCCCGCGACGCGAATCTCCTCGCAGCAATCCATGAATAAAGGCACTTGACGGCGGGATCCAAGGCGATCTGATCTCGCGGCACGGCGGACACGAACGTCTTCGTTCTGTTCAACGAATGGGATTGCGAGAGTTCGTCGAGCCGTTCCGGGAACCCTTGGAGGAATGTTGCGGTTGTGAGAGATTCGAACGGATAGATGTGAGGAGCTAATGGCTAAGGTCATCTACAAGATCGTGAAGCACGAGGACGGCTGGGCCTACAAGGCGCGCGGGACATTCTCGGAGACATTCCCCACCCACGACGCCGCACTCGCAGCGGCGAGGCGTGCCGCCGGCGAACAGCGCGTGCCGGGCGAGACCGTCGGCATCGAATATGAGACGAAGGATGGCGTCTGGCACGAGGAGCTCGATCCCGGCTCGGACCGGCCGGAGACCGCCGTCGAGGACGACGAATAGCGCGCAGCGTTGCTCGGGTTGACTCGCCTCAAAGATCACGGTCCTTTGCCCTTCGAGTGGCAGCGCACGACATCGGAGGGCTAAGTGGTGCAATCCTATGTTCTTTGGGCCTTGCTCGGCATGGCCGGCTATTCCTTCATGACCTTGTTCGTCAAGCTCGCAGAGCGCAGCGGCAACGCCACCACGTATATGGTGTTGGCGGTCTCAACCACGATCGTGGCGATCTTCGCCATTATCGTCGTGGCCTTGCGGGGTGAGCTAACGCCGCTTCTGCTCGAAATGGAACGTCCGCCGATCCTGTGGGCGATTGCCGGCGGCATCGCGCTCACCATTGCCGTAAGCTCGCTGTTTCACGCTCTGTCGCTTGGACCGTCCAACATCGTGGTCCCTATTTACGGCATGTTCATCGTCGGCGGCGCGCTGCTCGGCGTGCTCGTGCTCGGCGAGCCAATGCCGCTGCACAGGATGATTGGCCTCGCCGCGGCGGTCATCGGCATCGTACTCGTCTCGGTGTAGAATGCCAGCGATCGAGGCGAGGCTTCCCATGAGGTACGCACCCGCCGCAGCCATAGCCGCCATCGTTCTTTTCTCTTGTTCGTATCTCTATTTCGCGCTGTGGCACGAGGTGCTGGACGCGATGCTTATCCAGCCGGCGCCGTGGTCTTGAGGAAGGCAAGTCCGCGGACCCGCCTTCCTTAAGCTTAGAGCGTATCGACGAGCACGATCTCCGAGTCGTCGAGCGCTTTGACCTTCACGACGTCTTCCCGGCTGATGGCGGCGCCGTCTCTTGCATCGAGGCGGACGCCGTTCACCTCGACGCTGCCGACGGCAGGGACGAGATAGCCGTGACGCTTCTCGCCGAGCTCGTATTCGACGGTGTCGCCGGCTTTCAGCGTCGCGCCGAGAACGCGCGCTTCGGCGCGGATCGGAAGCGCCTCGCCGTCACCGCCGAATCCGCTCGCGAGCGGCACGAAGCGGCCCGAACGATCGGCCTTCGGGAAAGGCTTGGCGCCCCAAGACGGCTCGCCACCCCCAGCCTCGGGCTCGATCCAGATCTGGAAGATCTTCGTCGGAACCGGCTCGCGGTTATATTCCGCGTGGCGGATGCCCGAGCCTGCGCTCATGACTTGGACATCGCCGGCCTCGGTGCGGCCTTTATGGCCCAGGCCGTCTTCGTGCGTGATCGCGCCCTGCCGCACATAGGTGATGATTTCCATTTCGGCATGCGGGTGAGGCGGGAAGCCCGTGTTGGGAGCGATCTCGTCGTCATTCCATACTCTGAGCGCGCCATGGCCTAGGCGCTCGGGATCGTAATACCGGGCGAAGGAGAAATGGTGCTTCGCCTTGAGCCAGCCATGGTCGGCGCCGCCAAGGGCGTCAAAGGGTCTCTTCTCGATCATTGCCTTGTCCTCCACGCGAAACTATACGTCCTAGGCGCTGAACCCGCCATCGACGTTCAAGGTTGCACCCGTGATGTAGGCGGCGGACGGGCTGGCCAGAAATGCGACAGCGGCTGCAACCTCCTCGGGCTTGCCGTAGCGGCCAAGCACGGTCCGGGTTCGGAGCAAGTCGGCGACATCGCCCTCGGTTGGCGCCATGTCGGTGCTGATCGGGCCGGGCTGGACATTGTTGACGGTGATGCCTCGCGAGCCGAGGTCGCGGGCCCAGCCGCGGGTGTAAGCCGCAACCGCGCCCTTGGTGGCCGAATAGTCGGCCACGCCAGCCCAAGGCGAGGTGTCGCCGGCAACCGAGCCGATCGAGATAATACGGCCACCTTCGCCCATCAAAGGCGCGGCCGCGCGGACGGCTGCGACCACTCCGCCGACATTGACAGCAAAGAGATGGTCGAGCTCGGGAAGATTGTTGGCGCGGTCATGCACCTGTCCGCCGGCAAACACGCCGGCGTTGTTGACGAGAATGTCCAGGCGCCCGAAGCGCTCGTCAACCGACTTCACCAGTGCCTCAACTTCCTGGGCATTGGCCTGATCGGCCTTGAAGGCGTGAGCGCGTACGCCCTTGGCCAAGAGATCGTTGACGACGGCCTTGGCCTTGTCGGCCGAGGCCGAATAGCTTATGGCGACGTCGGCGCCATCGTCGGCTAGCGCACGGGCAATGGCCGCGCCGATGCCGCGCGAGCCGCCGGTGACGAGGGCAACTTTGCTGGCGAGGGGCTTCGTGTTGGTCATGAATCCATCTCCTTGCATTTTGGTTATTTAGCGTTCGCTACACATTTAGGAGGCTGGACGTTCTGCGTCAAGAGGATTACATAGCGATCACTACAAAGGTACTAGAAAATGGCAGTTTCCAAAGCGCGGGCGGCCAAGCCGGCGATGATCGGCCGGCCCCGCGGCTTCGATATGGATGAGGCCCTCAACCGGGCGCTCGATGTGTTCTGGCGCAAGGGCTACGAGGGCGCGAGCGTCTCTGATCTCACGGCGGCGATGGGTATCAACCCGCCGAGCCTTTACGCCGCCTTCGGCAACAAGGAGGGCCTGTTCTGTAAGGCGCTTGATCGCTACGTCGAACGGCACGACGATGTCCTGCGTGAAGCGCTCGCACAGCCGAAGGCGAGGGACGGCGTCGCGACTTTGCTCCGCAAATCGATCGAAGGCCTGACCGACAAATCGAGTCCGCCGGGATGCCTGCTTGTGCAGGGGATCGCTGGTTGCGGCGATGATGCGCAATGCATCAGGGATGCGCTCGCTAAGAGGCGTGCGGCCAATGAGAGGCTGATCCGCGAACGCCTCAAGCGGGCGAAGGCGGAAGGTGAGCTTGCGGCAAGTGCCGACCCCGCCGCGCTCGCGCGCTTCGTTTCCACCGTCATGCAAGGCATGGCAGTCCAGGCCGCCGGCGGCGCCTCACGCAAGGAGCTGGAGGCTGTGGCCGCGACGGCAATGGCGGCTTGGCCGGCGAAACGCCGCTAGCTTCTGGCCAATTAGGAGTGGCTTTAGGCTGAAACGAGCGCGCTCTTTATTCGGCTTCCGACTCGGCGCATGCTGCTCGGCATGAGGAGTGTGCAACTTCTTGGCCTTTGCCTGATCCTCACTGCCGGCCCGGCTTTTGCCGGCACGGCGGCCGAGGACGAGGGACCGCTCGGCCCTTGCGTCAAAGGCGATAGTACCACTAGCGATGCGCAAACCGCGTCTGGCCCCGCCTGGGGCGTCGAGCTCGCCACGTCCTTCAACAAGCAGGAAGCGCTCGACGATTTCGCGAGCGTGCAAAAGCAATATTCCGACCTATTGGGGAGCGATCAGCCGCTGATCGTCGAGGATTGCGACCTGCACATGGGAATGGCGCCGCAATATTCGGCAAGGATTGGGGTCGATAGCCGCGACGATGCCGACGCGCTCTGCACCAAGCTCAAGGCGCAAGGCGGCGCCTGCCTAGTAAAGAAGAACTAGCCGCTTTTTCCCGCTTCTCTCGCCTCCCAACTTGTCGGAAACTTTGTGCAGGATGCGGATCCTCGCTGCGATGTCTCTCATTGCGGGCCTCGTACTGCTCTCTGGCGCTGCCGAGGGCGAGGGGGCGTCTGCGCTTCTGAGCGTCGAGGCTGGGGTGAAAGAAGCGGGGCTCGCATTGGCGGGCCCCAAGCCATTCGTCGATATCGTCTGTCCGCTGATGCAACAGGAGGCCGAGCAGTACAAGCTCCCGCCAATGCCCTTCGTGCGACTCATCTGGAAGGAGAGCCGCTTCAATCCGAATGCCGTCAGCCCAAAGGGGGCGCAGGGCATCGCCCAATTCATGCCGGCGACGGCGCTTGATCGCGGGCTCGACGACCCCTTCGAGCCGAAGCAGGCGATCGTCCATTCGGCCAGTCTGCTGGCAGACCTTCGCCAGGAGTTCGGCAATTTCGGCTTGGCCGCGGCCGCCTATAATGCGGGTGCCGAGCGGGTGAGGGGCTGGCTCGCAGGGACGAGCGGGCTCCCCTTCGAAACGCAGGACTATGTCGAATTCGTCACCGGCCGGGCGGCAGAGGAGTGGAAGCTTCCCGAGACCGAGCTCCCCGAAGCGTTGAAAACCCAAGGAGAGCAAGTCCAGGCGTCGTGCAAGAATCTCGCGCCGCTTGTGGTCCGCGCGGTCTACGAGACGGAACCGCTCACCGCGAGCGGAGCGTGGCGTCCCTGGGGCGTGCACCTTTCGACTGCCTTCTCCAAGGCCAAGGCGCTCGCCCAGTTCGCCAGGGTCAAGGCGCGCTATCCCTCGGTGCTCACCGACCGCGATCCTTTCGTCCAGCCCGAACGCAATCTCAGCCGCGGCCGGCGTTCGCTCTATATGGTTGAGATCGGCGCCGACAGCCGGGACGATGCCGCCAAGCTTTGCGCTGATCTGCGCTCGGCTGGCGGTGCCTGTATCGTGCAAAAGAATTAGCCGGAAATTTCCAGCCGAGCCGCATTGTCTCAGTGGCAACAGCCGGGCGCTGGTATAAGGTCCGCTCGCGACGGGGTGGCAGGGGACATCCGATGCTCACCATCTACGAGACGAGATCGCGCGAGCTGAAGGCTCAGGCGGGCCAGGCGAAGATCACTGAGCAGGCGATCTGGATCGACCTCCTCAATCCGACGGTGGAAGAAGAAAGCCTCGTCGAGAAGGCGCTCAAGATCGACGTGCCTACGCGCGAGGAGCAGCAGGAGATCGAGGTTTCGAGCCGCCTCTATCAGGAGGACGGTGCGTATTTCATGACGGCGACGCTGCTTTACCAGCCCCAGGAAGGCGAGCCGCTAATGACTCCAGTCACCTTCATCCTTGCCGGCCAAAGGCTCGTCACCGTGCGCTATGCCGAGCCGCGCGCATTCGCCATCTATGTCGCGCGCTGTAACCGGTCAGAGACCGAATTGAAGACGGGCCCACCGGTCCTGATCGGTCTGATCGAGACGATCGTCGACCGGCTCGCCGACTTCATCGAACGCGTCCAGGCGGAAGTCGAGGGCCTATCGCACTCAATCTTCGACCTCAAAGGCGGTGCGGCGACGCGGCAGCGGCGGTTCGACGTGCTGTTGCGGGCGATCGGCCGCGAGGGAGAGATCACTTCAAAGTTGCGCGAGACCGCCCACTCGCTCGGCCGGCTGCTCACCTTTCTCGCCCATGCCGCTAATGAGCGGAAAGAGGAAAAGCAGCTGCAAGCGCGAATCAGAACTGCGGCGCGCGACGTGAATTCCCTGACCGACCATGCCACGTTCCTCTCGGGCAAGATCATCTTCCTGCTCGATGCGACGCTCGGGATGATCAACATTCAGCAGAACGACATCATCAAGATCTTCTCGGTGGCGGCGGTCGTGTTCCTGCCGCCGACGCTGCTCGCCTCGATCTACGGCATGAACTTCCATCACATGCCGGAGCTGAATTGGATGTTCGGTTATCCGCTTGCACTGATCCTGATGGTTCTCGCGGCGATATTGCCTTACATTTATTTCAAACGTAAAGGCTGGCTCTAATTTGCGCTTGCATGCGGGGGTGAGGGTCGCCACATTCCCTGCAGCGGATGGCAGTCAACGCCCTAAAGGAGAATATGATGCGATTTGCAGCTCTTGGTTTTGCAGCTTCGGTCGTCGCATTCGCTTTTCTGCCAACCACGGCATCGGCAGCACCCGGCACTCTCGCCGCGCCGGCGCATGTTTCCGACGTGCAACCCGTTTATTACTGCTCGAAGAAAGCCTGGCGTCGGGGCCTTTGTGGCGGCCCGAATGGAAGCTATGTGCGTGCGCCGTTCACCGAGGTTGACACCACTCGCGGGACTTGGGTCGCGGCGCCCTTCGTGCGGGTTTACAGCGGCCGCTACGGCACTTGGGTGCGGGCACCGTTCGTCAATCTGTGGAGCGCCCACTAAATCAGTCCGTTCTGCCTTCTCTAGTTTTCAACATGGCCGGGTCCAATCCCGGCCATGTTTGCGTTTAAGGACCTCCTCGCGGAACGTCTCGCGGCTAGTGGGATGGGGCACTCGCGTGCTACCTCGAGAGTCGAGGAGGCGAGCAAAGAGATATGGCAACGGCGGAATTGATCCAGGTGGCGGTCTTCCTGGCCGCCGCCGCTATTGCCGCGCCGCTCGGCCGCTACCTGCGCATAGGTGCAGTGCTCGGCTATCTCGCCGCCGGCGTCATCATCGGCCCTTACGTGCTCGGCCCGTACTACGCTCTCGACGACGTCGATAAGGTTCTGCATTTCGGCGAGTTCGGCGTGGTGATGCTCTTGTTCGTGATCGGACTGGAGCTTCGCCCGGTGCGCTTGTGGGCCATGCGCTCGGCGATCTTCGGGCTAGGCACGGCGCAGCTGATGATTACAGGCGTCGTCCTGGCAGCGATCGCGATCGCGCTCGGGTTCTCCGTCGGGCCGGCACTGTTCATTGGGCTTGCGCTCGGGCTCTCTTCGACGGCATTCGCATTGCAGGTGCTCGAGGAGAAGGGCGAGCTCACGACCCGCCACGGCAGGCTCGCTTTCTCCGTGCTGCTGTTCCAGGACCTCGCCGCCATACCGTTAATTGCTCTCGTGCCGCTGTTCGCTCTCGGCGGAGAGCAGCCCAAGATGGATTTCAAATCCGCCGCTCTGGCCATACTCACCATTGTGGGTGTCATCCTAGTGGGGCGCTTCCTTTTGAGCCGGCTCTACCGCATCGTGGCGCGAACCGGTGTGCGCGAGGCGATGACGGCGAGCGCGCTGCTCACGGTGATTGGGGTCGCGCTTGTCATGGAAGCAGTGGGGCTTTCCGCCGCGCTCGGTGCCTTCATCGCCGGTGCTCTGCTCGCCGATTCGGAATACCGCCACCAGATCGAGGCCGATATCGGCCCGTTCGAAGGGCTCCTGCTCGCCGTCTTCTTCATCGCCGTCGGCATGTCGATCGACCCGCGCGTTCTCGTCTCGCGGCCAGGAGAGCTTGCGGCCATCGTAGTCTGTCTCCTCACCGTGAAGGCGACTATTCTTTATGCGCTGGGCCGCTGGTGGGGGCTCGACAGTCGAGCGGCGCGCAGGCTCGGCCTCGTGATCAGTCAAGGCGGCGAGTTCGCCTTCGTGTTGTTTGGGGCAGGGGCGCTTGCCGGCGTGATCAACCAGGGTACGGCCAATCTCCTGACGCTTGCTGTGACCCTGTCGATGGGGGCAACGCCGCTTCTGCTGCTCATCGATGACAGGGTCAACCGTGCGCTCAAGCCTGCGCCGCCGGAATACGAGGTGCCACAAGGCGGCGAGCGCCATGTGATCGTCGCCGGCTTCGGCCGCTTCGGGCAGATCGTGGCGCGCATGCTGCGCGCCAAGCAAATTCCCTTCACCGCGCTCGATTCAAGTGTTGAGCAGGTCGATTTCGTGCGGCGCTTCGGCGCGCAGATCTATTACGGCGATGCCGGGCGTCTGGATATCCTGCGCGCAGCGGGAGCGGACAAGGCGCGCGCCTTCGTGCTTGCCATCGACAATGTCGACGCCTCGCTCAGGGTCGCCGAGATGGTGCGGACTCATTTTCCCAATCTCACGATCTATGCGCGCGCGCGCGACCGCACCCATGTCCACAGGCTGATGGATCTCGGCGTCACCATCATCGAGCGCGAGACGTTTCTCGCCGCCCTCGAATTGACCAAGGAGTTGCTCAAGGGCCTCGGTCTTTCTTCGGCCGAGGTCAAGCGCGTGACCGAGACCTTCATGCGACTCGACGAGAAGCGGCTCTACGAGGATTACCAATACTATACGGACACGGAGAAGGTGCGAGCCAACGCGCTGTCGCAGGCGAAGGAACTCGAGGAGCTGTTCGCGCGCGACGTCGCCGAACTTCCCGACGAGGATGGTGTGGCGCAGAAGCGGGAGCCCGAGTGGGTCAGCGCTGGGTCGCCAGATGGTCGATGATCAGGAGGTTGATTTCGGTCGGGTGAGTGAAAGGGCTCATATGGCCTGCGCCCTTCAGTGTCTCGACATGCGCATTCGGTAGGGCCTTGCCCAACAGATCGACCACGGCGCGGGTCGGTGCAGGCGTCTTGCTGCCTTTGACAATAAGCGTCGGCGCCGTGATCTCGGCATAGTCCTTTAGCGTGGTCGGCGCCTCGACGAGAATGCCGAATTCGAGCGCGACCTTGGGGATGGTGGCGGCGATCGCCGCTTTGAACCGTTCTGGCGATATGAACCAGCGGAAGCGGCCGAGCCAATAGCTCATGAAGGCCGCGGCGGCCGCCCGGTCATCGCCCTTGGCGACGGCGCCGAGCACCGCCTTGCCGAGCTTTTCGATCTCAGCCCATTCGGGACGCCCTTTTTGGCGGAGCAAATGAAAGGATACAGGCTCGACCAGCGCGAGACTCTTAACACGGGATCCGAGATGGCGCGCCGCTTCGAGCGCGAGCGCCGCGCCATAGGAATGGCCGACGAGATGCACCTCGCCCTCGGTCTTTTCGGCCAGGGAGAGGAGCACTGCCACATCGGCGTCGATACTGAACGGATCGCTCGCCGGCCAGGGATCCGACTTGCCGTAGCCGATGAAGTCCGGGGCGAGCACGCGCCAGTCAGAACGAAGCGTCTCGACGAGCGGAAGCCATTCCTTATGCGAGCCGCTCGAGCAATGGCCGATGACGATGGCGGGACCGCTGCCCTCGTCGAGATAGGCGATCTCGACGCCGTTGACGGCAAGCTGCTCCATAGGTCAAATCCCCCCGGCTCGCCGGGGAGTGCCCGGCAATCACAAAAATCCATCGCTGGATTTGGCGCGTGGCTAGCGCCTAGTCCGCTTCGGCGGGTTCCAGGTGAGACGCGGCCGCGGCGGACTTCTGCACCGCCTTCTGCACCTTCTCGAAGGCGCGCACCTCGATCTGGCGGATGCGCTCGCGGGAGACGCCAAACTCTGCGGAAAGCTCCTCGAGGGTGAGCGGCTCGTCAGCCAGCCTGCGGGCTTCGAACACACGGCGCTCACGCTCATTCAGACCTTTGAGCGCCTCCATCAGCATGGTGTGGCGCTGACCGCGCTCTTCCGATTCGGCAAGTGCCGATTCCTGGTCCATGGTCTCATCGACCAGCCAGTCCTGCCACTCGCCGCTCTCGGCGTCGTTGCGCACCGGCGCATTGAGCGACGAGTCGCCGGCGAGCCGCCGGTTCATGGACACGACGTCGTCCTCGGTCACGCCTAATCTGGTGGCGATCTGCTTCACCTGATCGGGCCTGAGGTCGCCCTCATCAAGCGCCTTGAGCTGACCCTTGATCTTGCGCAGGTTGAAGAACAGCTTCTTCTGCGCCGCGGTGGTGCCCATCTTCACGAGGCTCCACGAGCGCAGGATGTATTCCTGGATCGCAGCCCTGATCCACCACATCGCATAGGTCGCGAGCCGGAAGCCCTTGTCGGGATCGAAGCGCTTCACTGCCTGCATCAAGCCGACATTGCCTTCTGAGATGACCTCACCTACTGGCAGGCCATAGCCGCGATAGCCCATGGCGATGCGCGCCACCAGGCGGAGATGCGAGGTGACCAGCCGGTGCGCCGCGTCGCGGTCGCCATGCTCGCGCCAACTCTTGGCGAGCATGAACTCCTCCTGCGGCTCGAGCATCGGGAACTGTCTGATTTCTTCGAGGTAACGCGTCAGTCCGCCATGCGCGCCGACACTCGGCAATGTTCTTGTGGCCATGAGAGCCCGTCTCCCGCGGCAGCGACCGGCCGCAATCTTCTCAACATAACCCGCCCCCCGGCGAGCCTCTCTATAGAATGTTTATCGCCTCTATTAAAGAGCGGCACGTGTTCACAGTTCCTTGAATTTGTCGACAATCTCGGCGAGATCGGACGGCAGCGCACTATTAAATTCCAGTAAGGTGCCGGTTAGCGGATGGACGAAGGCGAGATGCGCGGCATGGAGCGCCTGCCGGTCAAGCGCGGCAAGTGTGGCACGAAGGGGCTCGGGAAGCTTGCCCAGTTTGGATTTGAAGCCTTGGCCATAGAGCGGATCGCCGATCAGGGGATGGCCGATTTGGGCCAGATGCACGCGCACTTGATGGGTGCGTCCGGTCTCCAGCGTACATTCGATGAGCGAGGCGATCGGACCCGCGCGGCCTTCCCCGCGTCCGAAGGTCGCGAGCACGCGCCAATGAGTCACGGCCTCGCGTCCCTTCTCGGGGATGACTGCCATCTTGGTACGACTTGTCGGATGACGGCCGATCGGCGCATCGACGATCCCTTGCAGGCGTGACGGCGCTCCCCAGACAAGCGCGAGATAGCCGCGCTCGAGCTCACCGGTCCGGCCGTGGTCGGCAAACTGCTCGGCAAGCGCACGGTGCGCCTGATCGGTCTTGGCGATGACCATCAGCCCGCTCGTGTCCTTGTCGAGACGATGCACGATACCGGGCCGCGCCACTCCGCCGATGCCGGAGAGGCTATCGCCGCAATGGGCGATCAGAGCATTGACGAGGGTGCCTTGCGGGTTGCCGGCGCCGGGATGCACCACTAGGCCTGCCGGCTTGTCGATGACGATCAGCGAATTGTCCTCGTAAACGATGTTGAGCGGGATATCTTGCGGCTCGAGTGCCGCGGGGACTGCCGGAGGAAGATCGAGCGTGAAGCGATCGCCCGGTTTGACCCTATATTTCACCTCCTCTATGGTCGCGCCGCTTAGGCGCGCATGGCCCTCCTTGATCAAGGCTTGCACGCGGGTGCGGCTCAAGCTCGGAAGCTGCTCGGAAAGAAATCGGTCGAGCCGCTGCCCTGCGTGGCACTGATCCGCCTTCGCCGTGAGGCGCTCTTGCACTTTGGCTTTGCGTTCGGTCGGCATGGAGTTCGGGACGATGGCTATCGCGAGCGAGCCTGACAATACGCCATTGCCAGGAACAGTGTTTACCCCGCGCCAAGTGCGGGTGCTGAAGGTCGCCGTTATCGTGATGGGGATTCTGCTCGTGGGCGGCTTCGCCTTCGTGCTGGCCGCGATTGTCTATCAGGCCTCGCATGGCAGGCAAGCTGTGTATCCGGCGGCAGCGGACGCTGTGGGCGGGACTGCAGGGGGAGCGACTCCGCCGCTTTCAGAGCTGCCAATCCCCAAGGACGCCACGGTCACCTCGCTTGCCCTCGATGGTCGCCGGCTCGCTCTCCATCTAAGTTCGCCTGCGGGGGGCGAGATCATTGTCATGGAGGTCGCGACTGGCAAGGTGCTTGCCCGCGTCAAGCTCAAGCCGCAATAGGTCTTGATCGCCTTCGCGTCGCCAAGCTATAGCTTTTCTCTGTCTCGGCCCGCCCCGTTCGTCTAGTGGCCTAGGACGCTGGCCTCTCACGCCGGAAACAGGGGTTCGAAACCCCTACGGGGCGCCAATGAAATCAATAGCTTACTAGCGGCATCGACTCCGTCTACCCAATGGTTGCCCAATATACCGAGGCCTGCCCAATATACCGATTTGAAGGAAAGCGTTATCTGTAGGCACCCTGAGCGAGGTGCTCTCCCACATTCAAGGAACAAGCACCTGTACACTCGGACGGCGGAGCCGACCGACGAGACTCCGCTCAGGTAGTAGCCGGGTTCAAGATCGAGCGCGGCGAGGCCGGTCATCTGTAGGTTGCCGCATGAGCGCGCCCCGCTTCGTCGAGGCCGCTGACGATGTGTTCGTCGCGGCGCCCCGAGGCTCACCCGCGTCGAGATGCAGATCTACGAGGACCAGCTGCTGCTCGCCATCGAGACTAACTTCGCGAGCCTGCTGGAAGAGCCCACCTCGCGGTGCCCTGCGTGCTCGTGTGCGCGGAGAGGGGTTCCCGAGGTGAGCCGCGAGGTCTCCCTGGACGACATCCACCAACTCTGCCGCACGATGAGGAAACGGGATGTGGCCGAGTCGTGCCGCGATAGTGGGCGCAATCCGGTGCGCACGTCCGGCTTCTTCCTGTGTGCCGAAAGAATATCAAACCCTTTACGGCATTTAGAAAAAGATATGGGTGTTGGCACGATGCGGAGGCTCAAAAAAGTTCAGCATCAAGCGTGTCGCAAAAACGAGCGTTTGCGGGACAGTGCTCCGATGCATTTGCTCGGTTATATGCGCGTCTCGAAGGCCGATGGTTCGCAGGTACTCGACCTGCAGAGGGATGTACTGCTTGCTGCAGGCGTCTGCGAACGGCAACTCTACAGCGACACCGCCTCCGGGAAGCAATGACCGACCGGGACTCGCTGCATGCCTCCAGGCACTCAGGGAGGGCGACACATTGTGGTGTGGAAGCTTGATCGGTTAGGACGCAGCCTTCGGCATCTCGTCAACGTGGTGTACGATCTTACGAACCGAGGTGTCGGCCTGAAGGTGTTGACTGGTCAGGGTGCCGCAATCGATACGACCACTCCTGCCGGCAAGTTGGTCTTCGGCATCTTTGCATCCCTGGCCGAATTCGAGCGCGATCTAATTTCTGAACGCGCTCGCGCTGGGCTGACCTCGGCCCGTGCTCGAGGTCGCAGGGGAGGGCGTAGACCTAAGATGACCTCTGCGAAGCTGCGGCTCGCAACGGTTGCGATGGGCAAGCCTGAAACCAATGTCGGCGACCTATGCCGCGACTTGGGGATTACTCGATCCACACTCTACCGACATGTCTCACCTACTGGCGAACTTCGTGGTGATGGGGCAATGCGCCTGAAGGTACGCCGTTTGTAACGGTCGCCAGGGTCGGAGCGCGCCTGAGCCAGCGCGCCGTCGTGATTCCGTCAGCGCAACTTGCCAAAGAAGGACGTGCAATGACCAAAGCAAAGAAGGAAGGTCTTACTATGCGCCGCTGCTGCCCTCACACGGTGAGAGGTAGTGCTGTCCAGGGGGCGACAAGTCGGCGTCTGTCGAAATAGATGAAGCCCTGCCCGTAGGCTGGCGGCAGAGTAAGTAGGGGCACGTAGAAAGACGTTACATCGGGGTCATGGAGTTCGATTCTAAGGAGTTGGTTCACGAGCGACGACAGCGGTCCCGCACCGTCCAGTAGGAAGAATGGCCCACACCGTGCGCAGAAGAGCGCGACGTTTGCCGCAACCGCGGCGAGGCAGTTCGCGAGAGTGGCTGCCGCGAAGTGTGCGGTCCGATCATGCTTTGTCTTATTGTACGCGTCATACCACGGGATCGATTTTGTCGGTCGGGCTGCCTCCCAACCTTTGAACGGAGCCAGCGGTTCGATGCCCTCGTATGGTCTAAGGGCGATTACGAACTCGCGCAGGTAAAGCCTTGGCTCGAGCTTGACGTAGTCGTTGCTGGTCAGATCCTCTTCTTTTCCGTATCCGGCCAATCTCAAATACTGATTCAGCTGGTTCTCGACTTCAGTGCAAGCGAGGATCAACAGCTCCCGGGTCTTGTGGCTGTAAGAGGCGAGACCGTTGGCGGAAGGCTCGATGTAGAGGAGAAGCTCATCAAGTCGCTCAACGAGCAACCGAAGCGCTTGCTCCGCCGACCGGAGTGATTAGCGCGCGCGTGTGAAGGGCTCACGCGATGCGCCGCGGGTCGCACTCCTCTCAAGATGGCCCTAAGGGCCGGAGCGCTGGCCTCCGCCATGGCGGGCACGATACCTGCCATCGCGGCGACCCTGTTGATGCCCGATTTCATGTCTCTGACTTGGTAGGGTAGGAGGTCAGCGGCCTCGACAAGCTCGAGCACGTCTGCCAGTGTTTTTATGTTGTTTTTGGTTTCTGGCATTTCTTTTGTCCCTTGTTGTTGGAATTGAAAGTGACAAACCGTGTCAAACTGTGACATTCGTGAAAGCTATCACAGAATACATGGAACATGTTCTTGCCTCATGTCTTCCCGAAATCCAGTAATAACTCTGATTATGCGTCATATTCTTCTCCATCGTCAGCGGCATCTTGGAGCCGTTCGTGAGGCGCAGAAAGTACGGCTTTCAGATCCGCCGCTGCCACGAGCCTGGCGCCGCCGAGCTTGGTGGACGAGAGGACCTCCTCCCTGATCCAGCGCCGGATCGTCCGGAGCGACATCCCCGTCAGCTCGGCGATCTGGGCTGCGCGGAGGTATTGTCTGCCCCTCATGACCACCGCTTTTCCGAACGCGGATGCGGTGGCGCAGCGTCACTGATGTCTGGCTGCCGCGCGCTCCATTCATGGGCCGCTTGGCGGGCAAGCAGGCGCGCGATTTCGATCAGTGCGGCGGAGGCCGGACTGACCGTTTTGCTGATATTTGGGCGAAGCGGAGCCATGTCCGCCCGGACATGGGTATTGGCGCGGGGTCAGAGAAAAAGGGGCAATCGAATCTATTTTCTGCGGCGCCGACCGGGATTCAGAAGGTCGCGAATGCGGTCTCGCAACAATTCAGCTGAATGCTCGAGACCTAGGGGTTTTTCGGCCGCCGCGAGGAAGCGGACGACGGGGCCCGTCGCTTTACGCTGAAGAGAACTGCCAGGGGCACCGACCGAGGTTCCCGGGTCCTTCCCGGTAATCTGCTTGTAGATCGGTAGCATTGCTGCGATCCAATGGTTGAAGGCGACGTCGCCTTGGTGCTCTTTCGGGACCGTCAGCCGACCGAATTCCATGACCTCGTCAGCACCTCGGCGAGCCCACTGTTCGATGTCACCCGCTGCCTCAATGGCCTCAAGAATCTCGGCCAACTTCCCAAGTCGCCTTGTTGCGGTGATAACGGGATCCTCGTCGTGCTCTACGGCCCAAGAGAGAACCTTAAGAATCTCGATGTCGCCGGGGCCATCATAAGCCTCTTCGATTATTACAAGGCCACGCTTGTCGCGGCGAACGCCGAGAGCCTCAAGGAAGCGACGGGCACTCTTTTCCACCCGCTCCATTTTGCCGCGCATCTGGGTTGGTGTTGAACCGCGGGAACGCGCGAGCTCTGAGGGAGACCCACGGTCCAGCCTGAACATAAGAGCAGCGTTCTCGAAGTCCTTTTGATGCGCCATCACATCCGCTACGTCCTTGCCGACGGCGGCAGCAATTCGTGCGTAATCTTGTTGCGTACAAGTGACCACTGGGGCGCGCTCGAGACAGCGAATCGTTTCTCTCCGCGGGGCAGGATTTACGGGCGGCGTCGTTTGGCATACTCAGGGGACTTGTTCGCCAAATCCACTCCTTCATAGCAAGCAGGCTCGAAATGACATATTGGGCCGCTGGATCGAGCAACGAGGCGGTCGGGCCGGGTTCGGAGCGCTACGTCGCGATCCGCAAAGACGACTTTGAGAAACGCCTCATCGGGCTCCTCAATTCGCGGGGGGCATCGCAGGCCGCCTCTATCCTCAAGCAGCCTTGCCACGTGTTGTTGCTTTGCCGACGCCACGCAACGCGATTTCCGTCAGACGCTTGCTGTCGCGCTCACCCGTGCAAGCCGAAGCCAAGATCATCTTGGCCAGCCTCTCTTTGAGATCAGCCTCTTGGGCCGGGGTCATTGCATTATGCGCGACACACAGATGTTTTCAGGCAGCGTCATAGGCTGCCGTAAGAGCATCGAGTTCGTTGGGGTTGAAGAAAGCCTGGTAGGCCATGAAGGCCATTGTCGTCGCTCCCGGAACGGGCGGGAGTCTTGACGCTCTCAGTGGCTGGGTTGGCCGTGACGAGCCCAGCGATCGCTTAACCTATGCCTGCTATCCTCAGCTGTCTTTATGCGCTGCACTACATCTGGGTGCGTTGCAGCAGGGTCGGGGGCAGCGCAGCATAGCAGCAATGAGAAGGTCTCTCTTTGAGGAGCGCTAGGGATCACGCGCGCTTGCCGCGTTTTCTTGGCCGCGGTTGATGACCTATGGAGAACCCCAAATTGCGCGCCTTCTGTCTCAGAGCAGCAGGCGTGCGTTTCATGGCCTTAGAAATTTTGGCTACCGGCGTTTCTGCTTTTGCATGCTTGCGTAGCTCTTTCGTCTCGGCGGCGGTCCACTCCCGCCGTTTAATCGCCTTAGCCATCATCTGCTCCCCGTGATTGACGGGCCCTGTTAACACGATCCGTGGCCGAGGGCCAACGAGGGCTGAGGATTCTTTGTGGCTATGGCTCGGTAACGAGGGGCCCACCCAGATAGGAAAAAAGGACCGCACCTTTAAGACCACTCGTCCTTTTGGGCGCCACCTGGCAGATATTGCAGCGCGCCTTTGTTGGGAGCTATCTGCGTCGACTTTCTTCGTATCTCTCTCGTCGTCGCCTCCGTTTCCTTTACGCCCTGCTTCCACTTATGGGCATGAAGCAGATCGCTAGCGGCTGCGCCGCCCGGTATTCGATCTGAGGTCGCGGCGGGCTTCACCTGCCTCGTCAGTGTGGTCGCAACTAGAGGGTGAGGCACGATTCCCTTGGGTGGCAGTGGCTCACCTAAGCCGAACCGCCTCTTGGTGCGCTGAAGCTCTCGGGCAGCCCTCTGTCTTGCCTCTTTCTTCAGTCGATGCGGGGTTGTTGCTCTCTTCCTCACGATACCGATGTAGGCACAAGCGTCAAACATGCAACACTGGTCTCAGCTGTTGGCGGACGTTCAGCCGGAACTCTTGGAAAGTCAGCGGGGCGAACTATGCGTCCCCGCTAGCGCTGAGAAGGAGGTCCCGAAGGGCCTCGGGGTCACTCACGCCGCTATTCAACGCAATCTCGACGAGTTCACGACGTAGATTCGCTTCGAGCTGTTCGTCGGTATCGAGCTCTCCGCTCGGCACATGGTCGCCTTTGACGGCCGCCCAGGCGCTCTCGAAAGCGCTTTCCATGACCTCAACATCGAGGGGATCGAATTCGCGTCGTAGCTTAGATTGCATGGGTCCTCTTCGCGTATCTGGCCTCATCGCCATTACGCAGGTCAGATGACCAACTTATGACTCCCGCTGCGACAATCGCGCCGAGGCGCGTCTAAAGGCCGCCGTTCCAATTGCAATCGAGCACTCCGCCATGAGTATCGGAGCACTCCTCCGTCCACGGCAATGCCTCTTTAGTGCGCGCCCTTAATTGCCGAACACATCGGGAAACAGCGCCGAGGCGCCATCCATCGCACCAGTCTCGCGATAAGAAAGCGGCTCGGCTTCGGAATCCACCAGCCTGCCACCGACCACTTTTCCTAGAACCAGCCTGTGGTCGCCGGCCGGGTGTTCGTCGATGAGCCGGCACTCGAACCAGGCCAGAGCCGCACGCAACAAGGGAAGGCCCATGCGGCCCATCGTCCACTGTGAGGTAGCCATCTTCTCGGTGCTGGCCGGCCGAGCGAAATGCTCAGCCAGATCCAACTGACCTTTCTTCAGCACATTGACGCTGAACGCTCGGCCCTCCTTCAGCAAGCGATACGACGAGTGATGCGGATCGATGCTCAAGGCTAGCAGCAAGGGATTGAACGACACCTGCATGATCCAGGCGGCGGTGAAAGCATCGCGTGCCTCTCCATGGGCAACGCCCACCACGTAGACGCCCTGCGTCAACCGCTGAAACAGGGCAGCAAGGGAATCGCTCAAGTGCTTCTCCCGCCGGCGGGCATCAAAAATTGCCTGCGCCGACTTTGCCCGCACCACGTCGTTTACACGGCTCGCGGTTTGCCAGGCAGCCCGATTGTCGTCTCGAGTGCCTTTCGATCCCAGTTCCCATTGATGGCGGCAGCTTCGTAGGTACTCATGAGAAAACTCATCAGCACGCGGTCAGGATCTTTGGCCGTCCGGACGGCATCGTAGGGAAGGACGTACTCGCTGAAGGTGTCGTGGTAGTAGGCCTCCGGAGGCTGGACCGCCGCCGAAGGAAACCCTGGCGGCTCGGGATACGCATAGGAATAGAAGGCGGGCTCCTCCAGGATACCTTTTGTCCCGGCCCAAAACCCGGCACTGCTCACCTCATGCGAATAGGCCTCTTGGGTCACTCTGTCGGGGAGAAAGGGCACCCCGCCGGGGTGCAAGGGCGCGCGCCGGCCCGAGAACCGCGTGACCGCCAAATCAAAGCTGCCCCAAAAGAAATGGACCGGACTGCATTTGCCGATGAAAGCCGTCCGGAATTCGTGCAGTATCCGGTCGACCCGCAGAAGAATGCGCCAGAATCTCTGGACGTACTCTCCGTCATAGGATGCGTGCACATAATCCTCTGTGAACCGGATTGGGTCGGGGATTTCGTTGGGCATCTCGTAGATGCACACCGCGATGCCGAGCTCGGAAAGAGCTTGCATGAGGTCGCCGTAGAATTCGGCTACCGTCCGAGGAACGAGCGGTACCTCGCGAAATGAGCCGTCATCGGTTGACGCCCGGAGCACGTACTTCAAGAAATCGAATTCAAGCTCAAAGCTGCGCTGCCCGTAGGGTATCGAAGATGTGGTTAGGCCGCGCGGCGATACATAGAGCGTGACGTGCCAAGAGTGGTTGACCCAGGGCGTCTGCGCGAGCCGGATCTTGCCAACAATCTGCGTCCACAGATGCAAGGTGGCATAAGTATCCTTCCACGCCGCATAAGGTAGGTCGGGCCAAACGTCACGGTTCATCGAAGCACACGTGCTCTTTTTGCTTGGTTCACCACGCACCATCCTGCCTTTGGTCATCTCGATCGCGTCCGGGCTTTTCCAGCTCGCGCCATGAGCTTATGTATCACGCGGAGCCCGGTTCTCTAACGAGGAGGCAGTCATGAGTTACCAAGGTCGGCAAGTCATCGTGACCGGGGGAACCGGAGCCCTTGGCTCCGCTGTAGTTGGGAGTCTGATCGAGGCGGGAGCGACCTGCTACGTGCCGTGGCGACATGAAGCCGAGGTTGAGCGGTTTGCCTATAGACAGCACGACCAGGTCAAGCTTTTCGGCAGCGTCGATCTTACCGATGAGTCGGCAGTCGATCGGTTGTTCGGGGAAGTTCCGGCATTATGGGCGTCGATCCACGTCGCCGGAGGCTTTGCAATGGGCCCCGTGGCCAAAACCGGCAAAGCCGATCTGATGCACCTCCTCGACATGAATTTCGTGAGTTGCTTTCTCTGCTGTTCGCATGCGGTCAATGCCATCGGCCGCTCGGGACAAGGTGGCCGCATTGTCAACGTCGCAGCGCGTCACGCTCTCGAATGGCGTGGCGGGGCGGGACTTGTCGCCTATACGGCGAGCAAGGCTGCGGTGGCGGCGATGACCGTTGCTCTCTCAGAGGAGGTCGCCAAGGAGGGGATTCTCGTCAACGCGGTCGCGCCTTCAATCATGGATACGCCGACAAACAGGGCTGCGATGCCCAAGGCGGATTATCAAGCCTGGCCCAAGGTGGATGAGGTGGCAGCAACCATCTTGTTTCTCAGCTCGCCGGAAAACAAGGTCACACGAGGAGCTGTGGTTCCGGTGTATGGCCGATCGTGACGCGGTCGTAAGAAACAGGAGTGCGCAATGAGTTGGTTGCCTTCCGCTGATCCGATACTCGGGGACAAGCCGTCATGCGATGCGCTGGAACTGATCGTCGTTCCGCGCGTCCGCGATTTAGGCGACGGCTTTGAAGTCCGTCGTGCGCTGCCGAGCGAAAAACGTCAAATGGTTGGCCCCTTTATCTTCTTTGATCAGATGGGTCCAGCACAGTTTCTAGCGGGAAAGGGACTCGATGTCCGGCCCCATCCCCACATCGGCCTCGCGACGGTCACATATCTATTTGATGGCCAGGTTATGCATCGCGACAGTGAAGGGAACGCGATCGAGATTACGCCTGGCGCGATGAATCTCATGACTGCCGGGCACGGCATTGCCCATTCTGAGCGCACTCCACAACATGCACGGCACGCCGGTGGCAATTTATCCGGAATTCAAAGTTGGATTGCTCTTCCGCAAGCGCACGAGGAGATCGACCCTTCCTTTCAGCATTTCGAGGCAGCTGATCTCCCCGTGGTCGAGGCGGACGGTGTATGGGCACGAGTCATTGCTGGATCGGTCTTCGGTCAAACAGCTCCCGTCAGCATGGTTTCTGATTGGTTCTACGCAGAAGTGACGCTTGAGCCGGGTATGAGCGCGCCGCTTGATCCCCATTACGAAGAACGCGCGATCTACATCGTGCAGGGCGAGATTGAGATTGCTGGTGAGAGCTTTGAGGCACCTCGACTTCTGGTCTTCCGGCCCGGTGATCGCATTACGGTGCGAGCGAACCGACGTGCGCGCCTCATGTTTCTCGGCGGCTCGGCTCTTGAGGGGCCACGTTATATCTGGTGGAATTTCGTGTCGTCACGGCGCGAGCGGATTGAGCAAGCCAAGGAAGATTGGAAGTTGGGACGATTTGCGCCCGTTCCCACCGAAACAGAGTTTATCCCCTTGCCACAGAGCTAGATGGCCAAGAAGGGACTGAAACCGATGGAGGAGCGATACGTCGAAGACTTCCTGGCGGGGCAAACCTTTGGCTCCGCTCGCGAGCGCGCATTACTAATGAGGAAATTCAAGCCTTCGCGGCGGAATTCGATCCGCAGCCCTTTCATCTCGACGAATCAGCCACGCAGGAACCAGCCGGGTCAGGCAGAAATTATTCTCCTGGCGCCATACCGGTCGCGCGACGAAATGCTCGCGTAAAACTCGCCTGGGACGAAAAGCGCGCGTTGAAAGCTACCTGTGCAAGCGGCATTTGCCCGCTGAATGTTGGCTTGTGTGAAGGGTAACGATTTTCAAATGCATGACCCCTTTCTGAAAGGGATAACGAAGATGGCTGATGCGCAAACCGTAACGACGAGTGTAATTGACTATATCGTTCAGCGACTTGCTGATGAAGGGATCACTGACTGTTTCGGTGTCCCGGGCGACTACGCGTTCCCGGTCTGTGACGCAGTCGAGCGCAATCCAAAAGTCAAATGGATCGGCTGCTCGAACGAATTGAATGCCTCCTATGCTGCCGACGGTTATGCGCGCGTTCGGGGGGCGGCAATGCTGTCAACAACGTATGCCGTGGGCGAGCTGTCTGCCCTCAATGGAGTCATGGGCGCGAAAGCCGAGCGCTCACTTGTCTACCATGTTGTCGGCATGCCGTCCTACCAGAATCAACGCCTGCGCAAGACGATGCACCACACACTTGGAGACGGCGTATTCGATAAGTTCATCAACATTTCCGCTCAAGCGGCCTGCTGTCATGCCGTGATCAATCCGGATAACTGCGTGATCGAAATGGAACGCGTGATCGCAGAAGCGCGTCGTAATAATCAGCCTGCCTACATCGTCGTTCCATCTGACTATGCCCTGGCGCCAATAACGCCGGTCGATGTTCGGCCCGTGACGATCAAGTCCAACGAAACGTCTCTGCAAAAAGCCGTAGCTGCTATCACTGAACGGCTAAAGAGCGCGAAGTCGGTTGTGGCATTGCCGGCCTTCACGATCTCGCGTCTCGGTTTGCAGAAAGAAGCTCGCGCAGCGATCGAAGCGATTGGTTGTCCGTTCGCCACTACGTCGATGGAAAAATGCATCATCGACGAAAGTCATCCACAATTTGCCGGGATGTATTCCGGCGCGCTGTCCACGAAAGAGACGCGCGAGATCGTTGAAGACGCCGAACTGGTTCTTGATATCGGCGGCGTCAGCCTCAACGACGAAACCACGATGGGTTTCTCCACGCGTCTCGATCTCGCGCGGTTCATTTCGATCGGGTTGAATGATGTTCGTGTTGGAGATCAACTGTTCGGGAGTGTTCGCATCGCTGACGTTCTCGCCGCGCTGACAAAATTTAAATCATCTTCTTCTCGGTACAAGCGACCATCGCAGGATGCTCTACGAGTAAATGGAAAGCCGTCGGACAAGATCACCATGGACGCGCTCTATTCGCGTTACGCAGCATTTATCCGACCCGGCGACAACGTTGTTCTGGAAAGCGGAAGCTCTAGCTTCGGAGTTTCGCCAATGCAGCTCGCTGATGATGTGCAGGTGCACATCCAAATGTTATGGGGGTCGATTGGATGGGCCACGGGAGCGACCTTCGGAATCGCGCTCGCCAATCGTAACCGGAAAACCATCCTGATTACCGGCGAAGGCTCTCATCAACTAACCGCGAACGACATCGGAAACATGGGCCGATTCGGCGCTAATCCCATCGTCTTTGTCTTGAACAACGACGGCTATATGGTCGAGCGGGCGCTGGAATTAAATCCAGACTGGTCCTACAACGATCTCGCAAAATGGCGTTATGCAGCTTTGCCGCACGCGCTCGGATGCGCGGACTGGTTCACCGCCCGCGTCGAGACGCTGGGCGAGCTCGATGCCGCACTGAAAGCAGCCCGCGAAAGTAAATCGGGCGCATACATCGAGGTCATCGGCGGACGAATGGATATGCCCAAAGGTCTCGCCTTCGCGCACACGCGTCTTAAGGACTTGTACGGAGATGCGCCCTAACAAAATGGTTGCATCGGGTACCTCAGCCAGCTGGCCATTCTTCGCGTCATAGACATAGCGGTAGATCGCCACCGAGCCGGGAACAAGCGGATGTAACCTAATGCGCCGGACATCGCTGGTCACTGTGTGTACCGAAAACCTAAATGTGGACGTAGTGGTGATGACCTGTTGGCTTCGCGGGTCCCGCGTTTGCCGTCGATCTATCAAACGTAATGTCCCAGGCCCCTTGCGATGAGGCTGGCAGTGCGTGGACGAAGAAGCGGCTAAGTGCGTTGCACGAGAACTCTCAGAGGGCTTGTGAGCTGATTAAGGGAGAATGGGACAACGGGACCGGTACCTGCAAAAAGAAGTAGTTAGATTGAGATTCATTGCGGCGGGTCCAGTCGAGGCCCGCCGTCTATTGTGTTTGGCCGCGCTAGGTGCGGACGCCTTTTGGTTTGCAACACGTTTTAGGGGTTTCAGTAGTTGAAGGTGAGCCGACGGGTATTATTATCATGGGGTCCCCGACAAGCACTTTTCGGCTAAACTTTC
Organism: uncultured Alphaproteobacteria bacterium; assembly: GCA_963732205.1. Classification (GTDB taxonomy): domain Bacteria; phylum Pseudomonadota; class Alphaproteobacteria; order Rhizobiales; family Methyloligellaceae; genus Methyloceanibacter. The sequence goes on from CAVSYE010000001.1 coordinate 303,262, forward strand.
GAAGAAGGGAGTGCCTTTCGTCTCGTCTGAGCAGGTGACCTAATGCCAGCATTGACGATCAATGGCAAAGAGCGACAGCTTGATGTCCCCAACGATATGCCCCTGCTCTGGGCCCTACGCGATGTTTTGGGCCTGACCGGCACAAAGTTCGGTTGCGGGGTTGCTCTGTGCGGGGCGTGCACCGTGCATCTCGATGGCCGTCCGGTTCGATCCTGCATCACTCCCATCGCCAGCGTTGTCGGCAAGAAGGTCACGACCATCGAGGCGATCGGAGACACCGAGAGCGGAGCGAAGATCCAGCGGGCTTGGCTCAATATCGAGGTGATCCAATGCGGCTATTGCCAGTCGGGCCAGATCATGGCAGCGGCAGCCCTCATTGAGAGCAATCCAAATCCGACCGACGCTGATATCGACGCTGCCATGTCGGGCAATATCTGCAGGTGTGGCACCTACGTACGCATCCGCGCGGCAATCAAACAGGCATCGCAATCTGCGTGAGACCATCCGAGGTTCCAATGCCTAAACGGGTTATCGATCAAAAGCGAGAAACTGCGCAGAAGAGCCTCTCGCGTCGTGCTTTTCTCGTGACTAGTGTCGCTGCCGGCGGCGGATTGTTGCTTCGATTCTATTTGCCCGGACGGATCGATGCAAAGGCCCAAGCCACAAGCGATGAACTCTTACGCCCCAATGCGTTCGTGCGGATTCGCCCCGACGACAGCATCACCCTCGTCATGCCGCAGGTCGAGATGGGACAAGGCACTTATACATCGATGCCCATGCTCATCGCCGAGGAGCTCGAGGTCGACTTGACAAAAGTGAGCCTCGAAGCGGCGCCTGCCGACGAAAGGCTTTATGCCAATCCGCTCATCGGTTTCCAGGTCACTGGCGGTTCGACGCTCTATCGGCATTTCCCAGATATCGGCAATGCCGTCGCGATCGTTCGCCCTGAAACCGTCAGGCAGACAAAGATTGCTCGATCGAATGCGTTTGGCCGCGACGCAATATGTCGAGCTGGTGTCGAAGAACAAGCACCTCCGCTTCAAGCCGCCCGCGCGACATAATACAATCGCGTAGCGCCCCGATCAGCAGCCTGAGGATCGCCCATCGCCCTCCGAGCATGCCCCGATTCGAGAATTCCGGGCGAATCCTCCCCGGATAAGGTTTTCGGAAGGGACACGTCGCTTCCTGATCGCGGCCGAAAACATCGGACCGAACCGGTTCCACCAGTACCGAACCGTCTCGTGGCAGATGTCGATGCCTCGCTCGAACAGAATATCCTCGACCTGTCGCAGCGACAGCGGATAGCGGATATACATCATCACAACGAGGCGGATCACCTCGGGCGAGCTGTTGAAATAACGGAAGGGATTGCGCATCGCCGGAGGCTAAGGATCCTCGCCAGGAGCGGGTCTGTAGAATTAGAGCGAGCTCTCGCACGCCGGCTGGGTCTTTTCCTCTTCACCGGACCCGGGATGGTACGCTCTGCCTTGATTTCGAGCTCGGCCTCGTGTCGTCGGATGAACCACAATGAAACAATTATCGCCATGAGACCGATGACGAGCAGGGTGAGCCCGACTGGACGTGTAAATGTCTCTATTTTTGTCCCCAAGTAGAACGCGGCTGACCCGTACAGCGTCGCCCACAAAATTCCACCCGCCGCATTGAATAACACAAATCGTGGCCAGCTCATTTTATTGACGCCCGCGAGGACAGCAGCCAATGAGCGAAGCAAGGCAACGAAACGTCCAAAAAAGACGATCTTCCCACCATGGCGCTGGAAAAGATATTCACCGAGCCTAAGCCGGCTCTCGTTGAGCCCGATGTAGTGGCCATAGCGGAGCAAGAGGCGGAACCCGAGTTTTCGCCCAATCCAATAGCCCAAATTGTCGCCGAGGATCGCACCAGCAGAAGCGGACGCGATGACCAGCCAAATGTTTAGAGAGTGCGTTTTGCCAGCCAAAAGTGCTGCCGCAACGAGGGTTGTCTCTCCGGGGAACGGAAGACCCATGCTCTCCAGGCCAACCGCAATAGCCACACCCACGTAACCGTAATGGTGAAGAAGGCTCATCGGCTGCGTCTCGAGAAATTATCTAACGCGCTCTTGCTGATGCTCAGCAGCTGCCATACGTTTGCTCCCATGACCATAGGACCGTGCACATGATTTCAAGGAGTGGCATGGCAACCCTCAAGAACGCTGCTTTCGGTAAGGAACTCAGTTGGCATCTTTTCCAGCAGCGCGAGCGCAAGCTTCGGCGCGATTTCTGGGAGATGCTCCGGACGTTTGCAGGTCGAATACCGTTCATCGAGGATCTGGTGGCGGCGTATTACTGTGTGATGGACCCCGCAACTCCGATGCGGGTGCGTGGCATTCTACTTGCTGCTCTTGCCTATTTTGTGCTCCGCGCGCGTGCTCGGCCCTCAGCTTGGTTTCAGAAGATACCCGGTCTTGGTTTCACCGATGACGCAGCCGTCTTAGCTGCAGTGTTCGGATTCTCCTCGCACATTACCCCCGTGCATCGTGCAGCATCGGCAAGAGCACTCGGAAAGGAATTTCCCCGAGCGAATGATTCCGCAGGATAATCGGCGCGCTGCGCGTGGCCCGTATCAAGGAGCTCACCAACGGAATCGGCGTTGATTCGGTGCTGGAGTGCCGCCCGAGGGTGAGTGCCCTCCACCACGACGAGGTTTGGCCGGACCCGCGTTATATGCTCCCGCTTGCTGACCAACTCGCCTCGGCGCTTGACGAGCGCGGTCAGGATATCGAGCGCGCGGGGGATCGGCCCTGCCGAAAAGGATGGGACGTCTAGCAGGCTGTTGAAAAACTCGGGCAGGATTGATGGTGGCGACGCAATCAAATCCTGCGCGCCGCATCGGCAAATCTTTGTTGCGTGAGGGAATCGTCACACGAATCTAAATTGCGCCAGAGCATGCCCAAAATCCTTTTTCACCAGCCTGCTAGTGCCTTGGTTTACGTGGCTGCGTCTCGCGGATGGAAATTTTTACTCCGCCTGGATCGCACTGCCGCGCCGCTTGAATGTCGCAGAAGTGCCATAGGCAGACATTCGACGCCGTGCCGACTAACACAGCATGGGCGGGCTAAACGAAACGAGAGTAGTAAGGAGCACCCGCTGCTGAGAAGCTCATCGGCACGTTTTCTTCTGCCGTCGTAAAGAAGCTTGCTCCGGGTGGTCATATCGGGCTTTTCATGAGGCTGCGCACCCTGGCCGAGATCTGCCGGAGATCGGACGCTGGATCCACCGTCTCCCGCGTCGGTGTCGGTTGGTCACATGCGCTTTAATATTGAGTCGTCTCGTCAAGCGTGGTGTTGCCCGTCAGCCAAAGGATTGCCTCGATGATGGCGTTGGTCAAACGCAGCACAAGCTGCCAGACGGCATTGAGGTCAATTCCGAGTTGCGCACCCAGCAACGGCAAAATGAATAGGATCCCGATCAGAATTATCATGCCATAAGGTTCCAGCCGGGCCAGTGGACTCGCCAGCGCATCCGGGAGAATGCCCACCGCGATGCGCCCACCATCGAGTGGCGGCAGCGGCAACAGGTTAAAAATGGCAAGCAGCACGTTGATGATCACCGCATTTTTGAGGTTCTCAGCGACCCATGATCTGGCCGGATCCGGTAGGAAAATGAGGAGGTGAAAGGCAAGCGCAGCGACTGTCGCTAGCGCAAGGTTCATGGCCGGGCCCGCTGCCGCAACCCAAATCGAGTCGCGACGCGGATTCCGCAGCGCTTGAAAGTTGACTGGCACCGGTTTGGCGTAGCCAAACAGGATCGGCGAACGCATCAACAACAGCAGCGCCGGCAACAAAACGGTACCAAAAGGATCGACGTGTTTTAGCGGATTGAAGCTCACGCGCCCGAGACGCCACGCGGTATAGTCGCCGAATAGTCGCGCGACATATCCGTGAGATGCTTCATGGAATGTAATGGCGATGACCAAGGGGATAACCCAGGTCGAGGCCGTGTAGAGCGCTGTGGCGAACTGCTGAGACATGGGATGTGGCTAAGTCGCTATGCGCTTGCCGAGCTGATCGAATAAGCCAGTTTGTTCAAGTCGCGCAGCCGGACCGCCGTTGTTCGCCTCCTAACGACGGCGGAAAGCCCCGTGTCCTTCCCGAAAATTCCATCTGGCCTGGATTCGCATCGTAAGGCAGAATCATCGCATCATTGCGAGCGATGTTTGCGCTCCTGTACGCGCTCGGAATGTTCGTCGCCGACCTGTTCAAGTCGCGGTGGCGGCTTGAGGCCGAGGACTTGCTTCTCCGCCATCGTCCATGGCGAACGATCGTCGAGGGCTTCCGGTCCACCGGTGCAGTCGCACCAACGGTAGATGGTCGCCCACTCGACGCATTACACCCGAACCAAGAAAAGCGGGCGCACTGATAGCGTTCAAAGATCGATGACTATCCGCCCTCGCGTTTTTCCGGCAAGGATCTCAGTCGCCAGAACAGGCACGTGCTCGAGCCTTGCCCGTGACGTCATGTTGCTGAGCTTCGCGAAATCGAGATCGTTGGCTAGACAACTCCACGCCTCTTCACGCTTCTCTCGCGGGGTTACAACCGAGTTCACTCCCGCAAGCGTCACGTCGCGGAGGATGAAGGGCATGACGGTAGCGGGCAAGTCGGAGCCCTGCGCCAAGCCGCAGGCAGCCACTGCGCCATCATATTTGACTTGCGACAGCACGTTGGCCAACGTGCTGCTACCGAGCGAGTCGATTGCGCCGGCCCAGCGTTCCTTGCCTAATGGGCTTCCAACTCCAGAGAGATCGCGAGAGTCGATGATTTCATCGGCCCCAAGTCCATGTAGGTAGTCGGCCTCCCGCTCGGCGCGGCGGGAGGAAGCGACGACGCGATAGCCGAGCTTGTCGAGGAGCGCGATCGCAACTGAGCCCACCCCGCCAGCAGCGCCGGTCACCAGCACATCGCCTCTGTCTGGAGAGATCCCCTCTTTTTCTAGCGCCAGCACGCAAAGCATGGCGGTGTACCCGGCAGTACCAATCGCCATGGCTTGGGCTGTCGAAATATTATCGGGAAGCTTGATCAGCCAGTCACCCTTGAGACAAGCCAGCTCCGCATAGCCGCCGTGATGCGTCTCGCCTAAACCAAAACCGTTTGCCACGACGCGATCTCCGGACTGGAAGCGAGGATCCTCCGAACGCGACACCTTGCCGGCCAAATCAATGCCGGGGATGAGAGGGAATTTGCGGATGATGGGCGCTTTGCCGGTTATGGCGAGGCCATCCTTGTAGTTCACCGTCGAGTGCTCGACGGCTACGGTGACATTGCCTTCCATAAGATCCGCATCTGTTAGCTCGGTGACCTCGACGCTTTGCCGGTCGCCCTTTTTGGTCACGAGTAAGGCCCGGAACTTTTCGGTCACATCATTCTCCGTGGGGTGTCCCGGTCGCGGGCGGCCGCGGCAACCCATAGATAGAGAGAGGTATGCCCTCTCCAGCGTAGTCGACGAGTTCGGCAAGAACGGGGGCATCGCCAATGGTCGCAGGGCGGAACATAGGATTGCTGAGAGGATGGACCAGCTTGCACTGTCATGGGTTGAAAGGCATGAGGGTTAAGGCATGAAGCAAATAAAAAGGAGACGCATAAACCTGCACCGCAAGCGCCACCCAGCAAAGCTGCGGAAGCGCGAACTAGCTTGCCGAGTGCGGCGCTCGCGGCGAGGGGAGGGGCAATGATGGGAGTTCCCCCAACCGACCGTCGAGGCTTGAGGTTATCTCTTCTCAGGCTTTCTCGCTTTCACGGAGCCGACCTTCGTCCTACCCCTTCCAGCTTCGACCGCTGCCATCCGCGTTTGCGCTCTGAGCATTAGCGCGGCTTGGCGCGCTTTGTGCGATGCTCTGCGCTGGCTCGCTCTACGCTTCATCTCCTTGGCTCTGTGCGCACCCCGCATAGCGTCCTCCATAGGCCGTTGGCGTCTTACAGCCGAGTGCCGAAGCTGAACCCTCAACGTCCAGCCGGGACTGTCACAGTAACACACTGGCTTGGTACGGACGGGCCGGATAGCATTCGCTTATGGACAAGCTTTCATACCGCCGCGGCCGATTGACCTAGCCGCACCCCTTGATCAGCTGCCTGTGAAGGTCAGCAGCTTGCGCGCCCTGGCCGGGTCGCTCAGCTTCCGGAGCGCCTTCGCTTCGATCTGGCGGATGCGTTCGCGGGTCACGCCGAACATCTTACCTACCTGTTCGAGCGTGTGGTCGGGCATTCCGATCCCGAACCGCATCCGCAAAATGCGCTCCTCGCGGGGCGTCAGCTCAGCCAGGACCTCCGCCACGCATTCTCGGAGCGCGGCAGCCTCCGCCACGGTGTGAGGATTGATAGCGTCGGGCGCCTCGATGAGATCGGCCAAGGTGGCATCGCCATCCTCGCCGATTGGAACATCAAGGGAAGTGGGGTCTTGCACCAGCGACAGCACCTGCTCGACTTGAGCCTTTGCAATGCCCGAGCGTGCAGCAATCTCGTCGGTCCCTGGCTCGTGCCCGTGCTGCTGATGAAACTTGCTCCGCTCACGATGAACCTTCCTTGCGGTTTGCGCCATGCGCACGGGGACGCGAATCATGCGGCCCTGGTCGGCCATAGCGCTCGTGATCGACTGGCGGATCCACCAAACGGCATAGGTCGAGAGCTTGACGCCACGTCGATAGTTGTACTTTTCGACCGCACGCATGAGACCGAGATTGCCTTCCTGGATAAGATCGGAAAGCTCCAGGGAGCTGTGATCTCGATACTTCTTGGCGATGGCAACCACGAGACGGAGATGCGCACGCACCATCTCCTGGCGCAGCCGCTTCAGCTCTCGCCCGGCCTGGTAGACCTCCGTAAGGACAAGACGCAGCTCAGAGAGCGGCAAACCCAGCCGCCGGGCTATAGCCTCGAAGTCTGCACGAAGCTCGGCCGGACGCTGCGCATGCGTTTTCATAAGAGCGCACCAGCCTCGGTCGGATAGAGATGCAGCCTCGCCGATCCAGTCCGGATCGAGCTCGCGCCCAAAGAGTTGGTCGATCACCTCAGCGCGCGCGATGCCGCAGCCTTCGGCCAGCCGCAACAGCTCTCGCTCCGTCCGGCATAGACTCCGGGCCTCGGTGTCGACCTCTGCCACAAGATCCGAAATCCGGTCCTGCTGCAGATGCAGGCCCGCAATATCCGCCATGGCGCGCGACAGAAGCTCGTCAAGCCGCCTGCGTTCACGCCGTGAAAGCTCCTTCCCACGGGCGAGCGCCGCGATGCGCTTCCGAGCAAGACCGGCGATCTCGGCACTCAGGGCGGCGATGAGTTCAAGCCGTGGGATGAAGTCCACCGCTTCGGCGCTTACGTCGAGGCTACCATCATCGCCAAGGAGATCGTCTTCGGCCGCTTCGCGCTCATCCGACGGAACGGCATCAAGCAAATAACTCAAGCGAAGGCGACCCGCGCGCAATTCGTCTCCCCAGGCACCAACTCGCTCGACGATCAGCGGAATTCGGCATAGGCAGATCAGCAAGGCCCGCTGGGCCTCATCGATCCGCTTGGCGAGCGCGAGCTCCTCGCCGCGGGACAGCAACTCGGCATTGTCGAGGTTACGGAAGTACGCATCGAGAGGGTCACGCGAGCGCGGCGCATCGTCGACCTGATTGGCGATGCTGCCGGTGGCGGCTGCGCCATCCCGGCGCATGGCCACGCCGGGTTCGAGCCTGTCCGAGTTAAGCTCGTGACTTGAATCGATCCCAGCTACTTTGGCGCGCCAGAAAGCGGCGACGTCGGCTGGACGCTCAACGGCGGAGCCGTCGTACTCCACTTCAAATTGGTGGTGCCTCATCGAATCCATTTGGTCAAATTCCTTCGAGCGCACCCGGCATAGCGGCCGGGCAAGAGCGGTAACGCCCTGGCCAGGAAGAGCCAGAGTTGCTTAGCGCCGCTTTGCCGATTGAGATCTTCGGGGATAGTGGCACGAGCGAACTAAGTTTCGAAACAAAATTATACCCGTCCGATCGGTTGTCAACTTGATTTCGAAACACTATCATGTTTTCAAAGAGGCAATCATGTCAGCGCGCGAAACGGCGGAACGGCTGCTGCTGCTGGGACGGCTCGTGCAAGCCGAGGGCTATCACGGCGACCTCTGCCCCGCCCAATGGATGGCGCTGCGCTTCTTCGCCCGCGCCAACTCTTTTTCCCGCACCCCATCCGCATTCGCGGAATTTCAAGCGACCACCCGTGGCACCGCGACACAGACCATCAAGGCGCTTGAGACAGGTGGGTACTTGGTCCGACAGCGATCGGAGGCGGACGGGCGAAGCGTCAGTCTGCGACTGACGGACAAAGGTCACGAAGCGGTTGCGCGCGATCCGTTCGAAGTTCTGGTGTGCGCCGTGGACTCGCTCGATGCGGAAGAGCAAACCGCGATGCACCACGCCCTACACCAAGTGCTGACCACGGTAGCTGCGAGCGGGCCGCATCGGCACTTCGGTGTTTGCCAGGACTGCGCGCACCTCGGTGAGGAACCCTCCTGCAGCTCAACGAGCGCGACCCGGCCGGCCCTCGAATGCCTACTGTTCGGCGTTGCGATCGAGCCAGAGGACGCTGGTCTTCTCTGCGTCCATTTTCAGCCAACGAACGAACGAGCACCGCGATGGTAGACACCATGAATGAGTGCACCCCTGCGATCTGCTGTAAGGCGCTCAAATGCCCTACGCCGTCAACAAAAGCTGCATCAGTGCAAGTACATGGACTGTGTCGAGGTGTGGAGGCCAGGGCTGCCGACGTGGTGTCTCCTGCCGCAGATGAGCTGCAAGACCCATGACGCTCGAGAACATCCTTGCGGACTTCCAGCTCCTGGATGACTGGGAGGACCGCTATCGCTATGTGATCGAGCTCGGCCGCGCTCTGCCTCGGCTGCCGGAAGCGGCGCGAACGGCGGCGAACAAAGTTCGCGGCTGCGCCAGTCAGGTCTGGCTCGCGACCGAGGTCAATGGCGCCACCGCCGGGGCCGCGCCGCGCCTCAACTTCAAGGGCGACAGTGACGCCCATATCGTGCGGGGACTGATCGCCATCCTCTTTGCGATCTACTCGGGCCGGCGCGCGGACGAGATCGTTCGGATCGATGCGGAGGGCGTGTTCCGGCGTCTCGGGTTGGCCGAGCACTTGACGCCGCAGCGCTCGAACGGATTCGCCTCGATGGTCGAGCGGATCTGCACCGACGCCCGCGGCGTCATGAGCAGAGAGGCGACGGCAGCCTGAGCCGCGCACGCACCCACAAACAACGATCCATTGAGTCTGTTCAATCTTGTGAGGAAGGCGTGATGACATTCATAGCAGAGAACCTCGCCGTAACGACGAACCCCGATGGGAACCGCCTTCAGACGATCGCTTCACGGCTTCGGAAGCACCTGCAAAAGATCGCCGGGCGGCGTGTTCCGACCACCTACCAAGAGCTTGCAAAGGCACTGGCGCTGACGCCCCCGCACAGGATTCATCAGGTGAGCGAGGCGTTGGAGCATCTCATGGCGGAGGATGCGGCGACCGATCGCCCGTTCATTGCCGCCATCGCCATCAGCAAGGCGCGGGGCGGCCTACCGGCCCCAGGGTTCTTTGATTACGCCCGGCGGCTCGGACGCTGTGCCGGCGATGCGGCAGGACTCGAGGCGTGCGCCTTCCATGCGCGGGAGTTAAACGCCGCAGTCACGTTCTGGGCGGCAACGGCAACCAATGGCAAGAGCGGGTAAACAGGCATGGTCCTTCGCTCGGATCAGGCGTCGGATTCGACCCGGTTGAGGCCCGTGTCGCGCGGCAGCGTGGGCGGCTGGCCGCACGTGGTCATTGTTGGCGCCGGGTTCGGCGGCCTGACCGCCGCGAAAGGGCTCGCCAAGGCAGCCGTCGAGGTCACCCTGATCGATCGCGAGAACCACCACCTGTTTCAGCCGCTGCTCTACCAAGTAGCCACCGCGGGTCTATCCCCGGCGGAGATCGCTTGGCCGATCCGGGGTCTGGTCCGGGGGCAACGCAACACCCGGGTGCTGCTCGGCGAGGTCACCGGCGTGGAGCGCGGGCGGCACGTTGTGACTATGGGCGACCAGGAGGTTCCTTATGACTTTCTGGTGCTCGCGACAGGCGCGACCCATGCCTACTTCGGCAACGACGGCTGGGCCGAGCTTGCACCCGGCCTGAAGTCCATCGACGATGCCACAGAGATTCGGCGCCGCCTCCTCATGGCGTTCGAGCGGGCCGAGATGGAGAACGATCCGGAAGAGCGCGAACGGCTCCTCACCATTGTCATCGTCGGCGGTGGCCCGACTGGCGTGGAGATGGCCGGCGCTATTGCGGAACTGACCCGCAGGGCGCTCGCGGCCGACTTCCGGACCATCGATCCCAGGCACACGCGGGTGCTGCTGATCGAGGCCGGGCCAAGGCTACTCCCGACCTTCCCCGAAGACCTATCCCGCTATGCCGAGCGTGCACTCCGGAGCTTGGGCGTCGAAGTGTGGCTTGGGCGTGCGATCACAGGCTGTGACGCGGCCGGTGTAACGCTGCATGAGGAGCGCCTTCCCGCGGGCACGGTAATCTGGGCGGCCGGGGTGGCCGCATCGCCGGCAGCCGCGTGGCTGGGGGTCGAGGCGGACCGCGCGGGACGGGTGAAGGTCGGCGCACGACTGACGCTGCCAGGATCCGACGACGTCTTCGTGATCGGCGATACCGCCCTCGTGCTTGACGCGAACGGTGAACCGCTCCCGGGATTGGCTCCGGTCGCAAAGCAAGAAGGCGCCTACGTGGCCGAGGTGATCAAGGCGCGCCTTGCCGGCAAGACCCACGTGCCGCCCTTTGGTTATCGGGAGCGGGGCAAGCTCGCCACGATCGGCCGACGGGCGGCAATCATCGCGTTCGCAGGCCTGCGGCTAAAGGGGTGGCTTGCCTGGTGGATCTGGGGCATCGCCCACATCTACTTCCTGATCAGCCTTCGCAATCGGCTGATCGTGGCGACGCAATGGCTCTGGTCCTACGTCACTTTTGAGCGCGGCGCGCGGCTGATCACCGGCATGCATCTGAACCCCAAGCGTGACGGGCACGGTCGTCGCGGCGACGACAGCGCTCGCCCACTCCCACGCCGAAGAGCCGCCTAGTCGAGATGTCGAGGAACCGAGGTATGCAGACGACCAACCCGCACCACGATCAGCAGCACGCGCCTGGCGCGTCGTCCCAAGCATCTGCCGGTCCAGAGAAGCTACCTGGGATCCGCCACATCATCGCGGTGGGCAGCGGCAAAGGCGGCGTGGGCAAGTCCACGGTCAGCGTGAATCTCGCGTTCGCGCTCCAACAGATCGGGGGCAGGATCGGACTCCTGGATGCTGACATCCTCGGCCCGAGCATCCCTGGCATGCTGGGGCTTCCGGTCGGTCAGCCGCCCACGACCACACCGGACGGCAAGATCGTCCCCGTCGATCGCCACAGCCTAAAAGTGATGTCGATGGGCATGCTGACCGGGGACGACGCGCCGGCGGTTCTGCGCGGGCCGATGGTGGGCAAATATCTTCACATGTTCATCCGGGGGGTGCAGTGGGGACATCTGGACTACTTGATTCTCGACCTCCCGCCCGGAACAGGCGACACCCAGCTGACGCTGGCGCAGAGCTACCCTTTGTCGGGTGCGATCATCGTGACGACGCCGCAGGACGTGAGCCTGAAGATCGCCCGCCGTGGTTTGCGAATGTTCGAGACCGTGCATGTCCCCATCCTCGGCATCATTGAGAACATGAGCACCTTCACTTGTCCTCACTGCGGGAAGGGCACAGATATCTTCCGTCGCGGCGGCGGCGAGCAGATGAGCCGGCAACTCGAAGTCCCGTTTCTAGGCGCCATCCCACTCGACGCCGATGTCGTCACCTGCGGTGACGAGGGTCGCCCCATCGTGGTCGACAGGCCCAAGTCGGTCGCCGCCCGGGCGTACGCTGCCATCGCCGCGGCGCTCGCGGAGCAACTCCATGCCGCTCCGGCCACTGTGCTGAAGCCCTTTGTATGGACATGGGACAGCAATGAGGGCGCCCCGGCCTGGATGGAGGACGCCGTTTTGCCCTCGGGCTCTCGAACCACCGCGATTGGCTGGCGCCGGCGCGACGCTCGAACGCTGTCCGTGCTCTGGGAGAACGGCGACCGAAACGACTTTGATGTCCGGGACCTCCGATTGGCGTGCCGATGCGCCCTCTGTGTCGAAGAGATGAGCGGGCGCCCTCTCCTGGATCCGAAGAGCGTGCGACCGGACGTGACCCCCCGCACCGTCACGAGCGTGGGCAACTACGCCATCACCATCAGCTGGAGCGACGGTCACAGCACGGGGATCTACTCGTTCGAGCACCTGCGGGCCTTCGGTGAACGCGGCGCAGCCAGGGTTGTGGAAGATGTCTGAGGTCCTACCCGTCGACCCGACGACCACCATCCGCGCCGAGACATCACAGGCCGACCCCGACACGTGCAAGTTCACGGTCAGCCGGACGGTGCATCCGGGTGGCCCGTTCTTTTTCGACAGCAAGGATCGGGCATCCGGCTCGCCCCTCGTCGAGCAACTCTTCGCCCTGCCGGGCGTTTCCCATGTGCTCGTGGCTGAGACCGTGGTGACGGTTGGAAAGGACCCGAGTGTCGCGTGGTCGGCGCTGAAATCGGCAATCGGCGGGGCCATCCGGACGCAGTTGCTCACAGGTGTGCCCGCCATCTTCGAGGCTTCTCACAACGCAGGCACGCGGGGCCGGACAGACGGCGAGATTCGTGCGTCCGTTCAGGAACTCCTCGACCGCGAAGTGAATCGCTCCATCGCAAGCCATGGCGGGAAGATCTCAATCATCGACGTTCGGCACGGCAACCTCTTCATTGCGATGAGCGGAGGCTGCCAGGGTTGCGCTGCCTCTTCCGTAACCTTGCGACAGGGGTTCGAGGTCATGGTGCGCCGGGTGGCACCGGAGATTGTCGACATCGTGGACACGACGAACCACGCGGCCGGCGAGAAACCCTTCTACCAGCGCACGGTCTAGGAGACGTCGATGGCGAGGCGAGACATTGGGTCAAGAGTAAGACCAATTCCGAGATGCACGATCGGACGACGACGGACGTGATCGGAAAAGCCGCTGGCCGGGAGAGGGGCGAGCGCGCGTTTCGGTACTGCCAACATGACGTGGGTCATGCCCCTGGGACTCTGCGCTTCGCGGCTGCTGCCCTTGGCCGGAAACTCTTCATCCTCGACCGTGTAGACGCCATGTCGCAGCTTCTCGGACTCAACCGCAACGGCGACTACACCGGCGCGGAGCGACATGGCACTGAACGATAGATATTCGTGGGCATTGTACGGGCGAATAGTTTGATAAGGGAGAGGCTCACATGACCGAAACTCTTGCCCAGAAAACATGCACGCCCTGCCGTGGTGGCATCCCACCACTCACTCATGAGGAAGCCGAACGCTTCCGTGCGCAGGCCTCGGACTGGGAACTCCGCGACGACGCTCATCGTATCGAGCGGACCTTCCGGTTCCGCAACTTTCGCGAAGCAGGGGCTTTTGTCCAAGAGATCGGTGAACTCGCTGAGGCCGAAGGCCATCATCCGGACATCAGCTTCGGCTGGGGCTATGCAACGGTCGGCTTGCAGACGAAGAAAATAAAAGGACTGCACGAGAATGACTTCATCATGGCGACTAAGATCAACCAGATTTTCGACCGCTCGACCAAGAGCCCGAGCTTGTAATCTACTTCGTTAATCGGCGTGCCGGCCAGGCACCGGTCGACCGCGAAGAGAAGGGCGGTTATTGGAAGGTCGGCGCGTCACTGACGCGTTGTTCAATGATAGCTTTAAACTTCGTCGAACCGCGCGACGCCGAGCAATACACGCCTGTCACCATGCGAATATGGTGCCGTGCCTGAGCTCAAGGTGCGTGCGTACGTACAACGTCTGCGGGCGAGGGTGACAATTCAGCGCGCTAAGATTGTAATACCCTCAGTCAATGTCCATATATTTGTCACTGGCGCGGCGCCCGAGGCGCCGTACCAACGACGTGCGGCTCTTTCCCGAAATTCTCAGCAGTCGAACCTAGAGCCTCCGGATTCGCGAGCCTGCGAAACAGCGCATGCGTGCGCTGTCACCCCGAGAGGCACTATCATGGCCGCTACCTTCAATTCCCAAGTTGCCGCCGACCAAGCCCGCAACGCCTACCGCAACGTGACCGCCCAACTCGGTCTCTTAGCTCTCGACACCGCCATTCCCGAGGCCTTAGGAGCCGTTGCCGAAAAGACCGTGGGCCAGACGCGCGAGGCCTATGACCGCTCCAAGGATGCTCTCGAAGCATCGATAGCGACTTTTGAAAGATCCTTCGATGCGGCGGGGTGGGGCGCAGCAGCGTTCAACCGTAAAATCATCGACATCGCCCGCCGCAACCTGAATTCCAGCTTCGACCTGGCGACGAGCTTGGCGGGCGCTAGGAACCTCGCCGAGATCGTGGAATTGCAGGCGGCCCATTGGCGCAAGCAGTTCAGAGCATTGACGGCTCAAGCCGAGGAAGTCCCCGCTTCGACCAAGGTGGTGGCCGACGCGGGCGAACCGCTCAAGGAGTACCGCAATGACCATTCCCCATTACGTCAATGAACACCAATCGGATCTTCGGGCGATCAAGCCTGGGTGGTATGGGATGGAGGGCAACGGCAAGCTCTCGTCCGGGCCGTTTCCAAACCAGGAGAGATGCCTCACCGGAATCACTCAGCAGCCGAGAAGCAATTTTCGAGCATCGCCCTGGCGGCACGCTAACCCAGCGGCCAGGAAAGCGGCCATGGACTACTTGGACTACGTGGCTCACGCGCAAGCTGCCATGGACGCTCAGGACTAGAAGAAGGGTAAGGGAAAGGGAGCCACACAACCGAGCGAAGTCGAAGCAACGAAAAAGCGGACCAAGTCGACGGATCGCGTTTAGTTCAGCTTTTGACCGATGCTGTCGGAAAAGTCGCCAGCCATGGCTCGGCACGCAACTATAGAATCAGTTACGCTGGAATTTTTAAATCGTTGCGCATCCACTGCTGTTCATTAATCAATGTTGCCTCGCGCAAGCACCCAAAATGCTTTTTCGACAGCATCGACCGAAAGCGGACATTTCGAGATAAGCGCCAGCACCCTAGCTCCCTTTGGGTAGGGCTCCGCAGTTGACTCTGGAATGTTTTGAAGCCCAATCGTGGCAGCCCCGGAAGATGGGGGCCATCGGGGCTGCGCATATTCGCATCATGGCCGATAAGCAGCCCAAGCGCCCAAATCATAACGCCAAAGCTTTAGAAAGCTGGGAAAGTGAGGGCGGCGCTCCTGCGTCGGACGACCGCTCAATTAAAAGGAAACGTTGCGGCAAAGCACGCGCTGCCAAAATGACGCTAGAGGAACGAAAGGCTTCGGCCCTAAAAAGCTCTTCGATCTCTTGCGTGAAGATGGTCACGCTCAGGCGATCCACCCCAGCAGGCGCGCCTTGGCGTTGGCGGCCTTCCAGGCGCGGGTATGAAACTCGGCTTGCGTCATCGGGGCACCCTGATCCTCTCGGCCTGAATGGGATTTGGTGAGAAGTTGCTGAGGGAAGGCCGTTGCCCTGTAGTATCTCACCACGTAGCTCGTGCCGGGTAGGGTGACGACGATGTCGTCTCCCTGCACTTCGACGTGAAGGTCGCGCTTATCCATCATACGCCGAAGACCCGCGAGGTCGCCATTGGCCAGCTCATTATGCACGGCCGAGAGCACCTGGTCATTTCCCTGGATCGAGACGCCAGCCTACCTGGTGCGCGACAATGACCGCGCCTATGGACACGTCTTCACGTCTCGGGTGAGGGCGATGGGTATCCGCGATCGACCAATCTCTCCTGGGTTGCCGTGGCAGCATGGCTATGCTGAGCGTCTGATCGGCACATTGCGCCACGAGTGCCTGGATCAAGTGGTAATCTTCGGCGAGATGCACTTGCGGCGAATTCTTTCCGTTTATGCGGCGTATTACAATCAAGCGTGCACGCACTTGGCATTACAAAAGGATGCGCCCTTGCATCGAGCAGTCCAACGATCTGGCGCCATTGTCGCGATTCCAATCCTAGCTGGACTGCACCACCAATACGTCCGGATATGATTTTCGGAAAGGACAGGAGGCAGAATGGTAACATGCCCTAATTGCCAAGGACGAGGATGGGTTCAGGAGACTCAAGTGAACGAGGAGGATGACGGTGTGATTTACGTTCAGGTCACCTGCCCAGAATGTCATGGCACAGGTATGATAGAGGAGCCGATCAGAACATGGATGACCCACTGTTTGGAACATGAGGACGGGCTCCTCCGCTGAACCTTGCAGCCATTCGCCTTCCAGCCTCCACTCCTGTATGTTTAGCGCAAAGTGCGCAGGCGACCGATGGCAAAACTCACGCGACAGCTACTCAAGCTGGCCAAGGGTGGAAATGAGGAATGGTGGAGGCTTGTTTTCGATACTGAGGCCCAGCGCCTTTATATTGAGCACGAATGGAGCCATACGGACGCGTGGCGAGCCTCCCGTTCAAAGAGCGGGACTGCGGAGTTTGATATCAATGGTTTCCTGGCCGAGGGTGAAGCGCCTGCTCAAGCAGAGCTGCAGCGAATTCTCGAGAGCCTGTTCGAAAATGGGGACGGCGAGAAAGCCTAAAGGCGCCAGGGCTTTGTCACGTTGTCGGCGTTCAGTTGCGGTGAATGTAGCGGGCAGCAGGCATCATGCAGTGGCGGATGCCCCAGCCCAAGTGCGGAATGAAGCGGCGCGAAGCTCCTTGAAATGCGGTCGGCGCAGTAGATGACGTTGATGGGTGAAGGCGTTGAATGTGGCGGCATGGGTGGCGAGGAAACGTTGGGCTGAGCCGGGTGATTTGAACCGCTGCAGTTTGCGTTCTCGGCGGCGTATTGGCTGATGCGAGTTCTCCGCCCTGTTGTTTGCTCGCAAGCCCGATCGTGCTCAGCCGTGAGTCCGATCGTGCGGAACGCTGCCGGATAGGATCGCAGCCGGTCGGTCACAACCCGGCTCGGCGCGAAGCCGTGCTTCTTAAGCAATTTCACCATGAGTTTCTTTGCGACGTGTGCATCCCGTCTGCGCTGGACGAGGAAATCCAACACCTCACCCTCGTTGTCGACCGCCCCCCAGAGCCAGTATTTACCGCCGCGGATCGAAATCACCATTTCATCGAGGTGCCAATGATCGCTCGGTCGCGGCCGCGAACGGCGGATATTCGCCGCGATCGACGGCCCGAACTTCAGGAACCAGCGCCGGACCGTCTCGTAGGATGCGTCAATACCTCGCTCGGCCAGCAATTCCTCGACATCCCGAAAGGACAGTGTGAACCTGGCATAGAGCCAGATCGCGTGGCGGATGATTTCTGGCGGGAAGCGGTGGCACTTAAACGATATCGGTCTCATCCGATGATGCTAATCGGTGACGAACCGCAGAGCTATCCGAGTTACTGTGACATTGCCGTCTTACTAGTCGCCTCCCCGGCCCCTCTCGAAGCTTTGACCTGGCTAAGAACCTAGCGGGCGCCAAGAACCTCGCCGACATCATGGAGCTTCGTGAAGCGCAATTAACGGTGCTCACGCAGACCCGCTGCCGCAGAAAGCCTGTTGCGCACACGCTCCTTACTGCGGATAGTCCTCCTTCCCCACCAAAAGAGGTCCCCGTCGATGTCCCTCTCTATGTACCAGGCGTCGGTCCCGGCCTTTCTCCAAATGTTGCACAATCTTTCCACGATCTTAGACAAAGCAGAGGCCGATGCCAGGAACCGCAAGATTGATTCCGAAGTCCTGCTCAATTACCGGCTTGCCCCTGACATGTTTCCGTTCGTTCGCCAGATTCAGATTGCAGCCGATCTCGCCAAGGGAGCCGCTGCGCGGCTTGCGGGTGTGGAAGTGCCGAAACATGATGACACAGAGAAGACCTTTGCCGATCTCAAGGCGCGGATCGCTAATACGGTGGCGTTCGTGGAATCCATCCAACCTAGCGACATTGACGGCTCTGAGGGTCGGGACATCACCCTAACCCTCGGTGAACACACGTTGAATTTTAAAGGCCAGCCCTATCTGTTGCATTTCGTGCTGCCCAACTTTTATTTCCACTGCACCACGGCCTACGACATCCTGCGGCATTGTGGTGTTGAACTGGGCAAACGGGATTTCGTCGGAACTATCTGAACCAGGCGCAAGGTAGGAAGAGGGCATGCCCACCTAAGCCGGCGCGGGTTATTCCATTCCACCTGTTGACTGACCGTCGGTTGGATGCGCTGGCCGCCCTTGTGACAGCGTTCGCGCTACAATCCCCAGCCGGTGACGGCGAGGACCTGGCCGGTAATGCCGGCGGCGGCTGGTGAGGCAAGGAAGAGCACGGTCTCGGCGATGTCTTCGCGCTTGG
This sequence comes from uncultured Alphaproteobacteria bacterium, assembly GCA_963732205.1. Taxonomy (GTDB): domain Bacteria; phylum Pseudomonadota; class Alphaproteobacteria; order Rhizobiales; family Methyloligellaceae; genus Methyloceanibacter. The sequence continues at coordinate 321,669 of CAVSYE010000001.1, forward strand.
TCCAACGCTTCAGATCTTTCGGTTTCATCGCGGCAATGTTGGATGCCGTGTCTACCAGCCCTGGCGCAATTGCGTTCACGCGGATACCGAGATCTCTTCCCTCGAGCGCAAGCGTGCGGGTAAGTGCCTCAATGCCTGCCTTGGCGCAGTTATAGGCGACCATGTTGGCCTGAGGCTGGCCAGCCCGTGCGAAGTTGATGATGACACCGGTCCCGGCCGCTTGCAGATGCGGGAAAGCTGCGCGCGAGGTCAAAAACGCACTCAACAGGTTGTTGTCGACCTCCGAACGCCAATCATCGAGACTGTGCTCGACCGCACTCTTATAGCGGCTGAGGCCTCCTGCCAGGTTCACCAGAACGTCGATCCGGCCGTATTCACTTACGGTGCCGTCGATCAGCCGCTGGACCTGGCCCTCATCGGTCAAACACCCAACCATGGCGAACACACGGGCGCCTGCGTCTCGCAGCTCTTTGGCCCGGGCTTCAACGTTGCTTTGTTTGCGCGCACAAATCGCCAGCTGAGCGCCGTTTTCTGCCAGCGCCTTGGCGACGGCCTGGCCAACCTGTCCATCGCCGCTCACGCCCGTTATGATGGCCACTTTGCCTACAAGATTGGTCTGCATGTCATTCAATCCGGTGCTTACTTATTATAGCGCAAAGAGCTGACGTTTCGAGCATCAGCCCAGCGTGCCGGAGTAAATGATGACCACGGTCGTGGTGTTCGGCGGTGCGGGTTTCCTCGGTCGGCGATTGGTGCACCGCCTAGCCACCGAGGGCATGACTGTACGCGTGGCTGTGCGGCATCCGGATCCGGCGCGGATTGAGCTGCGATGGATGGGTTTCGACCGGGTCACGGTCGTCCCCGCCGATGTGCGCGATCAAGCCTCTGTCGCCGCCGCCATTGCGGGAGCTAACGCCGTAGTCAATACGGTCTCGGCCTATGTCGAGAAGGGTGGCGTGACCTTCGAGGCCGTGCACGTGCAAGGGGCCGAGACCGTAGCGCGGGAGGCAGTCGCGGCAGCCGTCGCCCGCCTCGTACTTGTCTCCGGCATCGGCGCGGATGCCGATTCAGGGTCCTCTTACATCCGTGTTCGAGGACGCGGCGAACAGGTGGTCCGGCAGGAGTTTCCAGGAGCTACGATTGTTCGCCCAGGCGCCATGTTCGGTCCAGGCGACGCCCTGTTCGGCACGCTCGCCGACCTCGCCCGGCTGCTTCCGGTGCTGCCGCTGATTGGCGGCGGCCACACCCGACTGCAGCCAGTCTTTGTGGAAGACGTGGCGGAGGCTATCGCCAGCATACTCACCGACCCCCAAACCGTCGGCCGAACCTACGAGCTTGCCGGCCCCGGAGTGTACACGCTGCGCGAGCTGGTCAGGATGACGCTGCACCTCACGAGGAAACGGCGACTGCTCATACCAGTGCCCTTTGCGCTAGCCGAGATCCAGGCGCGGCTGTTCGAGCTCCTGCCAAACCCACCGCTCACCACCGGCCAAGTCGATCTTCTCAAGGCGGACAACGTCGCGAGCGGTGCCCTGCCGGGTCTCCGGGAGCTCAATATCCAACCGAAAACGGTCGAGGAGGTAGTGCCGACCTATATTGGCACTCGCGCACTAGGATCGGTGTTCAGACATCGATGACCACCCGTCCTCGCGTTTTTCCCGCGAGGACTTTGGCCGCCAAAGCCGGCACGTCGTCGAGTCTCGCACGTGACGTCATGCTGTTGAGCTTTCCGAGATCGAGGTCCGATGCCAAACGACCCCAGGCCTCTTCGCGCTTCTCGCGCGGGGTCAAGACCGAGTTCACACCCGCAAGCGTCACGTCGCGTAGGATGAAGGGGAGGACGGTCGCGGGCAGGTCCGACCCTTGTGCCAAGCCGCAAGCCGCCACCGCGCCGTCGTATTTGATCTGCGAGAGCACGTTGGCGAGGGTTCGACTGCCGAGCGAGTCCACCGCGCCCGCCCAGCGCTCCTTGGCCAATGGGACCCCAGCTCCGGAAAGTTCGCGAGCATTGATGATTTCATCCGCGCCGAGTCCTTGCAAGTAGTCGCCTTCCTGCTCAGCCCGGCGGGAGGAGGCGACAACGCGATAACCGAGCTTGTCGAGGAGCGCGATCGCGATCGACCCCACCCCAGCGGCAGCACCGGTCACGAGCACATCGCCCCTGTCCGGCGTGATGCCTGCCGTTTCCAAGGCCAGCACGGAAAGCATCGCGGTGTAGCCGGCGGTGCCAATCGCCATGGCTTCGGCAGTCGAAATGTTCTCAGGGAGCCGGATAAGCCAGTCGCTCTTGACGCGGGCCCGCTCGGCGTAACCGCCGTGGTGCACCTCGCCCAGACCATAGCCGTTCAGCACGACGCGATCGCCACTTGGAAGTGCGGGTCCTCCGAGCGCAGCACCTTTCCGGCCAAGTCGATGCCGGGGATAAGCCGGAATTTGCGGATGATCGGCGCCTTGCCCGTAATCGCGAGGCCGTCCTTATAGTTCACCGTTGAGTGCTCGACCGCTACGGTGACATCACCCGCCATGAGATCAGCATCAGTCAGCTCGGTGACCGCCACGTTTTGCCGGTTGCCCTCTTTGGTCACCAGCAACGCCCGGAACTTGTCAGCCATGTCATCTTTCCTCAGCGCGGCGCCCGACCACTTAGGAGACAGTCGTATCCGGTGATTACGTGTCAACGACTGACCCGACGCGGACGCTTGGAGGGTGGCGCGCTCGCCGAGTGTCGCGCGTTTACCCATCCACGCACAAACCTGCCCCCGTCGGCCTCGGCCGGGGCCCGTCCTGCTGTTCGCCGCTCAGCTAGGTTGATGTCGGAGGATCCTCGAATCTATTTAGTGCCACGCTTGGGGGGCTGTTGAGCGCTTTTGCTGGCGTCGCTACCTTCCATATGGCCCATCTGCTCTTTGCCGGTCTTCTCTAATTTCGCTTCCTTTTGGCCAAGGTCGGCTGGTGGCTCATCTCGCATAGCGTCTTTGGTCGGCTTAGGTTCTTCCCCTTCGCACCTACTAACAAAAAGACAGCAGATTGATCGCAGCAGGTTCATGCTTCCGTCCTCCAATAAAGGAAACGCGTCTCGAGCGCGTCAGTGTACACGCACCATTTGCAGGCTTTCTTGGACTGTCTTCTTCTCAGATAGCTCATCACGCTTCGGCGGAAGGCGCGGGAGACTCCGCCGCGAGCCGGGTAGTTAGCGCCCCGTCAGCTTATGGCATACACACCAAGCGGAAATCGTGATCGGGTGCTGCCACGTCAGCAAGTGACCCCTTCGCACGTCGTGCGCGACAGCCCCGAAAAGCAGCCATAGCGAGCTCAAGCAGACCTTTAGGAGGCAGCTTAGTGCGAAGCTGCCGCGGCTAGCGCCTTCTTTGCATCGATGCGGATTTGTTCCAATTCAGCGAGTGCATCATCCATAAACTCATCGATTTCCGCGTCGATCATCAGATGTGCTGAGATTGCAAGATCCGGAGCCCGCCTGAGAGCGCTCGACTTCACATAGATCTGCACGTAAGTAGCGGTGCCAGTTTCGTGTTCGCCGCCACCGCGATGGAAACCGAACTTTCCCTTCGTCATTCCAGCAACGCTCCTTTCAGGAGTCAGTCCTTGCGCTTCCTTGTTAATGCGGCCGCGAGTTCTCGTACGAGTGGCTTCATAAAGAACTTGTTGTCGCGAGGAGTAACATTCACCTGCACTCCAATTGCATCAAGCTCGGCTACAACAATAGGCCCAACCGCCGCAACGACAATGCGTTCCAAACCTTGCCGCAGCTCCGCTTCTCGACCGAAGGCGCGTGCAACGTCGCGAAACCGTCGAACCTGAGGCGCACTTGTAAAGGCGATCGCGTCAATCCGGCCGGCAGCCATTTCGGCAATGACGGCGATCACGCGCGTATCGTCGACTTCCGAAGCGTAGACATATGGAAGCACGGGATCCCCTTCTGCCCCGGCGCCTTCGAGGAATTTCAGAAGTCGCTCATTCGCATTGCCAGGATATAGCTGCACGCCGACCCGCCGCCCGGTGAGGTCGTGCCGTTCCAGCGCCGCGATAACGCCTTCGGTTGTGGGTTCGTCGGCGGGCAGGTCGGTCGTCAAACCGATCTCTCGCAGCGCGCGCACTGGCTTTGGCCCACGCGTAATCTTGCGTGTCGGCGTAGCGCAGCGATGAAGGCGGACTCGAGATCGATGCGTCGGGCAAAGCCGAGGAGGCGCCGTAGACCTTCACCTGTCATCAGCACGAGATCGTCACAAGCCCTATTAGCGAACCGGCGCAGCCACGCCTCTACCGGCGCTGTGTCGGGCGTATCGCGGATGGCAATCATTGGACAGGGGACAGTATCGGCACCGAGCTCTTCCAGCATGCGCACCAGTTGACCGAGTTCGCGCGTCTCCGGCACCACAACTCGCCGTCCGTTCAGCTCTTCCGTCGTGCCCAAACTTTCACTCCACGGCGATACGAGACCCAGCAAGATACTTTCGAGACGATGCCGATATCAGCTGACTCAGCCCACGCTGTTGAGGCTCCCGCTTGACGGCGGCAAGGCGACGTTTTAGCCGGCTCATCGATAGGGCGCGTCGAGTGAGATATTCTTTGCGATCTCCCGCTCCCAGCGATCGCCATTCGCAAGTAGGCGTTCCTTGTCGTAGTAGAGCTCCTCGGGTGTCTCGGTCGCGAACTCAAAGTTCGGTCCCAGAACGATGGAGTCAACGGGGCAGGAACTCCTGGCAATAGCCGCAGTAGATGCATTTCATCATGTCGATGTCGAAGCGGGTTGTTCGTCGCGTGCCGTCGTTGCGCCGTGGCTCAGCCTTGATTGTGATCGCCTGCGCCGGGCAGATCGCCTCGCATAGCTTGCAGGCGATGCAGCGCTCCTCTCCGTTCGGATAGCGCCGCAGCGCAAGCTCGCCGCGAAAGCGGGGCGATAGCGACCCCTTCTCGAACGGATAATTCAACGTACCTTCGGCTTGAAGAAGTAGCGCAGCGCCAGGAAGAACGCCGAAACGAACTCCGTCAGAAAGATCGACCGGGCCAGTTGATCCAGCCTCCATGATCTCGCCCTGTCCGCGTTCACCAGTTTGGTCACACGCTGGAACATCTCGCGTTGCCCGGGTCTACGACCGGTCTACCTCCCTCACTTTATCCTCGACTCCCCGATGATCACCTCGTAGTTGACGTTGCCGATCACGCACGCACGCACCTAAGTGTGCGCTGTCCAGCTCTCAATCACCCGTGCCAGGGTTTGGCGATAACAGGTTGATCTTGTCGGGCTTGCCCTCCCACTCCTTGGCATCTGGCGGCGGCTCACGTTTTACGGTGATGTTGGGCCAGATCTGAGCATATTTGGTATTGATCTCCAGCCACTTCTCGAGTCCGGGCTCGGTGTCCGGCTTGATTGCATCAACCGGGCATTCCGGCTCGCAAACACCGCAATCGATGCATTCGTCCGGGTGGATGACGAGCATGTTCTCGCCTTCGTAGAAGCAGTCGACGGGACATACCTCGACACAGTCCATGTACTTACATTTGATGCAGCTCTCATTGACGATGTACGTCACGCGAGCCTCCTTCCAGGAAGACTGGCCGTCGACCTCCGGATCATCGAATGGTGCACCCTATTAACGATTTCTAGAAGGATGGCCGTCGACCTCCGGATCATCGAATGGTGCACCCCATTAACGCTCAATAGCCTCGGTGTGAGGTCGAGGTGGGTGACGCGTGTCACCGCGCCGATTCGATCGCCGCACATACATGATCGTGGCTCCGGGCTGGTCAGCCTTGGCCTTTAAGGCCGCGATGAGCGCGTCTTCGGCGTCAACGACAATTCGGTCGGCTTTTCCTTTCACTCTCAGTCCGACAGTGAATTGCCACGACATTTCTGGCCTTCCTTGAATCTACATTACGAACGAGCGCTCACCGGCATCGAACAATACCTTGCGTGCGAGCTCGATCTCTTTGCGCTTAGGGGTTGTCGCGTCACACTCAGCGCGCACCCCCAATATGCACAAAAATAGAGTGGGGCGGACGCTGGTTTAAGGGGCATCACATGCTACATGGTCCGCCCCATGCGCGCTTCATATATCGGCATCAGTCAACAATGGCGCGCGTCCTTGACAAGTGGCCATTCAGTCCCCCCAGCACAAGTGACCTCGATCAAGGTCAAGGACAAATCTTTAAACCTGACTGCCTTGGCCAAGCGGTGACGAACTCGGCTTAGGCTACCGCCAGCGGAGTGCCTTCCGGGCTTTTCAGAACACGAGATGTCTGCTTTTGACGTTGTGGACGGCTCCTCCGCATGAGTGTCAAGGACGTGGGTGCGGTTAAGTACCCACGATTCGGAGGGGTGCGAATGAAGGTCGGATGTTTCGGCGCCTTAACTCGACTTCGGATGGACGATCACCCGGATGCCAAGGCCCGTCTTAAACACGTTGGCCACACCCCAATGGCCTTCGGGCCGTGCCGGCAAATCGACCTCGTCAATCGGCGCCTTCTGATACTCGTCGAGGAGCCGCGTTTTCTCAAAGGCGGAATCCCCCGTGGCTCTCGGAGAATGTGTCGCGCGTCTTCAACCTAGCCAAGCAGGACGTGGTTGGTTACGAGGCTTATGCCAATCAGCTTGCGTCATTGTTGAAGGACACCCGAAAGCTCCTAGAGGACGTACCTGAGGGTTTATTCCACATCGCTATGGCAGACGGTGTGTTCCACCCTAACGAGGAGCAATTTTTAGCCGACATAGCCCAGCGCTTTGGGTTCACCCCCACTCAGTTCAACTACATTAAGGTGCGCCACGTGGGCACTGTTGAAGTCGACCCTTACGACGTTTTGGGGATAACGCCGGACATCGATGATCGCACGTTGAAGCATCACTACCACAAGCTGGTGCTCGATGACCTGCCACTGATCCTTCAACGGGCGGATGCGGGATGAACTGTTGAACGAGGCCCTGTTCTTCGGCCTCGAACATGCGCGCCACGCTATCGCGGAATGGACGGAAGACTACAATACGGGTCGGCCGCATTCGGCGCTCGACTACCAGACACCGGCGGCCTTCGCTGCCAAACTCACCGCAACAGGCCATCACGCTGCGCTCTGTCATGGCTCCGCGTGCCGGCCTGTTGCTCACCCCACCCGAGAGGGCATACTCATGCCGAGACTCTAATTCCCAATGGAGGATACTTCAGGGGCAGGTCAGCTATCAAGCAGAGTGTGATGGGCGGTGGTCCCATCGGCATCAAGTGGGTGGAGAAATTCATGACCCCGAGGTTTGGGGGGTTCCGGATCATGCTTAGCCTACTTGCTACCACCATCTGACATCGGCAGAATCGCGAGTCTATGCGAAACCCAACAATCCTGTCCTTTCCGAAAATTCCATCCGGCCTTGATCTCCCTTACTCATTTCGCCGCCCTCACGGACGGTGCGCTGACTGGCGGCAATTCGAGATAGTCTCGCCTCGACACTCGTCGCACGATGAACCCCGCAGGACGCCTAGCAGAAATGGTAAAACTGATCGTTCAGGTACTTGATGATGTTCTGCGTCTCACTCGTGGAGAATTCTTTTTTGCCGAGTGAGTGCAGTTGCCCACCTGCTTTTCCAGCGCATCCAAAGACTGAACGCTTCGGTTCTTGCGGGTGTGAATGCCAGTATCGTGGCATCCCGTGCACAAGCGCTTCCGGTCGGCGCTATCGCGCGGCAATGCGGCGGCGTTAGCGCTCGGCATCAGCAGGATCAATAGCGATGCGCACAATCCGCTGTAGGCAGACCGCGCGATGTTTTTATTACCTCTTCATGATCGTCGCCGTCATCAGCTACAAAGCCAAGGCCACCGCACGTCGGGCATTGACGTTCGTCGTCCGTACCTTTGTCAACGACACCATCGCCATTGCAGTCTGGACAAGTTTTCATTTTCATGTGTGTGTCTCGAAGTCGAGCATAGCTAGATGAAGCTGCAGATGTCATTAATCTAAGGCCGTGCAGTCATAAACGCGCAGCAGAGCTTGTCCCCGATCGGGAAGAATGTCTTCACCTGTCCTCCCTGGATAGCGGTCAGAGCAAGGGAGCCGGGCCCAGCCATAGACACCAGAGCTAGGCCTGTCGCACGAGATTCGAATTTGGAGTCACCGGATGACCGCCACAGCCTCGGAAGGCCCTCGGCAAGTACTCCCCAGCTGTAGAACGCTCCCCAACTCAAGGAGTCAACGCGACACCCCGAGGCCGTCGCTCGAGCCGCGGATCCTTCCTCAATCGAAGCATCCGATTGCAGGGGACCGATGTGCCAGCCACCGAAGTACTTCTGTCGATCGGGTCAGAGCGGTGCTTAGCAGAGATCGCTTGAGCGTAGTCAGTGCTCCACGGCATAATGCCGGTCGTTTTCCGAGAGGAGCGGGAAAACACAGGGGAGAATGCTATGGGAATGATGATTGTCCGGCACAAAGTAAGAGATTATGGGCAGTGGCGTCCCATCTTCGATCGCCATGCCGACATGCAGAAGCGAGCTGGTCTTATCAATCCGCGCGTCTACCACTCCGCTGATAGCAATAGGAGTGAAATTGTCGTCGTGTTTGACACCGAGGATACGACGAAGGCTAAGGACTTTGCCGCATCCGCTGACCTCAAAGAAGCGATGGAGAAGGCTGGAGTCCTGGACACTCCGACGATCTATTTGCTTGAATCGATCGATTAGGCATGCCTCTCGCTCTGGCAAGGAGTTGCCGCTAGGAGATTCAAAAGGGTAGAGGCCCATGGCGAAACTTCTCGTCATAGGCGCCAGCCGTGGCATTGGACTTGAAACAGTGAAGGCTGCCCTTCGCGCTGGCCATAGTGTTCGCGCGCTGTCGCGTTCGGCGCCAAGCATACCCATCCAAGATGCGGGTCTGGAGAAGGCGTCCGGCGACGCTCTCGATAGCGACACGATCCGGAACGCACTCAAAGACGTCAACGTCGTTATTCAGACGCTCGGCGTTGACATCTCCCCTCGGGCCATTTTCGAGCGTACGACACTGTTCTCGCGCTCCACCCGCATCCTGGTGGATGCCATGAAGGCTGCAGGCGTAAAGCGGCTGATCGCGGTGACTGGTCTCGGCGCCGGTGATAGCCGCGGTCATGGCGGGTTTCTTTACGACGCGGTTGCCTTTCCCTTGCTGTTGAAGCGTGTTTACGACGACAAGGACGTGCAGGAGTCGATTATCAAGTCCTCCGGACTCGACTGGACCATCGTGCGGCCAGGCCTACTGACGAACAGCCCCGCGACCGGTCAATACCGCGTTCTGACCGCGCCAAACGACTGGCGGTTCGGGACAATCAGCCGCGCTGACGTCGCGGACTTTATCGTCCGGCAAATCGACGACCGCGCCCTGATCGGGGCTACGCCGCTTCTCATCAACTAGGAGAACTGCCATGGCCGAAGCAAAAAAGGCGCGCGCCGTTGGTTTCAACCACGTAGCGCTGGAAGTCGGTGATATTGAGGAAGCTCTAGCGTTTTACGGTCAGTTGTTTGACTTCGAGCTTCGCGGCAAGAGCGGCACTTCGGCATTTATCGATCTGGGCGACCAATTCCTCGCACTGCAGAAAGGCCGAACTCAACCGGCTGATGATGGACGTCATTTGGACTCGTGGTCGACGACAAGGATGCCGTCCGCAAGGCGCTGGCAGAGGCAGGGATCAAACCGCTGCCGGGGCCGTTTCTCGACTTTCTCGACCCGTGGGGCAATCGCATCGAGATTGTCAGCTATGAGAACGTCCAATTCACCAAGGCGCCAAACGTGCTGCGCGGCATGGGATTGACCCATCTATCAAAGAACGAACAAGCCATCAAAGAACTGACCGCGAAGGACATGGCGCCGAACTAAAGAAGCCGGATGCCAAGAGATTGCCGTTTTGCTCGGCTAACATTATGGAAGACGGGGGGTACGTCCGCAGCGATTGGAGTACCCTCAATGTGCGACTACAGTCTACGTCTCATCGCGTCCCGGCCAGCGAGGGTCGGCGACAAGCTGATATCGACAAGCTTCCCCCACACGATCACGCGAGGTTTTGCCTCGGCCGACGATCGCAATATCGCCGTCTGTTTGCTTCCCGGCACCGAGCTTGCCTTCGAGAAAGAGGTCCGACGCGAGACTGACATGATCCTTTCCTGGGGGCTTGGGCATAAGGTGGCGAAGTTTCGACAAGTCAACAAAGGCCGGTCAAACGTCCATCATGATGCCCTTGAATTCCCCGACGGAAAAACCGTCCTGCTGACGCAATTGTGCAAAGGCCAGCGCGCGACTGTCCTACAGTTGCCGGCTGGCATTGCCGTTACGGAGGATGACGCGCAATCGAAAGATTCAACTGTCGCGTCCCCGGTCGCAGCAAGTTTGGTCGCTCGCGCCGACTGACACAGTTGGGCCGCTTCATGCCCATTTGATTTGCACGCCGGGGCGCTGGTTGCAGGCGTGGGGAGAAAGCACCGTGCCAAACTATCAATATCGTTGCCGGGAGTGCGAGGAGACGTTCGAGCGAACGGAAACGATCTCTGAACACGAAGTTGCGAAGCCGCAATGCCCTAAGTGCAGGAGCAAGAAGGTCTCGGCTGTGCCGAGTCGCGTCTATGTAGTGACATCAAAGAAGAGTTAAGAGCCACGCTTCTCTACCGGCCGCTTGACGGTGGTGGATGAGTGATTGAGGTGGGCTGCCTTTCTCAATGGAACTCCCCTCTGCTTCAACGCAATCATTTGAACCTTCAAATCCTCGATTAACCCTAGAAGCAGAGAAGGAGCCGACGGAGGCGCGCATAAAGACATTCGCAACTGCTCTCGGCCGACCCTCGAGGCGAGATTGGCTCAGACCGTCGAGGGATATGATCATGAGGTACTTGTCGGACTGCTATCGGCCAGAGCAGCATTATATGCGCGGGCCCGGACCGAAATGGCTTGAGAAGCACGCGGGGGAAGCGTTTCAATAGGCTGAGTGGGTCACCGGTCGCCTACTGGGAATCGGTCCGAGTGGCGGCTAACCCATCGCTATCGCGCGGCTCTCTCCAGGGGGCAGCATCAATGCGCTCCGTCTTTACCTTGTGAATGATGATGTCGGTCGAAACAGTCTGTGCTGCAGAGCCGGCCCTCAAATTGCTTGGCCTCGTAACGACTGAACTTGCCAATCGCGCCGCCGACGAGCTCGCCTCACCAACCGCCACTTCCGGTGCCCCAGCGTCCGCCATCCGAATTCCGCACCACACAATTGCCGCAAGCCCTAAGCCAGGCAGAACTAATAAGAGTAGACACATCATGGCTACGGCACGACCACTCAATTTGCCAATGCATGAAGATAACGTTTTTATGGTCGTGGGATTATTCGGAGCAGCAGTCACGGGACATGAGAGCTAAATCGTCGGCTTTCCCGTCCCGGCGCCGTTCGCATAAAACTTCGCCGACGTTTTGATGAGCTCCAGCCCGCGAGGTCGTTGCAATGGCGGTACGGTGACCAGACCTGACGAGCGATCCCTCTTTTGAGCCTTGCACCGACGCATGCCACTCTCCAAAACGCCGTCGAGAAGCGAGAAGGAAAGCCCCCGACCAAGAAGTCAGGAGATCTTCCCGTACTCGATTGACGTAGTGACGCGGTACCAAAACGCTCAACTTACTGGTGCCCTCAGGGCACTTGGGGAGCATGATCACCCCCAGAGACTTATCTTTGCGGATGTGGGATCGCAACGCAAGCTCCGAGAGCAACTCGCCGTCAACCGTGGACTGAGGCACAGCCACAACCCCAACTACGGGCTTTGGCCTTGGATCAACGCGCGTCACACCGGGTAAACGGAGATCATAAAGCTCCGTCAAGATCTCGACCTAGCCTGTGTCGCGGGGTGGCCGACGGCGCTCGTGGAACCACGTTCGGTATTCCTGCATCTTCGCGCGTTGCGCCGACGAGGCGTGCCGCTTGCAGGTTGAGGCCTCCTCGCTCCCCTCAGGCGCGCCCCATCTCAGCTCGACACAGTCGTTTGGGTTGTAGGCCAACTCGAGATCGGTCGCCCGATCGAGCACGTCTTTGAGCGCGAGCGTCCATGCGGAACCGTCGGTACGAGTGTAAGAAAACTTTCGAGTCGAAAGCTCCGTCGCAAGTACACGCTCCAATTCTGCTTTCACGTCCGCGGCGCTCTTGCCCTGTGGCATGGCGTAGCGCGCCGACCGCCGCGCGACGCGATCCGGAAACCCACGCACTACATCCACAGCGATCAGCAGCCGCAAATCGCGCGACGGCGTCGCGAAATCCTCCCACGCGCCGGTCGTCTCGAAGATCGACGCGCCATCGGGCATGGCTGCCTCGCCGCCTCCATTATTTTGGTACTTTCGCCCGTTTTCGACCGAGAGCACCCGCGTCTTCACTTGCTCTTCGAAAGAGGTGATCGCGTCCTCCAGTGCCCGCAAAGGATCTAGCGGCTTGGGCGAAATCACGTCATCCATTCGATCATAAAAGTCTTCGACCCCGAGCTGAGACTGCTCGAGCGAAAAGTCGCCATATTGCGGATCCTTAGCGATTTCCGCGTTGGTCAGGCGCCGCAACCCTCTCTTCTCGCGCACGATCGGCCGGAAGCGTTTGAACCCGGGGCTACCCAGAGAGGGATCCTGTGCGAACAGGAAATTGCCGCGCCAGAAGCGCTTCCGCGCAACGGTTCCGTCAGGCTGCGCATCGACGGCAAGCAGGACGCCTGCGGCGTCGCCCGACTGCGCTACCCGCTTCGCCAGGACCAGGACATGGCCGTAAGGATCGGCGTAGATTGTTCCGGGACGCAGCGTCTCCTCTTTGAGAGCAACAGGATAATAGTCGGAGTTATCATCATCCGCCCGCGTCCGCCCGTTTCCCGACTGGACGCCATTCGCGACGGTCGTTCCCACGTAATATCCGAAACCCTGCACGAGCCCCCGTGGCCGAGGCGCAGCCCTAGGTGTCCTGAGCACGGTTGGCGGGCCGAAAATTCCAAATAGGCCAGTGTTCGCGACTTCCACGGGCTCTTCTACGGGCGGTGCGGATGCAGGCTCCTCGTTTTGAATATTCCACCATTGAGGGCATTTCGGCGGCTGGCCGCCTGCGCCCCGCGTGCATTTCGCATAACCAAATGGCAAACCCATCTTGAAGGCGAAATATGCGCGCAAAAAATACGGGAGGTCGGCGCAGTCGGGCTGAAAGATGAGTGACTTCTCGTCTTCACGCAGACCCAAATGATCGAACAGGAGGTTACGTGATGGATCGCGCAGCACTTCATGCAGCGCAGGCCATGATAGTTCCGCGTCGAGCGGTCCGTCGAACAACTTCTCTATCCATGCCGAGTACAGATTTTCGGTGCCGCGATTCCATGTGTCGCGCAATGGCCAGACACTCCCGCGCGTCGCGTGCGGCGGCGGCAACTGGTAACGGTGGACGATGATTTCCCGTGTGATCGTGCTGCACTCCGGTGCGCCGTCACGCACGAGCTGTGCATGCCACGCGCCAACTGCTGGCGATGCAACCTCCACGAACCAGAAATAGGGCGGGCCGCCCTGCCGCTCGCCCGATTTGACCGCGACGCTTCCATCGGGCGCGATCAGCGAAAGCTCGCCGTCGAGCTGCTTCTCGGAGGCAAATAGGATGCGTAAAGGTGCGCCTTTCCAGGGTGCGAGGGGCGAGGACAGAACCGCGACGTCGAATGCGTCTCCGCAGCTTGATTGGGCAGCTTCTGTCTGAGGGTGCGCCGTTGAAGGTACGAAAAAGAAAAAGGTAGCCCCGACCAGCGACAAGGCTGTAGTGGCAGTAGCTAACGGCCGGGCGGAAAGCAATTGAGCGCCTTCCCTCTTTGAGCGCAGCTCAAAAATATTGTGAAAGCTTCGGCTGAACAATGGCAAAGTCCATACGCGGGGGGTGAAATGCCTGAGCGGCAGTAGCTTGCGAAACAGACAGCCGCATCCGCTTCGCTTCATCTCACCCGGAGGAATCGCCTCAAAATGAAGGTCAGCACTCGCGTGCCCACCTCTTCATGGTTTTGCGGCATGACCCTTTTAATGACCTTTGGCGCAGTCATGGCAGGAGCTCCCGCTAAGGGAGAAGATCACGGGATCAATTGCGTGGAGGGCATGCCCGCCGTAGTTGATCCAACCAACCTCTATAGCGAGGCTTCCGCGGGTCATCTTAGTCAGGCCGTTGGTGAGGCCTTGCAGAGAGTGTATGTGCCAGAAGTCCGATCCAACGCGGTCGACGTGATCGATCCCACCACCTTCAAGGTCGTCGACCAATTCAGCTCCGGCCCTAAGCCGCAACATGTAATCCCCTCTTGGGATCTCAAGGCATTGTGGATAGCCGGCAGCGGTCGCCGGCACTCGCCGGGAAGTCTTACCCCGATAGCTCTCACCGGCAAACCTGGCCCTACGATCAGCGTTCCAGATGCCTACAAATATGTATTTCACCCCGGACGGTAAGTCGGCCATCGTCGTTGCCGAAGGCTTCAGGCGAGTCGAATTCCGCGACCCTCAAACAATAGCGTTAAAATCGGTGCTGCCGGTGCCGCAATGCCGGGGAATCAACCATGCCGATTTTGCTATCGATGGCCGCTACGCGATCTTCACCTGCGAATTCGGCAGCTCGCTTGTGAAGATCGACACGCAAGCGCAGCAGGTACTGGGACTTTTGAAGCTTTCTAAGCAAGGAATGCCCCAGGACATCCGCATCTCTCCCGACGGTAAAGTTTTTTACGTGGCCGACATGATGGCGGATGGCGTGTTTCTCATCGACGGAGATTCTTTCTCCGAGATCGGCTTCATAGCGACAGGCATTGGAGCTCATGGTCTTTACCCGAGCCGTGACGCGACCGAGCTCTACGTGTCCAATCGTGGTTCGCACGAAGTCCATGGCCTCAGTCACGGACCAGGCAGCGTCAGTGTGATCGATTTCGCAAGACGTGCCGTTAAGGTCACGTGGTTCATACCCGGAGGCGGAAGCCCCGACATGGGCAACGTTAGCGCCGACGGAAAGATGCTGTGGCTTTCGGGTCGTTTTGACGATGTTGTGTATGCGATCGACACTACCTCAGGCCAGGTGAAAACAATACCTGTAGGCCAAGAGCCGCACGGGCTCACCGTCTGGCCTCAGCCTGGCCGCTATTCACTCGGGCATACAGGGAACATGCGTTAAGCGGTTCGATCTGGTCCAGGCGTAGCGGCGCAGAGTTAGGTTATCCTCGGACCGATTGCGGTAACCCGCCAACTTCGGCCCTACAGAAAAGGAGAACGTATGAGCACGAATGATACCTTTCTCGCGATTTTCCTCGCCAGTAAGAGCAGCCCTCGGATGGCAGCTTGGAACTCTCTTTCGGAGCAGGATCGCCGGGCGAAGATGCAAGAGGGAATCGCGGCTTGGAAAGCCTGGGCCGAAAAGCATAGTGCCGCAATCGTCGGGATGGGCGGTCCTCTCGGCAAGACCAAGAAGGTGAGCGAACGCGGCATCGAGGACATAACCAATTTGATGAGCGCCTACACAATCGTTCGCGCGGATTCGCATGATGCTGCCGCCAAGCTCTTCGAGAACCATCCGCATTTCACGATCTTTCCGGGAGATTCCGTGGAGGTGATGCCGGTTATGCCGATACCTACCGCCTGAGGCACACTTGGTGTGTTCGTAGCGATGTCAGCATTGAGCTGTAGTAGCAGGCCCGTTGGATCGGAGATGGGCCGCCGCGCGTAACCGGACCGCCAAATTGCCGAACGGAGAATTCGGCAGCCACACGTGCCCACCCTTCTCCAAAATTGCGTCTCTGTGGCCGCTTGCACCGACTTTGCCGGGCGTAAGTCGCGGAAACACCGGCAAAATTTTGAAGCTGTGGGAAATCAGCGGACTAGCTGGCGGAGAGGGTGGAATTCGAACCCACGGTACGGTTACCCGTACAACGGTTTTCGAGACCGCGCTCTAAGGCAGACTTTCGTCAAAAGGCGAGCAAATCGAGGAAGCCGGCGGCTGTCACCGAGACTAGAGAATCGCGTGATCAAGGTGCAAATAACGCTGGTTGCAGGCCCCCGCAACCACCGACAGTTGACTCCCCGAAGCCCCGGCTTTGGGGAGTTTTTGTTTGTGGCTGGAGCCGTCGCAAAGGGCCAAGAATCTGAGCCAAGTCGCCATGGAGGGTGGCGGCGATGCCCTGGCCGTCGCCCTTCGGATGCAGCTCGATACGGTTGATCAAGGAGCGAAGCACGTCAGCCGCCTCGGCCCTGATGTTGGGGTCGTTTAGCGCCTGTTCGAGCTGCTGGACCTTTTCGGCGTACACCTCGGCCAGGCGCGGATGGAGGCGGACGGTTGATGGAGGAGCTTCGCTCAATCGGGCCTCAAGCAGCTCCTGCTGTTTTTCGAGATCGGCTAGGCGGTTGCCCAAGGCGCGGCTGTAGTCTCCTTCCTCGATCGCGCTGACGATGCCGGCGATCTTTCGCCCGATGGAGCCGAGCTGCTGACGATCCGCCGTGAATTGTTCCTCACGCTCCGCGTTGGTGCGGTTCACCTCTTCCTGAAACGCTCGAATGAACTCACGCACCAGCTCAGGTGCCATAAGTTTCTCTTTGAGCCCTCCAAAGACGCGCTCCTCGATTTCCTGTCTGCTCACGGTCACGTTGTTGTCGCAGGTTCCTTTGCTGCGGTGTGTGGCGCAGCCATAACGGTCCTGCGCCACGATGGTGAACCCGCCTCGGCAGCACCCACATTTGAGCAAGCCGGATAGCAAGAATTTGCGCCGGTGGACGCGGTTGAGCGCGTTGCCGCCATCATCACGTCGGATCTCGAAGGATAGCTCATGTTGACGACGCTTCACCGCCTCCCAGAGATCGTCACCGAGAAGTCGGAGCGTGGGAACGTGCACGACCTCCCACCGATCTTTCGGATTTGGGCGCGCCACGCGCTTCCCGCTTCTAGGGTCTTTGACATAGGAGCAGCGGTTCCATTCGATCCGCCCTACATAGAGGCTGTTGTTCAGAATGCCCGTTCCTCGATCGACCTGACCCCTGATCGTGGTGTCACGCCACTCGCGTCCGTCGGGGCCAGGAATGCCTTCGGCGTTCAGAGCCTTGGCGATCGCCTGGGGCGACATGCCGGCGGCGAAGTCGCGAAAAACCCGGCGAATGACAAGGGCCTCCGCTTCATCGATCTGTCGCTCACCCGGCTGTCCGACGATCAAGCGATAGCCATAGGCCTTGCCACCCGGGATCTTCCCGGCAAGAGCTCGGCCGAGTTGGCCACGCCGCGTTTTCTCCTTCAGGTCGGACAAATAAAGTTGCGCCATGGTGCCGAGCAGTCCGACATGCATCGTGGTCACCTGACCAATATTGACCGCATGTAGGCTGATGCCATGGAATTCGAGATGATCGTATAGGCGCGCTACATCGGAAAGGCGTCGGCCAATCGATCGAGCGCCTCGCTGACGACGATGTCGAACTGCCCTGCCTCCGCATCAGCAAGCATCTGCTGATAGGCTGGCCTCTTGTCGCTCGCGCCGCTCAGCGCGCGATCTTCATAACTATGCACAAGCTTCCAGGCCTGACGGTGGATATAGCGTCGGCAGATCTCGAGCTGATCCTCGATCGAGGCCTCACGCTGATGATCCGAGGAGTAGCGAGCGTAGATGACGGCACGCATGGGTCAGTCCTTCTTCTTTATCGGCTTGAGCCTAGCTCGAAGCTTGGCGAGATGTGCTCCGACACGGCGGCTCGCCTCGACCGATCGGGCCAGATTGTAGTGCCGTTCGCCCACGTCCGGGGAGGCATGCTGGAGCATGCCGGGAACAAGGGCGATCTTCTCGGGGGCCTCGATCGCGAGGAAAGTCGCGGCGGAGCGGCGGAAGTCATGCAGGCCCATGGCCTTCCCGAAATTCGCCAATGTACGCGCGCGGGCGATATCGTAGATGCGGCCGGCGGTTAGCGGGCGGCCGCGATAGGAGGCCCAGAACCCGTCATGGGTCTTGCGGCCGACGAGGCGCGGCCTGACGACCTTCAGATAATGCATGAGATAAGGGAGAACCGGTTCCGGCACGCGGAAGCTCTCCTCCCGCTTTGATTTGGTGTCCTCCCGGTAGAGGAGCAGGTTCATGCCGGCGTGGTCGAATTCGAAATGACGACTCACCGTCAGGGCTGCGAGGCTGCGGCGGCGGATATTCCACAGGCTGACGAGAACGAGAATGAGGCCGTCGCGGTACTGGAGATCTCGCTCCTTACGCGCGTTACTCGGCAGCTGGCCGGCTTCTTCCATCAGTTTGATCCCGAGATCGAGCGTCTGCCATGCGGGAACCAGCCGGTCGAATCGGTTTTCAGGCCTAGTGCGAGCGGCAAGCCTCGCCTTTAGTGAAGCGAGCCAGCGCCAATCAGCTTCCGGGGCGATCAGCCTTGCGGCGGCGTCGAGATTGGCGACCGAGAGTACGACCGTGGTCGGCTTGACCTCGGCGGAAAGCTGCTCGACGAAGGCACGAATCCGCTCAGGCGTGATGCGCTCGGCCGGAGCTCGCAGGAGGTCGGCGGGATCATGCTCCTTCAAAAACCCCAGCCATCGCCGGTAGCTCGTGCGGATCATCCTGCGCCAGCCTTCGGAGTGGTGGGCCCCAGGCCCATTCGTCTCGTCGAATATGTCGCCTGGCTGGTAGGCCTTTGCGAAGGCCGCCGTGTCGGCCTCCGGCCAATCCCTCACAGGAAGATGCTTCAATGGGCGCATGTGGGTTCGCCCCGATCGCCTTTGATGGTTTGCTTCTCTTGTTTGATGTTCTCCTTAAGCTTGCGCCGGGAGGGGCGCTTGCGCCCGAACTTCAGCCTCTCCCTCTGCTCGAACAGGAACGCGTTGTAGGCGCGACTGGCGCGGCGGGTCTGCGAGCCCACATAGATGCGGGTCGTCTTGGTCCAAGCATGCCCCAGCATAAGACGCGCGGTCTCCGTATCGTGCGGATTGGCGTCCAGATAGGAGCTGCCGAGGAGATGCCGGTACTGATGGGCCGTCATGTGAATGCCGAGGCGTCGATCGACGGTCTCGAGCATCTGTCCTGTGAGGGTCCGTTGATTTTTTCTTATGCCTTTCGCGGTGACGAAGAGATCGCCGTCGGGATCGGCGCCGAGGCGGGGCAGAATCGTTCTCCGGTACCAGCGGAGCCGCCGCGCCACCTCGCTTGGGACCTCGGCGATGAAGTCGTCCTTGCGCGACTTCATCTCGGCCGCCGGGATGAGCAACAGCAGCGGTCCTCTCGGCCCGTCAGGTTCGATGAAGTGACGCCGCCAGTTCAAAGTGCTCAGATTTTTTGGCCTGAGCCCAATGGCGAGCTCAATGTCGATGGCAACCGCCATCTGTGCCTCGACGAAGCGAAGGCGGTCAGCCTCGAGCGCCTTGGCAACTTCTGCCTGAAGCTCTTCGGGCAGGAACAGGAGCTTCGCCCTCAGCCTCTCTGACTCGAAGTGACGCAGCAGCGCCTTGTTCTTGGGGGTGAGGTCGAAGGGAATGGCGGGAAGCTTTTCGGCAATCCCCTTCAGCTGAGCCACCTCCTTGTCGGGCACGCCGAGGAAGACCTGAGCGACCTCAATGAGGGTCTTGGCCAGCGAAATGGCAAAGGCGTTGGACTGACCCTCGGCACGCTTGTGGTAGTGGCGGAGGATGGTCTTGAACCGCTCCGGCTGAACGAGGTCGGCAAGTGAGGTGATATCCTTCACGGCGATGCCGCTCTCGATCAGCACCGAGGCCGCGAGGCGGAGGTGCTCACTCTGTTGGTGCAGGGTGCTCGGCGCGAGGGGCTTCTTTGGCGCATTCGGCCTCTCGTCGAAGATATCGGGATCGGCGCGTATAGCGAGGTAGGCCTCGGCATCGGCCAACAAGCTCTCGGCGAGATCACCCCAGGGGAGCCGCCGCTGAGGAGTCTTGAAGGAGAGGATCGTGAGCGTGGTCTTGGGCCAGGACCCGATCCGCCTCGCTGCCTCGTTCCACAGATGCGGGATACGCCGCACCACATCCTTCGGCTTCGGACACAAGGTCCTCTCCTCTAACCAGACGTAAAATTGCTGGAGGACGCCGTCATCCACCTGATGCGGCGTGATGCCTCTTCGAGCGCAATAGTTCACAAAGGCGGCCATGCCGCAGGACAGCCTCTTGTCGTCGGCAACGAGTTCGAGGAGGGGAGCCCAGGCTGGGTCCTTTGAGGTCAAGCCCTCTGCCCTAGGATCGATCACCCCGGCAAGTCGCAAGGCGGCGCGCAGCTGACTGACCAGGTTCGCCCAGGTCTTGGTTTTCACCCCATGCGCCGCCGGTCGCACTCGCTTCAGGATGGTCCGCAGAGCCGGAGCATTGGCCTCCGCCATGGAGGGGACCACGCCCGCCATCTCGGCGACCCTGTTGATGGCCGACTTCATATCCCTGCGCTGATGGGATTCGAGGTCGGCCGCCTCGACGTACTCGAGCACGTTGCCCAGTGTTTTTATGTTGTTCCTGCTATCGGTCATCTTATCCTCCTGTCCCTTCCGAAAACTAAATCCGCGCGTAGCGATGGTGAAGTCCGCCTAGCACAGCATTATCGACGATGACGCCGCACCTCTCGATTGGCCTAGGATTTGGAGCATCCTCGTCAATTCCGAGATGAGTCCGCGTCGCGTTGTAATATGCGGTGTATGCCTTCAGGACTTGCCGAAGATGTGCCTCACCCCAGATGATCACATGGTCGAGGCATTCACGGCGGATCGACCCGATCGAACGTTCAAACGTATCCATTCTGCCATGGTGATCGGGGCGCGATGGGGCGATCGCGAATGCCCATTGCTCGAAGCCGCCGAGTGAACGCCTCGCCATAGGCACCGAAAAAAGTGATTCAGCCTCAGTAACACTTATGACAGGACCGCCCGATCGTGATTTGTCGGACAAAATTCCAGGTGCCCAGGCGTTGGCGCAACGGGCGTTGCCACGCTGCCGTTTCAGAAAGCGACTGAGGACTTCCAGAAAGCCACCAAAGACAACTATGACTCGGCGCTCCGCTCATATGGCGAGCTGAGCAAGGGCTTCCAGGCCATCGGCGCCCGTGTCACTGACTATTCAAACCGCGCTTTTGAAGACGCGACTCGCACCTTCGAGCAACTCGTGGGCGCAAAGTCGTTTGAGCACGCGATCGAGGATCCAGTCTCAATACGCCAAGAAGGCCTATGACAGCTGGGTCGCTGAGGCCACGAAGCTCGGCGAGATGTACGCAGCCATCGCTCGGGATGCGTATAAGCCAGTCGAGCAGGCCGTGGCGAAACGAGCCCCCAAACTCGCTGCCGCTGCTTAATCCAAAAAAAAAAGACCCGGACACTCCTCCCGGGTCTTTTTCGCCTCTCATCTTTTCCGCGCCGTCGAGCGTTGGCACTCGGCCAACCCGCTTATTATCTTCGCTTCCATGTGCGGCCGCGTCGCCCAAGCTTCCGATCCCTTGCGCTTTACCTTCGTTGATGGGCTCAATCTGCCCGACAGCCGCGTGAAGCCGGCCTCGTATAAATGCCTGGAGCCGTTAGAAAGCGCCCTCGAGAAATTGGGCGCGGCCAAGCCCGAATGACCAGTCCTCATCGCTGTTCTCGACGATCGACACTACTACATCGGAGGGAGCAATGCCGCACGACCGCTCGAGCTCCTCGCACGGGTTTTTTGGTAGAATGCGAGCTTCTCCTTCTTCTTGCGTGGACGCGAGACGACCGGACGACCACTACTGACTCGCGTGATTCAGAATGAGGTTCACGACGCCACGGGCACGATGCTGGTGATCTACGAGCCGACGCGCGAGGATGGTGAAAATTACACAAATAAAAAGCCCGGCCCTAAGGTGAGGCCGGGCTTCACTTGACTTCAAAGGCTCTTGCTAAAAGCCTTGCGAGGTAAACCAGTCATCAATCTCCTTCCGAGCTTGATCCTTCGCTATGCCATAGCGCTGTCGAATTTTACCTTCGAGCTCCTCGCGACGTCCATTGATGGTAGTGAGGTCATCAGCAGTGAGCTTGCCCCACTTGGCTTTGACCTTGCCTTCGAGCTGCTTCCAACTGCCCTGAACACGGTTCCAGTCCATGGGTGTCTACTTGGGGTTGGGGGGACGGCTGCCTTGCAGCGATCCGCTGCACAAGGCAGCCCTTTAATATAGCCCAAAGCAGGCGGTCGAATTCGAGAATCTGGGCCTTCAACATCCGCAGCTGCACGCCAAGGGCGGCCAGACACGCCTGGGTAACCTCAGTTTTGAAATCCGGTTCATAGCGCGACAGCCGTCCTCCTCGTCCGCTACACGACCCGGCCAACCGCTAAACAGGGTGACGGCTAAGCGGCAGTTTTGCCGCCGTCAACGACGATGGACTGCCCGGTCAGAAACGGCGCCTTGCAGGCCAGGAACAAGATGGTGTCAGCGATCTCTTGCGGGGTGGCCGCGCGCTTGACCGGCACGCTTTCGAGGAAGTTCGCCTTACCCTCGCCGCTGCCCGTGAAGCGATTGAGCATCTCGGTCTCGACCGGCCCTGGCGCCACAGCATTGACGCGCACGCCGCTCGTAGCGCCCTCGAGCGCCGCAGCTTTGGTCAAGCCTTCGACGGCGTGCTTGCTCGTGGTATAGACCGCCGCGCCCGGCGCGCCGACCTTGCCCAGCACGGATGAAAGATTGACGATGCTGCCGCCGCCTTGCGCCACCATCACGCGCATCTCATGCTTCATGCCCAGCAGCGTGCCGAGCACATTGGTATCGAAGACGGCGGCATAGCTCTCCGGCGTCTGTTGGGTGACCGGGCCAGGATGGCCCTCGGTGCCGGCGTTGTTGACCGCCACATCGAGCCGCCCAAAGCGTTTGACGGTCTTATCTATCAGGTCACGCATCTCTTCGTCATGGCGAACATCGGCGCAAATGAACTCGGCCTCTGCGCCGAGCGCGCGGAGCTCTCCGACGAGATCCTCGCCGGCGTCGCCATGACGGCCGGAAACAACGATCTGGTCGCCTTCGTTGGCGAAGGCCAAGGCCGTGGCGCGGCCGATCCCGGTGAGAGCGCCGGTTATCAGGACAACGGTCATCTGGCTCTCCTCAGAAGATTGTATTTGGCACCATAAAAAACCCACTAGGCTGTGGGTCGTTCCCCGGCCTAAAGGAGCTGCTTCGCCAACTCACAGGCGCTTGCCGCGTTTTCTTGGCCGCGGTTAATGACCTATGGAGAACCCCAAATTGCGCGCCTTCTGTCTAAGAGCAGCAGGCGTGATGCGGGGTTGTTGCTCTCTTCCTCACGATACCGATGTAGGCACCAGCGTCAAACATGCAACACCGGTATCAGCTGTTGGCGGACGTTCAGCCGGAACTCTTGGAAAGTCAGCGGCGGTAGGCATGCGCCTTCAGGTGCCCGCTAGCGTGCTGAGAAGAAGGTCCCGAAGGGCCTCGGGATCGCACGCGCCGTTATTCAACGCAATCTCGATGAGTTCACGACGTAGATTTGCTTCGAGCTGTTCGTCGGTATCGAGCGCTCCGCTCGGCACATGGTCGCCTTTGACGGCCGCCCAGGCGCTCTCGAGAGCTCGTTCCATGAGCTCAAGATCGAGGGGGTCGAATTCGCGTCGCAGTTTAGATTGCGTGGGTCCTCTTCGCGTATCTGGCCTCACCGGCCATTACGCAGGTCAGATGACCATCTCATGACTCCCGCTGCGACAATCGCGCCGAGGCGCGTCTAAAGGCCGCCGTTCCAATTGCAATCGAACAGGGCGGCATGACCAGCATGACCCGCGGAGACAACCCAGCTATGGAATTGGTCATTGGTTTTTCGGGGGCAGTTAGCAAAGCATTGTTAGCGGAGAACTTCATTATGCGTCATCGAGCGACCTCTCCTCTCTGCCTAACTAAAAATTGCGAGTCGCCACTCAACGAGGCATGTCCGTTTAATATGCTCCAAGGCCAGCAACGGGTGCGGGTTTATGGCGAGGAAACTCAAGACCTACCAAACGTCTTCTGGCTTCTTCGATCTGGCGGTCGCGGCGCCATCGATGAAAGCGGCCGCTGATGCGTGGGGTTCGAGGACCAACATTTTCAAGCAAGGTCTTGCCAAGGAAACCCACGATCCTGCGGTTGTTGCTGCCACCACAGCAAAGCCAGGCGTCGTTCTAAGGCGTCCGGTTGGATCGAATGCTGTCTTCAGCGAGCAGGCTGCGCTGCCCGAGCATTTTCCGCTCGAGAAGCTCAAGGAGGGGGAAGCTAAGCCTCAGGCAAAGTCAGAAGAACGGCCGGCTCGCAAAGTCGATAAAGCTGCCGTGCGCAAGGCTGCCCTGGCGTTCGAGAGAGAGCAGAAGCGGCGAGAGTTGGTCCGTCGAAGGGAAGCCGTTGCGCGGGAGAGGGAGCGCAGACGGCGCGAGCAGGCAATCGCAAAAGCAGAAAGGGCGCTTGAACAGGCTGAGCGAGAGCACAAGGCAAAGGTTAGGGAGATTGAGAATGACCGCGCTCAGCTCGAAAGGCGGTCGCAAGCTGAAGAAGCCCGTTGGCAAAAGCAAAAGGAGAGACTGGAGAACGCTCTACGCCGAGCCCGTGATTAGCTACCCATTGCGAGTAACTGATTTGCGCGGCCTTGGTGCCGGATGCGCCCTACGCACCTAATGCGAGGCGGCCCTCATGGCCGAGAGTAGGGTCGACGAATCCCAAAAAACTCTGACAGATTAGCAAAGCTCGAACCGTCAGGCCAATTCCCTCGCTGAGGGTCAGCATTCAAGCTCCTAAATCGCGGTCCTCTGCTCCATCATAAGCTCGGATTGGAGGCTCTCCAGATCGCGAAAGATCGAGGCGACGGCTGCCACACGTCCCTTCTTCTTGAAGCGAAGAAGGCAATCCTTACTTCCGATATCGCCGTCGATCGCGATCTCGTCCCATGATTCCGCATGACCGACATAATTGATTGGAACGTCATAGTGCTGGCTCCAGAAAAACGGCACGTCGACAAAAGGCGTGCGATGTTCGAGCATATTAAGGGCAGCCGTCTGTCCTTGCCGTTCAGCCACGACCCAGTGCTCTACCCGAACGTTCTCGCCTGAATACGGGTCTGGCCATCGAGCGATGTCGCCTGCGGCGTAGACGCGCGGGGCACTGGTCTCGAGGTATTGGTCGACCATCACGCCTCGATCAAGCTTCAGCCCTGCTTTCTCGGCAAGTTCGAGTTGCGGCCGGACGCCGATGCCTGCAACGACGAGATCGGTTACGAGCGAATCACCTGTCTCCAAATGGACCGTCTTCCCATCGATGGCGACAACCTTGTTTTCGAGGTGAAAGATAACGCCATGCTCCTCATGAAGCGTGCGGATGAAGGTGCCCATATCACGGCCAAGCACACGTTCCATCGGCATCTTGTCCGGCGCCACGACTCGTACCTCTAGCCTGCGCTTCCGCAGAGACGCCGCGACTTCGAGCCCGATAAAGCTTGCCCCGATGATGACGGCCTGGCGTGACGACTTTGCCCCATCAATGATCGCTTGGCAGTCGGCCAATGAGCGCAGCGTGTGCACATGAGCTTGATCGGCGCCGGGGACCGTGAGGCGAACTGGTTCAGCCCCTGTAGCCAGGAGCAAGCGATCGTAAGGAATTGCTTCGCCAGCGATGAGAACTTGGTGGCCGGGCAGGTCGAGTTCACGGACTGTGCAGCCGAGGCGCGTTTCGATATTGTTTTTCGCGTAGAAGCTCTCGTCTTTTAACGGCACGTATTCAAAAGGGATGGTGCCGGCGAGGTAGTCCTTTGACAGATTAGGGCGATCGCAAGGCAACGCGTCGTCGCTGCTCAACATCACCAGGCGTCCTTGGTATCCCTTTCGGCGCAACATTTCGGCCGCCGCGAAACCGGCCGCACCGCCACCAACGATGACGATCTTTTCAGGCGCACCGGCCGCTTGGTCGCGCTGCATCGGCTTTTGCCGCGTTCGCTTGCTCCCGACCAAGATCAACCCATCTCGAAGTTTGACCTCCCAACATCCGATAGGGTCAATCGCGGGAGCTTTGATAGCCTCACCGGTCCGCAAGTCGAAACGAGCATGGTGCCACGGGCAACGCAGAGTGTTTCCGACCAAGAGGCCCTCGGCGAGGGGGCCCTGATAGTGGGTGCAGTGTGGAGACACGGCGAAGACTTCACCGCGCGACCGCACAAGAAGGACTTCTTCATTGTCAACATGACCAATGAGCATTCCCTCAGAGGGCAGATCGTCTAAAGGCACGCCCTTGGAAAGGTCTGGACCGGCCAGTTCCTTCTCTTCCTTCACTATCTGGTCTTCCCTTTGGGTCTCAGTGTCGTCGGATTATCTCAGTCGATCATGCTGAGGAATTCTTGTCGTGTTAGCGCATTGTCACGAAAGCAGCCCAGCATCCGACTCTGTGACCAAGTCTGTATCCGGCTTATAGACGCCGCGTGTAGTCATGCAGTGATGCGTTGCCTTTAGAACGACACCAACCCCTTTCGGGTTCAGAACTTCATTGATGGTGTTGGCAATCTGCGCTGTCATTTTCTCCTGGATCTGCAACCTGGTGTACCGAAAACCTCATCCGCATTGATTGGCTGAAGGAATCACCTAACGTCGGAGCACAATGGTTGCACTGCTCTGCTTCGTCCTGGCCGTCTTGGCCTCGCCATTCAAGTCGTCCCTGGCTCGGTGGCCTGCGTCGCTTGACCATGTACTTGGCGACGCTCGACTGTGCGACCTCAAACCCGAGCTTGAGCAGTTCGCCGTGGATGCGCGGCGCTCCCCAGAGCGGGTTCTCAATGCTCATCCGACGGATTAATACACGGAGGTCTGTCTCGATCTGCGGCCGCCCTCCCAGGGAACGCGACTTCCAACGCCAGTAGCAGCGAAACCCCGCCCGATAAGGATTTCAAAGGTCGTACCCTAACCAACATGATGGGTGTGCCCGGGCGGCGGTAGCTGGCCGAGTACAGCCACGACGCAGATCACGACGAGTCCCAACACGATTTCAAATGAAACCGACACGCATAGCAGTCGCAACGCCTGGGTATCCTTTTTCAGAGGGACATCAGTGGGGAGCAATCGCGGCGTGAGCCAGTAACGATTGGCAGCACCAAAGCCGAGCATGACGACCAGCAAAGCGATCTTGACTAGAACGAGATCGCCATAATCGGTGCCAAAAAAGCTTTGCAGCCCATTGGTCATGAACCAAGTGTTGAGCACCCCGCTCAGGATCAGCACCGCGACGCTCCAGGCGGCAAGTGTGGAAAATCGTCGGAGCGTTTTAAAACAGTCGAAGAGAGACGGTCCCGAGTTGAGCGCGCGCGGCCCAATGAACAGGAGCAAGGGCACCAAGCCACCGACCCAGGCTGAGGCTGATACGAGGTGGGAGACATCTCCTCCAAAATGCACAAGGCCGCGGAAGCTTCCGGTTCCCGCAGCGTGCCCAGACCACGCAAGCGTACCGACAAAAAGAAGGGCAAATGCCGCGAGCATTGAGGAAAGCCCCACGCATCGCCCCGGTGATGCCTGTCCAGCAAGACCGAGGCAGAACAATACAATTGCAATAATGAGGCGACCTAACCACACGCGGCCGAATTGGGTTTCGGTCAGAACCGCCCACGCGGTTCCATCCTCAATGACCGCCACAACTGAGGACTGAGCGATTTGAGAGGCGAGGAAGAGGAGCCAAGTTACCCCCGAGAGCACGGCAACAATAAGAGCAGCTAACATGAGCCGCTGTTGGCGCCCTTCTGCAGAAGATGATGCTTCGGCGGATGGGACGATGAAGGCTGAGAACAATGCGGCGCCGCCCACGATAAGGCTGCACGCAAAATGGACAGCGCGGGAGACGATAAGCGGATCCGGCATCGCCCGCCAGCTATTTGCTTACTTGGAAGCCAAAACTCCCTTGCGTTGTGTGTGTGTCGACCGAAAGGGCATGCCACGTTACCGTATACCTGCCCGGCGGCAGCGAACCGACGCTTAACCGCATGACGTTGCCACTGATACTCTTGCCGTGATCGACGCGTGCGCCAGAAGCATTGTGCACTTCTCCTCCGCTGAACTTTGGTTCTAGGCTTTGCGTAAAATAGAGTGTGACCTGCCCGGGCGAGGAGCTGACAGTGCTGCCAACTGCTGGGCTTGCATGGTCAAGCATGGCATGGGCCTCGGCCGGCGCCGAGCAACCAATCAAGGCAAGAGCCATCACCACAGTTTGGAATTTGCGCATGGTCATTCTCCTGTGGGCGAAGCCGCGGGAAAGATCGGCTTGCCAATCGAGTTCGGAAAGATGTCATCGAGATAGAAGTGGAGTTGTCCGATCACGCCAATGCCGTCGCCGCTGGCACGATTGATCGGAATGAGGGCTTCAGCGGCGAGCTGATACTTGTTTCCCACATAGATCACGCCGGGATTGACCGTACCGGTCGTCCGCTCCTCGTTGTCGAAATTGCTGACCTCGCTCGCCAGGTCCAATTCGACGATCGGCATCAGATGATTGACGAACTCGGGAAAGCCAAAGTCGCGCACGCTCGATTTGAGATAAGGCATGCTGTATTGCAGCGTGCCTCCCCACACGAGGAACTGGGGATTTGGCGTTCCGCCCGATGATGACTCGGTAGGGACGGCGTAACCAATCTGGCCAGTAATCGCGAAGGGCCGCAGCAGCATCATTGACTGGGGAAGGAAGCCAAACCCTTGGCCGAAGAAGGTTGTTGGCGTGAGCGTCGAAAAGGATTCCGCGCCCACTTCCCGCGCTCCAGTACCTCCCCAATCGACATCTAAGGACACGGACATGGCGAACTCAGCCGAAGGCGCCTTGGCGATCTGATATTTGAAGCTGGTGCCCAGATTGTCGAAGCCGGAAGCGGTTCCCCCATGAGGAATGTCGAGATGGACCCAATCCTCGGCAAAGGACACGCCAAAATTCGGTGTGATGGTCTTTGAGTATTCGCCTCCGATATCGAGTTCCTGTGCCGAAGGCTCGTCGCCGTTCTTGAACCCAGCAATAGTCGGCAACGATAGCTCGTCTGCGACACAAGGATCATCGACGATCACTGTCGCAGGAAAGAAGCGGTTGCCAACGATGCAGTGCGCTTCGGCCTCCGCCGAGTAGCTACTTAAGAGCAGCATTGTGAATGCGAGCCGCATGATGATCGGTTTCATTACTAGCCCCAGACATAAATGCCTAAATCACCCGGCAGAGCCGCGCTGCCCCCCGGGAGGCAGGCGTGTTAATGCCAGGACACCACCGACGCCGCTCGCGCCTTTGCGCCAGCGGATCAGTGCGGTTGAGACATTAGGCGGAGTGTGAGGGAGGGCCCCGATTTTGAGGGGCGCGAAGCGAGACCCGGATTACGGCGGCTTCGAACGTGACGCGGGCAGGCGATGCCCTCTCTACAGCGAGAACCGCGATGCTCGCAGGCGCCACCGACGCGACCACAATGCTTGCGTAGCCACTGCAGAACGGGCACTTCTTTTCGGGAGAGGGAGGCGAACCCGGAGCCTTGGCTCCTTTGTCGGGGTCGCTATGGCAAAGGATGGTGATCCAGCCAGCTGCCTCTGAGCCAGCTAGGCCGGATATGGCCTGGGAGACGATGTGGCCAGGAATGAGGATTGAATAAAGGACAATACCGCACAGCGCGGAAACGGCCGCGAAGCATCGCAACCAGTATGTCGTCCCCCGCTGCATTGGATCATCGTAGTCCTGTGCTCAAGGGGCGAGCAAGACGCAAAATGCCTCGGCCGCAAGTCAATCTGCCAAGGAAGTTTGATCTGGAACAACGTGTGAAAGCTGTAGCTTTCTAATGTATTCCAATTGCTGGAACTCGGTGTGCCATGGCCGCTTCCGCAAATTTTCTGTCGACGCCTTCGCGTCCGCGTCATGAGATCGCCACTCTCCTCGACGTTGGCTTTTATTTGGCTCTCGTCATGGTCGGAGTATTGCTGTGGTGGACGAGCCGTTATCACGCCTCTTTGGTCCCAATACTCGGCCCCTGGGAGTTCTCCTGGACTTGGTTCCTCGGCACTGCTGCTGCTCTATGGTGGTATGCGCGCGGTCTGTTTGTGATGCCGGCTACTAAGCGGCCGCCAGTCTGGCGCAGCCTCCTCTATTTTGCTGGGGTTCTAGCCATTTATGCAGTGCTGCAAACGCGATTTGAATACCTCGCGCAGCACATGTTCTTTCTCAACCGCGTTCAGGCTCTCATCTTGCACGACGTCGGGCCCATCCTCATCGCACTCTCCTGGCCCGGGGCCGTCCTCGT
This sequence comes from uncultured Alphaproteobacteria bacterium, assembly GCA_963732205.1. GTDB lineage: Bacteria > Pseudomonadota > Alphaproteobacteria > Rhizobiales > Methyloligellaceae > Methyloceanibacter. The sequence goes on from CAVSYE010000001.1 coordinate 351,838, forward strand.
GCAGGGCATGCCCATCGCCGCAAGGCGCATAATAAAGTTTTTAGCCGCGAGCGGTCCCATGCGCCTGGCTCGGCAGCCAATGATCGCGGCAGTGCTGTTCATCGCTGTCGTGGTGCTGTGGCTCATTCCAACAGTGCATTTCCGCGCCATGGTCGATCCTCTATCAGGTGATGAACTGGAGCATGGTGCTGGACGGCCTTTTATTCTGGCTGCTGGTGCTCGATCGGCGTCCGAAACCTCCGGCACCTACCTCCTACGGCGCGCGCATGTTGATGATGGTCGGAGTCATAATGTCGCAGACAATCATCGGCGCGATCATTGCTCTGTCAACGCGAGATCTCTATGCCTTTTACGACTGGTGTGGACGCATTTATCCATCGATCGGTGCATTGCGGGACCAGCAGCTCGGCGGCCTGATCATTTGGATCCCGCCCTTTATGATGGCCGCTGTGGCACTGATCATCGTGCTCTATTGGGTTCTACCGGCAAGCAGCAAGGACACCGGAGAATGCACCTCATAAAGCCTTCGCGCCTCTGGCTCGCGACCTTTGCTCTTATGTCCGCAATTCTCACGTTACCGGTTGCGGCCGCCGCCAATGACCTCGCGCTGTCCGGTGGGTACATTCAAGTTACCATCCCGTCACGCCCGGCTGCGGGCTACTTCACGCTCAAAAACAATGGCGACAAAGATCGTTTGCTCGTCGGCGCATCTTCACCGGCATGCGGCTCGACTATGTTGCACAAGTCAGAATCCGTCGGTGGCGTCGAGACCATGCGCGAGGTGGAGAGCGTCACGGTGCCCGCGCATGGCAGCGTCGAATTCGCACCCGGCGGGTTTCATATAATGTGCATGTCTCCCAGTGAGGCGCTGAAGCCTGGGACGACCACTCAGGTGACATTGTCTTTCAGGGACGGAGACTCCTTGACCAGCGACTTTGCGGTTCGTTCTGCCACCGGCAACTAGCTTCAGATAAGCTGGAGCAGTCGTTGCAGGAAGGTAGGGGGATTTTTCTTTTCGAGGAGTTGATGAAGATCTGACGCCAGACCGTCGATATCGGGTTGGGCGGTCGACATGCTGGCGACGAGCAGCCTGATCTTGCCGGTCTTGTCGAAAACGTAGATCGCCGAGCTGTGATCCACTGCGTATGGCTTGTCACCACTGGCCGGGGTCACCGCGTAGTAGACCCGGTACCGCTTTGCCAAGGAAGCAATTTCATCCGGGCTGCCACGCAAGCCAATCACCTCAGGCTCAAAATTCCTGGTGTATTCCTTCAGTACCGATAGGCTGTCGCGATCAGGGTCGACGGTTACGAATAGGAAGCGCACGTCCTCTGCCGTTGGGCCGAGCTTCTTCAAGACTAGCGACGCGTTGGCTAACGTTAGCGGGCAAGCGTCGGGGCAGAACGTGTAGCCGAAATAGAGCAGCACGACCTTGCCTTTGTAGTCGTCGGCAGTGACAGTCTTGCCATCGCTCGCCTGCATCATGGTGAATTCGAGCGGGGGGAGCGTGCCGGTGATGTCGACCGAATTCCAGACCCTGTCCGAGCTGCAGCCCCACAGAAGAGTCGCGAGTGCTGCGGCGAAAAGGCATCGCATCGGGCGGTGGGCGGCTAACACGGCTTTTAGGATGACAGACTTCATATCCGACAGCGGGGCAGTGTCAGAGCAAATCAGCTTGAGCCGGGACGTGGTATTCCATAGCTTGCAGCGATGCAAAATCCCTTCCGCTATTTCAACAGTTCGCCCGCGATCATCCGGCTTACGGTGATGATGTATGTCCGGTTTCCCCTGTCGCTGCGACAGGTCGAGGATCTGCTGTCCGAACGTGGCATCGACATCTGCCACGAGACGGTACGGTTCTGGTGGAACCGGTTCGGTCCCCTGTTTGCAGCGGAGATCCGGAAGCGTCGGATTCATCTTCATTCGCACTCGAACTGGCGCTGGCACCTGGACGAAGTGTTCGTGCGGATCAATGGGGAGACGCACTATCTGTGGCGTGCCGTTGATCATGAAGGCGAAGTGCTCGAGGTTTTCGCAACGAAACGGCGGGATCGCAGGACTGCACTGACGTTTCTGAAGCGCGCGATGAAGCGTTATGGTCGGCCGGCTTCGATCGTCACGGACAGGCTTCGGTCATACCGCGCAGCGATGAATGTGATCGGTAATGCGGCCGACCAGACCTGCGGTCGTTGGCTCAACAACCGGGCGGAAAATTCACACCAGCCGTTCAGACGACGGGAAGGGGCAATGGCGAAATTCCGGGACGTCAAGACCCTGCAGAAATTCGCCGCCGCCCACGCATCAATCCACAACCACTTCAACCACGACCGTCACCTCAACCACCGCGACATCTTCAAACAGAACGTTCTGCCGCCCTGGCCGAGTGGCGTCAGCTGGCGGCCTGAACGCCCTCAGACCAGCACCCTTCGCAGGCCCGCTCAGGTTTGTCTGACAATGCCACCGAAAGGATTAGGCTGGTCAACGCAATCCCAAACAGTTTTCCACCGTCTTTGGACGTGTGAGCGGAAGTCCATTACGAGCGCTCGCATCCACGTTCCCCGAGCAAAATAGGCACGCCGAGCCGGATGGACGAGAGCCGCAACCAAGCACGTAGCGGCGATCGTCGGGAGAAAGCCGAAAAACCCGCGACTAGGTGGCTGAGCTAGGAGGCTGCAGCGAACGCGTCTTTATAGGTCAAAATTCCCTGATAACCGGGAAAATACAGCGAATCTTCCTGGAATCGGCTTCGAAACTGGGCTGGCGTTTCGTTTTCAGATATATAAGTCAGTGTCTTGCGGCCAAATTCCCTACGAATGAGAACAGGGAATTTTTTCGAGGTATCGGGAACTGGTATTCGATTATCAGCGAAAGCGAGTGCAGATTTGGAGCCGCCCCTCGCGTCTTCATCACCAATGTCAGCATCCGCCTGAATAGCCGATGACCTGACGTTGCCCCCAACTTTTATCCAGCGGCGACTGGAGTCGGGCGGTTGCTGATGCCTTCCTCGGTGGTAATGGCGACGGTTCGCGACGCGGAGCCGTCAATGGAGCGCAGCGCTGCGGACCGTCGGGTCGCGGCGTAGGCTTGTGGGGTGAGCCAGCCGAGCCGCGAGTGCGGACGGCTGGTATTGTAGTCGGTGCGCCAAGCGGCGAGCTCAGCACCGGCATGCGCGACCGAGCGGAACAGCGTCTCATTCAGGAGTTCGTCGCGCAAGCGGCCGTTGAAGCTCTCGACGAAGGCGTTCTGCACCGGCTTACCAGGCGCGATGTAATGCCAGGCGATCTTGTGATCGTCGGCCCAACACAGGATCGCTGTCGAGGTCAGCTCGGTGCCATTGTCGCTCACGATCATTTTTGGCTTGCCACGCACGGCCATGAGCCAGTCGAGCTCGCGGGCGACACGGGCGCCCGAGAGCGAGGTGTCGGCCACGAGCAAGAGGCATTCCCGCGTGCAATCATCGACTACCACCAGGATGCGGAAGCGGCGCCCGTCGACGAGCTGATCGGACAGGAAATCGAGCGACCAGCGTTCATTTGGAAGCTGCGGTAAGGCGATCGGCGCCCGCGTGCCCAAGGCCCGCTTGCGACCGCGCCGGCGCCGCACCAAGAGCCGCTCCTCACGATAAAGCCGATAGACCCGCTTGTGGTTCACCATGTAGCCCTCCCGCCGCAACAGCACGTGCAGCCGCCGGTAGCCGAAGCGCCGGCGCTCATGCGCCAAGGCTCTCAATCGCTCGCGCAGCTTAAGATTATCCGGCCGCCGCGCGCGGTAGCGGACGGTCATCCGCGGCACCTCAATCACCGAACACGCCCGCCGCTCGCTCACCGGAAACGCCGAACGTAGATGAACAACAGCCTCGCGCTTGACGGCGGGCGTCACCATTTTTTTGACAGCAGCTCTTTGAGCATCGCGTTGTCGAGCATGGCGTCGGCAAACAGCTTCTTCAGCCGCGCGTTCTCGCTCTCCAGCGCCCGTAAGCGCTTGACCTCCGACACGCTCAGACCCCCGTACTTGGCTTTCCAATGATAGAAGGTCGCGCTGCTGATCCCGTGCTTGCGGCAAACATCGGCCGTCTTCGCCCCGGCCTCCTGCTCCCTCAGGATCGCAATGATCTGTTCTTCCGTATGCCTCGATCGCTTCATCGTCCGGTCCTTCCCTCAAGGCCGGACTCCAGTTCAACCTGGATTAAATCAAGGGGGCAACGTCAGACCCAATACAGACGTGATCGAAGCACCGCTCAAACTGACTATCGCTGTGCCGCTTTGATCACATTTGCGAAAAGGACGCCAAGGCATCCGACCAGAAGCACGGTACCACAGGCAAGCGGCCTATCCGGCATCAGGGTCGTCAAGATCCAAGAGAGCACAATGATGACGATAATTGCCAAGGCCAGTGAACCGTCATCGACGAACAATCCAACCAACATCCAAAAGACGGTGCTTAACATGGTCATGACGAAACCTGTGGCCTAACGCGACGCGTGACGGCGACAGCGGCGAGCGCGACTGTGAGGAATAGGACAGCAAATGCTGGAATAGCACAGTCCTCGCCTGGCCATGCGATGCCGAGCCCCTCTCCAGTCCAAAATACCCCGAAGGCGGAAAGCATGACTCCGACGGCAAACTTGAGCGTGTTCTCGGGTACCTGGGCAAGCGGACGATGCACAAGAAGGCCGGTAACGACCACGACCAAGCAGGCTGCCAGCGCGCCGAGGCTCGCAGCACCAAGGAGACCTCGTCCGGCCCCAACGGCGATGACAATGAACACGACCTCCAGCCCTTCAAGCACCACGGCCTTGAAGGCCGCAAGCCCGGCCGTCCAATTGAGCCTCGCTTCGTGGCGACGCGCCTGATCGCGCAACTCTTCCGTTTCGGTTGTGAACGCTATTGCCTCGTCGTGCAGAGGAATGACTCCTGCGGCTCGCAGGATCGCCTTACGCAACCAGCGCATACCGAACAGTAGCAGCAGGACGCCGATGACGAATTGCAGCAGATGCAATGGAATACGGTCCAGGAGCGGTCCCAGCGCGAGCACCAAGACTACAAGGAACGAGAGGCCCGCAAAGGCGCCCATCAGGGCCGGCCGCAAACCGCGGACCGAGGCAACCGCAAGCACGATGGTCAGGGCCTCGACAGCTTCAACAAGTGAGCTGAGGAACGCTGTGGCGATAGCTGGGGCGGCAGTTGTCCAGATCATTTATTTCAAAGCACCTGGCGGCATCTTTCTACTCCCCGGCTTACCCTTCACTCAAACGTAGGCGGAGATGAGAGCGGAACTTTTATACACCCTGCTCTCTGGCGGCGCCGTCTCCTCGTCATGCGACAGGTAGCGTCACGCCTCAGCCGATATGACGATCAATCCTGCCGCAGATCCTTTGGACTTTAGGCACCGTTATGTCGTCACGCCAGGTTCAACGAAATTGTTGTTCCTTGATCCCACGAAGTAGCAAAGAGGCCGCGGCCTGCAAGGCTAGCTTAACGGCTGGCCGCCTAGACCGAGGCACGTTGGCGATCCGAGAAAAGGATCGGACGTCCGCTTCTGGCAGATTTTGTTGATTTAGTCGGGCGATAGCGGGTTCGGCCATGTCTGCTCTTTGCAGAAGCGGACGTTTTCGTGGCGCTTCGGCATGTGCCCTAGCGGCATTCGGCTTTGGTTCTTTCCGGAAGATGCCTCACGCTGGTTGGAGATCTGGGGTTGGGTCTGGTCTGAGCTTGGCAAGCTTGCGGAGGTTCTGGGCGATTGCGGCGAGCAGGAACTCATCCTGTGCCCCACAAGGGCCGCGCAATCGTAGCCGGCCAAGTCTGAGGATCCGCTTGAGATGGGCGAACAGCATCTCGACCCGTTTGCGATCCCGGCGGGACTGCTCGAAGGCGGCCGTGTCATAGAGGGCCCTGGCCACGTCGCGTGACTCTTCATTGACGTCGCGAGGGATCTTGCGATGGGGCGTATTCGGGCAGCACTTCAGTTTGAGCGGACACAGATCACACTCAGCCTTTTGTGAGCGGTAGAGCAGCGTCCTGCCGTCATGGACCCGACCAGTGGTTCTGAGCAACTTGCCTTGCGGACAGACATAGATGTTATGCTCAGCATCAAAGGTGAAGTCGGCCCGTGAGAGCGTGCCATCGTCACGCCGGGATCTGTCGAACACCGGTATATGCGGGGCGATCGCCTTGTCCTTGACCAGCCAGTCGAGCATCGGTGCTGCGCCATAGGCGCTATCACCAGCCAGCCGTTTGGGCTTGAGGCCAAAACGGTCTGCCACGCGATCGATCATGGTGCGTGCCGCTCCAACCTCGGCCTGACGGATGGCGCGGGTCGCTTCGACATCGACGATGATCGCGTGGTCGGTGTCGATCAGATAATTGTTGGCATAGGCAAAGAAGGCGGGTCCACGCAGCGCGCCGGTCCACTGGGCCGCCGGATCGGACGGCGAGACGAACTTCGGCGTCACCTCGCTGGCGGCGCCGAAGGCGGCATCATCCAACCTGGCAAGATAGTCTTTGACCGCCCGTGTGGCGTTGGCGGGAAGGTCGTCGACACTCCATTCGTGACCCGGCACTGAACGCTGCTTGTTGGCGTCGGCCTCAATCAGGCTCGCATCGACGGCAAACCCTTCACCACCCACCAGGCCTTCGGCCATGCACCGGCGCACCACGGTCTCAAACATATGGCGCAGAAGGTTGCTTTGCCGGAAGCGACCGTGGCGATTGAGCGAGAAAGTGGAGTGGTCGGGAACCTTGCCCTCAAGGCCTAAGCGACAAAACCACCGATAGGCGAGATTGAGATGCACCTCTTCACAGAGGCGGCGTTCGGAACGGATGGCGAAGCAATAACCCACGATGAGCATGCGGATCATCAGCTCGGGATCGATCGAGGGACGACCAATCGAGCAATAGAACGACTTCAGCTTCTGCCGAACATCGCTCAGATCGATGAAGCGGTCGATCCGGCGCAACAGATGATCGTCAGGAACGTGATCCTCAAGGCAGAAGTCGTAGAACAGCCGCTCCGGTACTGCTTGCGTCCCCATCATCGATCCGCGCCCTCCGTGCAAATCATCTAGAGCACGGAATCACGCACCTCAAAGCCGATCAACCCCGACTAAATCAACACAATCGGCACTAAGCGGACATCGCGATAGCGCGCCGTCGTCCGCTTTTGACCGATACTGCCGATAAAGGCGTTGAAGATGGCGCCGAACGGTGATGGCGACGGGGGATTCGGCGATGATGGCTCGCCAGAGACGGGATCAGGCCAAGCTGTTTTACGAGTTCCGCCTCGATGAGCGCATCCCGCAGAGCCATCTTCTGCGCCAGATCGACGTGTTGGTGACGGCGGCACTGGCCGACCTGCACCAGGAACTGGAACCCTACTACAGCAGTCTTAGCGGGGTTCAGCCGCTTTGCGCAGCTCGCGGATTAGCTCGGGGGTGATATCGAAATGCTCAGATTTGACCCACTGGAGGACGTGCTCAAACTCTTCAGTCGAATAAGTGAAAGCTCGATCGTCGTAGCGATCTAGCTCACCGCCAACGATATAGTCGTCCTCGATTCCCCACCACCTTCTTGCCATCAATTTCGCTGGGGATTTGCACAGGATTTCCGTCTTCATCCTCCTCCCACTCACCTAATGCCTCGTACCGACACACCTCCAGAGTCCAGTTCCGTCGTTATTCGATGGGACGCACAGGTACTCGTTCCAAACGCTAGTCATTCCGCATCCCTCTCGAACTGAGAGGATTTTTCTACAGGCTTTTTCCATATCCTTTACCTGTGCGAGGGGCTGCAGCGGGTTTCTCGTGACGCATATTCTCATTGGGTCTATGGCCGCGGAGCATCGTCCTCCCCCGGACTCAACGAGCGTGCCGCAGCCACCAATTTCGCAAGATCACGGTCTGCTTCCTGCTCCGCATTTTCTCCAGGTCTTTGCTCTCGCGGGCTCGATCAAGCTTTGCTCGTGCCTCTTCCACAAACATCACCGCAATCAAAGGTGCCATTGCGGCGACCCGCCCCTCGTTTGTCATTACTCATTTCCCAAATGGCTGGTGCTAAGCATAGCAGGAGCGTGAAGGTCGATCGGATGTCAAGGTCGTCGAACTTCAAGCTGCGACACTCGGGATGTGGAATGCACTTTTTTGCCAACGTCCAGGCTGCCGATTAAACCAAAGCCCGTCTCAACCCTCAAGCGCGGCTGCTATCGCGAATGTTTGGACTTCTTTCCAGGTAATTTCAGGAGTTCGGCGGGCTCGATGTTTAGTGCGATTGCAAGTCTGCCCACGATCCTCAGGCTCGCGTAGAAAGCACCCTTTTCGAGTTGGCTCAGGTAACTCCGGCTCACTTCGGCTTCATATGCAAGCTCGTCCTGCGATAAGCCTTTAGCATTCCGCAGGCGGCGCAAATTGGCGGCAAACACCTCTCGCCTCGCGCCACATTCGGCGCTTTGAGAGCGGTGCGCGGCCGATTCCACAGCCGATCGACCGGCTGGCGGAGATGTTTCGCTGCACGGTGTTCCGCGGAACGATGGGGCTAAGCCGGCACCGCGACTTGAACGGGTCGGCGACGAAACATTCCGAGCGCTTGCAGGATCGCAAACATCGCTCGCAATGATGCGATGATTCTGGCCTTACGGTGCGAATCTAGGCCGGATGGAATTTTCGGAAAGCACAGGTCTAGCTCTGCTCGCGGCCAAGGGGCCTGTACTCATAAACCGATAGCCAAATGCTGACTTGGATGCGCCGCCCAACGTCCGTTATCGGGGGTAAAGCGGACATAGCGCGGACTTGTCAGTATGTCCGCTAATGACCCTAAGCTGACCTATTGATGATTCCCCATCGCTGGGTCCGCCAAGGCTCCATTCGTAGCAACTACCGTTAAGCACATCATGCGGCAGCCGACACTTCCAGTTCCTGCATCGAGTTCGGACGGCTCACGGACGTCATCAGCAGCAGGCTTGATCCGGAACCACGCGGCATAGAGCGCGGGAAGGAAGAGCAGAATCAGCACCGTGCCGACTGCCGTGCCGCCGATCAGCGTGTAGGCCATCGATCCCCAGAAGACCGAGTGCGTGAGGGGAATGAAGGCCAACACGGCGGCAAGTGCCGTTAGGATCACGGGCCTCGTGCGTTGCACGGTAGCCTCGATGACGGCGTGATAGTCGTCGAGGCCGGCAGCACGGTTCTCCTTGATCTGTTCGATCAGGATCAGCGTATTGCGCATCAGGATGCCGGCCAGTCCTATCAGGCCCAGAATGGCGTTGAATCCGAAGGGCTGGTTGAAGGTGAGCAACGTCGGCACGACGCCGACGAGACCGAGCGGTGCCGTCACCAGGACCATGGCCATCGTCGAGAAGGACCGCACCTGCAGCATGATGACGATCAGCATGGCGGCGATCATGGCCGGGAAGATTTTGCCCAGCGCGGTGTTGGCCTTGGCCGCCTCCTCGATCGATCCACCCATTTCGATGCGATAGCCGGCCGGAAGGGATGCGATCAGCGGCTGAAGGGCTGTCATGATCTGCTTGGAAACCTCTGGAGGCTGGGTCGCCTCATTGATGTCCGAACGGATCGTGATGACAGGCGTGCGATCGCGGCGCTTCATGACCGGCTCTTCCAGACGGACTTCCGAATGCCCGATCTGGTCGAGCGGAATCTGATGGCCGTCCCGGCTCATCAGCGAGAAGTCCGCCAGACGCGACGGATCCAGCCGCTCACCGCCCGCGCTGCGTGCCACGATCGGGACATTGCGGATGTCCTCGCGGACCTGCGTGACAGTGATGCCGGTGAGGAGGAATTGGAGCTGCTGGCCCACTTCCGCCGGCGAGAGGCCGATGAGGTTCAGCCGATCCTGATCCGGGATGAAGCGGAGTACGGGCGTGCGATTGCCCCAATCGCGGTTAGCCTGCCGCACGTCCGGGACGCCGCGCATGATGTCGAGGGCTTTTTCCGAAATGTCGTTTAATTGCGCGGGATCAGGTCCCATGACCCGAAACTCGACAGGAAACGGCGTGTAGGGTCCGAACACAAGCTGAGTGACGCGCACATAGGCCTCAGGGGCAAGACCCTGTGAGACCGCCTCTCGAAGCCGGTGCTTCAGAGCCTCGCGCGCCTCCGCGTCCGGCGTAAGCACGACGATCTTGGCGAAAGCAGGATCAGGCAGTTCCGGCGCCATCGCGAAGAAAAAGCGGGGAGCGCCCTGACCGATATAGCTCGTGACGATCTGCGCCTCGGGCTGCTGGTCCAGCCAGTGTTCGAGCTTTTCGACTGTGGCGGTCGTCGTCTCAATGCTGGTGCCTTCCGGCAAGCGAACCTCGACCAGCACTTCGGGGCGGTCGGATGTCGGGAAGAACTGCTGTTTGAGGGCGCCCATGCCGACGCCGGACAGCGCGAAAGCGATGCCAACGATACCGACGGTCACGAACTTGTGGCGTACGGCAAAGGTGATGAGCCGTCGCAGACGGCGATAGTTTGGTGTGTCGTAAATCGCGTCGGGACCGCCTTCGATCGGCTTCGATCGCGGGCAGCATCTTTACGCCGAGATAGGGCGTGAAGACCACAGCGACGATCCACGAGATGATGAGGGCGAACCCGACGACCCAGAAGATGTTGCCGGCGTATTCGCCTGCCGACGAGCGCGCGAAGCCGACCGGCAGGAATCCGGCGACCGTCACGAGTGTTCCCGCCAGCATCGGCGCTGCGGTGTGGCTCCACGCATAGGCCGCCGCCTTGATGCGGTCCATACCCTCTTCCATTTTGACCACCATCACCTCGATGGCGATGATGGCGTCGTCCACGAGAAGACCAAGTGCCAGAATGAGCGCGCCGAGCGTGATGCGGTCGAAGAACCGGTTGGTTTCCAGCAAGATGAGAAACACGACGGCAAGGGTCAGAGGGACGGCAGCCGCCACGACGATGCCGACCCGCCAGCCGAGGCTGAGCAGGCTCACCAGCAGCACCACGCCGAGTGCCATCGCGAACTTCATCATGAATTCGTCGACCGCCGAGGTGATGTTGACGGCCTGATCGGTCACCTTGTCGAGCGTCATCCCGAGCGGCAGCGTCTGCGCGATGGCCGCAGCCTTGTCCTTCAGCGCCTTGCCGAGTTGAAGACCATTCCAGCCCTCCTGCATAACCACCGCGAGCATGACGGCGGGCTCGCCCTGGCTTCGGATGAGGAAGGTGGGAGGATCCTCGTAGCCGCGACGGACATCGGCGACGTCGGAGAGCTTCAGCGTGCGCCCCGCAGCGACGATCGGCGTGTCGGCGATCGCCTGGACACTGTCGTAAGCGCCGTCGAGCCGTATGAAAATCTGTGGGCCCTGAGTGTCGATCGAGCCTGCCGGTGTGACGGTGTTCTGCCGCTGCAAGGCGGCAACGATATCCTGAGCCGACACGCCGAGAGTCGTCAGCTTGGCATAGGAGAACTCGACGAATATCTGCTCGGGACGTTCGCCGAGGATGTTGATCTTCTTGACGCCGGGCACGTGCAGAAGGTCCTGGCGGATAGTCTCGGCTTGCCGCACCAGCTCGCGCATCGGCATGCCCTTGGCCTTCAGCGCGTAAAGGGCGAAGCTCACGTCCGAATACTCATCGTTGACGAAGGGGCCGAACACGCCGGGAGGCAGGTTGCGGGCTTCGTCCCCGAGCTTCTTACGGGCCTGGTAGAACTCCTCCTGCACGGCAGATGGCGGTGTGCTGTCCCTGAGCGTGACCGTCATATACGCATAGCCGGGGCGTGTGGTTGTCTCCACCCGGTCGTACCAGGTCAGCTCCTGAAGCCGTTTCTCCAACGGTTCGGCGACGAGGTCCTGCATCTCACGCGCCGTCGCGCCCGGCCACACCGTCGTGACCGTCAAGGTCTTGATGGTGAAGGAAGGATCCTCCGCCCGTCCGAGCATGACGAAGGCGTAGGCACCGGCGGCCACCAGCAGGAGGATGAAGAACAGGGTAACGGCCCGTTCGCGAACGGCGATCGCGGAAAGATTGAGGCTCATCGGTTGCCTTCGCTTTCAGACGCAGTCCTGACCCGAGTGCCCTCGCTTTCAGACGCAGTTCTGACACGAGTGCCCTCGTGCAGGAGCTGAGCGCCGAGCGAAACGATCGGATCACCAGAGCTCAGTCCGGAGATCACGGCGGTTTCGCTGGTCACTCGCATAAGCTTGACGGGCCGAAAGTGTACGGTCGAGGTGGCGCTGTCGAAGACCCAAACGCCGGTCTTCCCGCCGTCATCGAGCACGGCTCCCAGCGGCACCTGGACTTCCGGATGGCTCGCTTGGCGTTTCAGCCAAATGGTTACCGTCGCGCCGAGCGGAGCTGCCGCGGCCGCACCGTCGAGCACATAGCGAGCCTCATAGGTGCGGGTCTGGGCGTCGGCGGAGTCCGATAACTGACGGAGATGGGCTGGATAGCGACGCCCAGCGCTCCCATACACGCTAGCCTCGGCCTCCGAGCCGAGCGCAGGCCGGATTGCCTCCGGCAGATTTACAGTAGCCTCGCGCGGACCTGTGTGCGCGAGCCGGATTACGATTTGACCGGCGGCGACCACCTGCCCGGGCTCGCCGAGTGTCTCCACGATCACGCCGTCGGCATCGGCCAAGAGGACAGAATAGTCTCCCTCGTTTCTGGCAACCTGAGCATTTGCCTCGGCTGCCGCCAGCTGCGCCTCGGCATTGTCGAGCGCCGACTTGGCCTGCTCATAGCGCTGATGCGTCGCCCACCCATCAGCTAACAGCTTGCGATAGCGCGTTTCGTCGGCACGAGCCTGAACCGCCGTCGCCCGGGCAGCTTCGACATCCTTGTCGCGCGCCTTAATCGCCAGATCGAGATCGGCACGGTCGAGCTTCATAAGCGGCTGGCCGAGCTTCACCGACTGTCCGGTATCGACCAGGCGCTCGATGATCTTACCTCCGACGCGAAAACCGAGATTGTTCTGAATGCGTGCCGAGATGACGCCCGTGAAGGCCCGCTCGCTCGGGGCGGCTGACTGCACCGCGGCAACGCGGACAAGTGGCGGCTCCAGTCGTGGGTCTGCCTTGCTCGGATCGCACGCGCTCAACCCCACACCAAGGAGCGCAACGGCAACGCCGCCGCTTAAGATTTTGATGAGTTGGCGCATGGCAACGCCCCTCTATCTCGTGAGACCGAACTGGCTACGAAGGCTTTTGTCGACCATGCCTGCTGGCATGAAGCGGCGAACTGCGCTCAGCAGCCTCGCTTCGGTCCCGGCCGGGCGTCGCAAGTGGAAATTGCTCTCGATCGCCCGAAGGATTGTCTGCGCGACGCTCTCCGGAGGCGGAGCCATCTTGAGCTTTCCGGCGATTGCTGCCGCAGTCCGATCCAACTGCTCCGAATAGGCCTCGACCGGATCGGCGGCGCGCTGCGAATTGCTCTCGAATGGCGTGTTGGTGAAGCTCGGCTCGACCAAGGTGACGCGGATGCCCAATCCACGCACCTCGTGATCGAGGGATTCGGAAAGGCCTTCGACGGCGTGCTTAGAACTTGCGTAGAGTCCCATGAACGGAGCGGGAAGAAATCCCAAGACCGAGCTGACGTTGATGATCAGTCCCGAACGCTCACGGCGCATGGCCGGAAGCACCGCCCTGGTCATCCGCAACACGCCGAAAACATTGGTGTCGAACAGAGCTTGGGCCTGCGCGATGCTTGTTTCCTCGACCGCACCGACGAGGTTGTAGCCAGCATTGTTCACGAGGACGTCGATTCGTCCCGCCTTTCGCAGCACGACGTCGACGCCAGCCGCGACAGAGGCATCGTCACGGACGTCAATCCGCACGAGCTCTACGCCTGGAAGCGGTTCTACGCGCTCCGGAGAGCGTACTCCGCCGTAGACCTGGTAGCCTTTGCTCGCCAGCAGCTTGGCGGTAGCTCGACCAATTCCCGTTGACGCGCCTGTAATCAGAACCACTTTCTGCCCAGATTTCTTTGACATCGACAAGCTCCTGTCAGTCGAGTATTTATCACTACCTAACGATCGGTAGGGATGATGTCAAGCAGAAACTCACTGGGAAAAAGGTCTTGACGTTAGAGCGTGACTACCTTACGTTAGGTAGCGATGGCTACTAAGGAAAAAATCCTAGATACGGCGCAGGATCTGATCCAGACGCGCAGCTTTCACGGCTTCAGTTTTCAGGATCTCGCCGACAGGGTCGGTATCCGAAAGCCGAGCCTCTATCACTACTTCGACTCTAAGGACGCCATCGCTTTGGCCGTGCTTGAGCGCGCGGCTGACTGGGTCCGGGCGCAGATGGCGAAAGTCGATGGTGAGGATCCAGCCGCGCGGCTGGAGCGCTATTTCGACATGTTTCGAGGCATTCACGGTAAGGGCGAACGCATGTGCCCTGGTGGATCCTTCGCGTCGCTGTTTGATGGGGTCTCGTCGTCAGTGCAAAGCGCATTGCACCGCTTCACCAAGCTGCATCTCGATTTGCTTGAGATCATCGTCCGCGAAGGCGCAGAGCGCGGCCAGTTCCAAATCAAGGACCAGCGCCCGCGCGACGTCGCCATGCAGATCTTCGCTGGCGCTCAGGGCGCGCTGATTATCGGTCGGCTAACTGGAGATACCCACGCCATCGATGCAGTCGCCGCCGAATTCAGAAGCTACTTGGATTACGTTCCCGCCAAGTAGCAATTATGAGCAGCTTCCATGCTTGCCGTTCTTAAACTTCTGGCCGTGGTGATCGTCATGCCTCATTTTGCCTCGTTGTCGGGGAGAACCACATGAACCTGCTGCTCATTATCATCGGTTCCCTGTTCTTGCTCGTCCTCGTCTCGTTTGGAGTTGAGGCGTTGAGGCGACGGCCGCACCCGCCCACGACGCTGCACTGGGATCCAAGGATTCAGATCCATAAGGCCATGATCGCTGGCAACAGCATCCGCTACATCAAGACGGGGACGGGCCCCAACCTCCTCCTTCTGCATACGCTTAGAACCCAGCTCGATATATTCGAAAAGCTTGTCCCCCTCCTTTCGAAGTCGTTCACGGTCTACGCGCTTGACTATCCAGGGCACGGCTTTTCGGACATTCCTAAGACCGACTATGACCCTGACTTGTTCGTCAAAACCGTTGAGGGGTTTCTCGACAAGCTTGACCTCGAGGACGTTACGCTTGCGGGAATCTCCATCGGCGGCGTGATCCCTCTGATCATTGCCGCGAAACAGAACCCGCGAGTCGTGAGGGTCATAGCGATCAATCCTTACGATTATGGACGCGGCTTAGGTATCGCCCGTGCCAATGGCTGGGCTTGGCTAACCTTTAACCTCGCCAGGGTGCCAGTACTCGGGGAAACCGTCATGCGCCTGCGCAACCAGTTCATTGAGCAGCGTATCCTCGAAGGTGGCGTGGCCAACCCTGAGGCGATCACACCAGGCTTCGGGGCGCAGGTCCGTGCTTCGGGATTGAGACCAGGTCACTATCGCGCCTTCCTTAATCTCATCCGACATGCATACAAGTGGGATGAGGCGAAGCAGCGCTATGGTGAGATTAAGATCCCGGTGCTTGTAATTTATGGCGACCAGGACTGGTCGCGCCCGGATGAACGGCAAAGCACGGTCGAGTCAATTCCTGGAGCGAAAATGGAGACGGTGTCCAACGGCGGGCACTTCCTCTCCCTGGATCAGCCCGAACGTCTCGCCAAGCTTATCGAGTCCATCGATTGAGGAGGTGAGTTGTTGCTAACCCCGGAAAGGGCATCTCGGCATTCTGGCCTATCGATGACATTTAGTCCGCTGGTGGCACTTAGCGGACATTGGTGCGGATCCTGAAGCATGTCCGCTCTTGAGGGGTAACCGGATATCTCCAAGCCGCTCGCCGATGTCTGCTGCTGACCCAAAGTGGACATCTAGCCACTTCGATCAGGCTTACGATAGCGCAACTGCTCACTGGCCGAGGGTTCTGCCGGGTCCTTCGAGGCGCATGGCCTAAACGACTGTGCCTAGAGCCGCGCCGATCCCTGCCGTCACTGCCATCGCAAGTGCACCCCAGAACATCACCCTTATTGTGGGCCTTAGGATGCCAGCCCCACCTACACGGGCGCCAATGATCCCGAGAGCCGCCAAAAAGAGCAGGGAGCACGCGAACACCAACGGCACTAGCCAATTCGATGGCGAAAAAAGAACCAAAGCGAGCGGCGCCGCAGCGCCTACAGAAAAACTTGCCGCCGAAGCCATTGCGGCCTGGACAGGGCGTGCCGTGCTTATGTCCGAGAGCCCAAGCTCGTCGCGAGCATGGGCTCCTAAGGCATCTTTCGCCATGAGTTGTCGAGCAACTTGCCGCGCAAGAGGGAGCTCAAGGCCTCGTCGAACGTAGATCCGAGCAAGCTCCTCCGTCTCAGAGGCGGGATCCCGTTTCAATTCCGGCTTTTCGCGCGCCAGATCGGCGCGCTCCGTGTCGGATTGAGAACTCACCGAGACGTACTCCCCCGCGGCCATCGACATGGCCCCTCCCACCAAGCCTGCGACACCTGCAACTAGAATGCTTTCTGCGTCGGCAGCGGCCGAGGCCACTCCGACTATTAGACTAGCCGTCGAAATGATTCCGTCATTTGCCCCCAGCACAGCCGCCCGAAGCCATCCGAGGCGTTGGACAAAATGCGCTTCTTTCTGAGGCCGATTCATCTTCACCACCAAGCGGGCTAAGTCCCATAGCGAAAATCGCGCCGAACCGGCACCGTACTCAATACACCAGCTTTGGGGCTAGGATCGTGCCTGACCGTGGATGCTGGGACAACGCTCAACCTCGATTGTTAGGTGAGAAAGGCTCGGCAAGTCCGCGAGCCGCTTCTTATACGCGCTTGAGGTCTCGGGATGATCGGAAACCACTGAAACGATAGCGGCCATATGACCAGGGCCAACACGCCATAGATGAAGGTCCGAAACTTTGTCGCCGCGCGTTTCCAGCCGCTCGACAATTTTCGCGGAGAGGGCCTGATCAGGAGAAACGTCCAGCAGCACCGCGCCTGCGGCCCGGACTAAGCTCCACGACCAACTCAGGATAACGACTGTGGCGATGATACCCATGAGCGGGTCCATCCAAATCCACCCAAACTGACGCCCGGCCACAAGACCAATGATCACCAGCACCGACACGGCAGCGTCTGCCATTACGTGCACAAAGGCGGCTCGCAAGTTGTGATCTCGATGGTGGTGGTGAGGATGATCGTGGGGATGGGGGTGATCGTGGTCGTGATCTTCACGCAACAGGAAGGCACTAAGAAGGTTGACCCCAAGTCCTACCACTGCAATCGGGATTGCCTGATTGAAGGCAATCGGCACGGGGCCAAAAAATCGACTTCAGGCTCTCGTAACCGATAAGCAGCGCGATCATGGCGAGCGCGATAGCGCTCGTGAAGGCGGCCAAGTCGCCGAGCTTACCTGTTCCAAAGACGAAACGGTCATCACGCGCATAGCGACGCGAGTACGTATAGGCTAGCGCAGCGATAAGGAGAGCGCCCGCATGGGTTGACATGTGAAGGCCGTCCGCAACGAGCGCGACCGAACCAAACCAAAGGCCGCCAGCGATTTCGGCAACCATCATCGCCGTACAGATAGCAATCACGATCCACGTCTTGCGTTCGTTTTGCGCATGCGCTTCCCCGAGGAAGACGTGCGCATGGCGAAAGTCTTCAATAGAGTGCGTATGCATTGGACTTAGTCTCCGTCTCGAGCGCACTAATAGGCCTGGGGTCAAGCTTTTTCCACGGGCGCCATCGTGGTCCCCAGCGAATGCCATCGACCAACGTCGACGCTTTCGAGGCGCATCGAGTTGACTTTGCGGTTCCTGCTCCCCGCGCGGTGGCGACAGGGACACGCAGCCTCACATGGGCTACGCTGGGACCCGGCCGACCAGCTTGGACCCTGGTCGGGATGATGGAAGATCCTGCCCGCGTTTAGCGCGGCATTCGCGGCAGGTGCAAATAGAGCTTCGTTGCTTTTTGCACCAAGCGGCTTGGCACCTTGCCTCTGAGAAGATGATTGAGGCGTGCGAACGGCCCGACGGGATAGCGAAACCAAGGACGTCGAGCCTCAAGTGCACCGGCAATGACTAGGGCCACTTCCTTTGGATCGCGCGCCAGCCGCGCCGCATGCGCATCACCGGCACGAAACACTTGCTGCACCCAGGAATGGTATGGGCTGCCGGGCGGCTGAATTCGCGGCGTGCTTTTCCAGATCTCGGTGCGATAAGGCCCGGGCTCTATGAGAATGACCTCAATTCCAAACGGTTCAAGCTCATAGACGATGGCCTCGGCCCATCCTTCGATCGCCCATTTGGAAGCACAATAAATCGCGTTCGCGGGTTGCCCCAAGAAAGCAGCCTCGCTCGAAACGATGACGATCCGCCCGTGCCCTTGCGCGCGAAAAACCGGAAGCAGGGCACGAGTCAGCCCAAGCACGCCGAAAAAATTGGTCTCCATCACCCGCCGAAGCTCAGCCCCCGGCACATCCTCCAGCGTGCCAGCGGCTGCCACGCCGGCGTTGTGAACGACGGCGTCTAGCTTGTTGCCGGTCTGAGCCACTATCGATTCAACAGCCGATTGAATGGAGGCTTCGCTGGTGACATCGAGCTGCTTGAGCTCGACACCATTTTGCACGTCTGCCTCTGTCAGTGCCTGCTCGAGTAAGCTTCGCTTCTCCAGGTTCCGCATCGTGGCAAAGACGCGCCAGCCCCGCGATGCGAGAACGACTGCTGTCGCTTGTCCAATTCCGGTCGATGTTCCGGTAATTAGTACGGACCGCATCGCTCTTAAGTTCCTTTTGGTACGAGGCGGCATCGGCTTACGGTTGAGTTGGATCCTCGATCAGTTGCAACCAGCGTTGCGGTAGCTCAGCATAATGGCACAATCGCAGGCAGTGACCATTACGGTCGATGATGCTCGGCGGGTGTCGGGCCTGCTGCAAGTGCCGCCTGGAGCGCGCATCTGTTATGTGCTGGCGCACGGTGCGGGGGCGGGCATGTCGCATCCTTTTATGGGTGCTATAGCCGAGGGACTTGCCGAGCGCGGCATCGCCACGATGCGTTATCAGTTTCCGTATATGGAGCAGGGTCCAAAGCGGCCGGACGCGCCCAAACTTGCTCAAGCTACGGTGCGGGCGGCGGTGGCTAGAGCCTTTCATTTGGTACCCAAGCTTGCCCTGGTTGCTGGCGGCAAGTCGTTTGGTGGTCGGATGACCTCGCAAGCCCAAGCCGCCTTACCGTTGCCCGGCGTCCGCGCCCTGGTCTTCCTCGGCTTTCCTCTTCATCCCGCGGGACGGCCATCGGACGAGCGTGCAACTCACCTGTTCGAGGTGAAGATCCCGATGCTGTTTTTGCAGGGAACGCGTGATGCTCTCGCCGATACCCACACATTACAGACGTTGGTCGAACGGCTCGGTAAGCAGGTAACTCTCAAGCTATTTCAGGACGCGGATCATTCGTTTCATGTGCCGGCGCGCACAGGACGAAATGATGCGGAGGTCAGAGCAGAGATGCTGGACACGTTAGCGTCCTGGCTGGAAAGTGTGATTTAGAGGATTATCGACTCGATGCGATCTCAGGGAGAGCACACCCGGCGATGCGCGAAGGAGCGGACATTCCTGCTTCGGGAGGCAGGATGAGACGAGTAAGGAATTCGATCGAGAACGTTCTCGAATTTTGTCAGAGCGCTCGCATTCGCTTCGCGAAAGCACAGTCAACAAAGGCGAAAGGATGTGGAGGCATCGCCCTACATCAATCATCCCATAGCGCTGGTATCTATCCTTGCCGTGGAAGCTGGTATCCACGATTGGGATACGCTCTGTGCCGCGCTGTTGCACGACACGATCGAGGATGCAGATACGTCGGTTGAAGAGTTGGTCGAGGCTTTCGGTGGCCCAATTGCTTCTCTCGTCCAGGAAGTGACGGATGATAAGCGTTTGCCGAAAGTTGAGCGTAAGTTGCTCCAGGGGGAGCACGCAGCGCATCTGAGCCCGAAGGCTCGCTACGTGAAGCTTGCGGACAAGATCGCGAACCTGAGGGACGTTGCCGACAGTCCCCCCGTCAATTGGTCGCTCAAACAACGCCAAGAATATTTCGACTGGGCGAAGCAAGTCGTCGATAAAATTCCTGACCCGCCAGACGAGCGATACTAGGAGCTTGTCTGAGTAGTCACTGGTCAAGTTGCGACGAGTTTGATTCTTTGCGGGGCTATGAGCAAGTATTTTCGCCCCTGGAAGATTGACGAGACGCATCTGTTGCCGGCCAGCGTTCAGGATTACGTGGCCGAGGACCACCTATCCCAGCTGATCGTTTCTGTCGTCAGAGAGAGCCTCGATCTGAGCGAGATCACCGGCAGCTATACGAGCGAGCTGGGTCAGCCGCCGTTCGATCCGCGGATGATGACGGCGCTGCTTTTGCATTCTTACGCGAGCGGCCTCTATTCGTCGCGCCGGATCGCCAAGGCGACGGTGGAGCGGGCGGACTTCATGATGATCGTGGCGGGCGATGCTCCGGACTTCCGCACGATCTCGGACTTCCGCAAACGGCATCTGAAGGCGCTTGCCGGTCTGTTCGTGCAGGTGCTGAGGCTTGCCGAGAAGGCGGGCTTGGTGAAGCTCGGGCACGTGGCGTTGGATGGCACCAAGATCAAGGCCAATGCCTCCAAGCACAAGGCGATGAGCTATGAGCGCATGAAGAAGCGGGAAGCGGAGCTCACGGCGGAAGTTGACCGCTGGCTTGAAGCCGCCGAGGCGGCCGACGCGCAGGAAGACAAGCTCTACGGCCCAAAACGCGGCGATGAGATGCCCGATTGGGTGGCCGACAAGCAGCGGCGGCTCGCGATGATACGCCAGGCCAAAGCCGAGCTGGAGGCGGAAGCCAAAGCCGCCGCCGCGGAGGAGACACGGCGCCGGGAAGAGGCGGAAAGGAAGCGCATCGCCGAGGGACGCAAGAAGAACGGCAAGACGCCCGCGCCGCCAAAACCGGAGCCCGACGCCAAGGCGCAGCGCAACTTCACCGATCCCGACAGCCGCGTGCTCCTGAGCAAGGACGGCTACATCCAAGGCTACAACGCGCAGGTCGCCGTCGATGCTGAAGCCCAGATCATCGTGGCGCATGGCCTGACCCAAAGCATGAGCGACCAGGACCAGCTCGCCCCGCTCGTGGACGGGATCGAAAAGAACCTCGGCCGCAAGCCCAAGGAAGCTTCCGCCGATGCCGGTTACTGCAGCGAGGCCAACCTTGGCGCCCTGGCTGATCGCGGCATCAACGCTTACCTCGCACCCGGACGCGCCAAGCACCCTGCCGAGATCAAACGCAAGATCGGCGGACCGTTGACACAGGCCATGCGAGATAAGCTTAAGCGGGCGGGATGGCGCAGCCGCTACAGGCTCAGAAAGCAAGTTGTCGAACCGGTGTTCGGACAAATCAAACAGGCAAGAGGGTTCAGACAGTTCCTGTTACGTGGCATCGACAAAGTGAAGGCCGAATGGGCGCTGATCTGCACCGCACACAATCTCAGCAAGCTCGCCCGGCATGCCTGAGCGGGCTATCCTTCATCCAACAACTCAACCCAAGAGCTATCTGGGACAGGCTCCTAGCGCGAAGAGACAACCGGGGACGACAGGGGAACCCACGATCGGGCTACCAATACGTCCAGATATGATTTTCGGAAAGGACAACACTCCGTCGCAAAGTAGGACAGCACCCGGTCGCCAAAGAGAACAAACTGTGGAATATGGTGGCCTTTTTGCCGATAAAACCGCTGATTTTCGGCACGAAATGGCGGAGATGGTGGGATTCGAACCCACGGTACGGGTTACCCGCAAAACGGTTTTCGCTATCCAAACTCAGATCGGCACGGGCGGCAAAGTCAATTCTCGGTGGTTGCAGGCCCAGGATTTGAACCTACACCTCAATGGTTTCAGGAAAGGCGGTCCGTCAAATTGCTTCGAAACATCAACCTCTGTGTGCAGGGGCACCTAAGTGACTGATAACACTGGTGGGCGGTACTGGACTCGAACCAGTGACCCCTGCGATGTGAACACAGGGGTCTTTAGGCAACCGAAGGTCGGTGACCCATATGTGCCGGAACATTGCTAACCTATTGATCTACTTGGTGACCTGAAGAGGGTACCTGGGGCCATCGAATCAAAATCCTAGGCATTCTTTTCGGATGACCGAAGCGCCTTGGAAAGAGCGCGTCCAGCCAAACGCGATCGCGCGCCAATATAATGTCTTTCAGTGGTCCCGAAGTTGGCATGACCGAGCAGGTCCTTCACTCCGCGCACATTTCCGGGATCTAGGATAGACCAAAGGGTTCCGGCGGCACCTCGAAACCGATGCAAATTAATCGGTAAGCCCAGGCCAACCATCGTGCGGCGGCGCACGGCGTCGTAGATTGCGCTCCCACCCATGGGATGGCCCTTCGCCGAGGGCCAAAGTCCATGGTGGTTGTCTGCGCCTGTCATCGCGCCACGGAACTCATTGAGATAGCGGTCAATAGGCTCTGACAACACAGCGGGAATCGGAAACTCCATTGCGCGCCAACTCTTGGTACCGGGCGCCGGAATGTCGAGCAGCCAATCATCGCCGATCCGGATCAAGTGCCGATTTACAGTGAGGGCTGCCAGTGTCCGCTTGCGCAGGGGGACGGCCGCCAATAGCGCAATGATCAGCCCATCGCGATAGGTAAGTGCGTCTTCTTTCGATATCCGACCTGCCGCAAAAGCGGAATTCTCGGCTTGGGTCATTAGCTGAGTGCCGAGTGCAAAGAGTTGGGCGCTGGTGACTTCTCCTGAACGAGATAGCATGGGCTTCGCCCTAGAAGCAATTCGATTTGCGATGGTCTTGAGCCAAGACCAATTCGTCTTGGGGCTTATCAGCCCCAAAGCCATCCGTAGCTGGTGAAGCGTGCTTGCGACAGTCGTATCGCGGCAGCTTTGGCGGAGTTGTTCGACGAATGACTTGATCGATTGCTGGTCCACTTTGGCTGGAAGCGGAAGGCGAAGTTTTTTAGGATCATTTGAAGCGAGAAAACCCAGGTACCGGGCGTAAGCCGTGCGAAGTCCTACTTTCGTTGCGGCGGCCAAATGCGCTCCGCTGCGTGCGTCAGCGAAGACGTCGCTAGGTTCGAACGCCGCTAGCCACCGCGCGCGATCCTCTTCCGGCCACGCGGCAAACCGCAGATGCTTTTTCGCAATGGGCGGCATCTAGTGTCTCCGGTTGGATTTACCTTCGCGGGATGAGCGGCCTAGCCGAGGCATGGCCTTCTCAACCTCTTGCTGCAGCAGACGATGGTGGTGACGTGCGGCGCGCCGCGTATCGATGCCGGCGTAGAAATTGGCCGTGGTTTTCAGGTTCTCGTGGCCGAGCAGCTGTTTGACCAGCTCGAAGGCACCGGGAGAATCGTCCAGCACGATCTTCGCCGCCAAGTGACGGAATTTGTGCGGGGACAGTTCGATGCCGGCGTGTTTGCGTGAGAGCCGCCTGATCAGCCAGGCTAGCGTCTGCGACGTTTTGGGGGTGCCGTCCGGGTTGACGAACACGCGAGTGGGTTTGCGGCCAATGATCTTGAGCGCGATCTGGTCTCGATATTCCATGAGCATGCGCGCGATATGCGGCGGGACATCGAACTCAATCGGCCGCTTGTTCTTGACCTCGTGCGCCGGAATCTCGAGCGTGGAGATTGTGCCCGGGCCATTGTTGAGGAAGAGGTGCTTATCGAAAGTGAGGCTGATGAGGTTCTGCAAACGCATCGGCAAATAGATCAGAATCTCAAGGGCGAGCGCAGCCTGTGCCACGGCGAGCGTGCGGAAATTGGGCTTGTCGCCTCGGCGGACCTTGGACCACAGCTTTGCGGGCAAGGCTCTGAGGCGCTGCAGGACCAGCGGGTCATCGAATTGCCGTAGGAAGCGCTTGTTTTTTTGGGTCAGATCGGCGCGCGGCGTCGGAAGCTTGCTCGCAAGACGCTTCAATTCAATCAGCGTTGCGTCGTCGATTTTCACCCATTCGCGGGCGATCTGCACGAGGGTCGTTGCCATACCTCGGTTGAAGCTGCTGTCTTTAGCCTCGGTCATTTTGAGGCGGCGTTGTGCGATGGCTTTGAAGTTCGCCACTGAAACGAGATCCGCGAGTGAGGTAAGAACTGCCGGCTCAACGCCGCTCTCGATCAGCGCTGTGACGGCCGAGCGGATCTGGTCCCGACGGAGGTTGACGGTGGACGGCGCAAGCGGACGAGCACGGGCGTCGGTGGCGAAAGGGTCCGTGCTTGCGCACCAGGCAAGACACTTCTCCACGTCCTCACGGAAGCTCTCGGGAAGCAGCAACCAGTCGACCCGCCGGGGAGGAGGACGAAACGAAGGAATGCTCACAGCGCCAAGACCGAGCTCGGGAAAGGAAGAGGCAATCTCATTCCAGATCACGGTGGTGTGGCGATGGAGATCGTTCGGCTTGCGATGTAGCGACCCCTCGCGGATGGATTGCATAAAGCCCGTGACGACAGCGTCGTTGACCTCGTTGGGCGCTAATCCCTGGGCGCTGCCATAGCGGGCCAAGCGCGAGAGCCCAATACGCTGTCGCTCTTGAGTGAGCCTTGCCATGAGTGCACGCCAAGGCTCCGCCAAGGGTTGGCTTGTCTTGGTGATCGGCTTCAGTCCGCTCGCCGCGATCGCGGCAAAGAGGTCGGAGCGGATATTGGCGAAGCTCTTCGCGCTGATACCGGCTGAGACGGGATTGATCGCGGCCAACCTGTTGCGAAGCTGTCCGAGATCGAGCTCGATCCGGCCGGGCTCCTCACCGATCAGCGCGCACAGGCGTGAGATCGCAGACCGCAGGTCCCTTATCCGGACCGGCGAGAGGTCGCCGGACGTCTCGAGGCACTTGAGCACGTCGGCCAGGGTTGGCACCCGCGGGGCAGGGGAGGCCGCTTGTTTCTTACGCATCGGAGCACCTTTTCTCTGGGCCGGCAGCTGTCACGAGAGGTCTCGGGAAGACAGCGGCGGCCAGGGTATGATATTCGGGAATAGTACCTTGTGAAAGATGGAATATCTTTGCATATGTAGTTTTCCCGAGATGCTATAACTATCTGTCATACAGGGACAATTTGTGACAAAGTGGGACGTGACTCTCATGTGGTTCTACGCCGCTCCACAAAGGCCCTTAGGTCGATTTCCGAGATGCGGACTTGGCGGCCGAATTTGTGGGCTAGGAGGTCTTTCGCGGTGATCCAGCGCCGAACGCTGCGTGTGGAGACCGCAAGCAGGTCCGCGACTTGCGCCACCGTGTAGAAGGTGAGCGGCTTCGTACTCATGCCGGCCTCCTGTATTCGGTCGGAAGGCGAGCGATGAACTCGTCAATGGCTTCGCGGGGCACAAATCGGCGCCGACCGATGGTAACTGACCGAAGCTGACCGGAGGCCAGCAGCGCGTACAGGGTCGTGCGGCTGAATCCGAAGACACAGCAGGCTTGCTTGATCGATAGGAGGCGAGTTGCCTCTGCGGCTTCGGCGCCCGGCCGACTGACAACGGACATTTTCCTACCTCATTTGGATCGCTTGATTGCACGCCGCCAACTGCAGCGACGCTGGATCAAGCTCTAACTAAGACAGATGAGGTTGGCTTACGGAGTCTGGGGGGTCGTTTTTTGAACCCGCGCGATGGCCTTCCTTACATGGTCTTCGCTGACCAGCAATTCGACATCGGCCCGGCGGGCGGCAGGACTCACGATTTTCCGGTATTCTTCGGGAAGCTGGGCAACTGCCTTGTGCAAGCTCGCCAACATCTCGTGCTGATCACCATCGTGTCGCTTCGACCACGGATCGACTACGGAGGTCAGGACGAGGTCGGCGAAGCGATGAAACTTCCCCCGGTAGGCTGGATTCCATGGATTTCTCGCGCGCGCAGCTCGAATGCCATGTTGACGCCAGATCTGCGCGATCGCTACCGCGTAATCGGTGATGAGATCGTGGGCAAAGGGAGCGATGACCTCTCCTCCATTCTGGCCGAGCGCGCGCGAGATTTCCGCACAAACGTCAGCAGCATCGAATTCAACATTTTTATCCCGCAACTCAGTGAGCGCACCTTCGATCGCCTGCTGATCGCCAGCCCGTAGCGCCGCATAATCTTGTTGTAGGAGATGGGAAGCTTCAGCAAAGCGGCGGCGCAGGCAGTTCCGACTCTCGAAATTTGCGGACGTAGGCAGGGATAATCGCGGCGTTATGGCCCGGAGGACCGTCAAGGAAGACGCCTCCTTTGGGAATCTGGCAAAGGCCGCGACGAGAGCGTCAATAAGCGCCTCCATGCTTTCCGCATCGACAATACTATCGCGAATAGCGGAACTGATACCGCGATCGAGAACGCGTCGCAGGTGTGCTGGGGAACGTCGCGCGCATTTGGCAACGCGTGCAAATATCTTATGGAGGTTTAGGCATGCCGCGAAATCGGCGATGTCACGGGATCGCTGATTGATCGCCTTAGCGCACGCGTGGCTAGCGCGACAGGAAGCGAAAAGCACGGCCTGGGCTTTCGCATCGTCTAAACCAAGTTCAGCGCTCAATATGTTTCGTGCAAGCCGCAAATGCCTCGGCCACTCATGCATTGGCACAACTGCCAGATCCCTGAGGACTGAGTTAGGGCGCATGCGAGCGAAAGGAACTGGTCTGGCCCGCCTTTTCATTGATTTATTATTTGCAATTGGACCTTCCTTGTGCCGACTAGGCCGACAACCCGAACCAAACGCGGGCTTTCCGGCGAAGTTCATTCGTGTTGGGGCGAGTACCCATAAACAAGTGGAACCGTTGGGAACGTCAGCTTTACCTCCAATAGCGTTCGCGTAGCGAGTCCGCTCGAAATGTCCGCTAAGTGCCAAAAGCAGAAGTGGGTGGTGAACGTTTGCCGATCGCGCTTACCGCCGCGCATCGTGCACTCCAGATTTTGCTGCTCGCGCGAGCCAAGATACGATCGCAGGCTTCTGAAGCTGTGGTAGTGTCGGCCCTCGGGTGGCCGAAGGTTAGTTGCATGTCATGAGCCATAAGCCCAAATTGATTATCGAGGCCGCAGCGGCTGATGAAAGCAAGAATCCATCTCTCCTTGATCGCACCTTGGAGGCGGCACAGCGCGATCGGCCGACTGTCACTGCCGACAGCCAGAAGATGATCAGCCTCATCGAGGGCGTCTCGATTCGCGAAGTGCCGACGCATGCTGATGAACGGGGCAGCGTTGTTGAGCTGTATGACCCAAGATGGAAATGGCACCCCGATCCACTCGTCTTCGCCCACTGCTTCACGGTCCGGCCCGGCTACGTCAAAGGTTGGGGCCTGCATAAGACGCATGAGGATAGATATTTCGTCCTTGCTGGCGAGATGAAGCTCGTACTCTTCGATCCGCGTCCCGCGTCTTCGACATACGGACAGGTTTGCGAGCTTTGCCTTTCAGAGTATCGGCGCTGTCTCCTCAACATCCCCCGATTTGTCTGGCATGCGGAACAGAACATTGGAACCAAGGACTTGGTTGTAATCGATTTTCCGACTGCGCCATATGAGCACGGAAACCCGGACAAATATCGGTTACCGATCGATACTTCCCTGATCCCGTATTCATTCGGCGATGCCAAAGGATGGTAGAAGGCCATCAGCAAGGCGGGAGGTTTGAGCGGCTCGCTCAGAGAGGGCTGGGCGCAATTCATCCGACGCCTCACAGCTGATGCCGACGGCAACCGTCCTAGTCCCTACCCACGACCACGCGGAAACGCTGCCCTATGCGGTTGGGAGCGTGCTGAGGCAGAGCCTCCAAGACTTCGAGCTCTTCATCGTCGGTGATGGCGTACGCGAGACCACGCGCGCCTTCGTGGTCGACCTGGCGGCTCGGGATCCGCGGATTCGTTTTTTCGACTTTCCCAAGGGACCTCGCAAAGGCGAGGCGCATCGTCACGAAGCGTTGCACAGCGCCAGCGGCCGATTTGTCGCCTATCTAGGTGATGATGACCTCTGGATGCCAAACCACTTGGCGACGGTGAACGAGATTCTGCACGATGCCGATTTTGGCCACACGCTTCATGTGGGGATCAATGCCGAAGGACAATTGTTTGGTCTCGTAGCTGATTTGCAAAGTGCACGTTATCGAAATCGGATGCTGACAGAACCGTTCAACTGCTTCGATTTTAGCTTTGGCGCCCACACGCTCGAGGCTTATCGGCGGCTCCCGGAAGGCTGGAGACCACCCACCCCGGAGTGTCCGTGGGCCGATCTCTACTTGTGGCGCCAGTTTCTTGCTCAACCCTGGTGCCGA
This sequence comes from uncultured Alphaproteobacteria bacterium, assembly GCA_963732205.1. Classification (GTDB taxonomy): domain Bacteria; phylum Pseudomonadota; class Alphaproteobacteria; order Rhizobiales; family Methyloligellaceae; genus Methyloceanibacter. Next base: position 380,081 of record CAVSYE010000001.1, read on the forward strand.
GCCAGATCAGCGATGATCCCAACCGGTATTTGCACACAGACCCATCAGCGTCCCCACCTCACCAATTATGAGCGTGCTGCAGAATTGGCTCGTCTTATCGATGAAATGTCCGCGCCCAACTACCGCGAATTTCTGTGGCGCAAGATTGCAGAAAGTTTGGCTCACCAACTCATCTAGAAGAATCGCTTGTGAGAGCGAAGGCTGAGCATCGGGCGTCAGAGGTGACAAGTGAACCCGGCACCAATGTCTGCTTTGGGTCATTAGCGGACATTAGGGCGCGGAACAGGGATGTCCGCTTCACCCCCAAGAGCAGTCATACCTAGCGCCTGGCAACAATGTCTGCTACGTGCCAGAAGCGGAGTGGTGTCAGTGACCGGAAAATCCATAGAAAACTTGCATCAGGCGCTCGTTCAGCCCGATCGCCACGATGACCCAAAAGACGGACGCAGATAGCGCCCCTAGTAAGAACCAAGCCAGCTTTGCGTTCATGCTCAAAAGCCCCCGGCCGCGCGGTGCGCGTCCGTCATTCCTGATAGCCGGGCGGCGTCTTGTGCCAGCGATAACCCGCCTTCGCCTTCTCGTAGCCATACTCGAATAAGGAACGCATGTATCCTTGGTCGAAAGGCCCCTTGTATGGAACGGTGAAGCCACTATCGATGTAGGCAAGATTGAAGCCAACGCCATCACGCTTGGTGGTGACATACATGCGATAGGTGTCATTCACTCCACTCGTTGCTGTCATGGTTGATATCGCCTGTGTCGCAATCGCCAGCGTTTGGCGTTTTACGTCCTCTTCCGGCCTGAACAGGCGACCGTTACGAATAATGTAGGCCACCCGCTTCCGCTGAATGCCATAGCGCTCAGAATTGGCTTTGAGGTTCAAAGTCGGCGGATAAAGAAAGGCTTGAGCGACTGCTCCGCCATCGACATGCATCTCCTGATAGCTTTGACCGTCGATGCTCACATCCAGCATCACGGGCGGAAACAGTCCCGGAATTGCGGCTGACGCGCGCAGGATGTCGATGATCAGGTCTCGCTTGCCGGGGAATTGGCTTGCGGCAATTGCACCGATATTCCAAATGACCGACCGCCCTTGATCGAGGTTGGTCGTCATGATGAGTAACAGGCGTCCCTTTCCGTACTCCTCCGCAATTCTTTGGATCATCGCGTCGTCGACGAAGCTCGCGATGATGTTTTTCAGCGGCGTGGTGTCAGCCATCGCGTCGTTTGCTACGGCAGCGATGAGGCTTCGCTTGCTGAAAACGTCACCGGCACTGGTGTCGGTGTAAACTTGTTTGAGCTTTGCGTCATACTCGGCACCCAGATAAGCGAACGGCGCAGAAAGCGCTCCTGTACTAACACCGGTGACGAGATCAAACTTCGGACGGTCGCCGCGAGCGCTCCAGCCATTCAGAAGTCCTGCACCGAACGCTCCATCGTCACCGCCACCGGATATGGCGAGAAAATATGCGGTCGGCAGTTTGCCGTGGTGGGCAGCTAGTGCTCGCTTGTAGGACTGGAGGCCAAGAGCCGCCATACGTTGGCTGTCTGTGTCGGGATAAAACCTCGCGTCCGGTATATCGACGTTGACCTTAGAGGCCATCGCAAGTGGAACAGGAGGCAAGCGCTCGGTGCTCGCACACCCAACGAAAGCAAAGTTGAGGGCAAATAAGACGATCAAGCCGAGCGAAATGCCGCTAACGCTACGTACCCGCCCGAACATCCCCCGTGAGCCCCTTTCGTCATGTAGGCCAACGGGCTGGCCGCCACCTAAATGACTAGACCATGGATTTTGCTGCAAATTAAGGCACTAAAATCTTGGCTTCGGTCCCTCTCTGACGAGACTGATTTGACGCCTTCGTCTCCTGGGCTGCGTGCTCGTTTACCTGCTTGATGTCCGCTATGGGTCGATTTTGTTGATTTAGTCGGGGTTGATCGGCTTTGAGGTACGTGATTCCGTCCTCTGGGTGATTTGCACGGAGGGCGGATCGATGATGGGGACGCAAGCAGTACCGGAGCGACTGTTCTACGACTTCTGCCTTGAGGATCACGTTCCTGACGATCATCTGTTGCGCCGGATCGACCGCTTCATCGATCTGAGCGATGTTCGGCAGAAGCTGAAGTCGTTCTATTGCTCGATTGGTCGTCCCTCGATCGATCCCGAGCTGATGATCCGCATGCTCATCGTGGGTTATTGCTTCGCCATCCGTTCCGAACGCCGCCTCTGTGAAGAGGTGCATCTCAATCTCGCCTATCGGTGGTTTTGTCGCTTAGGCCTTGAGGGCAAGGTTCCCGACCACTCCACTTTCTCGCTCAATCGCCACGGTCGCTTCCGGCAAAGCAACCTTCTGCGCCATATGTTTGAGACCGTGGTGCGCCGGTGCATGGCCGAAGGCCTGGTGGGTGGTGAAGGGTTTGCCGTCGATGCGAGCCTGATTGAGGCCGACGCCAACAAGCAGCGTTCAGTGCCGGGTCACGAATGGAGTGTCGACGACCTTCCCGCCAACGCCACACGGGCGGTCAAAGACTATCTTGCCAGGTTGGATGATGCCGCCTTCGGCGCCGCCAGCGAGGTGACGCCGAAGTTCGTCTCGCCGTCCGATCCGGCGGCCCAGTGGACCGGCGCGCTGCGTGGACCCGCCTTCTTTGCCTATGCCAACAATTATCTGATCGACACCGACCACGCGATCATCGTCGATGTCGAAGCGACCCGCGCCATCCGTCAGGCCGAGGTTGGAGCGGCACGCACCATGATCGATCGCGTGGCAGACCGTTTTGGCCTCAAGCCCAAACGGCTGGCTGGTGATAGCGCCTATGGCGCAGCACCGATGCTCGACTGGCTGGTCAAGGACAAGGCGATCGCCCCGCATATACCGGTGTTCGACAGATCCCGGCGTGACGATGGCACGCTCTCACGGGCCGACTTCACCTTTGATGCTGAGCATAACATCTATGTCTGTCCGCAAGGCAAGTTGCTCAGAACCACTGGTCGGGTCCATGACGGCAGGACGCTGCTCTACCGCTCACAAAAGGCTGAGTGTGATCTGTGTCCGCTCAAACTGAAGTGCTGCCCGAATACGCCCCATCGCAAGATCCCTCGCGACGTCAATGAAGAGTCACGCGACGTGGCCAGGGCCCTCTATGACACGGCCGCCTTCGAGCAGTCCCGCCGGGATCGCAAACGGGTCGAGATGCTGTTCGCCCATCTCAAGCGGATCCTCAGACTTGGCCGGCTACGATTGCGCGGCCCTTGTGGGGCACAGGATGAGTTCCTGCTCGCCGCAATCGCCCAGAACCTCCGCAAGCTTGCCAAGCTCAGACCAGACCCAACCCCAGATCTCCAACCAGCGTGAGGCATCTTCCGGAAAGAACCAAAGCCGAATGCCGCTAGGGCACATGCCGAAGCGCCACGAAAACGTCCGCTTCTGCAAAGAGCAGACATGGCCGAACCCGCTATCGCCCGACTAAATCAACAAAATCGGTCAAAAGCTGACATTCGCGCGATCGGCTTCGATGTCCGCTTAGTGCCAAGAAGCGAACATTCTCGCGTGTCAACGCGGGCTCTCTCGTGCCTATTCTGGCGAGCGACTGAATTGGGGGTTTCTTGCCCTGTGTCTGCGCGCCGACACGCAGCCAATCCCAACAACTCCGCGCGGGAAGCCGTTAGTTCTAAAACTGGCTCACCGCCTTGAGCGTAGCAATATCAGGGAGAGCCAGATGAAAACATTGTTTGTACGTTTCCTGAAGGATGAGTCAGGCGTCACGGCAATCGAGTATGGCCTCATTGCCGGACTAATTTCGATCGTGATCCTGGCCTCAGTCACGTCAATCGGCACCAGTGTCCAGGGCTTGTTCAACACCATCGCCACGGATCTCGCCGGGGCCTAAGCCGAAGTCCTCCGTATTTGCCACTCCGGACTTAGGCTAGGGGCTTTCGCGTGGGCTTTCCGGCTGAGGCGGCTCTTACGATTACGTCAAGCACTTCTCAATGTCCGAAGCGGGTCAATTGCAGAAGTCATTGAGTGCCTGACCTGCCACTGAGTATTTCCTCCACGGGGAGTTAGAGTCCGGCCCTCTGAGGGACGGACGATGAAGCGGATCAGGTTTACGGAAGAGCAGATCATTGCGGTTCTGCGCGAGCACGAGGCGGGAGCGAAGACGGCCGATCTGGCGCGCAAGCACGGCATCTCGGAAGCCACGCTGTACAACTGGAAGGCCAAGTACGGCGGCATGGACGTGTCGGACGCCAAGCGGCTGCGGGCGCTGGAAGACGAGAACCGCAAGCTGAAGAAGCTGCTGGCGGAGTCGATGCTCGACCAGGCCGCGCTGAAGGAGCTTCTGACAAAAAAATGGTAGGGCCCGCCGCCAAGCGCGAGGCTGTCGCTCATCTGCGTAACGTCTTGCAGATGAGCGAGCGCCGGGCCTGCACGCCTCGTTGCCGCCGATCGCAAGATGATCCGCTATCGCTCACGCCGGCCGCCCGATGTCGAGCTGCGCGCCCGTCTGCGCGAGCTGGCCAATGAGCGACGCCGGTTCGGCTACCGGCGGCTGTTCATCCTGCTGCGGGAACAGGGCGAGCCATCCGGCATCAACCGCATCTATCGGCTCTATCGCGAGGAAGGGCTGACGGTCCGCAAGCGCGAAGCCCGGCGGCGAGGCTTCGGAACCCGCGCGCCGATCCTGGTCGAAGCCAAGGTCAATGCCCGCTGGTCGCTCGACTTCGTCCATGATCAGTTCGCCTATGGCCGCCGCTTCCGCATTCTCAACATCGTCGATGACGTGACGCGCGAATGTCTGGCCGCGATCCCCGACACCTCGATCTCGGGCAAACGTGTGGCCCGGGAGCTGACGGCCCTCATCGCCCGGCGCGGCAAGCCGGGGATGATTGTTTCTGACAACGGCACCGAGTTCACCTCGAATGCGATCCTGACGCTGGGCAAAGGACCATGCCATCGACTGGCATTACATCGCACCCGGTGCTGACAGTGGAGACGATTGGCCGGATTTGGCGCGAGCACTTGATCAAGGGTAAGACGATCAGGGAGATCGCTTGTGACCTGAAGGTGTCTCGGAACACGGTCCGCAAGGTGCTGCGGTCGGGAGAGACGTTCTTCGAATACGAGCGGGCTATCCAGCCTCGGCCGAAGCTGGGCCGGTGGACGGCGGATCTCGAAGAACTGCTGGTCGGGAACGCGGCCAAGCCGGCCCGCGAGCAGCTCACGCTGATCCGCGTCTTCGAAGAGCTGCGAGGGCGCGGTTACGAGGGCGGCTACGATGCCGTGCGGCGCTACTCCAGACGGTGGAGCCAGGAACGCGGGCAATCGACTGCCGCAGCCTACGTCCCGCTGACCTACGCGCCGGGTGAAGCCTACCAGTTCGATTGGAGCCACGAGGTCGTCCTGCTGAGCGGCGTGACGGTGACCGTGAAGGCTGCCCATGTCCGGCTCTGTCACAGTCGCATGATGTTCGTGCGCGCCTATCCGCGCGAGACGCAGGAGATGGTATTCGACGCGCACGACCGGGCCTTCGCCCTGTTCAAGGGCGCCTGCCAGCGCGGCATCTACGACAACATGAAGACGGCGGTGGAGACGATCCTCGTTGGCAAGGAGCGCGTCTACAATCGCCGTTTCCTGCAGATGTGCAGCCACTACCTCATCGACCCGGTCGCCTGCACGCCGGCATCGGGCTGGGAGAAGGGTCAAGTCGAGAACCAGGTCAGGCTTGGTCCGTGAGCGGTTCTTCACGCCGCGGCTGCGGTTCAAGAACCTTGACGAGCTGAACGCCTGGCTGCTCGATAAATGCATCGCCTACGCCAAGGCGCATCGCCATCCGGAGCTGACCGACCAGACGATCTGGGAGGTGTTCGAGGCGGAGCGACCGAAGCTTGTTCCCTATGCCGGCCGGTTCGACGGCTTCCACGCGGTGCCGGCATCGGTCTCGAAGACCTGCCTGGTGCGCTTCGACAACAACAAGTACTCGGCGGCGGCCAGCGCGGTCGGGCGACCGGTCGAGGTTCATGCCTATGCCGATCGCATCGTAATCCGCCAGGACGGGCGGATCGTTGCCGAGCATCCCCGCTCATTCGGCCGCGGCCGCACGGTTTATGACCCTTGGCATTACGTGCCGGTGCTCGCTCGCAAGCCCGGCGCCTTCCGCAACGGCGCTCCCTTCAAGGATTGGGTGCTTCCGGCGTCGCTCGAGCGCGTACGGCGCAAGCTCGCCGGCGCCGACGACGGCAATCGGCAGATGGTCGACATCCTCACCGCGGTGCTCACCGACGGGCTGCCGGCGGTCGAGGCTGCCTGCGCCGAAGCGATCGCTCACAGCGTCCACTCCGCCGATGTCGTCCTCAACATCCTTGCCCGCCAACGCGATCCTGGCCCACCGGCCACCATCCTCACGCCGGCGGCGCTGACATCGCGCCATGCGCCGATCGCCGATTGTGCCCGTTATGACAACCTCAGGAGAACCATCTGATGGAACGATCCCAACTCTTCGACCTCATGGGCGAGCTCAAGCTCTACGGCATGAAGGCCGCCTTCGACGAGATCATGGCCACGGCCGTCAAACGCCAGCACGAACCCCAGCGCATCGTCGGCGACCTGCTCAACGCCGAGATCAGCGAGAAGCAGGCGCGCTCGATCAAGTACCAGCTCACCATCGCCAAGCTGCCACTCGCCAAGGACCTCGACGGCTTCCAGTTCGCGGGCACGCCGATCAACGAGACGTTGGTGCATGACCTCGCCGGCGGCGGCTTCATCGCCCAGCAGCGCAATGCCGTGCTGGTCGGCGGCACCGGCACCGGCAAGACCCATATCGCCATCGCCATCGCCAGAAGCTGCATCCGCGCCGGCGCCCGCGGACGGTTCTACAACGTCGTCGATCTCGTCAACCAACTCGAGACCGAGACCCGCAACGGACGGCAAGGCCGGCTCGCCGATCATCTGACGCGCATGGACTTCATCATCCTCGACGAACTCGGCTATCTGCCCTTCGCTCAATCCGGCGGGCAGCTCCTGTTCCACCTCGTCAGCCGACTCTACGAGCGCACCTCGATCATCGTCACCACGAACCTCGCCTTCGGTGAATGGCCGAGCGTCTTCAGTGATGCCAAAATGACCACCGCGCTGCTCGATCGCCTGACCCACCACTGCGACATCATCGAGACTGGTAACGATAGCTGGCGCTTCAAGAGCCGGGCCGACGATCACACGCAAACCCGCACTCGCCCCGTCTCCGCAACCCCGACCAGCTCCGACGGGGCGAGCGCTACCGTCCGAGCCCGTCGCTCAAGGGGGTCAAAATTGGACGCCGATCGAGGGTCAAATTTGGAAGCCGATTGACAAGCCCATGCAAAACGGCTTCGTGGAATCCTTCAACGGGCGGATGCGGGATGAACTGTTGAACGAGGCCCTGTTCTTCGGCCTCGAACATGCGCGCCACGCGATCGCGGAATGGACGGAAGACTACAATACGGGCCGGCCGCATTCGGCGCTCGACTACCAGACACCGGCGGCCTTTGCCGCCAAACTCACCGCAACAGGCCATCACGCTGCGCTCTGTCATGGCTCCGCGTGCCGGCCTGTTGCTCACCCCACCCGAGAGGGCATACTCATGCCGAGACTCTAATTCCCAATGGAGGATACTTCAGGGGCAGGTCATGCCTATTAACCCCATGCTCTTTCCACCTCGTGTTCGTAACAGGCGTGAGGGGCCACCCCAATTAGCATTGGGTAGTCCGTGTAGCCCTGTTCCGCGCCGCCATAGAAGGTCTCCCGATTGGCTGGCGTCAGCGGTGCATCGAGCAGCAGGCGGATCACCAGGTCCGGATTGGATATGAAGGGCTTGCCGAAGGCGACGAGATCGGCGCGGCCTTCGGCAATCGCGTCGGTCGCGCGGGCTTTGTCGAAGCCGTTGTTGGCGATGACAATGCCGCCGAACAGGCGTTTCAGCTTGACGTAGTCGAAGGACGGGACGGGCACGCCGCCGGTATCACCTTCGATGATGTGGAGATAGGCGAGGCCTCTTCTGGACAGCTGTTCCGCCACGTAATTGAACAGCGCTTGCGGGTTGCTGTCGGATATGTCGTTCTGCCCATTCTGCGGCGAGATGCGTACGCCTATACGCTCGGCTCCGATGGCGGCTGTGACCGCCTCGATGACCTCCAGCAAGAACCGACTGCGATTTTCGACGCTGCCGCCGTAGTGGTCAGTGCGCTTGTTGGTCTGGTCGCGCAAGAATTGGTCTATCAGATAACCATTGGCGGCATGCACCTCCACGCCGTCGAACCCCGCGGCAAGGGCGTTTTGCGCCGCTTGGGCGTATTTCTCGACGATCCCGGGAATCTCGGATTCTTCAAGCGCACGTGGGGTCGGGATGGGCTCGAACCCTTTGGTCGTGAAGGCTTGTCCCTGGGGCCTGATAGCCGACGGCGCAACCGGCAAAGCCCCGCCCGGCTGGAAGGAAGGATGGGAGATGCGGCCGACGTGCCAAAGTTGAAGCACGATATGGCCACCGGCGACGTGAACCGCCTTGGTCACGCATTTCCAGCCCTCGATCTGCTCTCTGCTGTGAATTCCCGGGGTCGAGATGTAGCCCTGACCTTCCGGCGCGATTTGCGTCGCTTCCGCGATGATGAGGCCAGCGCTGGCGCGCTGAGCATAATAGAGGGCATTCAATTGCGTTGGCACATTGCCGGGTCCCGCGCGACTACGCGTCAATGGCGCCATGACGACACGATTGTGAAGCTCCAGCGGCCCAACCTCGACCGGGCTAAAGAGGTCGGGAACGTTATTCGCCCTGTGTTCTTGCATTGGGTATTTCTCCAAAAATGATGGTCCACCAAATTCCTTTAGGCGGCGGCAGATGTCTTGCTCGCGAGTGCTTCTCGCTTGGAGTGGAGTTGAAAAGCCAGCACAAGCAAGAAAATGCCAAAAATCAGGGCATAGGCACCGATCCACAATGTCAGGACCACTGCGCCGATAAACGGCTCGATGATTAGCAAGATGCCGAAGATAATTGAAGCTATGCCGCCTAATGCGAGCCACCAGCGCCCATAATCGATATTGAGGCCGAAGGCCGCGCCCAACATCAATGCGCCCGAAATAATCGCCCAAACGGCAACAATCCACACGAGTGCAACGAGCGTGATCGCGGGCCAAACGACGGCGACGATACCCGCAGCAAGGTCAACGATGCCTTCGAGAATGAGCAAGCCCCACTGCTCGCCACTGCGGGCCGCGCGTATGCCGGATATGATCGCAAAAACTCCGTCAACGAACATGTAAGCTGCGAAGACAATAACGAATGCTCCAACGGCGATACCCGGGGTGAGCAGGCAGACCAATCCGAAGATAATGCCCAAGATGCCTCGTAAACCTACGGCCCACCAGCGCTGAGCAAGGAGCTCGCTCAAAGCGTCGGATCGGGCTGGATCAAATCCGAACGGAACAGTTCTTCTGCTTGCAGCAGTTGTCATAATTGGTCCTCCTGTCGATCACCGATTGTCCGCCCTCGGTCATGCTAGATTAACGCGCTAGACAACGGAATTGGCTCTGCCGCCAATTGCGCAAAGTTTGCATTTCAGAAGCTGGGGGGCGCGCAACAAGGGCTTCGACATGAAAAAATTTGACCAACGCTATCCAAACGCGCGTACCGGTTCCGGCGAGGCCAGGTGGCCACGCGGCGTGCACAAAATTTCGCAGATCGGACTCGACAACCTTGGTGTCGACAACGAGGGTCGGCTCTACTGGAATGGCCAGATGGTCAAGGAGGCCAATCCCCTCGAGCTAACTTACCCGCAAGAGGTCAGCGCCATCATCGCAATTGTGTCAGGCGTGGTGTTGGCTTTGGCGACACTTGTTTTGGCTGTGGTCGATACCGCCCGATTTTTCGGGTATGGCCACTGCGGATGAAGTTGCGAGCCCCGTTATCCTGAAGCGAGATAGCGATGCACAAAAGCGATCGTCATCGCACCCTCGCCGACGGCGGAGGCAACGCGCTTGATCGAGCCGTGCCGCACATCGCCCGCCGCAAACACTCCCGGCATGGACGTTTCGAGGTAATAGGGCTCGCGGTTCAACTTCCATGATTCAGACATTGGATCGAATTTGCGGAGGTCCGGCCCGGTGACAAGATAGCCCTCCTCATCGCGAACGATCCCAACTTCCTTTGCCCATCGGGTATTGGGCACGCCGCCGAGGCACGGAAACAGGAAACTCGTCTTGATCGTGCGCTCCTGTCCCGTGTCGCAATTTCTGAGCGTGACGGCGTGTAACATGACATCGCCATACAAGGCGACGACCACAGTTCTGGGAACGATCTCGATGTTTGGAGCGTGCATGACGCGATCGACGAGATATTCGGAGACGTTATCGTTCAAACGCTCGCCCCGCATGACGATACTCACCTTGCGAGCATAGCGGGCAAGATAGAGCGACGCTTGTGCCGAAGAATTTCCCGCCCCAACGATCACCACATGCTCGTTGCCGCAAAGCTGCGCCTCGCTTGCGCCTGCGCCGTAATAGACGCCCGCACCAAATAGCTTGTCCTCGTTGGGCAGGCCAAGACGGCGGTACTCCACGCCCGTGGCACATACGGACACGCGGGAGATGACTTTGGTCCCGTCGTCGAGGTCCACGACGCCCTTGCAGGTGGAGAATTCACCGCGAACACCGGCGCGATGGATGAGTATCTCGGCACCGAATTTCGCGGCCTGTTCGCGCGCCCGCTCGGCGAGGTCCGCCCCACTGATCCCTTCCGGAAAACCGAGATAGTTCTCGATTTTGGGACTCGTACCGGCTTGCCCCCCAACGGTGAAACGTTCGACGAGCACGGTCTTCAAGCCCTCCGACGCGCCATAAACCGAGGCGCTCAAGCCCGCCGGCCCGCCTCCATAAATGGCGAGATCGTATTCCGAGCGGGAGGGATTGCGGAACCAGCCTAGCTTTTCCGTGACTTGGCGCACGGTGGGATGCTCCATGCGAGTTCCATCAGGAAAAATGCAGATCGGCAAACGCAAGTCATCCAGGTTCTCAAGACCCAGCTCGGCGCAAGCTTGCTCATTGGTACTAAGCTCAACCCATTCGAAGGGTATGTCGCTTCGCTGGAGAAAATCGCGAATGGCGTACGCTTGGGGCGACCCACGCTTGCCATAAAGGCGGACAGCCAGAACTGTGTTCATGACCCGTTTCAGAATGCCGAAACTGAGAGTGTACAATGAAACGCTCAGAAACCCTTTTTGGTACCGCCTAGTGCCCCACCGCAAACGAACCGCGCGGTGCATAGCACGACACGTGCCATCACAAGGTAGGATGGTCAGGAGAAAAATTGCCAATAGGACAGCACGGCTAGCTACAGCACGGCACCGACCCCGACAGGAGAATCTTCGAAAGCAGTTGTGCGGTTATCCGCACCGTGGGTTCGAATTCCACCCTCTACGCCAATTTTTAGGCCCGCGAGATGTTTGGGCAGCTGGCTATTGCAAACCCGCTGCAAAACCTTTGCCTTCCATTTATCCCCACGGGTCCGTTTCGCGTCGAGAGCCGCCTCACGAACGATACCAACAGGCGCCAAAATGCCAAAGTTTCGCTGTGTTCCAGCGCTATTGAGTGGAAGGGGAATCGACTTTTCGCGCGGTCAGTGGGATCAGGCGCTTGCCCCGCTAGGCGAACATCACCAGGGGCTTTGGGGGGCCTTACCGATCCTGCTGCCTGCGTTGAGGGAGAAGTTTCATGACACCTGGACGCATGCTCGCATTTTCGTTGGGCTGCTCAGCCCTGCCGTGCGTCGTTAGTTGGCCGAGCACACCGGCCAGGGCACAGGTCGTGAAGCGTGGCGTTGAAGGAGGCGCCGTAGGGGCGATCATTGGCGGCATTCTTGGCGGCGGCAAAGGCGCGGCTATGGGCGCCGGAATTGGCGCTGGTATCGGGGCGCTAAGCGGTGCAGCCGAAGGGAATGCGCGGGCGCAGGGCTATTACGGGCCGCCACCACCTGCCTATGGGCCACCCCCACCGCCGCCTAGCTATGGCTCGAGAGGTAGTGCTCATTACGCGGCGCCAGACCCTGCTTATCCCACTCCGCCACGAAGCGATGTCGTCGCCTCGATCAGTATCGCTCCGCCTCCTCTTCCAGTTTACGACCAGCCGCTTTGTCCTGGACCTGGTTACCTCTGGACGCCGGGTTATTGGGCTTACGCTGCGGGCGATTATTATTGGGTGCCCGGAACCTGGGTTCTGCCCCCCACTGTCGGCCTCGTCTGGACTCCAGGCTACTGGGGATATGAGGGCCAGCGGTACATTTGGCATGCCGGATATTGGGCACCGCATGTCGGCTACTATGGCGGTATCAATTACGGCTTGGGCTATTTCGGATCCGGCTATGAAGGTGGCCACTGGAAGAACGGGCTGTTCTTCTACAACACCGCCGTCACAAGGGTAAACACGACCGCCATCACCAATACCTACGATAAGCAAGTCACCAGCACCGCCACGGCGAACAATGTCGGCTTCAATGGGCCCGCCGGCATTACAGCTCAGCCAACGGCTCAAGAAGTGGCTTGGTCTCGCGAACGACACACTCAGCCCACGGCACTTCAGGTGAAGCATCAGCGCACCGCGAGAGCTAATCGGGCGCTGTTTGCTGCGGTGAACCAAGGCACCCCGACCGTGGCGGCAACGGCCAAGCCTGGCGTGTTCAAGGGCCCCCAGATCGTCGGGCCAAAAGCGGTCATAGTAGCGACCGATGCGACAGTGATCACCGGATCAACGGTGCCAGACGGCAAACCTCTCCCGTATGGCCAAACTGGAATTGCTCCTGGCGCCAGCGGAGAAGCCGGATCAGAAGCCAGTCAAAATGCTCCGGGTGGACAGCACAATCCCGCCACTGCTGCCAACGCAGTAGCTTCCAACACCGCCAAACATGCGTTGAGTGGACCTAACAGTCCCGGTGGTGCCTTTGCCAGCGGAGGAGCAGGAGCAGGTGTCGGTCAACAGGCTCCAGATGGACCGGAAAGCCATCCTGCCGCTGCTAACGGTCAACCGACTCCGGCTGGACCGCCCAATATCGCTTCGAAGTCACCTGGCAGTTCAGGCGGGCCACAGGGTGACGCATCCGGTGCACCGAATTTTGCCGGACCGACCGCCCCAGCCAACGAAGGCTCTGAGGCAAATCCAACCGCCACCGCTGAGCCCACACCAAAGCCAAGCGCGGTACTGCCGCCCGCGACTTCATCAGGCGACAAGCCGTTATCTACGATATCGTCCGCAACTTCGGCCGGATCTTCGGGCACTTTTTCGAAGTCACCCACGCCTGCGGCAGGCTCTGAGGGGCCCCCGCAGACCGCGAACCTCGAGCCAACGATTAACATTCCGCCAGGCACCACGCGCTTTGGGATCGAGATCGGGACAGTCGAGAAGCAGGCTGGCTTGCAGCGATTGTGGCGCGACATCCGCACCAACCATGCCGCACTCGTGGCGGGATTACAGCCGCGTCGCATGCTTGCGCCCGACAAAAAGTGGCAGCTGATCGCGGGTCCCTTCGCTAGTACTGCTGAGGCGACCCAAGTCTGCGGTCTCTTCAAAAAGGAGAATTTAACTTGCGAGGCGACGGTCTTCGCCGGGGAGGAGCTTTAAGCGCGGAGAAAGCCAGAGCGCAATTCACCGCATGTCCGCTTTGACCGCCGTCCGCTCTCTCCGAACTCCATTCATGTGTTCTAATCAGGCTACTGCATCATGCTAAAAAAGCCGATGCCCTAGAAATCGTAATGGTTCATCCAATTCCGCTCGCGACCTTGCGTACGAGTTCGACGAGATTTTTGGCGCCTAGCTTTTTCGAGATATTCGCGCGGTGAAATTCCACAGTACGATGGCTGATGCCAAGCGCGCGTCCAGCCTCCTTGCCTGTTGCTCCTCTCACGAGCTGGGCCAGAACGCCACGCTCGCGTGCCGTTAATCGTTGAGAGCCGGGGAAAGGATTGCTGAGGATGTCGACAGCACCTTCTAATCTCCTAATTTCGCGCTTGGCTTCTCTTAGCTCGGGGGTCTCCAGAAATTCCCACTTCCCAGCTCGTCTCGCTAAGGTGAAGTTATGTGCTCGCGCCACATCTAGAAGCTCGACTGCCCTACTCTTTCCCAGCGAGTAGGTACACATGACAATCATCTTCTTGCCACCCAGAGAGCGATCCAGTTCCTCCTCATATTGGCAAAAGTCCTTCCATTGGTTGGCTTCGAACCAAAAAGCATTGCCACTGGCTCTCATCCCTTCGTAACCTCTGCTTAAGGCCTCGTTGAGTTTGTCGTGCCACCCACCCGTAACCCGCTGCGGATCAAATTCATTTCCTTTCAGATACCATTCGTAGCCCTGAAGTATCTCGATCTGTCTTGCAGCGAGTTCGGGCATCGAAGTCTGGCACGCTGTGGCGGAGCGCCATCTCTGCTTCCTCCACGCCCAGCGGGTCCGAAACCGCCCATACACAAAATTCGTTGCTATTCAAACCGGCCTCGAAGTAGGCAGTGGTGGTGTCGATTAAGTCCTCTTTCGTTTCGTAGAAGACACAAATATGCGCGCCCCAAGAGATATCGCCGAGTGGCGGTATCCCTGTCGGCCGCTGCGTCGATGCTGCAACAAGATTGGCTTCGGTCACGCTAGCCCAAAACCTAGTAACCGTCCGAGGTTCACTTCGCAAAAAATCAACGCCACCTCCGGCAAAACATCGGAGGCAGTTGAGTTTGCGCTACTTTTTTCACTTTATCAGCCAGGACAGCGTCTATGAGGACAAAAAGGGGGAATTTTTCGCTGACCTCGGCGGAGCGCTAGAGCAGGCTTTCGCCATGGCCGACGAGATGGCGGGGGACACCCCGTCCAACTATCGCGCCGTGTTGATTACAGATGAACGGGGAAAGGAAATTGCCCGTTTGGTGATTGGGAACCCGGGCGGTGTTCTGGAATGCAACGCAGAATACCGCGGGTACAAAATACGGGTCGAAGGGGTTGCTGGTTCCTGGCTTGTCCAAGTGACTCCCACTCGGCCCGATCTACCTATACTTGGCAAGCGTGGCCCGCATATAAATGGACCTTCTGGTAAGGAGGCATTAGCAGAAGCACGTCAGTGGATTGATGAACTGCTACGCGATTGAGAAGCTTGAGATGATCAAGTGCTTCAGCGCGGCGACATGGCCCGATTAGCGGAAGGGCGCACCCTTGCCAACTGCCACTCGCGAGACCTCATTTCCGATTGAATCGGTCACCAACACGCATTGACCCTGATATTGGACCTCATCCACGCCAAGCTCGGCGGCTACATCTTTAGCATGCGATATTGCGGCCTCGACGGAAGGGAAATCGCGCCCGGTAGGGTCCTCATACACGCTGCCCTTGCCGAGGAAATGAAAGAAGAATTTCAAGTCTGCACCTCCGGTTAGTTATCGGAGGTAGGACGATTTGACGGCGGATGAACCTCGGACGATTACGAGTGACGTTGCCCCCTTGATTTAATCCAGGTTGAACTGGAGTCCGGCCTTGAGGGAAGGACCGGACGATGAAGCGATCGAGGCATACGGAAGAACAGATCATTGCGATCCTGAGGGAGCAGGAGGCCGGGGCGAAGACGGCCGATGTTTGCCGCAAGCACGGGATCAGCAGCGCGACCTTCTATCATTGGAAAGCCAAGTACGGGGGTCTGAGCGTGTCGGAGGTCAAGCGCTTACGGGCGCTGGAGAGCGAGAACGCGCGGCTGAAGAAGCTGTTTGCCGACGCCATGCTCGACAACGCGATGCTCAAAGAGCTGCTGTCAAAAAAATGGTGACGCCCGCCGTCAAGCGCGAGGCTGTTGTTCATCTACGTTCGGCGTTTCCGGTGAGCGAGCGGCGGGCGTGTTCGGTGATTGAGGTGCCGCGGATGACCGTCCGCTACCGCGCGCGGCGGCCGGATAATCTTAAGCTGCGCGAGCGATTGAGAGCCTTGGCGCATGAGCGCCGGCGCTTCGGCTACCGGCGGCTGCACGTGCTGTTGCGGCGGGAGGGCTACATGGTGAACCACAAGCGGGTCTATCGGCTTTATCGTGAGGAGCGGCTCTTGGTGCGGCGCCGGCGCGGTCGCAAGCGGGCCTTGGGCACGCGGGCGCCGATCGCCTTACCGCAGCTTCCAAATGAACGCTGGTCGCTCGATTTCCTGTCCGATCAGCTCGTCGACGGGCGCCGCTTCCGCATCCTGGTGGTAGTCGATGATTGCACGCGGGAATGCCTCTTGCTCGTGGCCGACACCTCGCTCTCGGGCGCCCGTGTCGCCCGCGAGCTCGACTGGCTCATGGCCGTGCGTGGCAAGCCAAAAATGATCGTGAGCGACAATGGCACCGAGCTGACCTCGACAGCGATCCTGTGTTGGGCCGACGATCACAAGATCGCCTGGCATTACATCGCGCCTGGTAAGCCGGTGCAGAACGCCTTCGTCGAGAGCTTCAACGGCCGCTTGCGCGACGAGCTCCTGAATGAGACGCTGTTCCGCTCGGTCGCGCATGCCGGTGCTGAGCTCGCCGCTTGGCGCACCGACTACAATACCAGCCGTCCGCACTCGCGGCTCGGCTGGCTCACCCCACAAGCCTACGCCGCGACCCGACGGTCCGCAGCGCTGCGCTCCATTGACGGCTCCGCGTCGCGAACCGTCGCCATTACCACCGAGGAAGGCATCAGCAACCGCCCGACTCCAGTCGCCGCTGGATAAAAGTTGGGGGCAACGTCACGAGGATCAAATACCAACAGAGGTCCTTTGCTGGCTCTAGGACCGAGGATCCGGGTGGCAATCCTAGGAAGAGCGCTAGGCGGATCCTACCGAATGTCGACAGCGCGCTGCTCTGTCAGTCGACGAGATCAGACGGATATCTAATCCACTTCTGCGCGCTGGATGCCAGATTGATGATGTCCGCATTGGGTCATTAGCCGACATAACGGCCCATTCGCTTCATGTCAGCTTTACGCCGGATAGCGGACATTCGTCAGTGCAGGTGGGATGTCCGAAAAGTGCCGATTTTGTTGATTTAGTCGGGGTTGATCGGCTTTGAGGTACGTGATTCCGTCCTCTGGGTGATTTGCACGGAGGGCGGATCGATGATGGGGACGCAAGCAGTACCGGAGCGACTGTTCTACGACTTCTGCCTTGAGGATCACGTTCCTGACGATCATCTGTTGCGCCGGATCGACCGCTTCATCGATCTGAGCGATGTTCGGCAGAAGCTGAAGTCGTTCTATTGCTCGATTGGTCGTCCCTCGATCGATCCCGAGCTGATGATCCGCATGCTCATCGTGGGTTATTGCTTCGCCATCCGTTCCGAACGCCGCCTCTGTGAAGAGGTGCATCTCAATCTCGCCTATCGGTGGTTTTGTCGCTTAGGCCTTGAGGGCAAGGTTCCCGACCACTCCACTTTCTCGCTCAATCGCCACGGTCGCTTCCGGCAAAGCAACCTTCTGCGCCATATGTTTGAGACCGTGGTGCGCCGGTGCATGGCCGAAGGCCTGGTGGGTGGTGAAGGGTTTGCCGTCGATGCGAGCCTGATTGAGGCCGACGCCAACAAGCAGCGTTCAGTGCCGGGTCACGAATGGAGTGTCGACGACCTTCCCGCCAACGCCACACGGGCGGTCAAAGACTATCTTGCCAGGTTGGATGATGCCGCCTTCGGCGCCGCCAGCGAGGTGACGCCGAAGTTCGTCTCGCCGTCCGATCCGGCGGCCCAGTGGACCGGCGCGCTGCGTGGACCCGCCTTCTTTGCCTATGCCAACAATTATCTGATCGACACCGACCACGCGATCATCGTCGATGTCGAAGCGACCCGCGCCATCCGTCAGGCCGAGGTTGGAGCGGCACGCACCATGATCGATCGCGTGGCAGACCGTTTTGGCCTCAAGCCCAAACGGCTGGCTGGTGATAGCGCCTATGGCGCAGCACCGATGCTCGACTGGCTGGTCAAGGACAAGGCGATCGCCCCGCATATACCGGTGTTCGACAGATCCCGGCGTGACGATGGCACGCTCTCACGGGCCGACTTCACCTTTGATGCTGAGCATAACATCTATGTCTGTCCGCAAGGCAAGTTGCTCAGAACCACTGGTCGGGTCCATGACGGCAGGACGCTGCTCTACCGCTCACAAAAGGCTGAGTGTGATCTGTGTCCGCTCAAACTGAAGTGCTGCCCGAATACGCCCCATCGCAAGATCCCTCGCGACGTCAATGAAGAGTCACGCGACGTGGCCAGGGCCCTCTATGACACGGCCGCCTTCGAGCAGTCCCGCCGGGATCGCAAACGGGTCGAGATGCTGTTCGCCCATCTCAAGCGGATCCTCAGACTTGGCCGGCTACGATTGCGCGGCCCTTGTGGGGCACAGGATGAGTTCCTGCTCGCCGCAATCGCCCAGAACCTCCGCAAGCTTGCCAAGCTCAGACCAGACCCAACCCCAGATCTCCGACCAGCGTGAGGCATCTTCCGGAAAGAACCAAACAAAGCCGAATGCCGCTAGGGCGCATGCCGAAGCGCCATGAAAACGTCCGCTTCTACAAAGACGAGACACGGTCGAACCCGCTATCGCCCGACTAAATCAACAAAATCTGCCAGAAGCGGACGTGGCGTCCGCTAGCTCCGCGTAGGTCAGTCTGCCACAGGCTCAATGCACTCTTCTGTATCGTTCTTGACGCTGTTGACCGCGCGGTTGACTGCGTAGGCTTCCATCAAAGCCGGATCATAAGGTTTGAGCAGGGCCTTAAGGTCCTCGACGCTGGTGGGACCGAGCCAACTGTCATAGTCCTCCGACATCAGCATCACGGGCATCCGATCATGCACGCCACCGACAAGTGGGTTTGCTTCTCCAACGATCAGGGCTGTGGACAGGATTTCCTCTCCATCTAATTTTGCGAATTCCCAGATACCAGCAAAAGCGAACGGTTCAAGATCCTTTCGACGGAAGCGATAGGGCTGCTTGCCATCTTCGCGCTTCTGCCATTCGTAAAACCCCGTCGCCGGAATGAGACATCGCCGTTTAGCAAATGCCTCGCGAAACAGCGGCAATTTGTGCACCGTCTCAGCCCGTGCGTTAATGTGAGGGACCTTCGGTTTTTCCTTCATCCAGAATGGGATCAGTCCCCAGCGTGCCATGACCACCTCGCGCTCGCCGTCGCGGGGGTCGATCCGTACAATTGGGATTTGGTCAGTAGGAGCGATGTTGTAGCGGAGAGGGAAGTTGGACTTCGGCAGGCGCTGAGCCTTGAACAGACCGCGATAGGCATCACGAGCGATCAAATTGTCGAACCGGCCACACATACGCGCAAAGATATGTACCCTGCATCGTGAACCAACAAGGCCGCACAAGCCTGCAATTGCTGCGCGGACCACCGACACCGCCTCTTCATCTTTCGTTAGGCGACGCAGCGCAGCCTTTAGCGCCTCTCCTTCGTTTCCCGTGGGGGCTTTTGTGCGCGAGGGAAAGCATCCTCTTCGCCGTCACTAGAGAGAATAACGAAATGATCGAAACCTTCATGAGACCCATCGAGAAAGCACCGATCAACACTGATCTTTGTCTTTTCGCTCACGATAGGTTTGGACTTTATCAAATTCCCTTCCCCTGCCGTTTACAGGCAGGCCGCTGGATAAACGCAAATCTCGGTGACGCTATTCGTTTCACGCCTGTCGGTTGGAAGCCATGGGGAGAACGCGACCGCAAGGTTAAGCTAGGTCGCTCTAACCACGAGCCGCAGCCCACGTTTCCGCGCTTTTGAGCATCTTGGGCTTTGAACTTGAAGTCGTGGGGAGCCCCGCCCCCCACGATGCGACGTCAGGCCAAGCCCCTCGATCCAAGCCCGACGTCCGAACCGCGTCCGGCCTTCTTTCGTGTGCTGGAACTCAGGCCCAGGGGCCTCGGAACCAATTGTTCTAATGCAGCTTTAGTCAGCGGCAGAACTTCCCACACCGTGCAATGAAAGGAACTCCCAATGAAGAAGATTACACTAGCAGTCGCGCTGCTTCTGGCAGGCTCAAGCCTTGCTGTCGGACTGGTCGCCACCGACGCTAATGCCGGAGCCGCTGGCAAAATCTGCAAGCAGGCGCTTCTGACACACCCGATTCCAGGGACGCACCATGAACAGATGAAGCGGTGTAAAGCAGAATACAAAGCTTACAAGAAGGCTGGTGGAGTGCCAACGACATAGGCCCAGCCTTGGCGCAAACGTGCAGAAGTTCTTGCTGGATGTCGCTTGCTCCGCCGGGTCGGCTCTCTTGATTGGTGATGCGATCTGACCCTCGCGTCCGACGCAGAGCGTCGTGCAGAGATGGTCCGCTATGGGTCACAAGCGGACGTCGTGACGACAACAGCGTTTGGTCCGCTTATCGTTCAAAAGCCGACATCAATTGGGTTCGGCAGTTCGGGTGGCGACCGATCGCACTTTCTTCATTGTCGCCCGCGGTAACCGGCGGAGTCCCACAAACCGCGGCGCGCCAGCACGGATAGCATCTGCGAAATAGGATGGGGCAAGGTGACCATAATGTTTTTCGACCATTCGCGTGTCGGAATGCCCCAGATTTTTGGCGACGATAAGAAGGGGTACACCATTCATAGTGGCGAGACTTGCCCAGGTGTGGCGCAACGCATGGAAGTTGATGGGGGGGTCGATTTTGCCGCGTCGACACGCTTCGGCCATCGGACGCAATTGATGACTTTTTCGCCACGTAGAGCCGTCGGCTTTGAGGAACATGGGCTCGCTCCCAGGTCGCCGGAGGCAAACCTGTGCGAAAAAGGCTGCGCCCTCATCGGTTAGGACGACGTGTCGTGGCTTGCCAGTCTTACTGATGCGGATCGCGATCGTCCCGGTATCTAGATTAAAATCTTCCACCCTAAGCCGAACGAGCTCGCCATAGCGAGCACCTGTTTCCAGCGCGGCGCGAACGAGATTTCGAAAGACTGGGTCGCAGGCCTTCAGCAGACGCTTGCAGTCGCCTACTGTGAGATAGCGCACGCGGGCGGCATCAGCTCCCTCGAATGGCTTGACCTTCCGCCATTCCTTATCCGAAGGCGTTTTGTTTTCGCGCCAAGCCAGGTTGAGCGCAGCCTTCAGTTGCGCAAGACATCTATTTGCTGATGCACGACGACGGCGCAAGGAGTCTTCGTCGTCGGCAAGAGTTCGGTACTTCTGCTCCTTGCCTGATTTGCTGCGCAGGCGCGGCGGCTTGCGTGCCAGGTCGGCATGCCATTTGCGTAGCTTATCCGCCGTGAGCGACGCGACCTCGAGCTTACCAAGCTGAGGCAGGGCGTGCGCTTGCATGCGCTTGCGCACGTCATAAGCCGTGTTTCGATTGTGCTGCAAAAATTCGAGGTAGGCCGCGACGGCGTCGGCGACTGTGTAGGGACCGATAATGCCGGCTGCGGATTGCACGCGCAGCCTCATGCGCTCGCGCGCGACTTCGACTGCCTGCCAATAGGTTAGAATTGCCACGCCGTCGGCATCGGACAGGTCATCGGCATGGCCGATTGCCTCCTCCTCGTATCGCCTATCCCCGAGATAGTGGCGCGCGATCCACGGACCGGCGGCGCCATTGGCAAGGCGCCGATAGCCGAGATGGAGGCCGCGTTCGATCGTACGGAAATAGGGCTTGGCGCGTGGCGCCAGTCGCCGGCGCGCGTCCTTGGAATCCAAATATCTGTCCAACACGCGGCGCGCCATGTTTCCTTATTCCCAGGACCGCATACGGCCTTTAAGCGGCTCTATGCCCAACAAATACCCAATATACGGCCCTGGACGGGAGCGCACAACCGCATACGGGTGCGAACGCTTTTATTGTTTTAATTGGGTTTTCCAGAACAGCCACGAACGCCAGTGAACGGAGGAAACATTTCTCTCACGCCGGAAACAGGGGTTCGAAACCCCTACGGGGCGCCAATTAAATCAGCCACTTAGTCCGATCGGCTCGGCCATTCGCCCGTCGTCGTATCTGCAGCGACGGACGACAACAGCATTTCTCGCAGCTCGTCAGGATCGGTCGGTCGTGCACGCACGAGCGAAAATAGCTTAAGGCACACCGCCCTCCGCAGCGCGTCGTCCTTAGTGAGTTGGATGAGATTTGCGGCCTTAATTTCGGTCCACGCGGAATCGAGCGCCCGCTTCATAACGGCAAGTTCCAACGGATCGAAAGCATCTTTAGGAGGAATATACTGGCGCATAGAGGAGAAGAGTTGATCGAAAGCTTCGTTGGATCAGTCAAACAACTCTTTACGCTCCCAAAGGTTTCACCTTCGTGTGGAAGTGTCGCAGGGTACCGCGAGGCGCAGCGCCGATCTGAAAGTCAGGTCGACAACAACAGCATCGACGACGGGGGTTTCGCCAGAATTGCAGCTGCGACGTCGCCGAAGAATAATTTCTCACCAGGCCTGCGGCTGACCCCCATGACGATGAGATCGTGCTTGCCCTTCGTCGCTTCCGCCGCAATTGCCTTGGCCGGGCTTCCGAGTGACACGACGCGGGTCTCGATCTTTAGGCCATAGCGCTCGGCCATTTCAGCGGTGTCTTTCAAAATCTCGCGGGCATGCTTCCCCGTTCGCCTCTGCGCAGTGGCATTCCCTCCGGCTTGACCGACATAAAGCGCCGTGACCTTGCCCTTCTTGCCGAGTGAGAAAGCCAATTCGGCTGCCCGACGCGATACCTCCGTACCCGTTATTGGTACAAGAATTTTCAGAGCCTTGGGCTGAGGCTCAGTCAACCGAATTCCTTCAGCGATTGCGATGGCAAGCGGTCCTTCGAATGCGTTTGCGATCGCATCGACCTCAGAATTGAATGCACCCTTCGCCGTGCGCATCTTATCCTTGCCGATCAACAGCAGATCGTAACCCTTCTTGGCCTCCGTCGTGACGGCTTCTTCCGAGGTCGGGGCGGTGGCCTTGCGAAGGATCACTTCGACCGTCGAAAGTGGCGCGTCTTTCGCCTCTGACTTGTTGGCTTCGGCCGCACTCCTGATGGTCTCCTCGATCAGCGCTTCTGCCGGAGCGTTCTCTCTTTCTTGCTTAGATTTCTTGCTGCCATTTGCGATCGGCAGGACGGTGATCGGGTTTCCTCGCCGGCTGGCAAGAAGTCCTGCGATATAAGAGGCGAATTGGCCGTTTGGGCTTTCGTCGACGGCGAGCAGAAGACGCTCCAAGTTCGGCACGAACTCCTTGGCTTCGGCCTGTTCGCGCTCGAGCCGCTTTCTCTCGCTCGGGCGCAACGGAACCCGGGACAAGGACCACCGCAACATGGGCGGCATGGCCATGGTGGTGATGACCGCCATGGTAACGATCATGGTGTAAAGGGTCTCGGTAATCGCACCGAGCGACAGACCGATCGAGGCTACGATAATCTCGGTCGAGCCTCGCGCGTCCATTCCGCAGCCGACGGCGACGGCTTCTTTTCTGCTCAAGCCGCCGATTTCCGCGCCGAGGAAAGCCCCCCCGAACTTGCCGACGCTCGCCACGGCGACCAACCCTAGAGACAGGAGCATCAGGTCAGGCCGCGCGAGAATAGTGAGATCCGTACCGAGCCCCGCCATGCCGAAAAACACCGGCATGAAGAATGCGAGGATGAGGCCGCGAAGCTGCGCGTCGATATATTTGGTCAAGATCGGCGACTCTCCGATCAGAACACCCGACACGAAGGCGCCGAGCACGGTGTGGACCCCGATGAAGTGAGTGGTCAAAGCCATCGCGATCATGATGGCCAAGATCGTCGTGATGACGGGGAAATCGCTCTCGAGATTGTCGTTGGTCCACCTGATCAGAAATGCCACGAGCCGTCGCCCGACCGTGAAGCTCAAAATCAAAAAGACGATCGTTCCGATTAAGCTCTTCGCCACGCTGGTAAAGTCGATGTGACCCGCTTCGGCAAGGCTGAAGGTAATGGCGATGATGATCCAGCCGATCGTGTCCTCGAGAATTGCCGAGGCGACGATGATCTGTCCGAGATCGCGTCGCTCGAACTCCATTTCACGAACGACGACAGCAACGATCTTGATGGAGGAGATGGCGAGTGCGGTTCCCAAAAAGAGAGAGGTAAGGAGACGCTTGGCCGGATCAGGCAGCAAGGACTCGGGAAGCAGCCACCCCAGTGCCACACCGCAAGCAAGGGGGATCAGGACGCCGGTAAGCGATATGCTGACAGCCGCTCGCCCCACGCGGCGGACGAGCTTGAGATCAGTCTCCATCCCCGTCAGCAGCAGGAGCAATAGGATGCCGACTTGAGAAATGGCGTTGAGCATCGAGGCTTGCTCTTTGGAGGAGGCAAAGAGCCAATGCTGGAGGTCCGGGTAAACCCAACCGAGAAACGATGGCCCAAGCAGAATCCCGGCAAGGAGCTGACCCACGACCGAGGGCTGGCCGATGCGGTTCATGGCTTCGCCCAGCAAGCGGCCGAGCAAGATCAGCGCCAGGAGCGCAGCAAAAAACGAGACCTCGGTGGTATCAGAGGCGTCGGCGGCAGCGTAGGCTGCCGACAGGCTCAGCGTCGCAAGCGCAAAGACGGCGATCCAGAGGCCGCTATGACTCCGTGCGTTAATCATTCAATTCCGCCGATGGGTACGTGCCGGAACTCGCCTGCACTCTCACGTCCGACGCCGCGCCCAGGCCAAAGAAAAAGCCCGACGGGATGTCAGGCTCTCTCCTTCGCTTACCTGAGCGGGCAATTGGCTCGGGGGAGGGGCGAGCATCTTTGCCAAAGGACTCACTCAACGAGCAAGGCGGGCAAAAGTTCCGCTCTAGGCTGCCACGCTTAGAACCCGATCCAGACGCCGCCGCGCCAGTAGCCGGGACCTTCATGCTCGCGCCGATGGTACCTTCCATTGTCGGCCTCGGCCCATCTCCAATCATCAGGATGAACCTTGACGTGGAATTCGGGCCGGTAATCGTACCGCTTCTTCGCGTGCCAGCAATCGCCTTCGTCGTTGCAGACGACAGCCGCTGACGCAGTCGTGGCTGTCAGCGCCATGATTCCGAGGGCTGCGAGCGCCGCGGGGCTGCGAGCGCCGCGCTTGCAAGATATCTCATGGTTATCTCCTTGAGGTTTGCAGTGTGCTTGCAAACGCAGACCAATTCGAATCGGTTGCAGAAAGAAAATGGCGATGCACCTGGAACCAAACGCAAGGACGCAGCGGCACCAGGGACGCGAGGGCGCGCCAAGAGGCTAGGCGCAAGTTCTGGTCGGTCGCGTTTCAGGCATCATCACGGCGGCGACCGCGAGCCCAGTGGCTGCAATCATGGCTAGACCGATGAAGGTCGCCGTGCTCCCGACATGATCAAAGGCATATCCGGCGAGGGTCGTGCTGAAGGCGGCGCCGATGCCCATGGCGCTGCCGACGAGGCCAAGAGCAAGATTGAAGCGGCCGGTGTCGCGCGTGATATCGGCAACGACGAGGGGAAAGAGCACAGCTAAGGCAGCCGCCGAAACCCCGTCGAGAAGTTGCGCTCCGACGATCAGATAAGGATCGGACGTGAGCGCAAAGATTATGCCTCTCAGCACCAGGGCGCCGAAGCATACCAGCAGCCAGGGTCGCCGGCCCCACGCTTCCGCCTTGCGTCCAATGAAGGGAGAAGACGCCGCCACCACCAATTGCGGGACGATCATGCAAGCGGCCACCCAGGTGGTGGCAAAGCTCGCCGTACTATAGGCGAACGTGCTGCTCATCAGCGGCAGCATGGCCGCATTGGAGAGATGAAAAGCGACAATGCAAACCGCGAAGATCAGGAGCGCACGGTTGCGTAGTAACGCGCCGGCGAAAAACGCTAAGCCTTCGCTATTCTCGGCGACACGTGATGGGGACCGAATCTCGCCGGGACGAATTTGAGACAGTGCGGCGATGGCAGGGATCGCGAGCACGCCGGTGAAAATAAAAACCGCCTGATTGGAATGAAAGTGCCCCGTGGCGCCCATCGCGATGGCGGCGACGCCGGCGCCGATCGAAGCAAACCGTGCGTTGCGCCCAAGCCGTTCGCCAAAGCCGGCGTGCCCCACGAGACCAAGACTGAGCGCGGCGATGGTCGGACCGAGAATGCAGCTTGCCGCTGCTTGCAGCACTCTCGAGCCCAGCACGACGACGAAAATCGGCCAACCTGCCAGCGCGACGGCGCTTGCGCTGATGGCGATGACGGCGACCATGGCGATGAGCCGGGTGAAGCGTGTCGCATCGACCAGCGCTCCGGCGGGGATTTGCCCGACTAGGGCCACGAGACTGCCGATGGTGAGGACGAGACCGATATCGCCTTGTGTCCACGCCTGTGCGGTCAAATAAACCGCCACGAAAGGTCCGAACCCGGTCTGGATGTCGGCGAGAAAGAAAATGAACCAGTCGAGCCCGCGCAGACTCGCCCTAGAGGGCAGAAGACTAGGTCGTGCTGCTGGAAACAGTACAGCATCAGCCAGCGCTCCCGGACCGAGCGGGCTAGACGCGAGTGTGATCCCCCTTGCCGTCAGCTCCTCTACTCCCGCGCAACGGGACGAGTGACTTCACTGGTAAAGCCACATCTTTCCCGGTCTTGTTGGGAGCTGGCGTCCCGCACTCATCAGCTTGGGCACGGGCACTTGATATCGCCAAACGCAAATCGCGATGACTGCGCTAGGCGAGAGCTCCTCCCCAGCCTCAGAGTGACCCCAAAAGCGGCGGTTTTTGGAAAAAGGGGCCACGAAGATGGCACTCTAGCGTACGCTCAAGGAGCCAGGATCGGGGAACTGAGTGAGCATGTGGACGTTTGAGGCTCGTCGGCAGCCCGCTGCTTGCCCCTCCCCCCACCACCCAAGCGGGATGCAGATGAGCTTCGGAAACCCGGCGGGTCGCCCGCCGGGTTTCGCTTTGCATGAATGCCGCATCCAACAAGGCCGGCATCGCGTGCTGTGCTGGCCAGTAAGACGAGCGGTCGCTCAAGCCTCGAGCTCGGTCCTCACGTTGATATTCCCCTCGGCGCGCAGCACCTCGAGCGAGGTCCGTGCCCCGTGCCGGCGGATCACGACATCTACACTGCCGCTGCCGGCCGTGAGGCCGCCCAGCACCACGTCATCGAGAAAATTCGGCAAGGTTGGAGATCGAAATCGGATTCTCTTTTCCCCACGGATCTTGCTCGATCCCGAGCGATGCCTTGAGTAGCGCAAAAAAAGTCCCCGCCGCCCACGCCTGAGGCGCGCACGCTACGGGATAGAGGGTAGGACCTCGCGATGTGAAGCGAGGAAACCCACAGAACAACTCGGGTAAGCGATGCAGATCGAAATAGGTCGCCGCATCGAACAGCGCGTGAAAGATTCGGCTGACCTCGCGCTTCGATCCGTAACGTGAGAAACCAAGCGCGATCAGTGAGTTGTCGTGAGGCCAGACGGAGCCGTTGTGGTAGGACATCGGATTATGTCGGCGCTCGACAGCCGAGACCGTCCTGATGCCCCAGCCGGAAAAGCACTCCGGCTCCATCAAGCGAGCGGCGATCTTTCTTGCGCGGTCCGGGGCAGCAATACCGCTGAAGAGAACTTGGCCGGCATTTGAAGTGCGAACACGGCAGGGGACCTTGTTGCCGTCGAGCGCAAGTGCGTAGGTATCGAGCTCTTCGCACCAAAAAGCAGCTTCGAAGCGAGCCTGAAGACGGTCGGCTTCGGCGTCGAGTGCCTGTCCGCGCGCCGCGAACCCGAGCCGGCGCGCGCAGTCGGCCGCCAGGCGTTTGGCAAGATAGACATATCCCTGCACCTCGCAGAGCGCGATCGGACCTTCTGCCAAGCGCCCATCCGCGTGGAACACGGCATCTTCGGAGTCTTTCCAGCCTTGATTGACAAGACCCTTAGCGGCATGACGATGATACTCGAGGAAGCCGTCTTGATCGGAATCGCCAGGACCGTCGATCCAGCCGAGCGCGCGGTCAATTGCGGGCCACAGCTCCTTCGCGGTCTCGAGGTCGCCGGTCACCTGCACGTATAGTCCGGCGAGCAATACAAACAGCGGTGTCGAATCGACGCTGCCGTAATAAAGACCAAAGGGAATCTCGTTGAGGTTGGCCATTTCGCCGGAACGCATCTCATGGAAAATCTTTCCGGGCTGAGCGTCGGAGGCATCATCGAATTCTGTCGCCTGAAGGGCCGCCAACCGGCGCAAGACGGCAAGGGCCATCCGGCGGTCGAGCCACAGGCTCTGCAACGCCGTGATGAGCCCGTCACGACCGAACGTGGTCGAATACCATGGGATGCCGGCATAGGGATAAAGCCCTTGCGGGGTATCAGTCAGCAACATGGCGAGGTCGACCGTCGAGCGCCGTAACATCTCGTTGAAGCGATCGTTGGATGTATGAATCCTCGTCGCCGAGCGCATGAGTTGCTTCATCTCTCGATGCGTGCGGCGCATGACCCTGAGAAAAGGCGGTCTTTCCCCCTCAGAGGGGTCGCAGCGGACCGTTGCGTAAATCGTGGTGCTCCCTTGCGGCTGTAGCGAAAGCCGGAAGGACGCCGATGAATCGGTTAGTGCGGTTGGCGTCGGCTCGAAGCGGATTTCGGTGCGCCTGACGACGCGATCCAATCCCTCGTAGTTGAGCGTTACTTGACCCCCTTGCATCTTGGCAAAGCTGAGACCCCGTCGCGCGCGCGCAAGCCCGCGCACCTCGAAGAGGTCGGCAAAGTCATTGCCGAAAGTGAAGGAGACCAGGAGCGAAATCGCGCTGGCTCCGTAATTGTGCACCACCAATCGTTGATGCATCGCATCGCAGGCGACGAACAGAGTGCGCGACGCGTGCAGTAGGTTCTTCGCGAGAACGACGTGCTCTCGGTCGACAAAATCGGGATTGGCGAGATCAACGGTCAGCACGCAATTGTCGTTCGACAGGTTTGAGCCGAGCATCAACGGCTGCAAGCCGTTGATCCTCATCTCGAGATGGGAGAGGTAGCGCGTATCGCGGAGGAAAAGGCCGTCAGAGCCGCCGGGCGCCGCGCCGATATCGCCGTGAGAGTCCACCAGAAGAAAGGCATCGCCGTGCTTCAGGACGTGCCGTGGCCTGGAGGCCGACTCCGCCCGCGAGACGCTAAACGGCGTCTCGGCGACAGCTTCCTTTTGTCGTTCTGCTATCTGTGGCTTATTCGGCATGTAATCCAGCGTCGGTTAGTACATCGTCTCCATTGAGGAGGAGTGTACCATCCGAGACTGGTTTCATCAGCCCTTCGGCGCGAGATTTGGTCGCAAGCCGATGATAGATGCGCACGTAGTCGTTGGCCATCCGATGAGCAGTGAAGCGCTGGTCAAAGCGCCGGCGCACTTTACGCCGATCGAGCGCCAGCACCCTGGGCAATGCGGCAAGCGCTTCATCGAAGGACCTGACGACATAACCGGTGACGCCCTCGTCGATGACCTCGCGGACGGAGCCGTAGTCGAAGGCGAGAATTGGCGTGCCGCATGCCATGGCCTCGATCATCACCAAGCCGAACGGTTCCGGCCACCGGATGGGGAAGAGCAGAGCGGCCGCCTTGCGCAGGAAGTCGCCCTTCTTCTGCTCGCCGAGCTCGCCGATGTATTCGATGCCGGGAAGGTCGAGCAGAGGCTTGACCTCCTCCTCGAAGTATTCTCTGTCGACCACGTCGACCTTGGCGGCGATTTTGAGCGGCATCCGCAAGGCCACAGCGATACGTATCGCCTGGATAGGATCCTTCTCCGGCGAGATGCGCCCGAGAAAGGCGAGATAGCCTCCATCGGCATTTAAATTCGCATGATGAAGGTCGGGAGGGAGCCCATGATAGACGGTACCGATAAAGTTTGCATCGGCAATCGGCTTGCGCTGGGCCTCAGAGATCGAGATGAGGGGTGGGCTCTGGAAATAGGCGTAGAACGGGGCGCTGTGGGGAAGATCCTGGCGCCCGTGCAGCGTTGTCACGCTTGGCGTGGCAAGATTTCTGATTAGGGGAAAGTGCAGGTGGTCGATATGAAAGTGCAGGATGTCAAACTCGTCGGCTGAATGCGCCACCTTGTCGAGCATCATCATGTAGTGGGGCAACGGGTCGTGCGTTCTTTTGTCCAACCGCAGTGCCACTGTCGTGCACGGAACGAGAGACGCGCTGGTGATCGAGTCGCCGCTCGCGAATAAGGTGACGTCGTGGCCGAGCGCCACGAGTTCCTCAGTGAGGTAAGCGACGACGCGCTCGGTTCCTCCGTAAAGTCGCGGAGGCACACTTTCAACAATAGGCGAAATTTGTGCGATCTTCATATTGCTAACCGGCGTTGAACATGGCGTGGGCAAACTCTTCTCCGCTGGCCGCCATCGGAAATCCCTCGGCCAGTCGTTCTGCTCAACGCCCAAGCCGGACAAAAGCTCCCAACTTCGTCGCACAGAATTTGCCCGCGACATCCTGACCGATCGCGGGAACCTGAACCGATCGTGCGCTTAAGGCGTTCACTCCAACAGATTTGCGTCCTCGGCAGGTAGAAAGTTTCGAGAGCAGTCAATATGGACGACCTTTGCCAGTACGCGGAAAGGCCCATTGCCTTTATCGGCCGCTATCTCCGGCGGCACCCGTCGGCGCACATCGCGATTTTGATCGCGGTGATCGGGGCGGTGCTGTGTTCGGTTGGGGCACAGTACGGACTCAAGGCGCTTATTGATGCTCTGACCTATGGCCCGAGTGCAAGGAATCTCGTCAGTGCATTCGCGCTTTTGGCCATCCTCATTTCCGCCGATAACCTTTTGTGGCGACTCGCCGGCTGGATGGGGAGCTACACCTTTGTCCGCGTCACCGGAGATCTTCGCAGCGATTTGTTTCGCCATCTGACGGGGCACGCGCCCACCTATTTCTCCGACCGCCTGCCGGGCATGTTGACGAGCCGAATCACGGCGACATCCGACGCGGTCTACACGATGGAAAGCATGTTTGTTTCCAACGTGTTGCCGCCCTTAATCGCGACCATTGGGGCCACGGCAATCGTTCTAACCGTTAGTGCCCCAATGGCAGGCGTGCTTGTTATCGGCGCCGGAATTGGCATCGCGGTGATGTTCCGCCTGGCCGCCGCCGGCAAGCCTCTCCATCACAGCTTTGCCAGCAAGGCAGCCGCGGTGAATGGCGAGATGGTCGATGTCATCTCCAATCTACAGCTAGTGCACGCCTTTTGCGGCACCCGGCGCGAGCATCATCGGTTCGAGGAAACGGTCGGCCGCGAGATGGATGCGCGACGTCAAAGCTTGATTCATCTCGAGCGCCTAAGGTTGATGCATGCGATCGTAACCGTGCTGCTTGCCATCGGGTTGATGCTGTGGGCGATCACGCTGTGGCAGCACGGCCAGGCGACAGCCGGTCAAGTGGTTCTGGTGTGTACGCTCGGACTGTCGGTGCTGCATGCGACCCGCGATCTCGCAGTGGCCTTGGTTGATGTCACCCAGCATTTGGCGCGCCTTTCAGAGGCCTTGGCGACGCTGCTTTATCCACATGCTCTTCGCGACGTGGCGGAGGCAATTCCGCTCGTGCAGCCGGAGGCCTCCATCGTATTCGACAACGTTCGCTTCAGTTATCCGGGCGGCCGTGCGGTTTTCGACCGGTTCAGCTTGCGGGTCGAGCCTGGCGAGCGAGTGGGCCTTGTGGGCGCTTCCGGCAGCGGAAAGTCGACCTTGGTCGCGTTGTTGCAGCGCTTCTACGATGTCGACGCGGGCCGTATCCTGATCGGCGGTCAAGATATTGCGCAGGTCACCCAGGAAAGCCTGCGGTCGGCGATCTCGGTGGTCCCTCAAGACATCAGCTTGCTGCATCGGTCGGTTATGGAAAATATCCTCTACGGCCGCCCGGAGGCCACTGAGGCGGAAGTACATGCTGCCGCCGAAGCCGCGCGTTGCGACTTCATCGATGATCTGCCCGAGGGCGTGGCAACGATCGTAGGC
Organism: uncultured Alphaproteobacteria bacterium; assembly: GCA_963732205.1. Classification (GTDB taxonomy): domain Bacteria; phylum Pseudomonadota; class Alphaproteobacteria; order Rhizobiales; family Methyloligellaceae; genus Methyloceanibacter. Next base: position 411,943 of record CAVSYE010000001.1, read on the forward strand.
AACCGCGGAGTGAAGTTGTCCGGGGGCCAGCGGCAGCGCATCGCCATCGCCAGGGCGTTTCTGAAGCAGGCGCCGATCCTACTCCTGGACGAAGCCACCTCGGCGCTGGATACGAAGTCCGAACAGCTGATCCGAGAGGCGCTCGACAGGCTGATGCGTGGACGGACGGTTCTCGCCATTGCGCATCGCCTGACGACATTGCGCGGATTCGATCGGATTGTTGATCTCGACCAAGTCAAGCCGATGCCGAGTCGTGTGAACGAATTTCCGCAAGTACCGAGGCTTAGATCAGCTCATGCGCTTTAGGCGAGCGGCGTCATTGCGAAAAGCTCGCTCGAGGAGCTGTTTGATCTGACTTTCGCTCCATCTTGACCGGGCGAGACGAAAGACGCGCTTGGCCAAGAGCGCGCGCGATTCGGAACCAGCGCCCGGCTTCACGACCTTGTCACGAACAAGCTTGCGCCAGACGTCGTCGAACAACGTGGCAAGCTTCTTAAGCGAGTCGGGCGTGAAAAATGCGCGGGGAGCGGGCTTGATAAATTCTTCCGTCATGTAGTTACAAGCCGGATCCTAGTCTCAGCGTTCCAGCGCAAGGTGCCGCACGCGGGCTCGGGAAGCGCGGGAACAAAGTCTCGCACTTGCGGTTGTCGCAAGAGTTGTTCCCGAAAGGATACTCTTATGTTCGTAGAGATTTCTTTGGCGGCGATGGCCCGGCTTACTCGTGCCGGCTTCCGCTAAGCAGAACGATGCTCCTCAGGTTTATGTCGAATTGATCGTGAAGGCCTGTCCGTCAACCACACCTGATGTGTCGGCCGACAAGCCTGATGACGTGCATGGCTATTACACCGAGCCGATCAACCAAGGCCTGAGCTATGACGACGTTCGTCCGCAAACGAAGGAGGAGCGCAAATCGGCCTTCGCCACGATGCACTGTATGGACGTGCCGGTTCCTCCCGAAGTCATCGCTGGCCCGCCGCTCACGCGAGAAGCGTGTATGGGGCATACGGGCTATCTGATCGCGATGCAGTATCTTCAGCAGAACCCCGCATACGCCATGGACTTTCCGGACGTTGGAGAGTGGGCGTGCATTGAGCATCCATACCCGGTGCATGCGCGGCGGGACTGTAACTCAATCGGTTGGCTCGGAAGCCGGCTCCTACTGGACGCCACCGCACGGTGAGATGCCGGGACTTTTTGCACATGCCTCGGTTGGTGGGAGGAGGGTCGCTGCGCCCTACGAGGAGAGCAGCAATGTCCCGGACTCACGTAGCATTGGCCGTCGCGATCGCCGTGTCCTTCGGCGTTATCAGGCCGACGTTATCGCCCATAGGAGAGGTGCCGCTCTCCAAGAGCGATATCCTCATCGTCGACAATTCGAGCGGGCAGGGTTCGGCCAAGATGGGCAGCGGCACGGCCTCGAATAATTCGAATGGCCCATCCCTCAACGAGGCGTCCAAATCCGACAAGATGACGGGCTCAGCGACGAAATAGCCGGCTCACTTCATTGGACCGCTCTTCGCTCGCTTTTCACTCTCGCTAAGAAAAGAGAGCGCGAGCAGGACGATGGCTAGCAGCAAGAGTCCGAGGGCGCCGAAAATGGCGTTTTCTAATCCCCAAGACGCGACCGATACACGCCAAAACGCCGAAGCGCAAAGCCAGACCCAAATCGCGGTCAGCACTGTCTCAAGAATCAGCAAGAGTGATATGAGCGACGCCGTCGGTGCCCGAACCTTGGGCGCCCATGGACGGTTCCAGCTCATGGCTTAGTTCATTGGCCGGAGTGTTATCGGGAGGGCGTGGTTGAGAGCGTAGCCACAGCAACATAAACCGGGCGCAAATGTGCCGGCCGCTTGGGGCCGGCACATTTGGCACCTTAAGAGCGGAACCTAGCCGCCCGAGCTCTTCATTTTATTGGAGCCCTGCATACTATTGCCGCTTGCCGCGGTCTGGACCCATCCGTTCTTGCAGCCGGCTTGAAACTCGGTCTTCGAGATCTTTCCGTCATTGTTCTTGTCGACCATCGCAAAGTTGGCGATGTAGTTCGACGCATTGTTCTTAGTCAGCGAGCTGCCGGCATTGCCATTTTGGCCGCCTGTACCTGAATTGCTGTTCAGCGCCTGCTGCCAGACCTGGTTGCATTGGCTGTCATTGAGGATTGCGGATGGACGCCCGGACGAGCTCGGCTGGCCAGTCGGAACAGTATCGGCCGCAAACGCGCACGTCGTGCCCAACATCAATGCGACCGCTGCCAACGCAGTCATCTTCATGTGTACCTCCTTTCTGTAAGGGGAGGTAATGAAGTGGGCAGATCGTGTGTTCCTGCCCATCGGACAACATGGCCGCAAAGCGCGTACGCTAGACAACGCTTCGGTGATGCCCTTAGCACGCATGGAGTCCGTACGCCGCCGTAACGATTTCGTTCGCATCTTTCTGGTGGCACGGGCGTTGCTGTCCAAGGCGCATTTTTCGTCAGAGGTTCGTCCGTGGAAGAGATGTCCCGACAGGAAGAACAGAGGGGCTGGAGAAATCTCTACTATGGGGGCTTAGGGATTGGCGTCGTGTTCGCCATCGCTGTTGTCTCGGCCGCCTATTTCGCCAAGTCGCATAAAGCCGGAATGGAGGGTACGGCTTCACCGGCGCTGATCGACGGACTCGGGTTGGGCGCCGTTAGCCCTACCGTTCTGCATTCGAAACAGAGCTCGATTTACGATGAATACCTGGTCGACAATGCCGGTCACCCGCTCTACCTCTTCAAGAAGGACGAGCATGAAAACGCTTCGCCAAAGCAGGTGGAATGTAAGGAGGCGTGTGCTGCCGCCTGGCCGCCGCTAATGACATCCTCGGCACCGAGCGCAGTTGCACCCGTGAAAGGCACTCGCTTGGCGACCATCGATCGGCCCGATGGCTCTAGCCAAGTGACCTACAACGGCTGGCCGCTTTACCGCTACGCCAAGGACGTTGGGCCCGAAAAGGTGACGGGGCAGGGCGTCAAGGATTTCGGTGGCAAGTGGTATCTCGTATCCCCGTCAGGCCAAGAAATCGATTACGAGGCTCCGACCAGCGATACCGGCTAAAGCGGCGGTGAGGAACTGCCTCCCAGCTTTCCAGTTAATCCTTCGCGATAGCGAAGGTCTCATGTGGTCGAACGTTCTTCCCAGCGGCAGCCAGGCCGTACAGAGAGCCGAGGCGACGGGGCAATCGAAAAGCCTGAGGATGATGGTCAAGAGGACGTCGCGCGGCCGCGCGCCAAGCGGCGTGCCGAACGGCAGCCGAAGGAGGATCAATCCCGGGTTTCGCGGCAAGACTCGGACGAAACCGAAGAAGATGAGAGCGTCTGGAGTCGCGCGCGCAGCCTAGTACGGCAGCACCCGCTCGCCACGGCTATCGTCGCGCTCCTTCTTTCGATCGCTGCCGTGGCAGCGATCCTCTGGTGGCTTAACGCCCGCAATTACGAGTCGACCGATGACGCCTTCATCGATGCGCGTCTCGTGCCGATCAGCGCGCAAGTCGCGGGTGAAGTCGTGGAGTTGCCGGTCACCGACAATCAGCTCGTTCCTGCCGGCGGAGAGCTTATTCAGATCGATCAGCGCAACTATCGGGCTGCCTTGGATCAGGCCAATGCCCAAGTGGAGCAGGATCAAGCTGCCATCGACAATCTGGCGGCGCAACTCTCCGAGCAGCAGGCCAGGGTCGCCGAGGCGAAACGCCAAGTGATTCAGGCCAAGGCTGCTTTGGATTTCTCGCAGCAAGAATATGTCCGTTATCAGGATCTCGCCAAGACAGGTGCGGGGACGGTGCAGCGTGCTCAGCAGGCGTCTTCGGATCTGACTCAGAAGCAGGCGTCCTATGACGCGGCCATTGCCAACGAAGCATCTGAGGAGCGTCAAATTAAGGTGCTTCTGGCGCAGCAGGAGGAAGCTCAAGCACAACTGGAGCAAGCAAAAGCCCAGCAGGAGCTGGCCGAAGTCAATTTGGTGCGCACCAAGGTGGTTGCCCCTGTCGACGGACGGGCCACCAAGATCACAGTGGCGAAAGGCGCCTATGCGCAGCCCGGCCAGACGCTGATGATGTTTGTGCCGGAGAAGATGTGGGTGACCGCGAATTTCAAGGAAACGCAACTTCGCTTGATGCGCGTGGGGCAGCCCGTTGACATCGAAATCGACGCTTATCCCGACCATGCCTTCAAAGGACATGTCGACAGCATTCAGGCCGGTAGCGGCGCCGCCTTCAGCCTCTTGCCGCCCGAGAATGCGACCGGCAATTACGTGAAGGTCGTGCAGCGAGTCCCCGTGAAAATCGTGTTCGACGAAAGGCCCGACGTCTATATCGGACCGGGGATGTCCGTTGTCCCGACCGTCAAAGTCAGATGACCAAGCGCAGCAAAAAAGGAAGCGAAGAACTTCCGCGCTCGGCCGCCGGCGACCGCAATCCCTGGCTCATCGCCCTCGTCGTTTCGCTGGCAACATTCATGACCGTGCTCGACACCTCGATCGCCAACGTTGCCCTCAGGCACATCGCCGGCAGTCTTGCCGCAGGCGTCGACGAAAGCACGTGGATCATCACCAGCTACCTCGTCGCGAGCGCCATCATTCTCCCGGTTAGCGGCTGGCTGTCCAGTGTCGTCGGTCGCAAGCGCTTCTACATGATTTGCGTCGCCACGTTCACGGTGTTCTCGGTTCTATGCGGATTAGCGCCCAACCTGCCCATGCTGATCGTGTTCAGGGTGCTTCAAGGGCTCGGTGGCGGCGGGATGGCGCCAAGCGAGCAAACCATTCTTGCCGATACGTTTCCGCAGGAAAGACGGGCGCAGGCCTTCGCGCTTTATGCGGTCGCCGTCGTTGTCGCGCCGACGGTCGGACCGACTCTGGGCGGTTGGATCACTGACAATTGGTCATGGCACTGGATCTTCTTCATCAACGCGCCCGTCGGCCTTCTGTCTCTCGGACTGGTAAATTGGCTCGTGGTGGAACCCAAGCTCCTGCAGCAAGAACGTAGAAGGCTGATTGCGCACGGATTGAATATCGATTGGGTCGGATTTCTCCTCATCGCCCTCGCTCTTGGCTGTCTCGAGGTCGTGCTGGACAAGGGGCAGCGCGAAGATTGGTTTGCATCGAATTTCATCATCACCTTCGCAGCGATTTCAGCCGTCTCCTTCGTTCTGTTTTTTCCCTGGGAGCTACTGCGCAAGGATCCCATCGTTGACGTGCGTCTCCTCTTCCGTCGTCAATTCGGTACTTCGTTTCTGATGATGATGGTGGTCGGAGCGGTGCTGTTCAGCACCATTCAGCTTCAGCCCCAACTGCTGCAGGAGCTTTATGACTACGATGCCACGACCGCGGGGTTAAGCTTGATGGCAGGCGGCGTCGCCATGCTTCTGATAATGCCCCTCGTCGCCCAGCTCTCCAAGCATGTGCAGCCGAAATACATGATGGCGTTCGGCATGAGCGTGGTTGCGGTTTCAATGTGGCATGCGACCTCGCTCGATCCCACATCGAGCTTTAGCTACTTCTCCTGGGCGCGCGTGTTGCAAACCATCGGACTGCCGTTCATCTTCGTCCCCGTCACGAGTGCGTCCTACGCCGATGTGCCGCCCGACCGAACCGGCCAAGCCTCCGCCTTGATCAACGTGGCGCGAAATCTCGGGGGTAGCATCGGTGTCTCGCTGGCCACCACCATGTTGGCGCGGCGCGAGCAGTTTCACCAGTTTCGCCTGACTGAGCACTTATATCAGTCCTCGATCCCCCTCCAGAATGCGATCCGGCAAGGCACCGACGAACTGATCGCTCGCGGCACACCGCCGCCCGACGCTCAGCACCAGGCGATCGGCGTGATCGAGCGATTGGTCCAGCAGCAGGCGGGCTTCATTTCCTATATGGACGTGTACTTCGTCTTTGCGATCATCGCCTGCGTCATGGCGTTTGCCGCTCTGCTGCTTTTGCGCCGCATCAGGCTCGGCGATGCTCGTGGTAACGGTTAGCCGAAGTTCACTCGCCGGCAGGAACGGGCTTCCCCTGGACCTCGATGAACAAGCGCGTCACTTGGATTGCAACTGTGCTGTGAGATAGTGGCCTTCTCTCGGCGAGAGGTTCCGCATCGGAGCGATGGTGAAATATTGAAAGGCGATGCCGAGCACGAAGGCGAAGATGTAGTCCAACACCCAGACGGCGAACATTTTCTCGGGAAATATCGTCCAAGCTGCGCAAATCAGACCCGCGGCGAGCGAGACGATCGCCAAAGCATGCAGCCAGTCGGGAATCATCACCGAGCCTCGAAGCCTTTACCCTGAGTAATCGCTAGGTAAACGCGCACTGCGACCTTAGGTCCGTCGGAACCATTGGATTTCCGAAGCAGTTTGTTTGGTGTGACCGGAGTCGTGTTGTGAACATGCTGGCCGATCGTTCCCAAGTCTATCGCTCGTGCCAAAACAAGCTTCTGCGCGCGATGCCCGCGGCTGACCTGGAACGTCTTCTGCCGTTGTTGGAAGCGGTGGAGCTTAAGTCCGGCCGCATTCTCCACCATGCTCATGTTCCGATTTCGCATTTCTATTTCATCGACAGCGGGCTCGTTTCGATCGAGGCTGAAGCCGAGCATCACAAATGGACCGAGGTCTGGCAGGTGGGTAACGAGGGGTGTCTGGGGTTGCCTCTCGTGGTCGGTCGCGAATCTCCCACCTATCGCCGTGTCGCTCTCGTCGCCGGACGCGCGCTACGCCTCCAACATCGCGAGTTTCAAGCCAAGATCAGCGAGATAGCGTCGCTGCGAAGAGCACTCCTGCAATATTTGTTTGTCGTTCTCTTGCAGACGTCTCGACTGAACGCCTGCAACCTCCGTCATTCGGTGAGCCAGCGGGTGGCACGCTGGCTTCTCCTCGCCTGTTACCGCTACGGTAGCCCGTACTTGCCGATTACGCAGTCGGTGCTTGCGCGCGTCCTCGGCATCCGTCGCGCGAGTGTGTCGACATGTCTCGGCGAGTTCCAGAGATTGGGCTGCATCAGCAAAGAGCGCGGGACGATCGTTGTTACGAACCCGGCCCAACTGGAGCGCATCGCATGCGCTTGCTATGGTCTGATCCGGAGAGAATTCGACGCTCTCGCCGATAACATCACGCCGGTAGCATTTGGTGAGCAGAATTTCGGAAGCCGGACTGAGCGACCTATCTGATTTGTCTCAGCGCGAGCGCTCTCGCTCCGCTCTCTATGTCTTCCTGCGTCAGTTTGGGCTCATTTCTCCATCGCAGAATAAGAGACAAAATTTCACTGCCCCTTGCAAAGCGGTGGCGGCTGTGGCGGCGGGGCCGGATGATCCTTCTTATATTGAGCGAGGATCGGCTCGAGAGTTTCTTTTGGCCAAAATTTCGGGGCGCCGATCTGTTTCAAGCAAGAGACGTTCCAATATAATCCCGCGTGCGACGGCGACTGGCCGGCCTTCACCGCATGCGCGACGGCGTCGATGTCGTGTGATTCAGGATAAATGTAGAGCGTCGTGGGCTTGTCCTTCAGCATCGGGATGATTTGCCCGGCGTCCGACGGGGTCCAACTGGTGCACCCGTTGCTGCGGCCGCCGGCGTAATTCACCAGCGTTCCAAACGGAACGTAGCCATCTTGGTTCGCGTACGGGCTGTCCGGATCTTTTCGCAGACATACTTTCCTCAACAATTCGGCTGGATGCCCGCCGATGGCGCGCGGTCTGGCGTTCGCAGCATCGCCTTCGCCGTCGAACTGCACGAACGAGCGGCTAAAAGGCACGTATTTTCCAGCCGAGTTGCGGTAATACCCCTTAAAAGACGTGATCGTTTCTTCCGTCACATAGGGGCCGCCCGCCGTCAGTTTGGAATCCATCGCATTGCTGAAGTTCTTTGCGCACTGGATTCCGTTGGCGAAATTCACGATCCCTTTCAGATTGCGACCACCGCCGTGCCCCGCTGGAATCGCCCGAAACGACCGGTCGGTTTCGCAGATAACGTAAAACCGGCGATCGAACCCACCGGGGCGCGTGGCGTCCATGGCGAAGTAGCAGGGATTCTGGACCGCGCCTTGGCTCACTTTTTTCAGGTAAAGCGCGCGCGCCCTCTGCAAGACCACCGCTGAAATTTGACCTTCGCCGTCGCCGATATGGGCCCGCAGCCAAGCCGGAATGTCCGACGGTTGCTCAGCGGCAAAAGGTCGGGGCGAACCCGGCAAGGCCGCGAGGCTGACAATGGCGAAACTTAGAAGGAGCAATCTCAGCTTCAACGTATCAATGCCCCCTATCGATGCGTTTTGTGATTGGCTCGAGGTCGCTACGATACTAGCGATTTTTTTCCGTCGCGCCATGCCGGAGCCTGCGCGGTGTCATCATCGAGTATGCCGAACCCGGCGCAGCCGCCCCGTCGCTACCAAGGCTAGCGCACACGGAGACAATAGGTCAAACGCGCTTCGAAGCGGTCTGGCTTTCCGTCTGACCCGCAGGGAGATTCACGCGGGCGGCCTTTGCGGCGTTGGCACGAATTGTCGCGGTGTCGGGTGGGCCTTTCGGCACCAGCCAGCTTCCACCCACACACAGAACGCAATCGAGCGCCAGCCAATTACACATCGTCGCCTGGGTAATGCCTCCGGTCGGACAGAAGCGGCATTGACGGAATGCAGCCGCCACGGCCGTCAGGGCGGGTATGCCGCCCGCGGCGGTCGCCGGAAAGAATTTGAATCGGCTGAGGCCCAGATCGAGACCGTACATAATGTCACTGGCGGTCTGAATCCCCGGCAAGTAGGGAATGCCGGATACAATCGCCTCTCTCGCGAGAGACGGGGCCAGGCCCGGCGAGACGATGAACTCCGCGCCGGCATCGAGGCTCGCGTCGAGGTCCTGGTGATTGACGACCGTGCCGGCTCCGACGACAGCACCTTCAACCTTCGACATCTCCCTGATCGCATCAAGCGCAACGGGCGTGCGTAATGTCACTTCGAGGGTGTGTAAGCCGCCGGCGACCAATGCCTCGGCGATCGGACGGGCGTGAGCGACGTCGTCGATCACCAGGACCGGGATGACGGGCCCCATCGTCATGATCGTATCAATGGTCGTCATTCGGTAAGCTGTTTGGCGAAGGCCACGGTAGCGGCACGGAGCTCCTGTTGCGCGTGAGTGGTGATCTTGACGGACATCGAAGACATCATCCGCTCGAAGCGGCCCTTGGGGGGTGAACCGATCTCCATCATAGACCGGCTGCAGCGAGCATTCCCGAAGCGCCTCTCTCGGCTACATCGGCCCTCTCGCGCATCAAAGCGAACAGCTCGCGACCGGTACCGAAGGGCGGCGGCGGCGGCCTCGCCGGCTCGCGTGCGCGCCACTCGTCGTCATTGACCATTGCCACGAGTTCGCCGCGTTCGGCGCAGAGCTTGACGATATCGCCGTCGCGGAGCTTGGCGAGCGGACCGCCACCGAGAGCCTCGGGACTGACATGGATGGCTGCGGGCACCTTGCCCGATGCCCCCGACATGCGGCCGTCGGTCACGAGCGCGACACTGAAGCCTTGATCCTGCAGCACGCCGAGCACGGGCGTAAGCTTGTGCAACTCAGGCATCCCATTCGCTTTTGGCCCCTGGAAGCGCACGACCACTACGACGTCGCAATTGAGCTCGCCGGCCTTGAAGGCGGCGAGAACCGCGTCTTGATCGGTGAAGATTCGTGCCGGAGCCTCGATCGTCCAGCGTGACGGGTCGACAGCGCTCGTCTTGAAGGTCGCTCGCCCAAGATTGCCTTGGACAAGACGCATGCCACCCTCTGCGTTGAACGGATTGCTTGCCGAGCGCAGCATCGTCTCGTCGCGAGAGGCGGCCGGCGCGTCACGCCAGGCGAGATCTTCGCCATCGAGCGTGGGCTCCCTCGCGTAGTCTTCGAGACTGTCGCCCCCGACCGTTATGATGTCTTGGTGCAACAGACCGGCTGCGAGCAGTGTGGCGATGGCGAAGGCCATCCCGCCGGCGGCATGGAATTGATTCACGTCGCCGGAGCCGCTGGGATAGATGCGCGCGATCAAGGGAACGGCCGCCGACAGTCGGTCGAAATCATCCCAGTCAATCAGGATGCCCGCGGCCCTGGCGATTGCGGGCAAGTGGATCACGTGATTGGTCGAGCCACCGGTGGCAAGCAAGCCGACGGCGGCGTTCACGATGGCCTTTTCGTCAATGACGCGTCCAAGGGGCCGGTAGTCGTTTCCACTCCACCCAATCTCGCTCAGTCGATGGACCGCCGCGCGGGTCAGCGCTTGTCTGAGCTTGGTTCCGGGATTGACGAAGGCGGCGCCTGGGATGTGGAGTCCCATAACCTCCATCATCATCTGGTTCGAGTTGGCGGTTCCGTAAAAGGTGCACGTGCCGGCGCCGTGATAGGACGCGGCTTCCGCCTCCAGTAGTTCTTCACGGCCCGCCTTGCCTTCGACATAAAGCTGGCGAACGCGCTGCTTCTCCTTGTTTGCGAGTCCCGACGACATCGGGCCCGCCGGGATCAAGATCGCCGGCAGGTGCCCGAAACGGAGCGCGCCGATGAGAAGTCCCGGCACGATCTTGTCGCAGATGCCGAGCAGTGCGGCGGATTCGAACATGCCGTGGCTTAGGGCAATTGCCGTCGAGAGAGCGATCGTGTCGCGGCTGAACAGCGACAGCTCCATGCCCTTCTGCCCTTGAGTGATGCCGTCGCACATCGCCGGCACGCCTCCCGCGACTTGCGCGGTTGCACCGACTTCGCGCGCGAACAGCTTGATCTGATCGGGATAGCGTCCGTAGGGCTGATGCGCGGAGAGCATGTCGTTATAGGCGGTGACGATGCCGATGTTCATCGTGCGGCCACCGCGGATCGCTGCCTTGTCCTCGCCCGCCGCGGCAAATCCGTGGGCAAGATTTCCGCAGCTCAGGTTTGGCCGGTCGACTCCGGACTCTCGCTCTCGTGCAATCAGGTCAAGATAGGCAGCGCGCGTGCTTCGCGAGCGGTCGACAACGCGCTCGGTGACGGCTTCGATGGCAGGATGAAAACTCATGACTCGCACCAACGAATGTCGATCGGAGTTTTGGCGTCTGCCAGCACGCGTCCGATGGGAGTTTGCGACCGAGAGCCTTCGTCTAGGGCGCGCTGTAAGACGGCACGTTTGTCGAGACCCGTCAGCGCAAGCAAGATAGAGCGCGCTGAGGCGATCGCGGGGCCGCTCAAGGTGACGCGCGCAACGGGAGCTTCGGGGGGCAGAGGATCCGGCAGCACCCCGAGGGCTCTGCGGGCGGGCGGCCCATCGAGCGCATCCTCGTAGTCGGGACCTGGAAAGATCGAAGCCGTATGGCCGTCGGCGCCGATGCCGAGCCATACAAGATCGGGCGGCCATCTGAGATCGGAAAGCCGCGCGTTCGCCAACACGCCGGCGTCCGCGTAGTCGGTGACCTGGTCGCCGACCATCGGCACGATCTGGGCACCTTTCGGCAGGAAGTGCCGGGCGATGAGGGCGAAATTGCTGAGGGGGCTCATGGCGGAGACAAGACGATCATCGGTGGGGACGATCGTTACGCGGCTCCAATCGATGGCTGAATCGCCCAGCCGTTCGAACGCGGGGACAGGTGACCGTCCTCCGGGAATCGCAATGAGCGCCTCTCCCCGCGCGTCACATGCGTCGGCAATGACCTCGCCGACGCGTTCGGCCACCGCAGCTGCGAAGGCGGCTTGGCTAGAATAGTCGTGCCATTCGGCCTCAATCATTCCACGTCACTCCGTCACGCTTGGTCAGCGCGGTTGCATCGACGGGACCCCATGTGCCGGCGGCATAGGATTGAGCCCGCACCTGAGCCGCCGCCCAGCCATCGCGGATGGCGTCGATCCACTCCCATTGCGCTTCGATCTCGTCGCGACGCACAAACAGGGTCGGATCGCCCTCGATGAAGTCGAGAAGCAAGCGCTCATAGGCGATACGCCGGCGCACGCCGGCGAAGGCGCTGGTGAGCGACAGATCGAGCGGCACCTCACGCAGCCGAATACCGTCGCGGTCGAGGCCTGGCTCCTTCGCCATCACCAACAGGCGAATACTCTCCTCCGGCTGCAGGCGGATAATGAGCTTGTTCGGTTTGGCGAGCGCGCCCCTGGCCTCGAATATCGAATGGGGCACGTTGCGGAACTGGATGAAGATTTCCGACTGGCGATTGGGCAATCTCTTGCCGGTTCGCAGATAGAAGGGGACGCCTCTCCACCGCCAGTTGTCGACATGCGCCTTGAGCGCAACGAAGGTCTCGGTGCCCGACGGACCGCCGAACTCATCGACGTAGCCTGCGACCGTCTCACCGCGCACGACACCCGCGACATATTGGCCGATGACGCTGTGTGTGGCGGCAGTCGCTTGGTCGATGGGCCGCAGCGAGCGCAGCACCTTGACCTTCTCGTCGCGGACTTCGGTGGCATTGAAATGCGCCGGCGGTTCCATCGCGACAAGTGCAAGGAGTTGGAGCATATGGCTCTGCACCATGTCGCGCAGTGCGCCGGCTTCGTCATAGAAAGCCCCACGGCCTTCCAGCCCCACGGTCTCGGCCACGGTGATCTGGACATGATCGATTCCGCTCGAATTCCATAAGGGCTCGAACAGGCGGTTGCCGAAGCGAAGCGCCAACAAATTCTGCACCGTCTCCTTGCCGAGGTAATGGTCGATGCGAAACGTCCGCTCTTCCGGAAAGGCATCGAGCACCGCATCGTTTATGTCTCGGAAAGACGGAAGATCATGGCCGAGCGGCTTCTCGAGACCGATCCGTGCCTTCTCTCTCGTCAGTCCATGCGAGCTCAGCCCGGCAATCGCGGACTTGAACAAGGACGGAGCAACAGAAAGCAGGATTGCGATCGTCTGGTCCTCGCCATTGACGACGGCCTTCGACAGACCGCCGAATGATTCGGAGACTGACGCATCCACTGGTACGTAGTGAAGGCGCCTGAGGAATTCGGTGTTCGTGCTCGATGAAGGATTGTCCGGCAGATATTTCTTCAACGACTCTTCGGCCAGAGAGCGGAAGCTGTCGTCACTCATTTCACTGCGCGCCGCACCGACCACTGTCAGCGTCTGCGGAAGCAGTCGATCTGCATGCAGAGCGAAGAGAGATGGCAGCAACATACGTTGCGCCAAATCGCCCGTGGCGCCGAGGAGCAATATAGAATCCGCAGTTGATGCCATTGGACTCCTAGAATCCGGGAAGGCCGCGGCATCAACGGCGCTCTCACATCGACCCTTGAGTGTAAGCCGCGGACCAAGCCAATGCGCATTGGAGGTGGAGAGACAACGCTCGACGGCGAGTTTTGTTGCTCAGAAGAGCCTCGCCGACCTCCACCAAAAGAGTTTAGGCCATCATGCTGCGTTGTCCACATCTCACGTATGGCATATCGTTTACGAGTGGCTGACAACGTCAGGAGGCGAGAGGAAGATTATGAGGAAAGTCTTTGTGCTCGGCGCAGCGACATGTCTGCTTTTGGCCGTCGACTGGTTCGCTTCCATGACTTCCGTGAGCTGCACACGGTCAGGGACTACCTGACTCTGCTCGCCTCAATCTTGGTCGTCTTCGGCTTGGCGATAGAACTTTGGGCTCCGGCCGGCTCGACGCGCTAATGGCCGCAGCTAAATTTGAGCGCGATGGCGGCGCCAATGGCCATCACCACGAACGAGATAAGAGCCATCACCCAGACCGGCGGTGAGGGCGAATTGATCGCCGATCCGCTCGAGGCCGCCATATCCATCTTCTCTTTCATGCCGGGCATGCTCTTCATCCCGGTCATGGCGCTCGCTTCTCCTTTCGGCCGCACCGTCAACATGCCGTGCTTCAAATGATGGGCGACGAGCCACCAGTTCATCGCGTAGGCGAAGATGGCGCCGACCATAAGCGCCAGTGACATGCGGAACCAGAATAGCGGCTCTGTCGGGTCGTGGGAGCCCGGCATCGAAGCGAAGGCGATGGCCGACACCGGCAACATTCCGCCCATCAAGCAGTTCATGGAGAGCAGTTCGGCCATGAAGGTGCCTTTGAGCGCACGCGCATAGGTGCCGAACATCTCGCCCATGAAAAGCGCCTGGAAAATGCTCCAGCCGAAGGCGAAGCCGAGGACATATTCCAGCACGAAGTCGGCGGCCATGGGCAAGGCGATCAACGCGCCGATCACGGCGCCGACGAGGATGCCGATGCCGTCGCCCGCGACGCAATGCATGGTCGAGCCCAGAGCCTGACGCCAGCGGGCGGCCACGTATCGTTCGTGCAGGCCGGGCAGAGGCTCACGGCAGCCGAGCACATAGAGGAAGGCGCCGAAGGGCCCCGCGTAGAGGGTGAAGAGGACGAAGGCCCATTTCATCACCGGATGCTCGGGCGTCGAGCGGATGTCGATGGCGACGAACGCGACCGACAGCGTCGTCAGCATGAACCACAACAGCATCACGCCGTCGATCAGCATTGCTCCGCCCCTTCCGCCGGTGTGGCATTCGTCCGAAGCATGGCCCAACGAAAGCCGCCAAGGCTTCACCCGGCTTGAGCCGGAGCGGCAGGCGGAAGAGCAGGCGCGCGACTTGCGCCAGCGCCACAAAGCATAGCCGACTGCCGCGGCGAGCACGATCAGCGCGCCGCCGATCAGGGGCCGGTATGCGAGCCAAGCGAACGCGATCACGAGAATGCTCAAGGGAATGGCAAGGACAAGAGCGACGAGACCAACGGCGCCCCGCACCACACCGCCAAGGAGCGGGATGACTGCCGCCAGTGTGGATAGCGGCGCCAGGAACACGGCGAACCCCACATACATCACGAGCGCGCCGACGCCGCGTAAGATCCAGGTCAGGACTGCTTCGGACTTGCGCTTGGTCTCGATCATCTCAGCAGAGGGGTGATCGCCTGTGGCGGCGAGCTCGAGCTGATAGCCGTTCTTGGTAGTGAATACTGCGAAGCCATCGCCGCTTTGCATCGCCATGACCGAGATCTTGGTGCCTGACGGAAGCCCGACATAGCGGACGCGCATATCGCCGACTTTAGGCGCGGCGAGATCGCCGCGATAATAGTTGTCGCCGCTCAGCGACCAGCCCGAGGGTGCCGCGGGCGTCAGCGCTTGGGTCAAACTGACGCGGTCGAGCGTGCCAGGATCGAGCTTCCATCCCCCCAATTTCGCGTCGCTGGCCGCAAACCGTTTGCTGCTGAATGACATCCCAGGATTTTGGTGGCCGTCGGGGTGTTTGAACTCTGAGGAGTTGATCGGCTCGTCCGACCACGCGCGCGAATAATCGTAGGTCGTGGTGGTGGTCGTGCTACCTCCCATATTCTCCTGAGTGTCTTCCTTCTTGGTCTCCTTCCACTGATACATCTCGACGGTGCGGGCGACAGCGACCTGATCGGTGAAGGTGATGCCGACGTCGAAGTCCTGGATGGGCGCTTGCGCGATGGCCGGACCGACGACGTGAATGAGCTTGTTGGCATCGGCGGGGGAGGGGCCAGAGGCGTCAGCCTCGATCACTTGGCTGGCGGCATCCTTAAGGCCGACGATGGCCTGAACCGCGCGGCCTTCGTTCCACCACAGCAGCACAATGGCCCCAATCACCAGCAGTGGACCAATGATGAGTCCGGCGAAGGAATTTCCGAGCCGCGAGCCAAAGCCTTTGGTCGATGTCTCGGTAAAGTGGTCCGCCATGATTGCCCCCAATCAACCGAACTGAGATAAGCGCCGCCATGTGCGACAGTTCAATGGGCGCCGCGTGCTCGCAAGCCAAATACCGAAATGGCTCCTTTGCCTTTGACTTGGAGCTCGCCGAGAGCTTCGCCCTCGAAAGCCGAGGAGATTCTGATCCCAGATCTCTTTGGTGGCGGCGACGCTTCCCGGCGCGCCCATGCCGACCATGCGCGCCGCGACGTTGACGGTGTCTCCCCAGATATCGAACTGGTAGCGCTCCTGGCCGACAACTCCGGCAACCACCGGACCTGAATGAACTCCCACCCTGACCTCCCAGCCGAGATGGGCGTCGATCAGGGTCGAGGTCATCTCGAGCCCGCAACGGACAGCGGCAACGAGCGGATCGTTGACCTTGTGCAGCAGTCCCGCCGCCGCCATGAAGCCGTCGCCGATGGTCTTGATCTTCTCGAGCCCGTGCTTGGCGGTTATGCGCTCGAAGATCACGAACAAAGCGTCGAGCCGCGAGACCACCTCTTCAGGCTCGTGCTTGTCGCAATAAGCGGTGAAATTGGTCACGTCGCAGAACAGAACCGCGACGTTCTCGTAGCGGCGCGGGATCACCGTACCGATCGAGCGGATCTCGTCAGCCGCCTTCTTGGGCAGAAGCGCATGCAGCAGAGTGTCGGCCTGGTTGCGCGCCTCCTTGGCCTCGGTCAGTGCCTCCTGCAGCGCGAGTTGAGTCCGCACTCTGGCGAGCACGATCGGGGCAGAGAACGGCTTGTGGATATAGTCGACGGCGCCGACGTCGAAGCCCTTCTCCTCGTCAACCTCCTCGGTTTTGGCGGTCAGGAAGATGACCGGAATGTCGCGCGTCGCGGGATTGTCCTTGAGCCTACGGCAGACCTCGAAGCCATCCATGCCGGGCATCATCACGTCTAGCAGAATGAGGTCTGGCTTCTCAGGAGCATTGGTGATGGCCAGCGCCTTCTCGCCATTGGTCGCCACTTTGGTCCGGTATGAGTCCTTGAGCACGCCGGAAACGACAGCGACATTGGTCGGCGTATCGTCGACGATGAGAACGAGCTTCCGGTCAGCCTCGGACATTATTTTCCTTCTAGATTCAGGGAAAGACGCGAGACGATGCCCGACAGGCACGCAAGCGCCGCATCGAAATCGAAATTGCCGACGCGATCGCTGAGCGTCTTGATCTCGGCAGGAGTCAGCACACGGGCAAGGTGCGGCTTAGCGTCCATGATGAAGTCTGCTGCCTCACCGTCGTCGGTCTCGAGCAGCCGCTTCAACTTGGCTAGCGGCTCCTCGACAGTCGCGGGGTCACCGGTCGGCGCCCCCGCGCCGTTGCCTCCAAGTTCGGCAGGTAGTGCCGAGTGAATAGCGTCGATCGCCGGGGCAAGCACGAGCGCGAGGGAGGAGAGCGCATCGTCCATGCCACCTTTCGTCCTTATGGCCTTCTCGGCGTTCGCCGCCGCCTCAGACACGAGAACTGCACCGAGCGTTGCGGCCGCCCCCTTCAGGGAATGCGCCGCGCGCTCGGCGGTGCCTGGATCACCGATGGCGAGAGCCATCTTGATGTCCCTGACGACGGACTCCTGCTGATCGGCGAATTTGCGCAAGAGGGACTCATAACGCTGGCGGTTGCTGCCGATGCGCTTGAGCCCCGCGACCACATCTATTCCTGGGATTGCAAGCTCGGCGGCGCTAGCGGCTCTGCCGGGCCTGGATGGCGAGGAGCCATCCATAGGTGGAGCACTCGTCTCATGCCCGGGTCGATGAATCCACCGTAGCAACACGCCGAAGAGCTGGTCCGGGTCGATCGGCTTGGCGATATGATCGTTCATGCCGGCGTCGAGGCAGAGCTCGCGATCGGATGCCATGGCGTTGGCGGTCATGGCCACGATCGGCAGCGTCGCATAACGCGGGTTTGCCCTTAGGATGCGCGTCGCCTCGATACCGTCCATCACCGGCATCTGCATATCCATCAAGACCACATCGTAGTCATTGTCGGCGATCATGCGAAGCGCCACCTCGCCGTTCTCGGCGAGGTCGACAAAGACCTCGGCGTCCTCGAGCTGGCCCATGGCCACTTCTTGGTTGATCTCGTTATCCTCGACTAGGAGGACGCGGGCGCCACGCAAGTGCTCGATGTCAAAGGATGGACGAGCCTGCGTCGTCTCGGCCCCCTCGCGGTCCGCGCCGAGCACGACGACTGCGGTGTCGAACAGGATCGAGGAGGTCACCGGCTTGATGAGCACGTTTTCGAACCCCGAGTCCTCGGCCTGTTTCAACACCTCCTCGCGGCCGTACGCCGTCACCATGACAAGGTGAGGGGGGATCGAAATCTCGGGCGATGACAGGATACGTTTGCCGGTCTCGATGCCGTTCAGACCGGGCATCTGCCAGTCGATGAAGGCGATCTCGTAGCGCTGATCGAGCTCGGAGGCCTGGCGCACCATGTTGAGCGCCTCCTCGCCCGAAGCTGCCTCATCGGCGATGAAGGTCATGTTGGTGAGCATATTGGCGAGCACGGCACGCGCGTGCGGATTGTCGTCGATGATCAGCACGCGCCGGCCGCGCAGGTCCGATTGCAGCAAGCGCGGCCGCTGCGTCGCCACACCCTTGCCGAGGCGCGCCGTGAAGCGGAAGGTGCTTCCCTTGCCGGGCTCGCTATCGACGGTCACGTGACCACCCATCAACTCGGTCAGCTGCTTGGAAATGGCGAGGCCGAGCCCAGTGCCGCCATATTTGCGGGTGGTCGAAGCGTCGGCCTGCTCGAAGGCCTGGAACAGCCGGTCAATCTGCTCCTGCGACATGCCGATGCCGGTATCGCTGACCGAGAACTCGACCAGTTGGTTGTCGGGGTTGTCCTCGAGCCCGCGCACCTCGACGGCAACCTCGCCCTTTTCGGTGAACTTGACGGCGTTGTTGCAGAAATTGATCAGGATCTGGCCGAGCCTCAGCGGATCGCCGCGGAAATGGCTGGAAACGCTTGACCCGACCTCGAAGATCAGCTCGAGCCCTTTGGCCGAGGCCTTCTCGCTCATCAGGTTGCCGACATTCTCCAACACCTTGTCGAGATCGAAATCGATATTTTCGATCGTAAGCTTGCCCGCCTCGATCTTGGAGAAATCGAGGATGTCATTGATGATGCCGAGCAGATGCTGGCCCGAACTCTTGATCTTGAGCACGTAGTCGCGCTGGCGCGGGGTGAGGTCGGTCTTCAGTGCGAGGTGTGAGAGGCCGATGATGGCGTTCATCGGCGTCCTGATCTCGTGGCTCATATTGGCGAGGAAGACGCTCTTCGCCTCGCTTGCCTCGAGTGCCGCTTTGGTCGCCTTCTCGAGCTCCGCTTGAGAGGCTTGCAGAGCTAGCTCGGTCGACTTGCGCGCGTCGATGTCGCTCCATGAGCCGACAACCTCGGCGGGGCGTCCGTCGGCGTCGCGGATGAGATGCTGCTCGTCGCTCAACCAGATGTAAGAGCCATCCTTGCGGCGAAAGCGATATTCGATGAGATGCTCACCGTTGCGGAACAGCTCGACTTGCCTTGCCTCGACCTCGGGGAGATCCTCCGGGTGTACGCGGTTCCGCCAGAAGTGCGCATCTTCCAAATATTCTCGCGGCTTGTAGCCGAGCATTGGTTGGATGCTTGCGCTGACGAAGGTCGGGGCGAAATCGCCGGTGGCCACGAAGCTGTAGACGACGACGGGCGCTGCGCACAGCAATTGGTCGAGCTGCCTGCGGGCTTTCTCCTTCGCCTCCTCGGCCTCCTTCCGTTCGGTGATGTCGGTCCACGAGCCCGCGATCTCGATCGGCTCGCCGTTCTTGTCGCGCACCACCTGCTGACGGTCGTGCACCCAGAAATAAGAGCCGTCATCGCGGCGGATGCGATACTCGATCGAGCGCGCGTCGCTCTCGAACATCACGTCGACCCACGCGTTGATGCGCGGGACGTCGTCGGGATGGACAAAGTTACGCCAGAGATAGGGATCGGCGAGATATTCGCGCGGCGTGCAGCCGAACAGCCGGCTGATGCTGTCGCTGACGAAGGTCGGCTGGTAGTCGCCGCTCGCGGAGCGGCAATAGATCACCGCCGGCGACGCGTTGAGCAGGCGAGTGAGATGGGCATGAGCGGATTCCTGCACCTCGGCGACGCGCTGGAGTTCGTGCCTCTCGTGCTCCTGGGAAACTTGATGGAGCGTTTGCTCGAGGACGTCGGCGATCGCGCGTGCGTCAATCTTTCCTTCCCGAGCCGCGAGGAGATGCAATAGGACCGCGGTCGTCGTCTCCGCTTGCTCCCTGAACTTGCGCATGGCCCGTACCCTCGAACGTTACCGAGCTGCCCTGATAAATTCTAATCTGCCATGGGCGGCTGGGATAGGGGCGAGATAACAGTCAATTTCCATGCTGGCTAACGGCTAACAGCATAGATTCTCGTTCCGTGAGTTCTTGTTCAAAACTGGAGTTGGTTCTTGCAGGGTGAAGGCCGCTCTCGCTCTTCTCCTGGGGTTTTCTTCCCCGGACTTTGCCGGGGAGAGCAGTCTATGAGGGCAAGCCGGTCATCTCCGACGGCATCGACCCCAGCCCAATACGGACGCCGTTCTCGGATAGCTAAAGACTCGCGCCCGAACATCCCTTGCAAGCTGCCTGGGACGGGAGCTCGAGTTGAGCTAGAAGACGGAAAGGTCGCCGGCGAGCTGCTCTTTCCCGCTGCCTGTCCCAAGTTGGCCCTGCGACAAATTCGCCTAAACCCTGTCGTTGCCGCTCGGTCAGTCATGGGGTCCTGATTTCAAAATCGGTGCCCAAATGCGTTGCACGTGCTGAATTTGCCCTGAAATTGAGCAAAAACGGCGAGATTTGGCGAGCGGAATACCAAAAGTCTGCCGTGTGTTGCCGTCCTGCTCTAGTCGCCAGGCATCGCTGGGCGTACCCTAAGCGGGTGTTGCGAATCAATTTTTGCGGTGCAACATTACGAGTGCGTAAGGTTTGATCGTTTGGTCGATCTTGCTGGAGCGCAATTGGAACCGAAAATGAGAGGCAAGCACAGGAGCTTAGCCCCCGCCGACCGGGATCAAGTGATCTCCAAAGCGAGATTTAAGCACCGCCAAGCCTAGAGGAATCAGATCTCTCTTTTCGCGTTGCAACATAGGAGGAGCGTCAAAGGGCAAGTTCCAGTCTAAGGCAGGACTGGGTCCGTAAGCGTTGCTGATTCTGGCAACTCGCATAGGAGGCCCTATCGATGCTGAAATACCTCACGCTGGCCGCGGTGGCGAGCTTCGTGCTCTCCGCAACTGCCGTTAGGCAGCCGCCGACGGCACCACCCCTGAAACTCAAAGCCGAGAAGGGCGACAGCCTCTTCGGCGCGCTTGGAAGGGGGGCATAGCCATGACCGTGCATATTCCTCCAGTCCTTGTGCTCATCGTCTGCAAGGTCGCCATCGCGGGCGCTCCCGACCAGAATGCCGCCATGACCGGCGCCCAGAACCTGGAGTGGGCGACCCAGAATTCGATGATGACCTGCCGGCGCAACGAAGTTCAGCTCTACGATCCGGTCGAAGGCATGCAGCTCAGTCCGGCCGACGACCCAGCACCGCCGCTCAACCCCGATTTTGCCCAAGGCGCGCAATGCGCGCGGGCGGGAATCCAGCTCGCGAGCAGTTGGGACGAGGCGCACCGCAACACCGAATGGCGCGTGTGGCGGGTCGGCTGCCCCGCTCCCATCGTCGACCTCAGGACCGGTACTGTGATCGGCTACAAGCTACCCGAGTGCAGCCATCGCGATACCGTGGTTTGCGAGACGGATAGCGCGATCTAACCCTGGCGGAGCGAGGCGAAAACGTTCAGAGTGGGGTGTAGCGACAGGACCGAGTTGTCGAACATGGATGCATGACGATGCCACTCTGGTCGAAACTCGTGGCCGGCTTTGCGCTCGCCGCAGCTCTGATCGGCTTCGCCGCGTTCGATGCCTATTCCGATAAGCTCGGACCGCTCGTCCAAAAGCACGGCACGACTTATTACAACGGCGAAGGCCCGGTCTCGCAGCCGCTCGCGTGCAAGCCGGAAAGCGAGATTCTCGCCGCGATTAAGCAGGTTCACGCCAAATTCGACTATCTCGCGGGCGACGATCTCAAGGCCTTCGAAAGCCGCGCCGCCGCGGCCAAGGGGCTTCCCCCGCTCAATATCGACGAGCTTTACGTGATCACCGAGGACGACCAGCTCAGAAATGGAGAGATGGTTCTTTTCATCGGGCTCAGGGTCGACTGCGTGACCATGGTCTTCGGCCTGCCGGCGCGGCTCTATTACGAGCTTTCGGGCAAGGCGGAGCGCACATAAGGCGCGCACCTCCCACCATTTGCCCTAGAGTGGGTTGCCATGTCTTTGACAACTCATGACCGCTTGGACCATCCGATGCTGCCAGACGGCCAGTTGCTCTATGCGGTGGGCGATATTCACGGCCGGTCCGATCTCTTGCGTCGTCTTCTCGATGAGATCGCAGTAGACGCGGCCTCAAGCAGCGGCGCTTGCACCAAGACCCTCGTCTTTGTCGGCGACTATATTGATCGCGGGCCTAACAGCAAAGCCGTAGTCGACATGCTTCTCGGCGCATTGCCGCACGGCTTCGATTGCCATTTCCTCAAAGGCAATCACGAGGCGATGCTGCTCGGCTTTCTCGAAGGCCCAACGCCGCTCGAGCATTGGCGGATCAACGGAGGCGACGCGACGATGGCCTCATATGGCATCGATGTCGACCGGCTCGAACGGTCGCGCGCCAGTGCCGCTGCTTGGCGCAGCGCGTTCGCCGCCGTACTTCCTCCTGCCCATCTTTCCTTCTTCAAGGCTCTCGAGCTCAGCCTCTCGTTCGGGGACTATCTCTTCGTGCATGCGGGCCTTCGCCCAGGCGTGCCGCTTTGCGCCCAAGGCGAGTCGGACCTCATTTGGATCCGCGGTCCGTTCCTCGATCACGACGGGTCGTTCGGCAAGATCGTAGTGCATGGACACACGCCAGGGAAT
This sequence comes from uncultured Alphaproteobacteria bacterium, assembly GCA_963732205.1. Taxonomy (GTDB): domain Bacteria; phylum Pseudomonadota; class Alphaproteobacteria; order Rhizobiales; family Methyloligellaceae; genus Methyloceanibacter. The sequence goes on from CAVSYE010000001.1 coordinate 434,586, forward strand.
GAGCCCGTCATGCGGACAAACCGTATCGGCATCGACACGGGAGCCTGCTTCACGGGCAGGCTGACGGCACTCAGGCTCGAAAGGAGCTCGCGCCAGTTCCTGCACACATGATTTGGTGAGTGGTTAGCTCTTCGTCTGCTCGGCGACGAGGCCACGAAGCCGATCCTTCAGGCTCGCGCCGCTGCCTGCCTTGCCGGAGCGGCGTCTTTCTCTCCGTGCCGCGAAGCGTTGAGCGATCGACGCCCGTGGCGCTTCGCTATCATCCTCTGCGGACAGTTGGTCGATGGGCGTCGCCATGTCCTCCGAGCGAGCGCGGATCTCTTGGTACTCCTCGGCAGCGGTCTCGACTTGCATTTGCGGCTCGGCCGCTGCGGGCTCGTGATGGTAAGCGCCGTTTCCGCCGCCATTCGTCGCGTAATGTTGCACCTCCGGCTGCTGCGCCTCCTGAGGCGCTTCGAGACCGCCGAATTGAGGAAATGCCTGCGCCACCTCTAGCATCATGCGTTGCTGCGACACCGTTGTCCCTTGGCTGCGTGCTGCGGCAAGAATGTGCTGGGCGAGCCGCGTCATCTCGCGCCGCAGGAAGGCATATTCTTCGGTACTCGTCCGCGCGCGCTCGAGCTCCTCTTGCGTCCGCGACAGCTCGGCGGCGAGCCGCTGGCTTTCGTTGATGGCGCGCGCGTCGACCTTACCCGAACCGCGCACGCCGCCGGCCTCAAGCGAGACCCGCAAGCGTTCGATATCGGCACGCTGGTTATGCAGCGTGGTGCGTGCAGTCTTGAGCGCCTCCGACTGCGAGGCGACGGTGTTGCGAAGCTCGGCGTTCACCGCCTCGAGCTCGGCAAGCGCCTTCTTGGCGGCTTTGAGCCGGCTATCGAGGTCGGGCAGGCGGCGCTTGATGGTCTGCTGCAGCACCCGGTTGGCGTTCTCGCCCTCTTGAAGCTGGCTTTTGGTGCCCACAAGCTCGGTGTCGAGCATCTGGATCTCGACCCGGCGCTTGTTCGCCTCGATCAGCTCGCGGGCGGCCTTCTCCTTGGCCTTGTCGAGAGCGACCTCGACCTTGCGCAGCTCAATGGCGAATTCGGCACGCAACTGGTCCTTATCCGCCTGAATGTCGATCAGCGACATCGGCATGGTTGCTTCCAGCCTGCGGGTGGTCAGCTTGACCGCGCGGTTCCACAGGGGAGGGGCGAGCATGAGCGCAAGCAGGCATCCAAGAAGGAAGCCAAGCGCCCCGAACATCAGCCACTCGATCATCGAAATCGGCGCTCCCCAGCATCGCCCCTTCGCGTCGTCCAAGACGACTGCGCTTCAGGTGAGCCTAAGCGTAACTTGGTGCCCTTTTTGCGGCGCGGCAACCCCCCGCGGCCTCCCGCGACGCTTCATTAGCGCCAAATTAGAACGGATTCCAGGTGGGCTCGCGGGTATATTTCAAATAACCGACATTGGCGCCGAGCCTCAATCCTATGCCAGAGCTAATCGGCGCCAGGGTCACGTGGTCGTTGGAGAGGAAAGTGACCCCCACGCCGCCGATAAAATAGGCGGATCCATCCACTCCAGCATACCTATCGAAGATATCACTCGGGCTCTGCAGGTTATAGACGAGAACCATGGTCTTGGAGCCGTCGCCGCCGAAGTCGTAACCGAGCGAGGGACCCTGCCAGTAGACCTTATAGTTGCCCGCGTCCTTGGTGTAGAGCGTGCCTTCGCCATAGCGGAGTCCGGCGACAAAGGCGCCGCCAGCCTCCTCGCCGAGGATGTAGCCGTTAGGCCGCCCGGCACGCTGGAAGGCATATTGCACGACATGGGCAAAACCCATTGAAACCTTGCCAAAAAACCGGCCGCCGCTCTGCTTGATCTCGTCGAGCGTGAAGGTCCCGTCGTTCTCGGCTTGTGGCGGGACATAAGGCTGGTAGGACCTGCCGGGACCTGTCACCGCGCCGCTCGGAGGAGGTGGCTGGTCGGTCCCAGGCTGCGGAGTGATGACCATGGGGCCGTCAGCCTGAGCCCGTGCGGCGACGGGCAGGGTTAGCAACAAGACCGAAAGTAGCGCAATTGAGGGAACTCGAACGCGCATGACCGGTGTCCTTTGGCTCGTTGGGCCGGGCGAAAACCACGATTTGACTCAACTGCTATCAAACCGTGGCTAACGAACCGTTGCATCCCCGACCAATTCCAGTCCTCTGTTTCATCCGGGTAATATTATTGATCGGGCTATTTCGTACGGGTAAAACCTCCGCTCGATTTTGGAGGATGGCGCCATGGCCGATGGCAACTGCACAGCATTCCAAGGCGCGAGCCGAATCGCCTCAGGGCCCATCGCCGAGGTCGCCGCAAAGGTCAAAGCGGTCATCGACAGCGGGGAGAGCTCGGCGATCCTCATTTTCGACGACACTACGGCGGCGCCCGTGGAAATCGATTTCAGAGGCACGGTCCAAGACGTCATTGCGCGGTTGACGGCGCGCTCCGATCGCACGCAACTCGAGAATCAGCCGCGAGGACCTGGCCGGCCCAGGCTTGGCGTGGTCGCACGCGAAGTGACACTCCTGCCGCGGCATTGGGCCTGGCTCGCGCGGCAGCCGGGCGGAGCCTCTGTCGCCTTGCGCAAGCTCGTCGAGGAGGCAAGACGCGCCAATAGCTCAAAGGATCGAAGGCGCGAGGCTGAGACCGCCGCCTATCGCTTCATTTCGGCGATGGCCGGCAACGAGCCCGGCTTCGAAGAGGCCGCGCGGGCTCTGTTTGCGGGACACCGCGAGCAATTCACCGCAATCATCAGGCAATGGCCGCGCGACATCGCCGATTATGCGGAGAAACTCGCCAAATCGGCGCTAGCCGGTCACGCGGCGGAAGTTGCTAGCCTCCCCAGGCGATGAAGCTCGGATTGCGCAAGCCCGATCCTGATTTGCCGTAGCGGAGCGGCTCGCCATTGGCGGTGACGACCCTGCCGCCGGCTGCTGCGAGCACGGCCTGTCCTGCCGCCGTGTCCCACTCCATCGTGGGGCCGAAGCGGGGATAGACATCGGCCTCGCCCCTTGCGATCTCCAGGAACTTGACCGAAGAGCCGGCGCCGGAGCGCTTGGCGATCTTGAGCTTAGCGAGGAAGGCCTCGGTCTCGGGGTCAAGATGAGAGAGGCTCACGAGCGCGGTCAGTGCTTCGGGGTCTCCCAGCCGGACCTTGAGGGTCTTCTGGTCGAGCTTTGCGAAGTCGGCGCCGGAGGCGGTTGGCGGAAGCTCGGCTTCCACTGCCACGCCGTCGGCGACCGTGACCGCGAGCAAAGCGCGTGCGGGCGCATAGACGAGCCCGAAGCTTGGGCGCCCATGATCGATCAGCGCGATGTTCACGGTGAAGTCGCTCCGCTTCTTGATGAATTCCTTCGTGCCATCGAGCGGGTCGACGAGAAAGAAGCGGTCACCGAGTTCACTCTTGCCTATGTCCGCCGAATTCTTCCGACACGACGGGAATCTCGGGAGCGAGCCGCTTGAGATCTTTGAGGATGATCGCCTCGGAATCCCTGTCGGCGAGGGTCACGGGGCTCGCATCATCCTTGAGCTTGACCTCGGCACCCTCGTGAAAGTGCTTCATGATCGCGGCGCCCGCACGCGCGGCGGTTTCGGTGAGGAGCGAGGCCGCACGGGCGAAATCAAACGAAGATGCTTTTTCAGTCTTTGTTGTATGCGTCGAGGCTGACAAGGCAGAATACTCGCGAGGTGACAGTGATTCGCTGCTTCAATCGGGCGCCGCGCTTTCGAAGGCCGGCCTTGCCCGGCGGGCGTGTCCCTCCTGTAGCAGAAATTCAGATGCGGGCCAGTCCGCTTGAAGGGCGGAAGCGAAGGAGGAGGCAATGACCGAGCCTACGGCAATCGGCAATCTCGATCTTGCGGCGCTCGTTTCGAGCCGCATCTGTCATGATGTGATCAACCCGGTGGCGGCGATCGCCAACGGGCTTGAGATGCTTGGCGAGGAGCCTGATCAGGCGATGCGCGATGCGGCCATGGATTTGATCCGCAAGAGCGCGGCGCAAGCTTCAGCCAAGCTGCAATTCGCCCGGCTCGCCTTTGGCGCCGCAGGCTCGGCGGGAGCCGAGATCGACCTCCACGACGCGGAAAAGGTCGCGCGCGAGTTCGTGCAGGGAAGCGGCAAGCACCAGCTTCTGTGGCAGGGACCGCCTGTAACCTTGCCGAAGAACAAGGTCAAGCTTCTGCTCAACCTCGTGGCGCTCGGCGTGATGGCGTTGCCGCGCGGGGGAATGATCGGCGTGGCGATCGAGGGGGCGCCGCCAGCCGTCAGTTTCGCCGTCACGGCGAAAGGGGACGCCGCGCGGCTGACCGACCAGGTGAAGAGCCTGCTCCTCGGCGGAAATGGGGCCGCGATCAATTCGCACTCGATCCAGCCTTATTACGCAAGCCTTGTCGCGGCGGCCTCGGGCATGAGAGTGACGGCAGAAGCCCGGGACGGCGAGGTCGGGTTCAAGGCCGACTGACCGATGAAACCCGCCATACCAAGGCGGAATTCTCACGCTGGTCAACGGAACGTAAACCAGAGTTCCCCGACAATCCCTTCACGTGGCTGAGGGGGCTTGGGCACGCGCCCTTGCGCGCGCCGGGGTGGATCATGGACGAGCTGTTAGGGGAATTCCTTACCGAGACCAATGAAGGCCTCGACCAGCTCGACGTCGAGCTCGTCCGCTTCGAGCAAGACCCCAACAATGCCGCGATGCTCAACACCATCTTCCGGCTGGTGCATACGGTCAAAGGCACGTGTGGCTTTCTTGGCCTCGCGCGGCTTGCCAAGCTCGCTCACGCGGCCGAGACGTTGATGGGGCAATATCGCGACGGCGCGCCCGTCACGGTGGAAGGCGTCAGCGTCATCCTCAAGAGCATTGATCGCATAAAGACAATTCTCGAAGGGCTTGAGCGCGACGGCGTTGAGCCTGCGGGCTCAGATGCGGACCTGATCGGCAAGCTCCAGGCTCTTGCTCTGGACGACGAGGTCAGCCCCTCGTCCGGCGAGGCCATCCCCGACGTTCGCGCTTCGGTCCCGACGACTCTCGAGCGCGCCTGGCGTGAGGCCCCGGGTCCCGACATGGAACTCGCCGAGCCGGTTGAAGCGCATGGCGGCGGCGCCGACGCCAATGGGAGGGAAAGTCACGCGCGGGCGCAGACCGTTAGGGTCTCGGTCGACACGCTCGAGCATCTGATGACGACCGTGAGCGAGCTCGTTCTCACGCGCAACCAGCTGCTCGATCTCGTGCGCCGCACCGGCGACAGCCAATTCAAATCTCCATTGCAGCGCCTCTCCAATGTCACCGCCGAGCTGCAAGAGGGGATCATGAAGGCCCGCATGCAGCCGATCGCCAATGCCTGGCAAAAACTGCCTCGGCTGGTGCGCGAGCTGTCACTCGATCTCGACAAGAAGATCGAGCTCGACATGACGGGTGGCGACACCGAGCTCGACCGGCAGGTGCTTGAGATGATCAAGGACCCGCTCACCCACATGATCCGCAACTCGGCCGATCATGGCATCGAATCGCCTGCTGAACGGGCGAGGGCGGGTAAAGCAGAGACCGGCCGCATCAGGCTTAGCGCGTATCAGCAAGGCGGCTACATTGTCATCGAGGTGGCCGACGATGGGCGGGGGCTCGATGCGCAAAGAATCCGCGCCAAGGCGCACGAAAACGGTCTTGCCACGCTGGCGGAGCTCGACCGGTTGAGCGACAGCGATACTTACAAATTCATCTTTCGTCCGGGCTTTTCTACCGCGAACGCGGTGAGCGGCATCTCTGGCCGCGGCGTCGGCATGGACGTCGTGCGAAACAATATCGAGCTGATCGGCGGAACGGTCGATCTGAAGTCGACTTCCTCCGCCGGCACCACCTTCGTCATCAAAATTCCCCTGACACTCGCCATCATGGCGGCGCTGATCGTCGAAGCCGCGGGCCATCGCTTTGCCATTCCGCAATTCAGCGTGATCGAGCTGGTGCGCACAGGCAATTCGTCGGGCCATCAGGTCGAGGTGATCAACGACACGGCCGTGCTGCGGCTCCGCGACAAGCTTCTGCCGCTGCTCGACCTGGCACAGCTTCTAAAGCTCGAAGGCGCCAGCAGCATGTTCGACCGCTTGGGGACCGGCATCCTCACCGTCGCCGTGATGCAGATCGGCGCGCGGCTGTTTGGCGTCTTGGTCGACAGCGTATTCCGCACCGAGGAGATCGTGGTGAAGCCGATGTCGAGCCTGCTTCGTCACGTCAGCATGTTTTCTGGCAACACCATTCTCGGCGATGGCAGCGTCATCATGATCATCGATCCGAATGCACTCGGCTCGCTCGTCGGTTCGGGCGACGCCCAGGTAGAAATGAGCCATGCGCCGGAGGGCAGCATTGCGACTGGGAATGACGGCAAAACGGCGCTGCTTCTGTTTCGTGCCGGTTCGCCGTCGCTCAAGGCCGTTCCACTCTCGCTTATCACTCGGCTCGAAGAAATCGATTTCGAGGCCATCGAACGCTGTAACGGCGAGGACGTGGTCCAGTATCGCGGCGTGCTGATGCCGATCGTCTATGTCGAGACCGAAGCTGGCAAGCGCCATGCTGGCGTGCAGCCCGTGGTGGTGTTCACTGAAGGCGACCTCCACGTCGGACTTGCCGTCGACGAGATCGTGGACATCGTCGAGGAGAAACTTGCCATCGAGCTCGAGGCCGACACGCCAGGTGTCATCGGCGCGGCGATCGTCAGGGGCAAAGCGGTCGGGATCATCGATGTCTCGCACTATCTCGGCCATGGGCTCGGCCAGCGGCTTGCCGCCAAGTTCGAAGAGGCCGAGCGTGCGGCCAAGCTCCTGCTCATCGACGATAGTCAGTTCTTCCGGAACATGCTCGCCCCGTTGCTCGCGGTCAGGGGTTATGACGTCACGCTCGCCGGCTCGGCCGAGGAGGCGCTCGCGCTGAACGAAAAGGGCGCCAACTTCGATCTCATCGTTTCCGATCTCGACATGCCCGGCATGGACGGCATCGCTCTGGCCGAGCGCCTCAAGGGCGACCCTGCTTGGGGCAATATCCCGCTCATCGCCCTTTCGTCTCATTCAAATCCGCGGCTCATCGAGCGCAGTCGCGCGGCGGGCTTTGTGAGCTATGTCGGTAAGTTCGATCGGCAGAAATTGATTCACGCCATTGAGGAGTGTCGCCGCCCGTGGGGGGTTGCTGCATGACGGCTGATCTCGATCAAACGACACAGGATTACGTGACGGTCGAGACGGCGGGCCAGCTCTTTGGCCTCCGGCTCGAGCGTGTGCGCGACGTGTTCGTGCCGCGCGGACTGTCGAAGGTGCCGCTCGCGCCGCCGGAAGTGGCGGGGCTTCTTAATTTGCGCGGTCGCATCGTCACCGCGATTGATTTGCGGCGTCGGCTCGGCTTGCCGCCGCGCACCGACAGCCCGGCGCCGATCGCGATCGGCATGGAGCAAAGGGGCGAGCTTTACGGCCTTCTCGTCGACCGCGCCGGCGATGTGCTGCACCTCGAGCGCTCCACTTATGATGCGAATCCGGTCAATCTCGACGGTCGCTGGACGCGCGTCTGCACCGGTGTTCACCGCCTCGAGCGCGGGCTCATGGTCGTGCTCGATGTCGAGAAAGTGCTCGACTTCAATCAGTTCGGCGTAACGGTCTGATCGACCTGAGCCAAAGGGCCTTGCGGAGGACGAACCCATGAAACATTGCCTGGTGGTAGACGACAGCGCCGTGATCCGCAAAGTGGCGCGTCGCATCCTCGAGGAGCTGCACTTCTCCTCATCCGAAGCCGAGAATGGGCGCGATGCGCTCGATCAATGCCGCAAGTCGATGCCGGACGCAGTGCTGCTCGATTGGAACATGCCGGTGATGGACGGCATCTCCTTCCTCGTGGCGCTGCGCAAGGAGCGCGGCGGCGAGGATCCGAAGGTCATCTTCTGCACCACCGAGAACGACGTCGAGCACATCACGCGGGCGATTTCGGCCGGGGCCAATGAGTACATCATGAAGCCGTTCGACCGGGACATCATCGAAGCCAAGTTCCATGAAGTCGGACTGATCTGAAGCCCATAAAGACCATGAATCCTCCGGGCGCGATCATGTCTGCCGCGGCGCGGGCGCCGGCTCCCGTCGAGCTGCTCGCCGAGGCGCCGATCAGGGTGATGATCGTCGACGATTCGGCGGTGGTCCGCGGCCTCGTGTCGAGGTGGCTGGATGAAGAGCCGGGCATCGAGGTGATCGCCCGCCATCCCAACGGCAAGCTCGCTGTTGCCGACGTAGTTCGGAGCGCTCCCGATATCGTCCTGCTCGACGTCGAGATGCCGGTCATGGACGGGCTCGAAGCGCTGCCGCTGCTGCTTGAGGCTAAGCCTGGCGTACGGGTGTTGATGGTCTCGACCCTCACCAAGCGCAACGCGGAAATCAGCTTCAAGGCTCTGGCGCTCGGGGCCATCGACTATCTGCCGAAGCCTGATTCCAATTTCGAACTCACCCTGTCCTCCGACTTCCGCGGCGAAGTGATCCGCAAGGTCAAGGCGCTCGGCCGGGTCCGTCCGTATGCGCGTCTCGACGAAGGGCCCCAAGTCTCAGCGGGTGCTGCTCACGCGGGGCTTGCCTTCTCATACCGGCCGTTTTCACTCGTGCCTCCGCGCGTGATCGCCATTGGAAGCTCAACCGGCGGTCCGCAAGCGCTCTCAAGCATGCTCCCCATCTTGTCTTCGGCTTTGTCGCGCGTGCCCGTGCTGATCGCCCAGCACATGCCGCCGGTGTTCACCGCGATCCTGGCCGAGAGGCTAACCAAGGCGACGGGGCGCGAGGCGAAGGAGGGCAGGGACGGAGAACCGGTGAAGCCCGGCACCATCTATGTTGCCCCCGGCGGACACCATATGACGGTCGCGCGGCCCACGGCCCCGGTGTTGCGCATCGGCGACGAAGCGCCAGTCCATTTCTGCCGGCCGGCCATCGATCCCCTGTTCAAGAGCGTCGCATACACGTTCGGCCCGGCATCGCTCGGCATCGTGCTAACGGGCATGGGACATGACGGGGCCGCCGGCGCGCGCTCGATCGCTGATGCAGGCGGCAGCGTGATCGCGCAGGACGAGAACTCAAGCATCGTGTGGGGGATGCCAGCCGCCGCGGCCTCGGTCGGGGCTTGTGCGGCGCTGCTGCCGCCTAACGAAATCGCCGCAGTCGTGACCAAGCTCGTACGGGGAATGCGGCCATGATGGCGCACGAGTTCGCTCTGTTGCGCAGACTCCTCAAGGAGTATTCGGGTCTTCACCTCGCGGACGACAAGGAAGACCTGCTTGAGGCGAGGCTCAGACCTGTGCTGAGGGAGCTTGGGCTCTCCTCGATCGCGCATCTTGCGCTCTCCATGATGAAGCCCGACGCTCATCTCCTGCGCGAGCGGGTGGCTCAGGCGGCGACCGTGCAAGAAACCTATTTCTTCCGCGATAAAGCCCCGTTCCATTGTTTCGTCGACGTGATGCTGCCGAGACTGATGGTCCGGCGCGAGATGTCGCGCCAAATCAGGGTGTGGTGCGCCGCATCGGCGACGGGCCAGGAGGCCTATTCGCTCGCGATCGAGCTCGCCGAGCGCGAGCGGCAGCTCGCAGGTTGGTCGATTGAGATCGTCGCCACCGATTTTGTCGAGGAGGCACTCGAACGGGCGCGCAAAGGCGTCTACAGCCAATTCGAGGTGCAAAGAGGACTGCCTGTCTCCCTGCTCGTCAAATATTTCAACAAGGTCGGAAGAGGGTGGGGGATCAGCCCAGACATCCGCGCGAGAGTGACGTTCCGCGCGCATAACCTTCTGCAGGATTGCAGCGTGCTGGGGAGGTTCGACGTCATTTTCTGCCGCAACGTGCTGATCTATTTCGACGACGCAACCAAATGCCGCGTGCTTTCCCGCCTCGCTGCTCAGCTCGCTCCTGACGGCTATCTCGTGCTCGGCTCGGCAGAGACGACGACGAGCCACAGCAGCGATTTCATGATGGTGCCGGAGCATTATCGCGGGGTGTTCTGCTTGACGCCTGCCGCCAGTGCGGCTGCGTGCGCGCGCGAGGAGTCCGAGCGGCAGAAGCGGACCATTCCTAGCGCCATTGTACGTTCTGCGAATTGGCAGGACCTGCTGGCTAAGCCGCGTGCCTCCTAGCGGAAGAGCGCGCGCCGGGCCAAAGCGCCTGGCCAAAAGCGGTCATGCCCGGCACGAGGCCGGGCACGACTTGAAATCTAATTGCGAAAGATAATTCGTTAAGCGGCTTCGGACTCATCTTCCGGATTGCGCAGCACATAGCCGCGGCCCCAGACGGTCTCGATATAGTGCTTGCCGCCGGTCGCCGCGGCGAGCTTCTTCCTCAGCTTGCAGATGAAGACGTCGATGATCTTGAGCTCGGGCTCGTCCATGCCGCCATAGAGATGGTTCAAAAACATCTCCTTGGTCAGCGTGGTGCCCTTGCGCAGAGAGAGCAACTCGAGCATCTGGTATTCCTTGCCGGTCAGATGCACGCGCTGGCCGTTAACATCGACGGTCTTGGTGTCGAGATTGACCTTCAGACCGCCCGTCTGGATGACCGACTGAGCGTGGCCCTTGGATCGCCGCACAATCGCGTGGATGCGGGCGACCAGCTCGTCCTTGTGGAAGGGCTTGGTCATGTAATCGTCGGCACCGAAGCCGAGACCCCTGACCTTGTCCTCGATGCCGGCCAGACCGGAGAGGATCAGAATCGGAGTTTGAACTTTGCTCACCCTTAAGGTTTTCAATACCTCGTACCCGCTCATGTCGGGAAGGTTAAGGTCGAGCAATATAATGTCGTAGTCATAGATCTTGCCGAGGTCGACGCCCTCTTCCCCAAGGTCCGTCTTATAGACATTGAAGCCTTCGGATTGCAGCATCAGCTCGATGCTCTGAGCCGTGGCGCTATCGTCCTCGATCAGAAGAACCCGCATATCAAATCCCCCGTCATCAGCCAGTCCGGCTTTTCCCCTGACCCATAACGCCACACCGATTGGTTAATTCGAATCAACAAATTAACGGTCAATAGTTAACAAAAGCTAAGCCGAAGGCGAATTCCTAAACCATCCCTTTTCGAGCGGCCTAACTCGCATCAGTTAAATGCCACCCATATGGTTTACTGGCCCTTAAGCCCTGTAGGCGATCATCGGCCGAGGGGCAGGGGATTTTCGGTCCTGACGTTGTCTCGTCGCCTGGGAGGCGCGAATTGCTGATTCTGTTCAGATACATGGACGGCATCGCGCGCGCCCAAACAGGGGCCGGAAAGCCCAATTCTGTCTCTCGAACCGGCACATGTCCGCCGTCCGCATTCTGGCCTCCTGCGGCATCGTGCGGCTGGCACAATTATTGAATGCACCGCTACGGGGTCTGAGTTCGTTTGAGGGTTATGAAGCCATGAAGTCACGAGATGCAGTCATCCGCTTGAAGCGCTTCGAAGTCGAGGAGAAGCGCCGCAAGGTGGTCGAAATCGAGACGATGATCGGCGAATTCAGCCATATGGCAGCCGATCTCGACCGGCAGATCGCGATCGAGCAAGAGCGCGCCGGGATATCTGACGTCAATCACTACGCCTATCCAACCTTCGCCAAGGCCGCGATCCAAAGGCGCAATAATCTGACCGCCTCGGCCCAGGACCTCGAGGCCAAGCTCTCGGCCGCCCGCGGCGACCTCGAGGAGGCAACCGAGGAGCTGAAGAAGATCGAGCTGCTTGAAGAGCGCGACGCCGAACGGGTCAGGCTCGAGCAGCAGCGCAATCCTCAGCCGGAGCTGGTGGAAATCGGCGCACATCGCGTGGCGAGCTAGCGGGCAGGGGATCTGTCCCCTTTTGGCGCATCCGTGGAGGGGCACCCCCGGTTCGTGCCGGACTTAAGCCACGAGCCTGATCTTGACAGCAAAGGGCACCGGCGGAGGCCTTGAATGCCGTCATTTGACATCGTCTCGAAGACCGATCTCGCCGAGGTCGATAACGCGCTCGCCAACATGTCGCGCGAGATGAGCCAGCGTTATGACTTCAAGAATTCGCAGTCGCGCGTCGAGCGGAACGGTGCCGAAATCACCATCAACGCGGACGACGATCTCAAGCTCAAACAGATGCACGAGCTTTTGCAGGGCCATCTCGCCCGCCGCAAAATCGATGTCGGTGTGATCGACTATAAGCCGATGGAAAAGGCGGCCGGCCAAGCCGTGCGGCAGAAGGCGCTCATTCGTCAAGGCATCGACCGGGAGCTTGCCAAGTGTCTGGTCAAGGAGATCAAAGACGGGAAGTTCAAGGTGCAGGTCACGGTCCAGGGCGACGAGCTCAGGGTCTCGGGCAAGAAACGCGACGATCTGCAGGCGGTGATCCAGCACGTCAAGGGGCTCAACGTAGAGCTGCCGTTGCAATATGTGAATTTTCGCGATTGAGTTCGCGAGCAGAGCCGGGGGAATTGCAGGTGATGAAGCGGGCCGAATGGGCTCTGGCACTCGGCGTGACGATCGCGATGCTCGCGGGCTGCGGCCTGCGGACCAGCGCGCCCTCACTTGGAATGTTCGGCGGTGGCTCGCCTCAAGCGGCCGACGAGAGCACGGGCGCCCTGCCCGTTGTGGCGCAGCCCATGAGCCGGATGTCGATCGCGACAGCGAGGCCGGTCGATGCCTATGTGCTGCTTGGTGGCCGCATCAAGACGTGCTGGTTCAATGCCGACGCGCCGCTTCTGCCGAACCACGTCTATCGCGCCGATGTGAACCCAGACGGCGGCAAGGTCGAGATCACCATTCACCAGAAGATCGCCTTGGGGCGCGCGGGCGTCGAGACCTACGCGATCAACTTCAATGAGCAAGGCCCCTACACGGTGGTAACGACGGAGAATCGGAGCATGCCGCCGCAACTTGCCGCCAAGATGCAATATGACATCGACCGCTGGAAGCGCGGCGAGACGAATTGCACCCGCGAGATGCCCAAGCTCACCGCTGCCGCTCCCGCTCAGCGCTAGCGGGCCTCATCCTTCGCGACGGGCCTTCGGCCCTCCTCAGGATGAAGGCTTTTTTCCTCGTGGTGAGGGCAGCCGAAGGCCGCGTCTCGAACCATGGGGCCGACGATCCTAGTCGGCGGAAAGACTTAGCCGCGATAGTCCTGAATGCGAGTGGCGCGCAAGCCGGGAAGGCCATGCTTGTCGATCGAGCGCTGCCAGCTCAGGAACTCGTCGACGGTCAGCGTGTAACGCTCGCAAGCCTCTTCAAGGCTGATCAAGCCGCCGCGCACGGCGGCAACGACCTCGGCCTTCCGCCGGATTACCCAGCGCTTCGTATCCCTTGGGGGAAGATCGGCGACAGTGAGGGGGCTGCCATCGGGCCCAATCACATATCTGACACGCGGCCTGTAATGCTCGGTCATCGTACTCACTACACCATCTGCTCGATGAGCTTATGTTGAGTGGGAGGCTAGCAAGCCGCGTTTAAGATTTGACTAAGCTGTCAGGTAAAGGAAGCGGCAAGGAAATAGCCAAAACTTGCTGAATTCACAGCGGATTGCTTCGTCATAAGAGGCCGCCCGACTAAGCCCTTGGCGGGGCTTCCTCGCCTTGCTTAACGGCCCGGTGATCCCTATGTTCGGCCGAGGCTAGGTGCCGAAGAAAACGGCACACGGCCGCGGCGGACTGTTTATATTGTGAAGGGCCCATGACAGTGCCGGGCCGGCGTATCCGAGAGATTTCGAGCCCGTGGCATCGTCGAAGCCCACCATGTTGAACAGTTTGCATCTCCCCGGAAGCCCGGGCCAGAACCGTGTGGTTGTCGCCATGTCGGGCGGGGTCGATTCCTCGGTCGTCGCGGCCCTCCTAAAGCAGGAGGGCTATGACGTCGTGGGCATCACTCTACAGCTTTACGACCATGGCGAGGCGATCGGCCGGAAGGGATCGTGCTGCGCCGGGCAGGACATTCAGGATGCCCGCCGGGTCGCCGACAAGCTCGGTATCCCTCACTACGTGCTCGACTACGAAGCCCGCTTCGCCAAGGCCGTGATGGGCGAATTCGCCGACAGCTACCTTCAGGGCGAGACCCCGGTCCCGTGCGTCTCGTGCAATCAGAAGATCAAGTTCCACGACCTGTTGCAGACGGCTGAAGGTCTCGGCGCCGCGGCGCTCGCCACGGGCCATTATATCAGGAGCAGGCCCGGCGCCGCCAGCTGGCAGCTTTATCGCGCCGCCGACAAGGAGCGCGACCAGAGCTATTTCCTGTTTGCCACCACGCCCGCGCAGCTTGCTTATCTGCGCTTTCCGCTCGGCGATCGCGACAAGGAAGAGACGCGCAAGCTCGCGCGCGATTTCGGGCTTGTGGTCGCCGACAAGTCCGACAGCCAGGACATTTGCTTCGTGCCGACGGGGCGCTACACGCAAGTGATCGAGCGGCTCCGACCGGGCGCCGCCGAGGCCGGAAACATCATGCATATCGACGGGCGCGTGCTTGGGCGGCACGCCGGCATCATCAATTACACGATCGGGCAGAGACGTGGGCTCGGCGTCCCCGCCAAGGAGCCGCTCTATGTGTTGAAGCTCGATGCGTCTCGGCGGGAGGTCGTGGTCGGGCCGAAGGAGTGCCTGCTCACCCGCCGCATGACGCTCCGCGATGTGAATTGGCTTGGCGATGAGCCGCTCGAGGATTTCGTTCAGTCTGGCGAGGAGGTGTTGGCGCGCATTCGCTCGAGCGGCGCTTTGCAGCTGGCGCGCATGAGCTTCGAGGATGGCGAGGGTGTGGTTGAGCTCGCTCACGGCGAGGAAGGCGTCTCGCCGGGACAGGCTTGCGTCTTCTATGCCGCGAACGATGGTGGGGAGCGGCTTCTCGGCGGCGGATGGATCAAGTCCGCTCGAGGAGGAGCTTGGTTGGCCGAGGATGGCTTTCGGGCGCCCGCGCGAGAGGGCGCTGGAGAGGCACTCGCGGCTGGATCGCATTAGGGCCGGTTTCCTCGGTCTGCGCGTTGGAGAGGGTAGTAGCCGTGGCCTTAAAAACAACTGTGTTGGACGCGAGCGCGGTGCGCCATGCCTATCGCCGTTGGGCGCCGGTCTATGACTTCACCTTCGGCCAGATTGCCGAGGCCGGACGCAAGCATGCGGTCAAGATCATCAATAGCCGCAAAGGCCGCGTGCTCGAGGTTGGCGTCGGCACCGGCCTGTCTCTGCCGTGCTACGGAGACCACCTCACGCTGACCGGCATCGATCTCTCACCCGAGATGCTCGACAAGGCGCGGGAGAAGGTCGAGTCCCGCGGACTCGATAATGTCGCTGGCCTCCACGAGATGGATGCGGGCGCGCTCGCCTTCCCGGATGAGAGCTTCGACACGGTGGTGGCCATGTACGTCATGACCGTGGTGCCGAACCCAGAGCGCGTGATGCGCGAACTCGAGCGCGTTTGCGCCGCCGGGGGCGAGGTGATCCTCGTCAACCATTTCAGCCAGGAAGAGGGTGTGCGCGGGTGGTTCGAGCGGAGACTCGCGCCCTTTGCCGATCTTATCGGCTGGCACGCGGTGTTCGAGCTCGACCGGGTGCTCGTGTGCGACGATCTTAGGCTCGTCGAGCGCCGGTCGCTCCGGCCGCTTGGGCTGTTCACCATGCTGCGCTTCGTCAAGGAGCCCGGCTTCGGCGTTGCGCCGCAGGCGGCGCTCGGGACGATACGGTCGCGGCGGCCTGTTCGGATGCCGGCGCGGTTGCCTGACCCCATCAGGGTCAGGATTAAATGGCAGCTCGCCCGCACTCTGGTGCATTGCCGCCGCTTGCTTGACAGCAATTATTGGCGCTCCCTATATCGGCGGCTTGCAAGCCAATTGGCGGAATAGCATCGGCCGCATTGGCTAAATGGCGGAGTAGCTCAGCTGGTTAGAGCAGCGGAATCATAATCCGCGTGTCGGGGGTTCGAGTCCCTCCTCCGCTACCACCTTTATCATCCAATTGTCGGCAGCAGCTGTTTCGTCGCCCGCAAAGAGGAACAGGCCGCCCGGTTCGCCATGCACCTCAATCGACATCTTCCCGCGCTTATCGCCTGCGTGCAGTACGATCTCATCGATGAGGGTCCGGAAAATGGGTGCGGCCTTGATTCTTAGGTCCGAATCCGAGTTGAGCGTTTCTTGAAACCGTTCAACTTTTTGCCGGAAAAGCTCCTTAAGGTCGGATCTCCTTTTCAAAATTGGCCTAGGGAACACAACGGTTTTCTGTAGCTTGGCCTTCTCACTTTCGAGGCTAATGAGGGCCCGGCGAAGGGCGGGAGTATCTGTCCCCTCCGCGATGGCTACCACTATGCGTTCCATTTTTTGCTTAAGTTGTTCGATCCTCTTTTCAGTGAGCGCGCTTGCTCCCATGGAAGCTTCCTGCAGCCGCTTCAACTCCAATTGAAATTCGCGGACGAATTCGCTCAGGAGCTCTGGACTGAGCAAGTGCTTTTTAATGCCGGACAGTACACGACGCTCGAGTTGATCGACCGAGATCTGACGTGAGTTGGTACAAGTTCCCTTCTCTCGATGAGTTGCGCAGCCATACTTGCCGGGCCGGACGACCGTGAACGCGCCACCACATTCGCCGCAGAAAAGGAGGCCAGAGAGAAGACGTTTTGCCCGCCTACATTTGTGTGCCGCTTGGCCGCCGTAGCGCGCCTTTATAGCCTGAACATGTTCCCACAGTTCATTAGAGACGATCCTCAGTTCCGGGACCTCGACGCTTACCCAGTCGCTTGTGGGGTTATTCCGTGACACACGCTTTCCAGTATCCGGGTCTCGGACCATACGGATGCGGTTATGGATAAGAAGACCCTTATAGAGCTCGTTCTGCAGGACGCCATTTCGGCGGCCACGGTGCCCATTGATAGTCGACGCGTTCCACTGTCCTCCGCGAGGGGCGGGAATGCCCTCGTAGTTGAGGTCCGCCGCAATTTTGCGGGGCGACTTTCCGCTAGCATATTCAGTATAGATTTTAAGCACGACGGCAGCTTCTTCATGATTCACACAGCGTTTGCCGCGTATCAGATTTCCTTCCTCGCTTAACTCGCGCACTATTTGATAACCGTACGAACGGCCTCCTGCCGAAAAACCTGATTTGATGCGTCCACGTTGGCCGCGCCTGATTTTCGAGGCTAGATCTTTCAAGAAGAGGGCATTCATTGTCCCCTTGAGGCCGATATGGAGTTCGTCGACTTGCCCCTCTGCCAATGTGAATATCGCGACCTCACTATGGCGAAGGCGCTTATAAATCCCAGCAATGTCCTCCTGATCTCTGGAGATCCGATCAAGAGCTTCGGAGAGTACGATGTCGAATTTTCCGGCTCTGGCGTCCGCCAGCAGGGTGGTGATGCCATTCCTGTTCATGACGTCGGCGCCGCTTGTGGCGTAATCCGCGTAGGTGCCGACGACTGTCCACCCTTGGTGCTTCGCCCTTTCGCTGCAAAGGCTCAGCTGGTCTTCGATACTCGCTTCGCGCTGCAGATCACTGGAATATCGGGCATAGATGACAGCGCGCATGATTAGCTCTCCGTTCTGGCTTGAGCCGGACGCAGCTTGGCTCGGGTTTTTGCGAGATGGGCCGCGAAACGGCGGCTCGCTTCCACCGATCGGGCGAGATTGTAGTGCTGCTCGGCTACGTCAGCTGACGCGTGCTGGAGAGCGCCAGGTGTGATGCCAATCAGTTCGGGTGCATCGGTTGCTATGAAGGTGGCGGCTGCGCGCCGGAAGTCATGCAGACCCATGGCTTTGCCGAACTTGGCGGTAACGTGACCGCGGACAACGTCGTAGATGCGGCACCCGGTAAGGGGACACCCTTTGCAGGATGCCCAAAGCCCGTCATGCTGCCGGCGACCGAGGAAGCGTGGGCGGATTTCCTTGAGGTACAGAAGCAGGTAGGGGAGGAGTTCCTCGGGAACCCGAAAACTCTCGGCGCGCTTAGCCTTGGTGTCCTCTGGAAAGAGGAGAATGTTGACGCCGGCAGCGTCGAACTCAAGGTGACGGGTGACGGTGAGGGCGGCGATGCTGCGGCGCCGGATCAGCCAAACACTGATGAGGGAAATGAGTAGCCCGTCACGATAGTGCAAATCACGCTGCCTGCGGGAGACGGGCAACGTGGCCGCCTCGTCCATCATCTCCATCCCGAGATCGAGCGTGTGTGACGTTGCCCCCTTGATTTAATCCAGGTTGAACTGGAGTCCGGCCTTGAGGGAAGGACCGGACGATGAAGCGATCGAGGCATACGGAAGAACAGATCATTGCGATCCTGAGGGAGCAGGAGGCCGGGGCGAAGACGGCCGATGTTTGCCGCAAGCACGGGATCAGCAGCGCGACCTTCTATCATTGGAAAGCCAAGTACGGGGGTCTGAGCGTGTCGGAGGTCAAGCGCTTACGGGCGCTGGAGAGCGAGAACGCGCGGCTGAAGAAGCTGTTTGCCGACGCCATGCTCGACAACGCGATGCTCAAAGAGCTGCTGTCAAAAAAATGGTGACGCCCGCCGTCAAGCGCGAGGCTGTTGTTCATCTACGTTCGGCGTTTCCGGTGAGCGAGCGGCGGGCGTGTTCGGTGATTGAGGTGCCGCGGATGACCGTCCGCTACCGCGCGCGGCGGCCGGATAATCTTAAGCTGCGCGAGCGATTGAGAGCCTTGGCGCATGAGCGCCGGCGCTTCGGCTACCGGCGGCTGCACGTGCTGTTGCGGCGGGAGGGCTACATGGTGAACCACAAGCGGGTCTATCGGCTTTATCGTGAGGAGCGGCTCTTGGTGCGGCGCCGGCGCGGTCGCAAGCGGGCCTTGGGCACGCGGGCGCCGATCGCCTTACCGCAGCTTCCAAATGAACGCTGGTCGCTCGATTTCCTGTCCGATCAGCTCGTCGACGGGCGCCGCTTCCGCATCCTGGTGGTAGTCGATGATTGCACGCGGGAATGCCTCTTGCTCGTGGCCGACACCTCGCTCTCGGGCGCCCGTGTCGCCCGCGAGCTCGACTGGCTCATGGCCGTGCGTGGCAAGCCAAAAATGATCGTGAGCGACAATGGCACCGAGCTGACCTCGACAGCGATCCTGTGTTGGGCCGACGATCACAAGATCGCCTGGCATTACATCGCGCCTGGTAAGCCGGTGCAGAACGCCTTCGTCGAGAGCTTCAACGGCCGCTTGCGCGACGAACTCCTGAATGAGACGCTGTTCCGCTCGGTCGCGCATGCCGGTGCTGAGCTCGCCGCTTGGCGCACCGACTACAATACCAGCCGTCCGCACTCGCGGCTCGGCTGGCTCACCCCACAAGCCTACGCCGCGACCCGACGGTCCGCAGCGCTGCGCTCCATTGACGGCTCCGCGTCGCGAACCGTCGCCATTACCACCGAGGAAGGCATCAGCAACCGCCCGACTCCAGTCGCCGCTGGATAAAAGTTGGGGGCAACGTCATGTGCCAACCCGGAACCAGCCGATCGAACCTATCCTCGGGTTTGGCACGTGCGGCAAGACGAGCTTTGATCGAGCCCAAGCACCGCCAATCTGATGTGGGGGCGACGAGGCGTGCGAAGCAATAGAGATGGTCGACCGCCATGGCTACCGTCGTCGGCCGGACTTCGGCCTCGATGTGATCGATGAAGTCACGGATCCGCTGCGGAGTGATTCGGTCGACCGGCGGCTGCAAAAGATCAGCCGAATGGTGCGCGGCGAGAAAGCCGAGCCACCGGCGGTAGGTGGTCAGAATCATCCTCCGCCAGCCCTCCGAGTGGTGTGCGGCTGGCCCGCGGCTGTCATCGAAAATGTCGCCGGGCGCATATGCAGTCCGGAAGGCTGCGCGATCATCCTCTGACCAATCATCGACCGGCAGATGCTTTAGCTTGCGCATGGTGGCGTTCCTTTCTTCGGCTTGCGAGTGCGCTGCCGCTTGCGCTTGCGCTTGAGCCTGAGCGCCTCACGCTTTTCGAACACGAAGCGGTTATAGGCGCGGCTCGCTCTACGGCTCGAAGAGCCGACATAGATCCGCGTGGTCTTGCTCCAGGCGTGACCGAGGAGCGCTCTTGCCGTCTCCATGTCCTCGGGATTGTCCTCGAGATACGACGCTCCGGCGATATGACGGAACTGGTGGACCGTCATGTAGATGCCGAGGTGGTCCTCAATGACCCTCGTGATTTGGATGGCGATCGTCTTCTGATCTTTTCTGACGCCCTTTCGGGTCACGAACAGATCGCCGTTCACATCAGCATCGAGACGCGGCAGGATGTGGCGACGATACCAGCGAAGCCGCCGAGCGACGTGGTCTGGTACCTCGGCGGTAAAGTCTTGTTTGCGAGACTTTGTCTCGGCCTTAGGAAGATGGAGGAGAAGGCGGCCCCTCGGCCCGTCAGGCTCGATGAAATGCCGCTGCCAGTTGAGGCGGCTCAGGTTCTGTGGCCTCAACGGGACAACCAGCTGAAAGTCGATGGCCACGGCGACTTGAGCTTTGACGAAATCGACCCGGCCTGTCTCCAAGGCCTTGGTGACCTCGGCGACGAGCTTCTCGGGCAAAAACAGGAGCTCGGCCTTTAGCCGGTCTGACTCGAACTTGCGCAAAAGAGCCTTGTTCTTTGGCGTCAGCTCCAGAGGAATCGAAGGCAGCTTTGCGGCGATGCGCTTCAGCTGAGCGATCTCCTCGGCCGATCCGCCCACGTGGTTGTGCCTTCCGAAAACCTCATCCGCTGGATTCGCAGTAGAAAAGAGAATCGGCTCATGATCGAAACTGATGGCGACCTTCTTCAGACTTCTGTTCGGATATATGTGGGACTGCTTTCGTTCGCATGAACGACTGAAAGCCGAAATCCTCATCCTTCGCCATCAGCTGAACATTCTGCACCGAAAGGCCCCGAAAAGGTTGCGGCTTTCCGGCTGTGATCGGGCGTTGTTCGTCTGGTTGTATCGGCGTTTCCCCGATGTCGGCAACGCCACAGTGATCGTGCGTCCTGAGACAATCATTCGCTGGCACCGGATGGGTTTTCGCGCCTGGTGGCGCTGGAAATCTCACAATCCAGGCGGCCGGCCCGGGATTGATCAAGAACTCCGAGATCTCGTGCGCCGTATGTGCGAGGAAAATCCGCTTTGGGGCGCGCCGCGGATTCACGGCGAGCTGCTCAAGCTCGGCTTTGATGTCGCACAGTCGACGGTTTCGAAATACATGTTGAGACGGCGAGGTCCGCCGTCTCAAGGGTGGAAGACTTTTCTCCGCAACCACGCCGACGGGATTGCATCCGTGGATTTCCTCATCGTTCCGACGCTGGCATTCGAACGACTGTTTGTGTTTGTCATCTTGGGGCTCGGACGCCGTCGCCTTCTATGGATCGGCGTCACGACCAATCCGACGGCGGAATGGCTGGCCCGCCAGATTACCGAAGCCTTTCCTTGGAACACTGTTCCGGGCTTTCTCATCCGTGACAACGATGGTGCCTATGGCGAGGCGTTCACTCGGCGGCTTCGAGCAATGGGCATTCGCGATCGCCCCATCGCGCCCCAATCACCATGGCAGAATGGATACGTCGAACGTTCGATCGGGTCGATCCGCCGTGAATGCCTCGACCATGTGATCATCTGGGGTGAGGCACATCTTCGGCATGTCCTGAGGGCATACACCGCATATTACAACGCGACGCGGACTCATCTCGGAATTGACAAGGACGCTCCAAATCCTAGGCCAATCGAGAGGTGCGGCGCCATCGTCGCTAATGCTGTGCTGGGCGGACTTCACCATCGCTACGCGCGGATTTAGTTTTCGGAAGGGACAGGTGCCCTTCAGGTCGCGAATTCTCCGTTCCCTGATTCGGCGGTCCGGTTAGGTGCGTCCCCGATCACTACGCATGCATCGAGAGATGGGTCCACTGACGTTAAAGCTTGTGGCCGAGTAACCGGAGGCTACGCTTCGCCGGTGCCAAGTTCATGGTCACGCCAGAGTCCCGCCGTGGGCCTCACGTCGGAGCGTTTCCGAACAGCAGGTTTTTGGCTGTTGCGTCGAGTTGCTCGGGCTTCAGCCGATGCTCTTTCAAAACATCGAGGCCCCGCTTCACGGCAGGGCGTGCCTTGATTGCGGCGAGCCAACGCAGAAAGTGGGTGAGATGCTCCGGATTGACACCTAGTCGCTTGTAAAAGTTTACCCAAGGAAACACCGCAATATCTGCAATGCTGTAGTCATCGCCCGCCAGATACTCCGAACTGGCGAGCCGTGCATCCAAGACGCCATAGATCCGCTCAGCCTCGCGCGTATAGCGTTCGATGCCGTATGGTATCGGCTCCGGCGTGTAATTGTGAAAGTGAAGCGCCTGCCCTAGCATAGGCCCCACAGACCCCATCTGGAACATTAGCCACTGGATGACGCCGTACCGGGCGCGCAAGTCCTGCGGCATGAAGCAACCGCTCTTCTCGGCGAGATACATGAGGATCGCGCCCGACTCGAATATCGAGATCGGCGCTCTACCGGGACCAGAGGGATCAACGATCGCAGGGATCTTGCTGTGGGGACTGATGGTCTTGAACTCCCGCGTGAACTGGTCCCCTTTGCGGATATTGATCGGCATCACGGTGTAGTCATAGCCGATCTCCTCGAGCAGGATGTGCACCTTATGTCCGTTGGGTGTAGGCCAGGAGTAGACGTCGATCATCGCCTTAGGTTTCATATTGAGAGCCAATGGAGACCGCCACCTTCTCGCCCCGGCATCTTCGGCTTGGACGGCGCTCAAGCCGATTTCTTGACATTAAGCACAAACATGTTGGTGTAGGCCTCAAGGCCGTATTGGGACAGTTCCACTCCCAATCCCAATTCCTTGACGCCTCCGAAGGGAATGTGAGGCGCCATTGAGGGGTGCTGGTTGACCCATGCGGAGCCCGTTTCCAATTTCGCGGCAACCGAGGCGGCTTTGTCGGCGTTCCGCCCCCACACTGAGCCGCCAAGGCCATAAGGCGACGCGTTGGCACGAAAGAGCGCCTCGTCCAGGTCGTTATACTTGATGATCGGCAGCGCCGGCCCGAACTGTTCTTCGCCGACGAGCCTTGCACCGTCATCGATGTCGCGAACGAGAGTGGGCGGGTAGAAGTAGCCCTTGCCTTCAACAGCAGCGCCTCCGTGAATGACATTCGCGCCGTCCGCCTTAGCCTCATTGACGAGTTCGGCAACCCTCTCGAACTGGGAACGATTCTGCACCGGTCCCATCTGCACGCCAGCGCAGCGCCCGTCACCGATCACGACCCTGCTGGCGATGCTGGTGAGCGCGTCGCACAGCTCTTCATAAATGGACTCGTGGGCGTAGAGGCGCTTAAGGCCAGCGCACACTTGGCCGCAATTGCTGAAGGCGGCCCAGAAAAGATCGTCCGCCATCTCGGCGACATCGACATCCGCGAGGACGATGCCTGCGTCATTGCCGCCAAGTTCGAGCGTCAAGCGCTTCAGCGTCGGCCCCGCTCCAGACATCACTTGTTTGCCGGTCGCGATCGAGCCTGTGAACGCGATCTTGTGAATGCCGGGATGCGACGTGAGCCAGGCGCCTGCTTCGGCGCCGCTCACGACGTTAATCACGCCTTCGGGAAAGATCCCACGTGAGATTTCGCCGAGCCGGAGACCAGTAAGCGGCGCCAAGGGCGATGGCTTCAAGATTATCGTGTTACCCGCCAGCAGCGCCGGAGCCAGTTTCCAAAACGCGAGAAGGACCGGATAATTCCAGGGAAAGATCGCTCCCACCGTGCCGATCGGCCGCCGGTGCAGCGTCACGCGCCGCTGCGCCGTATCCTCGAGCACTCCGATGTCGAGCGACATCTGGCTGAAGGCGCGGCAAAAGGTGAGGCTCGAGTTGATCTCGCCGATCGCCCTTTCGCGAGGCTTGCCCTGCTCCAACACCAGGAGATCGGCAAGCGCATCCCGATGCCGCTCGACCTCGTCGGCAAATTCCATTAGCGCGCGCCGGCGCATGTCGATGGTCAGGCTAGACCACTTTGGAAACGCCTGCGACGCGAGGGTTACGGCGTTGTCAAGCTGCTCACGGGTGCAGTTGGGCGCGTATGCGATCACCTCTTCCGTCGCGGGGTTCAATACTTCGTAGGTGGTCCGGCTCGTCACGTTCTCGCCGTTGATCGTCATCGCGGGGTGAAGCGGATTTTCTGCCAGAGCACACCGCCCCTCAAACCGACGGATGCGCGAAGAGTTTGAGGAGGTCGGCGTCGGCACTGAGTTAGAGGGCGCGGACATTGTCTTCCTCCAGTTGCTCCGAGCCGATGACCTTCGCAGACCTCAGCTCGGCAATCTGCGTCTTGGTGAGCCCCAATTCGTTCAGCACCTCGCTGTTATGCTCACCGAGCTTCGGTGCTCCCCGCCGCAGTCTGGGCGCCGTTATGCTGAATTGCGCCGGGGGACGCGCCTGTCTCAGCCGGCCTGCCACCGGGTGCGAAAGTTCGACGACTGTTCCGCTAGCATGAACCTGCGGGTGCGCGATCGCCTGACGCCGGGTCAGCGCTGGCGCGCAAGGCACGCCGGCCCGTTCGAACCGCTCCAGCCACTCTTCGGTCGTCCGGCGGCGGAGCTCTGCCTGGGTCATGGCAAGGCGCTCATTGACGTGCTGATCGCGCAAAGCGGGTGTCGAGAAGCGCGGATCCGCGAGCCACTCGGGCTTCTGGATCGCCTCCACAAGCGCCACCCACTCTTTATTGCTCATGACCGCAACCGTCATGTGGCCATTCTTCGTCTCATAGATGAGGTCAATGAAACTTGCCGCATCATCGGCATCCACATTGTCCGTCGCGAATGTATGGGCACCCATGTCGGAGGCCCACAGAAACGCTATCATGGCGTCTAGCATAGAGAGCTTGACGTGCTGGCCTTCTCCAGATTTTTCGCGCGCATAGAGTGCGGCGGCGATGGCTTGGGCGGCTGTCACCCCCGCGAGCTTGTCCGGCAGTATTGTCCGTATCAGTCGTGGGTGCGCCTCGTCCGAACCAGCTTGAATACTCGTCACGCCCGACAAAGCCTGAATGACAGGATCATAGGTCGGCTTCTGCGCGTATGGCCCTCTCTCGCCGAAACCGCTGATGGAAACGTAGATCAGTCGTGGATTGACCACCCGCATTCGCGGCTCGCCAATGCCGAGTTTGTCAACAACACCCGGCCGGAAATTTTGAACGAGGACGTCGGCGGTCCGGGCCAGATCCTCAAGCAGCCTGACGCCAGTCGCACTCTTGAGATCGATCGTGACGGATCGTTTGCTGCGGTTCACGTTGAGAAACATGGCCGATAGACCGTTGCGGCGATGTCCGAGCGAACGAATATGGTCGCCCTTGCCCGGCGGCTCCACCTTTATGACGTCCGCGCCTTGGTCGCCGAGAATCATCGTGGCCCATGGTCCGGAAATCATAGTCGTGAGGTCGATGATGCGAACTCCGGTGAGCGGTCCAGACATTTTTGGTTCGCAACCTCTCGGAGACTGCAATTCAGACAGCCTTGACCAGCTCGTCCGCGGTTTTGTCGAGTGCGCGGCGTGCGGTCTCAACGATAAAATCGATCTGATCGGTGGTAATGATCAGGGGCGGTGACAGGACCATGATGTCGCGAATGGCGCGCATGACGAGGCCGTCTGCCATACAATGATCGCGACAGATCATGCCGACTTTCCTCTCGGGATCGAACCTTTTGCGCAGCGTCTTGTCCTCGACGAGCTCGATTCCCGCGATCAGTCCTGCACCGCGCACCTCCCCTACCAGCGGATGGGAGGCCAACTCGGCGAGTCTCGACTGCAGATACGGCCCGGTAATGTTGGCCACCGTCTCGACCAAGCCCTCCTGCTCGATGATGTGGATGTTCTCGAGAGCCACGGCACAAGCCACGGGATGGCCGCCATACGTATAGCCGTGGGCGAAATCGTCGCTCATTGTCGTCAAGACTTGGGCGACTCTATCGCCCACCATGACAGCGGCGATGGGGATGTAGCCAGATGATAGTCCCTTCGCCAACGTCATGAGATCGGGCTTTATCCCGTAGCGCTCCGATCCGAACCAGGCGCCCGTTCGCCCGAACCCGCAGATGACCTCGT
Organism: uncultured Alphaproteobacteria bacterium; assembly: GCA_963732205.1. GTDB lineage: Bacteria > Pseudomonadota > Alphaproteobacteria > Rhizobiales > Methyloligellaceae > Methyloceanibacter. Next base: position 460,595 of record CAVSYE010000001.1, read on the forward strand.
CGACAATGAGGAGAATGTCGTACTTGGTGCAGATGCGTTGAATTTCCGGCCAGTACGTCTCTGGGGGAACAATGACGCCACCGGCCCCCTGGATGGGCTCGCCGATGAAGGCCGCGACTTTGTCAGTGCCAAGCTCAAGGATTTTCCGCTCGAGGGACTTCGCAGCCTCGAAGCCGAACTCCGCTGGGGAAAGCTCGCCGCTCGAATCATACCAATATGGGGCGTCGACATGTTCGAAGAGCGGAAGCGGAAGGTTGACTCTGGCGTACATCGACTGCAGGCCCGACAAACTGCTTCCGGCAAGCGTGCTGCCGTGAAAGGCATATTTGCGGCTGACGATTGTCTTCTTCTCCGGTTTGCCGCAGACGTCCCAATAGTACCGCACCATCTTCACTACGGTGTCGTTGGCCTCGGAGCCGGAATTGGCGAAGAACGCGTAGTCGAGCGGAGCGGGCATGAGCCGAGCAAGGACTTGCGACAGCTCAATCACAGGCGGATGCGCCGACTGGAAGAAGCAGTTGTAATAGGGCAACTTGCGGAGCTGGGCATCCGCTGCGCGCGCGAGCTCGCTGCGGCCATAGCCGATGGCTACCGACCAAAGACCCGCCATTCCGTCGAGCAGCCGATTGCCTGCTGAGTCCCAGATAAACACTCCGTCGGCGTGGGTAATAACTCGAACCCCCTTTTCCGCCAGCTGTGCGTGATTGGTAAAGGGGTGAAGATGGTGCTCGCGATCGACTTGCTGCCACAGTGCGGTGGCGTCGGCGTTCGACATGGAGTCATTCATTGGTTTCAACCTTTAGCGGGCGGATGAAGTCGAGCACAGGACGGCATCCGCATCGCCGGTGCACCCGCCGCGAAAAGCGCCCGGAAATTTCCAATCCTAATGGCAACCATATATGGTATCGGTTTTACGAACGATAGAGGTCAGACAGCACACAGTGTCCGGTTCTACCGGACATCGGATGCAAGCCCTGGGCCCGAACTTCTGAGAACCAAAACTCGCGAGCGCCTCGTGTACAAAGAACTCTACCGAATGGCCGTTTATGCCAAAGTGGTCGAGAATCGTTCGTTTTCCGCCGCCGCTTCGAAGCTCGGGCTCGGCAGGTCAGTCGTCAGCCAGCACATTCGCTCGCTCGAAGAGGGCCTTGGCGTACGCCTCATCAACAGGAACACGCGGTCGTTCAGCCTAACCGACGACGGAGACCGGTTCTTCCAATATTGCGTTCACATGCTGGAGACCGCCGAAGCAGCTCTGAACACGATCAATACGAAGCAGACGCCGGTTCGCGGGCTATTGCGGATTACGGCGCCGCATAATCTCGGCCTCAGCTTCGTTGTAGGTCTTATTCATCGTTTTCGCTCCCGCCACCCGGAAATCGAAATCGACCTCGCGCTCGATGATGCGATCGTCAATCTTATCGAGGAGCAGGTCGATATTGCTATTCGCGTGGGCCCTCTGCGTGACTCACGGCATCACTTCGTTCGATTGTGCCGTTACGAGTTGATCATATGCGCCGGAAAAGCGTTTCCGCAAAATCGTCTTCCCGCGGAGCCAGCTGATCTGGTCAACGTCCCCTGGGTTGAGGTTCCGAGGCCATCGATTGGTCATCGGCTAACGCTCGTGCAAGCGAACGGGTCGAGCAAGACGGTAAAAGTCTATCCCACTATCACGACGAACTCGGGCCTTGCCGCGCAGGCGCTTATCGGGATGGGAGAGGGTATTGGAATTTTACCGGATTACGCCGTGGCGGCTGAAATCGAGACCGGATCGCTCTTGCGCGTGCTACCGAGGTGGAGGTTGTCGTCGAGTAGCATCTCGGCCGTCTTTCCCAACCCTCAACTGCCGCCCCGCTCGCGGCTGTTCCTCACCTTTGCAAAGAGCGAGTTCAAGGCGGCCTTTGGCCCTTGAGGCGTCGGCCATAGCTCCGCGGTCGGCGCGGCTCTGGCATTGGCTTCTCATCCGCTAGACGTTGGGGCCCCAGTCGTTATAGGTCGGTAGGCCGTCTTTGAGCTTGAACCAAGGGAGCCGCGTGTCGTTGAAGATGTGATACATCGGCGCAAACACAACCGGGTTGTCCAAAGTGCCAACCGTGATGTCGAGCTCCCTGGCGCCATCGATGGTGAAGACCATGTGGCTCCCGCATTTGGAGCAGAAATTGCGTGTCGCGTTTGCTGTCGACTTGAGACCGGTCGGCGTGCCCTTGGTCCATTTGAACTCGCTTACAGGAAATGTAATCCAGGTCACGACCGGCGCCCCCGACGTGCGTCGGCAGATCGTGCAATGGCAATGCATCACACGCAGCGGATCGCCGCCCGCCGCATAGCGCACTGCACCGCAGAAACATCCCCCTTCGAGCGTCATTGTGGAGTTCCTTTTGCTAGAGCCTCGGATCACTCTCGCGTCCGTGGCGAAGCCGGCACCAGCGGCTGATCGGATGTCGCGCGCCTCTGGTGGCGCAGCCGTCGCTGCAAGCCAGGTTAGGGGAGGTGCCGAACCCGAACAATTCGGACTTACGGGAACACTGTGTTTAGTTTTGATAAACAGCCACCGACGCGACTTCTTAGATCAGTCGATCATAGCGCCACTCGACCTCCTAACGGCAGGACCGGTTATGAGGGCAGTGTCAAACTAATGCGAACCAGACAGCGAAGTGCGCGAAGCGGATTGCGTCAGGCTGCCAGTTGACGCCACTCGGCCAACGCGGCGAAGCGGTGCTGCTTGAAGATGTCGCGTCGGCTGAGGTGGCGATCGTGGTTAAAGTGATTGTGGATCGAGGCGTGGACGGCGGCGAATTTCTGCAGGGTCTTGACGTCCCGGAATTTCGCCATTGCCCCTTCCCGTCGTCTGAACGGCTGGTGTGAATTTTCCGCCCGGTTGTTGAGCCAACGACCGCAAATCTGGTCGGCCGCATTACCGATCACATTCATCGCTGCGCGGTATGACCGAAGCCTGTCCGTGACGATCGAAGCCGGCCGACCATAACGCTTCATCGCGCGCTTCAGAAACGTCAGTGCAGTCCTGCGATCCCGCCGTTTCGTTGCGAAAACCTCGAGCACTTCGCCTTCATGATCAACGGCACGCCACAGATAGTGCGTCTCCCCATTGATCCGCACGAACACTTCGTCCAGGTGCCAGCGCCAGTTCGAGTGCGAATGAAGATGAATCCGACGCTTCCGGATCTCCGCTGCAAACAGGGGACCGAACCGGTTCCACCAGAACCGTACCGTCTCGTGGCAGATGTCGATGCCACGTTCGGACAGCAGATCCTCGACCTGTCGCAGCGACAGGGGAAACCGGACATACATCATCACCGTAAGCCGGATGATCGCGGGCGAACTGCTGAAATAGCGGAAGGGATTTTGCATCGCTGCAAGCTATGGAATACCACGTCCCGGCTCAAGCTGATTTGCTCTGACACTGCCGCGTGTATGCTAAACCGGGTGCAGGCCAATGAGCCAGGTACGCTCTTCTTTGAGCGTCAATACGTTCGCGGTAAAAAGGTCAAAAAAAAGCGCGGTCGGCCTAGAAACAAACAAACGTAAGTGCGCGATCGGATTTTTTGGGTCGCTGGCGGACAGCGAACAGCAGCTACGAGTAGGGCGATCGCTGCCTACCACGGCGAACGATTGTCGATCGATGCGGGGGCGGCTGATCTCAGTTCGGCGATCGAGTCCGTTTCCGCCTTGTGCCAGCATAGGGTTACGGTAGCTGTATTGTCCCTTTGTATCTGCCACCCGAGAGCGTGTCGGGACAGGCTCTGGTACATGTACGTGCCGCCACCCTTGACGGCCTGCTTCGCAGCGTTGCGAGCTGCTCGATAGCTCGCAGTTGATCGGCGATATGGGTTTTGCGTTGCTGAATATACGACTTATCGCTAAGGCGACGCACCGTGGCTTGTATGCACCGAGCGTCGAAGCGGATAAGGTTGGCGACAGTTTCGAGCGTGCGGAAGCCGGGCATGCCACGATCCGAAAATCATATCCGGACGTATTGGTGGCGTAGCCCGGCCAAGACGGGGGTAGCGGCGATCCCGCCAATTAAGAGCTTAGCTCTCGAATCCATCCGTATGTGGGCCTAAGTTGTGCAATCGCACCAAACGCGAATGGGGGCGGCTATGATGCGGATGAAGGCTATGGTCGAGGTGGAATTCCAGACGCAAGGAAACGTTGACGACGACGTGCTCAGAGCAGCCCTGTTCAGGGGGGTGAACGAAATGGAGAAGGCCATCAAGCAGAGCGTGATGGGTGGTGGTCCTATCGGCATCAAGTGGGTGGAGACCAAAATTCATGACCCCGAGGTTTGGGGCGTTCCGGATCATGCTTAGCTAATTTGCTACCACCATAAAAACATCGGCAGAATCCGCAGAATCTATTCGAAACTCTGCAATCCTGTCCTTTCCGAAAATTCCATCCGGCCTGGATTCTCCCTGACTCATTTCGCCGTCCTCACGGACGGTGCGCTGACCGGCGGCAATGCGAGATAGTCTGCGCCTCGACACTCGTCGCACGATGAACCCCGCAGGGTGCCTAGCGGAAATGGTAAAACTGATCGTTCAGGTACTTGATGATGTTCTGCGTCTCACTCGCGGAGAATTCTTTTTTTGCCGCGTGAGTGCAGTTGCCCACCTGCTTTTCCAGCGCATCCAAAGACTGAACGAGTCGGTCCTTGCGGGTGTGAATGCCGGTATCGTGGCATCCCGTGCAGTTAGCGTCATACAAGCGCTTCCCGTCGGCGCTATCGCCCGGCAATGCGGCGGCGTTAGCGCTCGGCATCAGCAGGATCAATAGCGATGCGCACAAAATAATCCTTTTCATGGTTTGCCTCCGACGTTTGGTCCGCTGTGGGCAGACCGTGCGATGTTTTTATTACCTCTTCATGATCGTCGCCGTCATCAGCTACAAAGCCAAGGCCACCGCATGTCGGGCATTGACGTTCGTCGTCCGTATCTTTGTCAACGACACCATCACCATCGCAGTCTGGACAAGTTTTCATTTTCATGTGTGTGTCTCGAAGTCGAGCATAGCTAGATGAAGCTGCAGATGTCATTAATCTAAGGCCGTGCAGTCATAAGCGCGTAGCAGAGCTTGTCCCCGATCCGAACGAATGTCTTCCCTGTCCTCCCTGGATAGCGGTCAGAGCAACGGAGCCGGGCCCAGCCAGAAAACGGGTTCGCCGTGGAAAGATGCGCCATTGCATCGGGCCGTTCAACGCTCTGGCGATATCCTCGCCATTCCGATCCTGGCGGGACTAATCTGCGGCGGGTGATAGCGAATCTGGTCCAAGTTAATGAGTTAACTGGGTCTCGCGTGTCGGTTCCGGGACTCTTGTCTTTTACGTCAACAACCATTCGGAAGTGCCGCTATCCTGTTGCTCCATCACGTTGGTGGCGGCATCATTACCGCATGGTGAGCGGTCGCACTCGACCAACGGAAGCTGATCTGTTCTCGACGGCGTCGTTGCGAGAGCCCTCTTCGCCGTCGGCAAATCCGACTGAACCCGCACCATCGACAAAAGACGCCGCTACTGCCGACCCGCCACCGCGGTACTTGCTGCCGAGGGATCTAGCGGGTGGAATAAAGCAGCTGACGGACCAAGAGTTTGACCGATTGATTGCAGCGGTGCTCGCCGAGCAGCAGCGGCGCGGAAGAAAGCTTCCCTCATCACGTAAGACCTCCCGCAAACCGCAGGTCAAAGAGGTCGCGCCTCCTCTGACGCTTGCAAAGCTCAACGCTATTCGCGCTGCCTTCAAGGCCGGGGTCACGCCATCACGCATTGCCAGACAGTTTGGGATTTCTCAGTCGGACGTTCGAAAGGCGCTAGCGAGCGATAAGTCGAAGCGAGCACCTAGTCGTGACTAACGCCCGCAATCCAGTGGACTTCCTTCAATAGGATCCCCCAAAGCCTACCATTCCGGTTTTCGCGGTCAGAGCAGTAACCGCGCACCCTCAGGCATCACAAGGCGCTTGGTGTGGTCAGACTGGCGCTTGAGCGACCGCGTCAATTCCGATTGGACATACGCCTGTCACAAGAGGCAAAGGGGTTCGGAGGCCGTTGAGCTTGGTGCCGTGGTACCTCTGGCTTCCGTCGCACTATCGGTCACCCTTTTGATATGTGCCAATAAGCTCTTGATATGTGCCAATAAGCTCTGCATTGGCCAGCACATGGCCTTTCATCGCTTGCTCGATTTGGGGTTCGGCCGCTCTAGATCGAGTGTGACATCCAGCGCGTAAAGCTTATGGAAGTAACGGTGCCGCCCGATTGGCGGACATGGGCCGCCATACCCCGCCTTTTTGAAGTCATTCAGCCCAACGGCGGTGCCTTGCGGCAACCCTGCCTTGCTTGCGTTTTCGGGCAAGCTCTTGGTATCGGGCGGAATATTGTAGACGACCCAATGGACCCACACCCGCTGCGGCGCTTGCGGATCAGGCGCATCGGGATCATCGATAATCAGGACAAGACTTTTCGTCTCCTCAGGCACCCCATTCCACGCGAGCGGTGGCGAAATATCGTCGCCTTCGCAGGTATATTTCGACGGAATGTGACCGTCTTGTTTGAAGGCGCGGGAGTTTAAGGTCATGGTCATGGCAGCGCTTCCAGGTAGGTCCACTAGGACTGCGGCGGCTAGCAGAAGGCCAGTCAGCCTAAAGAATTCACGCGACCGAAACGAATGACGAGCCATTTCGTCCGCCAGAACTGGGGTGTCGAAATTTAGTTCCAGGAGTCTCGCTCGCAATTTAGGTCGGCAGAGTTGTATGCGTATAGCAACGCCATCAATCCACTCGGACCTACCGCGAGGTTCAAGGGTACTCTGCTTGGCCGCAACGTCCGCCAGTTCCGCGCAGGGCTGCTCGACTTTTTGCTCGACACGGCCCGCGACCATGGTCCGCTTACGATCGGCTAAGACGGCGTTCGCAGCTTCCATACGTACGAACGGCGAGAGGAGGATCAGATGGAACGTTTCAACATGTCGATGCGCAAATACCTCAAGGAGGTGGGCGTCACTTCGCAGCAAGCCATCGAGCGCCTGGTTCGGGAGCAAAGTCTAGCCGGCAAAGGCAAACTTCAGGTCCGAATGGTTCTGACAGCTAAGGGCGCGGACCTGAACCATGTGGTTGACGGCGAGATCGATCTCAGTGATGCGACCGCGGATTGATGCGAGCCGAGTTCATTCGAGGTGTTCGAAGATCATCAGGTACAGTCAGTTCGCCAGAACAGTGTCACTCTAGATCGCGGCGAACGCGCGCGCATAGGCTCAGTAGACACTCTGCGCGGGTTGGTCATGGTAATCATGGCCTTGGATCACACTCGCGACTATGAGCGGGTTAAGAACGACCCGCGCGTCCAGGCCTACTATGCCAAGCATGGTGTTAGCGGCTGACAGATTTTTCAGCACGGGCCCGTGCGTCAGCGGTAATGGATGGTGATGGCCAGTATCCGCTTGCCAAAATGACGGTCGATGAATCCAAGGAAAGCCGACAGCAGCTGCCACTCCTGAGGTGAGTGCACCGCATGATGCATCGGGAAAGTACCTTGGAGGGATTGAAGTCCCGCCAATTCCCTCGACGAGACACGTTGCCGTAGATGGTCGCAGGCCAGCGCGGATAGTTTCTGTTGAAAATTTCAAATGCAAATTTTCACCAACCGGACCGCGAGTTCCTAATTCCTATGTCCGGTTATTTCCGAGGCTTTTCTGCCTGTTTTGATTTCCAGCCTACAAAACGGTGGACCAACAGCGTTAGCGCTTCCTTGCGATTGGGGGAACGCTGCCCATCACGGCCGCCCCGGCTCTATGCCACCCCCGCCGCTATTCGCTCTTGTCGACGATGATAATCTTTCTCGTCGGTGATATGTGTGTCGCTTGAAAGTGTTTCAGGCACCGGGACGGCTTTGTCGCCCTCATCAGGCGTTTCGTATGTGAACTCCGTCTCTTGCTTCTCTCTTGCCTTCTTCGGTTTGTCCTTCTTCGCCGTCTTTGCCATCTTTTCGGCCTTCTTGGCGGTCTTGTCCGCTTTCTTTGTGGTCTTCTTTACGGTCTTCGCAGCCTTCTTTGCTGTTTTCTTCGCCACCTTCTCAGCCTTCTCTGCCGTCCTCTTCGCCTTCTTTGCTGCCTTGTTCGCTTTCTTTGCCATGCATCTGCCCCCTCTTGAAGCCACGGCCATCTGCCAGCTCATCCAGACACGCGCGAGCCTCTTGCGTCAATACAACTGTCTGCGGTCGCGCACCCGATTGGCACCCACTTAACCGCTCACCGCCACGGCCGGTTGTCTTTGGTGAACTCGACGCCCGCTGTTGCTCTCGGACTACAGACAAGGGCGTAGACGCGGCATATGCTGCCAAAGTCTCCATAGCATGATGGCCTAGGCCAGCCTCGCGCTGACCTTTTGTTTCAAGCTGGGGACTCCTATCGCGGAACTTGCGGGTTGCTGCCAGCGTCTCAGGGGCACCCATATTTAGCGCCCCACCCCGATATTGCTAATCGTGTCGAATGGTCGGGCCGGTTTTCTGAAGCCCGCTATCACGAAGCGGCGATTAGTCATTTCCCAGCATCACGCTGGGCAATAAATCTGGCAAGGCGTAAGGTGTAAACGGTGAGAGGGCACTACGCACAGTGACCTGAAGAGAGGAGTGTCCGTCGTCAGAGTTTTTGGGGACAGCGAGCGGATTCATTTAAGGGAGGCTCTGGCTCGTCTGGTTGCTGATATTACGCGGCACGCTGACGATGCAGCAAGCGTCGGTTGGCGATGGTCTGTCGTTTGATCCTTTCCCGTTCGATGAGGATGGTGTGGCCGCGTCCAAAGTAGACGGCGGGGGTCAGGTTACCGAGGCTTTCGTGGTAGCGCCGGTGATTGTAGTCGGCGACGAAGGCGCCGATCTCGGCCTCAAGGTCACCGGGCAGGTAATAGTTCTCGAGTAGGATGCGGTTCTTCAGCGTCTGATGCCAGCGCTCGATCTTGCCCTGGGTCATGGGGTGATAGGGCGAGCCGCGAACGTGATCCATGTCCTGGCCATCGAGCCATTTGGCGAGCTCAGCCGAGATGTAACTCGAGCCGTTGTCCGACAAGAGGCGTGGCCGGTGAACGACCTTGGCCTGATCCAGCCCCGAGGCCTTGAGTGCCAGGTCGAGCGTGGCCGTGACGTCCTCGGCCTTCATCGTTGTGCACAGCTTCCAGGCGATGATGTAGCGCGAGAAGTCATCGAGCACGGTCGACAGATAGAACCAGCCCCAGCCGATAACCTTGAGATAGGTGAAGTCTGTCTGCCAGAGCTGGTTGGGTGCGGTGGTCTTATCGGAGAACTCGTCGGCTGCCTTGACGACGATGAACGCTGGACTGGCGATCAGATCGAGCGCCTTCAGCAGGCGATAGACCGAAGCCTCTGACACAAAGTAGCTTTCCGTGTCGGTGAAGCGTACGGCAAGCTCTCGCGGTGAGAGCGCCGGCTCGTCCAGCGCCAGCGTCTTGATCCGCTCGCGAACTTCGTCCGGGATGCGGTTCCAGATCCGTTGGGGCCGGGGCGAACGATCGTCGAGGGCTTCCGGTCCACCGGTCCGGTACAGGTCGCACCAATGGTAGAAGGTCGCCCTGGGGATACCGAGCTTCTCCAGCGTGCGCTTGACCGGCAGATGCGATTGCTCGACCAGCCGAATGATCTCCAACTTCTCAGAGGCCGGGTATCTCATGCGCCGTCCTCCCCATCCCCGGTCACGCTTTTTTGAGCAGACGGTTTTCCAGGGTGAGTTCGGCAACGACCTCCTTCAAAGCCGATGTCTCGCGCCGCAGGTCCTTGACCTCGTCCGAGGTGGCTGCGCGAGCGGTGTCCCCGGCCGCTTCTTGCCGGCCTCGAGGAACTCCTTCGACCACCGGTAATAGAGGTTCTGGACAATCCCTTCACGGCGGCAGAGTTCGGCGATGCTGTCTTCGCCGCGCAAACCCTCCAGCACGATGCGGATCTTGTCTTCGGCCGAGAAGTGTCGCCGCGTCGCCCGGCGGATATCCTTCACCACCTGTTCGGCCGACTCCTTCGCCGGCCCAGATTTCTGTCTCATCTTTGCTCCCTCCAAGGGCTACGATGAGCCAGAAATCCTCCCTTACTCAAATCCCTAAATCTGTCTCATAAGTGCTGACGGCGGACAGCCCATGTCTTTGGCGAGGACTACGGACTAGCTGGTGGAGCTTGTAGGATCCGAGAGGGGTCCGGTTGGCGAAATGTGCCCTTGAAATCTCGACAGAATTTCGGCTTCAGTCGCCGAACTCGGCTTCGGAGAAAATTTCGCGCCCGAGGTGCTCACTTGGACTTTTCGCCTCTTCTCCGCGGTCCGGTCCTACCGCGCTGTCGTCGCGGCTTCGCCTCAAACTTTGGTGAGTTCCGTCGGTGTGGATACATCGTCGGGTGTGATGAGCCTTCGAATTTTCTCGAACGTGACATCAGGTTCAGGAATATCGTGCAAAGCGGCCCCGCTAGCGGAGGCGTCCGTCCATCCTAACGCGGTGAAGGGATTCGAGCTCGGAATTGTTCCTGTCGTCAGCGTTCCGAGGTAGATCGTTCCCAAGTCACATGGCCGCTGCAGAAATCCCTCACGGAGTGACACCTCCTTAACATCCCTATACGGAATGACCTTCCGGCTAGTCGCAAAAAATCCGGCATCGAATTCAAGGTGGTCTGGGTAAAAGTTGTACTCAGTGCGCTCGTAACTCAGCTTCTTTCCGACGTATCCGAGGACCAGAACCGCAAGGAATGCGAAAAAGCCTGGCACTAAAAAGGTCGGCCAAGAGGGGCCTGATAGGCCTCGCAGCTGAGTAATTATTGATCCAAAAAAGATTGCAGCCCAGACCGGGAAAAATAGAAGGTAGGGAAGCAATGTTGCTAGGGCGACCCATCCGACAAACACGGGACGTACCGACAGAAGAAGGCGCTCTGTAGGGGTTGGGCCAGTCTCCTCCAGCGTTCGCCCAGGCAACATGGACCTTGCCAATTTTCCCTTACAATGAAGCCATTCTAGAGATGCGTGAAAGGCGATGAATGCTCGGGAAGAATTAAGATCGAGTTGACGGGGCGCGATGTTCGGCTTCGCCGCGATTAGCCTCTATCCGGCGCACTGCTTTCACACAACGAACCTGCAGACTCCGATCGCGTGGCGAGAAGAATGTCACGTAGCGTTTCGGCATCACGTACGCCGTTAACCAAAGCAATCTCGATAAGCTCCTGCCGCAGAGTCGCTTCCAACTCTTCGTCAGTGTCGAGCTCGCTACTCAGTCCATGGTTGCCTTTGACCTGTCCTTTCCGAAAATTCCATCCGGCCTAGATTCGCATCGTAAGGCAGAATCATCGCATCATTGAGTGCGATGTTTGCGATCCTGTACGCGCTTGGAATGTTCGTCGCCGACCTATTCAAGTCGCGGAGCCGGCTTGAGGCTGAGAATTTGCTTCTTCGTCATCAGCTAACCATCGCTATGCGGCAGGCACCATCGTCTTCGACTGCGTGGCAGTGATCGCGCGCTGCTCATATGGATGACCCGGCTTTGCCCGAGCCTTCTTGGTGCGGTACAGGTGGTTCAGCCGGAGACCATCCTGCGTTGGCATCGCGCTGGTTTCAAAATGGTTTGGCGTTGGAAGTCGCGTCATAGGGCAGGGCGGCCGAGGATTGATCGTGGCCTACGCGATCTGATCCGGCAGATGAGCCGGGAAAACCCACTTTGGGGCGCATCCCGGATTCATGGCGAGCTTCTGATGCTTGGATTTGAGGTGGCCCAGTCGACGGTCTCGAAATACATGGCGCGACCTTCGAAGCCGCCGTCGCAAAGCTGGAAGACGTTTCTACGGAATCACGCTGAGGCAATCGCCGCCATCGATATGTGCGTTGTGCCGACCCTGACCTTTGAAAGCTTGTTCGCGTTCCTGGTTCTGGGTCACGGCCGGCGGCAACTGCTGTGGTTCGAGGTGACACGGCATCCGACGGCCGAGTGGCTGGCCAGGCAGATCACCGAGGCGTTTCCATGGACCTCAGCGCCAGCCTATCTGGTGCGCGACAACGACCGCGCCTTTGGACATGTCTTCACGTCTCGGGTGAGGGCAATGGGTATTCGCGATCGGCCGATCTCCCCTGGATCGCCATGGCAGAATGGCTGTGCTGAACGACTGGTCGGCACGTTGCGCCGGGAGTGTTTGGATCAAATGCTCATCTTCGGAGAGACGCACCTGCGGCAAGTTCTTTCCGCCTATGCGACGTATTACAATCAAGCACGCACGCACCTGGCATTACAGAAGGATGCGCCCTTGCATCGAGCAGTCCAACGATCTGGCGCCATTGTCGCGATTCCAATCCTAGCTGGACTGCACCACCGATACGTCCGGATATGATTTTCGGAAAGGACAGGGATTGTCGCGGCGTTTCCCGTCTTGAAGGGCACTGTCACAAGTAACACACCGGCTTGGTACGGACGGGCCTTATAGCATTTGCTTATGGGACACCGCTGGCGGTAGCCCTAAGCCGAATTCGTCACCGCTTGGCCAAGGCAGTCAGGTTTAAGGATTTGTCCTTGACCTTGATCGAGGTCACTTGTGCTGAGGTGACTGAATTGCCACTTGTCAAGGACGCGCGCCATTGTTGACTGATGCCGATATATGAAGCGCGCATGGGGCGGACCATGTAGCATGTGATGCCCCTTAAACCAGCGTCCGCCCCACTCTATTTTTGTGCATATTGGGGGTGCGCGCTGAGTGTGACGCGACAACCCCTAAGCGCAAAGAGATCGAGCTCGCACGCAAGGTATTGTTCGATGCCGGTGAGCGCTCGTTCGTAATGTAGATTCAAGGAAGGCCAGAAATGTCGTGGCAATTCACTGTCGGACTGAGAGTGAAAGGAAAAGCCGACCGAATTGTCGTTGACGCCGAAGACGCGCTCATCGCGGCCTTAAAGGCCAAGGCTGACCAGCCCGGAGCCACGATCATGTATGTGCGGCGATCGAATCGGCGCGGTGACACGCGTCACCCACCTCGACCTCACACCGAGGCTATTGAGCGTTAATGGGGTGCACCATTCGATGATCCGGAGGTCGACGGCCATCCTTCTAGAAATCGTTAATAGGGTGCACCATTCGATGATCCGGAGGTCGACGGCCAGTCTTCCTGGAAGGAGGCTCGCGTGACGTACATCGTCAATGAGAGCTGCATCAAATGTAAGTACATGGACTGTGTCGAGGTATGTCCCGTCGACTGCTTCTACGAAGGCGAGAACATGCTCGTCATCCACCCGGACGAATGCATCGATTGCGGTGTTTGCGAGCCGGAATGCCCGGTTGATGCAATCAAGCCGGACACCGAGCCCGGACTCGAGAAGTGGCTGGAGATCAATACCAAATATGCTCAGATCTGGCCCAACATCACCGTAAAACGTGAGCCGCCGCCAGATGCCAAGGAGTGGGAGGGCAAGCCCGACAAGATCAACCTGTTATCGCCAAACCCTGGCACGGGTGATTGAGAGCTGGACAGCGCACACTTAGGTGCGTGCGTGCGTGATCGGCAACGTCAACTACGAGGTGATCATCGGGGAGTCGAGGATAAAGTGAGGGAGGTAGACCGGTCGTAGACCCGGGCAACGCGAGATGTTCCAGCGTGTGACCAAACTGGTGAACGCGGACAGGGCGAGATCATGGAGGCTGGATCAACTGGCCCGGTCGATCTTTCTGACGGAGTTCGTTTCGGCGTTCTTCCTGGCGCTGCGCTACTTCTTCAAGCCAAAGGTACGTTGAATTATCCGTTCGAGAAGGGGTCGCTATCGCCCCGCTTTCGCGGCGAGCTTGCGCTGCGGCGCTATCCGAACGGAGAGGAGCGCTGCATCGCCTGCAAGCTATGCGAGGCGATCTGCCCGGCGCAGGCGATCACAATCAAGGCTGAGCCACGGCGCAACGACGGCACGCGACGAACAACCCGCTTCGACATCGACATGATGAAATGCATCTACTGCGGCTATTGCCAGGAGTCCTGCCCCGTTGACTCCATCGTTCTGGGACCGAACTTTGAGTTCGCGACCGAGACACCCGAGGAGCTCTACTACGACAAGGAACGCCTACTTGCGAATGGCGATCGCTGGGAGCGGGAGATCGCAAAGAATATCTCACTCGACGCGCCCTATCGATGAGCCGGCTAAAACGTCGCCTTGCCGCCGTCAAGCGGGAGCCTCAACAGCGTGGGCTGAGTCAGCTGATATCGGCATCGTCTCGAAAGTATCTTGCTGGGTCTCGTATCGCCGTGGAGTGAAAGTTTGGGCACGACGGAAGAGCTGAACGGACGGCGAGTTGTGGTGCCGGAGACGCGCGAACTCGGTCAACTGGTGCGCATGCTGGAAGAGCTCGGTGCCGATACTGTCCCCTGTCCAATGATTGCCATCCGCGATACGCCCGACACAGCGCCGGTAGAGGCGTGGCTGCGCCGGTTCGCTAATAGGGCTTGTGACGATCTCGTGCTGATGACAGGTGAAGGTCTACGGCGCCTCCTCGGCTTTGCCCGCCGCATCGATCTCGAGTCCGCCTTCATCGCTGCGCTACGCCGGGCACGCAAGATTACGCGTGGGCCAAAGCCAGTGCGCGCGCTGCGAGAGATCGGTTTGACGACCGACCTGCCCGCCGCCGAACCCACAACCGAAGGCGTGATCGCGGCGCTGGAACGGCACGACCTCACCGGGCGGCGGGTCGGCGTGCAGCTATATCCTGGCAATAGCGAATGAGCGACTTCTGAAATTCCTCGAAGGCGCCGGGGCAGAAGGGGATGACGTGCTTCCATATGTCTACGCTCCGGAAGTCGACGATACGCGCGTGATCGCCGTCATTGCCGAAATGGCTGCCGGCCGGATCGACGCGATCGCCTTTACAAGTGCGCCTCAGGTTCGACGGTTCCGCGATGTCGCACGCGCCTTCGGTCGAGAAGCGGAACTGCGGCAAGGGTTGGAACGCATTGTCGTTGCGGCGGTTGGGCCTATTGTTGTAGCCCAGCTTGATGCAATTGGAGTGCAGGTGAATGTTACTCCTCGCGATGGCGTTGGAAATCGCGCAATAGGGCAGGGCGGCCGAGGATTGATCGTGGCCTGCGCGATCTGATCCGGCGGATGAGCCGGGAAAACCCACTTTGGGGCGCATCCCGGATCCACGGCGAGCTTCTGATGCTTGGCTTTGAAGTGGCCCAGTCGACGGTCTCCAAGTATATGGCGCGACCTTCGAAGCTGCCATCGCAAACCTGGAAGACGTTTCTGCGGAATCACGCTGAGGCGATTGCCGCCATCGATATGTGCGTTGTGCCGCCGCTGACCTTTGATCTCTTGTTTGCATTCTTGGTTCTGGGTCGTGGCCGGCGACAGCTGCTGCGGTTCCAGGTGACAGCAGCATCCGACAGCCGAGTGGCTAGCTCGGCAGATCACCGAGGCATTTCCCTGGACCTCGGCGCCAGCCTACCTGGTGCGCGACAACGACTATGCCTACGGACACGTCTTCACGTCTCGGGTGAGCGCGATGGGTATCCGCGATCGCCGATCTCTCCTGGGTCGCCGTGGCAGAATGGGCTGTGCTGAACGTCTAATCGGCACATTGCGCCGCGCGTGCCTGGATCAGATGGTAATCTTCAGCGAGATGCACCTGCGGCCAGTTCTTTCCGCCTATGCGGCGTATTACAATCAAGCGCGAACGCACTTGGCATTACAGAAAGATGCGCCCTCACATCGGGCCGTCCAACGATCTGGCGCCATTGTCGCCATTCGGATCTTGGCGGGGCTGCATCACCAATACGTCCGGATATGATTTTCGGAAAGGACAGTCGACGGGACTGGCATTCTTCCCGTGTATCGGCCCGCCCGGTGTCGCCTTGCAGCTGAACCTCCCGTCGAACATTCCGCACGAGAAAATGGCCGCAGCTTTGTCGCTACCGAGGGTTGAGGCCAACACTAAGAGAATGGCCGCAAGCACAAAAACGCAAAGCAAACGCATGGAAACCCCACCCGGGTGACGGCATCGGCATAATGACATAGCTCGCGGATCAGCAGCTTGTGTCGCAGCATTGTTAGATGAGATTGCCATTCACTGGCTTGGCACTCGCAACAGGAACTATCGTCAAGCCCGGGAGCAGCGCGGCTAATCCTCGGATCTCGTCGCGCCAAAGAAGCAGGTGCCTCCAAATCCCCGAGCCGGCCAGTTATACACAGTAGGCCGCACCTTCGGCTCGAATCCGCCTTCACAGAACCCGAACGGTGAAGTGGCTTCGTCATCGAACCCATCAGGCCCTGTAACGGAACAGCAAGCGCCGCCTGCGTTGTCGGGCTCACGTAAGGTCAAAACGATCACGCTTGCCGTTGGGCTGATCCTGGCCTTCAGAGCGGTCACAACCATCGGTCTCGACATCGCCAAGTCAGCCGCGCTCAAGCCACCGCCGCGCAGGTCACCGGACTGCCGCCGGAGAAAAGTCCAGGTGCACAATTATTTGCTTGGCGGCGGGTTCGGCCGGCGGCTGGAAGTGGACGGTATCACTCAGGCGGTGGCGATCGCCAAAGAGGTCGAAGGCCCGGTAAGGTCGTGTGGAGTCGGGAAGAAGACATCCAGCACGATTTCTACAAGCCCTATTTCTTCGACCGGCTCACCGCAGGGCTGGACGCCGACGGGATGCCGATTGCCTGGCATGACCGTATCACCGGTTCATCGGTCTTCGCGCGGTGGGCGCCCCCAGCCGGAAGAACGATGCGCTTGCGTTGGGAAAAATAAATGATCGCCACGTCGAAGCTCGACAAGGAAAAGGTATTGCCGCTGGTGATCGCTTGGCCGGCGCTCAGCAAGGCAGTGCCAACAAATTGGCGCCATCGGTAATCGCCGCCCATGCGGCCGTGGCGGTGTTGGTCACCGAGCCATCGGTGATGCTCAGTGTGCTAAGTTTGGGGCCGCCAGTGGCGGCAACAATAGCACCGGGGGAAGATGCCACCGCCCCCGGTGAGCGTGATGCAACGGCAATTCATTGAATATTACCGTTGAACGTAAAGCAATTAACTGAGTTGAGAGTGGCGCACCCTCTGAGGCTGAGACAAGCGTTAAAACCGGTACAGCATGTTTGAGTGCATCCAGTTATATCGGCGGTAGGATCAGATACGATCGCCGCGGTGCACGCGTCATTGCAAGAGGTGAAATCGTTATTACAGACCCGCACGCTCTGGCTGCTGGCGCCACACACGTCGGGGGTCGGCGCGAGCGATTGTGTCGGAGGTATTCCGATTAGGCCTTGGTTGCCCGGCACGCCCGGGTTGGGTGTTCCGATTAGGCCCTGGTTGCCCGGCACAGTGGTTTGGGCCCCGGCGGCTCCAGGCGGAACAGCGAAAAAGAGCGCTATCAGCAACAACAACATGGATGTCATGGAGGCCCCCGAACGCATTATTCAAGTGAGCGTTCCCCACTTCGAGAGAGGCCGTCAAGCCCCTTCGGATAGTCCGGGGCACCGGCGCTGACCGCCTCAAAAACGCGTCTACCACCGGCCTTTTGGCCTGCCCAGGCCAGCTTATCGGCCTAGGCTACTTCGCCCGTGGTTGCCGCCGTCTCCGCGGCCATGGTGGGCGAATAGACGGGTAGATACAATCCTAGGATGAGCCCGCCAACGCCCGGTCTAGGGGCGATCTATGCAAGCCCTGACTGCCATCTCCCGCAGAGGGGGATCACGGAGTCGGAATAACGCTCCTATTATCCGCCGGGTTGCTAGTGTCGATGACTGGCCCCATAGGAGCCCCGGACTGGAGGCCCAGCGTGGGGCCCGTCCCGCCCGTTATCTGTAGAGTTGCTCCTGATCCGAGTTGAAGAGTGGTTCCCGATGAGGACTGACTGTCTGAACCATCGTCTGTTCGCAGCTGCAAGGAGCCATTGTTGGATGGTGCCGTCAGCTTTTCGTCTGGGTCTTGCAGTTGAGTGCCGCAGTTTGGATTGACTGTTGGGTTCCCAGTATCCACGGTCGCATTCTGCAGATCAAAGGCCATGCCGCAAAGGCGATGCCGACATTGCCGAGAGTCGGTGTGAAGATTGCGGTGTTCATGCCGATGACCTTGCCCTCGAGATTGAAGAGGGGGGCGCCGGGGGAGCAAAAGGTCGCTGGTTCGAATCCAGTCGCCCCGACCATAACTGGATCAATAGCATAGCTGGAACTTACGGAAACAAAACGGCCCTTCGGGGCCGTTTTCGCCACAAAAAGCCAGTCCTCGGAAACCCGCAGAAATCCGCGGGTCCGGTCGCGTCATCGCCGATCTACGACACCTTCGCCTTGAGCCACGAATAAAGCCCAGCGTCGAGCACCATGCGGGCAAGCGCTTCCGGGCCAATCAGTGTCACGCCGGGCGGCGGCGCGTCCATGCGCACGTTACCCGAATGCCAGATAAAGAACATGCGGTCATATCCCTGCATGCCCTCGAATTGCCCGACGTAATCCTTCAGATCGACGCTGCCCGTCTTCGACTTCACCTGTACGAACGCTCTTTCTTTCGTCGTCGGCAGCAAAAGCTCAATGTCCACCGTCTTTTGCGTCCTGCCGACGATGCCAAGACGCCGCCACCCGCTGTTGGAAAAAGCAAGATCGACAAGCAGCTCGAAATCGTGCGGCGTCAAAAGCCGCATCATGCCGACGATGCTGCCGATGATCGCGCCTTCTGCTTTCTCTGCTTCCGCGACCTCGGGCAGCAATTCGTCATTGAGCTTGCGGATCAGGTAATCGCGCGCCTTGACGCGGCAGATCGTTCCGCGAAATCCCTGCGTCATCAGCAGCGCGCCGGAAAGCCTGTCTGTCGTCAGCGCCGTGCCGCCTGCGCTTTCTGCGCCACCCATCGACCGTTTGCCGGATATGGCGGCCTCTTTCGACGTCATCCCGCAACGTCACGCCGGGCTTCGCGCGGCACCAATATAATCTTCCGCCGTGAAACGTGATGAAGATCGCGTTCTCCGGCGCGGTGTAGAAGATTTTGATTTGCGTCGTGTCGGAAGTCGCGGTGCCCTTGTTGCCGCGATGCTGGAGGTAATAGCGGTAAACTGCGTCCCAATTCCCCGCTTCGCAATCCGCGTGCGATGCTTCGTCATACCCGAAACGAAGAACGCCATCGCGCAGGCATTCCTCTTCCCACATGCCGCCCCGGCCGAGCTTGATGAAATAAGCCGCGCTCGCCTTAATTCGGGGCGGCTCCTGTTTTCTCTCAGCCCGGCGCTGCATTGTTGCAAACCTCATTGTCCTGCTATTTACATAATCAAAACAACGATCTACACACTATATATAATGTATAGCCATTTTATTCTGCTCTAGCGATCGGCCCGATGTTGTGCTGATGGACGTTACGCGAATAGGCCTACGCTCGTGCCTACAACACCTCAGACGAGCGCACTGCCGAACTGCCTCGATGGCTTCATCGCTACAATTGGCACAGACCTCATGGCAGTATTGGCTCAATGCCACCCATCAGCCGACTCGGCCTGACCCCGAATAACCTGTTGAGGCTCCACAGCTAAAGCATTCGAAGCGACAATTGCAGGCGCAAGGGACGACGCCACGTCCGCTATCTCCATCATGCCAGTCGAGGGAACTTGGCGCTCTCGCGATGTGCGGTACTACTCGGGTCAGTGGGATGCGGTGAAGAAGCTCATACCAGAATTTGAATTACAGCCATTCTGCATTGGAAAGGACGAGCCAGCTAATCCGTTCCTTCAGGTGGTTGTGCGACACCCGCTCACAGCTTCGGAGCGTCAAGTGCCTGTCGGGATTGTCTCCCATGATTACGCTCTGGCGCCTCATCGAGAAGTCGCCGAGCTTTGCTTGCAGAGCATCGCTGAAGCTGGAATCGACACTCGCCATCTACGATGTGAGCTTGGCATAACGGAACTCGGAGAATGGATGAACTTCCGCGCCTATTTTCCCGTGAGCTATGCCTTCAGTGACATGCAAGGGGACAGGCTAGACCTCAGGCTTGAGTGCTTTAACTCTGTGGATGGCTCGTCGCGTCTTCTGGTCTTGCTCGGTTGGTTTCGGTTTGTGTGCTCGAATGGACTGGTGATCGGTGAATCCAAGATCGAGATCAATCAGCGTCACGGAAAGGACACTCTGGAGCTTAGTGTGATTAGACAGAAACTGCCTGCAGCACTCCAATCGGTTGAGGCCGATCGAGCGAGAATGCAGCAATGGCAAGCTGAAAAAGTCACGATCTACGATGTCGGAATTTGGGCGGATGACAAGGTATCGGCCTTATGGGGAAAGAAGGCAGCAGCTCGGGTCTTTCACATCTGTAATGTCGGCAGGGATGTAAAATTTGAGGACCCATTTGCATCAGGCAAGGCTACGGAAAAACCTGTCAGCTATCTGGAGCGGGTCCCCGGAGCGGCAGAGCATGCCAGTACTAAATATGACGTGGTACAGGCCCTTTCGTATGTGGCGACGCGCCGACGAAACGTGGAGCAGCCACTCGCTTGGCAGAGCGACATCCCGCAATTACTTTGTTTCCTCCCCTCCCGGTAAAGATCGGCCAAGCTGACCAGTCCGGCCTTTTTTGACGCACTTAACATCGTCGATCATAACGCGGTCGGCGTGGTCCTTATGTGTGCTGACCTGCCCCTGAAGATTTCCTCCACGGCGAGTTAGAGTCCGGCCCTGCTGGAGGGACGGACGATGAAGCGGAAGAGGTTTTCGGAAGAGCAGATCATTGCGGTTCTGCGCGAGCACGACGCGGGCGCCAAGGCGGCCGATCTGGCGCGCAAGTACGGGGTCTCGGAAGCCACGCTATACAATTGGAAGGCCAAGTATGGCGGGCTGGATGTCTCCGAGGCCAAGCGGCTGAAGGCGCTGGAAGATGAGAATCGCAAGCTGAAGAAGCTCCTCGCCGAGTCAATGCTCGACAATGCCGCGCTGAAGGAGCTCCTCTCAAAAAAATGGTAGGGCCCGTCGCCAAGCGAGAAGCCGTCGCTCATCTGCGCAGCGTCTTGGAGATGAGCGAGCGTCGGGCCTGCACGCTGGTTACCGCGGATCGAACGATGATCCGCTATCGCTCACGCCGGCCGCCCGATAAGGCCCTGCGGGCGCGATTACGAGAGCTGGCCAATGAACGACGGCGCTTCGGCTACCGGCGCCTGTTCATCCTGCTACGCCGGGAGGGCGAGGCATCAGGGATCAACCGGATCTATCGGCTCTATCGTGACGAGGGGCTGATGGTCCGCAAGCGCCGAGCCAGGCGGCGAGCTATTGGCATCCGCGCCCCGATCCTGGTCGAAGCCAGGATCAACGCCCGCTGGTCGCTCGACTTCGTTCACGATCAGATGGCCAATGGTCGTCGCTTCCGGGTTCTCAACATCGTCGATGACGTGACGCGTGAGTGCCTGGCCGCGATCCCCGACACCTCGATCTCGGGTATGCGGGTGGCCCGGGAGCTGACGGACCTGATCGCCCGGCGCGGCAAGCCGGGGATGATTGTTTCTGACAATGGCACTGAGTTCACCTCGCATGCGATCTTCACCTGGGCGAAGGACCATGCCATCGACTGGCACTACATCGCACCCGGCAAGCCCATGCAAAACGGCTTCGTGGAATCCTTCAACGGGCGGATGCGGGATGAACTGTTGAACGAGGCCCTGTTCTTCGGCCTCGAACATGCGCGCCACGCGATCGCGGAATGGACGGAAGACTACAATACGGGCCGGCCGCATTCGGCGCTCGACTACCAGACACCGGCGGCCTTTGCCGCCAAACTCACCGCAACAGGCCATCACGCTGCGCTCTGTCATGGCTCCGCGTGCCGGCCTGTTGCTCACCCCACCCGAGAGGGCATACTCATGCCGAGACTCTAATTCCCAATGGAGGATACTTCAGGGGCAGGTCACACCAAATCTGTCCATTAAGCTCACCGCTAATCCGTCCCTGGGAAGAAGCCCACATGGATTGAAAAACTTACAGCGCGACGTGCCGCGTTCAACAACGTTAGCCCCTGCCACAGCTCAATTCCGATTGTGCTGCCGAAACACCCACCTCAGCAGCTTTGGTTTTGTCGGTATGAGCCGCCTACCGCCATTGGGCGCTATCGGTCGGTATGAGCTGCCTACCCAAACGTGGGGATACGCATGGGGATACGGCCGAAAACGAGGCATTTTTGGCGGAAATTCGAGGCTGTTGGCGGAGAGGGTGGGATTCGAACCCACGGTGCGGATAACCGCACAACGGCTTTCGAGACCGCTCTCTATTCGCAAATCAGACGTCGTAGCCGAGCCTAGAGAATGGCGTGGTCAAGGTGCAAATAACGCTGGTTGCGAGCCCGGGATTTGAACCTACACCTCGAATTTCAGGAAAGGATGATTACGGCGGATTCGCTCCTCCGCTACCATCGTTCCCCCCTGAAAAGAACGCTGCGGGAACAGATCGCCTCCCACCAGTCGAGCTAAGTAGCCCCGAACCTCAACTCGCATGTCGCCGCCGCCTGATTGAGGCGGGTAAGCGATCACTGAGTCCACCAGTTGTCGGAGTGCGTCCTTGGACGCCTCACTGCCCTCAAGCGAACTCGTCCGTATGGATTGTTCGAGGCTATCCACGCAACGTAAGTAAGAAGCCATCGCGGTCGGATGCAGGAGCACGGGAGTTTTTGCTGCTTCAAGGCCCTCTAACTCGACTTCAACCGTCTTCTTCTCCTGCTTTAGGCCGGCGATCTTCTCACGCACATCATCTGGCTCCACGATGCCACGCAGGTGACAGGTCGTCCGACTGAAGCGAGCAGCGATATTGCGCCCGACATGGTAGTCTTGAACTTCTGCGTAGAACAACTCGACATCAGTATGGAGCGGCTCCTATGCGTTACTGGTTCGCCATTGCCCTTGGATTGGCAGTCGTTGCCTTAATCGCTTTAGTTTTTCCCTTAGTTCAGAGCCAACGGCATTTGACGAAAGTTCGCGCAGAGCTTGGCAGGACAAATGAGCAGCTTGTCGAGGCTGCGAGGACAATCTCCAACCTCAAGGCCGAAATTGACTCGGCTCAATCTCAATTGAAGGACAGGGATGCCCAGATACAGGAACTAACCGCTGAGCTTGAGAAGGCCAGGAGGGATGAGAATCAAAATCAAAGCCAAATCGATGCGCTGAGCAAGGCGGCTGATGAAGCCAAGGCGAGGGTATCGGAGGCCGAAAGGCAGATTGCTGACCTAAAGGAGCAAGCGGCAACGGCTTCAGCGCAGCTACAACAAACGACGGACGACAGAGATGCTGTCCGATCCCAACTCAGCGAAACCCAAACTCAAGCCAAAACGCTACAGGCCGCGTTAGATCAAGCCAACGCTCAGATTGAGCAACTCAAAACCGAACTTGACGAGAGACCTCTTTCCCCTGTGTCGGTTTCACCGCCAGGAGAAAATAACTCAAGCCCGCCGTAACCGATGCTCGGGCGCGTGACGGAGTAAGACCTAGGTGACCTGGGTTACAGACAAAGCAGGGCATCATTGCTAACGGAGGATGGGATGACCTCCCCAACCCACCCCCAGAAGGAGAGAAACCTATGTCAAGAAGTTACCTTACAGCCGCCTTTGCTGGCGCTCTCTTGATTGGTCTAAGCACAGCCGCTTTGGCGGTGACCGGCGAGTTCGATAATATGTGTACGGAAGGTCTCGCCCTCCATAAGGACATTAAGACCGACTGCTCGATCAATACGACTTTAAAGGGCAAGACCTACTGCTTTGGCAGCGAGCAAGCCAAGACCGATTTCATGAAAGACCCAGAGGGCAATCTGGCCAAAGCACAAGAGTACTATTCAAGCACGCACAAAAAGATGTAGTCGCCTTGTCAGACGAAGCTACAGCAAGGGCTCTGCACCGAAGGGTGGAGGGCCTTTGTGCGTTGGGGTGGCCACTCTAGTAAGTGGAGACTACGCCAACTCGGAAGCGGTCGTTCGGCTTGAAAACGAGCAGCGATATCGCGTCTGGCATGGTAGTCTTGAGCGTGAAGGGGATGGATGAAGGGGGGAATAATGTCAGGGCAGACACTTCTCGTCATTTTGTTCGTGGGATTGATCGCAGGTTGGCTCGCTGGACAAATCGTTAGGGGCACAGGTTTTGGACTGATCGCGGACATTGCCATCGGTATCGTTGGCGCACTCATTGGGAGTTGGCTACTTCCGCAACTACACATCCACCTCGGGTCAGGGATTGTCCCCGCAATTATCGGAGCGACCATCGGTGCGATTCTGCTTCTGCTCATTTTGCGGCTTGTTTATCGACGAGGGCGATGGTGAGACCACCCATCGCAACGGAGTGAGAACGTGAGCAGGGGGGAATGACTAGAATGGACCTCCGCTACCAATAATTCCGAGCATCATGCGCGTACATCATATCCCCCCGCGTTTGACGCGGTGGCGTCGCATTCCTTGTCCTCAGGCGCGAGACTTTGCTTTTAGGCCGCCTCAAGCACCGCGAGGAGGTTGGTCGACTCCGGCGGATGGGGAGCGAGTGACGTGCGGTCCGCATCGCTCCAACTGGCGAGCTTGACGACTACGCCTTGCTGTTTGCCCGAATCCGCCGCCCGCACTGGCTCGACAATGTGCAATCCGCCAGCGTCGAGGAAATAGGTGTGCTCGCCAAAGAGCTGATTGAGTTGAGGCACTACCGGATGATTATCCGGCAAAGCTTGGGCCTCGAACTGATGGAGTGTCTGCTCGACCGCTTGAGGGGACAATTTCATTAGCAACTCCTTTCAGCGTTGCGCCGACATCAGCGGCGGCGCAGGTTGCAGTTCTTTCCGCCCCGAAGCCCCCCCAGCATAGTGGTCATGACCAGATGCGCAACCCCCGTGGTTCGTGGCGGCCTCGGGCCGTGCGGCGGGGCTTTGCCTTCATTTGTGCAAGCGGGCGGTGAGCCAGTCGGCGAGGCGCTTGCGGGCGCGGCCATGCGCGCCGCGCAGCACGCGGCCCATATTCATGAAGCCGTGGATCGTGCCTTCGTAGCATTCGTACTCGACCGGCACACCGGCAGCTTCGAGCGTGCGCGCGTAGTCCTCTCCCTCATCGCGCAATGGATCGTGGCCTGCGGTGATGATCAGAGCGGGCGGAAGGCCCGCATAGTCCTCGTAGAGAGCGGGGATGGCACGCGGGTCGGTGAACGGCCAGGCGATGCCGAAATAGTGATCGAAGAACCAGCCGATCATCTCGCGCGGAATGGGGAAATGATCGGCGAGCTCGGTCCGCGACGGCATTCGTCCGCGGAGATCGAGCGCAGGATAGATGAGGGCCTGGGCGCGCACGGGGGCCGCGAGCTTATCTTTGGTCTCGTGCAGCGCCACGGCGGCCAATCCTCCCCCGGCACTGTCGCCGGCGATGGCGATGCGTGTCGGGTCGATGCCGAGCGCCGCGGCCTCATGCGATAGATGCGTGAGCGCGGCGACGGTGTCCTCGACGGCGGCCGGGAAGGGATGCTCGGGCGCGAGCCGGTAGTCGAGCGAGAACACGGTCGCACGCGTGTCGTGGCAGAGCGTGCGGCAGAAGACGTCGTGGCTCTCGATGTCTCCCAGCACGCAACCACCGCCATGCATGAACAGGATCGCGGCCTCTGCCACGTCGTCGGGGTCGGGCGGCACATATTTGCGCAATCGCATGCCGCCGATATGGCCGGGGATGGAGAGGTCCGCCGTCTCGCCGATGGCCGGTGGAACGATTTCGGTCTTGGACAAGGTCCTGCGATATTCTTCGCGCGCCGCGTCGGGCGAAAGGGTCCAGAGCGGCGTGGCGGTCGCGGACGACGCCCAAAACAGCAAGGCTTCCGTTTCGCGGTCGAGCTTCAAGCTGCAATCCCATGCGCCAAGACTGGCGCGATCGCTCTCGTCGTTGACGATGAAGGGAGCTTCAGGCCCGCGACCATACTCGCTCGGAATTTCCGATGTCCACCGCTGCGACGACGCAGATCGATGGTCTGGCGGCGTTCCTCAGCGGAAATAGATGCGGATCGTATAGGACGCCGAGGCGGGATTGGGCGGCGGCGGGAAGGGCGCCGCGCTGCGCACCGTCTGCAGCGCCATCTGGTCGAGACGCGCATCGCCGCTCGATCCGCTGATCCGCGCCGAGCGCAAACCACCCGCAGGACCAATGGCGAAAGTCACGGTGGCACTTCCGGCTTTGCCGGCTCTCGGCTTGTGACGCGCTAGAGCGGACCAGATCTTGGCATTGTAGCCGCCCGCGCTCTCGGCGCGCTTCGGCTCGAGATGAGGCTTGGCCACCGTGTCCTTGTCGGCGGGGGCGAGCGCCATCGGCGTCCAGTGCGGCTTAGACTCGACGGCGGCTTCTTTAACTTCGGGCTCGACGGGCGGCGCGGCCGGCTTTGCCGCCACCACTTTCGGTTTCCGCGTTGGCAGCGGCACGTTCGCAATGACAGGCTCGGCTTCGACGACCTCAGTGTTGGGCGGCGGCGCGTCCGCCTCGGCGAGCTTTGGCGTGCTGGAGGCTTCCGGCTCGGTCGCGACCGGCCCGGCGGCGGGAACAACCTCCTTGGCCTCGGGGATCTGCGGCGTATCGAGTGCAGTGTCGTCGACTGTCGGTGCGGCGGCGGATTCGACGGGCTTTGGTGTTTCACTCGGCACGGCTTCGGGTGCGACAGGCGCTGGGCCCGAGGCGATCGACTCTGGTTCGACATGCTGAGCAGGAGCGACATCCTCCGCCTGCTGCGGGGGAGCGGCCTCCGCTGTCTTTGGAGATGGAATGGCTTCCGCTGTCTTTGGAGATGGAATGGCTTCCGCTGTCTCCTGAGGAGGGATGACCTCCTCCGTCGCCGGAGCCGGAGCGGCATCACTGGGCGCAGCATCCACCTCTGCCATCTGGGTGGGATCGCTTATGGTTTCGGCATTCGCGCCTGAGGCGGAAGTTCCCTCGTCTGGCGCTGGAGAAGCAGCCGTCTGATCCCCGGCAAAGTGATTGGGGTCAGGGTGCGAACGGGCTTCGGTGGTGCCGGTGATCTCGACGTCGATCGACTCGCGCGCCGGAGGCTCCGCCACGGAAGGTCCAGGCGACACCGCCGGCGTCGGCTCGAGGTTAGGACGGCCGTATTCCTGGCTCGCGATCAACAGCAGATGCGTGCCGCACACGAGGATGGCGCTTGCGAGCAACGCCGAGAAAGACTGGAGAAAGCGGTTCTCTGACACGAAGAGATACCAGCGCGATATGGTTAACCAATGGTGAATCTGCCCTGAGTGCGCGAAAAAACAGCGCCGCCAATATGTTAGAAGTCATCCAACTGTTGCATATCGGCCACCAATTCAGCCCCGAAGTATGATTTCCTCGCCCCCTGTCAGTTAAGTATGTGGCGTTATGAGTGGGGGCCTGTAATGCGTGTGATCGCCATCTTGGCGGTCCTTTCAGCGTCAGTGGCGCTGGGGGGCTGCTTCTTCCATCACAATCAAGCCGTCATCGCCCAGCCGCTTCCGCCGCTGAAATAGCCGCGTGCGAGCTCGCAGGATTGGGCCATCGGCCTGCGTCATAAGCGACAGCCCTATGGGCATGCCCAAGTTCAGGGATTGATGCGGGTGATCTTCGAGCCTTCGAGGGTCAGGTTGTACATCAGCCCCTTCTGATCGAGCACGAAGCCGATGACTGGGCTCGTGAGGTTGCTCGTGTCGATTGCACCGTCGGCGCCGAGCGTGACCAGCACCACCGATCCGTCGACGCCAACTTTCCATCCGGCCGTGCGATCGAACTGATCGAGCGCATCGCGTGTCATGAACATGATGATGATCGCGCGAGACTGCACGCCAAGCTGGAATCCGAATGAGGCAGAGATAATGTTGTAGTAGGTGTTCGGCTGCCCGCGGACCAGGAGGGCGCCTTCGCCGTATTCACCGCCGAAGCCGAAGCCCGCCTTTACGACTGACGGAAAGGACGCCTTCGGCCTTTGCCGCGAGTTCACGCGCACCAGGGATCTCAAGCGCAAATTTCTCGGCCGTGGCGTGAACGTCGGCGTCGATCTCGGCAGCCGAAGCCGCCTTACTTGTCTCAGGCGCCGTGATGCTCATGGTTATGGCCACAAGGACGAGACAGAACGCTCTCTGCAATATCGGCATGACGGAAGCCTCCCGAGGAATCGTAGCGGACCGGCCTAGAACAATCCTGACGCTTCTCATACGGCGCGGCGCATTCTGGTCAAGCGGCAAAATCCATTGCCCGCGCCTTAAGGCAAAATCCGCTGCCGGCTCCTTAGGAAAAGTCACAAATCACGTGTCAACGCTGCGAGGCAGCTCGCGGCTCGACCACCGCTCGTTTCCACTCGGAGGTCTCGCGCTTGTCGTCTGGGAGGCCCTCGCCCTGCTGGGTGAGAGCGAGAGAATTGAGGAAGTTCGTGCTCCACACGTTGCCGCTGTTCTGCATCAAGCACGCAAGCGAGGCGGCGTGACGCTCACGGCGTTCCGCTAGCGGCATTTCCAACGCCCGCGCGATCGCTCTTCCGACCGATTCGGCATCATAAGGATTGACCAGCAAGGCACCGACGCACTCGCGCGCGGCGCCGGCGAAGCGCGAGAGAACGAGTACGCCGGGATCCTCTTCATCCTGGGCGGCGATATATTCCTTGGCGACGAGGTTCATTCCGTCACGCAGCGGCGTGACGAGTGCCGCGCTAGCCGAGCGGTACAGGCCCGCAAGCACGGACCGGCTATAGGCGCGATTGAGATAGCGGATCGGCGTCCACGAAACATCGCCGAACTTGCCGTTGATGCGCCCCGCGGCCGCTCCGACTTCATGCTCGAGATCGTGATACTCGGGAATCTCGGACCGGCTCGTCGGTGTGATTTGAAGATAGGTCACATTGCCGACCCATTCAGGATGGAGCGTGTAGAAGCGCTCGAAGGCGTCCAACCGCTGGATCAGGCCTTTCGAATAATCGAGACGATCGACGCTGATCATGAGCTTGCGATTGCCGAGACTTTCGACCACCTCGCGAACGAATGTAGAGCGCACGGCACGACGGGCGAGCCGCTGAAACTCGTCGACATCGATGCCGACCGGAAAAGCACCGATCCGCGTCTCCTGGCTGCCATAGCTGAACACGATCAGACTGTCGGTCGTCTCAAACACGCGCCGGCCTTGGCCGCGATATTCAGCGAGCAGGTAGCGCACGAAATTCCCGCTATCGGTCTCGGTCTGAAATCCCACCAAATTGTACTGCAGGAGCAAGGGCAACAGGCGCTGGTGATTGGGCATCACCGCCATGACCTCGGGAGCCGGGAAGGGCACGTGCAGGAAAAAGCCGATGCGATTGGCGTGTCCCCGCCGCCGCAGCTCGTCGGCGATGGGAATGAGGTGATAATCGTGCACCCAGATCATGTCGTCGGGCTGCACAATTTTCGACAGCTCGTTGGCGAAATGCCGGTTGACGCGGAAATAGCCGCTCAAGTCGCGGCGCGTGAATTCGGTGAGGTCGATACGATAATGCAGGATCGGCCACAGAACGCGATTGGCGAAGCCGTTGTAATATTCCTGATAGTCTTCTTCGGAAAGATCGGTGACGACGTAGCGCGCCCGCGGGCGCTCGAAAGTCTGGGTCTTGACCTTGTCCGCTTCGACAACCTCGCCGCTCCAGCCGAACCAGACAGTTTCGATGTTTTTGAGGACGGACTTGAGCGCAACTTCCAACCCGCCGGCGCGCTGAGACTTGTCGGCAGTCGGCATATTCACCCGGTTGGAGACGAGAATCAGCCTCGCCAATACCTGTCCTCCCAGGATCGCGACAGCCGCATGGCCGTCAGAATGAGTCCCGCCATTGAATAGGTCTGCGGGAAGTTGCCCCACATCTCTCCGGTTTGGGGATGAA
This sequence comes from uncultured Alphaproteobacteria bacterium, assembly GCA_963732205.1. Classification (GTDB taxonomy): domain Bacteria; phylum Pseudomonadota; class Alphaproteobacteria; order Rhizobiales; family Methyloligellaceae; genus Methyloceanibacter. The sequence goes on from CAVSYE010000001.1 coordinate 490,390, forward strand.
TATCCTCCGACAAAAGGCCATACCTGTTACGGTGACCGAGAGCGTCTGCGAAGAGATCGCGCGCCTCTTCACAGCGGCCGAGCCACCACCAAGCGTCGATCAACCAGAATCGGCAAGCGAGGAACGCAGCCTCGGGCATGCCGAAATCATCTTCATTCATATAGCGCATTACATGCTTGCCGCGCAAAAGTTCTCGTTCGACCGCTGCAACGGTGTGGACGAAACGGGGATCGTTCGGCTCGATCATGCCGATCTCGGGTAACAGCAGGATGCTCGCATCGATATCGTCGTGCCCGAAGGCTGCGGTAAAAGAGCGACGCTTCTCGCTCCAACCCTGCTCCATGATGGTTGTGTGAATTCTATTTGCGTGCGCAGTCCAATCCGCCGCGCGATCGGTCAGCCCGAGATGGAAGGCAATTGCGGCGAGGCGATTGCATGCCGCCCAGCACATGGCAGCAGAATATGTGTGAACATGGTTGCGGCCGCGATACTCCCAGATCCCGGCATCGGGAGTGAAAGCAAGCTTTGCAGCCTTGTGGCCGAGCGATTCGAGCAGGTGAAACAAATCCGCATTCCCTGGCCGGGGCAGTCTGCGGTCGAAAAACATTGGCATCGCGGCGAGAATGACGCTGCCATAGCTGTCATGCTGCTTCTGATGAACCGCGGCGTTGCCGACGCGAACCGGTCCTTCGCCCCGATAACCCGTGAGGTGCGGAGCTGTCGTCTCATCCAGTGAGGTGCTCGGCACGACGCCGTAGACAGGGCGCATGGTGTCTTCGGAGGCCACGGTCAGGATGAAGGAAATGAAGTGCTCCATCGTCTCGGTAGCGCCGAGACGGTTGAGCGCCTTCACCACGAAATAGGCGTCGCGGAGCCAGCAGAAACGGTAGTCCCAGGTACGGCCGGAGCCGGGAGCCTCCGGGATCGAAGTGGTAAGGGCCGCAACGATGCCGCCCGTTTCTTCGAAATTGGACAGCTTCAGCGTGATGGCGGCGCGGATGATGGCGTCTTGCCAGTCATACGCGATCCACAAACGTCTGACCCAGTCCATCCAAAAATCGCGTGTTCGCTCGACGAACTCACGGCAGGTCGCGACGATATCCTCGGCGAAGGGCTCGTCGGGTCCGAACACAAGATAGATCGGCTTGGTGATGACGAACGCGGTCTCACTCTCGATATAGGGGAGTGGCCCATCGGTGGTCAGCCTGATGGCGATATCTTTGCCGCGATAGCTGATGTGGTTGCTGCCATGCGAGCGGTCGGTGATAGGCTTGCCGTAGTCGTATGTCGGACGCACGCGAATGGTGATGCGCGGAAGACCTGCCACCGGCTCGATGATGCGCATGAGCTGAGGGGGGCGGAACATGCGGCCGAAATTGCGGAAGCGCGGTGCGAAATCGGTGATCTTGACGGATGCGCCCTGCGCGTCTGTCAGGGTTGTCGATACGACCGCCGTGTTCCGCTCATAAGCGGACTCGTAGTGCACCATGCCGTCGAGAACGATGTCGCAATAGCCCTTGTCCTCGTCGCCTGCCAACAAGCGCGAGAAAACCGCATCGCCATCGAAATACGGAAAGCACCACCAAACGATTCGTCCCATGGGGTTGATCAGCGCGGCCGTATGGCCGTTGCCGAGAACGGCAAGATCGAGACCAAAATCCTCCATGGTTCAGACTCTCGCGCTGGCAGCGATGTGAGCGAGCCAGGTGCGCACGTGGGCAGGCGATGAGAAAGTGCCTTGCGTGCCACCCACAACTCTGCCCACCGCATATCCGATGCCGTTCAGCTCGGGGAGAATGGCAAACACGGACTCGTCGGTCGTGTCGTCGCCGATAAACACGAGGCGGCGCCCCGCGAAGGACGCGGACGCCATCACTTCACGAACCGCCGAGCCCTTATTGAACAGCTTTGGCTTAAGGTCGATGACGGCTTTCCCGAACATGATTTCAACGCTGTCTAGCTCCGCTTCGGCGACGACGATCAGTGGGACCTCGTTCTTGAGGAAAGCTTCGTGCTGCGGGGCGAGACGATAATGAACTGCCAGCGAGTTCGACTTCTCCTCCACGAGGATGTGACGGTCGGTTTTCGCGAGATAATGGATCCGGCTCCTCAGCGCCTGACTAAGCGAGGTGGCGTGGCGCAGCAAAGGACCTTGGGGTAAGAGCCGCATCTCGGCGCCATGCTGGCCAACTGCAGGCATGAGAAGGGGCCGGAACAGACGATCGAGCGTCTCGATGGTTCGTCCACTTACGAGCGCGACCGCGCCACCCGAGCGCCTGAGTAATTCCTGCAACGTGTCGCGGAGCGACAGCGGAACGACGACCTGGTCCGGCTTTTCGGCAATCTCGAGGAGCGTCCCGTCGACATCGAGCAAGAGCGCAGTGCGGTTGAGATCGATCTTGTCAGGCGATAAAACATCCCCGCCCTCGCGGCGAAGCTTCGTGTCCATCTGCATCGTGTCTTTTGCTCTCCAGTCCAGGCGAAAGCGTCTGTTAGTCGATCGAGGTGACCTTTCTCACATTTATGAACCTCACGTGCCTACCAACTGTTCCGCGCGAGGAGCCGCAAGCTAAAGCATGGAACGAGATGAACAAAGAGACCATGACGTGGCTCAAGGCATCGGCGGCCTCATTCTCGCCGGCGGCAAATCGAGCCGCATGGGCATGGATAAGGCGCTCGTGCCGCTTGCCGGCAAACCTCTACTCGCTCACGTCATCGCGCGCCTTGTCCCGCAGGTCTCTGACATTGTCATCAGCGCGAACGGTGATCTTTCGCGCTTCGCTTCCTTCGAACTCCCGGTTACAGCCGATAGTCTTGCCGAATATCCTGGGCCGCTCGCGGGGCTGTTTGCAGGCCTCGAATGGTATGCGAAGCACCGGCCCGATATTCGCTGCGTCCTCAGCGTCCCGACCGACACTCCGTTCCTTCCCGGCGATCTCGTCAGCCGCCTGACGGCCGCGAAGAGTTCCGCCGGGAGGCCCCTCATCGTACGCTCGATGAGCGGTGTGCATCCGGTCGTCGGGCTCTGGCCGGTCGCGATCGCTCCTAACCTACGGGACGCCTTCAGACGCGGTGTGCGCAAGGTCGGTGCCTGGGCCGAGGCGCTGTCGGCGATCGAGGTTGCATTTCCGCAAACGGAGATCGGGGGCAAGATGGTCGATCCTTTCTTCAACATCAACCGGCCCGAGGATCTCGCAACCGCGGAAACTTGGCTGACGAGGCGAGCAGTCTAAGCCACGTGGCTCGCGATCTTGCCCTTCACCCGATGGGGATGGGTGAAGACTTCGAAGCCGTCCTTGCGCGCAATCGCGATCAGCGTCATGCCCGCGGCCTGTGCCATGCGCACGGCAAGCGCCGTCGGCGCCGAGACTGCGGCAACGACCGGCGCGCCGATCATCGCCGCCTTCTGCACCATTTCGATCGAGATGCGGCTGGTCAACACCACAAGGCCCTGGCGTGCGCTTACGTCACTGCGGGCGAGAGCGCCGGCGAGCTTGTCGAGCGCGTTGTGGCGCCCAACGTCCTCACGCAGAGCGATGAGCCCGCGCTCGGGCTCATAGAAGCCGGCGGCATGAACCGCACGCGTCTCGTGATTCAGCATTTGCATGGGAAAGAGAAACTCGACCGCTGCCATGATCTCTTCCGGTGTGAATACGCGGCCTTCGCCGACCATGGGCGGCGCCCGCATGGCCTCGGTGAGGCTCTCGATGCCGCACAACCCACAGCCGGTGGGGCCAGCCATCTTCCGACGCCGGCCAAGAAACTCGACAGCCTCGCGCGCCTTCAGCCAGATGCGGAGCTCGATGCCGATCTCCTCTTCGACGATGTCGATGGAGTCGATGGCATCGATCGAGGAGGCCACCCCTTCGGTCAGGCTAAAGCCGACGGCGAAATCCTCGAAATCTTGGGGCGTCGCCATCATCACTGCGTAAGTCGCCGTGTTGAAGGTGAAGGCGATCGCCGTTTCCTCGGGAATCGTACGATCGCCGTCGGTCACGCCGGATGTGCGCCAGATCGAGCGGGGTACACGGATAAGAGACTTCGACAAGGGTCTGCTCCGAGTTGGCCGGAATGACCGAAAGCTAGTCTTCTGCACCGAGGGTTACAAGCTCGGGCACGATGAGCCAGGAAACCCATAAGTCTCTCGAAATCCCGGGTTTTGCGCCATCCTTGGCTGTGACTTTCAGCACCCTTCGCGGGCGCGTCTTTTTGCTAGAGTTTATCCCGAGGAGGCATTTCTTGCCATCAATCCGGTCTTCCACTTGGTTTGCACTTGCCATCGCTCTGGCGCTCGGCGGTGTTGGCCCAACTCATGCTGAAGATCAGGGCGTGCACAATCCGTGCACCCAAGACGCGATGATCGTGTTCGATGCGTCCGGCTCGATGGCCGGCAACGTCGACCAGGGAATCGCCACGACGGTGCCTCGCATCGATGAAGTGAGGGAGGCGCTTGCAACCGTTCTTCCGGCCGTCACCCGCGTCCGGCGCGTCGGACTTATCACTTATGGGCCCGGGCCGTACAACCAATGCAACATTCAGCTCAATCTTAAGCCCACCGAGAATGCGGCCGGCATAATCATGAAGGAGGTCGATGCGCTCGATCCCGCCGGCAAGACCCCGCTCACCGCGGCCGTCCGCAATGCCGCGGAAGTCCTCGACTATCGCAACAAGCCCGGAATGATCGTAGTGGTGACCGACGGAGAGGAGACGTGCGGCGGGTCGCCCTGCGACCTTGGCAAGGAATTACACGCGACGGCTGCCAATCTCATTGTGCACATCATCGGCTATCGCCTCAAGGGAGCGAGTTGGACGGGAGAGCAGAGCTTCCTCGACGCCAAATGCCTCGCCGAAGAGACTGGCGGTCTCTATATCAGCGTGGAGTCGAAGCAGGATCTCGTTGCAGCTTTCGAGAAGACGCTCGGCTGTCCGATGTTGTCGATGCGCGACCTGTCCGAAGCCGAGCCGTCCTTGCATCTCCATCAATAGAGGAGAAAAGGCCTCCTGATCTCGGCGAACTCGTCCTCGCCTTCGCTCCAGCTCGAGATAATGTCGGCGAGAATCACTTGCCGCTCGATCTGCCCGCGAAGCTCGGGCGAGCCGGCGAGAATGTCGATTGGCATCTTGTCATGCTCATATTCGTAAGGTGGATCGCGCCATTGGAAGCGGTCAGGCGCTAATCCATAGCTTTCGCGCAAGATTGCCACGCCGGCGGCTACGGGTGCGAAATCCTCCCGCGAGGTGACATGAATCTGGCAGCCACCGCATGTGGTCTTGCCGTGCTTCTGAAAGGTCGGCTCGAAGGCCACCTCGCGAAAATGTGCGCCCTTGAGTTCGAGACGGTTCAGACGTGAAGCGAGCATCTGGCCGTCGAGCCAGGGTGCTCCGACCAGCTCGAAGGGGCGCGTGGTGCCGCGACCCTCCGACAGCATCGTGCCTTCGAGCAGCACCGTGCCTGGATAGACGATCGCCGTGTCGAGCATCGGCATGTTGGGCGATGGCATTATCCAAGGCACGCCGGTGGCGTCCCAATACATTTCCCGCGACCATCCCTCCATCGGCACCGTCTCGAGCTCGGCGCCGATCTCGAGATGATCGTTGAACAGCCGCGCGAGCTCGGCAACGGTCATGCCGTGACGCATCGGCATGCGGAACTGGCCGACGAAGGACTTGTAGCCAGGCTCGAGCGTCGGCCCCTCCACCGCAATCCCGCCGATCGGATTAGGCCGATCGCACACGATGACGGGAATCCCCGCTCGCGCTGCGGCACGTAGGCAATTCGCCATAGTGTAAATGAAGGTGTAGATGCGCGCGCCGACGTCCTGAATATCGATGACGAGAACGTCGATCAGACTGAGCATGTCGGGGGTAGGCTCGCGCGTCTCGCTATAAAGCGAGAAGATCGGCACGTTGCGGCGCTGATCCCTCGCGTGAGGGGTCTCGATCATGTTGTCTTGAAGGTCCGATCGAAACCCGTGCTGAGGGCCGAAGATCGCGGCGAGCTTGAAGCTCGACGACGCGCCAAGACGGTCGACGATATGGATGAACCCATGGTCGATCGAGGCGGGGTTGGCGAGCGCGCCCACTTTCAGCCCATTGAGGCGCGACGAGGCGAGAAGACGTTCTGTGCCGAGCAGCATGAGCGTCAGGGACGAGAGAAGCAGGGGCGGAGTGACATCATCAAGACGAACGATCGGCGCATGAAGGTCTCTTGGCCTTTGGGAACTGCGGCTTTTTGGACGCAGGCGGCCGGGTTTGAAACTTCGGTCATGCTATGGTAGTCGGCGATGGGGGCGACAGGAAGCCTTGCGGCTCTCCTAATAACGCGAAAGACCGCGCCCGCAAGGTTCGGGTTGGACCCCTCGCGGCCTTATCCCATGGTAGTTTTCGTGAGGGAGTTGGGTACACCGCATGGATAAAGACCGCGCACGGCCGATTGCGGCCTTCATCGACTTGGCAGCGCAGCGTGAGCACCTCGGCGACAGTGTCGAAAGAGCGATCTCGGTCGTTTTGCAGCATGGACAATATGTTCTTGGGCCCGAGGTCGCGGAGCTCGAGCAGAAGCTCGCCAAATTCTGTGGCGCCGGGCACTGCATCAGCTGCGCCAACGGCACCGACGCGCTGCTCTTGGTGCTGATGGCTGAGGGGATCGGCCCGGGCGACGCGGTTTTCGTTCCCGACTTTACCTTCGTTGCCACGGCGGAGGTGGTGGTGCTCGCCGGCGCGACGCCTGTCTTCGTCGATGTCTACCCCGACAGCTTCAATATGGACGTGGCGAGCTTCGAGGCGGCAATCGGCGAGGCGAAACGGCTCGGATTGAAACCCCGGGCGGTCATTCCAGTCGATCTTTACGGTCAACCAGCCGATTACCCGGCGATCAACCGGATCGCCGAGGCACATGATCTCATCGTGCTCGCCGACGCGGCGCAAAGCTTCGGCGCGAGCCTGAATGGAAAGAAGGTCGGCACGCTTGGCGACTACACCGCGACGAGCTTCTATCCGTCGAAGCCGCTCGGTGGTTATGGGGATGGCGGCGCCATCTTCACCGACAATGACGAAAAGGCGAAGCTCCTGCTTTCGCTCCGCTGTCACGGCAAGGCGCCTGACAAGCCTGAGAGCGACGTCATTGGACTTAACAGCCGGCTCGATACCATCCAGGCGGCGATCCTTCTCCAGAAGCTTCGCCTGTTCCCTGACGAAATCATCGCGCGCCAGAAGGTTGCCGACCGCTATGCCGAGGGGCTCGGCTCGCTCCTGCAAGTGCCGACGCTCATGAAAGGGGCGACGTCGGTGTGGGCGCAATACACGATTCTCGTCGAGCGCCGCGGCGAGTTCGCCAAAGCGTGCCGTGCGGAAGGCGTCCCGACGGCGATCCACTATCTTAGCCCGACCCACGCGCTGCCGTCCTATCGCAAGTTTCCCAAGGCGCCGGGACTCCGCCGGACCGACTATCTTGCCGCGCGCGTGATCAGCCTGCCGATGCATGCTTACCTCGCATCTGAGACGCAAGACATGATCATCGCTACGGTGCAGAGCGTGGTGCGGTCGCTCAAAGCGGGCGTAGCCGCCGAGTAGCGGATAGAAGCCATGTCAGACCAGATCCGCGTCGCCGTTATCGGGACTGGCTATTTCGGGCGCTTTCACGCCAATCATTATTCGCGCAACCCTCGCGCCAAGCTCGTCGCCGTGATCGATGCCAACGAAGAGCGGGCGCGCGAGATCGCGACCGAATTCGGCGCCGAGCCTCTCTCCGACTACCGCGGCATCATTGGTCGAGTCGATGCGGTGAGCGTAGCCGTTCCGACCACGCTGCACTACGACGTGGCTCGCCCCCTGATCGAGGCCGGCATTCATGTGCTGATCGAAAAACCGATTACCGAGACCGTCGACAGCGCGATGGCCCTCACCAAACTTGCCGAAGAGCGCAAGGTGATTCTCCAGGTCGGGCAGATCGAGCGCTTCTCCAGCTCCTATCGCGCGCTCGCCAGTCTCATCTCAGATCCGCTCTATTTCGAGAGCTACCGCATCGCACCGTGGAAGACGCGCGGCATCGAGGTCGACGTCATCCTCGACCTGATGATTCACGACATCGACATGATCATGGGCTTGGTGCCTTCGCGGGTCGCCACGGTCGATGCCGTCGGCACGCCGGTGCTCGGCCGCAGCATCGATCTTGCAAATGCCCGCATCACCTTCGAGTCGGGCTGTGTGGCCAATGTCACGGCAAGTCGCGTGAGCTACAAGACCGAGCGGCGCATGCGCGTCTTCGCGCACCAGCAATATCTCAACTGCGATCTGGGCGAAGGGAAGATTTTCGGCTATCGCCTGCGTGGCGATCCGATGAAGGAAGGACTTGCGGCCATCGCCACCGAAACGCACGAGATCCAGAAAGAAGACAGTCTGGCTAACGAGATCGCATCTTTCCTCGATTGCGTCGCCACCGGGAAGAAGCCAGTGGTCGATGGCCGCGCGGGCTCCGAGGCCTTGCGCGTTGCCACCATGATCAACGACAGCATCGAGGCGCATTTGCGCATCGCGCGCGCGCGTCCGAGTTTCGCGGCGACCGGGGGCGAAGGCCAGCCGGCGGCTTAAGGCTCGCGGCTCGCGACGATATCGAGAACGACTTTGGCGGCGCGCTCGCTCGGGGTCGGGGAAAAGTCGCCCAGCATGTGCAGGACCTCGCGGAAGCCCTGACGCTGCCTTTCGCGGATATCCTCTGAATCGAGCAGGGCTTCGACGCCGGCGGCGAGCCACTCGGGCGTGCAGTTCTCCTGCAAGAATTCCGGAATGATTTCGCGGTCGGCGAGCAGATTGACCAGCGAGGCATATTTGACGCTGATCATGCGGCGGACGATGAAGGCCGTCGCAGGGTTGACGCGGTAGGCAACGACCATGGGCACGCCGGCGAGCGCGAGCTCGAGCGTGACGGTGCCCGATTTCGCCAGCGCCACATTGGACGCGGCAAAGGCATCGAAACGCTCAGCAGGGGAGGCGTAGGTAACCGGGAAGGGCCAATCGCTCGTGTCTTGAGCGACGAGATCTGCGGTCGCGTCGGAGACTGGAATGACGATGCGCAACTCAGGATGCTTCTGTCCGATCAGCCGGAGAGCGGCGTCGAAAATGGGCAGAATGCGCCGCACTTCGCCCGGCCTGCTGCCAGGGACGACGCAAACGACGATGGCGTCCGGCGGGATCGCGTGCTTCGCCCTGAAAGCCGGGCCGTCGCCGCGGCTCGCGCCGGATTCGATGGCGGGATGACCCACGAACGTGCTGGCGAGACCGTATTTGGCGAAGAAGGCAGGCTCGAACGGCAACAACGCCATGATGTGGTCGACGCGCTTGGCGAGCTTCTTCGCCCGACCGGGTCTCCAGGCCCAGAGCTGTGGCGCCACATAGTGGATGACCGGAATCCCCGAGCCGTGCAGACGATGGGCGACGCGGAGACAAAAGTCTGGTGAATCGACGGTGACCACCGCATCTGGTTGCAAAGATTTGGCCGCTTCGGTCGTTTGGTTGAGCCGTCTGATCAGGCGGGGGAGGTGCGGCAGTACCTCCGCAAGACCCATGAGCGACAGCTCGCGCATGGGGAAGAGGCTCTCGAGGCCTTGGGCTTCGCTCTCTCGTCCACCGACGCCGGCGAAGCGAACGCGTCCGCCCGTCTCCGCCTTGAGCGCGGCCATCAGCCTGCCGGCGAGATTGTCGCCGGACGTCTCGCCAGAGACGATGAAGATCAGCGGTTCCTGCCGGCTCATGAAAAACCCCAAAATGGCTCGCGCTCAAGCGAGACAGTGGAAGCTTCTGGCCGACCTGGCGGCAGGGATCAAGGGTGTCAAACCCTCCGCCAGGAGGAGAAGGTCGCGGCTTGGCCGTGCGCGTGTCCCTCCGCATCGATCAACTCCCAAACGATTCCCTCCTCGATGAAGAAGCGCCGGCCTGATTTCGCAACCCGCACGCCGCGATAGCCCGACATGAATCCGTGCTGCGCGACTTGATCGAGAAGGGCCCGACGCTCGGCGCGGTCGGCTGGGCCTGCCGAGAGCCGCGAGGGCAACTTGGTGATTTCGTCCCAACTGTACTCGAAGCAGGCTTGCGCGCATTTGTTGGCGTAGATGAATTTTGGGTCGTTAGAGCCGTCATGAGCCAGCACGGCAAACGGCGCCTGTTCATATAGCCATTTGGCGTCGGCCCCCTCGGGAACCAACGCCTCGCCGACGAGCCGCTCATAGCTTCCCGTCAAGAGCGCGAAGAATTCAGGGTCTATCGATCGGTGCAAAGATCAGGCAGTCCGTAAATGGCCGATGGGAGGAGGATTAAGCCCCGAGCGGTCCTGTGTTGCACCAGGAAATTCGTACCGCCGCCAAACGGGCACATAGTTGAGATGAACCGGGGATGAATGGCCTATCCCATTGCGGAAAATTAATTTTCGCGACGTTCTGCCACGCCCTGCATGCCAGATGATAAAGGACAATTAGATTGTCATTCAGGGGGAACGTTTCAGGTATGAATTTTTGATGCAGCGTCACCTCAAGCAGAGCGAGGCCGGGGCTAAGCTCGATGGACAACCGTCGGAACCGTTCGTAGAGCCGGAAGAAGAGGCTGCGAACTCCAGCCGAACTCCCGACCAAGCAGGCTCGCAAGCGCCGCGCGTCTGCCTGGCTGACCGCACTCGTCGCGCTCGCCGCCGCCGCACTGCTGGTGGTAGGCCGGGCGCCGATCGAGAAGATGGGAGAAACCACCAACAAAACCGCAAGCACTCCTGACAAGAAGCAGGGCCCGCCCCCGGTGCCGGTCACCATCGGCGAGGCCGCCACTGAGGACGTGCCGATCTACTTCGACGGCCTCGGCACGGTGCAGGCCTCGAACACGGTGGCAATCCACACGCAGGTGGACGGCAAGCTACAAGCCGTGAATTTCGCCGAAGGACAGAAGGTCAAGGCAGGCGACGTGCTCGCCATTGTCGATCCACGGCCCTTCCAGGCCGCACTCGATCAGGCCAAGGCCAAGAAGGCGCAAGACGAGGCACAGCTCGTGTCCGACGCCAAGGACCTCGCACGCTTTCAGGACCTGGTGAAGAAAGGGGCGGGGACGCAGCAGTCGGTCGATCAGCAGCAGGCCAAGGTCGACGCGCTTAAGGCGACCATCGCCGCCGATCAGGCCGGCATCGAGAATGCAGAGACGCAGCTCAGCTACGCGGCCATCACCGCGCCGATCAGCGGGCGGGTCGGATTCCGCCAGATCGATGCCGGCAACATCGTTCACGCCAACGACCAGACGCCTATCACCATGCTGACCAGCCTGACGCCGATCATGGTCGTCTTCACGCTGCCGCAGCGCGATCTCGCGGACGTGCAGGATGCCATGGCAAAGGGCGAAGTGACGGTCATCGCCATGGACCAGGACAATGCGCACGAGCTTGGCAAGGGCGAGCTCCTGCTCGTCGACAATCAGATCGACCAGACCACGAGCACGATCAAGATGAAGGCCTCGTTTCCCAATGAGGACGAGCGGCTATGGCCGGGCGAGTTCGTCAGGGCCCGCGTGCTGGTGGAGACGCTGAAGGATGCGGTGACGATCCCGCAGGCCGCCGTACAGCGAAATTCTCAAGGCCTGCTGGTCTGGATCATCAATGCCGACGATACCGCGGAGGACCGTCCGATCGTGGGAGGTCCGACCGTCGCCAACATGACCGTCGTCAAGAGCGGGCTCAAGGCAGGCGAACGCGTCGTGGTCAGTGGGCAATATCGCCTGCGGCCGGGCGCCAAAGTCAACTTCGTCACGCCGCAAGCGGCGCCGCAGGTGGAGGGCACGAGCAGCTTGATGCCAAAGGCGCCGCCGCCGCGCATCGAGGCCACGGAAAAGGCTGCGCCATGAATATTTCGGCGCCATTCATCAATCGTCCGGTTGCGACTACCTTGCTCATGGTCGCGGTCGCCTTCGCCGGCGCCGTAGCCTTCCCGCTTCTGCCGGTAGCGCCGCTGCCCAAAGTCGACTTCCCTACCATCAACGTCTCGGCGTCGCTGCCGGGCGCAAGCCCAGAGACCATGGCCTCGGCGGTGGCGCAACCGCTCGAGCGCCAGTTCTCGCAGATCGCGGGCGTCACGCAGATGACGTCGACCAGCACGCTTGGCGCCACATCCATCGCGCTTCAGTTCGAGCTCAACCGCGACATCAATTCGGCGGCGCAGGACGTGCAATCGGCGATTGCTGCCGCAAGCCGGCAACTGCCGACAGATATGCCGTCGCCGCCGACCTACCGCAAGGTGAACCCAGCCAACTCGCCGATTCTGGTGATGGGGGTTCATTCCGATACGCTCCCGCTCACAGTGGTCGACGACTACGCCGATACCATCCTCGCTCAACAGATTTCACAGATCGACGGCGTGGCGCAGGTCTCGATCGGCGGTGAGCAGAAGCCTGCGGTTAGGGTGCAGGTCGATCCCGCCAAGCTCGCTGCCAAGAATCTCACGTTAGAGGATCTGCGTTCGGTCATCGCCGCGGCGACGACCAATGCCGCCAAGGGCACGCTCTATAGCGAAAACCGCAGCATCACCCTTGCCGCCAACGATCAGCTCTCGAAGGCTGAGGACTATGCCAACGTGATCGTGGCCTATCGGAACGGCGCTGCGGTCAGGATCAAGGACGTGGGCAACGCGGTCGAGGGACCCGAGAACCTCTATACCGGTGCCTGGGCTAACGGTAAGCGCGCGGTCCTGCTCGTCGTCTTCAAGCAGCCGGGCGCCAACGTCATCGAGACGGTCGACAAGGTCATGGCAGCGCTGCCGCAGCTTCGCGCTGCCATACCGTCTGCCATCAGCATCGATCTCCTGTCGGACCGCACCGAAACCATCCGCGCTTCGGTCGACGATGTCGAGTTCACGCTCGGCGTCACCACCGCGCTCGTCGTGCTGGTGATCCTGCTGTTTCTGCGCAATCTGCGTGTGACGATGATCCCCGGAGCTGTCGTGCCGCTTTCGTTGCTCGGCGCGCTTGCAGCCATGTATCTGTTCGGCTTCAGTCTGGACAATATCTCGCTGATGGCGCTCACCATCTCGGTCGGCTTCGTGGTCGATGACGCCATCGTCGTGGTCGAGAACATCTACCGCCACATCGAGGAGGGGATGACGCCACGCGAGGCGGCGCTCAAGGGCTCGCGCGAGATCGGCTTCACCGTGGTGTCGATCAGCGTCTCTCTGGTCGCGGTATTCATCCCGCTTTTGCTGATGGGTGGGATCGTCGGACGGCTGTTCCGTGAATTCTCCATCACGGTGACGGCCGCCATCGCCGTTTCCGCCTTGGTGTCGCTGATCCTCGCCCCGATGCTTTGCGCCCAATTCGTTCACCGCGAAAGCGGGCAGCATGGACCAATTTGGCGCGCCATCGAAGCGATGTTCGACGGCATGCACGCCTTCTATCGGCGCACGCTCGACCGGGTGCTGCTGCACCCCTTCATCACGCTCATGGTGTTCTTCGCCACCATGGCTGCGAGCGTCTATCTCTATGCCGTCATCCCCAAGGGCTTCTTCCCGCTTCAGGACACCGGACTGATCACCGGCTTCGCCGAAGCGGGGCAGGACATCTCGCCGCAGGAAATGGCGCGGCTGATGGTGCGGCTTGGCGACGTGTTGGCGAAGGACCCCGACATTGCCGGCGTGGGAAGCGCCATGGGCAGCACGGGAAGCGCGCAAACCGCCAACACCGGGCGTTTCTTCATCGGACTGAAGCCGCGCGACCAGCGCACAGCCGATGCGAGCGAGATCATCAATCGGCTCCGTCCTCAGCTTGCGCGGGTCGAGGGCGTCAAGCTGACCCTCCAATCCTCGCAAGACATCAGGGTCGGTGGCCGCATCAGCCGCGGCCAGTTCCAATACACGCTGCAAGACGCCGATATCGGCGAACTCAACGAATGGGCGCCGAAAATCCTCGCCAAGCTCCGGACCGTGCCCGAGCTTGCCGACGTGACGACCGACCAGCAGGGCAATGCACCGCAGCTCATGGTCAGCATCAATCGCGACCAGGCGGCGCGCTTCGGCATCCAGCCGGAGGTGATCGATGCCACGCTGAACGACGCCTTCGGACAGAGACAGGTGGCCCAGTACTACACGCAGACCAACACCTATCACGTGATCCTGGAAGTGCCGCCGGAGATGCAGGGCGACCCGAACACACTCGACCGCATCTATGTGAAGTCGCCGCTGACCGGCACCTCGGTCCCGATCTCGACGCTCGTCACCATCGACAACACACAAGTTGGCCCGCTATCGGTGTCGCATCAGGGCCAGTTTCCAGCGATCACCATCTCCTTCAATCTGCCGCCCGGCGTCGCTCTCGGCCAGGCCATCGAGGCGATTAGCAAGGCCGTCTCCGACATGGGCGCGCCTGTCACTTTGAACGGAACGTTCCAGGGCAACGCTCAGGCCTTTCAGGACTCGCTCTCCAGCGAGCCGGTGCTGATCGCCGCCGCGCTCGTCACCGTCTACCTCATCCTCGGCATGCTCTATGAGAGCTTCATTCATCCGCTGACCATCCTCTCGACCCTACCGTCAGCGGGTGTCGGTGCGCTTCTGGCGCTGATGATCGGCGGTTTCGACCTTTCGGTCATCGGCATCATCGGCATCATCCTCCTCATCGGCATCGTCAAGAAGAACGGCATCATGCTGATCGATTTCGCCATCCAGCGCGAACGCGAGGGAATGCCACCGCGTGAGGCCATCCGCGCAGCCTGCCTGCTGCGGTTCCGGCCGATCCTGATGACGACCATGGCGGCAATGTTCGGCGGCGTGCCGTTGATGCTGGGCCACGGCGCGGGCTCGGAGCTCCGCCAGCCGCTCGGCTACGCCATGGTCGGGGGCTTGGCCCTGTCGCAAGTGCTGACGCTCTACACCACGCCGATCGTCTACCTGTATCTCGCCCGATTGCAGAACAGGCTCACGGGCCGGAAGCACGAGAGCCGCAAACAGGAGGGCCGCAAGAAGGCCAGGGTGCTCGCTCCGGCCGAGTGAGCGCAGGAAGCTCGGATCCGCCCCGGTAGAACGAGCTTGGCTTGGCATCGCGGTGTCGGTATCAAAAAAGGGAAGCGCCCAGCAGGAGACGGCGGTGACGTCGCGAACATCGCGTTTGGATGTGATCGTCAGATTAGCCAATGGCGGCTCTCTCACGCCGGAGGATATTGCGCTGATCGATGCCATCCGTGCCGAGCGCTCGATCCTCGCCGCGAGCCGGGCGACCGGGGTCTCTTATCGCAAATGCTGGCTGATGGTCGATGCGCTGAACCGCACCTTCGAGACGCCGGTCTTCGCGACGTTTCCCGGCAGGAGAGGGAGTGGCGCCGAGTTGACCGATTTTGGCGAGCGCCTGGTCGCGCTTTATCGCTCCATGGAGCGAAGGTCGCGAAGCGCGAGCGCACAAAGCCTTGCCGAGCTTACCGCTTCGCTCGATCCCGCCTATCGCCTGAAGGCCAGCGGCGAGGCTCAGGAACGCGATCAGGCCGAACGGCGTCCTTCCCGATTGCGACGGTCTTGATCATCGCCCAGGCGCGAAGCCCCGTCTCGAGGCCCAGCCGCTCGACGGACTCGGTCGTCACCAGAGAATCGAGCCGAGTTCGAGCCGAGATCGAAGGTGACGCGCACATAGGGGAGCGCGAGCGGCTCGATGGCGACGATCATACCCGGCAGGCGATTGGTGATCGACACGTCCATGGGGCGGGAGAGGGCGATCGAGACGTCTCGCGCGTAGATCGTCACCTTCACGCCGGACTTGACCGGGACCGCGACGAGCGGCACGCGCAGCTCCCCATCGCCGAAATAGAGCGTCGAGAGCCCGTGAACCTCATCGTGGCGAAGAACCCGGGCATGCAGGGTCGTGGCGAAAGATGGCGTCTTTACCCCGACGGTGCTCAACGCCGTGGCTCCCATCTAGATCAGCGTCTTCGCGTAAAGGTCGGTGCGGCGGTCGCGGAAGAAACCCCACTCGGCGCGATAACGCTCGATGGCCGCGAGATCGAAGCTTCCCATCAGCACGCCGTCCTCCTTGGCGCCGAAGGTCGCGACAATCTCACCGAGATGGTCGGCCATGAAGGAGTGGCCGTAATAGGTCTGGCTCACGCCGTCGTTCTCCTCGTGGCCGATGCGGTTCGCGGCGACGACCGGCACCGCATTGGCGACGGCATGGCCCTGCATCGCACGCTGCCATTGTCTGTGGGTGTCGAGGGTGAGGTCGTAAGGCTCAGTGCCGATGGCCGTCGGGTAGAACAACAGCTCTGCTCCCTGGAGGACCATGGCGCGCGCGGCTTCGGGGTACCACTGGTCCCAGCAAATGCCGACGCCGATCACCCCGCGCTTCGTGTTCCACGCCTTGAAGCCCGTGTCGCCGGGACGGAAGTAGTATTTCTCCTGATAGCCGGGCCCGTCGGGAATGTGGCTCTTGCGATAGATGCCGAGAATCTCGCCGCCGGCATCGGCGATTGCCACGCTGTTGTAATAGCTCGGTCCGTCTTTCTCGAAGAACGAGATGGGAATGACGATGTCGAGCTCGCGCGCGAGCTTCTGAAGCGCGCGCACGGAAGGATGCTCGCTCGCGGGAAGAGCGGTCGCGAACCATTTCGGGTCCTGCCGCGTCGGAAAGTAGATGCTTTGGAACAGCTCCGGAGGGAGCACGATCTCGGCGCCCAGATTGGCCGCTTCGCGCACCAGCTCTGCGGTCTTGGCGATGTTGGCCGCCATGTCGTGGCCATAGGAGCTCTGAATGGCGGCGACGGTGACCTCGCGTTCACTCATCACGACGGCTCCTGCTGCGTGATGCAGTGAAACGACCCGCCGCCCGCATGGCCTGAGCCGAGCAGGCCATGGGAGGGAAGTCCGATGACTCTGCGGGCGGGGAAGAGGGCCTGCAGTTCCTGGAGCGCGCGCGGCGCGGATGGCGTGCCGTAGACTGGCACCACCACGACGCCATTGGCGATGACGAAATTCATGTGCGAGGCGGGCAAGGCTTCGCCCACGGCATTGGCAACGAGACCCGGGCTCGAGATGCGCACGACGTCAAGCTTGCTGCCTTCCGCGTCGGTCGCGTTGGCAAGCGTCTCTGCAACACCCTCGAGCAGCTCAGCATTGGGGTCGTCGGTGCCTGTGGGCGACTGGCAGACGACGCGGCCAGGGGCCACAAAGCGCGCGACATTGTCGACATGCCCATTAGTATGATCGTGGGCAAGACCGCGATCGAGCCAGATGACTTTGCACGCGCCGAAGGCCTCATGCAGGGCTGCTTCAGCGTCAGGTTCGCTCCACTTATTGCGGTTCGCGTTGAGCAGCGTCTCGCGCGTGGCGAGGATGGTGCTGGCTCCGTCGTGGTCGATGGCGCCGCCTTCGAGCACGAAGTCGGATTTCTGCATTCGCGCGCCGACGAACTTGGCGATGTCGTCGCCGACGGTCTGATCGTCGGGAAGGTCGAACTTGCCGCCCCAGCCATTGGTCTTGAATCTCAGCGCGACGATGCCCTCATCGCTCCGCGCGAAGATTGGGCCGGTGTCCCGTAGCCAGATATCGCCATAGCGCGCGGGCACGAGATCAGCGGCGTGCCCAAGCTCGGCGCGCGCTGAGGCTTCAGCTTCGGTGCCATTTACCAGGAGCCTGACCCGGTTGGTGGGAGCGAGGGCGCGCACCAGCGCCGCCACATCGCGACGGGGAGACGCAAGGTCCCCTTCCCATTCCTCCGAGGAGGCGGGCCAAGCCGTCCAGATCGCCTTTTGCGGCGCCCATTCGGGAGGAACTCTGATCGATGTGCCGGCCAATGCAGCTCTCATGAGGCCCCAGATATAGAGTGTACCGGGGAAGCGCAAAGGAGGATTTCACACCCTGTGGCCGCGATCGCCGTGCCTAGGCCGGCATGGCGAGCGGCCATTCGGCCGCGAGGTACTGGCGGAACCAGGCGCTATAGCGCTCGGGCATGAGGCCGATGTCGGCCTGGATATCGGCGAGGCTTGCCCAACGATAGTCGTCGGCCTCATTCGCGTCCGGGGCAACCTTCCCCTCATGGAGTCCTCTGAAGACATGCACGAGCTCGTGCTCGGTCATGCCGCGGTCGAGCTCGGCGCGATAGATGATGGTGCCGAGCGGGCTCAATGTGCAGGCAAAGCCCATCTCCTCCTTGAGGCGTCTGCGCGCGGCGGCTTGGATGTCTTCCTTGGGGCGAGGGTGGCCGCAGCAGGCATTGGTCCACAATCCGCCTGAGTGATATTTGCGGGTCGCACGCTTCTGGAGGAGAAGGCTGCCCGCGCTGTTCCAGACCATGACCGAGAAGGCGCGGTGAAGCGCGCCCATGCGGTGCGTTTCAAGCTTGTCGCCCATGCCGATGATACGGTCGTCGGCATCTACGAGCACTATCAGCTCTTCTGAATCGCCCATCCCCCGTCCCCCGACAGTGCCAGTATCGGTCCTCGGTCGTTGCGAGGAAAGGACGATTTCAGGGGCGCCCCGCTTCCGCTACCATCTGATCCCGCACGAGCGCGTACGCACGAGGAACTTCATGATTTTCCGCCAACTCTTCGACAGCCCTTCGAGCACCTATACCTATCTGCTCGCCAGCCGCCATGGCGGAGAGGCGCTCATCATCGATCCCGTGCTCGAGCGGGTCGATCGCTACATTCAGCTCCTGCGCGAGCTCG
Source organism: uncultured Alphaproteobacteria bacterium (assembly GCA_963732205.1). Taxonomy (GTDB): domain Bacteria; phylum Pseudomonadota; class Alphaproteobacteria; order Rhizobiales; family Methyloligellaceae; genus Methyloceanibacter. Next base: position 509,042 of record CAVSYE010000001.1, read on the forward strand.
ACCTCAGGCTGGTGAAGGCGATCGACACTCATCTTCACGCCGATCACATCACCGGGCTCGAAGCGCTCAGCGAGCGCACGCGTTGCATCACAGTGATGGGCGAGCAGAGCAAGGCGGATGTGGTTTCGATGCGCGTGGCCGACGGCGAGAAGGTCGACATCGAGGGTCTCAGCCTCGACGTGGTTTATACCCCCGGCCACACCGACGATTCTTACAGCTTCATCATGCCGGACCGCGTATTCACCGGCGACACGCTGCTCATTCGCGGCACCGGCCGCACCGATTTCCAGAACGGCGATCCACGCGCCCAATACAACTCCCTGTTCGGGCATCTGCTGAAGCTTCCCGACGAGACGCTGGTTTATCCGGCGCATGACTACAAGGGCGATACGGTCAGCACCATCGCCGAGGAGAAGGCGTTCAATCCGCGCCTTCAGGTGAAATCGGTCGACGAATATGCCGACCTGATGAACCACCTCAATCTGCCCAATCCCAAGATGATGGATGTCGCGGTCCCGGCCAATATGCGCATCGGGCTCGCGCAGAACATCGTCGCAAGCAAAGGCTGGTCGCTGAGCGCCGAAGAGGCCAAGGGACTCCTAGGCAAGCCGGACATCGCGCTGATCGATCTTCGCGAGACGCAAGAGCGCAAGAAGCACGGGGTCGTCCCCGGCTCGCTGCACGTGCCTTATCCCGACGTTGCCGACACTCTCAAGCCCGATGGTTTGCTGCAGCAGCTCGCAACCGCGGCCGGCAAAAAGCTCGTGTTCTATTGCGCCTTTGGCGAGCGTTCGGCCATGGCGGTGCAGGCCGCGCAAGCAGCCGGCCTCACCACCGCCCGGCACATTCACGGCGGGATGCATGCCTGGCAGAAGGCGGACGGACCGGTCGCGCGCTGAACTCGGGCTGGCAAGGAGAGGTCGCAAGCGGGCTCGACGAAGCCACGATCTCACTCTAAGAAGCAGGTATGTCTGCGTTCTTCCCTCGTGCATGGATGATCTTTGCTGCCGGGCTCCTATCGCTGGCCTCTGCCGTTCCGGCCTTCGCCAACGCCAAGGTGTGCCGCGGCCAGGAGCAGCGTTACGAGCAGATCGAGCGCGGTGCAACCACGCTCGAGATCAACGCCGCACTGTTCTCGGCCGCCGATAAAGGCTGCGTCGAGCTTGCCCAACGTCTCCTCGACGCCGGCGCCTCACTCGAGGCGCGAGATCGGTCTGGATCCAAGCCGCTCGCCCATGCCGCCACGGCCGGTGAGGTCGAGATGGTCACCCTCCTTCTCGATCGTGGCGCCCCGATCGACGGGCAGGATCTCGATGGCTCGTCCGCGCTATTTCAGGCGGCGGAGAATGGCCGGCTTTCCGTCGTTCAACGGCTCGTCGAGCGCGGCGCCAATGTGAACCTCCCCGGCCGCAGCGGCATCACGCCGCTTTCGGCGGCGGCCTATATGGGGAGCGTGCCGATCATCGAATTCCTGATGGAGAAGGGCGCCGATCCGAAGACGACCGACACAACGGGCAAAGCCGCGATTATCTACGCCGCAGGCCGCGGCTTCTCTCCGGTGGTGCGCCTCTTGCTCGACCATGGCGTCGACGTCAATGCTCGCTATGGGAACGACCTCACCGTGCTGATGTGGGCTGCCGGCTATTCGGAAGAAGCCGGAGTGCAGGACGTGAGCGAAGTCATGACCATGCTGCTCGATCGCGGGGCGCATATCGACGATGCGGATAATCGCGGCCGCACCGCGCTGATGATCGCTGCCGAGCTCAACCACGCCGAGGCGGCGGATATTCTCCTGGCGCATGGCGCCGACAAGACCCTCAAGGACAAAGAGGGCAAGAGAGCGAGCGACCTGACTTCGCTCACGGCGCTCCGCGACAAGCTCGCCGCCAATCCAAACTGATTGACGAGGGGGCCCCTGCCTTACTTCTGTCATTGCCCGGCTCGACCGGGCAATCCAGTAGCCATTGATCTCAGCGATAACGAAGAACAGAGTTTACTGGATGCTCGCCTTCGCGGGCATGACACGCCGGTGGTGAAGCGCGCTACTGGGTCTGATTCAGATAGGCGTCGATCTGGAGCCCGGCGAGATATTGCGCGAGTGCCGCGATATCCTCAGGCGAGGTCGCCTTCATTAGATCGGACATGCCGGGATTGTTGCCGCGCGTGCCGTCGCGGAAATCGTTCATGGTCTTGATGAGGTAATCGTGGTTCTGCCCGGCAAGACGCGCCGTCGTGCCGTCACCTTGGAAGTAGGCGAGGTGGCACCCTGGGCAGCCGATCGATGCGGCGGCGGCTTGCGCTTTCTTGGCCACATCGGCGGGCGCGGGCGGCTGCCCGAGATTGGGCCATTTCAGCTTGGAGAAATATTCCGCGATTGGCAGCAGGTCGGATTGATCGAGACTGGCGGCTATGGGCGACATGAGAGCGTTCTTGCGCGCGCCACTCTTGAAGTCGCGGAGCTGATAGAAGAGATAGCCGGCGTTCTGGCCCCAGATCACCGGAAACGCCTTTTGCATGGTGACGCCTTGCTCGCCGTGACAGCCGGCGCAAATCTTGACCTTGTCGGCGATGTTGGCGGGAGGCTCGTCGGCCGCGAGGGCGCTCGAGCCCGCGAATATGAGGGTGGCGGCGACTGCCGCTAAACTTGGGTAAGACCAAGAGAACATGGCCACGAGCTTCACCTCTTACGGCTACGGTGTACCGGCAAGAAAAGGACGGGGCATTGCTGCCCCGTCCCATCATGTCTCATCAAGCGAAGCAAAGGAACGATCAATCGGTCGTGAAGGCGATGATGTTGTTCCCGCGCTTGAAGTCGATCTGAGTGTTACCGCCCGCGCCGACCACGATGTACTCCTTGCCATCCACCTGATAGGCGGCAGGCGGGGCGTTGACGCCCGCGCCGGCGAAGAACGACCACAGCACCTTGCCGTCCTTGGCATCATACGCCCTGAACCAGCCGGTGCCTTCGCCGGTGAACATCAGGCCGCCGGCCGTGGTCAGCGCGCCACCCATCATGGGAAGGGGAGTCTTAACCTGCCAGGCGATCTTGCCGGTGTTGTAGTCGACGGCAGTGACGTTGCCGAACAACTCCTCGGTCGGGATCACCTTGAAGGCGCCGCCGAGCCAGAGCTTGCCGCCCGGATAGGGTGAGCTCTGGACCTGATAGGTCATCGGCTGATGCAGGTTAACAGCGTAGGTCAGTCCGAGCTCGGGATTGACCGCCATCACGGACCATTCGACGCCGCCATTGGCTCCGGGCAGCATGCGAGCGCCTTCCGGGGTCGGCAATGTGTACATGCCCTCTTGCGACACCATCGGCTCGGAGAAGCGGATGAGGCTGCAATCTTTGCGGCTGTTGACATAGACGTGCCCCGTCTTGCCGCCGTGAATAACGGCAGGAACGACGTTGCCGTCTTTGTCCTTGGCATCGACCAGCACCGTCGGGCTCGTGTCATCGAGGTCCCAGACGTCGTGCGGGATGAACTGAAAGTGGCAGACATACTTGCCGGTGTCGAGGTCGACCGACACGAGCAACTCCGTATAGAGATTGTCGCCGGGCCTGATGGCGCCGTCGAGGTCGGGCGAAGGATTGCCGACCACGAAGTAGACGCGCTTCGTCTTGAGATCGACCGAAGGATTCTGCCACACACCCCCGCCCAATATCTTATAAGGGTCTCCCGCCTTGGCGAGTTGCGCCTTCTCCGCCGCGATGTCGCGATGCAGGTCCTTGCCGGCGGCGTCTTTGGTGGCCCACACGCCCACCGAGTTCTCGGGGATCGTGTCGAAGTTCCAGACGAGCTTGCCGGTCTTGGCGTCATAAGCTCGCACGAAGCCGCGAATACCGTACTCACCGCCGTTGGTGCCGATCAGGATTTTCCCGTCGACGGCGGTCGGCGCCATGGTTTCGCTGTATCCGAGCGTGGGATCGGCGATCTGCGTCTTCCATACTACGCCGCCGGTCTTGGCGTCGAGAGCGACGAGCTGCGAGTCGAGCGTCGCGAGATAGACCTTGTCGTCATAGACGGCGACGCCGCGGTTGTTCGGTCCGCAGCAATAGGTCGTGATCGGACCCATGTCGTGCTTGTAGTGCCAATACTCCTCGCCGGTCTTGGCGTTAAGCGCATAGACGTGGTCGAAGGAGGTCGTGACGTACATCACGCCGTTGACGATGATCGGCGTCGTCTCCATCAACTCCTTCACCTCGGTCTGGAAGATCCAGGCGGGGTGCAGTTTGCCGACATTGTCGGTATTGATCTGCTTGCCGGGGTAATAACGCGTCTGGTCGTAATTGCCGTTGGTATGCAGGAAGTTGCTCTCGTCGCTCGCAGCAGCGTTAAGTTGATCCTGGGTCACCGGGGTGACGGGCGCATCCGCTGCCCACGCTTGGCAGGCCGCGCCGGTAAAACCTAACACGAGCACGCCCGCAAGCGCGCCACGCACTTTCCAACTCGCCATGTTTTCCTCCCTTGGTGTGGCCCAATTCTCCCCTTTGTCCGGGGCGCTCCTATCGGGCCTTCACGAGAAAACACTGCTCGCGACCTTGCGTTTTGTCAACAAACCCCCTGTCAAAGGGCCCAATGCGGGCTGCCGATTTGCAAAGCAATTACTACTTTTGACTGTGTAACTTGCCATTTTGGCATGTGGTGAGCGGGCACATTTGGGTGTTAGCACGGCGGCGGATTTGCGAAGTCTGGTTCCCGTCAGTAGGTTCTTAGCGCATGCAGTCCCGACAGCCACGCCGATCGTCTTGTCCGCAAATTCTTCTGGCGCTGCTGGCGCTAGCCCTCCTCTTAGCGAGGGTGGGGCCCGTTCTCGCCGCAGAGGAGGGCAAGCCGCCTGCGCCAGAGCCCGCGCCCGCGGGCGACGTGATGACGGTGCCGATCGGCTATATCGTGCAGGAGGTGAAGCGGCCGTTGCCCATCTCACGGCTCAATATTCCACCCGACGATCTCGGCGTCGCCGGCGCCGAGATCGCGCTCAAGGACAACAACACGACTGGACGCTTCACCAAGCAGCAATTCATCCTCGACGTCGAGCGTGTGCCGGTAGGCGGCGATGCCGTCGCTGTGCTGGAGCAGCTTGTTGCGAGTGGGCATTATTTCGTCCTCGTCGATGCACCGGCCAAGACGCTGCTTGAGTTGGCCGATGCGGTCAAAGGCAAGGACGTGCTCCTTTTCAACATCAGCGCGCCTGACGTCAGCCTCCGCCAGGAGGATTGCCGGGCCAATGTGCTGCATGTGGCACCGGACCGCGCCATGCTCGCGGATGCGCTGGCGCAATATCTCGTGTGGAAGAAGTGGACGCGCTGGTTGGTGGTGAAGGGCGTGTTTCCCGAGGACCTCGATTATCTCGCCGCCATCGAGAGGTCAGCCAAGCGCTTCGGCGGGAAGATCGTCGAGGAGCGCGAATATAAGGGATCGCTCGAAGCCCGCCGCACCGATTCAGGCGAGGAGCAGATCCAGCAGCAGATGCCGATGCTCACGCAAGGTGCGCCCGATTACGACGTGCTCATCGTCGCCGACGAGAGCGAGGTGTTTGGTCCCTATCTTCCCTATCGCAGCTACGACCCGCGCCCTGTCGCCGGCACGGCTGGGCTCAAAGCCATGAGCTGGCACCCGGCGCATGAGCAATGGGGCGCGACCCAGATGCAGGATCGCTTCGAGCGTTTTGCCAAGCGCTTCATGCTGCCGCTCGATTATCAGGCTTGGGTCGCGGTGCGCGCGATTGGAGAGGGGGTGACGCGCACCGGGTCTGCCGACCTTGCTCCCGTCAACGCCTATATCAGGAGCGACAAATTCGATCTCGCCGCGTTCAAGGGGCAGAAGGTGACGTTCCGCGCCTGGGACGGCCAACTCAGGCAGCCGATCATCATTGCCGGTCCCGACCTGCCGGTATCGACGTCGCCGCAAGAGGGCTTTCTGCACCAGCACACGGAGGTCGACACGCTCGGCATCGACCAGCCTGAAAGCAAGTGCAAGCTTCATTGAGGATGGCGCGACGATGAGCTCATCTCGTTTTGCCTTGGTGGTCGCAGGGATCGCCATTTTCGCCGCGACACCTGCTGCCGCCTACACCGTCTATGTCTCCAACGAGAAGGGCAATTCGCTCACCGTGATCGACAGCAAGACCCTTCAGGTGCAAACCACCATCCCAGTTGGGCAGCGCCCGCGCGGGATCATCATGACCAAAGACGGCAAGCAGGTGCTGATCTGCGCGAGCGACGACGATACGATCCAGATCCTCGACGTGGCGAGCCGCCAAATCGTGGGCAATTTGCCCTCAGGTCCAGACCCCGAGCAGCTCAACATCCATCCTTCGGGAAGCACGGTCTACGTCGCCAACGAGGACGACGCGCTGATGACGGCGATCGACCTCAAGGAGAGGAAAGTGGTGGCGGAAGTGCCGGTCGGCGTGGAGCCAGAGGGCGTCGGCGTGAGCCCTGACGGCAAGCTCCTGATCGCCACGTCGGAGACCTCCAACATGGCGCATTTCATCGACACGAAGACCTACGAATTGATCGACAACATTCTCGTGGGTTCGCGGCCGCGCTTCGCCGAGTTCACCTCAGACGGGAGCCAGCTTTGGGTCTCATCGGAGGTGGCAGGCACGGTGTCGGTCATCGACGTGAAGACCCGGAAGATCATCAAGACGATCGGCTTTCAGATCCCCGGCGTGCAACCCGAGCACATCCAACCGGTCGGGGTGCGTATCACCAAGGACGGTTCGCACGCTTTTGTTGCGCTCGGCCCCGCCAACCGCGTGGCGGTGATCAATGCCAAGACGTTTGAGGTCGAGAAGTATCTTCTTGTCGGTCAGAGGGTCTGGCAGCTGGCCTTTACGCCTGACGACAAGCTCTTGTTCGTCACCAACGGCAACAGCAACGACGTCTCGGTTGTCGATGTGCCCAGCCTGACAGTGATCAAATCCATCGCCGTGGGCGATGCGCCTTGGGGCGTGACCGTTTCGCCGGAGTAGGCGGCGCGCTTCAGGCGCGCCACGGCCGGCTCAGAGAAATGTTGTGCTCAGAGCTCCACAGTCGTCAAGCAGACGCGATCCACTCGCCGGCCACATAGCCGAAGGCGCAGGCATCGGGACTTGCCTTGGCAGCCTTCCGCAGCTTGTCCTCGGCGGAGACGATGACTTTGCGGTGCTTGGTGCTCCTGTCCCAGGCTTCGTCTTTGAAGCCGCTCAGGAGAATTACTTTCCTGCCATGCAGGACGATTTTCGGGAGTGCCATTCCCACCTCCTCGTGCCCGCCTGGGAGGTGCGCCCTGATTATTGTGATTAGCTCAGAGGCGCGCGTCCAAGGCGTTAGCCTTGCTCAAATGGCGACCCCCGTCAGCCATCATGCACATTAGCAAGAGAATGCGACGAACGTAAGACTGATCGTTTTGAAAGCACATAAAAGTCGCGGCTTATTGTGCAGCGCAGCTAGTGCGCTGCATCGTCGTGCATGAGCGCGGCAAGACCGGCCTCGGTCGCGATCGGAGGCTGCCAATCGAGACGCTGAAGTGCCGAAGGATCGGCGACGAGTGAGCCGAAGAGCGGAGTGTATGCGTCGGACCGTCGCGCGGCATGTAAGCTCGCGGCCAAAAGAGGACCCGGCACATAGAACAGTCCCGGGCGCCGTCCAAGACCCTGGCGCATCGCCGCGACGATCGCACCAATCGTGAGGGGCCTGGGGTCGGCGACGAGGAGCGGCCGCTTGAGCGGGCCCCGAGCGACCAAGACCTTGTCGACCGCCTCGACCAGATTGTCGAGCGCAAGTAGCGAGTGCTCACCTTTGAGGCCTGCAAGAGGAAGCGGGTAGGGGGAGCGGGCAAGTTGCGCGAGCCTCGCCATGTTGCCTTGAACGCCAGGTCCATAGACGAGGGCAAGCCTGAGCGCCACCCAGTCGAGCTCGGTCTCGCGAAGACCCTGCTCGGCGGCAAGCTTCGACCTCCCATAAGCGCAGGTCGGCTTTGGCTCGTGCTCCTCGGTGAGGACGTGGTTTGCGGTCGGGCCTGACTGGGCCCTAATCGAGGAGAGGAACACGAAGCGCTTGACGCGCGCCCGCTCGGCCGCCTTGGCGAAGCCGATCGTGGCCTCGGTGTTGAAGACGCGATAATCGTCTTCAGGCACGCCCGACATGGCCTCGGCGAGACCCGCGGTATGGATGACCGCATCAACATCGGCGAGCGCTTCCGACATATTGTACGGCTTGGCGAGGTCGCCGATCACCGCGCTTGCACAGCCGGAAGGGAGCGCGGTCGGGCGGCGCAACAGAACGCGCAGACGGTAGCCGCGCTTCGGCAACTCTTTCAGCAAATATTGGCCGATGAAGCCGGTGGCGCCGGTGAGCGCGACAAGTGGCTTCCGCCCCGGTTTCTCCGTCTTTCTTGGTTCTGGGTTCATGCGGCTCTGCTCGGGCGAGAGCCGTCTTAGCCTCGCCTTCGGGGCCTAGTTCACAACCACATTTGGGCCAGAGCAAGCCCTGCCGGACCGGGCGGAAACCCCGCGGTCCGCAATCGATCTATTGCGGCAATGTCTGATTGGCGGTCACCGTCTTCACGACCGGCGGCGGGTTCCATTTGCCGGTAAGCGCGTCGGATTTTGGCGCATAGAGGCGCATGGTCAGGTTGAACGGCCCCTTGGGCGCTGGCAACCAATTCGCTTCCTTGTCGGGCCTCAGGTTCTGAAATTCTATGCGCGCAAATGCGGCGCACGATGTAGGCGGACGGGAAGCGCTGAGGCTATGAATGAGAATGTGTGAAACCGCGCGCATCGCCATCCCTCCCAAGATGCGAGCAACGGTTCCTGCCCGACGCTCAGCTGGCAATTGTCGTGACGGCTTGCAAGGGCGGGGGCGAAAGCGGAACGCGCGGAGACGATTTCTGGCCGAGTTAAATGAAATCGGCGGCGGAGGAGACCCGCCGCCGATTCATCACGTGCCCTGTCTTGTCGCGCTTAGTAGCAGGGCGGGTGGGGTAATAGCCGCAAGGGCCACCGTAGTAGTAGTTCGGTGCCGCGGCCGCGCCAACAGCCGCCCCGACCGCCGCGCCCGTGGCGAAAGCCGCACCGGGATGCGCATACCACGCCCCGTGCCAGGCCGGGCCGCGCCCGACGACGGCCGTTCCGTGGCCCCATCCGCCGCCGCCATAGTGAACTCAGAACCGGTCGATGAAGAGCGCGGCCGGGCCGTCGATTTTCTCGAGATCGCCTTCGAGCACCGAGACGTCGAAGGTCAGCTTGTCGCCCTCGAGCTTAGGCGACTTCAAGATGACGACGGCGTCCTTGACCGAGGTGCCATCCTTGCTGAACACGGAGATGGTGACGTTGGGCGGGGTCTTGGCGAAGCTCTCTTGGCCCTCGTCCCACTCCCTGAGGAAATGCGCCGTGAGCACATGACCGGCTGCCCTGACCGGGCGATCGGCGAAGACGATGGTGTTCGGCGACACTCCGGTCAGCGTGAGCTTGCCGCCTTCGAGGCTTGCGCCGTCGGCGTTGATAACGCCGAGCGAGGCGATCACCTCGGTGCTCGATGCGCCGATGGCTTGCTGGCCGGATGAGTGATGGCGTCCTCGGCGAGCGCCGCAGAAGCTGATGCGATTAAGCCCGCGAGCAGAATGCTGCGCAGGCGACAAACGTCCTGGTCATTGCTGTCGAGAAAATGATTCGGTCTCAAGTAAGCCGGGAGAATAGCCCAGATGTTCGAACGAGACTGCGACAGTCGGGAGATTTGCTTATGATTTGCTTATGCCGCGAAGCGCGGCCGCGACGGGCTAGAACTTGAAGCTCGCGGCGACGTCGACCGTATTGCCCTCGAAGGTGTGCTCGGCATCGAACTCGCTGTACCACTTGACGAGAACGGTCAGGGCCTTGGTGGGATCCGCGCTGGTGGTGAAACTCACGATCGGTCCGACGCCATAGACGTGAGATTCGAAAGAACCAAGGCGGGCGCCCGATCCGCTATCGCCGGTCGTCTGGATCATCGCGTAGCTGACCACGCCGACGCCGAGCGGACCGAAATTCTTGGTCACCGCGCCCTCGAGATTGAGGATGTTTCCGGTCTCATAATCGGTTGCAGGGTTCTTCCAATTCACCGAGTAGATTGCCGCGCCCGTCGCTTCCCAACCCGTCTTGGGATCGAAATACGTCGCTGCTAGCCGCGACATGACCGCCCAGTGATTGAGGCTCGTGTTGGCCAGACTTGTCTTGTCGTACTCGCCGGTCGGCGCAAAGCCGAAGACGGCGACGTTCCAGTGGAAGTTGCCCGCGTTCCAGCCGAGAACGAATGGCGAGAAGGCCATGTCCCCTTGGGCGAACTCGTTATCGCCAGTGTTGAAGTCGAAGGGACCAAAACTCCTGCCCCGCGGTCCGGTGAAAGCAGGGATCTGGAGGCCGACATTGACGTCCATGGCGACGGCGCTGGGCACGACGGCGACGGAGTAGGTGCCACCGAGGATCTTCCACGGCGTCACGTAGCTCAGTGCAAAGAGCGTTGCCGTGTATTCCTCATCGACGTTTAGCGCAATGCGGCCGTCGAAGATGGTCGCGTCGGCGCTGCCATTGTAATGATAGACGTCCGTGCGGGAGTACCAGCCCGGCTGAGAGGGAATGACTCCGCCGAAGATATCGGTGTAGCCCTTGACCCACGGACCGGTGCCGTATTCGGCGGCGCGAAGGTTCCCAACACTACCGAAGGTCGAGAGCGCCACGACGACAAGCGTCGCTGCCGTCCCAAGTCGCATGTCGGAGCCCCCCGAGTTTCTTGGGCGAACTTACCGCCGCGGATGGCGCATTTCCAACCGATAGGTGTTCTCGCCGAGAATTGCCGGGGCCGGGATGCCGATTTGCAACAGTGCGCGCGCATGGTTGCACATGCATCGCGGTGTCACAATTCGGTGTGAAATGCTTGCCAAGACGTGGTTGGGGGCCCATAGCCTCGGCGCGAAGCAAAAGGTCAGCATCCGGTTTTCGTGATGCGAATAGGGAGGTGGCCACATGGAGCAAGAGTCAAATAGTTCCGATACGAAGCGCTCAGCTCAAGATGGGTTAGACCGCAGATCGATCTTGTTGAGCGGTGCGTCTCTCTTCGCGCTCGCGGCAGTCGGGAGCTCGGGTGCCAAGGCCGAAGACCAACCTAAGCCAACCGCAGCGCCCTCCGGATCGCAGCCCAACATTCTATTCATCATGGGCGACGACATCGGCTGGTTCAATATCGGCGCCTACAATCGCGGCATGATGGCGGGCAAGACGCCCCATCTCGACAAGCTCGCCTCAGAAGGCATGCTGTTCCAATCCTATTACGCTGAAGCGAGCTGCACGGCCGGCCGCGCCAATTTCATCACCGGACAGCTTCCGATCCGCACCGGCCTCACCACGGTGGGACAGGCCGGCGCCACCGTCGGCATGCCGGCGGAAGCCCCGACCATCGCCACTGCGCTCAAATCGATGGGATATGCCACCGGACAGTTCGGTAAGAACCATCTCGGCGACCGCAACGAATATCTGCCGACCGTGCACGGGTTCGACGAGTTCTGGGGCTACCTCTATCATCTCGATGCGATGGAGGACCCGTTCCACCGCAACTATCCGCAGGATCTCAAGGACGTGGTCGGCCCGCGCAATCTTGTTCATTGCCTTGCGACCGACGTCGACGACCCAACGGTCGATCCGCGCTGGGGCAAGGTCGGCAAGCAGAAGATCACCGACGAAGGTCCGCTGCCGCCGCATCCGATCGAGGGCATCAAATACAACATGGAGACCGTGGACGAGGTCATTCGCGACTTGACGATCGGTTTCATCGACAAAGCCAAGGCCGCGGGCAAGCCGTTCTTCGTCTGGTACAACCCGACACGCATGCATATTATCACGCATCTGTCCGACAAATACGAGGCCATGCGGAACTCCAAGAACGGCTGGTCGATCGAGGAGGCCGGAATGGCGCAGATCGACAATTGCGTCGGCGCGGTCCTGCAACATCTCGAAGATCAAGGGCTGGCCGACAACACGATCGTCGTGTTCACCACCGACAATGGCGCGGAGAACTTCACCTGGCCCGACGGCGGCCAGACACCGTTTGCCGGCGGCAAGGGCACGGCGCTCGAAGGCGGCTTCCGCGTGCCATGCATCCTGCGTTGGCGCGGGAAAGTTCCGGCCGGCGTGATCGACAACAGCATCGTCTCCGGACTCGACTGGTTCCCGACCTTCGTCGCGGCAGCCGGCGATCCCAATGTCGTCGACGAGCTGCTCTCCGGGAAGGAGTTCGGCGGTAGGAACTACAAGGTTCACCTCGACGGCTACAATCAGCTCGATTTTATCACGGGCAAGGCGCCGTCGAAGCGCAACGAGATCTTCTATTTCACTGAAACCACGCTCGGCGCCGTGCGCATCAACGACTACAAATATCGCTTCACCGATCAGCCGGGCGGCTGGCTCGGCAACACCGTGCACCTCGATTGGCCGATTCTCTCCAATCTTCTTCTCGATCCCTTTGAGCGCACCAGCACGCCACAACAATCGATGTACGAGGCCGAGTGGTACACCTACGAATTCTGGCGCTTTGTGTTCGTGCAGCAGGAGGTGGCCAAGTTCGGCGAGAGCTTCGTCGCGTTCCCGCCGATGCAAAGGCCCGCCTCGTTCAACCTCGAAGAGGTGAAGGCGACGATCATCAAGGCGATCCAGGCCCGCCAGGGTGAATAGACGCAAGAAGGCGGCGATCCCGTAGGTTCGGGATCGCCGCTACACCACGATCTCGTCGACCTTAAGGTGACTGGCATGCGCAAATCGCATTCACGTCTCGCCATCACGCGATGTCTTTGTGCTCTGGCGTTGCTAGTTGGCGCCCTCGCGGGGGGCTTGATGCCGCTCGCGGCTTTGGCCGCAGAGGATCCGCTTCCCTCGTGGAACGACGGCCACACCAAGCAATCCATCATCGATTACGTGACACGTGTCACCAAGGAAGGCGGCCCGGACTATGTCGATCCAAAGGACCGGCTCGCCACCATCGACAACGACGGCACGCTCTGGGTCGAACAGCCGATGTACACGCAGTTCGTCTACGCCATCGACGAGGTGAAGCGGCAGGCCAATCAGCACCCCGAATGGAAGACCAAGGAGCCGTTCAAGTCCGTTCTGGCCGGCGACATGAAGGCTGTCGCCGCCATGGGCGAGAAAGGCATGCTGGAGATTGTGGCGGCGACCCATTCAGGCATGACCACCACCGATTTCAACGAGACGGTCAAGCAGTGGCTCGCAACCGCCAAGCATCCGCGCTTCAAAGTGCTCTACACCGACCTCGTCTATCAGCCGATGATCGAGCTGCTCGACTATCTGCGGGCCAACGGCTTCAAGACGTTCATCGTCTCGGGCGGCGGCGTCGAGTTCATGCGCACCTTCGCCGACAAGACCTACGACATCCCGCCCGAACAAGTCATCGGCTCCTCCGGCGTCACCCAATATGGGACCTGGGACGAGAAGCCGGTGCTGATCAAAATGCCGAAGGTGCTGTTTGTCGACGACGGCCCGGGTAAGCCGGAAGGCATCAACCATTTCATCGGCCGCCAGCCGATCTTCGCCTTCGGCAATGCCGATGGGGACAAGGAGATGCTGGAATGGACCGCGGCTTGCGAGCACCTGTGCTTCATGGGGCTCGTGCATCACACGGATGCGGTGCGCGAATATGCTTATGATCGGAACTCCGACGTCGGCAAGCTCGACAAGGCGCTCGATGAGGCGGTTGCCAAGGGCTGGACCGTGGTCGACATGAAGAATGACTGGAAGACGATCTTTCCGCCGGCGAAGACGAACCCCTGAGAAGCAATGAGCATCGCACGCAAGGCGAGGCGATCAGGCGGCCTCAAGTTGAGACCGAGGCCGGAGATGATCCATATCCCCGGCGGCGAGTTCACCATGGGCTCGGACCATCATTACGCCGAGGAGAAGCCGGCCCATCGGGTCAAGGTCGATGGCTTCTGGATCGACAATGCGCCGGTGACGAATGCCGAGTTCAAGCGCTTCGTCAAAGAGACTGGCCACGTCACCTTCGCCGAGATCGCGCCGGACCCTAAAGACTATCCCGGCGCCCTTCCGCATATGCTTCGCGCCGGCTCGCTCGTATTCAAGAAGTCGCAAGGCCCGGTCGACCTCAACAACTGGTCGAATTGGTGGACCTTCACCTTCGGCGCCGATTGGCGCCATCCTTATGGGCCCGCCAGTTCCAACAAGGGGCTCGACGATTATCCGGTAGTGCATGTCGCCTATCGCGACGCCGAGGCTTACGCCAAATGGGCCGGCAAGGAGCTGCCGACCGAGGCGGAATGGGAGTTCGCCGCGCGCGGCGGGCTCGACGGCAAGGAGTTCGCCTGGGGCGACGAGATCGAGCCCGGCGGGAAATGCGTTGCCAATACCTGGCAGGGCGAGTTCCCGTGGCAGAACCTTCTCAAGGACGGCTATGAGGGAACGTCTCCGGTCGGCACCTATCCGCCGAACGGCTACGGCCTCTACGACATGATCGGCAATGTCTGGGAGTGGACGACGGACTGGTACGCGACGAGCCATCAGCAGCAGAAATCTTGCTGCATGCCGGTCAATCCACGGGGGCCGCGCGCCGAAGACAGCTTCGACCCCGGCCAGCCCAACATCAGGATTCCCCGGAAAGTCATCAAAGGCGGATCCCATCTCTGCGCGCCCAATTATTGCCGACGCTACCGGCCGGCTGCGCGCCACGCAGAGCCGATCGACACGTCGACCTGCCATCTCGGGTTTCGCTGCATCAAACGCGAAAGGACACTGAGTTGATGGTTTCAACGCCAAGCCTTAGGTGCCTCGTGCAAAGCATGGTGGCGCTCGGTCTCGCCGCATTTCTGTCATCGCCGGTGCTCGCCGAGAGCGACACGCCGGTTCCGCCATCGCTGACCACGCCTGATCAGGTCGAGACCTCGATCGGCACGCTCAAGTTCCGCGATGGCATCCCCGACCCAGCGACGGCCGACAAGGTCTATGACCAGCTCGACCTTCAGCGCGGCGTGTCGGCCTTCCTCAACGGCTTGCGCGGCGTGTCGATCTATGCGGCGCGCCAGGGCATTAGGGACGCGGGAGTCAAGGACAATGAAGGCATCCTGATCTTTTCCGGCTTGATCGATTCGCGCTCGCTCTTTCTCACCGCCAACGCCGACACGGTCTATTTCATTGCCAATATCGACCTCAGCAAGGGACCGATGGTGGTCGAAACGCCGCCCGGCGTGCTCGGCCTGTTCGACGATCTTTGGTTCCGCTGGGTGATCGATTTCGGCTCGCCAGGACCCGATCGCGGTCTCGGCGGGAGATATCTTCTCGCGCCGCGCAGCTATGACGGGCCGCTGCCCAAAGGCGGCTATTTCATTGGCCGCCCGACCACGACCTCGGTCGCACTCCTGGGGCGAGCGTTCCTCGTGAACAACGATCCCAAGCCTGCGGTCGAGGTGATCAAAAAATACCTCAAGATCTATCCTTACGTTCCGGGGTCGTACGGGACGAGCATCAGCAGCTTCCTCAGGGGGAAGAGTCCCCTTGCGCCGCTCACCGAGCCTAAGCCGCTAACCTTCGTCGAGGGGACCGGCCTTGCGATGAACACGATCCCGCCTAACGATTTCTCCTTCTACGAGATGCTCAATGCTCTCGTTCAGGAGCAGCCGGCCGAGGCGTTGCAGCCGGAAATCGGCGGTCAGTTTGCGGCGATCGGCATCAAGAAGGGCGAGCCGTTCAATCCCGATGCGCGCATGCGCAAGATCCTAACCGATGCGATCGCCGTGGCGAATGCTGCGGGCCGCACGGTGAGCTTCCGTCCGCGCGAATCCGAAGGCTTCGGCTATTATTGCCCGGAGTCGAAATGGCTGAACCCACTCTTCGTCAGCGGCTACGATTTCCTGCGGCCGCCGCCGGAGATCACCAAGGAAGGCGTCAAGCCCTTCCCCTATACGGGTGCTCGTACGCTCGATGCGCGGGCCGCGTTCTTCTACGTGGCGACCGGCGTCACTCCGGCCATGATCATGCGGTTGCCTGAGATCGGCTCGCAATATCTGTTCAGCATTTTCGACAGCAACGGCGACTCGTTCGACGGTGGAAAGACCTACAAGGTTACCCTGCCGCCGGGCATCCCGGCGGCCAAGTTCTGGTCGTTCACCGTCTACGACAACCAGACGCGCTCGATGCTGCAAACGGATCAACGCTTCCCGCGCGCGGGCAGCCAGAGCTTTCCCAGTCCCGCGGCGGAGGCCGATGCAGACGGCTCGACCACCGTCTATTTCGGTCCGGATAAGCCTGACGGCGTCAAGGATGGCAATTTCATCAAGACGCTGCCGGGGAAAGGCTGGTTCACGATCCTACGCCTCTACAGCCCGCTCGAGCCCTTCTTCGACAAGAGCTGGAAGCCGAGCGAGATCGAGAAAGTCTCGGGGTAACGGGCTGAACGTCGTCGAGGGGAGGGGCAGTGCTTCGCTGGCTCATGATCGTGTCTGGCGCTTTTGAGGCGTTGTTCGGCCTCTCGGCGCTGCTTGCGACCGCGGCGTTGGTCGAGGGGCTCGGGACCGCGCCCGATCCGTCGGTTGTCTTTTTTGCGCGCGTGCTTGGGGCCGCGACGCTCGGCGTTGGTGTTGCGGCGCTGTTGGCGCGGAACGCACTTGGACATCCAGGGGGACTCGCCGCAGCCTATGGGCTCGCGCTCTACAATGTGCTCGCCGCTTGCGTCATCCTGGTAACGGTGGCCGCGACCGCTCTCGGGGGGACCGCACTATGGGGTGCCGGTCTCGTCCATGCGGTGTTCGGCGTGCTGTTCGTCTATGCGCTCGCGGCCGGGCGCAAGGTGTGAAGCCTAATTGGCCTGCTCGCACTTGTTATCGTTTTCGCTCCACTTGCAGCCGAGCGAGGCGTCCTGCTCGCAGATGGTCTTATCGCTATGCGCCCCGCAGGGGTCGACCTTCTCAGGAGCGCCCACGTAGCAACCGCGCTTGGCATAGTCCCAATGACAATCGGGATCCTGGGCGCAGACGGCTAAATCGCCGGTCGCGCAATGCTCCTCGGCCGCAACTTGTGATGAGACGGCGCCCACGGCAAGGGCGAGGGCGGCAAAGGCAAGGATCATGCTTCTCACGGGAACCTCCCAAGATAGGTGTGATCGGGACCATCGTTATGCAGCGCAGAGCGGCCCTGGTCGATGCGAGACTTTACCGCTGATGAGGGAATCGTTGTGGCGCTGGCGAAAAAGGGCTTCCATGGGCGGCCCAAAAAATCGCCTGGCGCTACGGTTTTGCGCTAGTGTTCTGGTGCTAAAGGGAAATCCCGCCTAAATCTGGGGCCGCGGCGGGGACGGGGGCAGCGTTCATGCGGTGGTTCGTACGGGCCTCGTGTCTACTCGCGCTCGGGGCAGTGCTTGGCGCTTGTGCTGCGGCAATCGCGCGGAATGCTGTGCCGTCCGCGCTCGAGGGCGGCGCACAGGTGGTCGGCATGGGGCCGGCCCCGATCCGCTACTGGGGCGATCAGCTTCCGCCCAACGCCGACGCCATCGTCAAGGTGAAATGGGAGCAGGTGCGGGCAAGCCGGCCCGAGATGCTGGCGAGGGGGCGCCGCCCGGTCGTCAATTTCCTTGCGCTCTCCGGTGGCGGCAGCGACGGCGCCTTTAGTGCGGGGGTGCTCGGCGGCTGGACCGCCTTCGGCACGCGGCCGGAGTTCGACGTGGTCACCGGCGTGTCCACCGGAGCGCTCACCGCGCCGTTCGCTTTTCTCGGCCCGAAATACGACGCCGCGCTGAAGGACGTGTTTACCACCTCCGATACACAAGACATCGCCATCATGCGCCCGGTGCGAGGCTTGATCGGCGGCGATTCGCTCGCGAGCAATGCGCCGCTCGCCAAGGTCGTCGCTCATTACGTGACGCCCAAATTTCTCGCCGAGGTCGCAGCCGAACATCGCAAAGGGCGCCGCCTGCTCATCGGCACCACCAATCTCGATGCCGAGCGCCCGGTGATCTGGGACATGGGTGCGATCGCCTCGAGCGGGAGCGCCGAGGCACTCGAACTGTTCCGTACCGTGCTCCTCTCCTCGGCGGCGATCCCCGCCGTGTTCCCGCCGGGCTTCATCAAGGTCGCCGCCGACGGTTGAACCTACGAGGAGATGCATGTGGATGGCGGTGCGACCCGCGAGGTGTTCCTGGTGCCGACGCAGTTCATGGCAAGCCGCGTCGATGCCCGGCTCGGCATCAATCCCGTGCGGCGCGCCTATATCATCCGCAACGGGCATGTCTCCCCCGAGTACAAGCCGGTCAAGGCGAGGACGCTATCGATCGCCGGCCGCGCGGTGTCGAGCCTGATCAAGAGTCAAGGCGTCGGCGATCTCTACGAGCTCTTCGTCTTCGCCAAGAAGAACAATATCGACTACAACCTCGCCTACATACCGGGCGATTTTCTCGATACCAGCACGGCGGCCTTCGACCCGGTCTATATGTCGAAGCTCTACGACCTCGGCTACAGCATGGCGCAGAGAGGCTATCCATGGAAGAAGACCCGCCGCCCATGGCCGCGCAGTGACGATTGAGTCCTCGCCCCCCGCTTGAGCCCCACGCCATCCTCCCGTACATAGTCGCAGAAACGGAACTCTTGGGAGTGAAGCACATGGATTTGGCCGAGTTGAACAGGGTCGCGAATGCCATGGTGGCGCCCGGCCGGGGCGTCCTTGCCGCGGATGAATCAGCAGGTACCGTCAAGAAGCGCTTCGAGGTGATCGGCGTCGAGTGTACCGAGGAGAACCGGCGCGATTACCGCGAACTGCTGTTCCGCTCCAAGGGCATGGCGAACATCTCAGGCGTGATCCTGTTCGATGAGACCATCCGCCAGAAGGCCAAGGACGGAACGCCGCTTGCCCGTATCATCGAGCAAGCCGGGTCCTTGCCGGGCATCAAGGTGGATAAGGGCACGAAGCCGCTGCCGTTCCATCCCGGCGAGGTGATTACCGAGGGTCTCGACGGCCTGCGCGAGAGGCTGATCGAATATCGCAGCCTCGGCGCCAAGTTCTGCAAATGGCGCGCGGTGATCGACATCGGGGCGGGGATTCCGACCTATTACTGCATCCGGGCGAACGCCGCTGCGCTCGCGCGCTATGCGGCGCTCTGCCAGGACGAGGGGCTGGTGCCGATCGTCGAGCCCGAGGTGCTGATGGACGGCGATCACGACATCAACCGTTGTTTCGAGGTGACCGAGAAGACGCTGAAGACAGCGTTTCAGGAGCTTTACCTTGCGCGCGTTGCGCTCGAAGGCATGGTGCTCAAGCCGAACATGGTGGTGCCGGGCAAGAAGAGCTCGAAGCAGGCCTCAGTGAGCGAGGTCGCGGAGAAGACGTTGCGCGTGTTGAAGGAATGCGTGCCGGCCGCGGTGCCAGGGATTGCCTTCCTTTCTGGTGGGCAGTCCGATCTCGATGCCACCGCACGGCTCGACGCCATGAACCGCGTGGGGGGCGGGCCTTGGAAGATTACCTTCTCCTATAGCCGCGCTCTTCAGGCGGCGCCGCAAAAGGCTTGGTCTGGCAGGGTGGAGAACATTGCCGCAGCGCAAGCCGCATTCACCCACCGCGCGGCGATGAACGGGCTTGCGTCGATGGGCAAGTGGTCGGCCGATCTCGAGAAGAAGGCCGCCTAACTCTCAGTGGGCGTCCCGCCGGCTTTCGAAACGCCGAGGCTTGATTCTGCCGCCGGGGGTGACGGCGTCGGCGGCGGCAGCAGGCGCTGCGGCATCGGCAAGGTGCCAGACCTGAGTCGCCGGTCGGCGGCGGTCGTGTTGAGCAACCTGACGGCAAAGGCGCAAAAGCCGAACGATGCGATGAGCAGCGAGAGCTCCTCCAGCGGGCTCATATTGGAGACCCATCGCTGTGCCCAGCTCGGCGAGTGCGGCGCCTTGCTCTCTGCGAAACGCGCCTGGGCGAGCCTGAGATAATAGAAGTCGGTGAGCTTGGCGAAAGCCTTGGCCGGATCGCCGCCGCCGTGAACGCCGGGCATGGGAGTCGGACGGTCATAGCCGAGCCACAGCGTGCCGACGAAATCCTGAGTGAGACCGACGAACAGAGCATCCATATTGTCGGAGGAGGTTCCCGTCTTGCCGAAGACGAGAGCATGAACCGAATTCGCGGCACGCGCGGTTCCGCGGCGCACCGGTCCGCGCAAGTCCTGGAGCACGGCCGCCGCGGTCGCCGGCGACATCGCTTGACGTTCGGAGTGCTTGCTCGGAACACCCAAGACATTTCCCTTCGACCCGAGCGCGGCGATCAGGAAGCGGATTTGCGGCAGCTTGCCGTCGTTTTCGAGCGATGCGTAGGCTTGGGTCAGCCTCATCGGCGAGGTGTGCATGCCGCCGATCGGCACGAGCGCAGGCGTCGGTGATTCAAGCTCGAATCTCTTCACGATGCGCGTCAGCTTGTCGTCGAGGCACATGGCGATCTCGGTCCATGGCCGATTGCACGATTGCTCGAGGGCGAAATCGAGGCGCACCGTCCGCGCGGCACGACAGCGGCTGTTGGGCTCGGCCGGCCAGTTGGGGCGCCGTATCGGATCGGTCGAGATCCGCTCTTTCAGGCTGAACGAAGCCTCGTGAACGCCGATGAGCGGGAACAGCTTGCCGGTCGAACCGATCGAGCGCTCGATGTCTGCGGCGCGGTTCCATTCCCCCGTATAGGTGCATGAGCCTGACACGGCGAGCACCTCGCCGGATGGCCGCATGAAGAAGCCGGCGGCCTGGTGCTGGCCGGTGATCGCGCAAATTTGCCGGTGGAGAGTCCGCTGGAAGCCAGGATCGATGTAGAGAAAGAGGCGGTAGTCGGCGGGGAGCGAAATTCCGTTCGCTTTGGCTTGCCGCCGTGCGAGGTCGCGGTAAGGCCTGTATTCCAGTCGTGCGTAGGATGAGGTCCCCCGTCGGAGATGTCCTGACGTGACGCGGCGCTTCAGCTCGTCCTCAGCCTCGGCCGCCTGCCGCGAGGTGATCTTGCCCTGTTCGGCCATTTTCGTGAGCACGGCGAGCGCACTCGCCAAGGCCCGAGAGGGATCTTGAGAGGATCGCGGTTGTTTGGTTCGGGCAACATGCCGACGAGGAGGGCTGACTCGGCGAGATCGAGGTTCTCGACATCGACGCCGAAGTAGTAGCGTGCAGGAGCGTCGAAGCCATACATGTTCCGCGCGTGCGGCACGACGGCCATGTAATATGTGAGGATGTCGTCCTTAGTCAGGATCTCAGAGATCCTGACGGCCAAGACGGCTTCGCGCAGCTTGCGATCGAGCGTGTCCTCCTTCTTGAGAAAGAGTGTGCGCGCAAGTTGCTGCGTGATCGTGCTCCCGCCTTGGCGATCGCCGCGCAACGAGCGTAAGGCCGCACGTGCGCTGGCGACATAATCGATCGGACCATGCGTGAAGAAATCGGCGTCTTCGCTGGCAATGACTGCATCGCGCAGCGTTTGCGGGAACGAGGCCTCGGTCAGGTGGGCCGGGCAGAGCATCTGCTCGACGGCGCCGTTGCCGTGGCGGAAATGCTCGACTTGGCACTCCGAGAGTGCAGTCTTCAGCAGTTGACCGCTCGGCAAATCCCAGAGAGCGCTATGCGAACCGATCAGCACGGCAGCGACGAGCAAGGTGCGAACCCAGGCGTAAAAAACAATTAGGTAAGTCAATGGGTTAAGGCCCTCGCGTCCCGCCTATTCGTTCGCGCGATATTGGTCGGGCCGAAAGGCCAATTCATGACGAACCGAGGCTGAAACTGGCAGCTTGCCAAGGACGTGCCGGCGCGCGTCGGGACCCGTCTATGCCATCAAAGGAAACTTGGGAACGTATCGGGGTAATTTGTCTCGGTCTCGCGATCACGCGCGCTATCGGCCCTTGGGCTCGATCCACCTGATCTCGGGGGACTTGTGGGGGATGGGCGTAGGATTTCTCAGCGGATGTCCCACGACGATCGGGGCGACGGGTAGGTAAGAGGCGGGAAGGCCGAGAGCGGTCTTTCCTTCCGGCGTGCCCAGCCAATGCTGGGCGAAGCCGATCCAGCACGTGCCGAGCCCAGCCTCGTAAGCCGCAAGCATCAGGTTCTGCGCAGCGAGCGCACAATCCTCGACCGCCCAATCGGTCGGCTCCGTCGTCGCGATCACGATCAGCGCCGGCGCGTGATAGAAGATGTTGAATTTCGGGTCGCTCAGCATGTCGTGGATGGGATGGGCCGGCGCGTCGAGAGAAACCTTGAGCATATGCGCCTTGGCCTTGCCGGAAATCTCCGCGAGCAACTGGGGCCGCTTGACCACGATGAAGCACCAGGGCTGCTTATTGATGGCGCTCGGCGCCTGAACTGCCGCGTCGATCAGCTTGCGCAGCAGGCCGTCATCAACCGGCTCGGGGGAATATTCGCGCACCGACCGGCGGCCATTGATGGCTTGCAAGAGCTCCATGTCGCGAACCAGGTTCCATCTCGGGATGGCGCAAAGGGTTGAGTAGCTTTGCACTACGATCCCGCCTGGGGGCGCTGCCCGCGTTGAGCCAGATCAAGGAGTGGGGGCAGGGGGCTCGCCTTGCGGAGGCTCCTCGGGTGCCGGCGTTTCGGCAGGCGGCGCAGGCGCGGCGGGCGGCGCAGGGGGAGGAGGCGGCGCCGCGGCGATCGTCTTGATGCTCCAATCGACCAATCCCTTGAGCAACTTGCCCAAGGCTTCGTTGAAAGCGCTCACATAGGCTTTGGCATCGCTTCCCGAAGCTGGCGCCGTCCCGCTGAACTCGCGCGCTTCGAGGATCTTGCCGTCCTGGTCGAGCAGTTTCGCCACGAAGTCGATATCCGCGTCTGCCTCGCCGGAGGTCGAGACATGGAACCGCCGAATGTCGATCAGGAGCTGAAAATTGCCGGTGACGTTCTCGCGTGTGCGTGTCACCTCCTTGGCGTAGCCCGCATTCTCGAAGCTCTGGATCACCTTGGCCTGGAACAGGACCGGGAGGTTGTCGCCCCAGCGCGCATTGTCGAGCGGCACGCTTTCTCCGCTCGCCGGCTGCAACAGGATCTTGTCGGTATTGAAGCCCATCAACGTCGTCGGTTCCGGCACTATCAGAAGCCAATTGGGCGCCTCCCCTGGCGGAGCCGGAAAGCCGTTCGCGGCGGCGAGATCGTAAGTCGGAATCTCGGCCGGGTTCGTACTCCCTCCGGTCATGCGCTCGAGTCCGGCTAGGATGCCGTCGACCTTGTCGGAGTTGCGCGCAAGCGCAGCAGAGAAGGTGTCGATATTTTTGATGGCGCTGTGCAGCGAGTCGGAATTCTCCGAGAGGATGGTGTCGACGTGCTGGAAGGTGTCGCGCGCCGCTTCGGTCCAGTCCTGGCTCGCGAGCGGCGGCGCGATCAGCGTGGGAGGGCCACCACCTTCTGTGGTGGTTAGAGAGGCATCCGCGCTGCCGCCTCGGAGCGTCACTGCGGCGCCGCCGGTCAATCCTTGCGTCTCGAGCCCCACCTGCGTGTCGCTCCGGATCGGCGTGCCGTGTTCGACTCCGATCGTTGCGATCACCTGGTCGGGGGCATCGGCGCTGAGCGCGAGTTGGGTGACCTCGCCGACGCGAATGCCATTGAACAGGACCGCGGAACCGACCAGCAGACCAGACACGCTGCCCTGGAAGCGGATCTGGTAGGTGTCACGCTGGGTGAACCCCCCCTTGTTCTCGAGCCAATAGACGAAGCCGAAGCTCGCGATGATCACGGCGAGCATGAACAATCCGATCAACGCATAGCGGGCACGGGTTTCCATCGCTCTAGGTTCCTTGTGTCACGCGCTCATGCGCCGGCCGGCCAGCATGCCGCCGCGCTTTCCTTGGAAATAGGTCTTCACCCAGGGATGCTCGGATTCCAGCATGACGTCCATGGGTCCCTCGGCAACGACCTTGCCGTCGGCGAGCGCCGCCACGCGATCGCAGGCCGTATACAGGCTTTCGAGATCGTGCGTCACCATGAACACGGTGATCTCCAATGTCTGTTGCAGCGTACGGATCAACTCGTCGAAATCGCCCGCCGAGATCGGATCGAGACCCGAGGTGGGCTCGTCGAGAAACACGATCTCGGGATCGAGGGCAAGCGCTCGTGCGAGGGCAACGCGCTTGGTCATGCCGCCGGAAAGTTCGGCGGGAAGCTTGTCGCCGTCGGCGCGGGTGAGCCCGACCATTTCGAGCTTGGCCAGCGCCATCTCGTCCATCAGCCGCTGAGAGATTTCCAGGTTCTCGCGCATGGGGAATTGCACGTTCTCGCGCACGGTCAGCGAGGAGAAGAGCGCACCCTGCTGGAACAGGATGCCCCAACGGCGCTCAAGCGCCCGGCGCTCGGCTTCATTGGCCTTTTCGATGTCGACACCGAGCACTTCGACGCTGCCATGGCGTCTCGGCAAGAGACCGATGATGGTCCGCAGCAGCACCGACTTGCCTGCGCCGGAAGCGCCAACCACGCCGAGGATCTCGCCCGCGCGCACGTCGAGGTCGAGGTGATCGAGCACGGTTTGCGCGCCGAAGCCGACGACGAGGTCGCGAACCTTGATGGCGGACTCTTGCGCCATTCCCTCACATTCCGATCGAAGCGAAGAAGATGGCGAACAGGCCGTCGAGGACGATGACGAGGAAGATCGATTCGACCACCGAGGCCGTGGTCTTCAGCCCGAGCAATTCGGCGCTGCCCTTCACCTGAAGACCCTCGGCGCATGCTACGATCCCGATCACCAGTCCCATGAAGGGTGCTTTCAGCATTCCGACCTTGAAATGGGTGAGCGAGATCGCTTCGATCAGGCGCGACATGTAAATCTCGGGACTGATGCCGCCATAGAGCATGGCCACGAGGCCGCCACCGAAAAGGGCCGCTATCGAGCCAAGGAACGTCAATACCGGCATCGCTATGATCAGCACGATGATGCGGGGCAGGATGAGCACCTCCACCGGATCGAACCCCATGGTGCGGAGCGCATCGATCTCCTCGCGCATCTTCATCGAGCCAAGCTCGGCGGTGTAGGAGCTGCCCGAGCGGCCGGCGACCATGATGGCGACGATCAGGACGCCGATCTCGCGCAGGACGAGGATGCCAAGGAGGTCGACCGAGTAGAGCTCGGCGCCGAATTTGCGGAAGTGGAAGATGCCCTGCTGGGAGATGATCCCGCCGATCAAGAAGGTGATGAGCAGGACGATGGGCACCGCTTGCCAGGCGACGCGATCGAGTTGATTGATTGTAGAGGTCAATCTGAACTCTCGCGGACGCATCACGACACGCGCGGCGGCAATGCCGACGGACCCCAGCATGTCGGCGAACAGCATCAGATCCTCGCCGAGCGCCGCTCCGCCACGGCCCAGTGACGCTAAGGCACCGACGATCGGGTTCCCTTTCCTCGGCTCGGCTTCGGGCGCGCGGTTGACACCGTGCATCTCCGCAAGCAAGCCCCGGTCATGCGCTGGGAGGCCGTGCACGACCGTCTCTCGCCCAGCCGATTGGCCCTCACGCGTGAGACGCTCGAGCAGCCAGGCACCGAATGTGTCGAATTCGCGTACGCCCGCCATGTCGATCGAGATGTTCTTGGCCTTGGCGACGTCGCCGGAGACGCCGTCGACCAGAGTCTCGATCTCGCCTGCATGCGGCGCGGTCCACGAACCGAAGGCCGCAAGCTCCAGGCGCTCTCCCTTCAACTCGCTCCTCAGCAAGATCTCGCCCATTGGCATCGCTCCTTCCTGCGCGTCACGGAGCCGAGTTCGAGTGAGCGCTCACAGGCGACGGGACTAGCTCCGCGACAGTTCGATGGTCACGCTCTTAAGAGCAACTCCTTGTGTCGTGATGGAGACACTTTGGCGCGAGGACGTATACGAGACGAGCATGGTGCCGCTCACGCCTCCGCTGATGGAGAGAGAGATCCTGCCGTTAGTGATCTGGCCCGAAGCATTTCCCGAGGCATTGTAAGTGCGCTCTTCCCAAGTCCCGCTGAGACGCCCGCCGCTGTCGCTCAGCGCGCTTCTGATCTGCACGTTGGAGCTTTCACTCTGGCAAAGAATGGCCATACGCAGCTGGGCACCGCCTCCGGTGTAATAGGCGTTGCATTTGAGGCGCTCCCTGCGCCCCTGATCGAGCACGATTTGACCGCTTCCGCGCCATGAGCCGAGCAGGGTGTCGAAGGGGCCTGGATCGGCCTTGGAGGGGACGGCAGGCGCGAGCATCAGGGCTGCGGCGAGGGCGGGGACGAGGCGTAGGCGGGGCGCGTGGCGAATCGAGAATCGCATAGGTCTCACTTTCGGCATTTTGCGTTCCTGGACAAGCCAGGAATGCTATGACGAAATGATGACCTGGCGGGCGTCAAGAGACGCCGTTACCCTCTTCTTCAAGTCAAAAATAGGTGTTCAGGCTGCGGCCTGAAGTCTTGTCTCGGCATTTTGACGCGGCTGCGGGTCGGGCTGAGGCGCGACATTCGGCCAGAGCTTTGCCGTACGCGGGCCAAATAGAAGTCCGACGCCGGCAAGATCGGCAAAGCAGAGCGAGAAGGTGGTGGCGAGGAGCCTGCCCCATTCCTCGGCATAATCGCCGTGCAGCTCGCGGAGCCACGCGCGGTGGCATTCGCCGACATGCCCGGCCTCAGTGCAATGGCCGAATGCCCTCAGCAGCTCGAGATTGGCGCGCAAGCGTCGGGCGACGAAATGGGCACCTTCGACCTGATAGGCTTGCCAGGTTTTGAGCTGCGCCTCGAGGCTGGCGATGGTGAAATCGAGAAGGGGATTGGAAAGGCGGGCAGAGCTCGCCTGGTTGGTCTTGGCGGTTTCTTGCATGACAACTCCGTGGGTGTGATGAGCGGCTCGATGTTCCCCCTTTTTCGCCAGATCTAACGTCCTTTGAACGACCTTGCCTTGATCGGCCTCAAATCGAACCCCCCTTGTTTTTCGGGGCACTTCGCCGTCTAAAGTCAGAAGCTTGCTCAGCGGTTAGCGCAAGGGACTTTGTCCTATGGCACCGAGGCCCAATGTTGAGATCACCTATTGCCGGCTCTGCAATTGGCTACTCAGGGCTGGTTGGACCGCGCAGGAGTTGCTCTCGACCTTCGCTGCCGAGCTTGGCTCCGTCACCCTCGTTCCCGACGCCACCGGTGGCGTGTTCGAGGTCAAGGTCGACGGCAAATTGATCTGGTCGCGCAAGGACTACGGCCGCTTCCCCGAGATGAAGGAGCTGAAACAGCTCGTGCGCGACGAGGTGGCGCCAGAGCGCGACCTTGGCCATGTCGATACGAAGGGGCCTAAGCCATAGGCCAACGTCTCTTTGTGAGGGGTCTCACAAAGAGACCCTTTTCGACGCGCCATTTCCCTACCAATCCGGGGGGCAATCCCGCCTTCGGGAGTGCGAAAAGGGTTGTCACCATGAAATTTAGGCATCTGTCTTTGGGCGCCGGCCTTGTCGTGCCTGCGCTTCTGGTCTTTGCCGGCATCGGGGCCGGCACCGAGGCCGATGCGCATGCGCTCGCCGTCAAGGCTTGCACCACGGCCAACGGGCATCAGCCGGCGAAGCTCGTCACTGCAATCGACGACGGCCGTGGCGGGAGCCTCGTTTGGCTGACGGATGCCGATGCCAATCTCTGGGTCTGCAGCGCGGGTGCCGCCGGCCAGATCTACGCCTATGTCATGATGTCCGGCGACCTGTTGAAGGGCACAGGTGCATGGCTCGTGCCCGATGAGTCTTTCAGCGATGACGAGTTCAGCGTGCCGCGGCCAGACCCGAATTCTCTCGATATCGCCGAGCTTGCCTGCAAGGCCTTTTTCCCTGGCGGGAACCCCGGCAAGGTGATCGGCAGGGGGCAGGATGGCCTCGCCGAGAATTTCGCACCCGGCTACTTCATATTCTTCCAGAGCCAGGAGCACACTTATCTCTGCGATGCGACCGGCGATGCCCAAGTATGGGCCTTTGCCGAGATCGGCGATCCGCTCACCTTCAACGATCAAGTGGGCTGACGGGGTGCCGCGCGGGCGCGGGGATAGCCTGTTCCGTCCACCAGCCTTACGGGCCGCCGGAACTCCCCTCTGGAAGATGTTTGTCCCTTCTCCCACATGAGGTTGGAACAACGTGGCACCCCGAGAGGTTAAGAGCGCTCATGTCTCAGCCCGTCGTCGTCACCATCCCGCACAGGCTTGGTAAGCAGGAGGCGGCAAGGCGCTTGCAAGCGGGCTTCAAGAACGTCCGCTCTACATTCGGCGAGAAATTCGTCGTGCTGACGGACGATTGGAACGGTGACCATGTCGACTTCCGCGCCAGCCTGCTCGGCCAGGCGACGACGGGAACGGTCGACGTTGCCGACGATCACGTGCGGCTTGAGGTTCAGCTTCCTTGGATGCTCTCGCTTCTCGCCAACAAGGCGAAGGAACTGGTGCAGAAGCAGGGGCAGCTCATGCTAGAGAAACCCACCAAGCCAACGACGCGAAGTTGATCGCAGCTAGGAGATGGCGACGATCTCGGCCTCGGCGGCGCCCGCCTGCACGACATCACCCACTTCTTTGCCCATGAGCTCTTGCGCCACCGGCGAGACGTAGGACAGCGTTCCGAGTGAGGGGTCGGCCTCGTCCTCGCCGACAATCCGATAGGTTTGGCGGCGTCCGTCCTCGCGTGCGATGGTGACCGTCGAGCCGAACTGAACTTCACCTGCATTATGCTGCGGTTCGACCACCTGGGCGGTCGCCCGGCGCGAGGTCCAATAGCGCAGGTCGCGGTTGATCTTGGCGAGCAGGGCCTTGTCGTCGGCATCGAGCGCCGCGGCATGCTCCTCGTGCAGGCGCGCCAACTCGGACTCGATTCTTTCGAGCCCCTCGGGGGTCACGAGGTTGTGCAGCGACACCGGGCGGTCGGGAAGGTCGTCATAGACGTCCCCGCCTTCGGCCTCTTTGGTGAAGGCTTTGCTCATGGCCCGACTATAACACGCTACGTCTCCCGATTGTGGCCAACGAGCCCCGGTTGCAGGACGCTTTTTATTTAGCAGTTGCAGCAATTTGCTCGCCGCGATCTAAATGGAGCCGTGGTTGAAAGTGCGTCTTACTTCAAGGCGAAGCATGGGTTGACGAGGTAATTCAACTCACCGCCTCCGCCGTCACTTTGCTATGGTCGGCGTTGGCTGGCTTCGCTATCGATCGGGAACGAATGCGATGAGGTATATCATTGCAGTGATACAGCCCCACCGGCTCGATGCGGTCCGCGATGCTCTTTCTGCCATGGGCGTGCAAGGCATGACAGTCACGGAGGTGCGGGGTTTTGGCCGGCAGAAGGGGCAGACCGAGATCTATCGCGGCGCCGAATACACCATGAACTTCGTGCCGAAAGTGAAGATCGAGCTAGCAGTCAGCGCCTCAATCGCTGACTCGGTCGTTGACGCCATCGGCAATGCCGCGCGGACAGGACATATCGGCGACGGCAAGGTGTTTGTACTTCCGCTCGAAGGGGCGATGCGGATCCGCACGGGCGAGATAGGCGCCGACGCGCTGTAGTTTGGTGACCTAGGGGCGTCTCGAATCTAAGCTCAGGCCGCAGCCTTGGCAGCGTCGTGCGCAATCCGTAAATCCTTGACCAGGAGATCGAACTCGCGCCGCTTGTCGCGCTCCTCCTCGATCCGCAACAGATAGGACGGATGGACGGTGATAAGGCCCTTGAGGCCGCTCGGAAGGGCGATGATGCGCCCGCGGTTGGCCTTAATGGTGAGAGACTTGCGCATGATCCCGCGCGCGGCGGTTGCGCCGAGGGCAACGACGATGCGCGGCCGCACGACCTCGATCTCGTTGTCGAGCCAGAAGCGGCAGATGTCGATCTCGCTCGTGTCGGGCTTTTTGTGGATCCGCCGCTTGCCGCGCGGCTCGTTCTTGAAATGCTTCACGGCGTTGGTGATGTAAACGCTGCTACGCTCGATGTCGGCCGCTTCGAGCGCGGCGTCGAGGACCTTGCCGGCGGGGCCGACGAAAGGACGTCCGGTCAAATCCTCCTGGTCGCCCGGCTGCTCTCCGACCAGCATCAGTCGCGCGTCGGCAGGCCCTTCGCCGAACACGGTCTGGGTCGCGTTCTTATAGAGGTCGCAGCGAGTGCAGCCGCGCGCCTCCTCGGCGAGGAGCTTGAGCGCCTCTCGCGGGTCGTTGACCCGCTTCTCCCTAAACAGGGGAAGTTCAGCGTCAGGCCATCTCGCCGCCATTTTGCCACCTCATCACGTGAACGGGAGGGCTTGGCGAGAGGTTCCCTCCGTGGCGTCCTCCTGAGCTAACCTTTTTCTTAGCAGCATGGCAAATGCGATCAGAGCAAGTCTTACAAGCTGCGCCGCCAAAGCCTATATTCGTGCGGATTTGACCTGATAGATTGCGCCTCAGGGTGTCAAAAGACATGGATGACATGCCGCAACGCCACAGCTCAGCTCTGGTCGTCCATTCGGAGGCGGACGTCGCCGACATCGTCGATGAGCCGGCACGACCGCGCGCGACCAAGCTCTCGCGCCGCTCCCGCGCCGTCAAAGAAACTGTGGTGCGGCCGAGTGCGCTCGGCATGCTGCTCAAGCCCATCGGCATCGCGGTCGGGGCCTTGCTCATCGTTTATGCGCTCCTCTCGCTTGGCACCACGTTCTATCGCAGCTACCAGAATCACCTCGATCACACCGCCGCGGTTCATCCCGACAACAGCGTGCTCGACATCTTCTTCGGCGCTCAGAGCCTGCCGCCCGATGCGGTCGATCTCATCGTCAAGGACGTCGACGGCAAGCTGCACAAGGTGGTGGCGAGCAAGTCCGAGACCGACAAATTCGTCAACGACACCATCCTGATGCTCGACGACGAGCGCGCGCGCATCAAGAAGGCGGCGCATGAGGATCTCGACCGCACCTTCGCCATGGCCTTCCAGGACCGCGAGCAGGCGATTAACTCTTATGCCGACTGGTTCTTCGAGTGGAAACGCTCCTACGTCGTGCTGAAGGAGACCATCAGCTCGGCGATTGCCCGCGCCTTCGAGACCGGAAAATATGAGTCGCTTAACGAGGCGGTCGAGGCCGACGTCAAGGATTACTTCCTGCGCAATTACAAAGAGCAGGTGCTGAAGCCTGAGCTCCGCGACGAGGTCATCACCAAGGGCGTCGAGCAGGCCGTGCGCCATGCCCATGACAGCTACCGCCGCGTCATCGCCAACGGCGACATGAGGCTTCAGCTCTTCCTTGCCAAGCACACCGACCATCTCGAGGACATCCCGGCATCCACGCCGATGACCAATGTCAAGCTCGATTGGGATGCGCAGAAATGGAAGGCGCCGACCTACCTCATGGACGATCGCGCCTTTGACGGCATTGCCGGTCTCGGCGCCGCGGCCGCCGGCGGCACGGTCGGCGCGCTCGCGCTCGGTCCCGCCTTCGACGGGGTGCTGGCGCAGAGCTTCACGCAGTTATCGCGTCGGGTGGCGACCTCGCTCGGCACGCGCCTTACCCTTGCCGAGGGCGGTGCGGTGGCGGGCACGGTGGTTCAGCCCATGGGCGGGCAGGTGGTTGGCGCTGCGCTCGGCGTCCTGATCGGCGCTGCGGTCGACTATCTCTCCAACGAAGCCAACGAGGTGATCAATCGCGACAGCTTCGTTGCCGCGAACGAAGAGGCGCTCGATTCGACCATCGACACGTGGAAGTCGAGTCTCGATGCCAATATCGACACGGCCGTCGACAAATGGTTCGACGACGCGCGCGCCTCGGTGGTGCTCTCCTCCAAGTAGCGGTGTAGGCTGGGCAAACCCCGGCTGACGGCGGCGGGGGTGCCCACCGTTGGGCTGGCCCTCATCCCTCCCCATCAAGGAGAGGGATGGACGAGCGCGCGCGAGCCGCAGATTTCGGTCGCACTGCCGCCCCTTCCGGCGATATGCTGAGGCCAAGGCCAACATGGTGAACAAGGCCAAAGCCCAACACTATCAGGGGGCTACGGGGATGGACGAAAGCGCCAAGACGCTGGCACGACCGGCAGCGAGCCGGTCGCTTCGCGAGGCGATCATCAAGGCGCGGCTCGACGAGGCCGAGCACCTCGATCGCACGGCTGATGCACGCGATGGCGAGATCGCGCGGCTCGAGCTGCTAAAGGCCGAGCTCGAGACGGTGTTCTCCGAGCTCCCTACTCATGACGATCGCTTCAATCTCGCGCTCGTGCCGAGCCGGCCGGCGCGGCTGTGGATCGATCTCTTCACCTATGCCGCGATCGACGAGGTGTCGGGTGCCTATCTCTTCGTGCGCAACAGCGAGAACGGGCGGCGCACGTTGTTCAGCTCGACCAATGTCACCGACATGGTCGACCGCGTCACGCGCTACATCGCGCGCGAGGTGGTGCGGCGCGAGCGGCTTGAGGCGGCGCTCGTCGATTCGGGCCGCAACATCGCGCTCGACGGCGAAAGGAAGCCTTCCGGCTCCGGCATGGGCGTGGTCATCGCGGCGTTCGTGATCGGACTCCTGACGGGAGCCGTCGGCCTGTTCGCCGCGGTGTGGCTCACCGTTCCCTGAGCACGCGGCGCTCGCTTTCCCACACATGTTCCGGCGAGGCCGCGACCGAGCGCCCGATCATCTCTATCGTCCAGCCATCGCCCTTTCGTCCGATGCGGTACTCGTTGTAGCGGGCCGCAGGCGCGCGTCCTTCGACCGCCTCCGAGGCCGAGGGCACGCCGACGACGAAGGCGGGACCCGACACCGTCTCGATCTCGTGCACCGTCTGCCGGTGATCGTGTCCATGCAGCACGAGCTCCGCGCCATTTTGCTTGAGGACGCGGGTGGTGCGCCCCGCATCGCGAAGCCCTCGCCCCCAACTCGCCTGTCCGGGGAGCGGAGGATGGTGAATGAGGACGATGCGGAACAACCCCTCGCGCCCGAGCCGCGCCAAGGCCTCGCCGAGCAAGCGGCGCTGGAGGGTCCCGATCTTGCCGGCAGCGACAAAGGGCATCGTCGGCACTGCCGAGGAGAGCGCCACGATGGCGATGTCCTTGAAGCGGCGCACGAAGGGAAAGAGACCGGGAGGAGTCGGTACCAGAGCCTCGCCTGACTTATTCGACTGCATGTAGGGCTGCCAATGGCCTGTGCCCTTTTCGGGATGCAGGCGCACATAGGCATCGTGATTGCCGGGAATCGCCGTCACGTGGGAGGGCGGTCCGAGATGATGCAGCCACTCGGCTGCGCGCAGGAATTCATCGGGTAGGCCGAGATTGACGA
This sequence comes from uncultured Alphaproteobacteria bacterium, assembly GCA_963732205.1. GTDB lineage: Bacteria > Pseudomonadota > Alphaproteobacteria > Rhizobiales > Methyloligellaceae > Methyloceanibacter. The sequence goes on from CAVSYE010000001.1 coordinate 542,225, forward strand.
GATCGCCGGTCACGGCGACGTGGTCGGGTTTCCGCTCGATCAGGTCGTGGGTGAGGACGTCGAGGATCTCGCGCCGGTGCACGTATTTGCGCCCGCGATGCCAATTCACATAGCCCAGGATGCGCTTCGACATGAGGTCGCCGCGGCGCGCGCGCGGCATTGGGCTCAAGTGAATGTCTGACAGGTGTGCGAGGGTGAACACGGGGCTGCTTTTGTTGGCCTGTGGTTCCCTAGTTTGTCATTGCCCGGCTTGACCGGGCAATCCAGTAACCACTAACGCGTGGCGAGCTGGAACGCGGTGGTTACTGGATTCCCGCTTCCGCGGGAATGACTACGGTTAGGGGTTCACAGCTCCATAACGGGAATGCCGAGAGCCCGCGCCGCGGCGATGAGCCGCTTATCATAACTCGCAAGTTCGATCGTCTGACCCCGATCACGAAGGAACTCAATGGAAGCCAGGTGCAGCGAATCGAGTGTGCGGACCGGCGTTGGAAAAGGCTCGAGTGCTCTCGCAAGCACCGGTGGCGATAGTTCGATCAGCGCAACACTCTCAATCAAACCGCGAGCCTCTTCTCCGTGTGAACGAGCGAGGCGCCGCGCGTTAAGCCTGTTCCAAACCTCGTATTGAAGTAGGCGGCTTGCGGTTAGCTCCTCTTGCCACAAGGCGTCAGGGGGAGCGCAATCCTCGGCAAACAGGTGCGCAATCGCCACCGAGCTATCGAGATAGATCATCGATCCTGCCGATCGGCATCCAACTCCTGCATCAGCTCACGAAATTTTGCGACCGGCTTGCGGGGAGGCACTGTACCGCGTGGAAGGCTGGGCGGCGTGATCCATCCTTTGCGCACGGCTTCGGCGAGCATGGCATTGGCGAGCAAGGGACTGCGGCCGGCCTGCGGTGGCACGATCTCGGCAACCACGCGACCCCGGTCGGTAACGAGCACGGTCTCGCCGCCGGCGGCAAGGCGCACATACTCGCTTAGCTTGTTCTTCAGGACTTTCAGACCGATCGAGCGCATGGCGAGAATGTAGCTACTAGAAGCTACCTCAGCAAGGGTGATCACGGTTCCGGCTCCACGATCTCAAGCCCGTTTGCCATGCGCTGCGAGACTAAAGGGCGGGCGCAGTCTTTGAGAATGCGGACGTTTGGCCCAACTCAAGCCTTTCGTCAGTGTACTTATTAACGCAATTTTAACCAAGATTTACCAAGCTTAACGCATCGGGTTCCAAGTCCAAAAATCGTCGGTCGCGTAGGTGTGGCAGGGAGGTGCTTTGCCGCTTGGCGATTCTGCGCGGGGCAAAGCCAATCGCAACACCGCAGTTGGTTCGGAAGCGGGCGCCACCGTGTCCGGCGACGCCAACGCTGCGTTTGGCTCAAGCGCGGGGACGAATGTGACCGGCGCCAGCAATAGCGCCTTCGGCGACAGTGCGGGCGTGTTGGTCATGGGAGATCACAACTCCGCCTTCGGCAACGCAGCCGGCCAGTTCGTGACGGGCGACTTTAACGCGGCGACCGGCTTTGCCAGCGGCAGCGTGGTGACCGGCGACGCCAACATGGCGAACGGCTTTCTCAGCGGCCAAAGCGTAACCGGCGACTCCAACACGGCGAGCGGCGCGGGCAGCGGGATTATGGTGACCGGCAGCTTCAACACGGCGAGCGGCGCGGGCAGCGGTCAATCCGTGTCTGGCGACCGGAACATTGCCATGGGCTTTCAGGCCGGGAGCAATATCACGGCCTCCGACACCATCTCGATCGGCACCAACGCACAAGCAAGCCAAGACGGCGCCATCGCTATGGGCCAGAACTCCGTGGCGAGCGGCGCCAATGCCATTGCCATCGGCACCGGCGCGGTGGCGACCGGGTCGGTCGCGGTCGGCGTCAATGGCTATGCCTCGAACGGCGGCGCGGCCTTCGGCGATAACGCCGTCGCGACAGGCGCAAATAGCGCGGCGATCGGCCCCGGCGCGGTAGCGACCCGCGACAATCAAGTGGCGCTCGGCACGTCGAGCAGCACCTACACCATGCCGGGACTGACCTCGAGCGCGAGCCGGTCGGCGCAAGGCTCACCCACGCATATCGTCACGTCGAACGCAGGCGGCGATCTTGCCGCCTATACCCCGTCAGAGCTCGGGCTTGCCACGTCGAGCGATGTGTCGGGGCTGCAGAGTCAAATCAACAGCTTGGGCCGCACTGACAAGCGCTTGACCGAGGGCATCGCCGCGGCTGTGTCGCTGGCACAGCCCATTCTCCGTGATGGCCAGCATTTCGGCATGACGGCCGGCTGGGGCGGCTATGACGAAGCCAACGCCGTCGGCTTTTCGGCTGCCGGTGTGCTGGCGGACAATTTGCTGCGTCCAGGTGGCGGCACTCTCGCTCTTTATGGCGGCGTTGGTGTCGGCACCGACGAGGGCGAAGTCACAGGCCGCGCCGGCATGTCCTTCGGCTGGTAGTTGCGGCCCTTCTCGCTGCTGGACAAGTGTTGCGTACACTGGCCATGATCAATCATGAGTTGTGGAACAGCTTTAGCGACGAGTTTGCTTGCTCTGTTGGTCCTGGGTGGTCAGGCTCAAGTTGAGGCCGCAGCGCAACAAGTGGTGATACCCGACGCTGAGAAGATCGTCCTTCTCTTGCGCACCACGCTCCTCACGCTGAACGATGCCATCGAGACCGGCAATTTCACCGTGCTGCGCGACAAGGGCGCGCCGGGCTTTCGCGATGCCAACACGCCGGCGCGGCTCTCTCGAGCCTTCTCCGATCTTGCCTCCAAGCACGTCGATCTTTCCCCGGTGAGCATCCTCAGTCCGCAATTGACTGAACCCCCCGGACTTGATCAGCAGAAAGGCATGCTGCATCTCAAGGGCTATTTCCCTGGTCAGCCGGTGCAGATCAATTTCGAGGTGCTATACCAGGCCGTCGGCAGGCGATGGCAGCTGTTCGGGCTATCGGTGCAACCGGCCGCGCCCACCCAGCCACCTCAACCGGCTCCTACCACTGCGACGACCTCAGTGAAGAAGAAGTGATCTCCGCGAGGAGTGAACACTGAAAAACCGAGCCCCACGCAGTTCTCGCGTTGCCCGTCTCGTCACGGCCATGGCGCGGCCGATCTGGCGCATGCGGCGCGGCATGACGCTCGGCGCGCAAGGGGCCGTCATCGACGAGGAGGACCGCGTGCTGCTCGTGCGCCACGGCTACCGGCCGGGCTGGTGGTTCCCGGGTGGCGGGGTCGAATGGGGCGAGACCATCGAGACGGCGCTTGCGCGCGAACTCGAGGAGGAGGTGGGCGTGAGCCTGACCGGCCCTCCGGTGCTGCACGGCATCTTCTCCAACAATGCGAGCTTCCCCGGCGACCATATCGCCGTGTTCGTGGTCCGTCAGTGGGAGCGACCGGGGGACTATTGGAAGCGGGGCGAGATTGCCGAGGCGGGCATGTTCGCGCGCGATGACCTGCCGGAGCACACCGACCCCGGTACACGCAGGCGGATCGGCGAAATCTTCGACGCAGCGCCGCTCAATCCCCTGTGGTGATGGTTCGAGGCCCGGCCGTCATCCCGAGGTGCCAGGGCGAAGCCCGAGCCTCGAAGGACGGCCGGGCGCCTGACCATGACGCGGCTTTACGGGCATTGCGCGAGGCGCTTCACGATCTTGGCGACATGGTGGCCCTGGAAGCTCGCGAGGTTGAGCTCCTTCTGTGAGGGCAGGCGCGAGCCGTCCGGAGCTGAAATCGTGCCGGCGCCGTAGGGCGAGCCGCCTTTCACCTCGCTGATGTCGGCGAGATCGGGCGCCGAGTAGGGGAGGCCGACCACGATCATGCCCTGATGCAGCAGCGTCCAATGGACGGAGACGATGGTGGTCTCGTTGCCGCCGCCGGTCGAGGTGGAGGTGAAGACGCTGCCGACCCTGCCGATCAGGGCGCCGCTCACCCACAGCGGCCCGGTCTGATCGAGGAAGTTCCGCATCTGCGAGCTCATATTGCCGAAGCGCGTCGGCGTGCCGAAAATGATGCCGTCGTAATCGGCGAGCTCCTGCGGATCGGCGATGGGGGCCGGCTGATCGACCTTCATGCCCGCGGCGCGCATCACGTCCTCCGGGATCAGCTCAGGCACGCGCTTGACGCTGACATGCACGCCTTCGACTGCGCGCACGCCGTGAGCCACGGCATATGAGAGCGTCTCGATATGCCCGTAGGACGAATGATAAAGAACGAGCAGTCGCGCGATATCAGCCATGTGATGATGCCCCCGCTTCACTCAAAGAGGCCGCGAGCCGCCGCCTCTCCCCGCCTCGCCCCAAGTTTAGCAGCAGTTTCAAAGTTCTGGCGAGAGGCGATAATAGCTCGCGGTATTGCGGCGATTCCGGCAAATTGGGCAATTTCTGGACGATGCTCTGGACCTCTCCATCCTGGCATGATATGGCACCGCCCGCCATGAGGATGAAGCCCAACCATCTTATGCTTCCGCGACGACGAGGCCGCGCGCGTATCGCGACCGCAGTGTAGCCCCTCGTCGCCAACACCTCGCCTTTTCTCATCAATTCCGGTCTGGTGCTTGCTAAGCGGCTGAGGAACCTTCCTTGCATCAGCCTGTCCGGACCAATCCATGTCAAGCTTTCACATCCGTGCCGAAACCGACGGCGACGCCGAGACGCTCTCGCAACTTTCCGCTGAGGCCTTCGGTCCAGGCCGCTTCGCGAGAAGCGCTTATCGGGTGCGCGAAGGCGTACCTCCCGTTGCCGCCCTTTGTCTTGCCGGCTGGCGCGAGGATCGCCTCATTGGTGGCATCCGTTTTACCGCCATCGGCATCGGCGAGGAGAAGAACGCAACTCTGCTCGGTCCGCTCGTGGTCGATCCGGTGGAGAAGGGGAAGGGGTTCGGCCGCGCTCTCGTCGAGGAGGGGCTGAAACGCGCCAAGACTGAAGGCTTCGCTCTGGTGCTGCTCGTCGGTGACATGCCCTATTACGGTCGTTTCGGCTTCACGCCGGTCAAGCCGGGGCAGATCACGCTGCCTGGGCCGGTCGATCCGGCACGGCTGCTTGCGCTCGAGCTTGTTCCGGGGGCGCTTGCAACTGCCCTCGGTCAGGTGAAGGGCTATGCCCGCTAGTGGCCTTCGCGGTACCAGGTCAAGGCGAGCAGGCCGAGCAGGAGAGCGAGCGCGAGGAAGCCGTTGAAGAGCGGGAACAGGCGCACGCCCGTGACATGGTAGGCGTCGCGCTTATGGAGTCCGAGCCAGTCCTCGCCATGCATCACGTGTCCGCTCCGTATCATGACGAGGCGCGGCATGCTCCCGGCCTCACCGTCTTTGCGGCCGAGCCAGAAGCTGCCGCCGCCGGTCGCCTCGAGGATCGGCGCCAGCGGCTTGTCGGTCGCGGTCACGGCCGATAGCTCGCGCGCATTGGCGTTGCCGACGGTGACGACGTTGGCAAGTTTGCCTGAGGTCACGCGGTAGACACCCTGCTCGGCGACGGTCAATGACTTGCGCCATTGCCCATGCTCGCCCTTGTCGAGGGTGACGGTCTCTTCCTTGCCCGAGGGGTAGGTGAGCGTGACGGGATCGACCGTGTCCTTGATCGAGCCACGCTCGATGGTGAGCGTCTGACCATGGCTCGTCGCCTTGAGCGTCTCCTCCTCGAGATCTGGCTCCTTCATCAGCCAATGCGCGAGACGCCGTAGCAACTCGGTATAGGGGCCGCCGCCCTCGTAGCCGCGCGCCCAAAGCCAGGTGTGATCCGATAGGAGGATCGCCACGCGGCCTTGCCCACGTTGGCCAATCACCAGCAGCGGCTGGTTCTCGGCGCCCTTCATCAGCACCTCGGCATCGCGTGGATCGGCATCGACCACACGGAACCAGCGGCCCCATGTCGGCTCCGGGCCGCCTGCGCCCGGCAGGTCGTTGGTCACGGGATGCTTCTCTCCGAGCTCGGTAAGCTTCGGCTTGAACGGCTCCTCGGTAACCCGTCCGGTGGGCACGGCAGGCAGGATCTCGCCGAGCGGCGTGCGGTAGAGGCTGAGCGGCGAGGCGTAGTCGTCGCCGGCCGAGACGAGCACGGCGCCGCCGTGCTCGACGTAGCGGGCGACATTCTCGAGATAGAGCAGCGGCAGCACGCCCCGCCGCTGATAGCGATCGAAGATGATCAGGTCGAACTGATCGAGCTTCTCCTGAAACAGCTCGCGCGTGGGGAAAGCAATCAGCGAGAGCTGGTTGATCGGCGTGCCGTCCTGCTTCTCGGGCGGCCGCAAGATGGTGAAATGCACGAGGTCGACCGAGGCATCCGACTTCAGCATGTTGCGCCAGGTGCGTTCGCCGGCGTGCGGCTCGCCCGAGACGAGGAGCACGCGCAGATTCTCGCGCACGCCCTCGACCGTCAGCACCGCGCGATTGTTCACGGTCGTGAGCTCGCCGGGCGCCGCCTCAGCTTCGATCTCGACGATGTTCGGTCCGGCGTGATCGATGGCGACGGGAATATCCACCTTCTCGCCGACCAGCACGCTCTTGACGGTCGGCGCCTCTCCCTGATGGGAGATGGTGAGCTTGACCGGCACGGGATTGGCCGACGGCGTCGTCTCGGTGACCTTGACCTCGATGTTCTGCGAACTGCCGACGATGCCGAAGCGCGGGGCGGTCAGCACTTGAAGCCTGCGATCGAACTCGCCTTCCTTGCCGGTGAGGAGCGCGTGCACCGGAGCATCGAAGCCGAGTGCCGCGGCCGAGGCAGGCACGTCATGCACCTCGCCATCGGTGATCATGATGACACCGGCGAGCCGGTCGGGCGGCACGTCAGATAGCGCCTGACCGAGATCGGTGAACAGCATCGTGCCGTCGCGCTCGCTATCGGCTGAGGTCGAGGTCGAGTGCACCCAGCGCACGTCGAGATTGGGGATAGTCTTGAGCCGGTCCGCGAGCTGCTTGCGCACCTCCTCGGTGCGCGCGGTGCGTCCGGCGATCGCCTGGCTCTGGCTGTCGTCGACCACCACCGCAAGCACGTCGTTGAGCGGCTCGCGGTCCTCCTGCTTCAGATGCGGATTGGCGACAGCGAGGAGGAGGAGCGCGAAGCTCAGGAGGCGCAAGACAGCGCCCCGCCGCGAGCGCCAGAAGAGAAGCGCGAGGAGGAGCGCGCCAACGCCGGCAATGGCCCACAACACGGGCCAGGGCACTAAGGGCAGGAACTCGATCGACCAGTTCATTGGCTCATTGCCCCAATCGCTCGAGCAGGGCCGGAACGTGCACTTGGTCCGCCTTGTAGTTGCCGGTGAGCGCGTACATCACGATGTTGACCCCGGCGCGGAACGCCATCTCGCGTTGCACCTCGCCGCCGGGCACGACGGGATAGATCGGCCGGTTCGAGTCGTCGAGGGCCCAGGCCGAGGCGAGATCGTTGGAGGTAATGATGATGGAGCTCACCCCATCGGTGCGGCGCGAACGCTCGCTCCGCTCGGACTCGTCCTCTGGCTCGGCCTCGACCCAGAGTGGTCCGCCGTCATAGCGGCCGGGGAAGTCGCGCATCAGATAGAACGACTTGGTCAGAACGTGGTTTTCGGGAACCGGCTCGAGCGGGGGAAGGTCGAGCTGGCCAATGAGGCGGGTCAGAGCTTTGTTCTGCGTGCCGCTGTCGGTGGGCGAGAGACCCTGATCGCGCGTATCGAAAATGATCATCCCGCCCTGCTTCATATAGGTATCGATCTTGGCGAGCGTCGCGTCAGAAAGAGGCTGGGCATCGTCGCGCACCGGCCAATAGAGCAGGGGGAAGAAAGCGAGCTCGTCCTTGTCGATATCGACGCCCATCGGGTCTGCCGGCTCGAGCGCCGTGCGGGCGCGCAGCACCTTGCTTAGACCCGACAATCCCTCCTCGCTGGTGCGGTCGATGTCGGGGTCGCCGGTAACGACATAAGCGAGGTGCGTCTGCAGCGATGCCTTCAAAGCGAAATCGTCGGCAGCGTTGCCTGTGGTCGGAGCCGGCTGCTCGGCTTCGGAGGCGAGGGTCGCGTGCGGGAGAAGGGTGAGCGCGAGCAGGATGACGGCAGACGTCACGGCTGCCCGCCGGCGCAGCCGCAGGCCAGTGCTCAGCATGAGCACGGCCAGCACGTCGATGCAGAAGATCGCAAGAGCAGCGAGATAAAGCCAGGGTTCGAGCGCGCGGGGTTTTTTCAGCGTGTAGCCGCTGACGGCTCCGGCAGCGTCGATGCGCGGCAACGGCTTAAGCTCGGTCTTGGCCGTGACGATGTTGAAGGCGCGCGCCGCGCCCGACGGGCCGTAATAGCCGGGCGGATGCTCGGGGCCGGGAACGATCGTGTCGATCTTGTCAGCCGCGATCGGTGCGGCACGCGGCGGCGGCGCCGTGAGCTGGCCGAAACCGTCAAGCGTCTGGATCGGCGGAAGGGCCGTAGAGGAGGTCGCGGGGTTATTGTTTCCTTGCGGCGCCGCTTCGAGGCCAGTGCTCTTGTCGGCGGTCGTAAGCGTTACCTGACTCGGACCGAGGGTGACGACGCGGCGGAGCATCTCGACGAACAGACCCGAGAGCGGGAGATTCGACCAGTCGGAATTCGCCGTCACGTGGAACAGCACGATGTAACCTTGCCCCTGCTTTGCCGCGGTGACGAGCGGCGTGCCGTCGGCAAGCGTGGCCCATACTTCGGCGTCCGACGCCATGGCGGGATCGGCCAGCACCTGGCGATTGATCTTCACGTCGTCAGGGACGGTCAGCCCGCGGAACGGGCTCTTCTCATCGAACGGCGCAAGCGGCTGCGGTGTGCTCCAGGAGAGCGAGCCGCCGAGAGAGCGGCCGCCGCGGCGCAAGGGGACGGGAAGAAGCTCATCGCCGCCTTGCTCGAGCCGGGGCCCAGCGAAGCGGATGAGAATGCCGCCGGCCTTGAGCCAGGCGGTCAACTCCTCCTGCGTGCCGGGGACGAGCTTGCCGATATCGGCGAGCACGATGGTCGAGACTTTCTGCTGATCGATCAATTCGTGGATCGCGGTCGCGACGTTGCCCTCCGCCGGCGTGACGACGTCGGCATAAGGCGAGAGGGCGCGTTGCACGTAGTAGAGAGGCGAGAGGAGCGGCTGCGCCACCTCGCGCGACTCGCCCGACACGATGCCAACGCGATGCCACTGCGAGCGGGCATCCATGAGATGGACGGCCCCGGCCGAGCGCTCGCCGGCGATCTCGAGCCGCGCGACCTGATTCCTGATCTCGAGCGGCAGATCGAATTTGGCGATCGCTTCCTTGGCGCCATCGGCAATGGAGAATTGCGCATCGCCGAGCGGCTCGCCGCGGCCGGTCACGGCCTTCACCACGCCCACGCGCGGACCCTCGCCAGCCGCCAAGATGCGCGCCTCCAGTCCGGCGCCTTCCCCGGTCGCTTGGCCGAGCGCAAGCGCAGCATCGTCCTTGCTGGGGCGCAGCATGGCGAAGCTGCCGGTCGAGCCTCTGAGCTTGGCGATGACATTGGTGAGCGCCTCGCCCTCGCCATAGTCGAGGCCGTCCGAGAGCCACAGCACGCTGTAATCCGTCTTGCCGGCGAAGTCGTGATTGAGCGTAGAGGCAAGAGCGGCGCGGTCCGGCGCGTATGGCTGAGGGGTCAGGCCGGCGAGACGCTCGCGGGCCTCGTCCGGGCTCAATGTGTCGCTCACCGGATGGCCGGGCGCGGTCGGTGCGAGCACGATGGTGCGTCCGTCGCGGCCGGCACGATCGATCGCCGCCTCGATTGCCTCGCGCCGCTCGGGCCAATGCGCGGCGGAGGCCCAGCCATTGTCGATAATGAGGACGAGAGGACCAGTACCGGCGAAGGTCTGGCGGTCTGGGTTCAGCACCGGCCGCGCGAGCGCAAGGATGATCAGCGCCGCAAGCAGCATGCGCAGCGCCGTCAGCCACCACGGGCTATGCGCAGGCGTCTCCTCGGTGGTCTTGAGGTCCTTGAGCAACCGCGTGGGGGGAAACACCACCACATGCGGACTTGGCGGGGTGAAGCGCAAGAGCCACCAGATGGCGGGAAGCGCCGCGAGCGCCGCCAGGATCCAAGGCTGGAGAAAACCGATCGAGCCGATGGTGATCATGACGCCCGGCCTGCTGTCTTCTCATTGCCCGCCGCCGCCCTTGGCGGACGATAGCGATAGTCGCGCTCGAGCCCCGCGAGGCGGTTATGCAGCATGAGCACGACCTCCTCGGGAGGACGGTCGGTGCGATGCACGATGAAAGACCAGCCGAGCCGCTCGGTCATCGCGGCGAGATTCTTGCGATGCTGCTTCAATCGCTCCTGATAGCGCTCGCGCAAAGTCTCGGCGCGGCCGGCGATCATGCGGTCCCTGCCTTCGCTCGCGGCAAACTCGGTGCGGCCGGTATAGGGCAGGGTTTCTTCGGCGGGATCGAGCACCTCGACGAGATGGCCGCGCACGCCCTGGGCTGCGATCTCTTCCAGCCGCTCGCTCGTCTTCTCGACGGGCTCGAGGAAGTCGCTGAAGAGAAGGCATTCGGAGAAGCGGCTCAGCCTGGCGCTCGGCGGCAAACTGTCCTCGCCGGTCTCGCCCATGAGAATCTCGGCGACGCGGTGCGCGGCGTTGCGCCCGCGATAGGGGCGGCCGCCGATCAGTCCGACACGCTCGCCGCCGCGGGCAAGAAGCTCGGTCATGGCAAGCGCGAGCACGACGGCACGGCTCTCCTTGGAGCTTTTGGCAAGCTGCGAGCGAAAGCGCATCGACGGAGAAAGATCGATCCAGAGCCACGCGGTATGGGCCGCCTCCCATTCGCGCTCACGCACGAACAGGCGATCCGAGCTCGCCGAGCGTCGCCAGTCGATGCCGGTGGCCGGATCGTTCCGGTCGTAGAGGCGGAACTGCCAGAACGTCTCTCCCGGGCCGGCCCGGCGGCGCCCGTGCGTTCCGTGCGTCACGGTGTGCGCGACGCGCTGCGCCTCGATGAGGAGCGCAGGCACGCGCGCCGCCAATCCGTGGGCCTCGGATTCCTCCGCCGGAAAGGGCTGGGGCGTTCTTTCCCGGTCGTTCGCCAAGCTTGGACTACCCTAGCGGCGCGACGAGTCGCGCGACCATGTCGCTCATCTCGACCCCTTCGGCGCGGGCGGCGAAGGTGAGCGCCATGCGGTGCTTGAGCACCGGCTCGGCAAGGTCGATCACGTCATCGACGGACGGAGCGAGCCTGCCCTCGATCATGGCCTTGGCGCGGACGGCCAGCATCAGCGCCTGGCTCGCGCGGGGTCCTGGACCCCAAGCGATCATGTCGTCGAGCTCCTGATCGATGCCGGTGCCGGGACGCGCCGAGCGCACGAGCTTGAGGATCGCATCGACCACCTTGTCGCCGACCGGGAGCTGGCGCACGAGCCGTTGCGCGACCATCAGCTCCTCGGCGGAAAGGATGGTCTTGAGCGTACGATCCTCGACGCCGGTGGTGGCGAACAGCATGCGGCGCTCGGCGGCAGCGTCGGGATAGGTCACGTCGATCTGGAGGAGGAAGCGGTCGAGCTGAGCCTCAGGCAAAGGATAGGTGCCCTCCTGCTCGAGCGGGTTCTGCGTCGCGAGCACGTGGAAGGGACGGGGTACGTCATGGCGCACGCCCGCAACCGTCACGTGATGCTCCTGCATCGCCTGAAGCAGGGCTGACTGGGTCTTGGGGCTCGCGCGGTTGATCTCATCGGCCATGAGGAGTTGGGTGAAGATAGGACCCTTGACGAAGCGGAAGCTCCGGCGGCCGCCGGCTTCCTCTTCCAGCACTTCGGAGCCGACGATGTCGGACGGCATGAGGTCCGGGGTGAACTGGATGCGCTTGTTCTCGAGCCCGAGCACTGCGCCAAGCGTTTCGACCAGGCTCGTCTTGGCGAGGCCCGGCACGCCGATGAGCAGCGCGTGGCCGCCGGACAAGAGGGTGATGAGCGCGAGGTCGATGACGCGGTCCTGACCGAAGATGATCGAGGCGGTAGTATCGCGCACCTTCTCGATCTTGGCGCCGACTTCCTCGATGCGATCGACGAGCTGGGTCTCGGTGGAGGCAAGTGTTGTCATGGCTTTAGGTTCGCTCAATCCTTAGGTTCTAGAGGACTATAGGGCCAAAGCCCGGTCTAGGCTTAAGCACTTTGCGCAAAGATCGGGTCAAATAAACGTTGACTCAGGGCTCATCGCGCTCATGCGCCAAGGTGCTCGGTCAAAGGCGGTCGACAAGAATGCCTGACCAAAGCGAAAGAGACATTCTGGTAGCACTTGCCAAGGTCCGCGGCAAACCGCCCGCGCGACCATTGCCAAAGCTTAATGTTTGCCCCGATATCGGCCTTAAAATCGCGCGCGACGGGAGCTGGTTTTATCAAGGAAGCCCGATCGGCAGAAAGCCGCTCGTCAAGCTATTCTCCTCCGTGCTGCGCAAGGAGGAGGACGGCTTTTTTCTGGTGACTCCCGTCGAGAAGGTTCCGATCGAGGTCAAGGGCACGCCGTTCATTGCGGTCGAGATGCACTGCGAGGGAAGCGGCAAGACGCAGCGCCTCATCTTCCGCACCAATGTTGACGATGTCGTGGTCGCCGGCCGGAATCACGCGCTCGGCTTCGCGCGCGAGGACAAAAAGCGCTTTACCCCCTTCATCGTCGTGCGCGCCGGACTGACGGCCAGACTCTCGCGGCCGGTCTATTACGAGCTTGCCGCGATTGCCATGAGCGCATGCGAAGAGGAGGGGCCGGGCGTATGGAGTGGAGGCACGTTCTTTCCATTCCCAGCCGAGGCTTAAGCCCAGCACGCCCGCGCCTCTCGCTTTGTTTACCCGCCGCCGCTATGGTGCCTTCCGCGCTTCCCCGGACGGGGCCTTGCGCAAGGGAGGCCTGGCCCCTCGATGTTGCGCATTGCGCTGATCGACATTTTTCTCTTCTCGCTGCCGTTCCTGCTTTACGGGGGGTATATGATCGCGGTGCGGGGCACGGCGCCGGCGAGCCTGTGGCAGGGTGCGCCGGTATTTTGGCTTCTCGCGGCAGGGTGCGGATTGCTGCTCGTGGTCATGGCGATGTTGATCCAGTTCTCGGGCGGCAAGCCGGGCGGCGTCTATCATCCGCCAAGCGTCCATGACGGCGTCATCAAACCAGGCGAGATCGACTGACGGCTTCGCGATGTCCGAGCCTCACTCAGAGCGCGTCGGCGCCCCCCCATCGCTCAAGGACGCCCAGTGGTTGAAGCGGCCGCAGACGGCGCGCGCGTTTTCGGCCCTGAGTAAAGACGGTGTCGCGACCCGCGCCGTTGGTGGTGCGGTTCGCAACACCCTGCTCGGCCTTCCCGTCACTGAGATCGATCTCGCCACCACGGCCCTTCCTGAGCGCGTGATGGCGCTGGCGAAAGCCGCCGGGCTGAAGGCCGTGCCGACCGGCATCGAGCACGGCACGGTCACGGTGATCGTCGACGGTACGCCCTTCGAGGTGACGACGCTCAGGCGCGACGTCGAGACTTACGGTCGCCATGCAATCGTTGCCTTCACCGAGGATTGGGAGGAGGACGCGAGGCGGCGCGACTTCACGCTGAACGCACTCTATGCCGATCGCGACGGGACCCTGTTCGATCCGCTCGGCGGTTATGCCGACCTCATCGCGGGGCGCGTACGCTTCATCGGCGAGGCGGAGGCGCGCATCAAGGAGGACTATTTGCGCATCCTCCGTTTCTTCCGCTTCAACGCTTATTACGGCAAGGCGCCATTCGATGCCGAAGGGCTTGCCGCTTGCGTGAGGCTCCATACGGGACTTGCTCAGCTTTCGGCGGAGCGCGTGGCGGGAGAGCTCAGGCGCATCCTTGTTGCGCCCGAAGCAATCCGCGCGGTCGAGGCTCTGTTCGATCATGGACTGCTGACGGAGTTGCTCGGCGGTGTCCCGCGCATGATGCGCTTCGCGCGGCTGGTCGCGGCCGAAGAGGCGCTTGGGCTCACCCCCGATCCTGCGCTGAGGCTCGCAGCACTCGGTGTGTTTGTAGCCGAGGACGCCGAGAGGCTGGCCACACGCTTGCGCCTCTCAAATGCCGAGCAGGCCGTGCTTATGCTTGGGGCCAGCGACCATGAACGAGTCGAGCTTCCCGGCGAAGCGGCCGCGCGGCGGTCGCTCTACAAGCTCGGACCGTGCAAGTTCGAGGCCCGCGTCCTGCTTGCTGCCGCCGATGAGGGCGTTGCACCGGAGGATGCGCACTGGCGGCAGGCGCTCCGTCTTGCCGACCGCTGGCAAGCGCCGGAGTTTCCCGTGCGCGGGCCCGACATCACTGCGCTTGGCGACGTCAAAGGTCCCGAGATCGGCGAGATGCTGAGGACGCTCGAGGCCGAGTGGATCGCCTCGGATTTCACTCTCGGCCGCGAAGCGCTGCTGGCGAGGGCCAAGCAGCTATTAAATCGCTGACCACACGAGCCCGATGATCGTGGCGGCAATGGCGAGGGACACGGGCACGAGTGCGATCTCGATCAGCGCATCGCGCCCGCGCATGGTCCCGGTCGCGGTTTTGATCTTCGAGTGCAAGAACTCGCGCAAGCTGGTGTCGCGCAAAGGCCAACGCGGGTCATGCAGGCTGTAAGAGGCCGTGAGCAGGAACAGCGTGAAGAACATCACGAAGAACAGGGTCACGATGACGAGCAGATAATCGATCTGTCCGCCGCGGGCGAAGTCGAGCCAAGTCATGATGAGGAACCAGAGCGCCGCGCCAACGGCGATCTTGGGGACGATTGCGTGAATTCCAGTCTCTCCCGCGCTTTCGCGGTCGTCCGTCTTGGCAGGGAGGTTCGACACCTCGGTGTGCTCGACGGGGGTGAGATTTGACATAAGGGGCTCCCGAATTTTTCGGCAGAGCCTCCCGTCGCTCATGGAAAGAAAACGCCGGGGGGATGCAATTCGAAGCCCGTCAAATCGCCGCGGGGTGCGGCAATCGTGCTCAACTAGAGACGCTCGATGAGAGCCATTGCGGCAGCGGGTGCGCGCAGCTTCCCTTCGTGGATGAAATAGACGAAGACGTCGCGCGGTTTTGCCTCGGGCTTGTGCGCCTTGTCGACGAGGGGAAGGTCGTCTGGCGCTCCGCCTTTTGCCCATAGGCACGCACACTCGGCCCACCGATCCAGCTCGTCGGACGGGTAGGCGGCTGGAAGCTTGTCGTTGCCTCGTTGCAGCCGCGCATAGACGACGTCGCCGGTGAGGTCGGCGATCGAGGGAAAGTCCTCGGCCTCGATGAACACGGCGCCGACGCCGCAATTGCGCAGCAGCGCGACGAACTCCGGCGTGGCGAAGCTCGCATGGCGCGCCTCGACCACGTGGTCTAGCTTCTGCCCATCGAGCTCGCGCGGGAGATGATCGAGGAAGTTGCCGAAATCATCCTTGTCGAATTTCTTGAACGGCGCGAACTGCCACAGTACCGGCCCGAGCTTTTCGCCGAGCTCGGCGAGGCCGGAAGCAAAGAAGCGCTTGATGAAGCCGCCTGTCTCGGCGAGCGCCTTCTGCTGCGTGACGAGGCCAGGGCCCTTGACCGAGAATTTGAATCCGTCGGGCGCGGCTTGAGCCCATTTGCGGAAGCTCGCCGGCGATTGCAGCCGGTAATGGGTGGCGTTGATCTCGATCGAGGTGAGATGGCTTGCGGCATAAGCAAGCTCGTCGGCTTGCTTCAGGCCCTTCGGATAGAAAGTGCCGCGCCAGGGCGCATAGATCCACCCGCCAATGCCGACGCGGACACGACCTGACGATCCCGCGTGCTTCCTCGCCATGAACGACTCCTCGTCATGGCCGGGCTCGTCCCGGCCATCCACGTCTTCAATAGGAAATCGTGGATGCCCGGCACAAGGCCGGGCATGACGAATTTCTGAGATAGGAGTGCAGAAAAGCAAAGAGCCGCGCCCGAAGGCGCGGCTCTCTACTCTTGGGGGTACTGAACGCAGGGAGGCAAAAAACGCAACGCTACTGGCCCTTACTTGGAAATCCTCGGCCTAGAAGTCCATGCCGCCCATGCCGCCGCCCGGCATGGCAGGAGCGGCCTGCTTCTTCGGCAGCTCGGCAACCATCGCCTCGGTGGTGATCAGGAGACCGGCGACCGAGGCCGCATCCTGCAGAGCGGTGCGAACCACCTTGGCCGGGTCGATCACGCCCTGCTTGACGAGATTGCCGTATTCGCCGGTCGCGGCGTTGTAGCCGAAGGAATAGTCGTCCTTGTCGACGATCTTGCCCACGACCACGGCGCCGTCTTCGCCGGCATTCTCGGCGATCTGCCGTGCCGGCGACTGAAGCGCGCGCCGCACGATATTGATGCCGACCTTTTGGTCATCGTTAGCGGTGTTGAGCTTGTCGAGAACCTTCTGGCTGCGGATCAGAGCCACGCCACCACCAGGCAGGATGCCCTCTTCTATGGCCGCGCGGGTCGCATTCAACGCGTCGTCGACGCGGTCCTTCCTCTCCTTCACCTCGATCTCGGTCACACCGCCGACCTTGATCACGGCGACGCCGCCTGACAGCTTGGCCAAGCGCTCCTGCAGCTTCTCACGATCGTAGTCTGAGGTGGTGTCCTCGATCTGCTGCTTGATCTGAGCGACACGCGCCTCGATGTCGGCCTTCTTGCCGGCACCATCGATGATCGTGGTGTCATCCTTGGTGATGACGACCTTCTTGGCGCGGCCGAGCATGTCGAGAGTGACGTTCTCGAGCTTGATGCCGAGATCCTCGGAGATCACCTGACCGCCGGTCAGCACGGCGATGTCCTGCAGCATGGCCTTGCGGCGATCGCCGAAGCCAGGCGCCTTCACCGCCGCAACCTTCAGCCCGCCGCGGAGCTTGTTGACCACGAGCGTGGCCAGCGCCTCGCCCTCGACGTCCTCGGCAATCACGAGCAGGGGCTTGCCCGACTGCACGACAGCCTCGAGCAGAGGCAGGATCGTTTGCAGGTTCGACAGCTTCTTCTCGTTGATGAGGATGTAGGGACTCTCGAGCTCGACCCGCATCTTGTCGGCGTCGGTGATGAAGTAGGGCGAGATGTAGCCGCGGTCGAACTGCATGCCCTCGACCACGTCGAGCTCGGTCTCGAGCGACTTGGCCTCCTCGACGGTGATCACGCCGTCATTGCCGACCTTCTGCATGGCCTTGGCAATCATGGCGCCGATCTCATGATCGCCGTTGGCCGAGATGGTGCCGACTTGTGCGATCTCCTCGCTCGACGTCACCTTCTTCGACTTGCTGCTTAGTTCATTGATGATGGCATTCACGGCGAGATCGATGCCGCGCTTCAGGTCCATCGGGTTCGCGCCGGCAGCCACCGACTTCGCACCCTCTTTGACGATGGCTTGAGCGAGAATGGTCGCGGTGGTGGTGCCGTCGCCGGCGGTATCGGAGGTCTTGGAGGCGACCTCGCGCACCATCTGCGCGCCCATGTTCTCGAACTTATCCTCGAGCTCGATCTCCTTGGCGACCGTGACACCGTCCTTGGTGATGCGCGGCGCGCCGAAGGACTTCTCGAGCACGACGTTGCGGCCCTTGGGGCCGAGCGTCACCCTGACCGCATTGGCCAAGATATCGACGCCATGCAGCATGCGCTCGCGCGCATCCTGCGAAAATCTTACTTCCTTAGCAGCCATTGTTCTCTCCATTGGGCCTCACCCTGAGGAGCCGGCGAAGCCGGCGTCGGTGAGCTTGAAATTCGCGGGCCTCATCCTTCGAGACGCGCCCTCTCGGCGCTTCTCAGGATGAGGACATTGTGTCGTTAAGCGGCCTTCCTCTTGGCGGCGACGCCTTCGAGCACGCCGAGAATGTCGCTCTCCTTCATGATGAGAAGCTCCTCACCGTCGATCTTGACCTCGGTGCCGGACCACTTGCCGAACAGCACGCGGTCGCCGGGTTTGACGTCGAGCGGCTGAACCTCGCCCTTCTCGTCGAGGGCGCCTGGGCCGGTGGCGACAATCTCGCCCTGCTGCGGCTTCTCCTTGGCGGTATCGGGAATGATGATGCCGCCTCTCGTTTTCTCGTCCTCCTCGATGCGGCGTACGACGACGCGGTCGTGCAATGGACGAAACTTCATTTTGGACCTCCTCCAGGCAATGAAACGGGAAGGGCGCCCACGGGTGCGCCCAGGCGTTATTTGGAATGGCGCTCTGGCACTTTCAAGGGGAGAGTGCCAAGCCCGTTAGCACCTCTCCACAATTGCTGCCAAGACACTGATTCCATTCGTAAAGTGGGCTGGACGCAACCGGTCCCGGCGGTTAACACTTATAATTGCGAAAAGACTGAAAAAGACCGGCAGGGTTTGAACAATGGATAGCGGCTTTATCCGCCAGATCGAAGGCTTCTCGCTGACCACGGCCGAGATCCTCTATCGCTTTCCCGACCATCCGCAGCTTCTGCAGAGCTACATCTGGCAGGACTACGACCTCGCGCCGCGCTTCCCGAAACTCACCGACTTCCTCGATTTCTGGACGGCCAACCTCGAAGGCGCGCTCTATCGCATCCGCGTCACGCATCGCCGGCTGATCGCGCCGGCCGAATTCAGCTTCATCAAAGGCGAGCTAAGACTGCACTGAGCTCGCAGCCCGCGCCGCGATCTTGTTGAAGTCGTACTCGTAGATGTGCGCCTCTTCCTTATCGAGCACCGGCTTCAGCGACCGGAACGCATTCGGGTAGAGATAGAACGGGATGCGCGGGAAGAGGTGATGGATGAGGTGGAAGTTCTGGAACATATAGAGCCAATTCACCACCGGCTCGATGATCTTGCCCCTGACCCAGAAGATGTTGGTGTCGCGATAGCGCTCATGCACCTCATGCGGCTTGTGGGTGAGGTAGGCGAAGAAATAGATGATCAGCGCCGAGGCTAGGATGTGCGGGAAGATCCACAGCATCAGCACCTCGCGCCAATAACCCAGCAGCGAAAGACCGAGCGCCACGCCATAGAGCAGCGCGTACATGGTCGCGATGTGAATGGTGAGCGGCCGCATGCCGGGGATGTGCGGATGGAAGGCGATGTGGCGCCAGAAATAGCGGTTGTACCAGAACACGATGGTGAGGCAGCGGAACAGGACATTGAACGGGCCCTCGACGGCGACCCAATGATCGGGATCGATCTCCTCGTTGTTGGTGTCGCGGTGATGGGCGAGATGCATGTAGCGGAACGCCTTGTACTCATGCAGCAGGATGGCGCCGCACACATAGCCGACGAGATGGTTGAGCCAGAGCCATTTCGAATCCCTGCCGGCGATGTTGCCGTGGCAGGCCTCATGCAGCGGCGTCTGGTCGGCATAAAGAATGAGCGTGTTGAGGATGAGCCCCAGCCAGAGCGGGATGATGTGCAGGGCCCCGAGCGTGCAGACGAGCGCGAAGGCACCGACAATGCCGAGTGCGAGCAGCACTGTCGGCCACGCCACCATGCCCTGATACGACTTCACCAGCGTGAGCGCCTTCCGGTCGGCGGGGACATTGGGGGCGTCGCGGGGAACTTCGATTTCGGGGCCAACGGCAGTGGCGAAATTCATGGTCCTCAAGAGTCCTTCTTCAGTCACCCACCACAAACCGGCGCCGCTCCCGAGTCCTCGCTTGAAGACCGACCGGCGCTCTCATTGATACTCATCCCGGAACACTATAATTGTGTGCTGTTGAGATGCCTCATTCAAGACACAATGGCGTAACTCGGGCGGCCAAGTTGCCCCAGGGGTAAACATCGGGTTCAAAAAACTAGAGTTTCTGGAAGGTTGCAAGCCCGGTGCGACAAGGCGACGAGGCCAGGGCACGCTCGAAGACATCGCGGGGCCGGGCCGGCGTAGGCCGGCCCGGATCGTCGTCTCGTAAATCAGCGAAGCCTAGTGGCAGAAGTACCAGCCGCCGTCAGCGCCCTGGAAGTAGCCCGTGTTGGGATTGAAGTACGGGCCGTGCAGGTGCCGGCAATAGCTGTACCAGCCGGGGCTCCAGGGCGGAGGCCCATAGGCCGCCGGGCCATAATAGGCTGGCGGCGGCGGCGCCACGTAGACAGTGTTCGGCGCCAGCGCGCTGCCGACCACGGCGCCGATGCCGAAGCCGAGTAGGCCCGCGCCCACGGCATTGCCGCCATGCCAGCCACCACCTGCATAGGCAGGAGCGGATAGAGTGAGCGCAGCAGTACTGATCACCGCGGTTGCGGCAATCGTTTTCCACGTTCCATTGGTCATTGTCGTGTCCCGGTTCGCTAGCGTTTGGCCCGCAAGTGCTCCGATGCGGGCCGGGAGGTGCCCCAGGTTTGGGTTCCATAAGATTTGCACCTGCTTTTTGGCAAAATAGAGCCCCCGAAGTGAATCACCCGTTAAGGATTGGGCTTGGTGATGACGGGATTTCCTCGTCCGTCCCGTTTGCACGAGCCCGCCTGAACGCCTGATGAACGGGACCCGGAACCCAACCGGGCGAAGGGTCTCGGCACAAAAAAACCGCCGGGCGGGACGCCCGGCGGTTCGAAATCAATTGTCTGAAGCGCGCTAGTTGGCGAGCTGGACGTTGGCGGCCTGCTTGCCGCGGCCGCGGCGGTCGTCCTCGATCTCGAAGGAGACCTTGTCGCCCTCGTTGAGGGCGGGCACGCCGGACCGCTCGAGAGCGGAGGCATGCACGAATACGTCCTTGCCGCCATCTTCGGGCTGAATGAAGCCGAAGCCGCGGGCATGATTGAAGAATTTGACAGTGCCGTTGACACGAGCCATGGAGGGAATTCCTTTCCCGTTGAAGTTAAACACAAACGGGCCGTAGGCCCCCGAAAGGGATCCTTCGGCGTCTTGAGATGTCAGGAAAGGGTCGTCGTGCTCTTCAAAGGCGCGATAGTCACTTGCCGTCGTCCAAGTCCGCGCCCAAAGCCTTGGGCGCCCGGTGCCTCAAAGATGGGCGAAGCCGCTGGTCTTGGCAAGCCCGAAGTGGCCCCAGCCGATCACAAACTCTACCGGAATCTAAACGTTAGCTGAACGGGGTCCGAATCTAAACCTTAGAGCCCATCCGCGAAGTTTAGATTCATGATGAGGCATTTCGGGCGAGCCGTCTGAGCATGATGCGGATCATGGCGAGACGGACGAAGGCGATAGCGGTTCGCGCGTAGCGTTCGAAGTCTTTGGCGAGACGGCGACAGCGACTGATCCAGGCGAAGGTGCGCTCGACGATCCAGCGCTTAGGCAGCACCTCGAAGCCAGCGGCATTAGATCGCTTCACGATCTCCACCTTCCAAGTCCCGTATGTGCAACGACCCGAGCCATCTTGTCGCCGCGATAGCCGCCGTCGGCAAAGATGCGCTCGATGAAGGGGAAGAGCCGGCGCGCTTGGCGCAGCACCTCGTAGGCACCATCGCGATCTTGGATGTCGGCGGGATGGACCACGACGCTCAACAAGAGACCGAGCGTGTCGACCAGGATGTGCCGCTTGCGCCCCTTGACCTTCTTGCCCGCGTCGTAGCCTGAAGGATCGAGCAAAGCCCCCCTTTTTGTGCTCCCTTGGCGCTCTGGCTATCGATGATCGCCATCGTCGGGCTCGCTTCGCGGCCGTCTCGTTCGCGCAGCTCGACATAGAGCGCGTGATGGATGCGCTCCAGTGTCCCGTCCCAGTTCCACAGCTCAAGATAGTCATGCACCGTGCTCTTCGGCGGCAGGTCCTTCGGCAATGCCTTCCATTGGCAGCCGGTCCACAGCACGTAGAAGATTCCGTTCAACACCTCGCGCACGTTCACAGAGCGCTTGCGCCCGCCGTGCCTAGCCGGCGGAATCATCGGCTCTACAATCGCCCATTCGGCGTCGGCCAGATCACTCGGATAACGAAGGCCGCTGCGTGCGGCGGCGCGGCGGTGCTCAGGCTTCCACATCGGGCGCTCCTTTCGCGAATCAACGCCCAACAAGGAATCACAACTGATTCCTCCGAACTCAACAACTTCTCGGATCGGCTCTTAGCTGAATGGGAGCCTCAGACCCGGTTCAGCCCAAAACCTCTAGAGCAGGCATCACGATGGCGCGTTTCGGGCGCCGGACCGCCGGGTTGTGGAGGTTTGAGATGTGGAAGATCGTCGTGGTCCTGATGCTGACGCTGATCGCCATGCTTGCCGCGCGCCTGGTCTACAAGGCGCCGACGCTGCAGATGCACTTGGGAGAGAGCCGGATCGAGCGCGGGACGGACGCCAACGCCCCCAAAATCCCGCCCCTGATGTATGCCGGCATCCGGGGGTGACGTTAAGGCCAGCGCACCAAAGGCGGCATGGAGGAGAGGATGGCCTCGACATTGCCGCCGGTCTTCAGGCCGAAGATGGTGCCGCGGTCGTAGAGCAGGTTGAACTCGACATAGCGGCCGCGGCGGATCAGTTGCTCCTCGCGGTCGGCCTCGCGTCCACGGCGTCGCCATGTTGCGGCGGACGATCTTGGGATAGACGTCGAGGAAGGCGCGCCCGACCGTCTCGGGTGAAGGCGAAGTCGGCGTCCCAGTCGCCGGTGTTGAGATGGTCGTAGAAGATGCCGCCGATGCCGCGCGGCTCGCCGCGGTGCGGCAGGAAGAAATACTCGTCGCACCAGTCCTTGAAGCGCTCGTAGTCGGCAGACGGCTCGCGCCGTCGCAGGCGCCCTGCATCGCCGCGTGGAAGTCGCGTGAATCGGCGTCGTCCTGGGTGCGGCGGCGCATCAGGACCGGCGTGAGATCGCCGCCGCCGCCGAACCAGCCTTTGGACGTGACGACCATGCGCGTGTTCATATGCACAGCCGGCACGTTGGGATTCGCGGGATGGGCGATGAAGGAAATGCCGCTTGCCCAGAAGCGCGGGTCCTTGTCGGCGCCCGGGATCTGCTTGGCGAATTCCGCCGCGAAGGTGCCATAGACGGTCGAAGCGTGGCAGCCGACCTTCTCGAACACGCGGCCATGCATGAGCGCCATGACGCCGCCGCCGCCGTCGGCGCCGCTGTGGTCCTTGCGCGTCCAGGGGGCCCTCTCGAAGCGGCTGGCTTGCTTCCCTTCGCAGCCGGTCATGCCTTCGGCGTCATCCTCGACAGCTTCGAGGCTGGCACAAATCAGCCCCTGAAGCTCGGTGAACCAGGCGCGCGCGCGATCCTTCCTGGCCTCGCTGAAGGTCTCGGAGAGGTCAGTTTCTTTGGATGTCTTCTGGTCCATCACTGCCATGTGTCCAAGCTAGCCCACGGCCCCCAGTCTTTTCAGCCAATTCGTCAGAATGGCTCGCTGAGGGCAGCAAGCCTTGATGCCGATCAAGGGCTATAGGCTCGCGAAATGCTTCCTCTGTGCAGGCCTATTACCGGAATGTCTTGTGCGCCAATTTGCCTAGGACGTTACGCTGGACAAGTTTGTATCTGAATGTAAGAAACCACTTCAAAAAAGCCTGCCGGCGCACGAGCCTCGCCGGGAAGGGGAGGCAAACAGCTCGAAGGCAAGGATTTGAAAACGGCCGCGGCGCTTGGGGGCGGTGTTGTTGCCTCCGGTCACGCCACGGTCGCAAGAGTCGTTTTGGCTATTTGCGCAAGGAGCCTTGGCACGGTGGCAGCTCAGGAGACCTCCCTCGATCACTCTCACGGGCCAGACGACGAGCCCTCGCGCCGCGACGTCATCCTGATTGCCGCCACCGGCTTTGCCGCGATCGGTGCTGCGGCGGCGCTCTGGCCTCTGCTCGATCAGATGAACCCGGATACGTCGGCTCTTTCGCTCTCCTCGACCGAGGTCGACATCTCCCATGTCGACACCGGCCAGGCGATCACCGTCATGTGGCGCGGCAAGCCGATCTTCATCCGCCACCGCACCGAGGACGAGATCGACAAGGCGAAGGACGTCAAGGTCGACGATCTGCGCGACCCGCTCGCGCGCAACGCCAATCTTCCCGAGAACTCGCCGGCCACCGACGCGAACCGTGCCGCCAAGGAGCGCGAGCCCTGGCTGGTGATGATCGGCATCTGCACCCATCTCGGCTGCATCCCGAAGGGCCAGGCGGTCGGCGATTACAAGGGCGAGTTCGGTGGCTGGTTCTGTCCGTGCCACGGCTCGCAATACGACACCGCCGGGCGCATTCGCCTGGGGCCGGCGCCGCAGAACATGGCGATCCCGCCTTACGCCTTCACTTCCGACACCAAGATCAAGATCGGCTAGAGCCGGCCATGGCGCATGACATTCAACCTATCAGCCGAAGACCGGCTTCGAACGCTGGCTCGATGCGCGGCTTCCCGTCGTGCGCGTCATGCACGACCAGTTCATGGAGTTCCCCACGCCGCGGAACCTGAACTACTGGTGGACCTTCGGCGGCATCCTCACGTTCATGCTGCATCGCGCAGATCGCGACCGGCGTCGTGCTGGCGATGCATTACGTGCCGACGCCCGAGGGCGCCTTCGACTCGGTCGAGCAAATCATGCGCGACGTGAACTGCGGCTGGTTCCTCCGTTATGCGCACGCGGTCGGCGCCTCGATGTTCTTCTTTGCCGTCTATATCCACATGTTCCGCGGCATGTATTACGGCTCGTACAAAGCCCCGCGCGAGGTCTGTGGATCATCGGCGTGCTGATCCTGTTCGCTGATGATGGCGACCGCCTTCATGGGCTATTCGCTGCCCTGGGGCCAGATGAGCTTCTGGGCGTGACGGTGATCACCAACCTGTTCTCCTCGCTCGATATGGTGATCTCGGGTCTCGGCACCGCGCTCGTGCAGTGGATCTGGGGCGGCTTCGCGGTCGGCGACGCCGACACTGAACCGCTTCTTCTCGCTGCACTATCTGCTGCCGTTCGTCATCGCGGCGTCGTGGTGCTGCACATCTGGGCGCTGCACGTGCCCGGCAACAACAACCCGACCGGCGTCGACGTGAAGTCGCCGAAGGACACGGTGCCGTTCCATCCCTACTACACGATCAAGGACGGCTTCGCGCTCGTCCTGTTCGTGCTCGTATTCGCCGCGGTCGTCTTCTATGCGCCGAATTGGCTTGGACATCCCGACAACTACATTCCCGCCAACCCGCTGCAGACGCCGCCGCATATCGTGCCGGAGTGGTACTTCCTGCCGTTCTACGCGATCCTGCGCGCCATCCCGAACAAGCTGCTCGGCGTCATCGCGCTTGTTCGTCGTCGATCGCGATTCTGTTCTTCATCCCCTGGCTCGACACCTCGAAGGTGCGCTCGACCAGCTATCGCCCGATCTACAAGTGGTTCTTCTGGGCCTTCGTGGTGACCGCGATCGCGCTCGGCTATCTCGGCTCGCAGCAGCCTGAGGGCTGGTATCTCATCCTCGGCCGCCTCTTTACCGCCTATTATTTCGCCTTCTTCCTTCTGATCATGCCCATCGTCGGGCTGATCGAGACGCCGAAGCGGCTTCCGGGCAGCATTACCGAAGCGGTGCTCGGTCGTGAGACGGAGAAGCCTGCGCCTCCGCCGCCGTCCCCGATCTCCATGCCCAAGGCCGAGGAGGTGGTGTGATGAGGGTCTCCTCGATGCTCCGCACAGCCTCGTGCCTGCTGGCGCTCGCGCTTCCCGTCGCGGCCTTCGCCAAGGATCAGGCTGCGCCCGAGGCCCCCAACGAGGCCCCGGAAATCGCGGATCAAAGCTGGAGCTTCAGCGGGCCGTTCGGAACCTACGACAACGCGCAACTCCAGCGCGGCTTCCAGGTCTATAAGGAGATCTGCTCGAATTGCCATTCGATGCGGCTCCTGTCCTACCGCAATCTCGGCGAGCCGGGCGGACCAGAATTTCCACCCAAGGCAGTCCAGGCGCTCGCGGCACAGGTGCAGATCACCGACGGGCCGAACGACAAGGGCGAGATGTTCCAGCGTCCGGGGCGGCCATCGGATCATTTCCGCTCGCCCTTCGCCAACGATCAGCTGGCGCGGCTCGCCAACGGCGGCGCGCTGCCGCCCGATCTCTCGGTGATGGCCAAGGCGCGGGAAGGCGGCCCCGACTATATCTATGCGCTGCTCACCGGATTCACCGATCCGCCGACCGGCTTCAAGCTCGTGCAGGGCATGCATTACAACAAGGCCTTTCCCGGTCATCAGATTGCCATGCCGCCGCCTTTGAGCGACGGGGTGGTGTCCTACACTGACGGCACGCCGAAGACGGTCGATAATTATGCGCGCGATGTCTCGGCGTTCCTGATGTGGGCCGCCGAGCCCAAGCTCGAGGAGCGTCATCAGGTTGGCGCCCGGGTGCTGGTGTTCCTCGCCTTCTTTGCCGCGATCATGTATCTCGCCAAGCGCGCGTTCTGGGCCAGGCTGCATCGCCACGACGACGCACCGCATACGGCGTGAGGACATCGCTGGATTCCGGCTTCGCCGGCGCGACGGCGTGTGGCATGGTGCGCGGCCAAAGGAAGGGTAATCCAATGGCACGCGTGCTGCTCGCTCTCCTCGTCGCTCTTGCCGCCCTGCCGGCGCTCGCCGCTGATGACGCCGAGGGGTATCCGCCGCCGAAGGAGATGGTGCTGCTCACCGTGGGCGGGCTCATCGGCAACACCAATCGCGGCCCCCTCGATGCGAAGAAGGACAGCCTGCTCGCGGAGCAGAAGGCCTCATTCAAGAGTGCGTTTGCCTTCGACCGCCCGACACTCCTTTCGCTCGAGCAAGGCACGGTGACGGCACAGCCGCCCGGGTTCGACGCGCCGGCCACCTTCAAGGGACCGCTGCTGCGCGAAGTGCTCGGCCATGTCGAGGCGGCCAAGGTCAAGATCAGCTTCACCGCGGTCGACGGCTATAGCGGATGGCTCTCGCCGGAGGACATCAACTCGTCGGACTGGATCATCGCGCTCGAAGTAAACGGCCAACCGCTTGGCGTCGGACAGCAGGGGCCGCTGTGGCTGATCAATACGCGCTCGCCCGATTTCAAACCAACCAACTCGCATGAAGGTCACTGGGTGTGGGCGCTGTTCTATATTCATGTCGGCGAGGAGTGATTTCTTGGGCCTCATCCTTCGAGACGGCGCGTTTTGCGCCTCCTCAAGATGAGGATTTTCTCCTCATGGTGAGGAGCGGCCAGAGGCCGCGTCTCGAACCATGAGGCCATCAAAGGGGGCGACATGACCAAGGCGGTGCTCGGCGTCATCGGCGGATCGGGGCTCTACGATCTGCCCGGACTGCAGAATGTCCACGAGGAGCGCATCAAGAGCCCATGGGGTGAGCCGTCAGCGCCGCTGCGGATCGGCGACATCGCCGGGCTCCCCATCGCGTTCATGTCGCGCCACGACAAGGGCCATCGCCTGTCGCCGACCGACATCAACTACCGCGCCAATATCGACGTGATGAAGCGGGCAGGAGTCACCGATCTCGTCTCGCTCTCGGCTTGCGGATCGTTCAAGGAGGAATTGCCGTCAGGCACCTTCGTCCTCGTCGATCAGTTCGTCGACCGCACCTACGCCCGCGCCAATTCCTTCTTCGGCAAAGGCTGCGTCGCGCACGTATCGATGGCGCATCCCGTCAGCCCACGCCTGCGCATCCATCTCGCCGAGGCCGCGAGGGCCGAGGGCATTGCCATGGTGCGCGACGGGACCTATGTGTGCATCGAAGGCCCGCAATTCTCCACGCTGGCCGAGAGCCTCACTTACAAGGGACTGGGTTATTCGGTCATCGGCATGACCAATCTGCCCGAGGCCAAGCTCGCCCGCGAAGCCGAGATCTGCTACGCGACCGTGGCCATGGTTACCGATTTCGACTGCTGGCATCCCGACCATGACGCCGTCACCGTCACCGACATCATCAATGTGCTGACGGCGAATGCCGAGAGGGCGCAGCGGCTGGTGGCGCGGCTGGCGCGCGACTTCCCGCACGAGCATGAGCCATGTCCGATCGGCTGCGACCGCGCGCTCGACACGGCGATCATCACCGCGCCCGAGGCGCGCGACCCCGAGCTTCTGGCGAAGCTCGATGCCGTCGCGGGCCGCGTCCTGAGACGCACCTTGATGTAGCGGTTAGGCCGGCGGGAGCGGCATGGACGCGCCGCAACTGCCGCACAGCGTCGTCGCCCACACATAATAGGCTATGGCCGCGACGGCGACGGCGAGCACCGCGACGGCGGCGAGCCGCCGCTGACGCCTCTTGCGCGCGCTCTCTGCCTTGGTAATCCGGTCAGCTTCCGCCGCGAAGCTCCGATCGATGACATTCATGGGACGCCTCCAAGCTCATAGCCTGCGAATATCGCCTGGAGAAACGTCCGGCAAGGCCGTCTGTTTCGCGGCCCTCTTCGCCGCACGGTCATGACTTGCGCAAGAAAGCCTCACCCCGGCGGGGGGATCGGCACGCCGAGCGCCTGAAGAAGACCATTGATGATCGAGACGACGTTCCCGACGACGCCAGCGATCAGCGCGAACAACAAAGCGTAGAGGATGGCCGCGATGATGATTGCGGGAATGGCCGCGAGCGACCATTTGATGAGGATCGCCACCATCCGCAAGAACGGGATGTCGATGTCGCGGATGGTCACAAGATTAGAGCCGTCTGCCATTACCATGCCCCACTCGATTTCGCGGCCCTCGACTAGCCAGCCGCGCTGCGTTCGATATCTTCGTCTCTGATTGCATAATCCGGTCCGAAAAGTCTGCAACTTTTCGGGATCATGCTCTAGGCTCAAGAGCCGATGGCTTCGCACCCTCTGGTGAGCCTGCCAATTTCGCGGAGATCCTGCATGAATGTGACTGCCGAAATCGACCTCAAGGACCTCGTGCGCACCATACCCGACTACCCGAAACCGGGCATCATGTTCCGCGACATCACCACACTGCTCGGTCACGCCAACGGCTTCCGCGCCGCCGTCGAGCAGCTGGTCAAGCCCTTCGTCAATCGGCGGGTGCAGGTGGTGGCCGGCATCGAGGCGCGCGGCTTCATTCTCGGCGGCGCCGTCGCCGACCGGCTGTGCTGCGGCTTCGTGCCGATCCGCAAGAAGGGCAAGCTGCCGGGCAAGGCCATCGGTCAGGATTACGAGCTCGAATACGGGATCGACGTGATCGAGATCCACGAGGACGCCATCAAGGCGGGCGAACCGGTGCTCCTGGTCGACGATCTGATCGCGACCGGCGGCACGGCCGAGGCCGCGATCAAGCTGTTGCGCAAGCTCAAGGCCGACGTGGTCGGCGCCGCCTTCGTCATCGATCTTC
Organism: uncultured Alphaproteobacteria bacterium; assembly: GCA_963732205.1. GTDB lineage: Bacteria > Pseudomonadota > Alphaproteobacteria > Rhizobiales > Methyloligellaceae > Methyloceanibacter. Next base: position 571,218 of record CAVSYE010000001.1, read on the forward strand.
CCGATCTCGGCGGCGCGGCACGCCTCGCCAAGCTCGGTGTCCCGTGCCATTCGCTCATCGCCTTCGAGGGTGACTGAGCTCCTCCCATGAAGATCGACGGCAAGCCCTACCGCACCATCTGGCTCAACGAAGACGGCAGGACGGTCGAGATCATCGACCAGACCAAGCTGCCGCACCGCTTCGAGACGCTTAGCCTCAACACGCTCGACGACGCTGCGCACGCGATCAAGTCGATGCAGGTGCGCGGCGCGCCGCTGATCGGGGCGACCGCGGCTTACGGGGTGGCGCTCGCACTCCGCGCCAATGCCTCAGATGAAGGGCTCGACCATGCCTGCGAGAAACTAGCGGCAACGCGACCGACCGCCATCAATCTCCGCTGGGCGCTCGATGAGATGCAAAAGGCGGTGCGCAACCAGCCGCGCGAGGCGCGCGTTGGCGCGGCTTATGCCCGCGCTGCGGCGATCTGCGATGAGGATGTGGAGACCAATCGCAGGATCGGAGAGCATGGGCTCGGGATCATCCAGGCGCATGCCGAGAAGAAGGGCGGCAGCCAAGTCAACATCCTCACCCATTGCAATGCCGGGTGGCTCGCCTGCGTCGATTGGGGCACCGCGCTCGCGCCGATCTATCGCGCCTATGATGAAGGCATCGACGTTCATGTGTGGGTCGACGAGACCAGGCCGCGCAATCAGGGCGCCTCGCTCACCGCCTTCGAGCTCGGCGCGCACGGCGTGCCGCACACCCTGATCGCCGACAATACCGGCGGCCATCTGATGCAGAAGAGAGAGGTCGATCTCTGCATCGTCGGCACCGACCGCACCACCGCGACCGGCGACGTCGCCAACAAGATCGGCACCTATCTGAAGGCGCTCGCGTCGCGCGACAACAACATCCCCTTCTTCGTGGCGCTGCCCTACTCGACCATCGACTGGAGCCTCGACGACGGCAGCACCATCCCCATCGAGGAGCGCGACCCAAATGAGGTCACGCATATCGCGGGCAAGCTGCCTGACGGCTCGATCGCGAGCGTCTTGATCGCGCCAGAGGGGAGCCCTGCCGCCAATTTCGGCTTCGACGTAACGCCGGGGAGGCTCGTCTCCGGCTTCATCACCGAGCGCGGCGTCACGCCCGCGACCCGCGATGGGCTCACGACGCTCTACCCCGAGCACCGCAAAGGCTCCGCCGCCTAGCAGGCATTGGGGTCACGCCTGACACAAACACCCGCTCTCCCCTTGTGTGAGAACAACAGCCATTGAAAACACAAGGGATTTTGTGTCATAAGTAACTGGTAGATAAGGAGAAAATCAAGCAACTTCCGGTTCATTGGCGCGATGCCTGCGGCACCATATATAGTGGGTGTGTTTTATATATCTTTAGCATAAGGACCACTGGATATGACTGAACGCAAGCGCATTAGTTACCGAAAGAACGACGGCAGCACAGGGCAGCGCAAACCGCCTGGCAAACGCAATCGCAAGCGCCTCACTGAGAGCAACGTGCTGAACCTGCCGGTCAAGGCACGAAGGCAATATATTGTCTGGGACCAGGGCACCGACGCCGCACGCGGTCTGCATGTCTTGGTGTCACCTGCCGGTGCCAAGACCTATCGCAGCACCTTCTACTTCCCCGGCAGTGCCAAACCGCATTCACGCAAGTTGGGTCGGGTCGGTGAGATGAGCTTGGCGGAAGCACGCGCACTGTGCCGTGCCGATAGGGCGGCAGCCCGCAACAGTGAAGACCCACGCGCCAACAATCCGGCCCGCTCGGACAGTTTCAAGTCGTGCGTTGAGGCATATATCGCCGACGAGCAGATCAGCAACAAAAAGAACGAGACGGCACTCGAAGTGCAACGCATGGTGCTCAAAGCGTGCCAGCACTGGCATGGTCGGCCCATTGCCACCATTCGCCCATTGGAACTCCAGTCACTGTTGCGCGGCATTCGTGATGACGGCGACGGCATTAACAAGCCGCGACCGTATCTAGCCAACAAAGTGCACTCTCAGCTCAAATCGTTGTTCAAGTGGTGCGCCAATCCCGGTGTCGGTCTGCTCACCGTGTCACCCATGACGAGCATTGCCCGACCGTGGAACGGTGCCAAGTCGCGTGAGCGGGTATTCTCTGACGACGAACTGAAAAGGCTGTGGCACTGCCCGGTGGACAGCAACGCGTCGGCTTATCTTAAAATGCTGATCCTGACCGGCAAGCGTCGAGGCAAGTCGGACAAGCGTGGACTGGCGTCGATGCGTTGGGGCCAGATCAATGACGCGTGGCAGTGGACACCGATTGCCGGTGTCAAGAACAAGCGCCAGCACCCATTACCATTGCCCAAACTGGCGCAACGCGTGCTTATCGGTATCAAGCCGAAACATGCTCAGCCTGACGATCTGGTGTTCGCTCCGATCAACTGGCGCTTCTCCGAGCAAGTGAAACAGTTATCGGGCATTGACGACTTCTTCGTGCATGCCATTAGGCACACGGTGGAGACCAAACTGGCGGAATTGAAAGTACCGGAGCACATTCGCGACCGGCTGCTCGATCATGCTCCCAGTCGCGGAGCGGGTGCCGGTTATGACCACTTCGAATATCTCGACGAGAAGCGTGCCGCTATGGAGCAGTGGGCCGATCACATCGAGGGCTTGGTCGCCCCGCAAGGCGTCAAGGCGCTTCGTTAAGGCCTGGCCAAAATCTCACCAGGCCGCACCAGGCGTGCCACCAGCCGCGAAGCGGCCTAGGCCTGTATCGGTGCTAGCCCCCTGCCTTAAACGAGGCTGGGGTGCCCTGGGGCTCGGGAATGGGCCGTCCTTCACCATCACCCGTGCGGCAATGCCGTTTGATGATGTGTTGCCTTGCAATCCGGTAGCGCCTATATTCAGCTCAGCCAAAACGCGGGCAGGCCGGTCACCCGGCCCTATTTAAATTTCGAGAGTACCGCAGCCCGCCGAGCGCCCTTGCAACCTGCAATTTTGCGTTGAAGGACGCTCATTAACATGTCAACAACTCAGACTGACCTGACGTTCGTCAGGGAGTGGATTCGCACGGATTTTGAAAACACGGCCGAGTGGCGTCGTGAAAAGGCTGACCAATACCCCGACAACCGGGCTCCCGGCGGCCGAGCTATTGGACAAGCTAGCCGCGACCGTTCCTGAAATCAAGGTCGCGAATTTGAAGCGCTTACAGCGGACCTTTGAGGCAGACCCCGAGGTTTGCTCTCTTGATTGGAGCGCGCATCTTCGCTTCGTTGGCTTCCGGACATTCCCCCAATCGGCTGACGAGTTCGTGCAAGAATGGCTAGAGCTTGTTCCGGTTGCGCCCGTGGCACGAAATCAAGATCAGCCGTAGACATCGTGAAAACGCGCTGCGCGAAACAGAGAAACTACTTCAGCGAATGAAGTCATGGTAGCGGGCCGCGAGCATGTAGTTGACAATTTGTCTATGCGGCACGCGGCGGCTTGAGCTGAGCGGCAATCTCGACCCGCGTGCGCCAGAGCTGGGCCAGCTCGCTCTCGATGTCATCGCGCAAGATCGAGGCGGGTGGCAAGCTGGTGATCACGAATTCCAACTCGGCGCGCCGCCACTCTTCCAAAGCTATCTGTCAGGGCCTCAAAAACATCTGCAGCGCACGCTCGTACATGCCCTGAGACGAGCTAAAGGTCATATGATCGCCGATGTCGTCCAGCGACGGCACGGATTTCCGGTATCCCAGCCCAAGCACTCCCGTAAGTGCAAGCCCGTAAAGGCAAGCTGCGTAGTCGATCATTTGCCGCCGATCTTGTCCTACCGACAACTTATCCGCGGAAACCTCGTTGCCATGTAGAAAATCGTTGCGCAGCGAGTACACGCGCTCATAGACGTGGCAGGCGAGTGTTCGCTGAGTTGCTTTCTGGCCAGTTGGATACTTCGCATCGCCGAGTTGCTTATTTATCCAGGCGACCTTATCGAGCGCTGTGAAGACGGTTTGAAGGCCAGCGTCGCCTTCCCCGCCTGGATGCGTAAGAATTTCGAAGGCACTAACCCAAATAGCCAGAGAGCGCCCGAACTCGTAGAACGTCGCCACAGTGTTGGCGGGCATGCGCGCCGCTTCGTTTGCCATGTTGAGCGAGCGCAAGAGGGCGCGGTCCCTCCATTGGCTATCGGGTGCCGAGAAACGCTTCTGCCAGATCTCCATGAGCGCGATGAGCAGCAGCTTGTCTATGTCGCCCTGGTTTAGCGAGGCTTGTGTTTGATCCGGGTATGACTGGCCTTTGAATTTTGAAAGAACATGTAAAGCGTGGGTAGCCGGAGTGGAGCACACTAGATCACTGAATTGCCTGTCGAGCATCCAGGGGTAGAAGGCGAAGACGTTTGAAAATGCGAGCGGCTGCGGACGGTCGTGGTAGAGTCTGCGCGCGCGAGCGAGAGGCACGACTGAAAGGGCGACTAGTCCCTGAACGCGGAGACCGCCTCTGCCGTGAAGTAGGTCATAATGGCGGGGTCGGTTTTGAGCATCAGGATGGCGGGATGGATGTTCTCGCCGAACTGACCCTGGAACTTTGAGAGGAAGATGCCGAAGGCCGGGTGCTCGTTGATGACTGCTTCCGCGCGCGCGTCCGTGCGGTTGACGATAGCCGCCGCGTCGCATTCTATCGCGCATCGCATATCGAGGTTTGGCAGCACAAAGACTGGTGTCCACGCTGGCAAAGGTACAACTCGATTGTTTTTCCGTAACCGGTCCCTTGGCTAAAGCTACCCGGCTAGCGCCGGGTAAGGTCAAGCTGCGAGTCACAGCGAGCCGTCAGAGCCTCGTACCGGGCTGGCCGGTAGCACGGGCACCCCGAGGCCAAACGGCCCACCGTGGGCGGGGGCCGCGCCCTAGCAGTTTATCAGGTGCTAATAAACCCTTCTCGCCCCAAGGGAGGTCGCCCCAAAGGCCAGCGCGCTACTCGCAACAGCCCCTTCCGAAGTGCTGCGCAAATGTCACACCCAGGAAGATTTCATCTCCGAGGCTTTTGATGCCGATTGTAGGTAACTCGAACTCAAGGGTAAAAATATCAAACTGCCGTTTGGGGGGACGAAAAGATGACAGGGGCATTAACGACATCTAGCCGTATGGCTATTGCAGCCGCGCTTGGCATGACACTCGGCGGGTTCCTTATGAGCTCGCATCCTGCCAAAGCCGCGGATCTCGGTGGTGACTGCTGCGCCGATCTCGAAGAGCGGGTGGCCGAACTCGAAGCCACGACCGTCCGCAAGGGCAACAAGAAGGTGTCGGTGACGATCTCCGGTTGGGTCGTCAAGCTGGGAAGCTGGTGGAATGACGGCCACGAGAGCAATTTCTACGTTGGCGACAAGGATACCACGCTGTCGAGTCACATTCAGATTTCCGGCAGCGCAACGATCGCACCCGGCTGGTCGGGCGGCTATACCCTGTGGCTTGAGACGCCTGGTAACAGCGCGTCTGTCGGCTTCGCCGAGAATCAGTTCAACGACAACGCCCAGTTGGTTGGGCCCGGCGGCATCAACACTCTTAACTCGTTCATGTGGATCAAGAGCGACAAGTGGGGCACGGCGAATTGGGGCCGGCTCGTCCAGGCAACCAATAATCTGGCACTCCTGCCTGACCTGTCCGGGACCGTCATCGAGTCGAATGCGGTTCTGTTTGATGGTGGCGGCATGTTCGTCCGGCCGAAGTTCGCTAAGAACGCTGGAGACCTAGCGAGCGACTTCACTTGGGAGGGCGTGACGAACTGTATTTCCGGCGGCGGTGGTGTGGGTGCCGACTGCCCGACTGGGCTCGACGGCAACGGCTTCCGCTATGACAGCCCGACCTGGGCTGGGTTCAGCGCGTCCGGCGGCTATTATGAAGACAAAGAGTGGGATGCCGCCGTCAAATACGCAGCCGACTGGAACAACTTCAAGGTGTCGGCGGCCTATGGTTTTGCCGAGAACACTGACGAAGGATGTCATGCTGGAGGCAGCTCCTCTGGTTTCTCTTGCGCGGGCGCCGCAGAGGCAGGTGGCGGCGGTGCTCCGTTCCAGGGCTTCAGGAAGGATGTCGAAAGCAACCAGGTTGGCGCTTCGGTCATGCACGTGCCCACCGGCCTTTGGGTCTATGGCATGTGGGAGAACGAGCACAACGACGGTACGCAAATCACCAACTTCCACTTGGCATCGGACCATCCGGATGTATTCACGGCCGCCAGCTCCAATGCCAACGATACCGACGCGTGGTTCGTCAAGGCTGGCATCAAACGCACTTGGCTCCCGCTCGGCGCGACCGTGCTGTGGGGCGAGGGCGGCCAGTATCAGCATATGTTCGCGGGGTTGTGCAATACGGGCTCGAGCGGAACGAACCAATCAGCCTTCGGCGATAACCAGCTCCCCTGCTTTGCGAACATTCCGACAGCCTCGTTTAGCAATGGCGCCGCCTTTACTTCGTTTGCACAGATCAACAACTCAACGGTGGACCGCTGGGGTGTCGGCATCGTCCAGGAGATTGACTCTGCGGCCATGCATGTTTTCTTCCGCTGGCAGCACCTCGATCTGAACCTTGACGCCGTCTGCGTGGAAGGTCCGTGCGCCGTTGGCCATGGTAATTTCTCCACCTTCAACTATAAACCTGAAGGGAGCAAGCTCAACACGAGTTTCGATGGTCTTGACATCTTCCAGTTCGGCGGCGTGATCTTTTTCTGAGAAGGGAGACCACTTCCCTGATGGTCTGCCGAAAGGAAGGCCCGGCTTTTTAATGCCGGGCCTTTTTTCTCCTTTACGCTCGTGCCAGCCGCGCTCGATAAAGAAGCGGTGACGCCCAACCGACTGAAACGTCACCGCCTTGAGCCGCGCGCGGTGAAACAATCCGATGCGGCTCTCAGCGTCGGAGGTTTCAGGGAACCGCGCAGCCCTGGTAGTCCAACCTGCGCGGCCATAGGACCGGCCTCCGGCACCGAAGCCTTCCTGACCCGCAACTCCAGAAGGAACACAACCGGCGGGATCAGTCGGGCGCTGGATCAGCGCGTCGATCTTGTCGTCGAACTTTCGCAGAACGGTGGCAATGGTCGCGCGCAATTTCGGCAGCGTCGGCGATTTTTGCATCTGCTCGATGACCTCAGCGGCGACGAGGCGTTGCTGGCGACGCTTGGCCGAGGGAACGAGGTCCTTGTCGGCGGCAATCTCATCGAGCTTGGTGAAGGCCGAGCGCACAAATTGCCGAAGCTCATTGACGGCTGCGACGCACGCCTTCTGTGCCGGGCGAGAAGGTGACGCTGCCCACGGCAACAATGTCGCCCTCGCTGACAGTGCGGCGGTGATGACCACGTTGCAGCCACCAGCGCCCTGGCGTGATCGGGCAAGGCTCCGGACAAAGCACTGCCCACTAAATTCTGCAAATGTCGCCAGCCGCAGTCATTGCTTGAGTAGTCCTCTTCGACGTAAATCCTCGACTTCGGAAATGGGTGCGCTGATGCGCAATTGAGCCTTCGCTGCCGCGAATACTGTGGCTGCCGTCAGCATGGCGCTCCATCGTGGTGTCGTGTTCGTCATGACGCAGGTGAAGGTGGCCACGTTGGTCGTCCTCGTCCGCCCAGAAGATGATGCCGCCCTCGCAGCCCCAACCACTGCGCAACCAGCCCGCTTCGCCTTGCTTGACGGGGGCGAGACAAGCCATGGCGAGAGCCACCACCACGTCGATCTTGTGTGAGGCTTTTTCCTTGCTGATCCTCCAGCCGCGCGAACTCTCGATGGCGACGGCGCGGCTGATGGCGAGACGCAAGTCGGCATCGCGATAGACGATGAGACCTCGCGACTTCACTAGCTCGTAGAGGTTCTGTGAGGCACTGGTGAGGTTGGGCACCGTTTGTGCAAACTCGGCCATTGGTAGCCCAGCAACGCTGAGACGTTGTGACACGGCGGCCATCTGGTAAGGGTCGTAACGAACCTCGCGCACATCGAAGCGGGAGCGTAGGTCGCGCAAGGTCCATTCAATGCTGCTCTCGAAGTCGAGCGGATCAGATGGTGAGGGTTGAAAGACGCGATGACAGACTAGCCTCACTCGCTTCGTGATTTGGTCCCAGGTCACGGCGACGATTGCGGTGCTGTCGTGCTTCACGGAGGCATCGACGCCGACCCAAACTGGAAGGGCAGGCATGGGCGGTGACGGGGCGCAGCTCGGCATCAACGCAGCCGTCCCAATCTTCGAGCGGCACGAAGGTCTCCGAGCTGATGACGAAGCGGTTCTCGATCATCCTCAGAAATTGATTGGGCCGCAGGCTGGCCCGCATCTGCTCAATCCACTCTGGCGTCTGCCACGGCGCTAGTGGTTCGTGCGACCAGAAGCACAGCATGCCGTCGCCAGCGTGCAGGTCGGGGGCGAGATAAGGCTGGGCTAATCCGCGCTTGCGTAAATCTTCCAGCAGACCACTTTCGCCGGAGAAGCCCGCATGGGTGACGACAAGGCGGCAGCTAATCTTGCGTGCCGGGCTAGGCACAAACTCATCCCACAATCGCCAAGCGTTCTCGCTCGTGTAACCCCACAGTTCGTCAAACACGCTAATGGTAGGATTGGCACCGGCAGCTCCGGCGTAGTCTGAGGCAATTGCCGTGATGGTTGCGCCGGTCGCGTGAAGCGTGACTCTGTTGGCGGTGATGTTGGCCTCCGGGGCGAGGTGAGGTGAAGCTTCGATGATGCGCTTGATGGCTTCGAAGACACGACCGCGAGCTTGCTCCAAATCATTGGCGATGCAATACGCCTCGGCGTAGCGCCCACCTAGGAGCAGCACCAGGGTGATAACGAGGAGCGGGCGAATGTCGTTTTGCCGGATTTCTTGATGGCGCTGTATATCAAGGTCGGATAGAGCAGCCGCCCATTGTCATCGGTGGCGAAGGCATGCTTGAGGAACTGGCGTTCGGCAGGAAGCAGCACGAAGGGCGCATCGGTCTCGGGGTCGAACAGCACCTGCTCGATGAAGTCGCAAGGATGCGTTCGCCAGTAGTCGAGGGATGTGTCGAGGGCGTCGGTCATCCCACTTTTCCACTTTTGCGTTGATTGCTCATGTCGAGTGCCCGCATGGCTTCGGCCACCGCGCGTTGCTCGTATTGTTGGGCAAAAGTTGCGCCGGGTCGCTCGGCATCCTTGATTGGCGGGAGCAGACCACCTTTGCCGACGTTGAAGCCGGGGCTGATTTGAGGAATACGTTTGCGTGGCATTGCTGGATCTCCCTTAAATCATCACGCCGAACCACATCCCGAGAGCGTAAGCGAGCAGCATGGCGGCCACGATGAGCAGGACTTCGATTGGTTTCAGCATCGGTGCTTTTCGCCGCTTCACTTCGTGGTCATGGGCGAACGGGCCAAATAGGCCGGACCCCTCTTTGGCGGTGGAACGTGGTCCAGGCTCGCTGGGGTGAGCCGTGGCGGCCTGTGGCAGCCTTTTGAGGTGTGGGCTAAGGGGTTGCCGCTTTTTGGTTTGTGGCAGGCAGTCAGCCATCGATCACCTCCTGCGCATCGGTGGCCTCGCGCTGCTTCCCCGCGAGGTATTGCGCCAGAGTTGGCGTGATGTCTTTAGGCCGTCGGCGCAGACCCAGGCTTTCGAGGCAGCGGCGCAGTGCGCCAGTCACCCGCTGATAGGTGATCAGATCAGTGGCGGAGGCTTCGCCGTCATGCTGGGCGAACTTGTGCTCCATGCGCTCGAGCGCAACGGTCAGGGTGGTGGCACGACGGATCAGGCTGCGTTCAGCTTCACTGATATTGTCACGCCCACCGAGATCGGAGATGTGTGCCGCCAACACGTCGCGAAAGCGCCGTGCATAGGCTGAGCGCTGGTCCACGCCGACAAACAAGCTGGAACCATTGGTGATCGATGAGCGAAAGGCCGCCGAAGTGGGCGCTAGGCGCTTACGTTCGTAAGCCTTGTTTTTCGGCCTTTTTCGCCCGTTGCAAATCGCAGTTTTCATGCCTGTGATTTTAGGTCAAACTAGCATAATCTGCCAAGGTATAAGTAAAAATCCAAGGTTTGCAACGGTTACAGGCCTATTTCACTTTCACTACTTATGAGATTTTGCAGGCAAAACTGACGCTTTTCGCCGTGGTGACTTGGAGTCACCAGTGGTAGCTGGGCCGCAAGTCGCTTTTTTTAGTGGATTTGCTGATCGTGGCGGGGCCACCAACGGGGCTAACCTCTCAAGGGTTGGGTTTCCACCAGGCGGAGCTGTGTAGCGGCCTCCCTGGCCCAAACCTGGGCCGCCAGGTGACAATCCCCGACCAAGTTTGGTCGCCCTGCCTTGACGTTCGCCGTATAGCGCTTTAGGTCCACCAAACGCTGACAGCGGAAGGAAGGCGCTTCGGGTTGGGGCTCACACTGTTTCGATTATCTCGCCGCTTCCGATAGGACTGTACCCCGGGTCTGGTCAGGCAAAAGCCCACCAGCATATCAAGCTCCATCAGTGCCTGCTCAAGTTCCTCGGCGTAGTCATGGTCACGTCGTTTCTCATGTAGCCAATCAATCCGCCGGTAGAGGTAGCCTCTGGCGTTGGTTATCAACCAGATCGATCAGCTCAAGGTCTTGAAGCGAGATCGTGAACTCCGGTTCGTTGGGCTCGGTCATGGCCTTTTTACTGTCTGAACAATTCGAGTTCGGGGTGCGTAAGCGGTGGCACATAGTTCTCGCGCTCACGCGCTTGTAGCCAGACGCGACGCTGCTGCTCGTCCTTGGCTTCGGCCAGGGGACGCAACCAGTTCGGCAACTTGAACGACGGCGACGCTCCTTCTCCTTAGCAGTGAGAGCCTTCATGCTGCTGCTCCTCCTTAAAAACCACTGGCGGGCGCGGGTATTTTTGCCGCACCGACGCTGCCAGGGTGAATAGCCGCAATGATTTCGTCAAGGTCCACAACCACCTTAACCTTCGTTACTCCTGGTCAATCAACAAATCCTGGCCAATTCAAAAAGGAAAAAATCGCGGCAGCGATTATTCTCTTAAGTTCTTCTCAGAAACCAACGATCTTCCTCCTATATATTATACTAGCCTGGCATAGAAAGGCGATTTCACTTTAATTTCAACGCCCTGGACGAAAACTCGCTAGACCAACTGTCACCTTTTCAAGACCAATTGTCACCTTTTTTGCGCTACTGATTAGACCAATTGTCACCTTTTTTTTAGCGCTACTGATTAGACCAATTGTCACCTTTTAGCGCCGTAGCGTAACTGGTGCATGTATTCAATTCGAACATTTCAGCCGAATCGGATTCGCCGCTGCTACTGGTTTCATCGTCGTCTGGGCGTACCAGTGGATCAATCCTGACAAACCTAAGGCTAGAGCATTTTCGGGTTAATCCGGATCATAGCCTGCGGCGGCGAAGTAGTTGGCGCATTCCTGCGGACTGAAGGCATCGAGGAGCTTCCCGATCAGGTGCCAGAGGCCCTCGATGCTGCGCTCGCCAGCCTTGCGCAGCAGCGCTTTGAGTTTGGCGAAGGCGTTCTCGATCGGGTTGAAGTCGGGGCTGTAGGGCGGAAGGTAGAGCAGTCGCGCGCCGGCCGCCTCGATTGCGTCGCGCACCTGGCAGCTCTTGTGAGCGGACAAGTTGTCCATGATGACGATGTCGCCGGGCTTGAGTTCCGGCGCCAGCACCTGCTGCACATAGGCGAGGAAGGCGGCGCCGTTCATCGGACCGTCGAGCACCATCGGCGCGGTCATGCCGGTGAGCCTGAGGCCTGCCACGAAGGTGGTGGTCTTCCAATGGCCCTGCGGGATGCCGGCACGCAGCCGCTCGCCTTTCTGCGCCCGGCCGCGCAGGCGGGCCATGTTGGTCGCCGCGCCGGTCTCGTCGATGAAGACGAGTTTGCTGGGATCGAGGTCGAGTTGGTCCTCGAACCAGGCCTCGCGCCGCTTCACGATGTCGGGCCGATCCCGCTCAACCGCATGCGCGGACTTTTTTTGAACGTCAGGCCGCAGCGGTCGAGGAAGGTCCAGATGGTGCCCACGCTCGCCTTGATGCCACGCTCCGCGGCAAGCCGCTGTTGCATCTCCACGATCGTCATGTCCGGCGTCAGTTCGACCAGTCCGAGCAGGAAGGCGCGCTGCGGATCGAGCTTGGAACGCCGCGGCTGGCCCTGACGGCGCGCCGCCCGCTCACCGCTCGTGCGCGCCCGGCGCACCCACACAATCGCCGTGGCGATCCCGATCTCGAATTGGACCGCCGCCCGCCGGGCCGGCATTCCGCCGAGCGCCGCATCGATCACACGATCACGCAAGTCTTGGCTGTAAGCTCGCGCCATGTCCCCCTCCATCCCCAAGGAATGGAGGACTCGCACTGTTCGCTTGATTTGGGAATCCCTTCAGGAATCGGAAAAACCTGAATCTGCTCTAGTGCCGACTTCCTTCACCTCGAACGCTAGTGGCAGTTTGACGTTGTAGGGATCGGCCAGTGCCTGGGCGTCGAGCGTCTTGAGATGCGCGTTCACCGCCGCCAGTGCATGCATGACCACCTTTGAAGCGTGGGCCGGTCCCCACTGCGTGCTGATGCCGAGGCGTTTGCACAGTTCGCTCAGCGACATGGCGTCCCGGGTTCACCATGCTGGTGCAGAGGGTCTGCAGCAGCAGATACAGCCGCAATGCTGGTGACGAAATAGTCAGCAATGGCAGCGGTACCCGGGCGAACGGCTTGCGCATCCACGCGCTCGACACCAGCAAGCGCACGGCAACTCGTCATAGTGCTCGATCAACGGCGTCAAGCTGGCAACAGGACGGCGCAGCCGTTTGACTGCCCGCTCGACTTTGCCGACGCTGGCACCATTCAACGGCAGACCGGCAACGCGGCACAGCTGCTTGCGTTGCGATTCTTTCTCAGGCAGATTGGCGAGCCGCATGTAGAGTTCTGCGGTGCGGACTGCGAACTTCAAATTTGCCTTTTGCCACTTGAGCCATTGACCGTAAGGAACAAGGTCCTTGGCTTGAAGCAGTGCCTTGCCTGCCTCCCTGGCGTGAGCAACCGAACTATTGAGGCACTGCAACGCGGCCTCATGCCCCGCGTTGGCACGCAAGGCGAGGTGCGCGAGTGGGGCGGTTGCCAGAATGTCGTCATGAAGGCGCTTAAGCATATTCCGCCCCCCGACGCTTCATTTGCGCGGCGACCGAGCCGCGATAGTTGGTGTGCTTGCGTTGACGGGCAATCTTGTGGAGCCACGCCTCCACATCCCGCACACGCCATGCGCAACCTTGCCCTGTGATTTTTAACGGCGGCGGGAACTTGCGCTCTCTGATCCAGCGCTCGATGGTGACGCGAGAGCGACCGAGCTGGCGGCTGAGTTCGGGCAGCCAAATGAGCGTCAGCGAGGTCACCGGAATCTCGGTGGCGACTTGACCGCCGTGTGGTTGCTTGCCGCGCTTGTTCGCTTCTTTAGCGCGGCGCTCAGCCCGGTTCACAGGCTTGGGAGAATTTTCAGACACGGCGCATGCCTCTACAAATGCGCGACGGCAGGTGCTCGTCGCTAGTTTTGTAGAGGTCGGCCGGATTGAGCCGGGAGCTGTTGGTCTCACGACTTCGCGTTGCGCCTCGACGGGTTGATCCCGCCTATCGTTTGCTCATCCGAGCGCTAACGCCTGCTCCAAGGCAGTGACGTAATTATGGGCAACTGCGGTCGGCCTTGCAAGACCTCGCCGTGACCAAAAATGGTCACCCGCGAACGCTAGCGCCGGTTTTAGATATGTTTTGCATGTGCTGTTTGCTGAGTGGAAATCACTAGGTAATACAATGTATTAGGTTTTTTACGAGCAGTCATGACTTCCCCTTGTGGGAGAGCACGCGAGCGCATCGCGCTCGCGGTGAGGGGTAAGCCGCGAAGCGGCGTCAAAACAAAAGAATCGCCCCCTCACCCTTTCCGCCATGCGACTTGCACAAGCTTCGCGCGCAAGATCGCGGCGGAAAGCCCTCTCCCACGGGGGGAGAGGGGATTAGGATGCTGGGAGGCGTCGGAGCAGGACGATGGACCAGCAGCAATTCCTCGTGGTGGCGGGCGATTTCGCCATCGCCATCCTGCTCGGCGCGCTGGTCGGCATCGAGCGCGAGAAGCGCAAGATGGAGGAGCAGGAGCCCGGCCACATCGCGGGCTTGCGGACCTTCACCCTCCTAGCCCTGCTCGGCGCGGCCGCCGGCGTTCTCTCGCAGAACTCTGTCCTCGCCCTGGATCCTTGCCGCGGCGCTTCTCATCGTCGGCGCCTTCATCGTTGCCGGCTACTTCGTCACGGCGCGGTCAAGCGACGGCGGCAAGGGGCTCACCACCGAAACCGCGGCGATTGTCGTCTTCCTTCTCGGTGCCATGGTCATGTTCGGCTACCGCGAGCTCGCCATCGCGCTCGGCGTGGTCACCGCCGCCGTGCTTGCCTACAAGCAGCCGCTGCATGGCTTCGTCGAGAAGCTCGGTTGGGACGACGTTTATGCCGGGTTGCGGCTCCTCATCGCGACCTTCATCGCGTTGCCGCTTTTGCCCAACCACCCCATCGACCCGTGGGGCGCGCTCAACCCTTACAAGCTCTGGCTGCTCGTCATTCTGATCTCGAGCCTGTCTCTTATCGGCTATGTGCTGACGCGATGGCTGGGGCCGGCACGCGGCACGGCGCTGACCGGATTGACAGGAGGGCTCGTGTCGTCGACCGCCGTCACCCTGTCGTTTTCGCGGGAAGCGGGCGAGACCCCGCAAAACGCAGCCGCGCTCGCCTGCGGCATCCTGCTTGCCTGGACGGTGATGTTCGTGCGCGTGATCGTGCTGGTGGCCGTGGTCAATCGCAAGCTCCTTCCCGAAATCGTCATCCCGTTTGTGGTCATGACGCTCGCCTCCGGCGGCTATGCGGCTTGGCTCTATTTCCGCGACAAATCGGTCGACGGCACGACGCCTAAGGGCGAGGTCGATATCGAGAATCCGTTCAGTCTTACCGCGGCGGCCAAATTCGGCGCGCTCTTCGCCGTCATCCTGCTTGCGGTCAAGATCGTGCAGGAGCATTTTCCGCCGAGCGGGCTCTATGCGGTCGCCGCTCTCGCCGGGCTGACCGACGTCGACGCCATCACGCTGTCGATGTCGGAATTCGCGCACAGCGGAGAGGCGAGGGTCGCGGTGATCGCCATCGTGATCGCGTCGCTCTCCAACACGATCGTGAAATGCGCGATGGCCTTCGTGCTTGGCGGGGAGGGGCTCGGCAAGAAGCTCCTTGCCGCGACTGCCGTCACGTTGGCGGCAGGTCTTGCCACCGCGCTGTTGCTTTAGTGCGTCGGCAGGCCGGACGCGAGCGCGACGGCAACGGCGCCGACGAGCGCGGCGACGGTGATGGGCGCGATCCACATCACGTAGTGCAATTCGGGCTTCTTGGCGGGAGGTTGGAGGGTCTTGGCCGATTGAGCGAGCAACTCGCGGTCGGCATCGTCTTTCGGTTGGACGCTGGCAGCCTCGCGAAACGCCGCCCGATGCTTCTCATGCCATTTCGGGCCGGGCCCGCGCATGTAGTGGCGCTCGGGCCGATAATTATCGCGGAACCTTCCCACTTTACTCACTCATTCAAACAAACCCCGTAAGTGCAGCAGAGTACGGGGAAATAGGTTGCAAATCGGTAAGGAAGCGTGGCGGAAACGGGACCATTTCTTGGATCAACTGGGCAGGTGTCATCACTCAACACTTATATGGGTGCTCCATGCTTGAACTTAAAGGTCATATCTGCAACAACGCGCGCCATGCAAAGCAAATGGAATGATAAAGCTGCCGACGAAATTGTCGCAGCGTATGACGCGAAAGGGATCGGCCCCGACATCGCGCTTCGGGTCTACACCACGCGACTCTTGGGCCGCGATCCGCTGCTCGTGTTGCACGGCGGGGGCAACACCTCGGTCAAAACGCGGGCCCGCGATGATCTGGGCGCCGAGCACGAGGTGATCGCGGTCAAGGGCTCGGGCGCCGACATGGCCGATATCGAGCCCTGGGGATTGCCTGCGGTGAAGCTCGCGCCGTTGCGGCAGCTGCGCGTGCTCGAGGCGCTCTCCGACGAGGCCATGGTTAATTTTCAGCGACTGAACCTACTCGATTCGACCGCACCCAACCCGTCGGTCGAGACGCTCCTCCATGCGTTCCTGCCGCCCAAATTCGTGGATCACACCCACGCCGCCTCGGTCCTGGCCGTCGTCGATCAGCCCGACGGCGATGAATTGGCGCGCGAGGTCTACGACGGGCGCATGGGCATCGTGCGCTACATCGCGCCGGGCTTCGGGCTCGCCAAGGCGGCCGCCGAGGTGTTCGAGCAGAAGCCCGACGTCGAAGGCCTGATCCTGCACAAGCACGGCATCTTCACCTTCGGAGAGACCGCGCGCGAGGCCTATGAGCGCATGATCGAGATGGTGTCTCTGGCCGAGAGCCGCCTGCGTCAGGGGCGGCCGATTGTTTTCCCGTCGCGCCAGATTGCAGACACGGTGGTGTCAGCCGCCGACGTCGCGCCGCTCATCCGCGGCGCTTGCGCGATCAAGAAGGAAGGCGAGGAGCCGATCCGCTTCATCACCGATTTCCGTACGGCGCCGGAGATCCTCGATTATGTGAATGGCGCCGAGCTTGCCGCCTACAGCCAGCGCGGGGTGGTGACCCCCGATCACATCATCCGCACGAAGAACAAGCCGCTCGTGGTTCCGCCACCGGAAGCGGGCAAGCTTGACGAGTTCGCGCGGGCGCTGCGCGAGACCGTGGCCGGTTTCGTCGCCGACTACGATGCCTATTTCGCCCGCGAGAATGCAGCCGCAGGCAACACCAAGACCAAGCTCGATGGCGCGCCGCGCGTGGTGCTCGTTCCGGGCATTGGCCTGTTCGGGCTTGGGCGCACGGCGAAGGATGCGTCGATCGCCGCGGACCTTGCCGAGAACACGGTCAAGGTGGTGACGGACGCCGAGGCCATCGGCCGCTACGAGCCGCTGCCTGAGAGCGATCTCTTCGCCCTCGAATATTGGAGCCTGGAGCAGGCCAAGCTGAAAGGCGCCGTCGTCAAGCCGCTCACCGGGCAGGTCGCGTTCGTCACGGGTGCCGGCGCGATCGGCGCCGCGACCGCCAAGGCGTTGGCCGCCCAGGGCGCTGCCGTCGCCATTCTCGATATCGACGGAGAGGCGGCGAAGAAGGCTGCCGCTGCGATCAAAGGTCTTGGCATCGAATGCGACGTCACCAAGCCCGAGCAGGTGCGTGCCGCCTTTGCGCTTACTTGCGAGCGCTTCGGTGGCGTCGACATCGTCGTGTCCAATGCCGGCGCCGCTTGGCAAGGGCGGATTGGAGAGGTCTCGGACGAGCTCTTGCGCGAGAGCTTCGAGCTCAATTTCTTTGCCCATCAGACCGTGGCGCAGGAAGCGGTGCGCATCATGCTGAAGCAGGGCACCGGCGGCGTGCTCTTGTTCAACATTTCCAAGCAGGCGGTGAATCCGGGGGCGAATTTCGGTCCTTACGGCCTGCCCAAGGCCGCGACCATGCTCCTTATGCGCCAATATGCTCTCGACTACGGCGCCGAGGGCATCCGCTCGAACGGCGTCAACGCCGACCGGGTGCGAAGCGGGCTCTTGACCGACGCCATGATTGCAGCGCGGGCCAAGGCGCGGGGCGTGTCGGAGGCCGAGTACATGGCGGGCAATCTGCTCAACCGCGAGGTGCTGGCCGACGACGTGGCGCAGGCCTTTGTTCAGCTCGCGCTCGCACGCAAGACGACCGGCCATATCGAAACGGTCGATGGCGGCAATATCGCCGCGGCCCTCCGGTGAGGCGTCCGAGAAGGGGCCGATCTTTATCTTTGGCCGCTGCCTGAGAGCCGTCTCTCCTAAAGGGAGTTTTAACCACAAGCAGAGAGTGTTGGGGCCACAACTTCGCGCGCGAGATTCGCCCTCCGTGGATCGAGCGGCGAGGGGCACTTCGCGCGTCCTCATACCCCGAGAAGATTCCGATGGCTCTGCGCTTGAAAGTCACGTTCGCTTTCGCCGCCACGGCGATGATGGCCGTGGTGGTGTCATTCGTGCTTGCGTCAACGATCCAAAGCACGGCGCTCGCAGCGTTGCTCGCCGTGATCATTTCCGGTGCCCTTGCGGCGATCGTTGGCTATCTCCTCGGCGGCTCGATCGCCCGGGCGCTGCTCGATCTCAACGGCGTGATCTTGCGCTTCATCAAGTGGGATATGGACGGCGTCGTCCCGTATGCCGCCCGTGCCGACGAGGTCGGCGAGATCGCCAAGGCTCTCAAGGCCT
This sequence comes from uncultured Alphaproteobacteria bacterium, assembly GCA_963732205.1. GTDB lineage: Bacteria > Pseudomonadota > Alphaproteobacteria > Rhizobiales > Methyloligellaceae > Methyloceanibacter. The sequence continues at coordinate 589,426 of CAVSYE010000001.1, forward strand.
TCCAGGCCGACGCCATCAGGTGGAGCGAGAGTCACAAGAGCGAGCAGGATAGCCAAGTCCAAGGACGGCTCGCCTCCCAGCAGCGGACCGAGGAATTGATCCACCAATTCAGGGGCTCCATCGCGGGCATCCTCGGCGCCTTCGCCGACAGCGCGCGGTCGATGGACGAGACCGCGCGCTCGCTATCGACGCTCGCGAGCGACACCAATGAACGGGTGGGGGTGGTTGCCTCTGCCTCAGACGAAGCCTCGTCGAATGTGCAGACGGTGGCAGCGACGGCCGAGGAGCTTGCCGTCTCGGTCGGTGAGATCGGAACGCGGGTCTCGACCGCAAGCCGCATCGTGAACCAAGTCACCGATAATGCCCGCGCCGCCAATCTCAAGGTCGAGGGGCTTGCCACCGCCGCGCGGAGGATCGGCGATGTGGTGAGTCTGATCCAGGACGTTGCCGCCCAGACCAATCTGCTCGCGCTCAACGCCACGATCGAGGCCGCGCGCGCAGGCGAGGCGGGCAGGGGATTTGCGGTCGTAGCGAGCGAGGTGAAGACGCTCGCCGACCAGACCGCCAAGGCGACCGACGACATCAAGCAGCAGATCGCCGCCATCCAGGCATCGACCAACGGCGCGGTAGACGCCATGCAGTCGATCGTCACCACCATGGGCGAAGTCAACCGCAATACTCAGGAGATTGCCGGCGCCGTGCAGCAGCAATCGGCGGCGACGTCGGAGATCTCGCATAGCGTGCGTCAGGCTGCGCGCGGCACCGAGGATGTGGTGTCGCACATGCCCGGCGTGACCAAAGCGGTCGATGAGACGAGCCAATCAGCGACGCAGATGCTGCAAGTCTCCCGCGATCTTTCCCGCCAGGCCGAGCAGCTCCGCCACACGGTGGAGAACTTCCTGCGCCAAGTGGCGGCAGCCGACACGTTGAAGCGCGCCGGCTGAACAGGCGGAGCCCGCGAGCGCTATGCCAGCCAGCGATGGATGGGAGCCGTGCCCGCCAGGTAGACAACCCACGACGCGGGCCAGACAGCTGACCAGACAACGCCTTTGACATAGCTCGAGCCGCATTCGGCGACCGTTTCGCATTGAGACGAACGCACCCAAGTTTGGAAAACGAGGGTGCAAACGGCAAGCACAAGATAAGTGGAAATCCAGCTCTTTCGGGTCGTGTCGGCGTCTCGGTTTGGTTAACGATCCGTCAATTCCCACCGTGGTCCTTAAAGGTTTACAAACCATAAACGGGCCCTCCTGACACGGAACCCAGAGCGGCGCCTCAGGTGCTGGCCGGTTGAGGCAAGGCCTGATTGCAGACCCGTTCAAACGACCTAAACTAAGATCTTCGAGCTCTCTCGAGGCAGGTCATGATCGCGACGGAGCAGGCGCGGCAGTACGCGGAGCGGACGAGGCGGGTGCTCGTCGAGTCTGGGGCGATCATCGAGCACGATCACTTCGTGTGCGACTCCGGCCAGCACGGTAGCGGCTGGATCGACATGGACGTTGTCAATGAATACACCGACCGGGAGGAGGGCCTCTGCACCATGCTGGCGGAGGCCATACGTGATCTCGGCGCCGAGGTGGTGTGCGGACCGGCAACCGGTGGGATCATCATATCGCAGTGGACCGCCCACGCACTTGGGGTGCTGTCAGTGTTCGCCGAACATGGCGAGCAGCCCTCCGCGGCTCCGGGCGGACCACTTCGTGGGCCGTTCATCCTGCGGCGCGGCTACGACAAGGTGGTAACGGCAAACGGGTGGTCGTGGTGGACGACGTGATCAATACCGGCCTGGCACTGCGGCAAACCGTTGAAGCCGTGCAGCTTAGCGGTGGGCGGGTCTTGGGAGCGGCAGCGATCATCACCCGAGGCACCGTAGTACCCGCAGATTGTGGCGTGACGGATCTGCGATGTCTCCTGGAATACAAAATCCCGTCCTGGCCAGCCGCCGGCTGTCCCTTGTGCAAGGAGGGCGTGCCGGTGAATACGCAATATGCGCATGGCGCAGAGTTCATGGCTTCGCAGCGACACGGCCAGTGAGGTCCGAATCGAAAATCAACCGCGCAGAAGCCGCCAAAAAGAAAGGCCCCGCGGAGATGCGGGGCCGATTAGGAGCGCTTCATTGCGCTTTTCGGTTCCATGAAGAAGCGCCGTACGGGGGATCGGAGCCTCTTCGGGGTTCCCATGCAGGGGATGTGATGGGGAGGGAAGGCCCCATGACGGACTGGACCTTATACCCACGGCGGAGAGTGTCCCGAAAAATTGACTAAAATGGTTAAGGTTAACGATTTGCGATCGGAGCGATAAGGTGGGGCGGATTCTGCGCATTTTTTTCGCGGGCGTTCTGGCGCTCCTGCCCATCGCCGTCACAGTATTCGTGACGGCTTGGGTCGGCTCGCTGGTGGCGAGCTATGCCGGCCCGGGCAGCTTCATCGGCCGGCTGATCACCGCGCTTGGCACCTCGCTCGGCCTCAACATCGAGTCTTCTTCGACGGCGGCCTATCTGCTTGGGCTCGCCATCATCCTCGGCTCGATCTTTCTGCTCGGACTGCTCGTCGAGTCGGGCTTGCGCTCGTTCATCTCCAATAGTTTCGACTGGCTGATGGCGCGCATCCCGCTTGTCTCCAACATCTACGATCTGTCGAAGCGTTTCGTGGCCATCGTCGATCGCGGCGATCAGGGCGATCTCAAGAGTATGAGCCCGGTGTGGTGCTTCTTCGGCGGCGAGGGGGGCGCTGCGGTGCTTGCCTTGATGCCGTCGCACCAGCCGGTCGCGATTGGCGAGCACAGCTATCTCGGCGTTCTGGTGCCATCCGCGCCGGTTCCGTTCGGCGGCGCGCTGATCTATGTCCCGGCGGACTGGGTCAAACCGGCCGAGGGCGGGGTCGAGCGGTTGATGAATGTCTATGTGTCGATGGGGGTGACGCCGCCCATCGCCATGTCGCCGTCTACCGGGATCTCGGCGGCCGGCCCTGCAAAAAGGCAAACTAGGCGCAAACCGCCGAAATCCATGCCTGCCGATTAGGCATTTTGCCTCAGAGTTACCTTGCCTCAGCGATGGTTCGTCTCAGGGTGGGGCGCATTCATTTGCCCTATCGATCGATGGCTACCACAGAGGGTAGTCCCATGGAGGAGATGCGATCATGAAGAAACTTATTCTCGCCTTGATGGCTGTTGGGCTCGCCGTGAGCGTCGTTCCTGCCGCGTCCTATGCGGCCGCGCCGAAGACGAAGGCGGCTTGTGACAAGGCCAAGATGAAGTGGGATGACGCAACGAAGACCTGCTCGAAGATGTAACGTTTTTCTTGGCGCTTCGTAGTGAACGGACGATCGGCGGCGGGGCTCATCCCGTCGCCGATTTTTTGCGGGGGGTACTCTGCCTTACGTCGCGAAGCGGAAATGGAGGACGTCGCCGTCCTTCACAATGTAATCCTTGCCCTCGAGCCTGAGCTTGCCTGCATCCCGTGCGCCGGCTTCGCCGGCAAGCGCTACATAATCATCATAGGCAATGGTCTCGGCGCGGATGAAGCCCTTCTCGAAATCGGTATGGATGACACCCGCGGCTTGCGGCGCGCGGGTGCCTCGCGTCACCGTCCAGGCGCGCGCTTCCTTGGGGCCGGCAGTGAAATAGGTGATGAGCCCTAAGAGCTTATAGCCTTCGTGGACGAGGCGGTTGAGCCCAGGCTCGGACAGGCCGAGCTCGTCGAGATAGGCCTTCCGTTCGTCTGGCGGCAGCTCGGCGAGTTCGGCCTCGATCTTGGCGGAGATGGCGACGCAGCCGGCGCCTTCGGCTTTCGCCAGCGCCTCAACTTGAGCCGAATAGGCATTGCCCGTTGCGGCCGACGCCTCATCGACATTGCACACATAAAGCACGGGCTTTGACGTGAGCAGACCAAGGCTTCTGAAAGCCGCCCGCTCGTCCTCATCGACTGCGGCGAGCCGTGCCGGCTTGCCCTCGCGCAAGAGGAAGAGCGCGCGCTCAAGCAATTCAAGCGTCTGCTTTGCCTCCTTGTCCTGGCCGCGGATCTTCTTCTCGAGGATCGGCACACGCCGCTCGAGGCTGTCGAGATCGGCAAGCATCAGCTCGGTCTCGATGGTTTCCGCGTCGGCGATCGGATCGACCCGGCCCTCGACATGGACCACGTCGGGGTCGTCGAAGCAGCGCAGCACATAGGCGACGGCGTCCACCTCGCGGATATGAGCGAGAAACTGGTTGCCGAGCCCTTCGCCCTTTGACGCGCCGCGCACGAGACCGGCGATGTCGACAAAGGTGAGACGCGTCGGCACGACCTGCGCCGATTTGGCGATTGCCGCCAGCTTATCGAGCCTCGGATCGGGGACGGGGACGTCGCCGACATTGGGCTCGATGGTGCAGAAAGGGTAGTTGGCGGCTTGCGCCGCGGCGCTCTAAGTCAAGGCGTTGAACAGCGTGGACTTGCCGACATTAGGCAGCCCGACAATCCCGCACTTGAATCCCATATTTCTCAGTCCGTTCCGTCAGCGTCGGGCCAATCGGCTAGCGTGGCGCCAGTGCCGCGATCTTCCGCATGTCTGCCATGCTGATCGTGGCGAGCCCGATCTGCCGGTTGCCGATCTTGTGGCCCTGATCGTAGCCGTCATAGAAGAGATAGAGGGTGTCGCCAACCGGGACGGCCGAACGCACCCATGCCATGGCGGCGTCCCATGAACCGGCAGGCCCACGGTTGAGGAAGGGCTCGCGCGCCCTCGTCCAAGACGCAGGGTCGTCGCAGCTTGCGCGGCACGTCGCGATCACGGTGTAGCCGATGCCGTCCGCCACGTCCTCATGCAGGATGCTGACGAAGGAGATCAAGACGCCGTCAACCAGTATCGGCGGCGTGGCACCGTAGAACTCGATCACACCCCGATCCTTGGCATCAGGCCAAAGCCAGTGGCCTTTGTCGGTCCATGCTGACCAACTCGATGCCTCGTAAAGGTCGGTTGCGCGCACTCCCGCCCAGACATGCGATAAACTTGGGCTTTGCGGACCGCCCGGCCCCGTAAGCCAACGAAAAAATCCCATCAACTTCCCGTCCAGAGGATTCCGCCAGATTATATTTACGTCCGCGGGACCGCACGGCACGGTGAACGGGCCATGTGCCGGGCAGCTGTCGGGAATCGTCGCATGGTCTGGGATGGTCCAAGACAAGCCATCCGGCGATGTCGAGATCGTCACCCCAGGATGGCCTCTCACGTAACTTGCCATGTAATAACGTCCGTCATCGAAGACGATGTTATTCCCGCCGCCGGCAAGTTTGGAGATCGCTGTCCGCGGCGTAGGCCACGAAGTCGGGTCTGTAGTCTCGGCATAGACGACAGAGTTTTTCGATAGCCGGTTCATCCACCAAGCGCGGAACTTTGTGCCGTCGTAAATGACGGTATCGAGAACATTCAGGCCTGCGCTCGAGATGATTGGGTTGTGCGCGAACTTTTGCGCCATGGGAGCCGAAGGAGGCTCGCCGGCATCGCGCTCGCCTCCGAACGCACGCGTGTCCTCATTGGATTGGGGCGTGCTGTCTCCTGGGACGGCGCTGAGCTTAATGTAAGCAGTGCCCATGTCTTGGTTGCCTGGACCCGCGTAAGCCGGGTTTGGCGCCAACAAAAGAAGCGCGAACGAGAAGTCTCTTCATACCAATCCTGCCGAATCTCGCCTGCGAAGATCGCGTCGCTGTGTTACGAGCCGAGCCAGCGGCGGAGCTTGCTGGCAAGCGTGCCCTCCGGCGCGGGTTTCTCGTTTTTGGCCTCTGCCTTCGGCTCCTTGCGGCGCGGTCCTGCCTTTTCACGCGGAGCCGGCGTCTCCGTCTCCTCGGGCTCGGGCTGCATGGCATGGGCGACGCGCGACTGGAACTTGTCGTTGGCGCCTTCGGCGAGATAAGGCGCTTCGGCTGCAATCGCTCCGAGCAACGGCTCCAGCCACTGATGCTCGGCCTTGGCGAAGTCGTGCAAGACGTACCCGGTCACCAGAATCCTTCGATCCCGGATGACCGATGCCGACGCGCACGCGCACATAGTCGTTGCCGATATGAGCGGTCAATGACTTGAGCCCGTTATGTCCGGCGACGCCGCCGCCCGTCTTCACCCGTACCTTGCCGGGCGCGAGATCGAGCTCGTCATGGAAGACGACCACGTCGCCGAGGCCGAGCTTGTAGAAGCGCACTGCCTCGCCCACGGCGCGGCCGGACTCGTTCATGAAGGTCTGCGGCTTGAACAAGAGCACGGGGTCTTCGCCGAGCTTGCCTTCGGACAAGAGGCCTGAGAAGCGTTTCCGCCACGCCGGGAAATCGTGCGCCGCGGTGATGGCGTCGACCGCCATGAAGCCCACGTTGTGACGGTTGAAGGCGTATTGCCCCCCGGGATTGCCGAGGCCGACAAAGAGCTTCATCGCCAGTCATCCTGAGCCAAGGGCGCGGAGCGAGCGCAAACAATCGCCCGAACGGGAGAAAAGAAACTACTTCTTCTTCTCTTCCTTCGGCTTCTCCTTCTCGGCGGGGGTCCCCTCGGCCGGAGCAGCAGCTGCGCCCTCAGTGGCGGCAGCGGAAGCCTCGGCAGCGGCAGCGACGCCGGGGGCGGGCTCTTCAGCCGAGCGCCCGACGATGGTCGCTACGGTGAAGTCGCGCCCGATGATGGTCGGGCGCACGTCCTTGGGTAAAGCGATGGCCGAGATGTGCACCGAGTCGCCGATCTCGAGACCGGTGAGGTCGACCTCGAAATGGTCGGGGATGGCATCGGCCGGGCAGCGCACGGCGATGTCGTGGCGCACGATATTGAGCACGCCGCCACGCTTCAGACCGGGCGAGGCGCCCTCATTCAAGAAGCGCACCGGCACGTCGACCGTGACCAGCGCATCCTTGCCGATGCGCATGAAATCCACGTGGATCGGGAAGTCGCGAATGGGATCGACCTGCACACCGCGGGGGATGACTCTCGTCTTGGTGCCGTCCATGTCGAGGGTGAAGATCGTGCTCTGGAAGTGGCCGGTATGAAGCTGCTGCGAGATGGCGCGGTAGTCGACGGCAATGTTCTCGGGCTCTTTCTTGTCGCCGTAGACAATGCCGGGGATGCGCCCTTCGCGGCGCGTGGCGCGAGCCCCGCCTTTGCCGGAGCGCCCGCGCGCCCACGCCTTGAGTTCGATCGTTTCAGCCATTGCCGGGCTCCAAAGCTGGAAATAATGAGGGGCCGGAAAGCGGCCCCGCACGGGCGGGCGGCCCGCAAGGAGCGTCGCCCGCAGCGATTTCGAGCAGGCTTATAACGCCTAAATCGGGCCCCTGACAATCCGTCAAAGTGCGGAAAATCAAGTCCGCCAGGGGTGCTCAGGCAACTCGCTCACGCCGACCACCTTCACGCCGGCCTCGGCCACCTTGTGGTCGTTCTCCACCGCGCTGCCTGAGACGCCGATAGCGCCGACAAGCACGCCGTCCTCATCGACAATGGGCAAGCCGCCGGGGAAGGTGATCAGCCCGTCGTTGGAGTGCTCGATGCCATAGAGAGGCTTGCCGGGCTGCGACAGCTTGCCGAGTTGCCCGGTCGCCATACCGAAGAAGCAGGCGGTCTTCGCCTTCTTGATGGCGATGTCGATCGAGCCCACCCAAGCGTCGTCCATGCGCATGAAGGCCTTGAGATTGGCACCGGAATCGACCACCGCAATGCACATCTGAGTCTTCAGCTCGATTGCCTTCTTGCGGGCCGCCTCAATAGCCTTCTCGGCATTCTCCAAATTGACATGCATAAGCTAAGTCTCCTGGTTATGGGGAAGGGGCTAAGTCATAGCCCGAAGGTGGGGCAAAAACGTAAACGCGCGAACTATCGTTTTGGTGGCGACACAACGCGCGTCATTCGGCGTAGGATCGGGCGTTCATATGGGTGCGCGGCGCCGGGAACCAAGCCCCGCGGGTGTCGCATGGATCCTGACCCCGGTAGGAGGAAAGTCATGTCGAGCGTTTACAAGGTCATCGAGATTATCGGAAGCAGCCCGAAATCCTGGGAAGAGGCCGCCAAGACCGCGGTCGAGCTGACCGGCCAGCACTTGCGCGATTTGCGCGTGGCAGAGGTCGTAGAACTAGATCTCGTCATCACCGACGGCAAGGTCGAGGCCTACCGCACCAAGCTGAAGGTCTCGTTCAAACACGAAGGCAGCCATTGAGCCGTCGCCGGCTTTCGACGTAAAGGAGTGAGGCAATGCCGCGATGGCTGATTGCGGCCGGCGCGCTGGCGCTTGGTCTTGTACTGGGGATTGCTTGGTCCAAGGCCGAGCAAGGGGGAGGCGATCAGATCGAGGTCGTCGCCGCGCAGAAACTGCCTAACGTGCCGGGCAAAAGCATTACCGCCATTCGCGTCAGCTATGCGCCGGGAGGCAAGTCGGCCAAGCATCACCACGCCGGCAGCGTGCTGGCTTACGTTCTTTCTGGCGAGATCCGCTCGGAGAACTCTGCGACCGGCCCGGCCAAGGTCTACCAAGCCGGCGAGAGCTTCTTTGAGCCGCCGGGCAGCGAGCATCTCGTGAGCGAGAATGCAAGCGCCACCGAACCTGCTAGTCTGCTTGCGATCTTCATTGCCGATGACGGCGCAGGGCTGACCACGTTCGACAAATAGCGGATGAAGGCTAACCGCATCCATCTCTACGGTCCTCCCGAGGTCATCGTCTTCGAGGATATCGAAGTCCCGGCTCCCAAGTTCGGCGAGGTCCTGGTCAAGGTCGCGGCATCCGGAGCGGGGCCCTGGGACACCTGGATAAGGTCGGGCAGCAGCGTCCTGCCTCAGCCTTTGCCGCTCACGCTCGGTTCGGATCTTTCCGGCGTGGTCGAGGCGGTCGGGCCGTCGGTCGTGGCCTTCAAGCCGGGCGATGAAGTGTACGGCGTCACCAATGCGCGCTTCACCGGGGCCAATGCCGAGTATGCGGTGGCCTTAACCGCGATGATCGCGTTGAAGCCGCGCAAGCTCACTTATCTCTACGCGGCGTCGATGCCGGTCGTGGCCGTGACGGCATGGCAGATGTTGTTCGACCATGGGGGGCTCGCTGCGGGCCAGGCCGTCCTCATTCACGGAGCGGCTGGCAATGTCGGCTCTTACGCCGTGCAATTCGCCCATCACGCCGGCGCGCGGGTGATCGCGACGGCCTCGGCGGGAGACGTCGACAAGGTGCTCGCTCTCGGCGCCGAGAAGGTCATCGACTTCCGTGCGCAGCGCTTCGACGAGGAGTTGAAGAACATCGATGTGGTCATCGATACGGTAGGCGGAGGCGTTCAGCGACGGTCCTTCATGGTGCTGAAACCCGGTGGACGGCTGATCTCCGCCGTGTCCAAGCCGAATGCTCAGGAAGCCGAAAAGCGCTCCGTGCATGCAGGCTTCATTCTCGTCGACGTGGCAACGCCCGCTCTCACCGAGATCGCCAAGCTGGTCGACGAGGGTAAGCTCAAGGTCGAGGTCGGCCAGGTTCTGCCGCTCGACCAGCTGCGCGTTGCCCATGAGATGATGGAAGGCATACGGCCAAAGCCGCGCGGCAAGATCGTGATGGAGACTTGAGGTTAGTCGCCGCGAGGTCCGAGACTAATAGAACAGGCTCGAGACCGACTTTTCCTCGGCGGTGCGTGCGATCGCTTCGCCGAGCAAGTGTGCGATCGGCAGCACGCGGATGTTGTGGGCGTTCTTCACCGCATCGCTCGGCAGGATCGAGTCGGTGATGACGAGCTCCTTCAGCCGCGAGGACATGATGCGCGCAACCGCGCCACCAGACAGCACCCCGTGGGTAATATAGGCGGTGGCCATGGTCGCTCCGTGATCGAGCAGCGCTTCCGCCGCATTCACCAGCGTGCCGCCCGAATCGACGATGTCGTCGACGAGAATGCACGTGCGACCCTTCACATTGCCGATGACGTTCATCACCTCGGAGTCGCCGGGGCGCTCGCGGCGCTTGTCGACGATGGCGAGCGGCGCATCGATGCGCTTGGCAAGCCCGCGCGCGCGAACCACGCCGCCGACGTCGGGCGACACCACCATGAGGTTGTTGGCGTCGAACACCTGCTTGATGTCCTGAACCATCACCGGCGCGGCAAAGAGATTGTCGGTCGGGATATCGAAGAAGCCCTGGATCTGCCCGGCATGGAGGTCGAGCGTCAACACCCGGTCGGCGCCGGCGCGCGCGATCATGTTGGCGACGAGCTTGGCGGAGATCGGGGTGCGGGGGCCGGGTTTCCGATCCTGGCGGGCATAGCCGAAATAGGGAATGACGGCGGTTACGCGCCGCGCCGATGCGCGTTTGAGCGCATCGATGATGATGAGCAGCTCCATCAAATGGTCGTTGGCGGGGAAAGAGCTCGATTGGATGACGAACACGTCCTCGCCGCGGACGTTCTCCTGCACCTCGACGAAAATCTCCATATCGGCAAAGCGCCGCACGACGCATTTGGCGAGCGGCATATTGAGGTAGGTGGAGATGGCCTCGGCGAGAGGGCGATTGCTGTTGCCGGCGACCAGCTTCATTCGCTCGCTCCTCGACCCTTCGGTGGCCAGAGTAAGGGCGGATGGTTTCTGCATCACGCCCGGCTTTTAACAAGGGCTGAGGGGCGCTGTAAACTCGCGTGGTGACGCAAGCCTGTGGATGGCGTTAGCCGGACTTGGGAAGGAGCTTGATGATGCCGGCGGCGGCGGCGCCGGCGGCCGCGTCGGCAACGGCTCCCCAGGGTCCGTTCAGAGAGCCGCGCGGAATGGTGTTTTGCTGCGAGACGGTGCCGAGCCGCCTCCCACTCGGGTCGAGCACCAGCCAGTCGATGCGGATGCTCTGCTTGCCGCCGCTCGCATCCGCCAGCACCACGCTGCCCTTTACCATATAGACGTTCTCGGTGGTGCCGTTGGCGAGCTTGATGCCGCCGGCATAGAGGCGCTTCTTCAAGGCCGTGGTCAGGGATCTTTGTCCGTCGCCGGGAGCGCCGGAAACAGGGGTCACGAGCACGCCGTTGGCGCGCGGCAGAGCGGCTGGCACGGCCGCGACGGTTACCGGTGGACCTTCCGCGACGGCGACCGGCGTCGCGCTGCCGCCGCCATGGGGCAGGCTCGCCGCGAGCTGTGAGGTGGTCTTGCCGGCGATGGTATTGAGCACGGTTCCCGTGACTGCGCCCCACGGGTCCGCAGCACTGCCCGGAATAAGCTCGTCGCCCTGCACGCGGGTCACGCGCGCCCCCTTGGCGTCGGTCACGTCCCAGATATAGGAGATCTTGGACCCGCCCTTCTCGCTCGAGGCCAGCAAGTAACCCCGCAGCGTATAGTTCGCGCTGCCGCCTCCGGGCAGGATGGTCAGATGCCGGTCCTTGCCGGCCACAACCAGGGCTTGGGTGAACTGCTCGGCAACAGGCTGCGGCGCACCGACGATGGGCGCGAGAGCGATCTTGGTCGAACTGCTGAACAGGCTGGTCGCGCTCGAGAAGAAGCTGCTCGTGCTTGGACCCCCGCCGCAGCCGGTCAGGCACAGCAGGGCACAGCCGGCGAAGACGACGGAGACGATGTGACCTAAACGGCCGCGCAGATGCGTTGAGTCCGCGCCCAACAAAACTCTCCCTCTGTTGGCCGCACAGCACCGCTCGCGACAAAACCGTCGTGGCGGGACTCCCAACCCTCTAGTAAACAATAGCTTACCTGCCTCCGCCCGCTCGCGTCCAGTTTTTGAGTGGGCCCGGCTTGGGGCGTCACGACCTGTGGTGAATGCAACTCAGGTAAGCACGATGGCAGAAATTTGACGGCCATAATCGGGCTCGCCGTGGTGCTGAGACCTCCGATAGCTGAAGAGCCTGGATTCGTCGCAATAAGTGCAGAGACCGAGATCAGAGATCGAGCCCACCCCGGCCCGTTTGAGCCGCTCACCGACGTAACCGGGCAGGTCGAAATGCGGCTCGCCTGAGCCCTGGTCGGTGACGAAGAATTGGGCGCTTTCCGGCTCTTCGGCAATGAAGCGCTCCACATAGTCGGACCCGACCTCATAGGCCTTCTGCGAAATGGCAGGGCCGATCACCGCAACGATGCGCCGAGGCTCGGCGCCAAGCTCGGTCATGGCCTCGACCGTCGCCTCGACGATGCCGGACAATGCGCCGCGCCAGCCCGCATGCGCCGCTCCCACCACGCGCGCCTCTCCATCGCAAAAGAGCACAGGCGCGCAATCGGCGGTGAGCACCCCGATGGCAAGGCCGGGTGTCGAGGTTACGATGGCGTCGGCCTCCGGCGTCTTGGCCGGCTCCCACGGGGTCTTGGCGGCGACGGCAGTAGCGCTATGCTTCTGGAAGACGGTGAGGAGGTGGGTGGGCCTGGTCCCGAGGATCTCGGCAACGCGCGCGCGGTTTTCCTGAACGTTGGCAGCGTCGTCGTTCGAACCCGGCCCGCAATTGAGTGAGGAATAGATGCCGGAGGAGGCGCCGCCCTGACGGGTGAAGAATCCGTGGCTGACCCCACTGATTGCGGCCAGGCTCGAAGCGCACAGCCTCATCTTGTCTTGTGTCACCATGGCAAGCGAAACGATTTGCTCTAAGTGTCACCGAAGGGCGGCGGCGGGGCAAGTCCATCGCTGGTGAGCGTGAGCACTTTGAACAGCACGCCCATTTGGCTCGGATCGGCGAGCCGTGTCGCGCCGGAGCTAATCAGCTCCCTCTGCTCGGGGCGCGCGGTCTCGAGCAGGCGATCGCGCCGCTCCAAGAGTCCGAGCCGGAGGAGGAACTCGCCCTGTGGCATCGGCCCATAAGCCCGAAGTGCGAGCGCTTCCGCGTCCCGCTTGAGCGCAGCAAAATCGACGTGAGCCGTGAGATCGGCCTTGCCGGGATCGGCAAGCGGGTCGGCGTAGCAATGATGACGCACGGCTTGGAGCGTATCGCCGACGGCGCTCTTGGCGTGGCCGTAATCGATGAACAGCGCGGCGAGAGGGGCGCGGCGCGCGCGCGCCGCGAGCGCGGCGAGGAGGGGAGTTGTTGCCGGACGCATCTCCAGAATCGTCCCATCAGGCGAAGCTGGCAGATTGTCGTCAGTCACAACAGAACCCTCGACGAAAGCAAAACGGCCGTCTTGGTCGATTCCGACGCAGCGCTCGCGCCAGGTGTCGCCCCGGCGGATGAGCTGGTGAATGGCGAGGGCATCGAGGAACTCGTTGGCGATCACGATGAGCGGATGACCCTTTGGAATGTCCTCGATGGTCTCGCGCCACTGAATGGGCTGTGGTGTGGCGCGCAGCGCCTTTTTCTGCACCTCGCCAAGCATGGGGCTTGTCTCGACCAAGGCAAGCGAGACGCATCCAGCGAATTCCATCTGGCTTTGCCACGCGCGCGAAGCATCCGCGAGCAATGTGCCGCGTCCGGGCCCGAGTTCGGCAACGATGACCGATTCGGGCTTGCCCATGGATTGCCAGACAGCGACCGCCCACAGCCCGAGCAACTCGCCGAAGATTTGGCTCACCTCGGGAGAGGTGATGAAATCGCCAGATGCGCCGATCGGCTCGCGCGCGGTGTAGTAACCTTCGCGCGCGTCGGTGAGGCAGACCTGCATGTAGTCGGCAACGCTGATCGGTCCTTCGTGGGTGATGCGGTTGCGCAGCCGCTCAGCCAGCGTCAACGCAGACCTGCTGGTGAGCTTGAGCCGTTCGCCCATCACGAGGCGAGCACAGGCTTCCGCCTCGCGCGCCAGATGAGCCAGGCGCCGATCAGGACCATAGGGATGGAATAGACGATGCCGGGGGTGAAGATGCCCACATCCATGGGATGCCCGGCATGCGGCTCGCGGGCGAATTCCTCAACCAGGCTGCGGAAGATCCCGTAGAAGATGAGGAAGAGGCCGAACACCGTGCCCGGCCGTTCGAGTGCCTTGTAGCGATGTGTCGCGATGCGCAGGATGACCCAGAGGACAATGCCCTCGAGGAAGGCCTCGTAGAGCTGGCTCGGATGGCGCGGCTGGTCGCCGGCGCCGGGAAAGACCATGGCCCAAGGCACGTCGGTGACCCGTCCGACCACCTCGGCGTTGATGAAATTGGCGATGCGGCCGAAGAACAGTCCGAACGGAGTGGCGGCGGAGGCGACATCGCCGAGCGACAGCGGGTTGATGTGCTTGACGCGCGAGAAGACGTAGACGGCGAGGATGACGCCGAGCAGGCCGCCATGGAACGACATGCCGCCATTCCACACTGCGGGAATCTGTGAGGGGTTGTGCCAGAAGAAGCTCGGCTCGTAGAACAGAACGAAGCCGAGCCTGCCGCCGACCACAATGCCGAGCGTGATCCAGAGCAGAAAGTCGTCGGCCTGGGTCACGGTCATCGGCGATTTGCCGCCCCAAAGCCTGTCCGTGGCGACGAGATAGCGTCCGTACAGCCAGCCGCACAGGATGCCGGCCATATAGGCCAGCCCGTACCAGCGGATCGACACCGGGCCGATTTGGAGCGCGACCGGATCGATCGCCGGATAGGGAATGACAAGGAGTTCCATGCGCTCGATCCCGTTGTCGCGAACGGGCGGACCCTTGACCGGCACCGCCTGCCTGTCAAGGCGCCGAAGGCCGCTCCCCTCCTGACGCCGATAGCTTGCGCGGGGGCCAAGCGGCCCTCATAGTCGCGCTGGATCAGGCAGTTGGCTTTTTGCGATGTAGGTTCGATCACATGACGCAAACCACAGGACGATTCTTCGATGAGCTCGGCAAGCTCATCACCGACGCGGCCGGCGCCGCCGACGGCGTGCGCAAGGAGATCGAAAGCGTGGTGCGCGCGCAAGCCGAGCGAGTCTTGCGCGATCTCGACGTGGTGCAGCGCGAGGAGTTCGAGGCGGTGAAGGCGATGGCGCAAAAAGCGCGCGAAGAGAACGAGGCGCTGAAGGCGCGTATCGCCGAGCTTGAGGCGTCGATCGTCAAAGGCTTGGCCAACAAGGGCTGAGCGGCTTCGCCAAAAAGCCAAAGAAAAAAATTATCCAATTCCGTGTTGATTCCGCGCGCGGCCGTTCGACGTGACGGTGGAGCCGGGATTTTCCGGACTCCGGAGCCCCCGGCTCCGAACAGGAGGAGTATCAACCATGCGATTCATGGTGATGGTAAAGGCGACCAAGGATTCCGAGGCAGGCGTCATGCCCTCGGAGGAGGTGCTTGCCGCCATGGCGAAGTTCAACGAGGAGATGGTGAAGGCCGGTGTCATGCTCGATGGCAACGGGCTGCAAGCGAGCGCCAAGGGCGCGCGCGTCAGGTTTGCCGCCGGCAAAGCGGGCAAACCACCGGACCGCGCACCGTGATCGACGGTCCCTTCGCGGAGACGAAGGAGCTTGTGGCCGGCTACTGGATTATCCAGGTGAAGTCGAAGGCCGAGGCGATCGAATGGGTCAAGCGTTGTCCCAATCCTCATGACGACGCGAGCGAGATCGAAATCCGGCAGATCTTCGAGCTGGAGGATTTCGGTGCCAGCGAAGCGGTCGAGCATCACCGCGCGCTGGGAGAACGGCTCGCGAAGACAAGTTAGCCGCGCTTGGCGCGCGAAAATGCGCGCAGCGACAACACAGACCGAAACCAAGCGAAAATGGAGAAATTGCTATGCGCTTTTTGTCGATGGTGAAGCACAGCGAAGGAAAATCCAGCCCTCCGTCCCAGGCACTGATGGAAGCGATGGACAAGCTTCTGCAGGACGCTGCCAAGGAAGGCTGTGTGATGGTGCAGTCGGGCGGCCTGTTCCCGACCAATGCTGGGGCGCGCGTCAGGCTTGCCGGCGGAAAGATCGCAGTCACCGATGGTCCGTTCACCGAGGCCAAGGAGGTGGTCGGCGGCTATGCGATCTTCGACGTGCCGTCGAAGGCGCAAATGATCAGATTGACCGAGCGCTTCATGGCCCTGCACAAGACGCACATGCCCGGCTGGGAGGGTGAGTGCGAGCTGCGCCAGGTGGCGGGGCCGGGAGAGCCCGAGCCGTGCGGCCAGCCGCAAGAAGCGCAAGCCGCGGTCTGAACGAGCCTTGCGAGCGTGAGGGAGTGAGGTTAGTCGGTAGCCCGTGACGGCTACCGACACTCACCGCGCCATCGAGGCGGTCTTCCGCATCGAGCAGGCCAAGCTCATCGCCGGACTTACGCGCGTGGTTCGCGACGTCGGCCTCGCCAAGGAGCTTGCCCAGGACGCGCTGGTCGCGGCGCTCGAGCAATGGCCGGGCTCGGGCATTCCTGACAAGCCTGGAGCTTGGCTCATGGCGGCCGCAAAGCACCGGGCGATCGATACCGTCCGGCGCAAAGCGTTGGCCGACCGCAAGCATGCCGAGCTCGGCTACGAGCGAGAGCTTGAACAGGAGGCGTCACCCGATCTCGACGAAGCGCTCGACGATTATGTCGGCGACGACCTTCTCCGACTTATCTTCATTTCCTGCCACCGATACTCTCTGCCGAGGCGCGCGCTGCGCTCACGCTTAGACTGCTCGGCGGACTAACCACCGAGGAAATCGCGCGGGCATTTCTTGTCCCAGAGCCGACCATTCAGCAGCGCATCGTCCGCGCCAAGCGCACCCTAAGCGAAGCTGGCGTGCGGTTCGAAGTGCCGCAAGGCGAGGAGCTTGTCGCGCGGCTATCGTCGGTGCTTGCGGTGATCTACCTCATTTTCAATGAGGGATACTCGGCGACCGCCGGCGACGATTGGATGCGCCCTCAGATCTGCGAGGAGGCACTACGCCTCGGCCGCATCCTCGCCGAGCTCGCGCCCGAGCAACCTGAGGTGCATGGTCTCGTCGCCTTGATGGAGATTCAGGCGTCGCGGCTAGGTGCTCGTACCGGTCCATCGGGGGAGCCTGTGCTTTTGCTCGACCAAGACCGCAGGCGCTGGGACCAGCTTCTCATCCGGCGCGGGCTCGCCGCATTGAGCCGCGCCGAGGTTCTGCTGCAAAGCTCCAAGCGGGCCCCAGGTCCTTACGCATTGCAGGCATCGATCGCGGCCTGTCACGCCCGCGCGCGCGCGTCGGACGAGACGGACTGGGCGCGGATTGTGGGACTTTACAGCGCGCTTGGCGATATCAGGCCGTCGCCGATCGTCGAGCTCAACCGCGCGGTCGCGCTCGCTATGCTGTCCCACCGGCGGCCGGACTCGAGATCGTCGATGCGCTGACGGAGGAGCCCGCCCTCAAGACCTACCATTTGTTGCCGAGCGTCCGCGGCGATTTTCTCCTCAAGCTCGGCCGTTTCGGCGAAGCGCGGAATTCGAGGCCGCGGCAGCCCTGACGCGCAACGAGCGTGAGCGGAAGCTGCTCCTCGCCCGTGCCGCCTCGTGCATGGACGCCGAAAGTGCCTCTTGACTGTCCAATCGCGCAGCGCGTCGCCTGATTGAGCAAATCGGCGCTGATCTACGGCTTGGGCCTCCGATTTCATCCACAGCTATCTTTAGGTGGTCCACAGCATTCGGCTTGACCCGACTCAAGCGCGGTTGGTGCGGCTGACTCTCCCATTATATAACTGATTCACAAAGTGATTCGCGGCATTGTCTGAAGTAGCGCTGAACTCTCTAGAGGCCACAGAGGGAACGCATGGCTACGGCACAGTTTAACTTTGACCGGCTCACCAATCCCGTAGACATGGTCGAGCATATTGCGACCATCCATGACTGGACTTTCGAGCGAAGCACTCCCGACGAGCTGACGCTCTCCGTCGCGGGCGCTTGGTGCGACTATCATATCTCACTGACATGGCGGGATGATCTTGAGGCGCTGCATCTCGCCTGCGCTTTCGACTTCAAGGTCACCAAAGCGCGCTTGGCCGAGATCTACCGGCTGCTCGCTCTGATCAACGAGCAGCTCTGGCTCGGCCATTTCGATCTGTGGAGAGAAGACGGCCTGCTGCTCTATCGCCATGGTCTCCTGCTCACCGGCGCCGAGACCCAGGCGGCGCAATGTGAGGCGCTGCTCAGGGCAGCGCTCGAGGGCTGCGAGCGCTATTATCAATCCTTTCAGTTCGTGTTGTGGGCGGGGAAATCGGCCGAGGAGGCTCTCACCGCCACGATGCTCGAGACGCAAGGACAAGCATGACGCTCAGCCTCGCCGGCCCGCTTCTGCTCGTCGGAGCGGGGAAGATGGGCGGGGCTCTGCTCGAGGGCTGGCTCCGGCAAGGTCTCGATCCGGCCCATGTGTTCGTGCGCGATCCGGCGCCACCCCCAGAGGTCGCGGTTTTGATTGCCCGCCATGGAATCGAGATCGCCAAGCTCCCGGCGAAGCCCTCAACCATCGTCATCGCGGTCAAGCCGCAGCTCGTCGATGAGACGCTGGCAACGCTCGCGCCTCACATCGGCAAGGGCACCGTGATTCTGTCGATCGCCGCGGGGCGCACGCTCGCCTCTCTCGCCAAGCCGTTGCCGAAGGGCACTGCGATCGTGCGGGCGATGCCGAACACTGCCGCTGCGATCGGTCACAGCATGACGGTCGCGTGCGCCAATGATGCAGTGTCGCGCGATCAGGCGCTTGAATGCAGCGCGCTGCTCGAGGCGGTCGGCCAGGTGATGTGGATCGACGACGAGAGCCTGATGGACGCCGTCACCGCTGTGTCGGGAAGCGGCCCAGCCTATGTGTTCCTGCTCGCCGAATGTCTCGCCGAAGCCGGACGCGAGGCAGGGCTCGACGCCGAGCTTGCGAACGAGCTCGCGCGCGCGACGGTTTCCGGCGCCGGCGCGCTTCTCGGTCACTCCGATCTCAGCGCGGCCAAGCTGAGGGAAAATGTGACATCGCCCAAGGGAACCACCGCAGCGGCGCTCGAAGCACTGATGGGGAAGGGCGGCTTCAAGGAGTTGCTTACCCGTGCCGTCGCGGCAGCCGCCAAGCGCTCGCGCGAGCTGTCGTCTTAGGGCCTCATGGTTCGGGGCGCGCCCTTTTGGGCGCTCCTCACCATGAGGATTGACTCCTCACCCTGAGGAGGCGCGGAACGCGCCGTCTCGAAGGGTGAGTCCGCCTTTCGACTGCCATCGAAAGCGCCTATGCTTGGGGCAAAGAGGAGTAACTCCGATGTTCGACGATTTCTCCAAACGTTCCAAGGCGGTTCGAGCGGCGCTTGACCTCGCCGAGAAGAAAGGCTGGCGCGACACCACGCTTGCCGACATCGCCGAGGCCTCTGGCCTTGGCCTTGCCGATCTCAGGGCCGAGTTCACATGCAAGAACGAGATCCTGAGCGCCTTTCAGGCCACGGTCGATGAAGAGGTTCTTGCCAAGGCGAAGGGCGGCGAAGGGCAAAGTCCGCGCGACCGGCTGTTCGATCTCATCATGACGCGGTTCGATGTGTTGGCCCCCTATAAGGCCGCGCTCAGGCGCATCTCGGCCTATCTCTCCTGCCGCCCTGGGGAAGCCGCAAGCCTCGCCTGCTCGACGCTCGCCTCGCAATATTGGATGCTGGCCGGTGCCGGCGCCAAGCTCGACGGGGCGGGCGGAGCCTTGCGTGTCGGCGGACTAGCCGCGATCTACGCCAGGGTGTTCGAGGTGTGGCTCGACGACAATTCGCCGTCACTCGACAAGACCATGGCCGCGCTCGACAAGCGTCTCGCCAAGGGAGAGCGCATGCTGACCAAGGCCGAGGCGTGCTGCACGAATTTCTGCCGCTTCGCCTGCGGGTTCCTGCCGCGCGGGTGGAAGCGGCGGGAGAGCACCGATGTGCCGCCGCCCGCGACACCAGAATCGCCTGGACCGGCAGCTCCTGCACCAGCCTGATCTATTCGGGGAGCGTATCTTCGTCGTCGGGGCCTGACAGGCTCTCGGGGCCTTCGCCGGGCAATTCGTTGTCGACGGTATCGCCGTCTTGCGGGAAGTCGGGATCGGGCGGGAGATCGAGGCTGCCGTCGGACGCGCCGCTGCCGACGCCGAACATGGACCGGGCGGCTCCCCCGAGCGGGCCTCCAAATACCGGACCGCCATCGGCGCGTCTCGCCTGAACGCCACCGCCGCCGAAGGTGAAATTGATCTCAGACCCCGGCTGCTCGGCATTCTGGATGGCGTCGAACTCGGATTCGCTTGACGCCGGTCCGGTGAAGGACACGGCGAGGATCGTCCCGAGACCTAAAGCCGCTCGTCGCATTGACGTCTCCTTGTTGCGTCGCCGATCACACCGGCACTTTTAGCACGGCTTTCAATCCTCCGAGCGGCGACCGCTCGAGAACGATGTCGCCGCCATGGATGCGGGCGATGTCGCGGGCGATGGCAAGTCCAAGCCCGGTCGAGCCGGCGTCCTGATTGCGCGCGTGGTCCAGCCGATAGAAGGGGCGGAACACGTGCTCGCGTTCGTCCTCGGGGATGCCGGGCCCGTCGTCGTCGACGGCGACGGTGAGCGTGCCGTCCTGGCGCTTGGCGGTGACCTTCACGTGCTCGGCGAAGCGCGCAGCATTGTTGACGAGATTTGCTACCGCGCGTTTGAAGGCATGGCGGCGGAGAGGCACGATCAAGGGAGCGTTATCGATGTCGATGGCGATGTTCTTGGCGCCATGGGCTTGCGCCTTAACCTCGCCTAGGATCTCGCCGACATCGACACTCACGATCTCTTCGCCCGATCCGCCTTTGGCGAAGGCCATGTAGTCCTCGAGCATCGCCTGCATCTCGTTGGTATCGCTGCGCAACGCCTCGAGCTCGGGGCTGTCCTCGAACAAAGCGAGCTGGAGGCGGAAGCGCGTCAGCACGGTGCGGAGGTCGTGGCTCACGCCTGCCAGCATCACGGTGCGTTGCTCGACGTGCCGCTCGATGCGGTCGCGCATCTCGATGAAGGCATGCGCCGCTTGGCGTACCTCGCGTGCACCCCGCGGTCGGAAATCCTCCGGTGGAGGACGTCCCTTGCCGAAGCTCTCGGCGGCCTCAGACAGACGCAGGATGGGCCTGATCTGGTTGCGCAGGAAGAGAATGGCGACGGTCAGAAGCACGAGCGAGGTGCCGACCATCCACAGCAGGAAGATCTGCGAATTCGAGGCGTAGGTCTGACTTCGCCGCGCCAGCACGTGCATGACGCCATCGTCGAGCTTGATGCGGATATCGACGAAATTCGATTTGCCGACGGTATCGATCCAGAACGGGCGGCCGATCTGGCGCGTGATCTCGTCCGAGAGCGTGGTGTCGAGCAGATCGAAAAAGGGCTTGGAGTTGGCGATCGGCAAGTCCTCGCCTTTGGCGAAGCGCACGCGCAAGCTGAGATCGTCGGCGGCGAGCCGCGTCAGCATCTCGGCGTCGGCGTCCTGCGGATAGTCGTGGTAGACGTCGATCAGGAAGGCGATGTTCTGCACGGTGACCGTCGACAGGTGCCGCGTTACCGTCTGCCAATGCCGCTCGAGAAACACGAAGGTCAGCACCGACTGGAGCAGCACCATCGGCGCGATGATGATGATCAGCGCCCGGGCATAGAGGCCCTTCGGCATCTGATTGCCGATCGCGCCGGTGATGCGCCGGTAGAGCGAGCGGCGCTCGGGCAGGACGGGCGGGGCTGGTGAGATCGCGTCCATCACTCGGGATAGAGAATGTAGCCCTTGCCGCGCACCGTCTGGAGATAGACCGGGTTGGCAGGGTCGTGCTCGATCTTGCGCCTCAGCCGGTTGATCTGCACGTCGACGGCGCGCTCGCCGCCCAAATCGGCGTCCTTGGCGAGCTCCTGACGCGAGACCGGCATGCCGGGGCGCTGGGCGAAATAGCGCAACAGATCGCGCTCGCGCTCGGTGAGCCGCACCGACTCGCCGTCGCGCTTCAGCTCGCCGCGCGCAATGTGGAACACGAACGAGCCCATGCGCACCTCGCCCGAGGAGGGAGCGCCGCCGCCGCGGCGGAGCACATTCCCCACCCTGAGCAGAAGCTCGCGCGGATCGAACGGCTTGGCGAGATAATCATCGACACCCGTCTCGAGCCCCTCGATGCGCTGCTCGGGTTCGGCGCGCGCGGTCAGCATCAGGATCGGCACCTGCGATGAGGACCTGAGCGAGCGGGCGAAATCGAGGCCCGATTCCTGCGGCATCGTTACGTCGAGGATGATGACATCGAAAGACAGGCTGCGCATGCAGGCGCGCGCGGTCGCGGCGTCGATTGCCGTAGTCACGCGAAAGCCGTTGTCCTGGAGATAGCGGGCGAGCAGGTCGCGGATGCGGTTGTCGTCGTCGACGACGAGGATGTGCGGCGCGTTGTCGTCGGGCGCCGTTTTGCGTTGGGCCTTGATCGGTGTCGGCAGCGTCATCCCCCTCCTCCCTTGCCGCCCTCCTTGAGCGGGACTGGAGAGGAGGACATGATGGAGGAGACTTTGGGCCGTTCTTCGGCATTGATCATGGCTTCGAGAAAGCGGCGGACGGCGCTTTCGGACCCAGGTCCTGCGGCTTTCAGGGCCGCTTGGAGGCGCACGAGCTGCGGCGCTGCGAGCCGGTCGGCGAGCGCGCGGCCGGCCTGCGTCGGATAAAGCAGCCGCTCGCGGCGATCGGAGTTGCCGGCGCGCTGCACGACATAGCCTTTGTCGATCAGTTGCTTGAGCACGCGGGAGAGGCTCTGCTTGGTGATGTTGAGCACATCGAGCAGGTCGGCGACGCGCAAGCCGGAATGGCACTTGACGAAATGAAGTACGCGGTGATGGGCGCGGCCGAAATCGAAATCGGCGAGGATCGCGTCGGGGTCGCGGGTGAAATCGCGATAGGCGAAGAACAGCAGCTCGGCGAATTCGAGCAGCTTGGCCTCGGAGGGCGAAGTGGCTTTGCGCGCGGCGCCGCCATCCCCGCGCCGCTTCGCTTCGGCCTTGCCGCCGCCTATGAGCGGTTCATTTAGGTCAGTCATGTTGACTTAGTTTTCACGGTCCGTTATGTCAGCCATGTTGACTTAATTACGCCTCGCCGCAAGCTCGCGCAATTGCCGTTCAAGGTGCTAAGAGAGGCGCTTCCGGCCTTTCCGGCCCGCACAAGAAGGCCGGTCCCGCTTCACGGAGGAAAGACATGGCTATCGTCCCCTACGATCAGCGCGAAGGATATATCTGGCTGAACGGCCAGCTCGTGCCGTGGGGCGATGCGCGCGTGCACGTGCTGACGCATGGTCTGCATTACGCGAGCGCCGTGTTCGAAGGAATGCGCGCCTATGATGGCCAGATCTTCAAGCCGACCGAGCACAATCAGCGCCTGCACGAATCCGCCAAGCTCCTCGACTTCGAGATTCCGTACTCCGTCGCTGAGCTCGACAAGGCTGAGCGCGAGGTGGTGCGCGCGAACAAGCTCACCAACGCCTATGTCCGCCCGATCGCCTGGCGCGGCAGCGAGCAGATGGGAGTCGCCGCGCAACAGACCAAGACCAATGTCGCCATCGCTGCATGGGACTGGGGCTCCTATTTCGATCCGGCCGCGCGCGAGAAGGGGCTCAGGCTGAGGATCGCCGACTTTCGCCGGCCCGACCCGCGCACCGCGCCGACCCGAAGCAAGGCGACCGGGCTCTACATGATCTGCACCATCGAGAAGCATAAAGCCGAGCGCGAAGGCTACAACGATGCGCTGATGCTCGACTGGCGCGGGCAGATCGCGGAAGCCACCGGCGCCAACATCTTCTTCGTGCAAAACGGCGCGCTGCACACGCCGCTGCCCGATTGCTTCCTCGACGGCATCACGCGGCGCACCGTGATCGGTCTCGCCAAGCAGCGCGGCCTGAAAGTGATCGAGCGCGCCATCATGCCCGATGAGCTGTCTCAATTCTCCGAGTGCTTCGTCACCGGCACGGCGGCGGAAGTCACTCCCGTCGGCGAGATCGGGCCTTACAAATTCAAGGTCGGCGAGATCACGCGGGCGCTGATGGACGATTACACGGCGCTGGTGCACCCGGCCAAGGCCGTCGCCGCAGCAGGGTAGGGGTCTCGTAGCCTTGACCTCGAACGCGCCAGCCCGAACGCCCACGCGTCGTCGTCGCCGAACATGAGAAAGGACGCGTGCCATGGGACGCCCACCGCTGAAGCAGGCTTTCACCGTCAGCTATGAGAAGAGCGGCCGGGAGGTGCAGCGCTACACCATCACCGCGCTGACCCAGCTCGCCGCCGAGACCGAGGCCGACAGCAGGTTCAAGCGCGCCCATCCGGACGTCAACATGGCGGATGCCTCAGTATCGCGCCGCGTCGAGGCGCATTGACCCTCGCCAAGACGAAATCCCCTGCAAGCTGGCAGAAAAGCGCGGATTTCCGCCGATTTTTGGGGGCTTGCAAAATCGTTAAGGGGTGCCCACTTAATCGGTCTTGATGGGTTTTCCCTCCCCATCAAATGTTCCCCCCCAGGAACCGAAGAACGCCCCGCAACCCCCCGTGCGGGGCTTCTTCATTTTTGGGGATTTTCTCCCTCCCAAATCAGTTCCCGCTAAGAGGAACCGAAGAAGCCCCGTGCCCCCGTCCGGGGCTTCTTCATTTTTGGGGCTGAGTTGCCCCTCTGGCGTTCTCAGCCGCGTGCCGTCTAGGCGCCAACTCTTATCCCCGTTATGCGCTAATCAAGCGCCTCAGGCGTTCGACCGCTTAGGTGTCCAGCATGTCCCAATCGTCGCCGAGAACCCAACGCAGAGCCGAGAGCTTACCGTTGAGCATCCCCCAGCCAAAATCGTCATGATAGTAGCTGCGCAGCTTCTTCTTCCCGTACTTTTTCTCCATCGCCCGCATCGAGGCTCTCATCCCCTTCTCGATCACAGGGTCGATCGTCTCCGTGCCGTCCTTCAAGTTTTGCTCCAGGACCAGCTTGCGATCGTACCAAATGACGTCCATGAACTCCTCCTCAGCCTTTAGGATGGCGTCGAGGGGTCTGGTCTGGAGGGGTAGAAGGCCATACTCGATCAACAGTGATCGCTTCGATCTGCTCAACTGCTCTAACTTAGGCCTGACGTTGCCCCCTTGATTTAATCCAGGTTGAACTGGAGTTCGGCCTTGAGGGAAGGACCGGACGATGAAGCGATCGAGGCATACGGAAGAACAGATCATTGCGATCCTGAGGGAGCAGGAGGCCGGGGCGAAGACGGCCGATGTTTGCCGCAAGCACGGGATCAGCAGCGCGACCTTCTATCATTGGAAAGCCAAGTACGGGGGTCTGAGCGTGTCGGAGGTCAAGCGCTTACGGGCGCTGGAGAGCGAGAACGCGCGGCTGAAGAAGCTGTTTGCCGACGCCATGCTCGACAACGCGATGCTCAAAGAGCTGCTGTCAAAAAAATGGTGACGCCCGCCGTCAAGCGCGAGGCTGTTGTTCATCTACGTTCGGCGTTTCCGGTGAGCGAGCGGCGGGCGTGTTCGGTGATTGAGGTGCCGCGGATGACCGTCCGCTACCGCGCGCGGCGGCCGGATAATCTTAAGCTGCGCGAGCGATTGAGAGCCTTGGCGCATGAGCGCCGGCGCTTCGGCTACCGGCGGCTGCACGTGCTGTTGCGGCGGGAGGGCTACATGGTGAACCACAAGCGGGTCTATCGGCTTTATCGTGAGGAGCGGCTCTTGGTGCGGCGCCGGCGCGGTCGCAAGCGGGCCTTGGGCACGCGGGCGCCGATCGCCTTACCGCAGCTTCCAAATGAACGCTGGTCGCTCGATTTCCTGTCCGATCAGCTCGTCGACGGGCGCCGCTTCCGCATCCTGGTGGTAGTCGATGATTGCACGCGGGAATGCCTCTTGCTCGTGGCCGACACCTCGCTCTCGGGCGCCCGTGTCGCCCGCGAGCTCGACTGGCTCATGGCCGTGCGTGGCAAGCCAAAAATGATCGTGAGCGACAATGGCACCGAGCTGACCTCGACAGCGATCCTGTGTTGGGCCGACGATCACAAGATCGCCTGGCATTACATCGCGCCTGGTAAGCCGGTGCAGAACGCCTTCGTCGAGAGCTTCAACGGCCGCTTGCGCGACGAACTCCTGAATGAGACGCTGTTCCGCTCGGTCGCGCATGCCGGTGCTGAGCTCGCCGCTTGGCGCACCGACTACAATACCAGCCGTCCGCACTCGCGGCTCGGCTGGCTCACCCCACAAGCCTACGCCGCGACCCGACGGTCCGCAGCGCTGCGCTCCATTGACGGCTCCGCGTCGCGAACCGTCGCCATTACCACCGAGGAAGGCATCAGCAACCGCCCGACTCCAGTCGCCGCTGGATAAAAGTTGGGGGCAACGTCAGCGCAATTGCGCAATAGCGCGAAAAGAATTCCAGCGCCGATTTTTCGTTTTTTAGAATGTCATTCAGCAAGAGTTCAGCCCCCGGCTCAACGTCGATCAGCACGGTGCGTGTTACGTGTGCCCGGTGAGCGGCCCTATTGAGGTAGGTAGATACGTAAAACTCCAAACTGATCAAAGAGCGAGTGGCGGTCGTAACTGTAGGCTCGATCCACAGCCCGTCTCTCGATGTCATGCCTTCCTCCTTGAGCCACGCCTGCGACTGACGCGCTTCCTTCAGGAATTCGGTCAAGAAGCCACGTGCAATTCCTTCCAGGAGTTCATTCACCTTTGGGAGAGGTTTTCCATCGCTCGTAGAAAACTGCGGGACGGCAGCTTCGATGTCGGATGTCGGTTCTTGCTCTGGAGCCGTTAGAGGCATCATCCGATAGTCGAGCGTCTGTCTTAAACGACTTGTCGGCGCGGGGCCCTGAGAGCGCTTGTTGAGCAGAAAGTCGACGAGCAGCGGTATTCGACTGTCATCGAAGGCATCGAAGCGCTGAAAGCGTCCTAACCAACGCGGCATTTCAGATGCGTCTAACCGAACAGGAACGATGTAAAGGTCATCCTCCAGTCTCTCTTCCAAATGCAGCTTCGCTCGCTTGAGCTCCCTTTGCAAAAAACCGCGCTTCGTAACGGAGTTTCGGGACGAGAAGTAGACGTACTGCTCGCATCGCGCGATTGCATCGAACACGGCATCCTCCCAGACCGCGCCCGGCGTAAGGTCTCGGCGATCCATCCAGGGATTGAGGCCGGCGGCCTTGAATGCGTCGTAGAACGTTTCCACTCGGTCGGCGTCTTCTGACGCGTAGCTGAGAAACAACACGACCTATACCTCCGGTCGAGTTCAGAGCGGAATGCGGTTGGTTGCAACCCGTACTCTAAGCGCCCGAAGGTCGCAACCGATCGTCTCTCTGCGCCAACGGTGCTACTCTCCCTGACATGAAGCGCGTGGGTGAAGTTGAGGTCGCGGAGCGGAGCAGAGAAGAGCCGCCGGAGTTCGATGCTGCGTTTCGGCAGAGGCTGCTCGATCTGCTGAGATGGCGGCGCGACGTGCGCCGCTTCCAGCGAACGCCGCTCCCCGATGGCGCCATCGAGCGGCTGATCGCTATCGCTTGCCTTTCGCCCTCGGTCGGGCTCTCCGAGCCGTGGCGCTTCGTCCTCGTCGAGGATCAGGCGCGCCGCGCCGCGCTTCGGCGATGTTTCGAGGCGTGCAACGCCGACGCGCTCGCCATGCAGATGCCCGACCGCGCCGCGCTCTATGCGCGGCTCAAGCTCGCCGGTCTCGACGATGCGCCGTGCCAGATCGCCGTGTTCTCCGATCATGCGACAACGCAAGGGAAGGGGCTCGGCGCCCTCACCATGCCGGAGACGCTCGATTACTCCGTGGTCAACGCCATCCACACGCTGTGGCTCGCGGCGCGCGCGGAAGGGATCGGCATGGGCTGGGTGTCGATCCTCGATCCGGCCCGCGTCGCCGCGATCCTCGACGTGCCGCCAGCCTGGACCTTCATCGGCCATCTCTGCCTCGGCTACCCGGTCGCTGCCGACGATACGCCTGCGCTCGAGCGCGAGGGCTGGGAGCACCGCCACCCGCCCGAACGGGTCGTGCTTTACCGCTGACCGTCCTCTCCCCTCGCGCGAGGATTTTCCAGGCATGCGTGCTTTTACCTCCCCCTCGTGGGGAGGTCCGGCGTCGCGCTTGCGACGCTGGGGTGGGGGGCTGACGTCTCACCCCACCCGGCCGACAGCAAGCTGTCGGCCACCCTCCCCATCAAGGGGAGGGATGAAAAGATCAGCGCCTGAACTGCTTCAATTCGAGTGCTTGATCCTTGGGCCGTCAAGCGGCACTCTAAAGGCGAGGCGAGAGCGTGGGACAATCGGCGCTCGCCTTCTAAGGGGGCGCGCCATGCGCAAAGTCTTCTGCCTGCTCGGCTTGACCGGCCTCGTCGCGGCCGGCCTCGTGACGCTCGGCGCGGGCGATGCGAGCGCGCGCATGTGGAGGGACTGCCAGGAGATTTCGCAGTGCCCCGGCTGCCGCCCGGTCTACAAATGCCGCTCCTGCTCCTATGAGCGGACATGCATCCGCGGGCTCTGCCAATGGGGCGATGTCTGCGTATGGAGTCCGGCGTTGAAATATCTGCCGCGCGGCGCCCGCATCATCCAGGTGCAGTAGCTAACCTCGTTTGACAGGCGACCTTCCTCCCCCTGAAAGGGGGAGGTCGGGGGTCGGGTGGCGGCATCGTGACCCCCACCCCGACCCTCCCCCTTGCAGGGGGAGGGAGCACTACAGAGGGCGGATCGAGTAGATGATCTCGCCCTTGAACTTGCCCTCTTGCGGCAGCCACGGGAAGTAAATCACCCATTGCAGGTGCACGGTCGCGCCGGCCTCGGTGAGACCCGCGAAGGGCTTGGCGAGCGTTGCGGTCATGTTCACCACGTCGAGAACGCCTTGCGGACCGATCACCAGCGCCTGCGGCACCCACGCCATGTCGAGGATTGAGCTGAGGAACACGCGGTAGAAGGCCGCCGCCTGCGCGTAGCCTTGCCAGCGCTCTCCCGTCTGCACCAGCTCCATCACGCAATCCTCGGTGAAGACGCTGAGCATGATCTTCATCTTGGCCTGGAACACCTCCTCGGTGAACGGCTTGAACAACACCTCCTCGGCCTGGACGTGAGTGAGCCAGGCGCGCCTGATCGTGTCGTAACCCTCGGGCGTGATCTCCCAGGTGATGGGCGATCCCTTGTAGCGAGGATCGTTGAGAAGCTCGGCGACCGGGTCGTTCGTCATGTGTTGCCTCCTTATGCGCCGGAGCTAGCGGCCGAGAAGGATATCGCGCAGAACGACCGCGTCGTTATGCGCCTCGTCGTGAGCCGCATAGACGAGCGTGATCGTGCCTTCGCGGGCGAGCGACCGTAGCGCGGCGACGAGGTCCGAGTGCTGGCGCAGCTCCCCGGCGTAGCGGCGGCGAAATTCCTCCCAGCGCTTGGGGTCGTGACCGAACCACGTGCGGAGCTGGGTGGATGGCGCGACGTCCTTCATCCACCGGTCGAGCGCGGCTTTCTCTTTCGAGATCCCACGCGGCCACAGCCTGTCGACGAGGATGCGCGTGCCGTCTTCTGGCGAAGGCGCGTCGTAGGCCCGCTTCAGCTTGACATTCGCAGCCGGTATCCCTGTGGCCATCGCTGCGTGATCGCTCTCCAGCAACTGGGTCCAGGTCATGTGCGAATGGCGCCGAGCTGGCTCAGCATCTTGTAGCGGTCGTACTCGACCCAGTCTTCGACCATTTTGCCCTCGGCAAAGCGGCCGATGATGATGACGGTCCAGGTTACGGTGCGGCCGGTGGGGGCGATGCCTTCCCACGTGCCGCGTTGGGTTGCGCGCCAAGTGCCGCGCCAGACGCCCTTGTCGCCGGCGAAGAAGATGTCGTGCAAGGTGAAGCTCGCATCGGGGAAGGCGGCGAAGAAGCTCGCCATGGCATCTCTCCACGCCGGGATGCCGTGCAGCGTGCGGTCGCCGAACCAAGTGGAGACGAGATCGGCACTCATGAATTGGTCGAGCCGGGAGAGATCGTGCCGATTGAACACCTCGTCGAGATAGGCGCGGATCGTAGCTTCGAGTTGATCGGAAGACATTGACTGGCTCCGTTGCAAAGATGGTCTCATCGTAGCCGATGCCCGAAAAGGAAAGGGCCGCGGCGAATTACTCGGCGGCGTGATTTTTCTGCCAGCGTTCGGTCGCCGCGTCGTCGCCGGCGGAGGCTTCCACCCAGCGGCTGCCGCCCTTGCCCGTCTCGCGCTTCCACAAGGGTGCGCGCGTCTTGAGATAGTCCATCAGGAAGCGCGCGGCGTCGAAGGCGGCGTCGCGATGCTCCGATGCGGTGACCACAAGCACGATGTTGTCGCCGGGCAAGAGCCGGCCATAGCGGTGCACGACGAGGCTCGCTTGCAACGGCCAGCGCGCATTCGCTTCGGCCTCGACGCGCGAGAGCTCGGTCTCGGTCATGCCGGGATAATGCTCGAGCGTCATCTCGGCGATGCTACCCGCCTGGTCGCGCACCGAGCCGGTGAAGGTGACGATGGCGCCGATATCGGTGCGGCCGCGCTTGAGCGCCGCGACCTCCGCTCCGACGTCGAAGTCCTCAAGCTGGACGCGGATCATTTCAGCCTCCGGTCACCGGCGGGAAGAAGGCGATCTCGCGCGCATTCGCGATTCTCGCGTCTTGGCGCACGTGAGTGTGGTCGATGGCGGCGCGGATCACCTCCTCGCACGCAAAGGCGTTGGCGAATTCCGGGCCGCGTGTCTTGAGCCAAGAAATCAGATCGCCGATGGTGGCGATATCGGACGGCAGCGCGACCTCTTCGGCGCTCTTGCCGACCTTCTCCTTGACCCAGGCGAAATAAAGGAGCCGCATCGCTAGTTTCCTTGTTTGAGCATCATCTTTTCCGGATGGTCGCTCTACTCCTCGTCGGTCATCACGTGGCCGACCGCGGCGCGGAGATAGTCGTAGCCGGTGTAGAGGGTGAACACCGCTGCGATCCACAGCAGCATCAGCCCGAACAGCGTGGTGTAGGGCCAGATCTTGTCGCCGGCGCTGCCCGCGAGAAGGAAGCCGATCGCGACCATCTGCACCACCGTCTTCCATTTGGCGAGGGCGGTGACGGGGACGGGGACGGCGAGCGTGCCGAGGAACTCGCGCAAGCCGGAGACGAGGATCTCGCGGCAGAGGATGATCACCCCCGCCCACAGCGACCAGCCGGCGATGGTGCCGTCGGCGGCGAGCGTGAGCAGCGCCGCGGCGACGATCAGCTTGTCGGCGATCGGATCGAGCATGCGGCCGATCGCGCTTTGCTGTTCCCACGCGCGCGCAAGATAGCCGTCGAGGAAATCGCTGACGCCTGCGGCGATGAAAATCCACATCGCCGTCCAGCGGCCCCAATCGCCGTGGACGAAGAAGCAGGCGACGAGGAGCGGGATGGCGATGATGCGAAAATAGGTGAGCAGGTTCGGCAGGCTTGCCATGCGGCCGCGGCGCTCTTGGCGCGTTGCGCCGCGCGATGCCGCCAAGCGCCGTTCCGCCGTGTCAGATTGTCCGCTCACGTCTTCCTATCCACGTTCGTGAAAATGATCATAAATGGTCTTGGCCATTTGCGCGCTAATGCCGGCGACGCCTTCGAGGTCAGCGATGCCGGCGCGGCTCACCGCCTTGGCCGAGCCGAAATGCTTGAGCAGCGCGCGTTTGCGCGACGGCCCGATGCCCTGGACCTCGTCGAGGGGGGAGGCCGTGATCGCTTTCTTGCGCTTGGCGCGATGGGCGCCGATGGCAAAGCGATGCGCCTCGTCCCTCAGCTTCTGGATGCAATAGAGGACGGGGTCGCGCGGATCGAGCAGCATCGGCTCTTTGCCTTTGATATGAATGCGTTCGCGGCCCGCATTGCGATCGGGTCCTTTGGCGACCGCGGCGACTTTGATCTCGTCGAGGCCGAGCTCGTCGAGCACCTCATGCGCCGCGGCAAGCTGGCCCGGCCCGCCGTCGATCAGAATGAGATCGGGTGCGGCCCATCCTTCCACCGCGCTTTTGCCTTTGGCCAGCTTGCTGAAGCGCCTGGTCAACATCTCCCGCATCATGGCGTAGTCATCGCCCGGAGCAAGGGCTTCGCTCTTCATGTTGAACTTGCGATATTGGTTTTTGATGAAGCCATCGGGGCCGGCGACGATCATGGCGCCGACCGGATTCGTTCCGGAGATATGGCTGTTATCGTAAACCTCGACGCGTACCGGCGCCTCGTCGAGATCGACGAGTTCGGCAAGACGGCCGAAGATCGCTGCTTGCGATGAGGAATCCGCCAGCTTGCGGGCAAGAGCCTCGCGGGCATTGATCAAGGCATGCTCCACAAGATCGCGGCGCTCGCCGCGCGCCGGCTTGCCGACCTCGATCTTGCGTCCGGCGCGGAGCGACAAGGCCTCGCCGAGAAGGCGGCGGCCGGCGATGACGTGCGAGAGCAGGACGAGCTTGGGTGGAGTCTTGTCGTCGTAGAACTGGCCGATGAACGACTCGAGCACCTCTTCTACCGCTACGCTCTTGTCGGCGCGGGGGAAATAGGCGCGGTTGCCCCAATTGTTGCCGCTTCTGAAGAAGAACACCTGGATGCAGGTCTGGCCGGCCTCTTGATGTGCCGCGAAGACGTCGGCTTCCTTCAGCATTTGCGGGTTTATGCCCTGGCGCGACTGAATGTGGGAGAGGGCGGTGAGCCGGTCGCGGAAGGATGCCGCGCGCTCGTAGTCTTGCTTCAGGCTCGCCTCGTCCATGAGGCCGTGCAGCCTTCGCTTCACCTCGTCGCTCTCACCGCGCAGAAAGCCGAGCGCCTCATCGACCAGATGACCGTACTCCTCGACCGAGATTTCGCCGGTGCACGGCGCCGAGCAGCGCTTGATCTGGAAGAGGAGGCAGGGCCTCAGTCTGGTCTCGTAGTAGGAGTCCGAGCAGGACCTCAGCAGGAAGGCGCGCTGCAGCGTGTTGATGGTGCGGCCGACGGCGCCGGCCGAGGCGAAGGGACCGAAATAGTCGCCTTTGCGGTTCCGCGCGCCGCGATGCTTCAGGATCTGCGGGACCGGATGGTCGCGGGCGATGAGGATGAAGGGAAACGACTTGTCGTCGCGCAGCACCACGTTGAAGCGAGGCTTGAGCCGCTTGATCAAATTGGCTTCGAGCAGCAGCGCCTCGATCTCGGTCGCGGTGGTGACGAATTCCATGCTCGCCGTATCGGCGATCATGCGGGCGATGCGATTATTGTGCGCTTGCCCGCGCGCATAGCTCTGCACCCGCTTCTTGAGGTGCCTCGCTTTGCCGACATAGAGCACCTCGCCGGCAGCGTCGATCATCCGGTAGACGCCAGGGCCTGCGGGCGCCGTCTTGGCATAGCGGGCGATCACTGGCGCACCCGTGTCGGGGCCGAGAATGGCGTCTTTAACGCGCGCCGCGAGCGAGGCTCTCGCGCTGTCGGGATTCTCTAACGGCATGGGATCATGAAGCTTTCGGCATGCTCGGAAGCATGCGTTTCTATCCTCGAAGGTAAGGTCTAAGCATGACCGCCTTCAAGGGCCAGGATAGCGCTTCACGCCTTGGTTTCGCCCCGCCAAGCCAGGTGCTGGCCGGAATCGAGGGCGACCAGCTGCCCGGTGACCGAGGGGGTCTCGAGCAGAAAGCGCACGGCGGCCGTGACCTCCTCGAGGTTCACACCGTGCTGGAGCAGAGTGGCGCCGCATTCGCGCTCGAACTCCTCTTCGCTCTGCTTCAGGCTCGGCAGAACGGGACCCGGAGCGATGGCGTTGACCCTGATCTCCGGCGCCAGTCCCTGCGCGAGTAGCCGAGTCGCCGTCCATAGCGCCGACTTTGCGACCGTGTAGGAGAAGAACGCGGGGTCGGGTCTGAGCACTTTCTGGTCGATGACATTGATGACGTTACCCTTCGCAGCCTTGGGCAGCCGCCGCGCCATGGCCTGAGCGAGGAAGATAGGCGCGCGCAGATTGACATCGAGATGGGCCTGCCAGCTTTCCCTGTCGAGCGTCTGGATGTCATCCCAAGCGAAACAGGCGGCGCTGTTGACGAGGCAGGTGACGGGTCCGAGGTTTGCGGCACAGCTCTCGATCAGAGGCTCGGGGGCCCCCATCCGGGCGAGGTCGGCGGCAAAGGCCGCCGCGCGACCTCCCTTTGTCTCGATCTCGGCAACGACTGCCAAGGCCTCAGCCGCAGACGCGTGGTAGTGGACGCCAACGCTCCACCCGCGTTCGGCGAGATCGAGCGCGATCGCGCGGCCGAGACGGCGGCCGGCACCGGTCACAAGAGCGGTCGCGGGTTCCTGTTCCTGAACCATGTGGTCGTTGGAGGTGGAGCTTTCGACGGCGAATCGGCCGTTGACTTACGATCTACATGCGTGGGCACTCTAAGTGAGGGGCCCAACAGGGACAAGCAGGCGGCTTTGCAGACGTGACCGGAGCAGTCCCTAATCAACCTCATGAATTTCTTGATTCGATTGAAGCCTCGCCTCCGATTTGGGCAGTTGCCCGTCCTCTGGGCAGCTCTATTTGAGTATTTCTGCCGCGTGACATGCATCAGGAGCCCAATGTGGCATCAAAGCCCTTGCACCATTGCAGAATAGTCACACCAGCCCAGTTGTTTTCGGAATTTAGGGATTTTTCATTGCTTCAGGAATCGGGTGTCTTATTCTGTCACAGACGACAGGGGGACGTTGCACCGCAGCGGACGCGGGGGGCGGCATCCTGATCAAGCAGGTTTGATCGCAGGGAAGCGATATAATCAGGAGACTGAAAAATGACTCGGCGCGACAGGGAAGTGGGGATCTTCAAAGCGTGTGCACTCGGAGCGATTCTTGCCGCAGGGCTGACGACGGCGGCTTACGCAGACAACAAACTGACCCTCTCGGGCTCCGCCTCGTTCACCACGAATTATGAGTTCCGCGGCGTTTCAAACAGCAGCGATGACCCGGCGGTGCAGCCCGAAATCGATCTGGGGTACGGCATCTTCTGGGCTTACATGTGGGGATCCAACACCTCGTTCGGCGATAACATCGAGATCGATTACGGCGGCGGCATCTCACCCAAGTGGGGGGACTTCACCTTCACCGTCGGCGGCCTGGAGTACACCTATCCGGGCAAGGATAACAGCACCGACTATTTCGAGTTGAAGACGGCCATCGCCTACGCCAAGGGTCCGTGGTCCATCAGCTTGACCAACTATTGGTCGCCGAACAACTTCGCCTTGGACATCCAGTCGGATGCGATCGAGGGCGACGTGGGCTACGCTTTCCCCAACTGGAAGATCTGGAATTTCTTCACGCCGAGCATCAGCGGTGCCATCGGCTCGCAGATGTATGAGGACCAAAACGTTGTCCCTAACTATCTGTACTGGAATGCGGGCGTGACCCTCGGCTTCATGAAAATCTGGTCCGCTGACATCCGGTACTGGGACACGGACTATAGCAAGACGGATTGCTTCATCAACAGCGGCGCGCAGGACAATTGCGATGCGACCGTGGTGGGCACCATCAAGGCGACCTTCTAGAGCTTCATAACTTCCCCAAAAAACACTTCCCACCTCAAAGGGCGCCCCTTGTGGCGCCCTTTTTTTTACCGCGTTCTATCCGCGCCGATTTCGTCTGTTCGCTGATCAACTCGATTGCGCGTTTGCCATGAGAGGATTCTGCTCATTTGACGCAGTGCTGTGGTATACTTCAAACGGCAGCAAACTGCCTGGCGACAAACGGGGGTTTGGACAATGGCTGAGAAAAAACACGAAGGCGGGGTCTCCTATCATGTCCCCGAGAAAGACTATTTCGAGCAACGCGAACTAAGACGACACGCCGGAGTGTTCGCGCTCTGGGCGCTTGGCGTCGGCGCGGTCATATCGGGCGACTTCTCCGGATGGAATCTCGGGTTCGCCGTCGGCGGCTGGGGCGGCATGTTCGTCGGAACCGTCGTCATCGCGATCATGTATCTCGGCCTCACCTATTCCATCGCCGAGATGAGCCCGGCGCTGCCGCATACCGGCGGTGCCTACTCGTTCGCACGCACGGCCTTCGGACCATGGGGCGGCTTCATCACCGGCGTTGCCGAGAACATCGAATACGTGCTCACCCCGGCGGTGGTCGTCTACTTCATCGGCACCTACATGACGGCGATCATCGGTACGCCTGACTGGTTTCAGCCGGGCTGGTGGATCATCGGCTACATCATTTTCGTTGGGCTCAACGTGCGTGGCGTCGAATTGTCGTTCACCGTCACGGTCATCGTAACGTTGATCGCCATCGCGATTCTCATCTTCTTCCTGCTGAGCGCACTGTTCTCCGGGCAGTTCGATTTCGCCAAATGGGCGATGAATATCGGTGTCGGCCCCGACGGCGCAGCAGTGGCGCTCCCGGATGGCCATGGGCCGTTCCTGCCCTTCGGCATGCACGGCATTCTCGCTTCACTGCCCTTTGCGGTGTGGCTGTTCCTGGCCATCGAGCAGTTGCCGCTGGCGTCGGAAGAGTCGGTCGATCCCAAGCGCGACATGCCGAAGGGCATCATGCTCGGCATGTTCACCCTGATCGCGCTGGGCTTCGCGGTGCTGATCATCAACCCCGCGATTCCCGGAGGCTCCTTCGCCTACGGGACCTCGGGCCAGCCGATCCTCGACGGCTTCGCCGTCGTTTACGGCAGCAACTGGGCGAGGCTCCTGTCGCTGTTCGCGGTTGCCGGTCTGGTCGCCAGCTTCCACGCGATCATTTTTGCCTACGGCCGGCAGATCTACTCGCTGTCGCGCGCGGGCTACTTCCCGCACTTCCTGTCCATCACCCACGGCGAGCACAAGACGCCGAACACGGCCTTGATTGCGGGCGGCGTGATCGGATTGGCCGTGATGCTGGTCGTGTGGTTCGCGCTGGGCGGAGAGGCTGCGGGCACCTTCATCGGCAGCGTGCTCCTCAACATGGCGGTGTTTGGCGCCATGTTCTCCTATCTGCTGCAGGCGCTCACGTTCCTGCAGCTCAGGCGCAAATTCCCAAGCATCGAGCGGCCCTATCGGAGCCCGTTCGGTATGCTCGGTGCCTCGCTGACGGTGATCATCGCGCTGGTGACGATCTACTTCCAGCTCACCGATCCGCTCTACCGCCAAGGCGTCATCGGCGTCGCCATCTGGTACATGTTGGCGATCCTCTATTTTGCCGCCTATGGGCGGAAGACGCTCGTCTTCTCTCCCGAGGAGGCGTTCGCCGTGAAGCATCGCGAAGGTGCGGCGGCATTGAAATAACATCCCGAATTTGAGGTCTTAGGAGCCGGTCCGCTTTGTCGAGCGGGCCGGCTCTTCGTTTCCGACACGCTCTTGATGCGCTCGCGCTTCAAGCCGAGCTCGTGGGCCTTTCGCGCAGTACAGACAACGGCCCGCAACACTGATGCCCTCCCGCGTCGATCTTGCTGAAGCGACACGATGCCAATTCCCGCGAAGGCACCCTCGGCCATGACTGAGCAAACACTCAAGATCATCTCCCCGGTCGACGGCTCGGTCTATGCCGAGCGACCGATCGCGCGCGACGGCGAGATCGACGCCGCCGTGTCGTCGGCGCGCGCCGCGCTTCCGGAATGGAAGGCCGTTCCGGTGAAGGAGCGCGCGCGTTACGTGCTCACATTCATCGATGCACTTGCTGCCATGAACGAGGAGGTGACGGTCGAGCTCGCCTGGCAGATGGGTCGCCCGGTGCGCTACGGCGGCGAGAAGCGTGCCGCCGAGGAACGCGTCCGCGCCGTGGCGGCGATGGCCGAGGAGGCGCTCAAGCCGTACTACCCGCCCGAGATCGCCGGCTTCCGCCGCTATATCGCGCGCGAGCCGCTGGGCATCGTGATGGTCATCGCGCCGTGGAACTATCCCTATCTCACGGCGATCAACACGATCGTGCCCGGCCTTCTCGCCGGCAATGCCGTCATCCTGAAGCATGCCGCGCAGACGTTGCTCGTCGGCGAGCGCCTTGCCGAGGCCTTCCGCCGCGCCGGTCTGCCCAAGGGTCTGTTCCACAATCTGGTGATGAGCCACGAGCAGACAGAGAAGCTCATCGGCTCCGGCCGC
The DNA here is from genome assembly GCA_963732205.1 of uncultured Alphaproteobacteria bacterium. Taxonomy (GTDB): domain Bacteria; phylum Pseudomonadota; class Alphaproteobacteria; order Rhizobiales; family Methyloligellaceae; genus Methyloceanibacter. The sequence continues at coordinate 627,127 of CAVSYE010000001.1, forward strand.
ATCGACCATGTCAATTTCACCGGGTCGGTTGCCGGCGGCCGTGCCATCGAGCGCGCCACGGCTGGCACATTTGCCTCGCTCGGGCTCGAGCTCGGCGGCAAGGATCCGGCAGAGCTTTCACCTTCGCGACGTCTGACCGGCTCGTCGAGGCTTTCGCGCGCGCGCTTTGCAGCGGCACGACACGCCATCGATGAAGGCATCGACCGATGCCGCGAAGGCTTTGTCGCGATCGAGCGACTTGAATGCCGGAATGAGCGCTCGCGTCGCCGGATAGGCAAGGGGATCGAGCGCCCCGAGCTCCGCTTCGTCGTTCGCGTCGATCGGACGCAACAGCCCTTCGGCCTCAGCCAAGGCATAGCCGAGGATGAAGGCATAGAAGGCGAGCCCAAGCTCGGCCGCCTCGGCATCGCTCAACCCGGCGGCCCTAAGGGCGCGATACACGACCTCGCTCGAGGCATGATCGGCAGGGCCGGTCGCGTGGAAGCGGAAATGCAAATGGAAGATACGCGGGTGGCGATGAGCGAGGTCGCGATAGGCGGCCGCCACATGGCGGAGATCGGCGCGCCAGTCAGAGCTTGGGACCGGCAACTCGACACTCGCGAGCGCCTGGTCGGCAATCCGCCGCAACAACTCTTCCTTGGAGCCGAAATGATGCAGCACCGTCATCGGGTCGACGCCGATACGGACCCCGAGCTTGCGCACGGAAAAGCCCGTCTCGCCGCCATGCGACAGCAGGTCGAACGCCGCCGCAAGGATCGCATTCTTGTCGAGCCCCCGCCGTCCGCGTGGGCGGGGGGCACCCTTGCGTGCCGTTTGCGTTGACAATTCTACACCGTAGCCAATAAAGTCTTCACCGTAGCCATACCCGCCATTCGGGCCCTGTCAAGGCTGTCCGGCGGGTCGGGAGAGTGGGCCGGGCTTATGGTGGTTTCCCCAACGCTTGCTTCGAGCGGGCTCTGCAAGAAGGCGCTCCTCCTCCTGCTCTGTGCTCGTATCGGCTATACGCCTCACGCGAGCTTCCAGCGCTGATTGAACGGCCCTCGGGTCACGCTCTGCTGGAGGTTATGGTGACGAATCAATATCAGACCACACGATTGAGAGAGTTAGACGCTCTCCACCATTTGCACCCTTTCACCGATCACAAGTCACTTCGGTCGAGCGGCGCGCGCGTCATCGTCCGCGGGGAGGGGCCCTATGTCTTCGACAGCGATGGTATTCGCATTCTCGACGGCATGGCCGGGCTGTGGACCTGCAATATTGGTTATGGCCGGAAAGAGCTCGCGCAGGCGGCTTACGACCAGATGGTCGAGCTGCCCTTCTACAATACATTCTTCAAGACCACGCATCCCCCCGTCGTGGCGCTGGCGCGCAAACTTGCCGAGATCGCTCCCGCCGGTCTGAACCAGGTGTTCTTCGGTTCGTCAGGCTCGGAATCGAACGACACGGCGATCCGCCTCATCCGTCATTATTGGGTGCTGAAGGGCGAGCCCAAGCGGCGCGTCATCATCTCGCGCAAGAATGCCTATCACGGCTCGACCATCGCCGCCGGCTCGATGGGCGGCATGGCTCATGTGCATGCCCATAGCTATCCCGTCTACGAGGGCTTCCGCCACATCATCGATCCCTATTGGTACGGCGAGGCCAAGGACGGAGAGTCACCTGAAGCCTTCGGCCTTCGCGCCGCCCGCGCGCTCGAGGAGGAGATCCTGGCGGTCGGGCCCGAGAATGTCGCCGCCTTCGCCGGCGAGCTGGTGCAGGGCGCCGGCGGCGTCAAGATTGCGCCCGAGAGCTATTGGCCCGAGGTGCAGCGCATCGTCGACAAATACGGGATCCTGCTCCTCGCCGATGAGGTGATCACCGGTTTCGGCCGCGTCGGCTCGTGGTTCGCCTCACAGCATTACGGCATCAGGCCGAACTTCATCACCTTCGCCAAGGCGGTCACCTCGGGCTACATCCCGCTCTCCGGCCTCATCGTCGACGATGCCATCGCCGACACGCTGACGGCGCACGACGACGACTTCAATCACGGTTACACCTTCTCGGGCCATCCCGTAGCCTGCGCTGTGGCCCTCAAGAATCTCGAGATCATGGAGGAGGAGAGGCTCGTCCCGCGCGTCAAGGAGTACGGCGGCCCGGCGCTTGCGAAGATGCTGGCCAAATTCAAGGACCATCCTCTTGTCGGCGAGGTGCGCTCCATCGGCCTTCTTGGGGCGATCGAGCTTGTCGCCGACAGGCGCACGCGGCGCCGCTTCGATGATCCCGGCCGCGTCGGCCTCATCTGCCGCGATCATTTCTTCCGCCAAGGCTTCATCATGCGCGCGGTGTTCGACACCATGGTCATGGCCCCGCCGCTGATCTGGACGAAAGACCAGTTCGACGAGGCCGAAGCGGTGATCCGCCGCGTGCTTGATCTGACGCTCAACGATGTTGCCGGCGAGGTCGCCGCATGAGTTGTCCCGTCGTCGTCATCCCGGCCTGCACCAAGCTCATCGAAGACGACATTTTCGACGCCGTCGGCCGCAAATACTCGACAGCGGTTGCCGAGGTCGCCGAATGTCAGCCTCTGCTCGTGCCGCTCGGCGCCGGAACGACGGACATCGGCTCTGTGCTCGAGATCGCCGACGCCATCCTGCTGTCTGGTAGCCGCTCGAATGTCGCGCCTGTGCATTACGGGGAAGAAACGCCGATCAAGCCCGACCGGCTCGATCCTTTGCGTGACGCCCTGACCCTTCCGCTCATCAGGGCGGCGGTCGAGCGCAGGACGCCTCTCTTTGCCATTTGCCGCGGCTTCCAGGAGCTGAACGTCGCTCTCGGCGGCAGCCTGCACCAAGCCGTTCATGACGTGAATGGGCACAAGGACCACCGCGCCAGGCCCGATGTCCCGCTCGACGAGGCGTACGGTCCGGTGCACCCGGTTAGCTTGCGCGGCAAATTGCGCGACTGGGTTGGACGCGACGAAATCATGGTCAACTCGCTGCATTGGCAGGGCATCGCACGTCTCGCCGATGGCCTTAAGCCCGAGGCCTTCGCCGAGGACGGTCTGATCGAGGCCGTGCGCGGACCCGACGACGCCGCGTTCTGCTTGGGCGTGCAGTGGCATCCCGAATGGTCGGCAAGATCGAACGAGGTGTCTAAGTCCTTGTTCCGCCGCTTTGGCGCAGCGGCGAGGGGTGTCTCGCCATGACCGCTGCCCGGCTCACCAGCGATGAGGCGCAGGCATTTATCGACGCCAATCCGAAGGTGCAGTGGATCGACGTCTTTATGTTCGACATGCACGGCGTCCCGCGCGGCAAGCGTGTCCGCCGTTGCGACCTCGTCGGCGTCGCCAAGAAGGGACTGATGATGCCAGCCTCGGTGTCCATCATGGACCCGCTCGGCAATTGCATGGAGGAGACGGGCCGGTTGTGGGAGACGGGCAACCCCGATCACCAGTGCCACCTTCTCAGCGGGACGCTTGCCGCGGTTCCAGTTGGCGACGGCAGGCATGCGCAGGCCGTGATGGTCGTCGATGGCAAGGAAGATCTCGACCCGTGCCGCGTGCTCCTGGATCAGGTCGAGCGGTTTACGCGCGCGGGACAGACGCCGGTCATCGCGGTCGAGCTCGAGTTCTATGTCACACGCAGGAACGCAAACGGCTTTGCCCTCGATTCGCCCGCCGGGCTCTCCGACGATCCCCGCCGGCCGTTGACCTTCGGCTTCGAGGAGATGGACGCGCTCTCAGCGTTCGTCGACGACATCTACCGCGTCTGCGAGGTGCAGGGTCTTCTTGTCGAACTCGGTCATGCAGGAGTCGGGTCCGGGGCAGTTCGAGATCAACCTGAAGCATCGCGCCGATGCGGAGGCAGCCGCACTCGAAGGTCTCCTGCTGAAGCGCGCCGTCAAGGCGGCAGCGCGCGTGCATCAGCTCGACGCCACGTTCATGGCCAAGCCGCATCATGACTGGGCGGGCTCGGGGATGCATATTCATCTCAGCCTGCTCGAACTCATCGGGACAGAACCTTTTCGCCGGCGATCCCATCTCCTCGCTGTTCCGATGTGCCTTGGGAGGGATGCGCGCGAGCATGCCGGATTTCATGGCCATCTGGGCTCAGTCGGCCAATGCCTACCGGCGCTATGTGCCTAAATCCTACGTTTCTCTGGCCGCGCATTGGGGCTTCAACAACCGCACGGTCGCCTTGCGTATCCCCCGGTGCAACGGTGCATCGACGCGGATTGAGCACAGGGTTGCCGGCGCCGACGCCAATCCCTATCTCGTGATCGCCTCAATTCTCGCCGGAATCAGCCACGGCATCGCCAACAAGATCGATCCGGGGCCTGCCGTCGAGGGGAATGGGGAGACGGTGGAGGCGCCGCCGCTGCCGACTGCGTGGGTCAACTCGCTTGATCTTTTTCAACGATCTGAGATCGTGCGCGCGGCTTTCGGGGCGCCGTTCCTGTTTGCTAGGCTGAAGCATAGCGAGCGCAGCAATTTCGAGCGTATCGTCACCCCGCTCGATCACCTTTGGTACTCACAAGTCGCGTGACTGCGTTCAGCGGCACGCTGACGGAGACAACGATGAACATGATCTTCAAGAAGTTTCCCGCGGCGGCCCTGATCGATGGCGAATGGGTCACTTCGGCCAAGACCTTTCCTGTCACCGATCCCGCGACGGGCGAGGAGATTGCGACCGTTCCCGATCTCGGCGCCAAGGACGCCGCGCGCGCGATCGATGCGGCGGCCGCTGCGCTCCCGGCGTGGTCGGCCAAAACGGCAAAAGAGCGGGCTACCATCCTCAGGCGCTGGTTCGACCTCGTCACCGCCGAGACCGAGAGCCTGGCCAAGCTGATGACGACGGAGCAGGGCAAGCCGCTTGCCGAAGCGCGCGCAGAGGTGGCTTACGGTGCCTCGTTCATCGAGTGGTTCGGCGAGGAGGGAAAGCGCGCTTATGGGCGCACCATCCCGACCACCGCGGCCTCCAAGCGCTACATCACCATCAAGCAGTCGATCGGCGTCACCGCCGCGATCACGCCGTGGAACTTCCCCATTGCCATGATCACGCGCAAGGTGGCGCCGGCACTCGCAGCCGGCTGCACCACCGTGGTCAAGCCGGCAGCCGAGACGCCGCTTTGTGCACTGGCCATCGCCAAGCTCGCGATGGATGCGGGGCTTTTTCCGGGCGTGCTCAATATCGTGACGACCACAGATGCGCCGGCCGTCGGCAAGGTGCTGTGCGACGATGCGCGGGTGCGCAAGCTCTCCTTCACCGGCTCGACCGAGGTCGGCAAGATTCTCTACCGGCAGTGCGCGAACACGGTGAAGAAGCTCACGCTCGAGCTCGGCGGCAACGCGCCGCTCATCGTGTTCGACGACGCCGATCTCGACCGGGCTGTGGCCGGGGCGATGGCCTCGAAATACCGCAATGCCGGCCAGACCTGCGTGTGCGCCAACCGCATCCTCGTGCAGTCGGGTATCTATGACCGCTTCGCAAGCGCGCTCGTCGAGGCGGTGAAGAAGCTCACGGTCGGACCCGGCACCGAGCCAGGCATCACCACCGGCCCGCTGATCACGAGCGAAGCCATCGCCAAGGTCGAATCCCTCGTAGGCGACGCCGTCACGAAGGGCGCTAAGGTTCTCGTCGGCGGCACGGTCGACAAGGCCGGCCCGCTGTTCTACCGCCCGTCGGTCGTTGGCAATGTCACGCCCGACATGGAGATCGTGCGCGAGGAAATTTTCGGCCCGGTCGCGGCGCTTGTTCGTTTCGACACCGAGGATGACGCCGTTCGGCTCGCCAACGACACGCCGTTCGGGCTCGCCGCCTATTTATTCAGCCAGAATTCGGGTCGCGCTTGGCGGGTCGCCGAGAGGCTCGATGCCGGCATGGTCGGCGTCAACGAGGGGATCTTCTCGAACGAGGTGGTGCCGTTCGGCGGCGTCAAAGAATCGGGTCTCGGCCGCGAAGGCGCAGCCGAAGGTTTGGAGGAGTATCTCGAGGTCAAATATATCTGCCTGGGTGGCATCGATGCATGATTGGTCATTTCCCGGCAGCAATTGCCTATGGAATGAGCTTGGCCAGTCCGGTTGCGAACGGCCATACTCGATCGTGGGCAGATCATAGACTTTAGGAGCGAACTAGCCGTCAGTAAGCACAGGGGAGACGTAAGTATGACCGACGCCCAGCACCGTAAATCCTTCGCCGCATCCCGCCGCTCAATTCTGAAAGGTCTCGGCGCTGCCGCGATCGGTATCACTCTCACCGGCAAGACACGACGCGCCTTCGCCGACGAGGAGAAGAAGCTCAATTTCTATAACTGGGACACCTATATCGGCGAGACGACACTCGAAGACTTCAAGAACGTGAGCGGCATCGACGTAAATATGAGCCTGTTTGCGACCAACGACGAGTTGTTCGCTAAGCTCCGCGCCGGCAATCCCGGTTATGACGTCATCGTTCCGGGCAGCGAGTTCGTCGAGCGCATGATCCAGGCCAACATGCTCGGGGTCGACGGTCGCGGTGTAAAATGTCAGAGATCAAGGGCGTGTCCTATCTCGGCGATATCTCGATCTATCATATTGAGTTGGCGGGCGGCCGGCTGATCCGGGTCTCGCGGCCGAACCGGTCGCGCTGGGAGCAGGAAGATTTCAGCACCGGCGATAAGATCTGGATCAGTTGGGACGGCTCGAGCCCGATCATACTCCAGTCCTAACGCCCTACATTCAAAAAGACGACATTTGCGGGAGAACGGAACGTCCTATGGCAACGTCAGCGGAGCTGCATGAGCGCAGACAAGCGGCCGTGGCGCGCGGCGTGAGCCACGCGACAGCGATCTACGCCAAGCGCGCCAAGAATGCCGAGATCTGGAGCGAGGACGGCAAGCGCTACATCGACTTCGGCGCCGGCATCGCCGTGGTCAATACCGGCCATCAGCATCCGAAGATCATGGCCGCCGTCGAGGAGCAGATGAAGGCGTTCAGCCATGTCTGCTTCCAGGTCACGCCTTACGAATCGTACGTGAGCCTCGCCGAGCGGCTGAACGCGATCGCGCCGGTCGTCGGTCCCGCCAAGACCATGCTGGTATCGACCGGGGCCGAAGCCGTGGAAAATGCGGTGAAAGTCGCTCGCACTTTCACCGGCCGACCGGGCATCGTCTCCTTCAGCGGCGGTTTTCACGGCCGCACGCTGATGGGCATGGCGCTGACCGGCAAGGTCGTGCCCTACAAGAAGGGATTCGGGCCGTTCCCCGCCGATGTCTACAACGTGGCGTTCCCCAATACCTATCACGGCGTGTCGAGCGAGCAGAGCATCGCCGCACTGAAGGCCTTGTTCAAATACACCGCCGATCCTTCGAGCATCGCCGCCATCATCATCGAGCCGGTGCAAGGGGAGGGCGGCTTCTATATCGCGCCATACGATTTCCTGCGCGAACTCCGGGCCCTATGCGATGAGCACGGCATCTTGCTCATCGCCGACGAGATCCAGACGGGCTTTGCGCGCACGGGAAAGATGTTCGGGCTCGAGCATTCCGGCGTGAAGGCCGATGGCGTGACCATGGCCAAAGGCTTGGCCGGCGGCTTTCCGCTCGCGGCCATCACCGGACGCGCCGACGTGATGGATGCCTCGAACCCCGGCAGTCTCGGCGGCACTTACGCCGGCAACCCGGTGGCGTGCGCGGCTGCGCATGCCGTGCTCGACATTATCGGGGAGGAGAAGCTCTGCGATCGGGCGAATGCCATCGGCAAGATCATCCTCGACCGCTGCAACAAGATAAAGAGCTCCAATCTCAATTGCGTCGGCGACGTGAGAGGACTCGGGGCCATGTGCGCCATCGAGCTGGTGAAGGACAAAGCGAGCGCCGAGCCCGCGCCGCACCTCACGCAAGCCTTGATGAAAGTCGCGAATGAGAATGGGCTTATTCTCTTATCCTGTGGTACTTACGGCAACGTCATCCGCTTCCTTGTGCCCTTGACGGCGAGCGACGCGCTCGTGCGCGAAGGCATGGACATCTTCGAGGCGAGCCTCACCGAAGCCGTGAGCCGGGTCGCGTGAGCTTTGCCCGGACCTCAAGAAACAGCACTGCGATCAGGGCCTCCCATGAGCGCAAAGCTTGCGACCAATGATCTCGAAGCCTTCTGGATGCCGTTCACGGCCAACCGGCAATACAAGAAGGCGCCGCGCCTCTTGGTGAGCGCCGAGGGCATGTATTACACCGCGAGCGACGGGCGCCGCGTTCTCGACGGTACATCGGGCCTGTGGTGCGTCAATGCCGGCCATTGCCGGCCGAGGATCGTCGAGGCGGTGCGCAAGCAGGTCAGCGAGCTCGATTTTGCCGGCAATTTTCAGATGGGCCATCCGATCGCCTTCGAATGCGCTTCGAAGCTCGTCAACATCGCTCCGCCCGGTTTCGACCATGTGTTCTTCACCAACTCGGGCTCGGAGTCGGTCGAGACCGCGCTCAAGATCGCTCTCGCTTATCACCGTGCCAAGGGCAACGCGTCGAAGGTCCGCTTGATCGGGCGCGAGCGTGGCTATCACGGCGTGAATTTCGGCGGTACCTCGGTCGGCGGCATTCCCAACAATCGCAAATGGTTCGGCACCATGCTCTCCGGCGTCGACCACATCCGGCACACCCACGATCTTGCCCGCAACGCCTATACCCGCGGCGAGCCCGAGCAGGGCGTTGAGCTTGCCGATGATCTCGAGCGCCTCGTCGCACTGCACGATGCCTCGACCATCGCAGCGGTGATCGTCGAGCCGGTCGCGTGCTCGACCGGCGTGCTGATCCCGCCGAAGGGATACCTCAAGCGCCTCGCCGCGATCGCCGCCAAGCACGATATCCTGCTCATCTTCGATGAGGTCATCACCGCCTTCGGGCGTCTCGGCACGCCGTTCGGCGCCGATTATTTCGGCGTCGCGCCCGACATCATCACGCTCGCCAAGGGCATCACCAACGGCACCATTCCCATGGGCGCGGTGTTGGTAAAGGGCACGGTGCATGAAGCCTTCATGCAAGGACCCGAGGAGGGTATCGATCTCTTCCACGGCTATACCTATTCGGGCCATCCCGTCGCTTGCGCGGCGTCCATCGCCACGCTCGAGACATATAAGGACGAGGGACTGCTGACGCGCGCGGCCGAGCTTGCGCCCTATTGGCAGGAGGCCGTGCATTCGCTCAAAGGCCTTCCGCACGTCATTGATCTGCGCAATATCGGGCTGATCGGCGCCATCGAGTTCGATCCGATCCCGGGAGAGCCGGGAAAGCGGGCGCATGCGCGCTTCATCGAGGCGTTCAATCGCGGCCTTCTCGTCCGCGCCACCGGCGACATCATCGCTCTCTCGCCGCCGCTCATCATCGAGAAACGCGAGATCGATCAGTTGTTTGACATCCTTTCCGGCGTGCTCAAGACGGCGCACTGAGACGCGAGGCGCGTAGCTCTCATGCACATCATCCAGAACGCCATCGACGGACGCAAAGTCACGTCGTCGTCGCAACGCTCAGCTCCCGTGTACGACCCAACGACGGGAGAGCAAACGGCCGAGGTGAAGCTCTCGACCGCGGAGGAGGTGGGATCGGCGGTTGCCGCGGCGAAGAAAGCCGCTGCAAGCTGGGGCGCGACGCCCCCGCTCAAGCGCGTCCAGCCGATGTTCCGCTTCAAGGAGCTGTTGCAGAAGAACGCCGACGCCATCGCCCGCGCGATTTCCAAGGAGCATGGCAAGACGTACGCTGACGCTTTAGGCGAGCTTTCCCGCGGCATCGACGTGGTCGATTTCGCCTGCGGGATTCCGCACCTGTTGAAAGGTGAATATAGCCGCAATGTCGGTCCCGAGATCGACAGTTGGTCGGACCGCCAGCCGCTCGGCGTGGTCGCCGGCATCACGCCGTTCAATTTCCCGGCCATGGTGCCGATGTGGATGTATCCGGTCGCCATAGCCTGCGGGAACACCTTCGTCTTGAAGCCCTCCGAGCGCGACCCGTCCACGTCGCTATTGATCTGGGAGCTGTTCCAGGAGGCGGGCTTCCCTCCTGGCGTGCTGAATGTCGTGCATGGCGACAGGGAAGCGGTCGACGCCATTCTCGACCATCCCGATGTGAAGGCGGTGAGCTTCGTCGGATCGACGCCGGTCGCCGAGCACGTTTATGCGCGGGGATCGGCCTCAGGCAAGCGCGTGCAGGCGCTCGGCGGCGCCAAGAACCACATGATCGTCATGCCCGACGCCGACATGGATCAGGCGGTCGATGCTCTGATGGGGGCGGGCTTCGGCTCGGCCGGCGAGCGCTGCATGGCGATCTCTGTTGCGGTGCCGGTCGGCCAGAGGACGGCAGACCTGCTGGTCGAGGCGCTCGCGCCCAAGATCCGCATGTTGAAGGTGGGACCTGCCACCGACCCTTCCTCGGAAATGGGTCCGGTCATCACGGCCGAAGCCAAGCGCCGCATCGAAGGCCTCATCGGACAGGGCGTGAGCGAGGGCGCCGAGCTTGTCGTCGATGGACGTGGGCTGAAGCTTCAGGGCTATGAGCGCGGCTTCTTCCTCGGCGGCACGCTGTTCGACCGCGTCACCAAGGACATGACCATCTATAGAGAAGAGATCTTCGGCCCGGTCTTAAGCGTGGTGCGGGCCGAGCGCTTCGACGAGGCCACCGATCTCATCAACCGCCACGAATACGGCAACGGCACAGCCATCTTCACCCGCGACGGCGATGTTGCCCGCGCCTTCGCCGATCAGATCGAGGTCGGCATGGTCGGCATCAACGTGCCGATTCCGGTTCCGGTCGCTTATCATTCTTTTGGCGGGTGGAAGCGATCGCTGTTCGGCGATCATTCGATTTACGGTCCTGAGGGCGTGCGCTTCTATACGCGGCTCAAGACGGTGACCTCGCGCTGGCCGAACGGCATCCGCGCCGGCGCGCAATTCAATTTCCCGAGCCTGAAATAAAGAGCCGGCCCGCTCGAGGGAGGAGCGGACCGGCTATGCCGGACGCGAGGGGGGGAATGCGTCCGCTAGGGATCTTGGTCGCGACTTAAGCCGCGCGGAGTACTTTCTCGCCCGAAAGACGATCGAAGCCGAGCGAGGCCGCGACCGCTTCATGGGTGATACGTCCATCGCGCACATTGAGACCGGCAGCGAGGTGCTTGTCGTCATCGAGAGCGGCGAGCCCCTTGTCGGCAAGCTTGATCACGAAAGGCAATGTCGCGTTGTTGAGCGCCTGGGCCGAGGTGCCAGGCACGGCGCCCGGCATGTTGGCAACGCAGTAATGAATGACGCCGTCGACCTCGAAGGTCGGCTCGGCATGATTGGTCGGCCGCGAGGTCTCGAAGCAGCCGCCCTGGTCGATCGACACGTCGACGAGCACGGCGCCCTGCTTCATGCGGGAAAGCATGTCGCGGGTGACGAGCTTCGGCGCACTCGCGCCGGCGACCAGCACGGCGCCAACCACCACGTCGGCGCCGAGCACTTCCGTCTCGATCGTCTCCATGGTCGAAGCGAGCGTGCGCACGCGGCCCTCGAACAGCTCGTCGAGCTGACGGAGCCGGGGCAGAGAGCGGTCGATGATCGAGACGTCGGCGCCGAGACCGGCAGCCACGCGGGCGGCATGGGTGCCGACCACGCCGCCGCCGAGCACCACCACCTTGGCAGGGCGAACGCCGGGAACGCCGCCCATCAGCACGCCCCGGCCGCCGGTCGGGCGGCGAAGCGCAATGGCAGCGGCTTCGATGGCCAAACGGCCGGCAACCTCGCTCATGGGTGCGAGCAGGGGCAGGCCGCCATTAGCATCGGTCACGGTCTCATAGGCGATGGCGGTTGCGCCGGAGGCGAGCAGCCCGCGCGCCTGCTCGGGATCGGGAGCAAGATGAAGATAAGTGAAGAGGATCTGGTCGGCCTTCAGCCGGGCGACCTCGACGGCCTGCGGCTCCTTGACCTTGACGATCATGTAGGCCTCAGCAAACACGGCGTCGGCCGTCGGCAGGATGCGCGCGCCGGCCTTCTCGTAGTCGGCGTCGGTGGCAAAGATACCGGCGCCGGCGCCAGACTGCACCACGACCTCATGGCCGCGGGCGGTCAACTCCCGAACCGAACCCGGCACGAGCCCAACCCTGAACTCATTGCGCTTGATCTCAGTAGGAACGCCGATGCGCATGATGATCTCCGCTCCAGGCAAAGTTTTTGCGTAAAACCAGCATGGCATAAGTCGGGAATTGATTATTGGCGTTTTGGGCGGGAAAAACGCTATTGTGCGCACGATTCAAGTGCATTTTATAGATTAAGAGCCAGAAAATGAAGGAGGTGGAACTCGACGCGCTGGATCGCGCCATCCTCGGCGCGCTGCTCGAGGATGGCCGTTTGAGCCAGGTCGAGCTCGCTGAGCGCGTCCCGCTTTCGCCTACGGCAATTGCCAGGCGCATCCGCGCTCTCGAAGAGGAGGGCGTGATTCAAGGCTATCAGGCGCGCATCAACCGGCGGGCGCTCGGCCTCACCATGACGGTCATCGTGCATGTCGGTCTGAATAGCCAGAACGAGGACGTGCTCAAGGCCTTCGAGGCGGCCGTTGCCCGTGCTCCGTCGGTCGTCTCCTGTCATCTGATGTCGGGCGAGGACGACTATCTCATCACCGTCATGGCGCGCGACCTCGCCGATTTCGAGCGCATTCATAAAGAGCAGCTGTCGCGGCTTCCGGGGGTCGCCCGGCTCAAATCGAGCTTCGTGCTGCGCGACGTCACCGACAAACAGCTCCCGGCTTCATGCCTGTTGCCCTGACGCAAATGTGAAGGCGCGCCGGAGCACTTCCAAAAGCGTAAATCCGCGTCAGAACCATTTTGGGCCCAAGCCTCGAACTTTCGGAGAGGCTCGCCGTCTGCTATATTCTACACTGTCGAATTTATATTCTACACTGTCGAATTCATCCCCGGGGGGCATTCCATGTCGCGCACGCCGTTATTCTCCGCCGTAAAGAGGGCCCTTGCCCAAGCATCGCATGACGATGGCATTGTCTGGCCCCGATCGTCAGCCTTGAGCCGGCGGCAAATGCTGCGACTCTCCGCTGCTGCTGCCGGCGCGGCTGCGCTTGCACCACTTACCAATCGAAGCGCCTTCGCCAAACAGCCGAAGCCGAAAACCGTGGCCATCGTCGGCGGCGGCGTCGCCGGACTCACCGCCGCCTACCGCCTGCAAGCGGCGGGCGCATCGCCGGTCGTGTTCGAGGCGAGCAATCGTTGGGGTGGACGCATGTACACCCAATACGACTTCTACAAGGGCATGTTCTGCGAGCTCGGCGGCGAGTTCGTCGATACCGATCACGAAGATCTCCAGACCCTTGGCAAAGAGCTCGTTGTGGAGATGGAGAACCTCACCATCGACGGCGGCGACGATCTCTACTTCTTCAAAGGTGTGTTTCACACGCCGAAGGACATGATCGATCCGGCGAAGAAGAGCGGTGCCTTCGGGCCGATCGCCAAGCAAATCGCCAAGGATGCCGCCAAGCTCACCGACAAGAACGACAACTGGACCCATTACGCCGGCAAGCTCGACCAGATCGAGTCTCAAGGATTATCTCGAGCAGTTCCGCGGCAAGACCGATGATTGGACCATCGATGTGCTCGATGTGGCCTACAACATCGAATACGGGCTGGAGACCAAGGATCAGTCGAGCCTCAACATGGTGGACTTCATCACCACCGATATGAGCAAGCCCTTCTCCATGTTCGGCCCGAGCGATGAGATCTATCGCATCAAGGGCGGATCGTCGGCCCTCATCACCGCTCTGGTGAATGCGCTGCAAAACAAGATCGAGATGAAGCAGGGCTTTGGGCTGACGGATCTCGACTACAATCAAATTGTGATGACCTTCGACGCGCCCGGCGGCACGCAGACAGTCAACTATGACGCCGTGATCCTCGCTTTGCCGTTCACCAAGCTAAGAACGGTCAAGGGGCTGGAGCGTCTGCCGCTCGGGGCGGATAAGCTGAAATGCATTCGCGAGCTCGGCTACGGGATCAACGCCAAGATCATGAACGGCACCACGTCGCGCTCGTGGCAGGGCTCCGACACCGGCCTTCCCGCTCCTTCGAACGGCACCTTCTATTCCGATCTCGGCTTCCAGAATCTGTGGGACACGAGCCGCGCCCAGCCGGGCGAGGCGGGGATCATTACCAACTATCTCGGCGCCAAACCTGGACTCACCGCCGCCAAGTCCGCGCTTGACGCCTTCCGCGCCGATCTTCCCAAGATGTCGCAGAAGATGGCCGACAGCCTCGACCCGAACGCGGTGACCTCATGGTTCTGGGCGGTCTACCCATACACGCTCGGGAGCTATGCCAGTGCCAAAGTGGGCCAATACACCACCCTGCTGGATTTAGCGCCGGAGCCCGCGATCAAGGGACGCCTGCAATTTGCCGGCGAGCACACGAGCAGCGAGTTCCTCGGCTTTATGAACGGCGGGGTGCAAAGCGGAAGCCGCGCATCCGAGGCGCTTATCAAGGTCATGGCGCTGCACAAATAAATTTGAGGGCGCCCAAAGTGCGGCAAGACGGTCGCTTTCCTGTGGCGCTTGGGCTCGTCCTCGACTAACATTCCTCGTGGTTTATCGGGGGGTTGCGCGTCCTGTCCAAACCCATCATCCGAAAAATCTATGGTCGCTCGCGCCTCGTTTGAGGGGACAGTCGTATCTCGTTTTTAGGAGACAGAGAATGAAGCCCACGACACGTGTCCTAGCTACCGCCGTTGCATTGATCGCCCTCGGCGGCACTGCCTATGCCGAGATGCCCACATCTATCGGCCCGGGCGAAGGTGAAGTCGATATCGTCGCTTGGCCCGGCTATATCGAACGCGGTGAGAGCGACAAGAACTATGACTGGGTGACGGACTTCGAGAAGGAGACGGGCTGCAAGGTCAACGTCAAGACCGCAGCGACCTCCGACGAGATGGTCACCCTGATGAACCAAGGCGGGTTCGATCTTGTTACGGCTTCCGGCGATGCGTCGCTCAGATTGGTCGCCGGCAAGAAAGTGCAACCGATCAATATCGATTTGATTCCGAGCTGGAAGACCGTCGACCCGCGTCTCCAGAACGCGCCATGGCACACGGTCGACGGCGTGCATTACGGCGTTCCCTATCAGTGGGGCCCGAATGTTCTTGCCTACAATACCGACGTGTTCAAGGAGCCGCCGAAGAGCTGGTCGGTGGTGTTCGTCGAGCAGACGCTGCCCGACGGCAAGAGCAACAAGGGGCGCGTGCAGGCCTATGACGGTCCGATCTACATCGCCGATGCCGCGCTCTACCTCATGAAGACGAAGCCCGAGCTCAAGATCACCAACCCTTACGAGTTGACGCCCGAGCAATATAAGGCGGCGGTCGAGCTGCTCCAGAAGCAACGCGCGCTCGTCGGCCGCTATTGGCACGATGCGATGGTGCAGGTGGACGACTTCAAGAACGAGGGTGTCGTCGCCTCCTCGTCATGGCCGTTCCAGGTCAATCTTCTCGAAGGCGACAAGAAGCCGATAGCCTCGACCATCCCCGAGGAAGGGGCGACGGGCTGGGCCGATACCACCATGATGCATTCCGACGCCAAGCATCCGAACTGCGCCTATAAATGGCTCGAGCATTCGCTGAGCCCCAAGGTGCAAGGTGATGTCGCGGCTTGGTTTGGATCGGTGCCGGCAGTGCCGGCCGCCTGCAAGGGCAACGAGCTCCTGACCGACACTGGCTGCGCCACCAACGGCTACGACAATTTCGACAAGATCTGGTTCTGGCGCACGCCCACGGCGAAGTGCGAGGCAGAGGGCAGCTGTGTCCCTTACTCGCAATGGGCGAAGGACTATATCGCCATCCTTGGCAAGTGATGCGTCTAACTAAGAGCGGTCCCCACTCCGAGGAGCGGGGCCGCTCCTATTATGGCGCAGCCGATGTCGCCTGCCGTTAAATTCGTGAATGTCTCGCGCCGGTTCGGCGCCGTGAGAGCCGTTGACGGCGTGACGCTCGACATCGCCGCGGGCGAATTCTTCGCCATGCTCGGTCCCTCGGGCTCGGGCAAGACCACGTGCTTGCGGCTGATCGCGGGCTTCGAGCAACCGAATGAAGGGCATATCGAGATCTTCGGCGAAACCGCCGAGGGCGTGCCGCCTTACAAGCGCAACGTCAACACGGTGTTCCAGGACTATGCGCTGTTCCCGCATCTGACGGTCGGCGAGAACGTCGCCTACGGGCTTCGGATCAAGGGTGTCCCCAAGGCCGAGCGCGAGGCCAAGGCGCGAGAGGCGCTCGCCATGGTCAAGCTCGCGGGTTACGAAGATCGCCGTGCAGCGCAGCTTTCCGGCGGACAGCGTCAGCGCGTCGCTCTCGCGCGCGCCCTGGTGAACGGACCCAAGGTGCTGCTGCTCGACGAGCCGCTCGGCGCGCTCGATCTCAAGCTGCGCGAGCAGATGCAGGAAGAGCTCAAAGCGCTGCAAGAGAAGCTCGGCATCACCTTCGTGTTCGTCACCCACGACCAGGGCGAGGCTCTGTCGATGGCCGATCGCGTCGCCATCTTCAACGACGGCAAGATCGTTCAAGTCGGATCGCCCTCCGACATCTATGAGCGTCCCAGCTCGCGCTTCGTCGCCGACTTCGTCGGATCGTCGAACGTGCTCGCTCCCGAGTTCGCTGTGCGTCACGGCGGAGCCAAGAAATGGACGAGCCTCCGGCCGGAGAGGATCGGAGTGTTCACGCCGAACACGAAAGTGCCCGACGGGAGCGCTTCGACCGATGGCGAGATCAAGATGGTCTCCTACCAGGGCTCGGTCACGCGCTTCGGCGTGGAAAACGGCGATGTTCGCATCCACGCCGAGGTCTCCGCCGACGGAGCGGGGAACTTCAAGGAAGGCGACAGCGTGCGGCTCATTTGGCCCAAGTCGGCCATGGTCACCATGGAGGACGGGGCATGAGCCATGTCGCGATCAGCGAAGGCGAGGGCGGCGTTCTCGGTAGGATCTCCGACGTCTTCTTCACGCGGCCCAAGCTCCTGACCTTCTTACTGTTGCTGCCGCCGCTCTTATGGATCGGGGTGGTCTATGTCGGCTCGCTGTTCGCGCTCCTCCTCCAGAGTTTCTATTCGCTCGACGACTATTCGGGTCTCGTCATCCACGAGTTCACGCTGTCGACCTATAAGCAGCTGCTGGAGACGGCCAACGTCCAAATCATCCTGCGCACGGTGATGATGTCCGCGTGTGTCACGCTGGCCGCCGCGGTGATCGCCTTCCCCATCGCCTATTACGCGGCGCGCTATGCGCGCGGCTGGACCAAGGCGCTGTTCTATCTCGCGGTGATGATGCCGCTATGGTCGAGCTACCTGGTCAAGATCTATGCGTGGAAGCTGATACTGGCCAAAGAAGGCATTTTGAGCTGGCTCGCGGACGGGCTGCATCTCTCCTTCCTGCTCAACGGCATACTCGCGCTGCCGGTGGTGGGCGGACCGTCGTTGTCGTTCAGCTATATCGGCACCTTCCTCGTGTTCGTCTATGTGTGGCTTCCCTACATGATTCTGCCGATCCAGGCGGCGCTCGAACGGGTGCCCGTCAACTATATCGAGGCCTCGGCCGATCTCGGCGCAGAGCCGCGGCAGACATTCTGGACGGTGATCTTTCCGCTCGCGCTGCCCGGCATCATCGCCGGCTCGATCTTCACCTTCTCGCTCACGCTCGGCGACTACATCGTTCCGACCATCGTCGGCAACTCGCGCCTCATGATCGGGCAAGCGGTGTACACGCTGCAAGGCACGGCGGGGAACATTCCGCTCGCGGCCGCCTTCACCGTCGTTCCCATGGTCATCATGGGCATCTATCTCTATGTGGCGAAACGCATGGGGGCGTTCGATGTCCTCTGACGCCAACCGCGATAAACCTCTCGGACTGCGCATCGCGGCCATCGGGGGACTCCTGTTCCTCCATCTGCCCTTGGCGCTGATCGTGCTCTACGCCTTCACCACCGAGGATAAGAGCTTCGAGTTTCCGCCGCCCGGCTATACCACCAAATGGTTCCGGGTCGCGTGGTTCGATCGGCCCGACATCTGGCCGCCGCTCCATCTCTCGCTCGAGGTGGCGGCGATCGCCACGATCCTCGCGCTGATCCTCGGCACGCTTGCCGCCGCTTCGCTGTCGCGCGCCAAGTTCTTCGGCCGCGAGACGATCTCGCTCCTTTTCGTTCTGCCCATCGCGCTGCCCGGCATCATCACCGGTATTTCGCTCCGCTCGGCCTTCGACATCATGGGCATCGATTTCTCGATCTGGACCATCGTGCTCGGGCACGCGACATTCTGCATCGTGGTGGTCTACAACAACGCTATCGCCAGATTCAGACGGCTGTCGCGCAATCTCGTCGAGGCGTCGATGGATCTCGGCGCCAATAGCTTTCAGACCTTCCGTCATGTGATCTTGCCGCAGATCGGCACCGCGCTGCTGGCCGGCGGCATGCTCGCCTTTGCGCTCTCCTTCGATGAGGTGATCGTCACGACCTTCACGGCAGGCCAGCAGACGACGCTGCCCATCTGGATGTTGTCGGAGCTCATCCGGCCGCGGCAGCGACCGGTCACCAACGTGGTCGCGGTCTTCGTCATCGCCGTTACGCTGCTGCCGATCCTGTGCGCCTATTATCTCACGCGCGAGGGCGAGCACATCGGCGGATCATCTAAATAGCACCGGTTGAAAAGTTTGCAGGTGGAGGAACGTCCATGCTCGACACGAATATGTTGATTGGCGCGAAGTTCGTCGCCGGTGACGATGCGCCGGAGGCGGTGATCAATCCCAAGACCGAGGAGACCATCGTCGCGCTCCCCGACGCGTCTCCCGCACAGATCGATGCCGCCGTGGAGGCGGCGGCCAAGGCGTTCCAAACCTGGTCGCGCACGACGCCGGCCGAACGCTCGGCTCTGTTGTTGAAGCTCGCCGACGCCATCGACCGGGAGGCTGAAGCCTTCGCCGTGCTCGAAGCGCTGAACACCGGCAAGCCGAGGATCCGCGTTCTGCAAGACGAGATGCCGGCGATCTCCGACTGCTTCCGTTTCTTCGCCGGCGCAGCGCGCAACATGCATGGCGCGGTGGCCGGCGAATATATGGCAGGCCACACCTCGATGATCCGGCGCGACCCGATCGGCGTGGTGGGCTCGATCGCGCCGTGGAACTACCCCCTGATGATGGCGGCGTGGAAGCTCGCGCCTGCCTTGGCCGGCGGCAACACCATCGTGCTCAAGCCGTCGGAACAGACTCCGCTCACGACGCTGAAGCTCGCCAAGAGCATCGCCGAGATTTTCCCCGAAGGGGTGGTGAATGTGGTGACTGGGCGCGGCGCGACCACCGGGCAGGCCCTGATCAATCACCCGAAGATCGCCATGCTGTCTCTCACCGGCAGCGTCGATACCGGTAAGAAGGTACTGCAAGCGGCGACATCGACCATAAAGCGCACGCATCTCGAGCTTGGCGGGAAGGCGCCGGTCATCGTGTTCGACGACGCCGACCTCGCCTCCGTCGTCTCGGGGCTCAAGTCGTTCGGCTATTACAACGCCGGTCAGGACTGTACCGCAGCCTGCCGCGTCTATGCCGGCAAGAAGGTCTACGACAATCTGGTCGCCGACTTGTCGGGCGCCATCAAGGAGATCAAGTTCAATTTGCCGAACGACGACGAGAACGAAATTGGGCCTCTGATCTCCAAGGCGCAAAAATCTCGCGTCGGCGGCTTCGTCGATCGCGCCGCCAAAGAGAAGCACATAGCGATTACCGCAGGCGGTAAGTCCCCGGGCGGCAAGGGCTTCTTCTTCGAGCCGACAGTTGTCGCAGGCGCGTTGCAGAACGATGAGATCGTGCGCAAGGAGGTGTTCGGCCCCGTGGTGTCGGTCACGCGCTTCGACGACGTCGATCAAGCGGTGGCATGGGCCAATGACAGCGACTATGGTCTCGCCTCGTCGGTTTGGACGTCTGATATCGGCAAGGGCATGGCGACGGCGGCGCGCCTCCAATACGGCTGCACCTGGGTCAATACGCATTTCATGCTGGTCAGCGAAATGCCGCACGGCGGGCTCAAAATGTCCGGCTACGGCAAAGACTTGTCGATGTACGCGCTCGAGGACTACACCGTCGCCCGCCATGTGATGGTCAAGTTATGAGGCCATGTCATCGTAAAGCGATAGAGCGTTGCGATTGGAAGAGAGAGATGTATGGCGGCGACTGGACCCGACGCGGATGCGGTTGCGAAAGCGCATGCGATCTACACACCCGCAATGCTCAACTTCTACGACCTCGTGGTGCACGGGCTGTCGAATCCTCTCGCCTGGGGTTGCCCGACCCGGCGATTGATCGAGCTGTACCGGGCTAACCTCTCCGCCAATCATCTCGAGGCCGGGATAGGAACCGGCTTCTTCCTCGACCGCGCAAACGGCGCCGCGTTCGACCGGCTCGTCCTGCTCGACATCAACGAGAACTGTCTCGGACGCGCTGCGCGGCGGCTCGCCCGTTTCAGCCCAAGCCTCCGCCAGGCCAATCTTCTCGCCCGCATCCCGAGGAGTCGGGAGCGTTTCGACAGCGTAGGAACTCACTTACGTGCTGCATTGCCTGCCGGGCCGCATGAGCGAGAAGCTCGCGGCGGTCGATCATCTCAAGCCTCTCATGTACCCGCGTGCAGTGCTGTTCGGCGCCACGATTCTCGGACGTGGCATCGCTCCCAACGCGGCCGCGCGCAAGCTCTTGGACCTCTACAACGCGAAGGGTGTGTTCAATAATCGCGAGGACGACTTCGAATCATTGTCGGAGGGACTGAGACGGCGGTTCGGCGAGGTCGAGCTTGAGCGGCAGGGCTGCGTCGCCTTATTCCGTGCGGTAGTGCCTGCGGACTGACGTTTACCATCGGCACTACTGCCTGATCCCGCCTTGGGAAGGTCATTAACCTGCCGCTTACCTTGCCCTTTTTTGCCTCGGTTCACGGTTAACCCTTGGTAAGGGTAGGGCACTACCCTGGGGCCGTGAGCGCTTGGTCAGTGCACTTACCGTGCTGGCGCGACGACGCACCGGAGCCCCCGATCGTGAGGGAACCAGTAATGCGTACGCGATTGTACCAGGTTGTGGTTTTAGCCGCCGTGCTAACGGCCGGCGCCACGGCCTCAAGCCCAGTCCTTAGTGCCGACCTCGCGCCATCTCCGCTTCCTTACGCCTACGCGCAACCGCTGCCACCGCAGAACGTGTTCGAAGGCTGGTATCTCGGCGGCACGATCGGCGGCGCCACGGTGAGCTACGACTTCTCGCCTTCGAACGGGTCGATCGATTCGAACGGCGTGCTCGGCGGCGTCATCGGCGGCTGGAGCTGGCAAAGAGGCCCGGTCGTGCTCGGCGTCGAAGGCGATGTCCTCGGCGCCGATGTCAGCGGCAGCCGGCACTTCAATGCCGGCGCGAATTTGGCAAGCCCAAGCATTGATACCATGGCCGATCTGCGGCTCCGCGCCGGCTATGCCATTACCCCGCGCGTTCTCGTGTTCGGCACGTTCGGCGGCGCTTGGGCCAATGCCGATCTGCCGATCAAAGGGCCAGGCGGCAGCGGCGGCAGCGCCGACTTCTTCGGTTGGAGCGCCGGCGGCGGCGCAGAAGTCGCGCTCAACCCGAATTGGAGCGCGCGCTTCGACTATCAGTTCACCGACTTCGATTCGGAGAAGGTCCGCTATCCGGGCGGATCGGTCACCTACGATCCCGACGGAAACACCTATCGCGGCTCGCTGATCTACCGTTTCTAGGCTTGTCTCGGCGCGACGTCTCAATGGGCGATCGGCGGAACGACGATCGTGCTAGCCGGGCAGAGCCGCTGCTCGTCCTCGTTCGGCCCGCAGCTTTGCGGGAACAGGTCGTGGCCGAAGCAGACGCGGACATCGAGAAGATTGGGGCCGCGGCAGCTCACCGCCATCATGTCAGGCTTGAGCCAGGGATTGGCGGCGATGAACTCCTGCTCGATCGCGTCGGCCGAAAGTGACGACGGTGCGCTCGGCGCACGGAACCGCTCAGGCACCTTGATCCGCTCATAGAGCTCGCGCGCCACACCGAAATATTGGGCAGGATCGAGGCCCGAGCAGGTGCCGTGCACGCGATATTCGTGAATGACGAGGTTCTTGTTCGGCATGAGGTCGCGCATGTCGTCGATGACCGAATTGGGCACCCACGAATGCGCGCCCGTTTGGCAATTCTCGGGCCAGCCCTTCGCGTAATGCGGCCACAGCCCGTGCAGCACGAAAGCGTGCGGAACATGGGTGTCGCACTCCGCATCGTGACGCAAACGGCCTTCGACCCGGCAATAGGTGGGCGCCCAGCCGAGCACGAGCGCGTAATAGTCGAACTCTCCGGGCTTGCTGCGCTGATAGCCATAGGCATTGGCCCAAGCGATAACGGCAAGAGCGAGGGCGAGCGCGAGGCTAGTGGGCGATCGGTTCATGCATCGCACCGAGCTCGGCGAGAATACGCGCCCAGCTGCGCGCTCCCTTGATGAAACTGGTCAGATTGTACTTCTCGTTGGGCGCGTGGATGCGGTCGTCGTCAAGGGCGAAGCCGATGAGGAGCACGTCCATGCCCAACCGCGAGCGAAACGCTTCGACGATGGGGATGGAGGCGCCGCAGCCGATCATCACTGGTTTCTTGCCCCATTCCGCTTGAAGCGCGTGGGACGCGGCCTTGAAGGCAGGGGCGCTCGTGTCGAAACCGACGGCCGGCGATCCACCTTCGCCTGAGAAGGTTGCGCTCGTATCCGGCGGCAAACGCGCCTCCACGAAGCGACGCCAGCCTTCGATGATCTTGTGTGGCTCTTGTCCCGGAACCAGCCGGAACGAGAGCTTGGCAATGGCTTGCGAGGGGATCACCGTCTTGCTGCCGGGTCCGCCATAGCCGCCACGGATGCCGTTGACCTCGGCCGTCGGCCGCGACCAGAGCTGCTCGAGGATGCTGAAGCCCGTCTCGCCTGCGGGCGCGCTCAAGCCGACCCCGCCGAGGAAGCCCGCGCTGTCGAAGCCGAGCGTACGCCAGGCGGCGATCTCGCTTGCCGAGGGCTGACACACGCCATCGTAAAATCCGGGAATGTCGACACGGCCGTCCTTGTCATGCAAGCCGGAGAGGAGGGTCGCGAGCGCATGCAGAGGATTGCGCGCAGGACCGCCATAGAGGCCGGAATGAAGATCGCGCGAAGGCCCGGTGAGCGTGATCTCTGAGAAGGCAAGTCCGCGCAGGAAGGCCGTGATCGCGGGCGTCCTCTCGTCCCATTGTCCTGTGTCGCAAACGAGCGCGAGGTCTGCCCTAAGCTCCTCGCCATGGGCGGCGAGGAAGGGCGCGAGACTCGGGCTCCCCAATTCTTCTTCGCCCTCAAGAAGCACGCTGACATCGACGGGCAGCGAGCCATGCTCGGTGAGCCAGGCGCGGCATGCCTCGATGAAGGTCATCGCTTGGCCTTTGTCGTCAGAGGCTCCGCGCCCGACGATCATCATGCCATGGCGCGGATCTTCGACCAGGCGAGGGGAGAAGGGCGGCGCATCCCATTCCTCGAGCGGATCCGCGGGCTGCACGTCGTAGTGACCGTAGAACAGCACGTGCCGGCGCTTGCCTTTGCCATTCGCGCGCCAATGCCCGACCACCATCGGCTTGCCGAGAGTAGGCTCCACGCGCGCGTCGAACCCGATCTCGTGCATGGTGGCGGCACACCATTCGGCTGCTGTGAGGCAGGCGTCGTGATAGGCAGGGTCGGTCGAGATGCTCGGGATGGAGAGCAGGTGGAACAGGCGCTCCAGTGAGGCGGCCTCTTCGCCGGCGAGGCGATGCAGCGTGCGTGCAAGGGCCGGCGCCTCGCCTTGCAGCTTTTCCGTCATTACGGCTCCCCGCTAGCCGCATGACCGTTGGGCCATGGGCGTAAGGCAACATTCCGGCCCCGATAGCAGCGTCTTGCGACACCGCCATCGGGGTGGAAGAGCCACTGATTCGAATTTCGGGGAGAGCTATTCGCCCATCTGCACGTTGACGGCTTGCGGACCCTTACCACGGCGATCTGGCTCGGTTTCGAATGATACCCGGGCACCTTCATCCAGCGCCGGAAGGCCCGAGCGCTGCAAGGCCGAAATGTGCAAAAATACGTCTTTGCCACCATCGTCCGGCGTGATGAAGCCGAACCCCCGCGAGTGGTTGAAAAACTTGACCGTTCCGGTCTGACGCATGGGACGCTCCTTTCCCCCTTCCAATTTGTCCGCGTGCGAGCGGCACGCGAAGTTCAGGCGAGTCTCAGAAATCGGGGAAAGAAATCGCGTCTCATCCCAACGAGCGTACGCGTCCAATTCTCCACCCGGGTTCGCAGTCTGCCCGCAAAACGCCTCACTCTAGGGGCGCTAACGGGCGAAGCGCAAGACCCCATGTGCCTCGCGTTCTCGCCGAGATCATGCGGTGCAAAATGCCTAGTTCGGATAAGGATCGTGCAAGAGTCCGCCCTCTAGAGGCTGAGGCGGAAAATCAAATCCTTGGGAGCAGGGGGCATCTTGGCCGGGCCCCAAACGTCGCTCAAGGTCATGGAGTAGCCCCCCACGCCACGCCGGGTCACAACGACGGGACGCCCCTGAAGCTGGACCGCGCCAGCACCGCCCTTCTGCTGCTGGGCGCTCACGTCGCCCGCCACAACGGAAACGACCGCAGCCGAAAGGACCGCGGCGACAGGAACAAGCTTGCGGAGGGCGGGACGCATGGCGATCGCCTGGACGGTCCAGTAAGGGGCGGAACGGTTCCGAACCGTTCCTTGGGTTGCCCCTCACTTTGACCGCGGCGGGTTACCATACCGTCACCGCACCTCCGCAAGATTGGTATGGACGGCGATTTACCCGCAGACTTTCGCTGAGCTCTTGCAGACGCTGAGGGCGCCCTTCTTCGCGCAGGTCGTGTGGATCTTGCCCTCCTTCACCACCTTGTCCTTGTTCTTATGCGCCCAGTGCTTGATCACATGCTTCAGGTGCGTCATCGACCGGTCCGTGGCTTTGGCGTCGTTCAAGGCGCGCCCTTTGCCAGTAGCGACAACGCAGCTTCCGGCCTCGACCGGCTGGGTCGCGACCGTATAGGCCGTAATCGCAGCAAGCGCGGCGCCGGCAATCAGGAACTTCTTGATCATCGTGTTCCCCCGTTGAGTGAGTTGGCGGAGTCTTCCGCCGGGCGGACTATGCTATTTCCGCCAATTTCTGCCTAGCGCTTCCATGCAACGCTTGAATGTTACCTGAAGATGACGGTTCTCGCCTTTTGCAACGATTTCCAGCACTTGCTTTAGAGGCCTCACGGCACGCGATGTTGTGACGCAAGCCTTCGTGAAGCTTCCGCGCCACACCCCTCGCGAGCGTGAGGGAAAGGGGGCGCTTTCCGCGGACCCCGAGGCGAGGCTTGCTACCCCAAAGCAAAGACGCCAGGCTTTTCGCCCGGCGTTGGTCCGTCCGACACCGAGGCGCCCTGGAGGCGCCTCGGGGTCGTTTGACGATGGCAGCTTCAGACCGCGCAATTGCCGGCCGCGAGCGCCACTCTGAAGTCAGCTTTGAGGGTCGGCGATCAGGACGCTCCCGGCTCCATGAAGCCCGGAGCACGGGCGAAGATCGCATAAGGGTGGGTCTGAGCCACCGCAATGCGCCCGCGTGCGGAACCGCGCGCATGGGCAGGCTTGTCGGACATGGCAACATGCGTGGAGCGCGCGCTCTTCGCGGCGATCCGTGCCATCTTCTTGGAATAGACGTTCCTGGAATGGCGCGGCGGCTCCCACGCGACCGCAACATTCGTCCGATAGCGATGGCCGATGGCGGCCTTCCTGGACTTGGTCGAGACGGAAGCCACCCTCATCCTCGATTTGGCCCGCGATAGGGCGGCGACGGCCGTCGGCCCGGCGGCCCTGCTGTGATGATGCTCCATCGCCTCGATCAGACGCGCGGACGTTGCCGTCCTTAGAGCATGATGCGGCTCCTCGGCGGCACTCTCCTTAGCCGCGAGCGCAACGCCGCTCTTCGCTTTCCTGGTGGCTTCACCCAGAGCCGCAAGTGCGCTGCCGCCATCAGGTGCCGTGGTGGTGATCCGGACCTGCGCCGTGCCGGCGCCGAGCATCCCGATGCTTTCAGCGGCGGCCTTGGAAAGATCGATGATTCGTCCGCCGATGAATGGTCCGCGGTCGTTGATTCGCACGACCACCGAGCGCCCGTTGTTCAAATTCTCGACCAGCACCTTCGTTCCGAACGGCAGCGAGCGATGTGCCGCCGTGAGCTCGTTCGGATTCATCCGCTCGCCACTTGCCGTGACATTTGCAGGTAGTGAGTACCAGGAGGCATGGCCAACTTGATCCGCCTTCGCGAAATCGAGAGGTAGCATCACAGCTGTGCCGAGAAGCCCCACGCTAATCATCTTGGCTCGCATTGTGAACATGCGTTTAGTGCTCCTTATTCGATTGTTTGGGAGGTTAGGAGGCCGACGACGACTCGAGCCGGCCGCACTCGTTGGTGCAGTGCGGTAACCTACGGCGTAACAAGGCGAAAAATGGGCTCGGCAAGGGTCATTGGTGGGCGATGTCGGGGCAATGGGTGTTTTTCTCTTGTTAAGGTTGACCGCTATGGACAGGAGAAAGCCCTTTGCCGGTCTCTTCGCATCCGCGAAAGAGACACCTCGCTCTCGCCGCATAGCAGCAAAGCAAAATCGATGTTGGTGGTGGTGAAGCCCGGCTGAGGAACTTGTTGCGGCGGCGACGTTACACGCGGATCGAGGGCCGCCCGCTTCCTAGGCGTGTGGCAAAGCTGCTCAATCCTTTGCCAAGTAATGCCCTATCCTTGCCCTTTTCAGGGTTTATCGTCAGAGTGTGGAATAGAGAACACCGAGGAACGCCAAGGAAAGGACCTAAGGTCAACTGCGATGACGCAGACGCAGAAGAAGAAGACTCATGAGCCACAAGAGAGCCAGCAGCTCTCGGCGGGTGAATTCACCGGGCGTGAGCCCATGACCGGCGCACAGGCCGCTTACCTTCAGTCGCTTGCCAACGAGGCCCGCGAGCCCGGGGCCTACAAGCAGGGCTTGACCCGGCGCGAGGCCTCTAGGCGCATCGAGGCGCTCATGGAGCGCCTCAGGCTCGGCGCGTTGCCGCCGCATACCGACTAGGCCTGCCGGCAAGCGCCTCGATGCGAGTGTGAGGCGCGCGAAAAGGGTTGGCGATGGGAAGGCCGAACGCCGCTCGCTTGCTTCTGCTCGGCCTGTTCCTGATCGGCGTTGACGCTCTTGTTATCGGTGCTGCTGCGGACGCGGCCATGGCCTTCACGATCACCTCTCCAGCCTTCAAGCAAGGCGGCAAGATTCCCTCGACCTACACGTGCGAAGGCGACGATGTCTCGCCGCCGCTCTCGTTCGACGGGGCGCCGAACGGCACCAAGTCGCTTGCGCTGGTCATCGACGATCCGGACGCGCCCGACCCGAAAGCTCCGAAGCGCGTCTGGGTGCACTGGGTCCTTATCAACCTGCCGTCCGAGACGAAGGAGCTTGCCGAAAATGCATCGGCGAAGGGACTGCCGGCGGGAGCGGTGCAGGGCGTGAATGACTTCCAGCACACGTCTTATGGCGGCCCTTGTCCGCCGGTCGGCCGGCATCGCTATTTCGTCAAGCTCTATGCGCTCGACGTGATGCTTCCCGCCAAGGCGCTCAGCAAGTCCGGGCTCGAGGGCGCCATGGAGGGTCACGTGCTGGGCAAGGCCGAGCTCATGGCCACCTACCAGAAGGGCGATCCGTAATCCTCACATGGAGGACCTCGTCCCTCTCCTTGCGCTCGGCATCACCTTCGTTGCCGTGTATGGGGCGCAGACTTAGCCCGCCGCAAAGGCGAGCCTTCCCTCGAAGCTCCCTTTCGAGCAGACTTCCAGATCCTGAGCGTGAACCCCCGTTCCTTTCCCTTGACTGACCGTCAGCCATCGGCACAGTGAGACCATGCGCAAGCCCTCCTTCCTCGCCGTCTTCTCCATCTCCACGTCAGCCGTCACCTCCGTCCTCAGCCTCGCCGCCGCGATGGTCTTGGCGCCGGGCGGCCTCACGCCAAGCGCCTATGCGGCCGGATGCGCGAGCCCCGCGACCTTCCCCGCCTGGCTACAAAGCTTCAAGCAGGAGGCGATCGCGCAAGGGATCTCGCCGCAAGTGGTCTCCGAAGCGCTCGACGGGCTCACCTACGATCCCTCGGTCATCGCCAAGGATCGCGGCCAGGCCGTGTTCGCGCAGAGCTTCCTCCAGTTCTCGGGCCGCATGGTCAACGGCAACCGGCTGAGCGTGGGCTCGTCGCTGCTCAAGAAGAACGCGGGCACCTTCGCCCGCATCCAGCAGCAATACGGCGTGCCTGGCCCGGTGCTGGTCGGCTTCTGGGGTCTCGAGACCGACTTCGGCAAGGTGATGGGCAACATGAACACGCTCCGCTCGCTTGCCACGCTCGCGTTCGATTGCCGGCGGCCCGATGAGTTCAGGGAGCAGTTGATGGATGCGCTCAGAGTCATCCAGCGCGGCGATCTTACGCCTTCAGAGATGCACGGGCCGTGGGCCGGCGAGGTCGGACAGTTCCAATTCGTGCCGACCGTCTATTACAAATACGCCGTCGATTTCGACGGCGACGGCGTGCGCAATCTGATCACCGACACGCCCGACGCTCTCGCTTCGGCGGCGAACTATCTCAAGGGTCTCGGCTGGCAGCCCAATCAGCCTTGGATCGAGGAGGTGCGCGTCCCGGCCAATCTCCCTTGGGATCAGGCCGACGTCACCATCAAGAAGCCGCGCGCGTTCTGGGCCCAGCACGGCGTGACCTATCCGAACGGCAAGCCGATCCCCGCCGACAATGTGCCGGTCGGCTTGCATCTGCCCATGGGACGGAACGGCCCCGCTTTTCTCACCTATCCCAATTTCGACGTCTATCTCGAGTGGAACAAGTCGCTCGTCTATTCGACCACCGCGGCGTACTACGCGTCGCGCCTTGCCGGGGCGCCGCCGCTCAGCCAAGGAAATGCCCCGGTCGAGACCTTGAGCCTCGCCGAGATGAAGGAGCTGCAGCAGCTTCTCGCCAGACGCGGCTTCGATGTCGGCAAGATCGATGGGGTGATCGGCGCGAGCACGCGCGAGGCCGTGCGCGCCATGCAGGTCAAGTACGGACTTCCCCCTGACGGCTATCCGAGCGAGGAGCTGCTGGACCGCCTCCGCACCGGGTAATCCTTCTACAAAAGGCAGGAAGCGAGCCAGCCGATGCGTCTCTCACGAGATGGAGAGCGATTTCGGCCCGCTGACATAGGGATTGCCGGACTCGAAAAACCGGCGCTTGCGATGGACTTCCCGCGTCAGGCCGATGCGCGCGCTGCTACCGATCGGACCTATGCGCCGTACGGCCGTGCCGAGCCAAAGAGCGTCCCCGGCACAGAGGTCGACTCCGTCATAGCGCTTGTCGATCTGCATGGCTTGGGCGAGGCGTCCAGGGCCCCGCGCAATATCGCGCGGACGCGTCAACTTGCGAAAGCGCTGCATGATCTCAATGCCTTCGAGGGGTTCTAACGCACGCAAAAGCACGCCCGCACCGACGCCTGGCTCCTCGCTGGTGACGTTCACCATGAACGAGGAGCCATAGGCAAAATAGACGTAGCAGTAGCCGGGTCCGAGAAACAAAGACCGATTGCCTCGTGTCTTGCCTCGGAAGGCGTGGCCGGCGGCGTCGCCGGGCGGATACGCCTCCGTTTCAACGATGACGCCGCTTAGCCTCGCCGTCGGGAGCTCGTGGACCAGCGTCTTCCCGATCAGATACTGCGCAAGCTCCATCGTTCCCACAGGCAGGGCCGTCCGGCGGAGGCGCTCGAGGCTGCACTGAAGGCTGTTCATTGCAACTCCCTACTCCCTTCAGGCGCGAGGGTTAAACGCCATGCAGTTCAGGTACCGACTTCCAACTGACGGCTATCCGAGCGAGGAGCTGCTGAACCGCCTCCGCAACGGGTAATGCTTTTGCAAAAGCCAGGAAGTGCCGATGCGTCTCTCACGAGATGGAGAGCGACCTCGGCCCGCTCGTCAAGATTTATGGGCCTGTCAGCCACGCGGGTCGCTATAGCCCGCCAGAGTGCTTGGGCACTCGTGCAAAGAAGATCATTGGCAACCCGGACAAAAGCCACATTTCGACCAGCTACGCCGAGCGCAACAACTTGAATATCAGAATGCACCAGAGACGGATGACGCGCCTCACCAATGCCTTCTCAAAGAAGGTCGCGAACCATGCGCACGCGATGGCTCTGCATTTCCTCTATTACAATTTTGTGCGGGTGCATAAGACTGCGGATGACGCCCGCGATGGCAGC
This sequence comes from uncultured Alphaproteobacteria bacterium, assembly GCA_963732205.1. GTDB lineage: Bacteria > Pseudomonadota > Alphaproteobacteria > Rhizobiales > Methyloligellaceae > Methyloceanibacter. Next base: position 657,427 of record CAVSYE010000001.1, read on the forward strand.
CGGGATCACGAAGCGGCTTTGGGAAATGAGCGACGTGGTTGACCTGCTAGAGGCTTGGGAAGCTACTGGCGCCCAGGGCGTCCGTCCTTTTTAATAGATAGGAGAAGCCAAATTCCCGCTACGCCTGAACAGGCAACAATGACAATCGCTGTCAAGGGGAACCAGGGGGATAAAGGTGTGTGGCCCTCACTGGAGACCGCCTCCCGCATTGCCGATTGGGCAAACATATTTTTTATTGGCAGCCTCGTTGTCGGTGTTATTTCCACGATACTTATCGTGTGGATGGCAAACGTAAAAGAGGAGCATTGGGCGGCGCAGCGTGGAGAATCCAACGAGAGAATTGCAGAGGCAAATGAGCGTGCAGCAGAGGCAACCAAGATTGCTGAACAAGAACGACTTGAGCGTGTGAAAATTGAAGAGCGCTTGGCTGATCGCTCCATAAGCGATGAGGCGTACTGGGCACTTATAGCAAAACTCGTGGAGTTTTGCAGGACAAGAATACGAGGTAACAACCTTCTGGGATATGAGAGAGCCGATGGCTATCTCTAACCGAATCTCACACGCCCTCACCCAAGCAGGCTGGAAATATATCAAACCAGAAACAGGACACTTCATCATAGGCGGATTGGAGGGCGCGTCGAAGTGTACGTCCACCCTGATGCGGTGGACCGCACCAAATCTGCCGCTGGAGCACTTGTCGAAGCACTCAATAAGGTTGGACTTGCGGCCAGACTGAAAGAAAGAAACGCGCCCAACAATCCCGACAACAGGATATCTCTGACAATCGGGACAAAACCCCAATAACATTGGGGCGAGTCGAAACTGGCCCACTACCGAGCCATCAGGCCGAAGCCCACGAAAGCCGCGGCATGGAAACTGCCGGCGCACCAGAGAAGAGAGTCCGCGTCCGGCACTTAGCGGACAGCGAAGCTGATCGAGCAAATGTCAGCTTCTGAGCCGTATCGGACATTTGAAAAGCTCGTGCTCACCGCGATGCCAGCTTTCGCCTCGGTCAGCACTTGGGCGTCATTCGCATTCGTTCGCGAATAGACAGAGGCGATAACTGCAAATTAAAACGCGACACAATCAAGAGACCTTTGGAGCGATCGCGCCTTGAGCAATGCGACCTTTCTTATCGATTTCGGCAATGAGTCTCATCTTCCCTGTGTCGGCATTCCCCATGATGATGATTTCGTCGTTGCCTTCACAAAGCTGGATGAAACGGTGCCAAGAGCGGATCGGTGTCTTTTCCGTGAGGCCGTCGTTTTTGTCATCGCCGGCATCAGAAACGTAGATTTTTCTCATCAGAAATCGCCTCCTTGTTCCGACCACATATATAGCAGAGGGCTGGACTCGGCGGGGGGCCAGCCTGATGTGGCATTAGGTGCAATTGGGAGTTGGACGTTTAGCGCGCATGTTGGAAGCATGGAAGAACCAGTGACCGTTTACAGCTTTGAAGTTTGGGATCAACGGCAAGGCGCATATGTCGCTCAGCCCTTAAAGAGCCCCGCTGTGCGAATCGAGAAAATCGGCAATGCCCGTATCATTCCTGGCACGGCCGAGGAAGTTGAGGCGTCGATGCTGGACCCTCAGGGGCGGTACAACTCCTCCCAAGCCTGATTTCGCATCACTTTGACCGTGAGCCCGTCTAGCTGCCGCCCGTAGCAGCGGCTGAAAGCTTGCATCTGACTGTTCGGAAATGAGTTCTCGACAACGAGCAATAAAGAGTGCACGCACTTCGCGGTGCGTGCGTGACCCTCCTGCGAGCGTGGCCATCCCTTGATGGCGTTCCCTGTGACGCGGAGGCGGACGCACGCCGGGGGCTAGTTATATCAGGCCGTGAGGGGTGCTAGCTCGACTGAATCGGTCCGGCCGCGTATTGCTCGCGAGTACGCGCTTTGCCGCCCCATCAACATCTGGAGTCAATTCGATGAGCGTCAACAAGACTACGCAATTCAATCGCATGCGTAGGCCGAGTAAGCGGGTGTTGGTCGGTGAGACGCCGGAACAGGAAGCTGCTCGCCTTGAACGCGAAATCGCCGCCCATCCGGTGACGCGCTGCGAGCCTGGCAAACGGAACCCGTCCTCATCGCGGCCGGGGTGGAGCAGCGAACCATTTATTCCGCTTTCAGAGCGGATCGTCGCCGAGGGAATCGCCAAGAAGATCATGAAGAAGGGTTAGACGCGCGTGACTCATATGGGACGGCGAACGCAATTTTGATGGTCATATGAACGAGCAAGACGCGAATGTCTCCGCCACCGGCGATCCGCGCGCGCTGGCTCAGAGCCTCGCCAGCTATCGTGAGCCGTCTTGTGCACGGAGCGTCGTCGAGATCGCTATTACGGCGCTGCCGCTTGCGCTCCTGTGGCTCCTGATGTGGGCCTCCCTCGATGTCGGATATTGGATTTGCTTGCTGCTTTCGGTGCCGGCAGCCGGTTTTCTCGTGCGCCTATTCATGATCCAACACGATTGCGGGCATGGCGCGTTTTTCCGGCAGCGCGTCGTGAACGACTGGGTAGGTCGTGTGATCGGCGTGATAACTTTGACACCCTATGACTATTGGCGGCGCACGCACGCTATCCACCATGCGGGATCCGGCAATCTCGATCGGCGCGGTATCGGCGATATCGACATGCTGACGGTGCGGGAGTATCTCGCCCTGGCCCGATGGCGCCGTCTCCTGTATCGGCTCTATCGCCACCCGCTCGTGATGTTCGGAATAGGTCCCATCTATAACTTTGTCTTGCGTCAAAGACTGCCGCTGGGATTGATGCGCAGTGGCTGGCAGCCCTGGGCAAGTACGATGGCGACGAATATCGCAATCGCGATCGTTGTCGCGACTCTGATCTGGCTCGTGGGCGTCCGCCCGTTTCTGCTGGTGCATCTCCCCATCACGTTCATCGGAGCATCGATCGGCGTTTGGCTGTTCTACGTGCAGCACCAGTTCGAGGACGGGTTCTGGGACCGTAATGAGAACTGGAACTTTCACGAGGCGGCGTGGCGCGGTAGCTCGCATTATGACTTACCGCAGGTCCTGCGCTGGTTCACCGCCAATATCGGCGTGCACCACGTCCATCATCTCTGCAGCCGCATCCCTTACTACCGGCTGCCTAGCGTGTTGCGGGATCACCCGCAGCTTGCCGCTGTTGGGCGTCTCACACTGTTGGAGAGCCTTAAATGTCCGCGGATCGGCCTCTGGAGCGAAGAGCAGCGGCGAGGGGTCTCATTTTGTGAAATGCGCGCCATCGCTCGGACCTCCGGCAGCCCGACATCAGCGGCTCGAGGTTGCCGAGCAGCGTCGGAACATCGACAGCGTGATCGATGCGAGCACGCGTGATGCGGTGCGTACATGCAGGTCAAGTACGGACTTCTCCTCGACTATCCGACCGAGTGCTCCGGCTGATCGGCTCGAAGACCATCGCCATTCTGCGCCAGGGCGCCAATGAGGTCGTCGCCGCCTCGCCCAAACGCGGCATCAACACCATCACCGGCGAAGGGGTCAAAGAGGATATGGCGGGCGCGCAGGCAATACTGAACCCTATCCATCTATGCGAAAGACATGTCGATTAGACTTGCCGAAGCAAATCGGGCCATCCTCGCTGCGCTGGCTAAGGCGCATGACCTGGCCGTCAACATATGCGTGACCGTATGCGACGACGACGGTCGTCTCGTTGCCTTCCAGCGGATGGACGGAGCGCTTGCCGAAGCTGATCTTGCATCAATTGGAAAAGCGTTAGCCTCAGTCAGAACGGGGCGCCCAAGCGGCGATGAATCGATCAACATCTCGGAGTATTTCCGAGCCGCAACAGTCACCGGTGAAGCAGCTCCACGACTTCGACGGCCCGGCGGTCTGCCCATCATTCGCGCGGGCCAGGTAGAGGGTGCAGTCGGTGTAGGTGGCGCTAGCGACGAACAGGACGTGGAATGCGCACTTGCCGGAATAGACGCCCTGCAAGAAAAGGGCGATCTCTAGAGGGCAACGAAGTCAAAACTCTAGCAGCGACCTGATCCGGGCAGGCCTCACCAAAATCACTCCGCTGCTTGTGAATAGGCTGTCACCTCCCGCAACCGGCCAGTATCGACGTCGAAGACGAAACCTCGCACCGGGACATCCTTAGCAATCCACGGATGGGACCTCACCATTTTGATTTGCTCCTTGGTGTGCTGTTCCGGGTCCTTGAAGGCAAAAAAGCGCATCGGTGCCGGCGTCGAGTCTCCGGTCAGCTTGGAGAACTTGGCGTTTAACTCTGCATCGGTAAAGGTCGCAAATCCGCATCCGGTGTGATTGAGGATCATGATCTCTTTAGAGCCAAGCACGCGCGTTGAGACGATTAGCTCTGACAGAACATCCTCGGTAACGGCAGGCCCTCCGGTTCGGATCACGTCAATGTCGGCGTGCTTCAATCCGAGAATCCCGGGGAGGTCTGAGAGCCGAGGATCCATGCAAGTCACGACCGCAATTTTCGGCTTGGGAGGCCCCGCCCCCCACTTCGGGTCATACGTCTTGGCATAGTGTTCGTTTGCTTGAAGCGCTTGGTCGATGACACCCATGGCTTCCTCCATCTTGGTCGTCCGCGCGGGACAGCTAAAGACGTGCGGAGGGGTCCAAACCATCCGCATGAGGAAAGCGACAACTCGGAGCAGCCCAACCACAGCGTCGGGGGCTAGGTGGGTCGGAGCGCCAAGGGCGCCCTCCTCCTGATGGTGCAGCTAAGTCCCGAAGGGGTTGCTAGACAAACGGCGATTCGCCGCAGCGTTGCTCACCACGTTTGAGCTGGTGGCAGTCAATTTTAGCCGGCAGTTCCGTTGTCCGCACCATGTTTCAACGATGACTCCGCTCGGCCTCGCGAAGCTGATCGAGCAAATGTCCGCTTCTGACCGATGCTGTCGATAAAGGCGTTGAGAGAAGCGCCGAACGGTGATTCCGTCTGCTGAGGAGATCGGCGACGGAGGACCGAGCGATGATGGGTCGGCAGAGGCGGGACCAGGCCAAGCTGTTCTACGAGTTCCGCCTTGATGATCGCATTCCGCAGAGCCATCTTCTGCGCCAGATCGACGTGTTTGTGACGGCGGCACTGGCCGACCTGCACCAGGAACTGGAACCCTACTACAGCGACATCGGACGCCCCTCGATCGATCCCGAGCTCATGATCCGCATGCTTATCGTGGGCTACTGCTACGGCATCCGCTCTGAGCGCAGGCTCGCCCAAGAAGTCGAGCTTCACCTCGCGTATCGCTGGTTTTGCAAGCTCGATCTCGAAGACGAGATCCCACACCATTCGACCTTCTCACTCAACCGGCTGGGCCGCTTCCGCGAGAGCGACGTGTTGCGCCACGTCTTCGAGCGCGTTGTCTGGGCGGCGATGGCCATGGGCCTTGTCAAGGGTGAGGGCTTTGCGGTCGACGCCAGCGTGCTCGAAGCCAACGCCAGCCGCTACCACGGCAAAACACTCGATGCGGCCGTCGAGCGGAATCCCGATCGCAAAGTGCCGAAGGTGATCTCACCGTCCGACCCCTGTTCGGCGTGGACGGCTAAGGCCAACAAGCGGGTGCAGTTCGGCTATGGGCTCAATTATCTCATCGATATCGAGAACGCCGTCGTCGTCGATGTCGAAGCAACGCCAGCCAGGACCTATGACGAGGTGGCTGCGACGAAGACCATGATCGACCGGACCGAACAGTGCTTCGCGCTGAAGCCCAAGCGACTTTGCCGCAGACACCGCCTATGGGACGGCCAAGTTCCTCGGCTGGCTCGTCAACGACAAAGGGATCACACCGCACATCCCGGTCTGGGAGAAGGGCGAGCCGCACCTTCTCACGCGCTGACTTCATCTGGGACAAGCGGCATGGTTACTACATCTGCCCCAACGGGAAGCCGCTGCGCACCAGCGGCACGGTGCACGATGGGCGCACGCTGCTCTACCGTGCCTCGAAGCGAGACTGTGCTGTCTGTCCTCTAAGGTCGAGATGCTGCACCAGGGACGCACCGCGCAAGATCCCTCGTGATCTTCACGAAGATGCCCGCGATGTGGCTCGCTGGCAGATGAGGACGAAGGCGTTCGCCAGGTCGCGTGATGAGAGGAAGCGGGTCGAAATGCGTTTTGCACACTTAAAGACCCACCATGGCTTCGAGCGGTTGCGGCTGCGTGGGCTCTCCGGCGCACGCGATGAGTTCCACCTCGCCGCCATCGTGCAGAACCTCAAGACGCTTGCCCTGCATCTGGTGTGGCCGCCGCCAGACCGCGCGACCGTGTCAGTTGCGTAAGAGCCAGTACCAGAGTGGCGTCGGTGTCGAACCCTAGCTCCCGACTAGATGCGGAAGGCAAGAAGCGCCAAACTCAGCTCCACAGCAGCGAGGGATCAAGCCGGTCCCGCCGCCGAATTTATCGACAGCATCGACCCAAAGCGGACATCTGAGGTCGCCGCCCTTGCCAACCCGTGTTGCATAAAGGCTACAATGCAGGCCGATCATCCTTTTGGGTCAGCAAAGGTACTGCCAAGCACGCGTAGCGGATATTATTCTTGCGCATCTTGGCTCTGGTGATGGAGGCGTTCCGATGAGGTCGTATTGGCGCGGCTCGGCGCTGGCATTGATCGCGGCGGGTTTTTGCTTGGCTCTGGGCGCTCCAGCGCAGGCAGGTTGCATCGGCCTGTCGGGCACCGCCGACGGGTTCGACAAGGAGACAGCGGTCAGTCGCGCGCAACTCGCTGTTGCCGATGCCGTCAAGCAGTACAAGGCGGAAAAGAAACTCCATGCCGTCACCGTGAGCGCCATGCGCGCGTCGCCGCAACCCTATTGGCGCAGCAGCGTCAGCGCGAACATGTTCTGCTTCAACATTTGGTGCGGCGTCTACAAGCCAGACATCGTGAACAAGAGTTCCTACACGGTTTGCTGGTCGGGCGTGGTATCGCCCTATGTGTGTACGTCCGGGGCCAAACTCTGCTGGTAATTTGACAGATTCCTGCATCGGGCCCGTCAGAGCCTTCCGCCCGCCAGCAAGCAAATGTCAGCTTCTGACGACCAAGGCGGACACCCTCTCGCAAACGGGTTTCAACCTCTGCAAGCGGGGGTAACGCGTTCTCACGCGGCGCTTGCGTTAGAGCTGGGATGAGCCTAGGGTCTCAGAACTGGCACGCCGCCCCCAGGCGATGACGGTAAAGATCACCGTGCCGATTCTGTGCACGCCCCCTTTTCCGAACATCTCTCAGCACGCCGAGCACCATTCGCGCTCGAGACCCGCGGCTTTCCAGCCTGCGAAACATTGCCGGTGCTTTAACCCAAGAGGTATGTTCATGACCGCCCCCTATAATTCACGCGCTGCTGCCGACCAGGCTCGCGCCACCTACCGAGCCGCGAATGCCCAACTCGGCCAACTCGGTCTCGACACGACCATTCCGGAGGACATGCGCGCCGTTGCTGCGAAGACGGTAGCGCAGAGCCGCGAGGCCTATGACCGGTCCAAGGATGCTTTCGAAGCGTCCTTGACGACGTTCGAGAGGTCCTTTGACGCTGCCGGCCAAGGGGCAGCCGCGTTCAACCGCAAGATGATCGACATCGCCCGGCGCAATGTCGATGCGAGCTTCGACTTGGCGACGAGTTTGGCGGGCGCCAAGACCTTCGCCGACATGTTGGAGTTGCAGGCGGCCTTCTGGCGCAAGCAGCTCGGCGTATTGACGGCCCAAGCAGAAGAAGTTCGCGCGCTGTCGGCGAGGGTTACGGCCGATGCGGCCGAGCCGATCAAAGCCCGAATGGCGCAACGGCATGGATGAGCGCGAGTTCGAACCGTGGATGTCATTAGATGACGATGCGGACGACCACGACGACCGTCGCGTTGCAACGACCCTTCTACCTGAAGGGCGTCGATCGTCTGCTGCCGCCCGCGAGCTATCGGGTGATCACGGACGAAGAGCTGATCGAGGGTCTGTCGTTTCCGGCTTACCGCAGGATATCGACCGCCATCTTCGTGCCGGCGCCATCGGGATCCGCGGTGGAGATGGCGGCGATCGATCCTGCGGATCTCCAAGCCGCACAGGACCAAGACGCAGCGATGCCCGATTCTGAACCGGCCACCGCTCGAGAATTTTGAAAACTTTGAAAGGACGCGATTCTATGCGCGCTATTTTACACGCCAAGTTTGGCGGTCAGATCGCCAAATCTTCCTCCACTTCTGACAGGGCTCCTCGCACGAGTACCGGTCAGCAACTGCACGATTCCTCGGTCGACGAGTTCGAGGCCGCGCTGACCAAAGCGCGAGCCGCCTGGCGAGCGAAAAGGGGCCCGACCCGGACTGCGACCGGCAGTGCCCGCATGGTGCGGCGCCCGTAGAGAGTTCGTAAGCCCGTCGAAAATCGCCCGCGCCGTGAACCCAAAGAGAGAGACCGCAAGGAGATCGAGGCTTAATGGACGAAATCGAAGTCACCCGCAACGGGCCGACCAATCAGTTCTCGATCACGCTGGTGCGGGGCAGCGACACCATTAGATGCATGGTCTCGGTAGCCTTGGGCGGCTTGGTAGACGAGCGCTCGGACGGCGAGAAGCAAAGGGCCGCCCTTTCCAAGGCCAAGGCCCTCGCCAAGGCTCTCGATACAGCGATCGAGAGTTCGTGATGGCCTTGAGCACGTCCGGGCCCGGCTTCGTCATAGGCAATTTGGTGCATCTCAAGCACCGCTTTCCGCTGCGGAAGGCTGCGCCTGGTCCATACAAAGTCGTTGCTCAGCTTCCCGAGCGCGATGGACAATTCCAATACCGCATAAAAAGCGACGGCGAGCCTTTCAGCCGCACCGTCAACGAAAACGAGCTTGAGCTTCACCTCGACGCTGGAGCAGCGCTCTCCGGCGCTTCGAGCCATGAGCTTGAGGATCAGCCAGCGCCGATGCGCGGAGCGTCGACATGAAATGCCTCGTGTGCGCAGGCGAAGCGAGCGACCGCACGCCGGTGGACTTCGATGGCTACATCATCGAGTGCCCGGCTTGCGGCAAATATGAAGTCGCCGGCGGCGCATGGGAGAGGTTCCGCAACGCCTCGAAGGAGGAGTGGACGGCGGCGCTGGCAAAAGCGCAGTCGCTCAAAGGCTTTGCGAGATGGCCGACGATCAAGGGCATTTCGTTCTGATGCAAAGACGCAATCGCCGCAGGATGGGGCTTTCCGAAGCAGCGCCCGCCTGAGGGCCGCTCAAATTAGGGGGGACACTCATTGCAAGAAGAACGCACGGACTGGCTCAATTTCGTTGTCCGTTACCGCGATGGGTCTTTGGACCGTTTCGCCGTCGACCCGTTCGTGCTCCTTAGGGGCAGTTACATCCCCGGCAATGATGCGCGCAGGCGACAAGAGGCCGGCAGCCTGAAGCTCGGTGAGATCGTCCTCGTGTATCGCGACCGCCGTCTTCATTTTTGTGAGCAACAACCTCCACGCTGATCGCCCCCGGCGCCGCGGCCGGATTCTGTTGTGTGGAGGTGGTAGCGAACCCACGAGTCCGTGAACCACAAAGTCGGCTTCTGGCAGATTTTGTTGATTTAGTCGGGGTTGATCGGCTTTGAGGTACGTGATTCCGTCCTCTGGGTGATTTGCACGGAGGGCGGATCGATGATGGGGACGCAAGCAGTACCGGAGCGACTGTTCTACGACTTCTGCCTTGAGGATCACGTTCCTGACGATCATCTGTTGCGCCGGATCGACCGCTTCATCGATCTGAGCGATGTTCGGCAGAAGCTGAAGTCGTTCTATTGCTCGATTGGTCGTCCCTCGATCGATCCCGAGCTGATGATCCGCATGCTCATCGTGGGTTATTGCTTCGCCATCCGTTCCGAACGCCGCCTCTGTGAAGAGGTGCATCTCAATCTCGCCTATCGGTGGTTTTGTCGCTTAGGCCTTGAGGGCAAGGTTCCCGACCACTCCACTTTCTCGCTCAATCGCCACGGTCGCTTCCGGCAAAGCAACCTTCTGCGCCATATGTTTGAGACCGTGGTGCGCCGGTGCATGGCCGAAGGCCTGGTGGGTGGTGAAGGGTTTGCCGTCGATGCGAGCCTGATTGAGGCCGACGCCAACAAGCAGCGTTCAGTGCCGGGTCACGAATGGAGTGTCGACGACCTTCCCGCCAACGCCACACGGGCGGTCAAAGACTATCTTGCCAGGTTGGATGATGCCGCCTTCGGCGCCGCCAGCGAGGTGACGCCGAAGTTCGTCTCGCCGTCCGATCCGGCGGCCCAGTGGACCGGCGCGCTGCGTGGACCCGCCTTCTTTGCCTATGCCAACAATTATCTGATCGACACCGACCACGCGATCATCGTCGATGTCGAAGCGACCCGCGCCATCCGTCAGGCCGAGGTTGGAGCGGCACGCACCATGATCGATCGCGTGGCAGACCGTTTTGGCCTCAAGCCCAAACGGCTGGCTGGTGATAGCGCCTATGGCGCAGCACCGATGCTCGACTGGCTGGTCAAGGACAAGGCGATCGCCCCGCATATACCGGTGTTCGACAGATCCCGGCGTGACGATGGCACGCTCTCACGGGCCGACTTCACCTTTGATGCTGAGCATAACATCTATGTCTGTCCGCAAGGCAAGTTGCTCAGAACCACTGGTCGGGTCCATGACGGCAGGACGCTGCTCTACCGCTCACAAAAGGCTGAGTGTGATCTGTGTCCGCTCAAACTGAAGTGCTGCCCGAATACGCCCCATCGCAAGATCCCTCGCGACGTCAATGAAGAGTCACGCGACGTGGCCAGGGCCCTCTATGACACGGCCGCCTTCGAGCAGTCCCGCCGGGATCGCAAACGGGTCGAGATGCTGTTCGCCCATCTCAAGCGGATCCTCAGACTTGGCCGGCTACGATTGCGCGGCCCTTGTGGGGCACAGGATGAGTTCCTGCTCGCCGCAATCGCCCAGAACCTCCGCAAGCTTGCCAAGCTCAGACCAGACCCAACCCCAGATCTCCAACCAGCGTGAGGCATCTTCCGGAAAGAACCAAAGCCGAATGCCGCTAGGGCACATGCCGAAGCGCCACGAAAACGTCCGCTTCTGCAAAGAGCAGACATGGCCGAACCCGCTATCGCCCGACTAAATCAACAAAATCGGCACTAAGTGGACATCGAAGCTGATCGCGCGAATGTCAGTTTTTGACCCCAAGCAGACGATTGTCGCTGCGGCTTAGGGAGTTGCGGTGACTGATCGCGCTCGATGCTGCGATCTTGGTCGCGAACCAGCCAATAGACAGCGCCAAGCGCCAAGATCGTCGCGGCCAGCGCGAAGAGCTGCAAAGCCTCGGTTGAAGCCAGGTCGAGGATCAACACCTTGCGGACGATGGCGAGAAGCGCAATCAGAACCACTGTCCGCACCTGCACGATACTTTCCTGCCGGCGCGCGACCACAAGGAGGGAGCGTTTGAACTCGAGCGCGATGAGGACAGTGAAGATCGCCCCGAACACCGCCTGGAACACCGAATATTCGGACGGGTCAAAGGTTTGCGGGACGATGACACCGTGGAAGATCTTGAGTGTGAGGTTCCACACGGCGAAGACGATGACGATGGCGATCAGCCCCGTGAGGATAAGGATGATGATCTGCTCGAATCTCTCGTAGAACGTGAGCAGCATCCATTCGGCGCGCGCGCGCTGAACTCTTTCTTGCCACTGCATCGTCGTTCCTCCATGCACGTGCACAAAACGAGGGACTAACCTTTAGCAAGATACCGATGAACGAAAGCAACAGCCATGGCGCCTTCGCCTACTGCCGAAGCTAGGCGCTTGACCGAGCAATGGCGCACATCTCCGGCTGCGAACACTCCAGGCATGTTGGTCTCGAGGTAATAGGGCTCCCGGTTGAGGGTCCAATTGGCAGGCAAGGTGTCGCCGCGTCCAAGGTCGGGACCGGTGACGAGATAACCCTCCTCATCGCGCACGATTCCGACGGCCTCAGCCCATTCCGTGTTCGGCACGCCGCCGAGGCATAGAAAGAGCGAGCTCGTCTCGATGGTCCGCTGCTCGCCGGTCTTCATGTTGCGAAGCATGACGGCGTGCAACATTTCATCACCGTGCAGCGCGGTGATCTCGATGTTGGGCAGGATTTCGATGTTGGGTGTCGTCTGGATACGGTGCACGAGGTAATCGGAAACGCTTGCCTTCAGGCAGTCGCCCCGCATCGCAATGGTGACCTTGCGGGCGTATCGAGCAAGATGCAACGCAGCCTGGGCGGAAGAATTGCCGGCTCCCACCACGACGACGTGCTCATTGCCGCACAGCGAGGCCTCACTTGCCCCGGCGCCATAATAGACGCCGGCTCCAAGCAGCCGGTCCTCATTCGGCAGGTTCAGACGCCGATATTTGACGCCGGTCGCGCATACGGAAGCGCGGGCGATGATCTTGGTGCCGTCATCGAGATAGCTGATGCCACGTCCGGCGAGGAACTCCCCGCGCACCCCCGTCCGGTGCAGTAGAATCTCGGCGCCGAACTTGACAGCTTGGTCACGTGCCCGCTCCGCCAGCTCGGCCCCGCTGATGCCTTGCGGGAATCCGAGATAGTTCTCGATCTTCGGGCTTGTCCCGGCTTGGCCGCCGACGGCGAAGCGTTCGATAACAGCCGTCTTTAGACCTTCCGAAGCGGCGTAGACTGCGGCACTCAGACCGGCAGGGCCGGCGCCATAAATACCGACGTCATACTCGGAGCGTGACGGGTTGCGGAACCAGCCGAGTTTTTCGGTGACTTGGCGCACGGTCGGCCGCTCCATGCGCGCACCATCAGGAAAAAGGCAGATGGGCAGACGCGAGTCATCGATCGTCCCCAACCCAAGCTCGGCGCGGGCCTGTTCGTCGCTGCCAAGCTCAATCCATTGGAACGGAATATCGCTACGCTGCAGGAAGTCGCGGATGGCGTAGGCCTGAGGCGAGCCGCGCGTTCCGTATAGACGTAGAGGAACGAACTCTTCCATGCGCTACTCCGCTTTCAACACACTAGCCCGTGATGACCGGTCGTGTCGATTGCATGAGGCTCGAGCCCGTGAACCATTGATGGCGCAAAGCTGTGGCTCAGCCTAGGTGTCCAAGCTGGAAAACCTTCGTTTTTTTTCAGACGCATACACATTGTGCGGCCCGCTGGTAGCATCGAACCGGGCTCTATGAGGGTTTGGGCTAACGATCCGCGTCCAAGGTGAGCTGAAATGAGTGAGCAATCGCGCCGGGCAAGGGCCAGTTTGATCGCCATTCGCCTTGAGAACATTGCACAGCTTTTTCATAGCCTGGACCCACTCCCATTCCGCGAAAAAAATCTCGACAAGGATGCCGAGGAATTCATCGTCAGTTGGGCGCGGGAGCTTCCTGCCGATCAGCCGTTCAAGATCGTTGTGCATTTGCCGGAGGAGCAACTGACTTTGCCCGAGGCCCAAGAGATCAGACCGGCGATCAAACAGTTTTTTGCCTATCGCGCCCAAGTCATTGGGCTTGAGCTGAAAGAAATCTTCCGCATTGGACGCCGATCGCTTGCTATCGGTCTGATCGTCCTCTTTATTTCCGTCGTTGCGAGCCAAACCGTGGCCGCCAACCTGGAGCCACGCCCGCTTGGTAAGGTCCTCGAAGAGAGCTTGCTCATATTTGCTTGGGTCCCGAATTGGCGGCCGATCGAAATCTTCCTTTACGAATGGTGGCCGATCGTGCGCCGGCGCGACCTCTATCGCAAATTGGCGAGTGCCGAGGTGGAGCTGAAACTATACAAGCCCGGCGATCAAAGGCGGCAAGTTCTACCGAAGGAGTAGCAGAACGCGGCAGTTCAGCGCATCTGCCAACAGCCTGTTGACCCTCTTGAAAGTTTCGCGCGTTGCACTAACTCATTGGACGGCAGCCCGTCGGGGTGCCCTTAGAGCAATTCCGTAGTTGTCGCTTCAACTGGAGGATGGCTATGGTGAGGCTCTGTCCTCACATTTCCCGTCCTCTTAAGCGACGATTCCGGATCTCTGGAGGTGCTCGCGCTGGGCGCCGTGCGGCGGCCGTCACCCGGGAGCGGGTCCCCCCATTTTGCATAAACGTCCCGACGGGTAGGCCGCCCATGGCGCTTCACTACCCTGACGCCGCTGCGCGCTGAAAAGCCGCGTGGTCAAGTACGGCTTGAAGACCCGCGGCGGGTTCCAACACGTAACAGGAGGTGTGTCATGGTTGATTTGAAAGCACTGGTTCCCTGGCGGGGTCGGTCGGAGACGCCCGCGAGCGGAACTGACTTCTTCGCTCCACTCACGGCCTTCCGTCACGAGGTCGATCGCCTGTTCGATTCCGTCGTTGAGGGCTTCGGCAGCCGCGATCTCACTAACGGCGGGGACTGGCGCAGCCCGATGCCGGCACTCGACATCGCCGAGACCGATAAGGAGCTGGTGATCACGGCCGAGGTTCCGGGCATCAGCGAGGAGGACGTCGATGTCATGGTTTCAGGCGACGTTCTGACCATCAAGGGCGAGAAGAAGGCCGAACAGGAGGATAAGAACGACGGCTACTCCTATATCGAGCGCCGTTACGGATGCTTCTCACGCTCGGTTCGGCTTCCTTTCGAGGTGAAGGACGAGAATGTCGAGGCGAAATACGACAAAGGCGTCCTCACCATCCTTATACCCAAGCCGGCCGAGGCGCAGAAGCCGGTGCGGCGGATCGAGGTGAAGGCAGCCTGAGGTTAGCGGGCCGCGCATCTGCGCGGCCCACTAACCCAAACAAGATGAATGGAGGACGTCATGACCAGCACGGCGCGAACGATCTCCCGACAAGGGGAAGCGACCACAAATCTGACCGGGGTGACCTCGGCAAGCCTGCTCGTGGCCTTAGTTGTATCGACGGCGATAGGCGCGCTAGTTGGGCTCGCCATAGGCGGATCGCTTGAACCGTTGCCGCTTGCAGTGATCGCCGGCTTTCTTGGCACCGTCGCCGCCGGTATTGTCCGTAACACGCTCCTGATCGACGCATGGGGCGCCGCGGGCGTGGAGGATGCCGGCACTCCAATCGTGGTCATTACGTATGCTGCTGTGGCTTCCCTGGCGGGTAGCCTGGCAGCCGACCGGATCGCTCTTCTGATCGGAGCAATGCCTACAATCGTGACCGGCGGCTTTGCGGGTCTCCTGTCAGCGGTTCTGCTCGGCCTATTGATGGTGACATATCGGATGAACCCCGATCGTCCCGGAGATCGCTGGTAAGCAGGTCCCGGCTCCCCTGAGCAGTGATCCTCGACGCAACCGCCCAAGGCCGCCTTCGGGCTGAGCCTTGCGGCGGTTCACGACGCGGACAGGGCTGAATGTGATAGTCCCGCGTTACAAGACTGCTTCCAAGCGGACATCCGCGTCGATCGTCCGAACGTCCGCTTCTGGCCCAAAGCGGAAATCCGCGCCTTTTTCGGATTCGCGCCATCGTTCGTGGCGGAGCTCCACGACCTTGCCGGCGCGCTGCGGCCAGCCATTCGCCTTCTCGGCCTCCTCGAGCCCTTTCAGCTCGCAGCAGATGTCGATGAGGATGCCGCCGATTTCGGGGCCGACCTCGTCGAGCGCCCGCATGACCCGCGCCTTGGCGGCGATCACCTCGTCGCGAAGATCGGCCGCGCTTGACGGCGCGCCGCGGCGCGCGCGCTCGGACGGGGCGAGGGCCGACCAGTTTGCGGTGACGCGCGGGCTGATCTGCGCGAACCAGTAGTCGGCGCGCAGGCGCTCGCCCGCCTCGTATTGCGGTTCGCTGAGCAGCGGGCTTCCATTGCGGTCCTTGCGGCTCTTGAGCCAGCCGAGCGGGCTCTCCGCCTCGTTCACGAGCACGGGGCGGCGGGTGCCGTCGATCTCGCGCTCGCCTCCTCCTCTCACCTGATGTTGCGCGCGGAAGGCATCGCCTTCGGCGGCGCAGCGGCGAAGCCACGCCCTGCCAACATGGGAGAGGCGAAGCCTCTCGCCGTCGCGCTCGAGCCAATCTTGCGCGCGGCACGCTGCGACGAGCTCGGGCGCCACCGTCTTGTCCGGCGGGGCAGGGGAGCTTTCGGCCGCGACGAGGACGAAGCCCATGGCTCCGTCGCGCCTTAGCGCAGCACCGTGAGCGAGCCGCGTCAGCAATGCGCGCATCTCGCGGATGCGCTCGGCTGCGTTGGCTCTTGTGGGGAGCCTCGATGCGTTCATTGCCGGCAGGTCCGCCGCCAGCCGAGAGCGTCGATGAGCGAAGTGACGGCACGCTCGAGATGCTCGATCTGCGCATCGAGGTCGGGATCGTCGCGGCGGTCCTCGACCACGCTGCAGGCATGCGCGACCGTGGTCCGATCGCGATGGAACAGCGTCCCGATCTCGGTGAGGCTGAGCCCGCACACCACATGGGCGAGGTACATGGCGACCTGGCGCGCGAAGGCCGCGCGCGGCGAGCAGCGCGTCGGTGCCCCAAGATCGCCGATGGCGACGTCGAACACGGCGGCGACCGCGGGATCGATCGCCTGCCGCACCGAGGCCCGGGCCTCGCCGATCGGCATTTTCCCCGTCTCCGCCCGAAATGCTAAGCGCCGCTCCACCGCTCGAACCTAAGTCATCCGCCGCTCGTGTGCTAGGAATAAATCCACAATATTATACTTGACGTACCCAGTGGAGAGGGAGTAGTTTTGGTTTCAGGGAGAGAGAAGCCATGCCAATCAGCCTTGATGAGAGTGAAAGCGGATTTGTTCTTCGCAATGATGCTGGGAGCGAAATGTCGCTAACGGAAAGCGACATTCTTACGCTGGCCCAATCAGCTCAGCGGTTGCGGGGTCGTGTTTTAGCAAAACACAATCGAGAAGGAGTCTCTGCTGTAAGCGGCACTCCCGTCTCGCGGGTTGGCCTAAACACTGATCTTCATCGATCAGAAGTTCATATCGCGATGGTTGACCAAAACGACTCAGAAATGTGGTTTGCGCTGCCTCTGGAAGTAGCAAAGCCTCTAGCTGAACGTTTGCCAATTCGCGTGGCGGAAATAGAAGCCGCCCTAGCTTCAAAAAAAGCGCACTAAGAGAAAATGCCATGAGCAAATCAGTCCTTTCCGATAAGCACTTTCACGATGAAGCAGCAGCCTACCGCTTTGTAGAGAAACGGGTATGGTCAGACGGGCCGGTGTGCCCTCATTGCGGTGGTGTCGAGCGCATCTCGAAGATGAAGGGCGAAAGCACTCGGGTAGGCACCTACAAGTGCTACCAGTGCCGCAAGCCGTTCACCGTGAAGGTCGGGACCGTCTTCGAGAGCAGCCATGTGAAGCTGCATCTGTGGCTTCAGGCGATCTTTCTGATGGCGTCAAGCAAGAAGGGTGTCAGTTCTAACCAGCTTCACCGGACCTTGGGTGTGACCCTCAAGACTGCTTGGTTTATGTCTCACCGTATCCGTGAGGCGATGCGGGACGGATCGCTCGCGCCGATGGGCGGCACCGGCAAAATCGTGGAAGCCGACGAAACCTATTATGGCCAAGCCGTTGATCCCGAGCCTTCAAAGCAACGCAAGGGCCGTCCCTATCGCTACAAGCACAAGGGGCCAAAAGGTAAGCGCGCGATCCTCGCCCTAGTCGAACGTGGCGGCAACGTCCGGTCGTTCCACGTTACTCATGCGAGTTCCGTCAACGTGACCTCTCTCGTTCGCGAGAACATTCGTCGCGAGAGCGTCTTGCACACCGACGAAAGCCGCCTTTACCTCAATATCGGTTCCGAGGTCGCGGCGCATGAGACCGTGAAGCACTCTGCCGGCGAATATGTCCGTGGCGAGGTCCATACCAACACCGTGGAGAACGTGTTCTCGGCCTTTAAGCGTGGCATGCGCGGCATTTATCAGCACTGTGCGGAGAAGCACTTGCACCGCTACCTTGCCGAGTTCGATTTCAGATACAATGCGCGAGTTGCGCTTGGCTCTGACGTTGCCCCCAACTTTTATCCAGCGGCGACTGGAGTTCGGGCGGTTGCTGATGCCTTCCTCGGTGGTAATGGCGACGGTTCGCGACGCGGAGCCGTCAATGGAGCGCAGCGCTGCGGACCGTCGGGTCGCGGCGTAGGCTTGTGGGGTGAGCCAGCCGAGCCGCGAGTGCGGACGGCTGGTATTGTAGTCGGTGCGCCAAGCGGCGAGCTCAGCACCGGCATGCGCGACCGAGCGGAACAGCGTCTCATTCAGGAGCTCGTCGCGCAAGCGGCCGTTGAAGCTCTCGACGAAGGCGTTCTGCACCGGCTTACCAGGCGCGATGTAATGCCAGGCGATCTTGTGATCGTCGGCCCAACACAGGATCGCTGTCGAGGTCAGCTCGGTGCCATTGTCGCTCACGATCATTTTTGGCTTGCCACGCACGGCCATGAGCCAGTCGAGCTCGCGGGCGACACGGGCGCCCGAGAGCGAGGTGTCGGCCACGAGCAAGAGGCATTCCCGCGTGCAATCATCGACTACCACCAGGATGCGGAAGCGGCGCCCGTCGACGAGCTGATCGGACAGGAAATCGAGCGACCAGCGTTCATTTGGAAGCTGCGGTAAGGCGATCGGCGCCCGCGTGCCCAAGGCCCGCTTGCGACCGCGCCGGCGCCGCACCAAGAGCCGCTCCTCACGATAAAGCCGATAGACCCGCTTGTGGTTCACCATGTAGCCCTCCCGCCGCAACAGCACGTGCAGCCGCCGGTAGCCGAAGCGCCGGCGCTCATGCGCCAAGGCTCTCAATCGCTCGCGCAGCTTAAGATTATCCGGCCGCCGCGCGCGGTAGCGGACGGTCATCCGCGGCACCTCAATCACCGAACACGCCCGCCGCTCGCTCACCGGAAACGCCGAACGTAGATGAACAACAGCCTCGCGCTTGACGGCGGGCGTCACCATTTTTTTGACAGCAGCTCTTTGAGCATCGCGTTGTCGAGCATGGCGTCGGCAAACAGCTTCTTCAGCCGCGCGTTCTCGCTCTCCAGCGCCCGTAAGCGCTTGACCTCCGACACGCTCAGACCCCCGTACTTGGCTTTCCAATGATAGAAGGTCGCGCTGCTGATCCCGTGCTTGCGGCAAACATCGGCCGTCTTCGCCCCGGCCTCCTGCTCCCTCAGGATCGCAATGATCTGTTCTTCCGTATGCCTCGATCGCTTCATCGTCCGGTCCTTCCCTCAAGGCCGGACTCCAGTTCAACCTGGATTAAATCAAGGGGGCAACGTCAGCGTGAACGACGAAGCCCGCGCTGATCGCGCGTTGAAGGGCATCGTCGGCAAGCGCCTCACCTATCGGTAGTCTCAAGGAAGGGAATCGACCGTATGGTCTCACCAAAGCCGAAGCAAAAGCCCAAGCCAAAAAAAGACGCTTCTGATAAGCCTCAATCCGAGCGGTTCAAGGAGACCGCTCGGAAGCTCGGCGCTATAAGCAGAGTTCAATTTGAACGAGCGTTCGGAGCCGTAGTCCCACCAAAGCGACAAAAGACTGACTAGGCAGATTGCTTTCCTGTGACCTCGCCACCCGCCGCAACTGGTAGAGAGAGCAGGAACGCGGGGTCCATCTCCATGGGGCCTCCCTCGCCGATTGGCGTAGGACCGTATTTGGCATAGGCCGTCTCCAGAGCTTCGAAGCCTTTTGGCGTCACCATCTCAAGCCCTTCGGGCGTCAGGACAGCTATGTTGGTAGCTCGTCCGACACTCGGCACTCCCTCGGCGAATCGCTTGGCCTCGTAAACGTTGTAGAGCGTCCGTGCCAAACTCATGGTGCTGATATGGTTTCGCTTCAAAAGCGAGGCTGATGCGAGATAGCTGCCTTCCCCCGCTGTAGCAAAATCTTCCTTGATTGAGGCGGAGCATTGTGGGCCGCTTCTTATGAGCATCGCAAAACCAAGCGGAAAGCCGACGATTACAAGTTCTACGTCGAGGCGTATTAGCTCAACCTCAGCTACTGCGCGGCGAAAAATATCCTCCGGGAAGCGGATTTTGCCGAACTTTAGAAACTCGTCATACGAGATAGCGTACTTACTCCTAATCAATTCCTCAGCGCTCTCGCATGCGCTCATTAAGGGCTGATCGCACAAATTCGAGAGCATTTGTCTCGTCCGGATTTTTTCCGCTAAAGCCCTTTCTCAACAACAGTAAGAGCGAATTTATTTCGGTATCGCTTCCACTTGTTAGACATTGCCACCCTTCTGCAATGCGCCTGATTTTGACCATGGTCTCCGCGCTTCCAAGCGCACTGCTCGCTTTTCGATCCGAGCAAATCACGATCTTTGATCTGTGCGCCGCCTCCTCACAAACGGCGGCGATGCAGACAGTCACGTCGCGACGTTCCGGAACATCGGGAACCTCCCTCCAATACCCGCGATAGGGGTCGAGCACTCGCATGGCTCAACCCTCTAACGAGGATACTGCGCCTGCCGTGGGTACGGCAAGTACAATATGCCGAATAAATCCCTATCACACTTTAAGCGGGAAGTGAGGGGCGGGGATAAGACTCTCACGCGTGCCGGGGATAAGGCCTTCGCGCGCCGCGACGGGCGACGGCGGTCGAGGGCCTGTTATCCCCCGCCGCATCCCCGGCATCCCGGGCGGGCGCATGCTCACAGCCTCTCGATGATGGAGGCTGACGCGTGGTTGACGAGCCAACACGGGTGGAACGCCCAAGACGACTGAGTGAACGCCCAAGACGACTTAGCGAACGCCCAAGACCGGTTGACGGACAGCCAAGGACGGTCCGGGACGGTCAGCGACGCTGTCGCGAGCGTTCGAAGGCTGAGCGCATCTTCGGCACGATGGCGGCAGCCGGCGCCAGAGCCTATTCGCGGGCGCGCGACCTGCCGAAGCTCATCGCGCTGTGGCCGCACGAGCTTGACGATCAGAGTCCGGAGGGATGCCGGCTCGTGCTTGGCAAGCTCCGCCGCGCGCTTCGGGCCGAGAGACGCCGAGCGACGTCAGGCCACTGGAGCTACGACCTCAACCGGCATCTCGCGCTTGCGAGCGCCTACAAGGCCGAGCTGGCGCGGCTCGGAACGACGAAAATCTCTTAGGAATCAGAATGGCTTAAGAGCTCAGACGACGGCCCGATTTGGTGGTGGTTCGGGAAGCTGCTATCGCCGCCGCTGGCCAAGGCCCATGCGCTTGGCAAGGTCGGAGCGGGCCGCGGCGTAGTTTGGGGCGACCATCGGATAGTCGTGCGGCAGGCCCCATTTGTCGCGATATTCTTCGGGCGAGAGGTCGTAATGGGTGCGCAGGTGCCGCTTCAGCGATTTGAACTTCTTCCCGTCCTCGAGGCAGATGATGTATTCGGGCGTAACCGATTTCTTGACCGCGATGGCAGGCTTGAGCTCCTCTCTGGCGGGCACGCCCGAAGCGCTCGACGCCTTGCTCAATGCATCGAAGACATTGTGGATGACACCAGGAAGGTCTGTCGCAACGACCGTGTTGTTGCTCACATAAGCCGAGACGATCTCGGCGGTAAGTTCTACGAGTTCGTTCTTCTCCAGATTCGCTTCCATGAAGTGGCTCCTTGATCCTGCTTAATTCCCGGTCCTAGTAAGCGTGCATGCAAACCACTGCTGCTTACGCATCTCTCGGGCCCACCATACTCTTGAGTCACCAGAATACGCCGTTTTTGTGACGTGAGCCTGCAATGTTTCTCAACTAGAGAACACGCTGGCTACCACAGGGCTTGGCTGATTTGCTCTCTATAGCACCTTCTCTCATGACCGCAACGCAATTGATCTAACGAAAACTGTGAAGCAACCGGCTATGATAAATGATGGCAGGGTTTTTGTTTACCCAAGCGTCTTCGCGCGGCTGCTTAGGTTCAAAGCGCAGCCGGCTAATGACAGCGATAGACTGGGGTAGGCCCAACCCCCACTTGTGCTCCTGCACTTATTGCGAGAATCAAGCCTCCGTGACCAGTCAAGGGCGCCTCTTCGTAAGGTCGGTCCTCGTGCCTATATTGTCGGCAGATCAATGCGAAACACCGGAGATTGTTCCCGACCATGAGCAAGGCTGAGAAAATCGAGAAAAGAGGCAAAGATAAGATGGCGATGACTGAGAGCGAGTGGCGCCGGAAGCTTACGCAAGAGCAGTACCATGTGACGCGCGAGCAGGGCACAGAGCGAGCCTTCAGCCATCCGTATTACAAGAACAAGGGCGACGGTATGTATCACTGCGTTTGCTGCGGCGCTCCTCTGTTCAGTTCAGATACGAAGTTCGATTCGCGCACGGGCTGGCCGAGCTTTACTTCCGCCGAAGGTGCGGTGACTACGCGCGAGGACAATTCAAACGGTATGCGGCGGATCGAGGTGCGATGCGGCAATTGCGATGCTCATCTCGGTCACGTTTTTCCCGATGGCCCTGGGCCCTCCGGCATGCGCTACTGCATCAATGGCTGCGCGCTCGACTTCGAGGGCCAAGACGAGAGCGGCACGACCGGGGCATAGTCCTTCCGTCATGACGCTCAGACCGTCCCGGGCGCGCGCGCTCGGGCCTGAAGCCCCTCGCGCCCGCCGCATCCCTTTCGTCACGTCGCATCAGGGCATTAGGCGTGTCGACGACTATGCCTGGCTGCGCGCGTCGAACTGGCAGGCGGTGATGCGCGATCCGGAGCAGCTTGATCCCGCGATCAAGGCGCATCTCGAGGCCGAGAATGCCTACACCGCGGAGGTCATGGCGGACACCGAGTCACTCCAGGAGCGGCTCTTCGCGGAGATGAAAGGGCGCATCAAGGAGGACGATTCGACGGTCCCAGCGCCGGACGGACCCTTCGCCTATTACACGCGCTACGTGACCGGCGGGCAGCACCCACTCTTCTGCCGCGCGCCGCGCGGTGGCGGTGAGGAGCGCGTGTTGGTCGATGGTAATGCGCTCGCCGAGCCGCACGCCTATTTCCGCATCGCCGGCGTCGCCCATAGCCCCGACCACAAGCTGATCGCCTTCGCCGTCGATACCAAAGGGTCGGAGTTCTATGCGGTGAACGTCATCGAGGCGGCGACTGGCAAGCTCATCGATGCCCGCATTACCGACAATAACGGCGCGCTCGAATGGGCGAACGACAGCAATACGCTCCTCTATGTTTGGGTCGACGACGAGCATCGCCCGCGCAAGCTGCTGAGCCATGCTATCGGCTCAGAGAGCTCGGACGCGCTGATCCACGAGCAGGCGGATCCAGGCTTTTTCCTCGGTATCGGCGCGACCCAGGACCGGCGCTATCTCCTGCTCAGCGTGCATGATCACGAGACCGCGGAGATCAGCCTGATCGACGCGGCAAATCCTTCTTCGCCGCCGCTTCTGGTCGCGGCACGCGAGTCCGAGCACGATTACTCGGTCGATCATCATGACGGGCGGCTCATCATCCTCACCAATACGGGAGGGGCAGAGGACTACCGCATCGTCGAGGCGCCGGCGGAGAACCCGGGCCCGGAGAATTGGCGCGAGATCGAGCCGCACCGGCCCGGACGGCTCATCCTCGATGTCGTCGCCTACAAGGACTTCCTCGTGCGGCTCGAGCGCGAAGACGGGCTGCCGCGCATCGTCGTGCGGCGCTTCGCCGACGGCGAGGAGCATGAGATCGCGTTCGACGAGGAGGCTTATGCGCTCGGCCTCTCGGCCGGCTACGAATACGACACGCCGAACTTGCGCTTCACCTATTCGTCCATGACGACGCCCGCTCAAGTCTTCGATTACGACATGGCCGCGCGCACGCGCGTGCTGCGCAAGACGCAAGAAGTGCCGAGCGGACACGGCCCTTCGCTCTACGTCACGCGCCGCGTCATGGCGCCGGCTAAGGACGGCGAGACGGTGCCCGTCTCTCTCCTCTACCGCAAGGAAACCAAGCTCGACGGCTCGGCGCCGCTTTTGCTTTACGGCTATGGCGCTTACGGCATGAGCATCCCCGCCGGCTTCTCGACCAATGCTCTCAGCCTGGTCGATCGCGGCTTCGTCTATGCCATCGCCCATGTGCGAGGCGGCAAGGATAAGGGTTATCGCTGGTACAAGGACGGCAAGCGCGAGAAGAAGGTGAACACGTTCACCGATTTCATCGCTGCGGGAGAATATCTCGCCGCGCAGCGTTTCACCGCGCGCGGCCGTATCGTCGCGCATGGCGGAAGCGCCGGTGGCATGCTGATGGGAGCGGTCGCCAATATGGCGCCCGATCTCTTTCTCGGCATCATCGCCGAGGTCCCCTTCGTCGACGTGCTGACCACCATGCTCAATGCAAGCCTCCCGCTCACGCCGCCTGAATGGCCCGAATGGGGAAATCCGATCGAGAGCGAGGCCGACTACCGCACCATCGCCGCCTATTCGCCCTACGACAATGTGCAGGCTGCCGCTCACCCGAACATCCTCGCGCTCGCCGGGTTGACCGACCCGCGCGTGACCTATTGGGAGCCGGCGAAATGGATGGCGAAGCTGCGCGAGCTCGACACGGGCAACGCGCTCCTCCTGTTCCGCACCAATATGGAGGCAGGGCACGCCGGCGCTTCGGGACGCTTCGAGCGCTTGAAGGAGGTCGCTCTCGCTTATGCCTTCGCGCTCGAGATCGCAGGCTCGGAGGCACGTTTCTAGTCAAAAAAAGCGCGTGACTTGACCGCCCAGGGCATGACAATGACCCTCATGAGTCCCCAGGGGCCAAAGAGAAGGTTATGGCCATGGACTACCAGCGCATCATTACAATGCAGCCCGGCAAGCGGGGTGGCCGTCCTTGCGTTCGTGGCATGCGTATTACGGTCGCCGATGTCCTCGGTTGGCTCGCGGCAGGCATGTCGCATGGGCAAATTCTAAGCGACTATCCCGAGCTAACAGAGGAAGACATCCGCGCCTGTCTCGCGTATGCCGCCGATCGTGAGCGGCGAGCATCGACCGCGCATGCATGAAGCTTTTGTTCGATCAGAATTTAAGCTTCAAACTGTGTGATGCACTCGCTGATCTCTTTCCGGGTTCGAGTCAGATTAGGCTAGTTGGACTTGAGCGATCCGATGATCGGGAAGTGTGGGAATACGCCAGGGCCAACGGCTTTACACTCGTGTCCCAGGATGCCGATTTCGCCGAGATGGCTTCTTTGCTAGAGCTCGCGCCCAAAGTCATCTGGTTACGTTGCGGTAATCAGCCGACTTCAGTTGTCGTCCGAATCCTGCGTACAAACGCAACTGCCATCGAAGCGCTGGAGCAAGACGGCGACGCGGTCCTCTTGGAGCTTTATTAGAAAGCACTCGCACCAGATCCAACTTACCATGCTGCTCGCCCGCGAAAAATCCCAACTCCTGATCGTCGATGTTCAGGACAAGCTGCTTGAGGCCATCTCAAGCAAGGATCGTGTCATCGACCGCTGCATCAGGCTGGTGCGCGCGGCGCGGGCGCTCGAGGTGCCGATCACAGTTTCCGAGCAATACCCACAAGGGCTTGGGCCGACGGTCGACTCGATCCGCGATGCGCTCGCCAATGCGGCCTTCCTTGCCGATAAGGTCGAGTTTTCCTGTCTCAGGAGCGAGCCATTGCGTGATCGACTGCACACACTTCGCCGTGAGGGCAGGTCTCAGGTGGTGATCGCCGGCATCGAGGCCCATGTCTGCGTGCTGCAGACGGCGATCGATCTCGAGGCGCAAGGCTTCGAGGCCTTTGTGGTCGCTGACGCGGTGGGCTCGCGCTCCAAAGACAGCCGCAAGCTTGCGCTCACCAGGCTGCTCAAGGCCGGGGCGGACGTCGTGGACAGCGAAATGGTCTTGTTTGAATGGCTGGAGCGCGCCGGGACGCCGGCTTTCAAGGAGCTTCAGGCGCTGATCAAATAGCCTGCGCCGCGCCGAAATGCAGCGCCGAAAAGCTTCGCTCCGGCAAAGGGATGCTGATGGCTGATCGACACCATAGCCGGTCGCTATTGGACCCTGCCGCGGAGGTGGCCGATAACGAAAGCTGAAGAAGCGCGTTCGGACGCGGATCCATGGGGCCGGCGGGAGGAGGGCCGATGAATGAAACATCCGGCCTTCGCCACTCTCGATGAGGCCTTTCGCTACTGTCGCGACATGGACGCGTCCTTGCAAGAGAGGCTCGAGGCTTTCAGCGAAGCCACGCGTCATCTGATTCCCGGATATCAAGAGGCGGTGGACCGGATGGTGCACCGCCTCAAGTCATCCGACGCGGGTCAAACCGCGCCGAAACCGGGCGAGAAGATGCCGCCGTTCGCCATGCCGGACGAGCGGGGCCGGCTTGTCACGCTCGACGCGCTGCTCGCCGACGGGCCGCTCGCCATGACATTTCATCGCGGCCATTGGTGCCCCTATTGCCGCATCAACACACGAGCTCTCGCCGAAGCTCAGGAGAGGATCGCTGCCGACGGCGCCCAGCTCGCCGCGATCATGCCCGATCGGGAGCGCTTTGCTGCGGCGTTCAAGGCCGAAGGCGAGGTGAATTACCCGGTCCTCACCGACATCGACAACGGCTATGCGCTGTCGCTCAATCTTGCGGTCTGGGTCGGCGACGAGATGCAGGAAATCCTGGCATCCGGTGGCCGCGATCTGGCGGCCTACCAGGGAAACCAGGCGTGGGTGATGCCGATCCCCGCGACCTTCGTCATTAACCGCGATGGAGTCGTTACCGCCCGCTTCATCGACCCCGACTATCGCAACCGCATGACCATCGAGGAATTGCTTGCCGCCCTGAAAGCCGCGATTTTCGGCGGATAATCAGAGCTAAAGCCAGTCCATTCGCTGCGAAAGGCCGCTGTTCATGGGAACCCGCCGATGGTATGACAAATTTGTCGGGTATGACTGAAAAATCTCAGTTTTCTACCGACCGATCGGTGCTTTCACCGTTCCGGTTGGGAGCTTGGGGATGACCGCAAGACCGCTCTCAGAACTGCTTGACGAGGCCTACGTCCAATCTCGCGACATGGACGCGTCGCTTGCCGAGCGGCTACTGGCCTTCGCCGATGCGGTGAGGCGGTTTGGGCCGCAGTTCCAGGATGCGGTCGATCAGCTTGTGGCGCGGCTCAGGGAATTCGAAGTCGGGGAGAATGCACCCAAGCCGGGCGAGGAGATGCCGCCCTTTGTGCTTCCCGATGAACAAGGCCGGCTCGTCAGCCTCGGGGAGCTGCTGACAACCGGCCCCATCGCGGTGACGTTTCATCGCGGCCGTTGGTGCCCCTATTGCCGCATCAACACGCGCGCGCTTGCCCAGGCGCATGATGAGATCGTTACCGAGGGCGGGCGGATCGCCGCCATCATGCCGGACCGCGAGCACTTCGCGAGCGAGCTCAAAGCTGAGTCTTATGCTCCGTTCCCGATCCTCACCGATTTCGACAATGGCTATGCGCTCTCTCTCAATCTCGCCTTCTGGGTGGGGACCGAGATGCAAGAGATGATGTGTCGCGCTGGATGGGACGTGTCGCACTCGCAAGGAAGCCAGACCTGGCTGCTGCCGGTGCCTGCGACCTTCGTCGTCAATCCGAAGGGCATGGTGACGGCGCGGTTCGTCGATCCCGACTACCGCAAGCGCATGGCGATCGAAGATCTCGTCACCGCGCTCAGGGATGCACGCTAGCTACACGCCATAGTGGGACCAATCATAGGCGCGTAGCATCTTCATCATTGCAGCCGCAACCGCCGTGCGTTGTCGTCCGGCCACGCCGTAAAGAGATACGGTGCGCCTAATCTCGATATCGGCCACGCCGATGCGCATCAGGCTCGGCGGGCTCTGAGTGCTGCGCGGAGCGAGCGCCACGCCAAGTCCCGCTTCGAGCAGCGAGATCAAGTCGACATCGGTGCTGACCTCGTGGAAGCGCGTCACGTCGAACTCCCGCGCGCGCAGGAGGTCGAGCAGCTCGGGCGTCGTCTCGCAATAGGTGCGCACCATCAGCCGCTCCGGACGGAGATCGTCGATCACGATGCTCGCCTGGTTGGCGAAGGCGTGCATTGAGTTGACGAAGAGCTGAAGGTCCTCGGTGAAAAGGACCCAGCTGTCGAGGCGCTCCCATTCGTCATCGATCTTGGCGGCGATGGCGAGCTCGACTTCGCCCTTCTTGAGGTAGTCGACCACCTGGCTTCCAGTACCTCGCACGAGCTTCAATTCGAGGCCCTCGAACAGCTTGCTGAGCTCGACCACGTGGTGGGTCACGAGGGAGGGATCGATGGCGCTTGAGACGGCGAGCCTGAGCGCGCCCACCTCGCCCCTTTTGATGGCGGAGGCGAGCGAGCGGGCGCTGATGGCGCTGTCGTAGCATTGCTTGAGCAGGGGCAGCATGCGCTGGCCGAGTTCAGTCAGCTGGGCTTGCGGCCGCTCGCGGCGGAACAAATCCCCGCCGAGCTCGCCTTCCAGCTGGCGTATGGCGCGGGTAAGCGAGGGTTGGGCGACATGGCACTCCTCGGCAGCGCGCGTGAAATTCAGCGCTCGCGCCACGGCGAGGAAGTAGCGGACCTGATGCATTTCCATGGGAGATGCGCCCCGCTGCCTAATCTATTGCTGAATCCGGCGAAATGGCTGCAGGGATCGCGGGCCGTGCATTTCCAGGCCAAGCCAAAGAGAATCTGACCAGGCGGCTCACGTTGCGAATGGTCATTTGGCCTGAAAATGCCGGGTTTGCGCCATTGTGTTTGTCGAGTTGTACGATTGATAGCACTTGGACGACCTCTCAGCCCCTTTTTTCGCCAAGACCGGCGGCGCGGATCGGCCGAAAGCTGGCCGTCCCGAGCCCTTTTTTCGGCAGGTCAACCGCGATAGCGCACCCCTATCAACTCCTTAGCCAAAGGGCATTTCCCGCAAGCCATGCGGCGCGGGCATGATGACCCTCGAACACAGTGTCTCAAGACACGCAGGGACCGGCAACCAAGGGAAGAGGTGTCCGGCCATGACGGTCGCCATGATGGAGCGGGACGTTTCTACCGCCGGACCGCTCAAGAACAAGGTCTCTGTGGTCACAGGGTCGACCAGCGGAATTGGTCTTGGGATCGCGCGTGCACTCGCAGCTGCGGGCTCGGCCGTCGTTCTGAACGGCTTTGGCGCGCCGGAGGAGATCAAAGCCACCCAATCGATGATTCGAGCCGACTTTAACGTTCCGGTTGCCTTTTCCGGCGCCGATATGACGAAGCCTGAGCAGATCGCCGATATGATCCAGATGGCGCGCGATATGTTCGGGAGTCTCGATATCCTCGTCAGCAACGCGGGAATTCAGTACGTCGCGCCGCTGCAGGAATTTCCCGTCGGCAAGTGGGACGCGATCATCGCCATCAATCTCAGCTCGGCGTTTCACACCACACGGCTCGCTCTCCCCTCGATGATCGCCAAGAAGTGGGGGCGCGTCATCAACATTGCCTCCGCACACGGACTCGTCGGCTCGCCGTTCAAGTCGGCTTATGTTGCCGCCAAGCACGGCATGATCGGCCTCACCAAGGTCACGGCGCTCGAGACCGCCGAGTTGGGCATCACCTGCAATGCGATCTGCCCCGGCTATGTGTACACGCCGTTGGTCGAGGCGCAGATCGAAGGCCAGGCCAAGGCCCACAGTATTCCCCGCGAGCAAGTGATCCGCGACGTGCTGCCCGCGCAGCAGCCAAACAAGCGCTTCGCCACTACCGAGGAGCTTGGGGGCATCACCGTCTTTCTCGCCACCGACGCTGCCGCATCCATCACCGGCGCCGCGCTGCCGGTCGATGGGGGCTGGACCGCGCACTGACCCGGAAGGATTGAGCCATGACCCTGAAGCCGAGGAATCTCACTCCGTTGCAAGCCGTCAATGAGATCCGCAACAACAATAATGGGCAAGTCGTGCTCGTGTTGCAGGGCGGCGGAGCGCTCGGCGCCTATCAATGTGGCGTCTATCAGGCGCTGCACGAGGCCGGGGTTGAGCCGGACTGGGTCATCGGCACGTCGATCGGCGCCATTAATGCGGCCATCATCGCCGGCAACCGCGTCGAGGACCGGCTTCCGACGCTCGAGAAGTTTTGGCGCCGCGTGGAGAGTAGTGCCTTCTGGGGCGCATTCCCGGCTGGCAACGGCGTTGCCAACGCATTGTCGGCATGGACGACGCTGACGAGCGGCATTCCCGGATTCTTCGAGGCCAATATCCGCGCCTTTCTTGGCGCCCAGGTGCCGCTCGGTGCCGACCACGCCGGCTTCTATTCGACCGAGCCGCTGCGCCGCACCCTGGAAGAGCTCGTCGATTTCGCGCTCCTCAACGAGGGCCATCCGCGGCTCACAGTGGGCGCGGCCCATGTACGCTCGAGCATGATGCACTATTTCGACTGCAAGGAGATGCAGATCGGACCGAGCCACATCATGGCATCGGGCGCGTTGCCGCCCGCCTTCCCAGCGGTACGCATCGACGGCGAGCTCTATTGGGACGGCGGCATCCTTTCCAATACGCCGACCGAGCGAATCTTCGACGACACGCCGCGCCGCAACTCGCTGATCTTCGCCGTGCATCTCTGGCACCCGACCGGCGATGAGCCGGAGACCATATGGCAGATCCTCAATCGCCAGAAGGACATCCAATATTCGAGCCGGATCGCGAGTCACATTGTTCGCCAGCGCGAGACGCACAAGCTCAGGCACGTCATCACCAACCTCCTCGAATTCGTCCCCGAAGAGGAAAAGAACGATCCGCTCTACAAGGAACTCGCCGGCTATCACTGCGACACGCGCATGCATGTGGTGCGGTTGCTGAGCCCAAAGCTCGACAACGAGAACCACACGAAGGACATCGACTTTACGACCGCGGGCATCAGCAGCCGCTGGGAAGCGGGCCTTGCCAATACGAGGCGTGCACTTCAGCGGCAGCCCTGGATCGGCGAGTGGGGTTTGCTCGATGGCGTGATCTTGCACGAGCCCGAGCCAGGCGCTGAGCCCGCGGCACAGATCGAGCCGGGGAAGGCCTGCCCCGTGACTAGCGACAAGCTCGCGGCCGAATAGGGGAGGGAGATCATGGGTGCGTGCACGGGCATATCGGCGCTGCAAATCTTCCTGATGGCGCTGACTTTCCTGCTCGTCGTGGTCTCGCTCGACATGTTTTGGGTCCACCTGCCGAAGCAGTCGCATGACGGCGACATCGGTGGCGCGCTGCGTAAGCAGAGTTGGCTCAATCTTTTCGTGGCCATCGGCGCCGTAGGCGCTGCGATCCTACTCCTCGTCTGGGGGAGCTCCTGCAGCGGCGGCGTACTTTAGTGGTGCTGCCCTCAGTAAAGCGCCAATGCGACGGCGACCAGGCTTATGCCAATGGTCAAACCTGGAATGATCCAGCTCTGCTTCGGCAGGACGAATTTTTCATTCCGGATTACGCTCTCGAACAACGTCATCTCTCGGTTCCCTTCCACAAAGCGCGGCAGCTCGGCCCCCCATGCGCTTAGACTTCTGCAAGGAAAAGTCATGGGTAGGGCGTGGGTTCCCCGGCGCAGGGGTTTTTTTCAGCTCGGTGCAAGAGAGCAACAGCTTTTACACCAAGGACCAAATGCCGATGGCCGGACAACTCTTGAGGCGATGGCTCAAGACCCGATCCGGCCAAGACGTTTTATTACCGGCACCTCGCGCGTGACGTTGCACGAGACCATGGGGACGATCACCTATTTCAGGGGTGTCGTCGCCGGCGGCAGCTCGGTCGCGTAGACCTGCTGATGATGGAAACAACCGCCCAACGCCATGGATGCGACGGCGATGACGGCAAGTGCGATGATGGTGCGCATCACTAGATCCCTCTACTAACTACTTAACTCAACTCGGTACGCGGAACTGGAGCCCATCTCACTCCCATCCGCTTAGAAAATGGTTAATGCGCGCGCCAAATCAGAACTGAGAAGACAGGTCCACGCGCGCACCCTCAGGATCCGTCTTGGCTCGCCAAGCCTGCGCCGAAGGACTGGATATAGCCGACATCGTAATATTCGGTGAGCCGGACCGGCCAGCCGTCCTCCAGCGTCCAGAACGTTCCCTTGGTCATTTCGAACAGCTTGCCCGACGCGCGATGCCGATAGCGAAATGGAATCTCGCCGGCAGCCCGGTTCCTCTCCACCATCAGTCCGCCAGTGTCGAACATGATGAACTCGAAATCGGTCATGACGGCACGCCAGCGGTCGATCACAGCCGTTTTGCCGTGGCATGAGCCCGCTGTTGGGCCGATGCTGGCCGGCACGTTTATGATGTGGCTAAAGTCGTTGGGAAGGTAGCTCGCGAGCCAGTCGAGATCCTGTGCCCGCCACGCATCGTAGATGTCCCCCAGAATCGTTGCGGTTGCTTTTGGCATTGTCGTTGCCCCGATTCGCACAACGCTCCCCCTTCTATCACGAAGCTTGCGTCTGAGGTGGCCACGCCGCGCCATCGTGTGCGCAAAGGCGCCACTGAAGACGGGCACGCCAAGCGGTATCCCCGCCATCGGCTTGCACCGTGGGCAGTTAGATCGCCGTGAGTGCCACCAAACTTGCGGCGAAAGCCTGGATGCGGCTGATATCGTGATATTCGGAGAGCTTAACCGGCCAGCCGTCCTCGAAGGTCCAGAAATTGGCGATCTTGGTCTCGAGCACGGCGCCGGTCTGGCGATGGCGGTAGCGAATGGGAATTTCGACGCTGGCGCGCTCCTTTTGGACAATCAACTCGCTCGTGTCGAAGCGCAGGAAGTCGAAGTCGTGCGCGATGAGGCCAAGGCGCTCAAGCGAGGACTGTTTGCCGTTGGAGACACCACCGAGAGGATGTATTTCAGTTGGGATGTAGATGACGTGACAGAAATCGTCGGGCAGATAGCTTGCCAGCCGATCGAGATCCTGGCTGCGCCATGCGTCGTAGATTTCGGTAAGCACCGTCTCGGTCTTGGTCATGTGCTTCCCAGCCGATCCCAGGCTAACACGAGCGCCAGGCCTTGCGTACCGACGGCATCTCTCCGTCCACTGAGTTTTCGTGGTGGCGTCACTTTCGCGGTGGTGTCATTTATGACAGGGCTCGTGAAATGCTAGTAGGCTGAAGATGATCGAACCCGACCTCAGGCCGATGCTGGCGACGCTCACCGACAAGCCGTTCGACGATCCCGATTGGATCTTCGAGACGAAGTGGGATGGGTTCCGCGCCATCGCTGTGGCAAGGCCTGGCCACGCCTCGCTCTATTCACGCAACGGCAACGACGTCTCCAAGAAATACCCTTCGATCTGCCGGGTGCTCGCCCCCATCGCGCACGAGGCGGTGCTCGACGGAGAGCTTGTGGCGCTGGACGCCCATGGACGGTCGCGGTTCCAGCTGCTGCAAAACGCCGAGCGGGAGCCGACGCGGCTGCAATATTGCGTGTTCGATCTGCTCTATCTCGACGGCAAGGACTTACGCGATTGGCCGTTGCTTAAGCGCAAAGAGGCGCTCGAGGCGGTTCTGCCCAAGAGCCCGTTCCTGCATTACAGCGCCCACGTCGTCGGCGCCGGACTGAAGGCCTTCGCTCGCGCCAAGCGGGCAAGCGAGGAGGGCGTCATGGCCAAACTCGCCACGAGCCGCTACCACTCCGGCGTACGGACGCGCGACTGGCTGAAGGTCAAAGCGAGTCAGGAGCAGGAGGTGGTGATCGTCGGCTTCACCAAGCCGCGCCGCAGCCGCAAATATTTCGGCTCGCTGGTTCTGGCGGTGCGTGAGGGCAAAGGCTGGAGCTACGCCGGCAGGGCCGGGACCGGCTTCGACGCATCGTGGCTGTGCAAGCTGCATGGAATGATGGTGCCGCTCATCACCAAGACGAAGCCGATCCCAGAGAAGGTTCCCGACGCGGCCAACACGACTTGGATCAAACCCAAGCTCGTCGCCGAGGTGAAGTTCACCGAATGGACCGACGCCGGGGAGATGCGCCATCCGGTGTTTCTGGGATTGAGGACCGATAAGAAGGCGACCGACGTCATCCGCGAGCTGCCGAAACATATCGAGCGCAAATAGGCGCTTGACGCAGGTCAAGGCGTCCACCCTCGGGCTCACTACGGTTTCCGGCAAAGCTTTCGAGGAGATAACGCCATGACCACAGGCCTCGATGTCTTCGACAAGACGGTGCAGGAGTCCAATCTCTGGCTCAAGGACATCATGGACCGGCTCCGTACCGACGATCGCCATCATGCCTATTCGAGCTTGCGCGCGGTGCTGCATGGATTGCGCGACCGGATCGGTCCGGAAAGCGCGGCACATCTCGGCGCGCAGTTACCGATGCTGCTGCGGGGCGTCTTCTACGAGGGATGGGACCCGACCGACAAGCCCACCAAGGACAGGCACGTTATGGCGTTCCTCACTCACATCGGGCGCGAGCTGCCGCGCTCCGATACCGTCGAGGTTGAGGATGGTGTGCGGGCAGTGCTCGATGTGTTGTCGAAGCACATCGATCGCGGCGAGGCGGTGAAGATCGCCGCGATGTTCCCGCTCGAACTGCGCAAGTTCTGGCCGGCTTTCATTCAGAGCGAGGCGCGCGACAGACAGCAAGGCGCGGCCTAGCGGCGCGCGCGCGCGGAGCTCATGAAAGCCTCGAACTGCTCGAGGTCGTAGAACTCCTGGAGCTTCACCGGCCACCCGTTCTCCAGTTGCCAGACATGCTGTTTCCTTGTATCGAGCCAGAACTCCGCTCGCGCGGTGCTGGCAATGGGTGTGGACCTCCAAGATGGCTTGCGAGTCGCGCATGATTAGCCGGCTCGGCTCCAGGTATTGCGTGTCGAAGCCCTGGAAGATCTCGGCCAAACGCGTGAGCGAAGCGCCTTTGCCCTGGCGCGCGCCGCCCACTGAAAGGGTTTTGGTGGGAATGTTCAGAGAATGGGAAAAATCATCCGGCAGGTACGTGCCCATCAGATCGAGATCGTGCGCACGCCAGGCGTCGTAAAAGTCGGTCAGCAAGGTTTGGGCATTTTTCGGCATCGCATCTCGCCCGGTGGTCAGGACGCCATGCTAGCCGCAAGCGAGCCACGAAGGGGTTAACGGCTTTTACCCTTAAAGGCGCGGGTGCCGGGCTTGCCGGCCTTCGAGCGTCCGCGGCCCTTCTTCAGGGAGGCGAATGGCATCTCGCGATTATGCGGGCCCATCTCGTCGAGGCCCGGCTTGTGCGGCCGGGTAACATCGATCTCGGCGGCCGTGCGCTCGAGATCGCCCTGCCGCGCGAGCGGATCGTTGGCGATGGCGAGCTCCATCTGGCGCAAGCGCTTGACCTCGTCGCGTAGCCGCGCCGCCTCCTCGAATTCGAGATCGGCAGCCGCCGCGCGCATGCGCTTCTCCATATCGACGATCACGCTCTCGATATTGTGGCCGATCAGCGCCTGATCCTCCTCGGCAAAACCAGCGCCGGCATCGACCAGCACATGGTCGCGCTCGTAAACGCTGGCGAGGATGTCGCCGATATTCTTCTTCACGCTCTCCGGCGTGATGCCGTTCGCCTCGTTCCACGCCGTCTGCTTTTCGCGGCGGCGCGCCGTCTCGGCCATGGCCCGCTCCATCGAGCCGGTTATGCCGTCGGCATAAAGGATCACGCGTCCGTCGACGTTGCGCGAGGCGCGGCCGATGGTCTGGATCAGCGAGGTCTCTGACCGCAGGAAGCCTTCCTTGTCGGCGTCGAGAATGGCAACCAGCGCGCATTCGGGGATATCGAGACCCTCGCGCAACAGATTGATGCCGACCAGCACGTCGAACGTGCCAAGCCTGAGATCGCGGATGATCTCGATGCGCTCCAGCGTCTCGACGTCGGAATGCATGTAGCGCACGCGAATGCCCTGCTCGTGCATGTATTCGGTGAGATCCTCGGCCATGCGCTTGGTGAGCGTGGTGACGAGCACGCGATAGCCTTGCGCCACCACCTTGCGCGTCTCGTCGATGAGGTCGTCGACCTGCGTCGAGGCGGGGCGTACCAGGACCGGCGGATCGACCAGGCCGGTCGGCCTGATGACCTGCTCGGCGAACACGCCGCCCGTCTGCTCGAGCTCCCAGCCGCCGGGCGTCGCCGACACATAGACGGTCTCTGGCCGCATCGCGTCCCACTCCTCGAACCTCAGAGGCCGATTGTCCATGCAGGAGGGGAGGCGGAAGCCATATTCGGCGAGCGTCGACTTGCGCCGGTAGTCGCCGCGGAACATTCCCCCGATCTGCGGAATGGTGACGTGGCTCTCATCGACGAAGACGAGCGCATTGTCGGGGAGATACTCGAACAGAGTCGGCGGCGGCTCGCCAGGCTTGCGCCCGGTGAGATAGCGCGAATAATTCTCGATGCCGGCGCAGGAGCCGGTCGCCTCGATCATCTCGAGATCGAACAGGCTCCTCTGCTCGAGCCGCTGAGCTTCTAGAAGCCGGCCAGCCCCATGGAGCTCATTCAAGCGAAGCTTGAGCTCGTCCTTGATACCGCGAATAGCCTGCTTGAGCGTCGGCTTCGGCGTCACGTAATGGGAGTTGGCGTAGACCTTGACCATCGAGAACGCGTCGGTCTTCGCCCCGGTCAAGGGATCGAACTCGACGAGGCTTTCCACCGTGTCGCTGAACAGCGAGATGCGCCAGGCGCGATCCTCCAAGTGGGCCGGCCAGAGCTCGATCGTGTCGCCGCGCACGCGGAAGCTGCCGCGCACGAAATTCGCATCGTTGCGCCGGTATTGCAGTGCCACGAGATCGGCCATCAACTGGCGCTGCTGTACCTGATCACCGCGCTTCAGGCTGAAGGTCATGGCGGTATAGGTCTCGACCGAGCCGATACCGTAAATGCACGACACGCTCGCCACGATGATGACGTCGTCGCGCTCGATCAGAGCGCGTGTCGCCGCGTGGCGCATGCGGTCGATCTGCTCGTTGATCGAGGAATCCTTCTCGATATAGGTGTCGGTGCGCGGGATGTACGCCTCGGGCTGGTAGTAGTCGTAATAGGAGACGAAATATTCGACGGCGTTGTCGGGGAAGAAGCTCTTGAACTCGCCATAGAGCTGGGCGGCGAGGGTCTTGTTGGGCGCGAGCACGAGCGCCGGGCGCTGCGTCGCCTCGATTACCTTGGCCATGGTGAATGTCTTGCCGGAGCCCGTCACGCCGAGCAGCACCTGGTCGCGCTCATGCGCGTTGACCTGCGCGACCAGCTCGGCGATGGCCGCGGGTTGGTCGCCCTTGGGCTCGAGCTCCGACTGGATGCGCAAGGGAATGCCGCCCTCGCTCTTCTCGGGGCGGGGCGGGCGATGGGGGACGAACTCGGGCGCACCGCTGCCGGAGACCAATGGGTGCTCCTGCATCAAAGGCTGAGACGCCTCGCCGAAGCCCGGCGGCCGGCGATCGGCGCCGTCCGGCAGGGGGGCGCCCGTGGGCAGGCCGGATTCGCCCGTGACGGCACGCGGCTCGGCGCGTGAACCGAAGGTCCTAGCAATGCGATAGGGCATGGAGCGAATATGGCGGCTCAGGGGACCGGAGGGAAGCCCTGACCGGTCAATGCCGTCCGGTGCGGCAATCCTTTCTTAGGGCTGGTCCTTGACGGCGGTTGCCTTAGAAAAAGGGTCGGGAGGCTCGACGGACCTTGATCAGCGTGATGGCCCATGTGCCGACTTGGATTGTGGCGCTCGTTCTCACGGGGGTGGCGGAGATCTTCGCTGTCGGTCTCATGCTGCTCGCGCGCGCCATCTGGGGGCTGGACCGCCTCAAGCTGAACAATGAGGTCGCGGGGTTTCAAATTCGCCGTGGTCGGTTTGTTCTACGGCGTGCTGCTTGCCTTCGTCGTCGTCGCCGTCTGGGAGGAGTATCGCGGCACGGAAACGGCGGTTCGCAACGAGGCCAAGGCCCTTGTCGATCTACATCGCGTCTCCGCCGCACTCCCATTCGAGGCCGGCATCGAGATCAGGCGTCTCCTGTTCACTTATACCGACCACGTCCGCAAATATGAGTGGCCAACGATGGCTCGGGGGAGGGCGAGCGAAGATGCCGCAAAGGATCTCGATAGTT
This sequence comes from uncultured Alphaproteobacteria bacterium, assembly GCA_963732205.1. Lineage (GTDB taxonomy): Bacteria > Pseudomonadota > Alphaproteobacteria > Rhizobiales > Methyloligellaceae > Methyloceanibacter. Next base: position 695,187 of record CAVSYE010000001.1, read on the forward strand.
CTCAGCTCGGCGATCTTCGCGCTCGAGCCTCAGGGCTACCGGCAGCTCATGCTCTACCAGGCGGCGCTCAAGCTGCTCGCGGTGATCGCGGATAACCGCAACGAGCGGCTGGATAGCGCCGACGGCTCGATGTCGGGACTGCTGTGGTTTGTGCTGATCGTCGGCGCCAGTGTAACTCTCGGCAACCCTGCCTTTTTCGGCGCATCGAATCTGCTGGCGCAGACGCTGATGACGGCGGCGCTCGCGGCACTCGTGGCGCTCTCGCTTCTGCTGGCTATTGCCTTCGACTATCCCTTCACCGGGAGCGTCAGAATCTCGCCTCAGCCTTTCGACCAGGCCCTCGAGGAGATGCCGCCGGATGTCCCTTCGCACTAGCAATCGCTCGACGAAGCATTTGAGATTCCCGACCTCGAGGCTCGAGGAGACGATCAAGCGGACCTACGGGGGCTTCGGCATCGACCTCGAGCGATTCCAAGGCAATGGCGGGTGGTTCCTGCCGATTCCGGCGACCCTCGTCGTCGGCCAGGACGGCCTCGTCAAGGCGCGCTGCGTCGAACGGGATTTCCGCCATCGCCTGGCGATCGAGGACAATCTCGCCGCGATCTTCGCGCAAGACGTGACGAATCGCGCCGAAATGGCCGGCTCCGCAGGCGTCAGAGCCGAGAGGTTCGCCCGACAAATTCATATCGCGTGCCGTCATCGGTGCCACTTTCTGTCGCGATCTGCGTCTTGATCTGCGTATAATGAGAAAAAACGATTGACTCGCCCTGCGGGACGGCAAGCCTTGGACCAAGTGGAGGCGTTGATTCGTGTCGTGTACGCGTCCGTTTGAGCGGTCGAGTGCGGCAACAGAGCAGAATCGGAGCAGAAGCCATGGCAACAAGAGCGAGTGGGAAGAAACGCACAACGAGTAAGGCGAGCGCGCGCAGAGGCGCACGGAAGACCGGGCGCACAGTTCGCAAGACCGCGCGCAAAGCCGCGCGGACCGTGCGCAAGGCCGGTAGGAAGGTGGCTAAGAAAGCGGCGAGCGCCCGCAAGAGCGCTGCCCGGAAAACCAGCGCTAAGAAGGCGCCGGCCCGTAAGACGGCGGCGCGCAAGACAACGGCGCGCAAGACAACGGCCCGCAAGGCTGCGGCCAAGAAACCCGCTGCCCGCAAGGCTCCGGCTCGCAAGCCGGCCGCCAAGACGGCTGCAGCAAAACCGGTGATGGCGCCGAAGCCGGCGGCGCCTGCAGCTCCAAAACCCATGGCACCAGCGCCCAAGCCGGCCGCTCCCGCGCCCGCTGCCATGAAGCCCGCCGCGCCTGCGCCTCAGCACGTGCCTCCTCGCCCGATGACGCCACCATCCGGCGGCATGGCTCCTGGCGGCGGTATGGCACCGAAGCCAGCCGCTCCGATGGGCTCTCCGTCGACACCGCCGCGGCCAACGTCAATGCCTGGGGGAACCGGCAGCGGTAACCCGCAGCCTTATCGTCCTTCCTGGGCCAAGGACGACGATGACGATCTTTAGTTGACGCGAGGGATGGGCCGGCAGTTCGCCGGCCCGTTCGCTTATGCGAAGCCGATTCGCTCACGCCGCGAAGAGGACGCTATGTCTTCTGGCTTGCTCCGATGGCAAGCTCCGGCTGACTCATTTCGTCCCATCTCGTGAAAGGCTCAAATGACGCTCGTGAACCCGGGGCTGTGGCCCTATCTCGCCCCGATCATCATGCTTTCGTGCTCGAACCTGTTCATGACTTTGGCCTGGTACGGCCATCTCAAATTCAAGTCGGTGCCGCTCGTGCTGGTCATCTTGGTGAGTTGGGGCATCGCCTTTTTCGAATATTGCTTCGCAGTGCCGGCAAACCGCTTCGGCAGCGCGGTTTATTCACCGGCCGAGCTCAAGACGATCCAGGAGGTCATCACCCTGATCGTCTTCGCGCTGTTCACGTGGATTTATTTCGATGAGCCGCTGAGCTTGACGCAAGGCGCAGGATTCGCGCTTATCGCGCTCGGCGCGATGCTCGTGTTTCACGGACAGACGTGACGCCTCTCTAACGAGGGCAAAGAAGTCCGCGGGGGCGGCGGAGAATTCGCCGTCCGGAGAGGCCCCGACCATTGCTTAGACGCCTCTGAACAGATTGCCGACCGCCAGAACGACATAGGCGACGACGACAACCCAGAAGCCGTGATCGCTGATGAAGGGAATTGCCACGAATTTGCCAATAATGGCCAACACCGCCAAAATCGCTGAGATCAGAAAAACGGCGGTCGACGGGGGTGTTAGAGTCATCTCCAGGCCTCCCTCTTTGTTGACGAGCCGACTGTAATCGTTTTCTCTTTAAAGGCGAGTGACATTGGGGGTTTTTGGGGGCCACCCGTAAGGCTATCGGCGGCTAAGCTCGACGAGAAGGAGGCGAGGTATGCGTCCCATGATGCGGTTGGTCCTTGGGCTTGTAGTCCTCGGCGGGATCTTGGCGGCCGTTGCGGTCGGACTCCCGGCGCATGTGACTGTGGCGCGATCCGTGGTGACCAACGCGCCGGAGTCTGCCGTCTTTCCCTATCTTACCAATCTGCATCACTTCAAAGAGTGGTCACCTTGGGCGGCGCGCGATCCACAACTGCAGCTCACTTATTCCGGTCCTGACTCCGGCAAGGGCGCGCGCGTCGATTGGGTGAGCCAAGCAAGGTCGATCGGCACGGGCAGCATGGAGATCACTAACGCCGATCCCAACAAGACGATCGAGCTCGCAGTGAATTTCAACGGTCTCGACGGGACAAGCGGTTTCGACATCGCCCCTTCCGGCTCCGGCAGCAAAGTGACGTGGACCTTCGGCTACAACTCCGGATCAAGCCCGCTCAAACGCTGGAAGGCTCTCGCGCTCGATGGCTTCGTGGGCGCCGAGTATCGAGCAGGCCTCGACAAGCTGAAAGCGCGCGTGGACGAGGAGCGGCGCCCGACCTCTCCAGCGGCGGGTCTCGTACCCCAGACAGAGCCAGGTTCGACACAGAGTGAGCAGCCTTCGGCCGCGCTACCGGTCGGCACTCCCGCTGCGACCGGGACGACGACGTCCGAGACGACGACCGTAGCGCCGACGACAGCTCCTGGCGCCGCAGCCGGCACGGCTCAGGCCTCCGGGACGCAAGCGGCGCAGCCGACCGCCGAGGCGGTTACGCCTACTCCTCCCGCGCCCCAACACACGAAAAAGAAACGCCGCAGGCAGTACTAGCGAACAGGCGCTGGCGCGCTAGAGCTTTTGCTCGACACTCGGCCGAGGCGCTTTGGGCTGATCGACCCCGGTTGCCTGAATGATCAGACGCAGGGAACCCGCCATCACGTCGAGCGGCCAGCAGGTGACGGGGGAAAGCTTACCCCCGGTGGGAGCGACGCCATCGCCCTCGGCAAGATGCGGATCGACCACCTTACGCCCCGTCACGCGATAGTCCTGCGACGACCCGTCGGCGCCGGTGACGGTGATACGATCTCCGATCGCGACATCGCCGAGTTGCCGGCGTGGCGACTGTGCATTCCGGCCGTGTCCTGACTCGGACGGCGCAATCTCCATCTCAGGCGTGTCCTCATTGAGCGCCGCGCTCAGACCAAGTCTTGCCACTTCGGTCTGCGCGACCGGCGAGGAAGCTTCCCACGGCCATGCCTTCGGCAAAGGGTCGCTGGCAAGAGCACGCTTCCAGGCGCTTTGATGCAGCACCGGGGCGAGCCCGGCGCCGGCTAAGGTAATCAAAGCGATCAATGCGAGCGCGCCTCCGATCCTCAACCCGAACCGCATGGTCGGGCGAAGGAAGAGGAGGAGGAACTGACTCGACCCCCGTTTCGTCATCAGATCCTCCTCCCAGTCCGCCGCGGGGAGGCATAGTCGCGGCGGTGGTAACGCCACATGACCAGCGTCACCGCGCTTAGAATGGTCAGCAACAGAGCAAGAACGACGAGCCGCTGATTTAAGGCGCCGGACGCCTCGAGCGAGGCAATGGGGCTCGCGTCGGGCTTGGGAACCACAGTCAGCGGCAGCAGCGGATAAGAGAGCTCGGCGGGGCTCGCGTCCTCATCGGATGAGACGGTCGGAGCGGCCGGCGCATCGACGTCAGGCGCCGCATCGGCTGGCGGTGTCGCGGTCGCGCCGTCGAATGCGTAGTTCGACACACCCGATCCCGAGGGCAACATCCCGAGCGACGGGTTCCGACCCGGAACCATGGCCTTGTACTGGCGCGGCATGGCTGCCGGCGTGCCGAAGACCTTATTGTAGTCCCAGCCATCGGGGAGGTTGAGCGGCATGTCGACGCTCGACACGTGCTCGCCGTCGGGCCGCGACTTGACCTTGTCGATGGCGACGAGGCTCGTCTGGCTCGATACGAGATGATGCTCGAGCGCCACGGTCTCGATCGCTTTCTCAAGCCCTTTGGCGTTGGGGTCGGTATAGGCCTTGGCCTCGAGCGCCGCGATCTTGCTCCGCGCCCATAATTTGGCGACGCCCAAGCCATCGATCGCATCCGAGATCTTCAGCGCAGCCGTCCACGGCTTGCCGTCGAAGGCGCCAGAGAAATGCAACTCGCCGGTCATCGAGGAGACCTTGGCTGAGAGCACGACCGGCTCGCCGGCATAGAGATCGGGAAGGGGATCGGGCCAAGTCTCGACGTGGCTTGCATCGGGCCATGACGCCTTCAGCCCCACCATCACCGGCTTCTCGAGCTTGGCGAAGAGCGCGCTCATGCGCTCGAGCACCTGGTCTTCAGAGCCGATCTCGGTGAAGGTGCCACGGCCGAGCTCAGCCGCGCGGCGCATGAAATACGTGTTGGGTGCAGAGCCGATGCCGACGGTGAACAGGCGCGAGCGGCCGATGTGGTCGGCGATCTCGTGGAGGAGCTCGAACTCGTTGCCGACCGCACCGTCGGTGAGGAACACGACTTGCCTCAGGCGACTGGTATCGGACGGATCGCCGTCCTTGAGCGCGGCCTTGAGCGCCGGCAGCATCTCGGTGCCACCCTCGGCATCGAGCTTCGACACGAAGGACTTGGCGGTCGCCAGAAGTCTCGGGCGTGGCGTCGACCGTGCTCGCAAACAGAACGTCCATGGTGTCGTCGAAGCGGATCACGTTGAACTTGTCGCCAGGCCGAAGGTGATCCAGCGCGCGCAGCAGGCTCTGTTTTGCCTGGCCGATCGAGGTGCCGGCCATCGACCCGGAATTGTCGATGACGAAGATCAGCTCGCGCGGAAGCTCTATCGGCGCTTGGTCAAGCGACGGCGGCGTGACCATGGCGAGCAAATAATCCTGGCCGTTGACGACCTCATGGAAGAGCGCCGTCTGCGGGACGGCTGCGGCCTTCGGGCGCCAGACAAGCTCGAAATCCTTGTCGGCTGGCACGGTGCCATCAGCAAGTGTCAGCGTCGCGGTTTCGTCGCCCGTGCGGTTGAGGGCGATCTTATGGAATGAGCTCGTAACGTCGCCAAGCGCGAAGCCGGCATTGAGCTTCACGCTGATGGAGACCGGATTGATCTTGGGAGCCTTGGCCGGATCGAGCACCGGGGGAGTGATGCGGTCGCGGTCCGGTACCGGATCGTTCGGCAGCTGCTTGCCCCCGTAATCGACCACATCGACGCTGCTTGGCGCGGGGTTGTAGCGGGGGGCGACGACGAGCGGGAAATGCAGCGAATAAACGCCGCCATCCTGCTTCACCGTCTCCTGATATTCGATGCGGATGGTGATGGATTCATGCGGTCCGATATTGGCGACCGAGTTGGTGAAGAGGTTGGGCCGCTCCTGCTCGACCAGACTCGCCTTCTGACCATTGTCCTTAGCGGCCTGATAAAGCTGTTGGGCCTCAGAGCGGCCCTTGATCTCTCCCTCGATCACGCGCGAGCCAATCTCCATGTGCAGGGCGTCGACCGCCGACTGCTCAGGGAGAGGAAATACGTAGATGCCTTCCAGCCAACGGTCGGACGGATTCTCGAAGCGCTGAGTGACGACGACGCGGGCGATGGTGCCGGTGACGGTGATGGCGGCGTCGGTGTTGAGCCGCGGGGCCTCCACATAGCCGTCCTCTCCCGACTGAAGCAAAAGCGCACCGGTGTTCATGTCGCCGGGCTGGACATAAGCGACCTTGTTCGGCTGCGCGTCCTGAGCGTTGGCGAGCAAGCTCGGCAGGGCGAAGAACAGAGAGACGATCAGCGAAAGGAAAGAGACAGTTACCAGGGGCTTGCGCGAGCGCAGAGCTTGGCGCGGCATGGTCATCGAGTTGGCCCTCGTTACCGGCACGGAGCAAAAGTAACCATGCCAATGGGGCGCGGCTTTAGCCAGATTGTGGCTTGGCCGCGCGTTTCGCGTGGCGAACTCGCCACAGTCATGGCGCAATTGCGGTTATCCACAGGGGTGCGATGGCCGATCGCGGCGGGAACTTCGCTTCACAGTGATCGTTAGCTCCCGGAGCCCGCTCATGAGCAGGCTCATTTCCCGACCCCCAACGAACCGCCCAACCCAAGGAGCTAATCCCCATGGCCGGTACGAAAAGCTTGGAGGATCTCTTCGTGAACCTCCTGAAAGACGTCTACTTCGCCGAGAAGAAGATCCTGAAGGCGCTGCCGAAGATGGCCAAGAAGGCCGGACGATCTTCGCCACGCCTTCGAGCACCATCTGAAGGAAACGGAAGGCCAGGTCCAACGTCTTGAGCAGGTGTTCGCGCTGTGCAACCTGAAGCCCGCGGCGAAGACCTGTCCCGCCATCAAGGGCATCCTGGAAGAAGGCGAGGAAGATATGAAGGAGGCGGAGGATCCCAACGTGCTCGACGCCGGTATGATCGCCGACGCCCAAGCCGTCGAGCACTACGAGATCGCGCGCTATGGCACCATGATCGCCTGGGCCAAGCAGCTCGGCATGAACGAGGCGGTGAGGCTGCTGCGGCAGACGCTCGAGCAGGAATACAACACCGACGATACGTTGACCAAGCTGGCGGAAACGCGCCTCAACCGGGAAGCCGCCTAGGCTTTTCCGAAACTTCTGCCCAAAGATAATGCAGCGCGGGTCGGAAAGGCCCGCGCTGCTTCATTTTGGCGAGGATGGTTGCGGCGATCACCCTTGCGGGCACCAGCGGCCCCGCTTAGGTTCTGCCCGTCCTGGCCGCCGAAATTTCACGCAATTCGGGAGATTATGATGGGATTGGTTGCCCGCACGCTTGAACGGGTTAAGCCCTCGCCGACGCTGGCGATCACCGCCAAGGCACGCGAGATGAAAGCGGCCGGGTTCGACGTCATCGGCCTCGGCGCCGGCGAGCCTGATTTCGACACGCCCGACAACGTCAAGCAGGCGGCGATCGAGGCGATCAAGCGCGGCGAGACGAAATATACCGCGGTCGACGGCATCCCCGAGCTGAAGCGCGCGATTTGCGAAAAATTCGAGCGCGAGAACGGGATCAGCTACAAGCCGTCGGAGATCACCGTCGGCGCTGGCGGCAAGCAGGTGCTTTACAACGCCCTGCTGGCGACGCTCGATCCTGGCGATGAGGTCATTATCCCGTCGCCCTTCTGGGTGAGCTATCCGGACATCGTGCTGCTTGCGGGTGCCGAGCCCGTCATCGTTGAGACGAAGCTCGAGGACGGCTTCAAGCTGAGGCCCGAGGCGCTGGCCCGCGCCATTACGCCCAAGACCAAGTGGTTCATCTTCAACTCGCCGTCGAACCCGACCGGTGCGGCCTATAGCGAAGACGAGATCAAGGCGCTGACCGACGTGCTGGTGAAGCACGAGAGGGTCTGGGTGCTGTCCGACGACATTTACGAGCATCTCGTCTATGACGGATTCAGCTTCACCACGCCCGCCGCGGTCGAACCGCGGCTGAAGGCGCGCACGCTCACGCTGAACGGCGTGTCGAAGGCCTATTCCATGACCGGGTGGCGCATCGGCTATGGCGGTGCGCCCGAGCCGCTCATCAAGGCGATCTCGACGCTCCAGTCGCAGTCGACGTCAAACCCGTGCTCGATCAGCCAATGGGCGGCCGTCGAGGCGCTCAAAGGCCCGCAAGGCTTTTTGCAGGATTGGGTGGCCTCCTTCCAGGAGCGGCGCGATTTCGTGGTCGCGATGCTGAATCAGGCGACGGGTCTTTCCTGCCCGAAGCCGGAAGGGGCGTTCTACGTTTACCCATCCTGCGCGGGGACGATCGGCAAGAGCACGCAAGCGGGCAAGAAGATCGGGAACGACGAGGACTTCGCCACGGCGCTTCTCGAGGAGGAGGGCGTGGCAGTCGTTCATGGTGGGGCATTCGGGCTCTCGCCCTTCTTCCGCATTTCCTATGCCACCGGTGTCACGGCATTGGAGGAGGCCTGCCGCCGCGTCCAGCGTTTTTGCGCGAGTCTCAGTTGATGCACCGCGACGCTCGCGGCCGGCGAGGGAGAGCGACATGAAATTCAGCACGGGCAACCAGATCAAAGGCAAGATCATGGAGATCCGCAAAGGAGCGGTGACGGCAATCGTTTATGTCAGTGTTCCCGGCGATACCACGCTGGAGGTAAGCGTCACCATCCCCGCGCTCGAGACGCTCAAGCTCTATGAGGGCAAGCCCGTGATCTTGATGATCAACCCGGGCGATATCATCATCGGGTGCGAGTAGGGAGGCGCTCGCATCCCGTGTCCTGAGTCATTTTCATTGATGGACACCATCACAAGACGCGCTCCAAGCCAAGCCGAGGACCGCACGTCGCTTGCTCTTCGCCTGCCCGACGGACGCACGCTGTCCTATGCGGAGTTTGGAGATCCAAGAGGGCTGCCGGTGCTGGCCTTCCACGGCACGCCGGGCTCCCGATTCATGTTTGGATTGACGGATGCCTCTGCGCGCGAGCGGGGACTACGCATCATCGCTCCGGACCGCCCAGGCTATGGCCAATCCGATTACCGGCGAAATCAGTCCTTGATGCAATCGGCAGAGGACTTCGTCGCGCTCGCCGACGCGCTCGAGGTCGAGCGGAGTGCCGTCATCGGCGTTTCGGGCGGCGGACCTCATGCGATTGCGACAGCCGCGGCCATGCCAGACCGCGTGGCTCTGCTCGCGCTGGTGTCGCCGGTTGGCCCGGTCGCTGAGTGCCGCAAGCACATCCGCATGTCGCCGATGCATCGACTTATTTTCACGAGGATGGGCCGGTCGCCCCAGGCTTGCGCCTCCTTCTTCTGGTCTCTGCGCGGCATGGTGAGGTGGGCGCCGGGCGTTGCCTACCGCATGTTGCAGCAGCGGGTTACGCCTGCCGACCGCCTGGTGCTGAACCATTTGGAGGTGAAAGCCAATCTTCGCGCCGCGATCGGCGAGGGGCTTAGGCCTGGCATCAAAGGCGCGCTCCAGGATTTGCGGCTATTCTGCTCACCGTGGGGACTATCGCTTGCCGAGATTGACGTCCCTGCGGTGATGTGGCAGGGGAGCGACGACACCATCGTGCCGCCAAGCGCGGCCTATCACCTGGCGGCGAAATTGCCGAACTGCCGGCTCGATGTCGTCCAGGAAGCTGGGCATTATTGGGGTTTCGCCAATTTCGCCCACGTGCTTGATACGGTGATGGCGGCGCTTCGCAGCTAGCAACGGCGCAGCGGTTTGCCTTCCTCTCCCGCGTCAATTTGCTGCTGTTATTGTCAAGCCTCTGCGGCGTTGTGGCGCTAGGCTGGGCGGGCCGAAGCACCCTACATGGTGGACCGGTCACACGAGGCTGATACACCAAGCTCCCCGAGGCGCGAACTCGCATGACCGGCAAACCCATCTTTTTCGACCCGACGGGCAAACGTGGCCGGGCCCTGGCCAGGCTCGCTTGGGCCGTTGGCGTGCTCGGCCTCGCCATTCTGACGGCTTTCTTCGCGACCTTGCTCACCGTCCATCGGCCTGCCGAGGAGGGGCCGATCACCCACGTGTCGATCCGTTGCGCCTGGGCGCCGACGTGTTCGGCGGCGCATGGGCTTCCCGTCACCGCCGCCGATCCGGAGGAGCTTAGAAACGCGACGAGCCTTGCCGCAGATCTTCGCGAGAAAGAGCGAAACCTGCATCACCATCCGCAAGCCCAGGTCATCGAGCGCCGGTCCTTTCCGAGTTCGCTCGTGAGACCTGAGGGGCGGCCTCTGAGCATCGGCTTCTATGTGAATTGGGACGACAACAGCTATCCGGCCTTGAAACGGGCCCTGCCGCGTCTCGACTGGGTCATACCAACCTGGCTTACCCTCGATGGGCCCGACATGGCGCTCACCGCCGCCGTCGAACCTCGGGTGCTCGACTACATCCAGGCCACCAAGCCCGACACCGCGATCCTGCCCGTGATCCAAAACGCCTCGAACGGCCAATGGAACGGCGCCGGACTTGCGAAAATGCTCGCCGACCCCGCTGTGCGCGCGGAGCGGATCCAGGAGATCGTGGCGTTTCTCGACAAGTACAAATTCCAGGGCGTGACGGTCGACTTCGAAGATGTCCCGGAGTCGTCGCAAAAGAACATGGAGCGGTTCCTCGCCGAGCTGCACGAGGCTTTCGTCGTGCACGACTATGCCATCCTGGTCGCCGTTCCCTTCGACGACGACAGCTGGCCGTACAAGGCCTACGCCAAAATCGCCGACTTCGTGGTCCTCATGGCGTACGACGAGCATGACGATGGGGGCGCCCCAGGCAGCATCGCCGGCGAGAGCTGGTTCGAGGATACGCTCGACAAGCGCATGAAGGAGCTCGATCCCGATCACACCATCGTCGCCATCGGTGCCTACGCCTATGACTGGGTCAAGGGGGAGGGTGCATCGAGCCTGACCTTCGAAGAAGCGGTCCTGTCGGCGCGCGATTCCGAAGCCGATATCGTCTTCGATCCCGAAACTTCAAACCCGCATTTCTCGTTCATCGAGGACGACGGCAAACGGCACGACGTCTGGTTCCTGGACGGCGTTACCGCGTTTAACGAAATTCACGCTGCCGATGACTACAGGCCCGCGGGCTACGCGGTGTGGCGTCTCGGCTCGGAGGATCCGTCCGTTTGGTCTACTCTCGGCAAGAACTACGGCGCACCCGCGCCCAATGCCCTTCACCGCATCGCCAGCGCCGAGGACATCGACTTCGAAGGCGAGGGCGAGATTCTGCACGTGGCAGAGGAGCCGGTGAAAGGCTCGCGCAGCTTTGAAATCGATCGCAACACGGGCGAGGTCGTCGATGAGAAATACACGGCGGTGCCCACCCCTTTCGTCATCCAGCGGACGGGGGCGACCAAGGGCAAGCTCGCGCTGACGTTCGACGACGGTCCCGATCCTGATTTCACGCCGCAGATCCTCGATATTCTCAAGGAGAAGGGCGTACACGCGAGCTTCTTCATTATCGGCCAGAACGCAGCGGCCTATCCGAGCCTCGTGCAGCGCCTGGTCGCCGAAGGGCATGATGTCGGCAACCACACCTTCACCCACCCCAATCTCGGTGAGCTTCCCGATGCCTTGGTCACGCTCGAGATCAATGCCACCGAGCGGCTGTTCGAGGCGCTGACCGGACGTTCGATGCGGTTGTTCAGGGCGCCCTATCTCGGCGACGCCGAGCCCACGACCGCCGACGAGATCGTGCCGATCGAGATCGCCCAAAACATGGGCTATCTCTCCGTCGGGCTGCATGTCGATCCGAATGACTGGCAGGGACCCACCGCCGACCAGATCGTCCAGCGCGTGCTCGCTCAAGTGAGCGATCCCAATCCCGACATCAGAGGACACGTCATCCTGCTGCATGACTCCGGCGGCGACAGATCGGCGACGGTCGAGGCGCTGCCGCGGCTGATCGATACCTTGAGAGCAAAGGGCTACGAATTTGTGCCGGTGTCGGAGCTTGCTGGCATGACGCACGACCAAGCCATGCCGCCTGCGCCGCAGTCGCTCGGACGCATGGTCGGGCTTCCGGTATTCCTGACCTATGGCTGGCTCGGCCACGCCATCACCACTCTGTTCTTCGCCGCCATCTGGCTCGGCGTGCTGCGCCTTCTCTTCCTGTGCGTCGTCGCGCTGCGGAATTGGCAGGTCGAGTCGAAGCGCGTTCCGCCTGAACTTCCAGCCGAGCCGCCTTTGCAGTCCGTGCTGATCCCGGCCCATAACGAGGGCAAAGTGATCGCCGAGACCATCCGGCATATTCTCGCGAGCGACTATCCCAATCTCGAGGTCATCGTTGTCGACGACGGGTCCAGGGATGACACGGCCGAGGTGGTGAGCACCGTCTTCGCCAATGACGAGCGTGTGCGGCTCATCACCATGGCCAATGGCGGCAAGGCAGCGGCGCTCAATCGCGGTCTCGCCGAGGCGAGCGGAGAGGTCGTGGTGGCGCTCGACGCCGACACCTATTTCCCGCGCGAACTCGATCCGCAAACTCGTCCGCTGGTTTAGCGACCCCGAGGTCGGCGCCGCGGCCGGCAACGCCAAGGTCGGCAACCGGGTCAACGTCATCACCCGCTGGCAGGCGCTCGAATACATCACGAGCCAGAGCCTCGAGCGCAGGATGCTGGCCTCGCTCGGGTGCATCACGGTGGTTCCTGGTGCGATCGGCGCCTGGCGGCGCGAGGTGCTGCAGAAGCTCGGCGGCTTCCCGTCAGACACGCTCGCCGAGGACCAAGACCTGACCATCTCCTTGCTCAAGGAGGGCTGCAAAGTGCTCTACGACAGCACGGCAGTCGCGTGGACCGAGGCGCCCGACACCATCGGCGGCCTCGTCAAGCAGCGCTTTCGTTGGGCCTTCGGCACGCTGCAATGTCTGTGGAAGCACCGCCGAGCGACGTTGAAGCCGGGCTACGGCTCGCTCGGATTGGTAGCGATCCCGCAAACTTGGGTGTTCCAATTCGTGCTGTCGTTCCTCGCGCCTTTCGTCGACTTCGTGCTCCTCTGGCGCCTGGTCTTTTCGGCGATTGATCTTTACCAGCATCAAAGCCAGTTCGATTCCCAGACCTTGCAGAAGGTGCTGTTCTATTATTTCGCCTTCGTCCTCGTCGATCTCTGCAGTGCGGCGCTGGCTCTCGCCATGGAGCGTAAGGAGGATGCGAGGCTGTTGCCGTGGTTGGTGCTGCAGCGTTTCGGCTACCGCCAGCTGATGTACTACATCGTCATCAAAGCGGGCTTCGTCGCCTTGTTCGGACCGCTCGTCGGTTGGAACAAGCTCGAGCGGAAGTCGACCGTCAATGCGGTGGCCTAGGCCGCGCCAGCGGCGTTTGAGAGCGAGCCGTTCTGCCTAGAGCTTGTCGTAGGTGAGGCAACAACAATCCTTCAAGCCGTCCTGGCGCATCTTGCAGGAGAGCTTCGCTTCGACGTCCTGGCAGGGCTCCGGGTTCACGTTCACGGGCAGTTCGTTCTGACACATCGTCGCGGTGTAGTGGACGCAATTGCCGCCAAGCAGCTCCGAGTTCTTGGGACAGTGGCAATTGGGCGGCGCGCCGACCATGCCATGTTGGCAAGCGGAACTGGCCGCTTCGGCGGTCCCCCGCGTCGGCGGCTGGCAATAGCCGTATTTGCCCGGCGCGGCGAGGACGGTGTAGCCGGGGGGACACGCATGCTCGCCGGGCTTAGCTCCGTAGTCGACCGGGGCACTCTGCCCGCCCTGAGCTGGATTTGGGGCGCCGTTGCCCGTTGCAGGAGGAAGCGCCGTTCCTTGCGGTGCGCCGCCGGTGTCGGCTTGCGGCGTCTCATCCCGCGTTTCGCTCCCAGGCGGTCCGGCGTTCTTGCCGTGCATCTCGCCGCCGGTCGTCGACTGGCATGAGAAGCTGCCGTTGACCATCCCGCACTGGAAGATGGCGAACGCGGTGTCGCAGCCAAGGGCAAGCGTCAGCGCCCAGAGGAAAGTCGCCAGCACAGACGTGCAAACGAGACGCATGGAAACCCCGCCGTTCTCTTGGCGATCATAACGGCATCAGGCGCAAAGCAGAACAGGGGAGACGTGGCCGACTTGAGACGGAACCCAGGCCCGCTTCGGGTCAAGCGCCCGAATCGGGCCTCTTGCCAGAGGGGCTTCCTCTTGACACGATAGCGTCATCAAAGGCCGAGCGCGAGTAGGGGTGCGTCAGGAGCCTTCTTCCGCGCGGGGTCATAAACCGCAAAGGGAGGAGACCATGGGTCAAGCGCAGGGCCAGCCAGCCCGCAGCGCCCGCTGCATCGCACTGGTTGGCCCCTATCTCAGTGGAAAGACGACGCTTCTCGAAGCCATCCTCGCGCGGACCGGCGCGATCGGCCGCCAAGGCTCGACCGCCAGCGCCAACACGGTCGGCGACGCCTCCGAGGAGGCCCGCCATCACGGCATGAGCGTCGAGCTCAACGTGGCGACTGTCGATTTCCTCGGCGACAGCTTCACCTTCCTCGACTGCCCGGGCTCGATCGAGTTCCAGGCCGACGCCGCCAACGCACTCACGGCCTGCGATGCCGCCGTCGTGGTGTGCGAGCCAGACGAAAAAAAGGTGCCCGCCCTCCAGCTCATCCTCAAGCAGCTCGATGACCGCGGCATCCCTCATTTCCTCTTCATCAACAAAATCGACAAGGCTGAGGCTCGCGTGCGCGACATGGTGCCGATGTTGCAGCCGGCGAGCCCAAAGCCGCTCGTGCTGCGCCAGATCCCGATCTGGGAGAACGATATCGTCACCGGCTTCATCGACCTCGCGCTCGAACGCGCCTTCGTCTATCGCGAGCACGCGGCAAGCGAGGTCATCGCCATTCCGGACGCGCTTGCCGAGCGGGAAAAAGACGCGCGCTTCTCGATGCTCGAGAAACTCGCCGATTATGACGACGCGTTGATGGAGCAGTTGCTCGAGGACGTGCCGCCGCCGCGCGACCACGTGTTCGACGATCTTGCCAAGGAGCTGCACGACGGACTGATTTGCCCTGTTCTGCTCGGCTCGGCCGAGAATGGCAACGGCATCTTGCGGCTGCTCAAGGCGCTTCGTCACGAGGCGCCATTCGTGAGCGCGACGGCCGAGCGGCTCGGCGTCGACAAGACCTTGTCATGCGCCTTCGTGGTCAAGACCTTCCATACCGCCCATGGCGGCAAGCTTTCGCTCGCGCGCGTGCTGACCGGCACCTTTGCCGATGGCTCCACGGTCTACGGCGGGGCCGACGACGAGCGCATCTCCGGCATCTTCTCGGTGATGGGTCAGGAGCCGGTGAAGCGCGGCGAGGCGACGGCCGGCGAGACGGTGGCCTTCGGCCGGCTCGATAGCGTCAAGACCGGCGACACCCTGGGCGAGGAGAAGGGCAAGGTGAAGACCATCGCGGCGCCCGCAATGGCGCCGCCGGTGTACGGTTTGGCCATCGCCGCCAAAGAGAAGAAGGATGAGGTCAAGCTCACCGCGGCCATCGCCAAGATCATCGAGGAGGACCCCTCGATTTCGCTCAGCCATAGCCAGGACATGGGCGAGATGGTGCTGTGGGGGCAGGGCGAGATGCATCTTCGCGTCGCACTCGAGCGGCTTGTCCGCAAATACGGTATCGATGCTTCGACGCGGTCGCGGCAAATTCCCTACAAGGAGACCATCCGCAAGTCGACCGAAGTGCGCGGGCGGCACAAGAAGCAGTCGGGAGGGCACGGTCAGTTCGGCGATGTGGTGGTCACCATCGCGCCGCAGCCGCGCGGGGTGGGTTTCCAGTTCACTGACGAGATAACCGGGGGCGTGGTGCCCAAGAACTACATCCCGAGCGTCGAGATCGGCGTGCGCGACTATCTCAGCCACGGGCCTCTTGGCTTCCAAGTCGTGGACGTCGCGGTGTGCCTGATCGACGGCTCGTATCACTCGGTCGATTCGTCAGACATGGCGTTCCGCCAGGCCGGACGCATCGCCATGAGCGAAGGCATGCCGCAATGCTCGCCCGTGCTACTTGAGCCGATCATGGCGGTCGAGATCGCGGTGCCGTCGGAGGCCACCGCCAAGATCAACTCGATCGTCTCCTCCCATCGCGGGCAGATCCTAGGCTTTGACGCGCGGCCCGGCTGGCCGGGCTGGGATGTGGTGCAGGCCAACATCCCGGAGGCCGAGATCCAGATGCTGATCGTCGAAGTCAGATCGGCCACCTCCGGCGTCGGCACCTTCAACGCCAAGTTCGACCATCTTGCCGAATTGATCGGCAAGGAGGCCGACCGGGTGCTCGCCGGAAGGGGGGCCAAAGCCGCCTGAGACAGGCAGCGATGAATCAGGCCTTATACCTCCCCCTCGTGGGGAGGTCCGACGCCGCCTGGGGCGTCGGGGTGGGGGCAAGCTTCACCCCACCCGGCGCGCCGCGCGATGCGCGTCTCGCCACCCTCCCCATCAAGGGGAGGGATGGCGCGAGAAGCAAGCCCTTGCCGCAGGCCAATTGGCTCGCTAGACGAATGTGCCGAATTCTTGTGCGCAGACCATTAAATCATCCGGAGCGTTCCCATGAAGATTTATCCGCAGCTCGACATCCCTGAGACCCTTGCCGCCGGCCCTGGGCCCGGCAATACCGACCCCCGCGTGCTGGAGCGCTTCGCCAAGACGGGCGTGGCCGATCACATGCAGAAGGACGTGTTGCGCGGCATGATCGAGGCCAAAGAGATGCTGCGCGAGCTGTGGGGGACCAAGAACGTCTACACCTATGGCGTGGCCGGCACGGGCTTCTCGGGGCTCGATTGCGTGCTGTCGCTGATCTTGCCGCGCGACAAGGTGGTGGCCTTCCCCAACGGCACCTTCTCCGGCATCGACACGCTCACCATCCGCATGAAGGCCGCCACCAAGGACGAGCTGGCCGCGGATTCGCTCAACCCGAAGGCCGAGAGCGTAACGGTGATCGAGACGCCCCATGGCCAGTCGGTCACGGGCGAGATGGTCGACAAGGCGCTCGCCAAGCATAAGCCGATGTGGGCGTTCATGGCCCATTGGGAGACCGGCTCCGGCCGCATCAACGACCTCAAGGGCTTCTCCCACGCCTGCCTCAAGCATGGCGTGATGGGCATCTGCGACGCCGTGTCGAGCCTCGGCGTCGCCGACTTCAACATCGACGATTATCCGGGCGTGGTCGCCTGGGCGTCATGTCCGCAGAAGGGTGTGCTGTCGCTCCCGCTCACCTACGCGCCGGTCAGCTTCACCGACAAGGCGATCGAGATGGTGCGCAAGCGCGGCTGCCGCACCTATGTGCACCACCCGATCCTCGACGCGCGCCATTGGGGCATCATCGACGGCAAGGACGGGGCGCCTGCCTACCACCAGACCCATTCCTGCTACGCGGTGGCCGCGTTCCATGAGGCGCTGCGCATCATTCTCTCCTATGGCCGCCGCCGCAAGGCCTCCGACTATGCCTATCACGAGAAGGCGCTCCGCCAGGCGGTTGAGGCTATGGGTTGCGACGTCACCTCGAACATGACGAGCCTCATCGTGCTCAACCTGCCCGGCAAGCTCAAAGGCAAGGAGAAGGAGCTGGTGCAGGGCGCCCGCGCGCAAGGGTTCGGCATCTGGCCGACGCTGTCGGAGCCGGTGCAGGTGCGCATCGGCATCCTCAATCAGCTCAGCCCGGAGCAGATCGGCGAGATCGTGAGCCGCTTCGCCGACGCCATGCTTGCCATGGGCGCCGAGTTCGACAAGCAGAAGGTGATGAGCGGGCTCAAGTCGTACTACGCCAAGGCGGCTTAAGTCGCCCACACCGGTGCTCATTACGGTTTGCGTTTAGACGCCATGTCTCGATGGGGTGCGCCTTTTGAAGACGGTAAACCACCAGCTCGTGGACCTTGCCCTCTCCCGTTCAGATGGTGGGAGCTTCGAAAAGTTCGCTCAGGCTTTTATGGCGGCCATCGCCGGACAAAAATTTGTTCCTCTAGGGGGCATTCACGATGGGCGGGCTGACGGCCTGGTTGAGCAAGGACTTTTCGTCGGAGCGAAAGCCGGTCACTTTATGCAAGCTTCGATCCAGGAGGATTTTCGAGCCAAGATTCGCCAAACTGTTGCTCGTCTAAAAGACGTCGGTCGGGATGTTGCAACGCTTACATACTGCACATCACGCTCAGTTCCCCTTATGGACCAAGTTAGTGACGAACTTGCGGAGGAGTTAAAAGTCAACATTCGGATTCGTGATCAACGCTTTTTTGTCTCGCAAGTTAACAGCTCACCCCAAACCGTAGAGGCTTATGAGTCCTATTTAGCGCCCCAGCTTGCATTCCTGCGTGAGATAGGTGCTTCTAACCTCCTCAGGGCGTCACCCAATCTTCCCGCTAGGACTCTCTGCGTGTTTTTGGCCCAGGAGGTTGAGCACCGGAGAGGAAACACCCAACTTCTCGAAGCAGTCACCGACAGCCTCATACTTTGGGCTCTCGATGGCACCGATCCGGACAACAAGATTTTTATGTCGCGTGATCAGGTGTTAGCCAAGATCGAAGAAGCGCTTCCTGCGGCACGCACATTCATTCGTGGTGTAATGGATGACCGCCTGTCACGACTCACGTCGAAGACGGGCCCGCATGGCCGCGAAATTCGATACCACACAAAGGAAGATGCTTACTGCCTGTCCTTTGAAACTCGTGAGCTAGTTTTCAAAGAGAACGCTGAGGACGAGATTCTAAAGCTTCAGTCTCAGACATCTCTCGCCAAAGAGCGCTGGAACTCGTCGGAGGCAACTTAGCTGAGACCGTCGTTGAAGTATGCCACCGGACCCTGATTATTGCATTCGAAAAGCAGGGTCTTGAGGTGACGTTGCCCCCTTGATTTAATCCAGGTTGAACTGGAGTCCGGCCTTGAGGGAAGGACCGGACGATGAAGCGATCGAGGCATACGGAAGAACAGATCATTGCGATCCTGAGGGAGCAGGAGGCCGGGGCGAAGACGGCCGATGTTTGCCGCAAGCACGGGATCAGCAGCGCGACCTTCTATCATTGGAAAGCCAAGTACGGGGGTCTGAGCGTGTCGGAGGTCAAGCGCTTACGGGCGCTGGAGAGCGAGAACGCGCGGCTGAAGAAGCTGTTTGCCGACGCCATGCTCGACAACGCGATGCTCAAAGAGCTGCTGTCAAAAAAATGGTGACGCCCGCCGTCAAGCGCGAGGCTGTTGTTCATCTACGTTCGGCGTTTCCGGTGAGCGAGCGGCGGGCGTGTTCGGTGATTGAGGTGCCGCGGATGACCGTCCGCTACCGCGCGCGGCGGCCGGATAATCTTAAGCTGCGCGAGCGATTGAGAGCCTTGGCGCATGAGCGCCGGCGCTTCGGCTACCGGCGGCTGCACGTGCTGTTGCGGCGGGAGGGCTACATGGTGAACCACAAGCGGGTCTATCGGCTTTATCGTGAGGAGCGGCTCTTGGTGCGGCGCCGGCGCGGTCGCAAGCGGGCCTTGGGCACGCGGGCGCCGATCGCCTTACCGCAGCTTCCAAATGAACGCTGGTCGCTCGATTTCCTGTCCGATCAGCTCGTCGACGGGCGCCGCTTCCGCATCCTGGTGGTAGTCGATGATTGCACGCGGGAATGCCTCTTGCTCGTGGCCGACACCTCGCTCTCGGGCGCCCGTGTCGCCCGCGAGCTCGACTGGCTCATGGCCGTGCGTGGCAAGCCAAAAATGATCGTGAGCGACAATGGCACCGAGCTGACCTCGACAGCGATCCTGTGTTGGGCCGACGATCACAAGATCGCCTGGCATTACATCGCGCCTGGTAAGCCGGTGCAGAACGCCTTCGTCGAGAGCTTCAACGGCCGCTTGCGCGACGAGCTCCTGAATGAGACGCTGTTCCGCTCGGTCGCGCATGCCGGTGCTGAGCTCGCCGCTTGGCGCACCGACTACAATACCAGCCGTCCGCACTCGCGGCTCGGCTGGCTCACCCCACAAGCCTACGCCGCGACCCGACGGTCCGCAGCGCTGCGCTCCATTGACGGCTCCGCGTCGCGAACCGTCGCCATTACCACCGAGGAAGGCATCAGCAACCGCCCGACTCCAGTCGCCGCTGGATAAAAGTTGGGGGCAACGTCACGCGCCATCCCCCTCGGGGGGAAGGGTGGGCAACGCTTCGTTGCCCACGTTGAAGATCGGTGGGCACGCTTCGCTTTGCCCACCCTACGCTCTTTGACATGTCCTCGCGCGAAAAGCGCGGCGAGCGATGAAGCGTGCCTTAGCGCTGCACTCTTGCCTGAGCGGCGCAACGGACTCCATCCCTCCCCCTGAAACGGGGAGGTCGGCTCGGTCGTCGCGTGCGACGAGCGAGTCGGGTGGGGGTCGAGCGTCGGTGTCAGGACCCCCACCCTGACCCTCCCCCTTGCAGGGGGAGGGAGCTATCGCTGCTCAGCGGTCGGGGGAAGGCTGCTCGCGTCGCGTGATGCGGAGCAGAAGGCGCAAGGCGAGCCACAGAAACAGAACGACCAGCAGCAGGGCGATCAGCGGCGCGGCGATGGCGAGAATCGAGACCAGCAGAGACCCGCCGAGCTCGGTCGTGGCGACGACGGGATTGCCGAGCCCGCCGGTGAACACCGTCGATTTCGCTCTCAGCAGCGCCGTGGTGCTTTGGATGAGACCGGCAATCCCACCGCCGGCGATGATCGCGGTGGCCCATTTCACCATCGGCGGGAGATCGGTGATGACAGCCGCCGAGATGACCGTGCCAGCCACGAGCGCGGCAGGCGTCGACAGAGTATCGAGCAGGTTGTCGAGCCCCGGAATGTAGTAGCCGAGGATTTCGGCCAGCGCCGCGACGCCGAGCAGGATCAAGGCCTGCGGCGTTCCAATCCAGGCGAAGCTGTCGGCAAGGTGAAGATGGCCGGTGTTGGCGGCAATGCTAAGGACCAGCATCGGCAGGAAGACGCGAAAGCCGGTCGCCGCGGCAAGTCCGATGCCGAGCGCCACCGATAGAGCGATGTCGAAATCCGACACTAAGCCCTCATCAGTCTTCGATCGTCAGGCGCGCGAAAAGGGGCGCGCGCATCATTCATGCGCTACCGCTCCCGCCTTCGCGAAGCCCGCTTCGGCGGGCGAAGGAAGGTCGCACCTTGAGCGCAAGCGCATCACGGCTCGACGCAGGTGGCGAAGACGTGGAACCCCGGACTCTTCAGGCGGTCGTCGTGCTTGAGAGCCAGCCGCGCCTCCCGGCACGCGATCATGGTGGTGAAATCGATCACCGTGGTTGTGGCCGCGCTGCCGCTCGTGCCGGCCGCGCCATAGATGGCGAAGACGAGCATCCTGCGGCCCTCAGATTCGGCCGCCTGAGCCATGTTGAGCACAAATCCGCAGAGGAATAGAGCAAGAACGAGACGCGTCATTGTATCCCCCATACTCTGTTACGAGCCTACCTGTTGGTTGCCTCGTATCGCGCTCATGAGCATACACATTTGCGCCAGCCGAGAGGAGCGCAAGACGGCCGCATGGAGAGCGGCAAGATCACGCGAAACCCACGCTCGCGCTAAATTTTGGCCACAACTGAACCCGAGAGTTGCTTTCGTGCGTTGTCCCTTCGAGGGAAGAAGAGGGACGTTCGGGGGAAGTTTCATGATCGATCTCTATCGCCTCTTGGGCCTCAAGCGAGGCGCGACCAAGGATGAGGTGCGCAAGGCCTATCGGCGCAAGGCCAAAGTCTCGCATCCCGACAAAGGCGGATCGGCCGAGGCGTTCAGCGCGCTCACCACGGCGCACGAGATCCTGTCCGATCCCACTCGGCGCGAGAAATACGACACGACCGGCGAGATCGAGCAGAAAAAGCCCAATAATTTCGACGGGAGCGCGGTCGAGGTCATCGCCCAGAAGCTCGGGCTCATCATCCACGCCGAGCACGAACTGACGGGCATCGACATCGGCGCGCTGATCGAGGAGTCGATCCGCGACGACATCGCGCGGCGGCAGGCGTCGATGGCCGAGCAGGCTCGGGCCATCGAGCGCGCCGGCAAGCTCCGCGCGCGGGTGAAGCGCAAGGCGGACGGCGCCGACAACATGGTGGCGCGCGTGCTCGAGTGGCACGAGCGCTCGAGCAAGGACCACATCAAGAAGAATGAGGAGTCCCTCTCCTCGTTGGAGCGGGCGCTCGAGATGCTCGACGGTTATCTCTTCATCGACGACCGGCCGCCCGTCGAAGTCGAGGCAGAGGACCAGGTCGCGGCCGCTCTGCGCGATACGATCGCCACCCTCGATGAGCTTGCCGCCATTCTCGCCGCTCAGCCGAAAGAGGCGGCGGTCGGCTAGGGCTCCGGCCTAGCGCCTTCGAGTGGTCTCCGACCGTTTCGGCCTCGTGGGCCTTGCACGGAGGCCCCGAATCATGACAGAACATAACAAGAACTCTAGCGTGGTTCGAGAGGCTTGGCCATGGCAAACATCGCTGCTGAGCGCATGCACACCCATGTGGCCGTAGGGGTCGTGACGGTGCGGGTCACGTCGCCTGTGCGGTTCTTGGCGCTCGATGGGACGATGCGCGTGGTTATCGAGGCCGACAGCGAGGACGATGCGCGCTGTCTCTGCCGCGACATGGCATTCGAGTTCATCGGCCTCTGCGACTAGCGACCGAAAGGGGTGGCTTCCTCCCCGAGGGTCCGGCTGCCGCTGCGCCCGAAATTAATCGGCCGCGCGAGGATTGGCCTGCCGCCAATCAGAGGGGCGGTCGAAAGTCCCCCGCCAGATGCCGCGCTTTGCCTCCTTCGCCTCGGCCTCCGCAGCCTGATAGGGATCGCCTGACGGCCCTGGGAGATCGATGGCGTAGCCCTGGCGCACCATCTCCTCGCCGAGGTCGGGGATGCCTTGTGCGCTGCAGACCGCAACGATGCGTCCGTAGGTATCGGTCGAGCGCTTCTCGCAGTTCACGCCGCCGGCCTTCATCAGCGTGGTGAGCTTGGCCTTGGCTGCGCGGCCGCAGAGCCAGGACTTGCCGCTCGCATCCTTGCAGGCCTGCTTGAGCTCGGGGGCATCGATGCCGAACAGGCGGTACTCGTCGCCGTTGCCGGCATGGATCGTATCGCCGTCGATGGCCGTGATCTTGGCGTCAGGCCCGAAGGGAGGCGGCTTGTAGCTGCAATAATGTTCGATCAGCAGCGCAACGACGACGACGAGCGCAAGCGCGATCAGCTTGCCGATCGACTGGGCAAGCGCCCGCGACGCCTTGGCGCTCTCCTTGGCGTCGTCAGCCGCATCGGGCTTGCTCTTGCCGTTCGGGTCCTTGCTCGTCGTCACGTATAAAGCGGGTAGCGTAGATTCGGTGCGGCCGCCACCGTCCCATCAATCGGCAACGAGGCCGGCCCTGATGCCGGCAAGCGCCCGCAATTGCTCTTCGCTGAGGGTCGGGAATTGCGGGTCGATCGCCTCGATGCGGTTCACGATGGCGGCAGCAACGACGATGCGGGCAAACCACTTATTGTCGGCAGGGACGACGTACCAAGGTGCCGTCTCCGTCGCCGTGCCGCAAATCATCTCCTCATAGGCCGCTTGGTACTGGTCCCACAGGTTGCGCTCGCCGATGTCGCCGGCGTTGAACTTGTAGCGCTTGGCGGGATCGTCGATGCGCTCGAGCAGACGCTTCTGCTGCTCGCTCTTGGAGATATTGAGGAACACCTTGATGATGGCGGTTCCGTTGCGCTCGAGATGGCGCTCGAAGTCATTGATGTCCTCATAGCGCTCGGACCAGATGTTGTTGGTGATGAGCTTGGGCGGCAGGCCCTGGTGATCGAGGATCTCCTTGTGCACGCGCACCACCAGCACTTCCTCGTAATAGGAGCGGTTGAAGATGCCGATATGCCCGCGCCTGGGGAGCGCTGCGGTGGCGCGCCAGAGGAAATCGTGGTCAAGCTCGAGCTGGCTTGGCTGCTTGAAGGGATGAACCTCGCAGCCTTGCGGGTTGACGCCTGACATCACGTGCTTGATCACGCCATCCTTGCCGGCAGCGTCCAATCCCTGGAGCACGACGAGGATGGCCCATTGGTGCTCGGCATAGAGACGTTCCTGCAGGCCAGCGAGCTGCTTCACGCCGTCGGCGAGGAGGGTCTTGGCCTCGTCCTTCTCAATATCGAGTCCGCACCGGTCAGCGGGGTCGAAGCCCGCAAGCTTGAAGCCGCTTCCAGTGGTGATGCGGTAGCGCTTGAGAATGTCCGAGGCGAGGATCGTTGTTCGCATGGGATCGCAGCCGGGGCGCTTGCCCGCGTCAGTTCCCGTCGATACGCTTGCCGACGATGGCGATCGTCTGTTGGTAGACTTGGGCTGCGTTCCAGCCCTGGATCGCGGCGAAATTGGGCTCGCCGGGCTGATAGCCCGCTCCTCTGATCCAGCCGTGACCTTTGAGGAAGTTCGCGGTCGAGGCGAGCGCGTCAGCCTTGGAGTTCAGATTGATGACGCCATTGCCGTCGCCGTCGACGCCGTAGAGCAGAATGTTCTTGGGCAGGAACTGAGTCTGTCCCACTTCGCCGTGCATCGCGCCGCGCGTCGACGAACTCATCACGCCGCGGTCGACGAGCTCGAGCGCCGCGTAAAGCTGGTCGGTGAAATATTCCGGGCGGCGGCAATCATAGGCGAGCGTGGCCACGGCTGAGACCGTCGGCTGATTGCCCATGAAGCTGCCGAAGCCTGTCTCCATGCCCCAGATCGTCAGCAGCGGGCCGGGCGGCACGCCGTAACGCTTCTCGATGGCATTGAACAGACCGGCGTTGGCGCCCTTCAGTGACCGACCCTTGGCGGCGATGGCAGGCGCGCCTCGCTTGGCCATGAACTGATCGAGGCTCAGTTTGAAGCTGTGCTGTCCGCGATCGGCTCTGATCGTGCCCGTGGAATAGCTCGTATCCATCAAGGCGGAGATCGCCTGACGCCCGAGGCCGCGCGCCTGCGCTTCCCTGGCGAAGATTCCCTTCCAATTCTCGAAGCCTGCTGCCGAGTTCCCGCAAGGAGCCGCGAGAGCCGGCGCGGCCGTCACCAAAGCGGCGGCAAACGAAGCCGCCACCGCAATCCGCATATGCGCCATCGAGGTTACACCCTCCAAGTGCCGGCTTATCTTTCCGGCATCGTTGCCCCCTGCGGCGCTCAAGCTATCGCGATGCTGGCGGCCTTGGCAATCTCCCTGGAAGGGGGGAAGCGCGCCAAGATCTCGACCTTGGCGAGAGGCTTCAAGATCGGAAAAGCTGGGATTTCCCGGACTAAGAGGCTACTCGGCCGCCTCGGCGACCTGCTCGATGCCGGCAAGATGGCGCTCGACGTCGAGCGCCGCCATGCAGCCCATGCCTGCGGCGGTGACGGCTTGGCGATAGACGTCGTCGGCCACGTCGCCGGCGGCAAATACGCCGGGCACGCTGGTCGCCGTCGAACGCGGGTCGGTGATGATGTAGCCCGACGGTTTCATATCGATCTGGCCTTTGAACAGATCGCTCTGCGGGGTGTGCCCGATGGCGACGAACACGCCATCGATAGGGAGCTCGATGATCTCGCCGGTGAGCGTGCTCTTGAGCTTCACGCCGGTCACGCCGAGCGGATCGTGATGGCCCAGCACCTCGTAGAGCTCGGCATTCCACATCACGTCGACCTTATCGTTCTTGAACAGGCGCTCTTGAAGAATCTTCTCGGCCCGGAGAACGCCTCTCCGATGCAAGAGAATCACGCTGCTCGCGAGATTGGCGAGATAAAGGGCCTCCTCGACGGCGGTGTTGCCGCCGCCGACCACGAGCACGTTTTTGCCGCGATAGAAGAAGCCGTCGCAGGTCGCACAGGCGGAGACGCCATAGCCCTTGAATTTGAACTCGGAGGGGAGCCCGAGCCAGCGCGCCTGTGCGCCGGTCGCGATGATCAGCGCATCGGCCGTATAGTGAGTGCCGCTATCGCCCTTGAGCAGAAATGGGCGCCCCCTGAGATCGGCTTCGACGATATGGTCGCTGATAATCTCGGTGCCGACATGCTGTGCCTGTGCCCGCATCTGGTCCATCAGCCACGGGCCCTGGATCACGTCGGCAAAGCCCGGATAGTTCTCCACATCGGTGGTGACGGTCATCTGGCCGCCGGGCTGGATGCCCTCGATGAGAAGGGGTTTCAGCATGGCGCGTGCGGCATAGATGCCTGCCGTGTAGCCGGCGGGGCCCGAACCGATGATGATCAGCTTTGCGTGGCGGTTCGCCATAGAACCCTCTTAGTTCGCGAAAGTTGGCAACAGGTAAGCGCAGGCACGCCAAGGTGCAAGCGGGGCGGCATGCACAGCTAGGTGATCGCCGATTTACGTCGTGGTTTCAAGGCGCAGCGCGCGCCTGATCACCGATGCCACCACTTCGGCATCGTTGATCGGCGCATAGGTCCAACTCTCCAGGTTGCCGTCGAAGGGTCGCGCCGCGCTCCCGCATCAGCTGGTGAAAGCGCCCGAGCCGCGTCGAGCTTCCCTTGAGCTGCTGCACATAGACTGGCTTGCCGGTGCCCGCCGCCTCGGTGACCATGTTGACCGAGTCCTCGGTGATAACGATCGCGTCGCAAAGGGCGAGGAAGGCGAAATAGGGATTGTCGCCGGTCCCGTCCCAGACGAGATGCGGCACGTCGTTGGCGGCGGCGGAGAGCGCTGCGAGCGAGTCGGCGCGCGTGCGGCGCGACGGTGTAACAAGGAGCGATCCACCGTGCTCATGCGCGAGCCGAGCAAGCGTCGCACCGAAGGTGGCGGCAAGCTCTGGCGGAAAGCTGAATGCCGCGCTCTCGCCGCCCAGCAGCACCGCAATGCGGGGATGAGGGAGGGGTTCGACACGCGGGGCAAAGCGCTTCGCTGCCTCGGCGAGCCGGGCGCCCGTCACGCTGTGAACGGCGCCGAAGGTGGTGACGACGTCGGGACCCTCGAAATTGTCGTGCACCGGTGCGGCGACGAGATCGAAGAGCTGCGGCGGTACTCTTGGATTCTGGATATGCAAACCGAAGGCATGGGCGACGCGCTTGATTGCGAGCGCGATGGGAACGCTCCTCCTTCCAATGGAAATGACGAGGCGCGGGCTCCTCGAGCGACTCGTTGGAGACGACCGAATTCAGCAGTCGCTTCGGCGGGATATGAACCTGCAGCCGCGCCGGGAGGAGCCGGATGGCACCTTTGGCGCGCACGCGTTTGAGCACGAGGGGGAGACCGACGGCCTCCGCCACGGCGATGCCTTGCGCCTCCATGCCGACCGAGCCGTCGGTGACGATCCACGTCTTCTCGGATCGGGCCTTGCGGTTTGCCGCGATGAGCGCCTCGGCGCTGCTCGGCCGTTGTTCCGGGCTGGCCGCCATGGCGGTGACGCTATCTTTCCCAAAACTTCCGGAACGTAAAGCGCTCAATTTCTTTTCGATTCTTTTGGTTTGAGGACGTAAAATTGCGTTAAGGCAGGCTGACCCCTCTGCCGACTTGGTATGGGCCTTCTAACGCGCAAGGGCTTTCACAGTCCAGCATCGCTGTCTCCGCCCGCAAAAGGAAAGGTCAAGAATGCGTCACGCCCGGCTTGATGCAACCGATTGGCTGATCCTGCGCGAGCTGCTCGCCGACGGCCGCATTACCAATGTCGAGCTCGCGCGCAAGGTCGGCGTCTCGGCGCCACCCTGTTTGCGCCGCGTGCGGGCGCTGGAGGAAGCCGGCATCATCAAAGGCTTTGCCGCTATCCTCAATGACAAGGCGCTCGGCTTCGACGTCACCGCCTTCGCCATGATCAAGCTGCATAGCCAGGCCGAAGCCGATCTCATCGCCTTCGAGGAGCACGCGCGCAGCTCGGCCATCGTGCGCGACTGCTACATGCTCTCGGGCGAGATCGACTTCCTGCTGAAATGCGTGGCACCCGATCTCAGCGCGTTTCAGGAGTTCATCATCCACGAGCTGACGGCGGCGCCGAACGTCGCCAGCGTGAAGACCTCACTCGTGATTCGCGCCTCCAAGCACGCGGCCGGCGCGCCGCTCGAACTTGTGGGGATGGGCTCCCGGAGCTGACCGGCGAGCGGGCAAGTCGCATGAGTGATTCAGCCTCTGGCAATCCGGTCCTGGTCGAGGTGATCAGAGGTTCTCTCGTCGAGAGCCGGCATCGGGGTGCCATCGCCGTCGCAGATGCAGGAGGTCGTCTCCCGCTTGCGCTCGGCGATGTGGAGCGTCCGATCTATCCGCGCTCGGCGGTCAAGGCCATGCAGGCGCTACCGCTGATCGAGAGCGGAGCGGCCGATGCGTTCGCGCTCGCCGAGGACGAGCTTGCGGTTGCTTGCGCCTCTCATAGCGGCAACAGCATCCATGTCGCGGCGGTACGGAGCCTTCTTGCCAAGGCCCGACTCGACGAGGGCTATCTTTCCTGCGGCGCACACTGGCCGATTAGTGAGGACATGACGCGCGAGCTGCTGCGCTCCGGACAGCGCCCGCGCGCAATTCACAACAACTGCTCTGGCAAGCACGCCGGGATGCTCGTTACGGCAGTGCATCTCGGGCTCGATCCGAAAGGTTACGAGCGCCCGGACCATCCTGTGCAGGTCATGATCGCGCGAATTCTTTCCGAGACTTGCGGAATCGCGTTGGATCGCTGGCGCATGGGCATCGACGGCTGCTCAGTGCCGACTTTCGCTCTACCGCTTGCAGCGTTGGCGAGAGGTTTTGCGCGGCTCGGGAGCGGCGAGGGCTTGTCAGCTCCGCGCGCATCGGCGGCACGGAGGCTGTTTCATGCCTGCTTCTCAGAGCCCGCGCATGTCGCCGGCGAGGGGCGCTTCGACACGAAGGTGCTCAGAGCGCTCGGACCTGCCTGTTTTACCAAGGGTGGCGCCGAAGGCGTTCATTGCGCGAGTCTCCCCGCGCTCGGGCTCGGCATCGCGCTCAAGATCGATGACGGCGCCAAACGCGGGGCTGAGCTCGCCATGGGCGAGGTGATCGGGGCACTCTTACCAGAGGCGAAGGAGAGCCTCGGCAGTGAGATCACCGGCGAGTTGCTGAATTGGCGCGGCACCGTCGTCGGCCGCGAGGAAGCGAGCGAGGCCCTGCGATCGGCGCTGGCAGGTCTAGCTCGCGCGGCTGGATAGGCTTAGCGCGCGACGTTAGAAGAGACCACGAGGTTGCGATAGGCCTCGGCGCTTGCGCTGGCGAGATCGGGACCGATTGGGGTCGGACCGTTCATGGCGCGAATCGCTCCGTCCTTGGCACCGGTGATCAGATTATCGGTGACGAGCGCGGTGCCGGCCGAAGAGTTGATCGAGACGCCGATGCCGATATGGGAATTGCGGATGAGATTGCCCGTCACGCTCACGTCGCGGAGGTAGCGTCCCCAGCCGATGACGATGCCGTAGCCCGGCGCTCCCTCGACGACGTTCCCGCTCACGACGCTGTCGGCTTCCACGGCGATGCCGACGCCGCGCGCATCGGCGTCTTTGCGGAAGAAAATGTTGCGGATGAGATTGCCCTGCACGACGGCGAGGCGGCCGCCCTCGTTGAAATTGGTGACTGAGATTCCCATCGCCGCGTTGTCGACGATGTTGTTGGTGATCACCGCGCCCTGGAAGTCGAACTCCGCATAGAGCGCGACCTCGCCGAGCCTGGCGCAGGAATTGCCGATCATCTGACAGTTCGAGCCGGAATTGGCGCGGATCGCCGAGAAGGCGCAATCGGTGATGCGGTTGTTGCTCACCATCACCGAGCCTGCACGGAACACGTTGATACCATTGCCGTTCTGGCCGCTGCCGCCGCTCTTCGCGGCAATGCGCTCGACGCGGTTGGCGACGACCATGGTGCCGTCCTCGCCGATCTCCGAGCGCCAGACAAGGATGCCGTTATCGCCGCAATCGCGCACATGATTATGGGAAATTTCGAGTCCTGCCGCGTCCTCGCTGAAGAGTCCGCCGCCGCGGATGTCGCGGATCTCGCAGTCGGTTACCCGGCCCGATACTTTGCGCAGCACGACGCCGCCCTCGGCGCTGCCGCTGATGCTGCAGTCAGACAGGGTGAGGCCTTTGACGCTCTCGGCGATGAGCAGTGCACCGCCGTCGATCGGCTTTGCCTCGCCCGAAAGTGTGAGTCCGGTGAGCCGAATGCCTGAGGCATCCTCGATCGAGATCAGCGCGCCGCCGCCGTTGTAGTGCAGCACGGATTTGCCGGGGACGCCTAGGATCTCGGTACCCGATTTCAGCGTGAGCTTGGAGGTCGTGTATTCGCCCGGCGGCAGGAAGAAGGGCGTGCCGGATTGCGCCGCCTTGTCGGCCGCCTCCTGCAGGCTTGTCGTCTGGTCGATGGTGCCGCCCGGCACGATGCCATAGGTGCTGAAGGGCTGGGGAAGTTCCGGCTCCTCGCGTGCGGAAGCCTGGCGCGGACCCGCCGCGACGGCGAGGCTAGCGCCGAGCCCTCCAAACATCAAATCCCGCCGCCCGATGGTCATAGCGCCGCTCTGCCTGGCGGCGGGCGTGCCGCGAAAGACTCTGCATCCCCATTCGCATGGGTCAGGGCGAAGCGCAGGATGGCTCCGGCGCCGTCGAGCAGTGCGGCCTCTGCCAATGGACCGCCATGCGTTGCGAAAGGCGGGATGTGCACGAAGAGGACGGCGGACGCGCTCGCCTGACGGGCGGCGCGATCGAGCGAGAGGTAATAGAGGAAGTTGCAGAGATAGCGGCCGGCCGAGCGCGATGAGGCGGCGGGGATGCCCCGCTCTCTAAGATGAGTAGAGAGCGCGCTCGTTGGCAATGCAGTGTCGAGCCGCTCTGGCCCTTGGTCGAGGATCACGCGGCCACGCGGCAGGGCACCCGAGGCGTCGGTGCGAGCGATCGCGCGATTATGGGCCGAGCGCTCGATGCGGAATCCTTTGGCAATGTGGCTCAGGCCAAAGTGAATCGTGACTTGGGGTTGGATCGTCTCGTGGAGGTGTCGCGCGAGCTCCTCGACGGTCTCCCACTGCGTGGGCAGAACGCATGTGTGGAGTTCCACACCGATTCCCGAAAGACGCTCCGGCAGCGCCTCGGCAAGCCACGCCGAGGGGTTGACAGGAGCGCCAGGGAAAGGCCCGAACCCAGTAACCAGGACGCGCACCATGCTCTCCGCTTACAAGCGGGATGGCCGGGAGGGAAGTGATTTCGCCGCGAGCGGTTACTTGTGGCCCTTGACGCCGGCGAGGTGGGCGAGCTCCTGGGCCGCGGAGCCCGGCGTCATCTTGCCCGCCCGCACCTTGTCCTCGAGTTCGCGGACATGGCGCGCCGCACGCTTGCCGCCCTTGAAGGCCGAGAGCAGGCGCTGCTCGAAGATCTCGCGCATCCACGCGACGGCCTGCTCGGCGCGGCGGGCCTGAAGTGCGCCGGAGTCGCTCAGCGCGCGGTAGCGGTCCCTGATCTTGGTCCACAGCTCGTCGAGGCCGCGGTTGTCGCGCGCCGAGAGCGTCAGCACTTGCGGCTCCCAATTCGCGTGACCGGCGGCAAGGATATGCAGGCCGGTCCGGTATTCCATCGCCGCGCGATTGGCGCGCTCGATATTGTCGCTGTCGGCCTTGTTCACAGCGATGATATCGGCAAGCTCGAGCAGGCCACGTTTGATGCCCTGCAGCTCGTCGCCCGCGCCCGGGATGGCGACGACCACAAAGACATCCACCATGTTGGACACCGCGGTCTCGGACTGACCGACGCCGACCGTCTCGACCAGCACCACGTCGTAGCCGGCCGCCTCGACCAGGGCGATCGTCTCGCGCGTCGTCTTAGTCACGCCCCCGAGGCTTTCGCCCGCAGGGGAAGGGCGGATGAAGGCCGAGGGGTCGGTCGCAAGCCGCCCCATGCGCGTCTTGTCGCCGAGGATCGAGCCGCCGCTCCGCGATGAGGTCGGGTCGACGGCAAGCACGGCGACCTTGTGGCCTTGTGCAATAAGGTTCAGCCCGAGCTGATCGATCAGCGTCGACTTGCCGGACCCGGGCACACCGCTGATGCCGACGCGGATGGCATTGCCGGTGAAGGGAAGGAGCCCCTCGAGGAGGCCGCCCGCGCGGCCCTGGTCCTCGGGCTTGGCGCTTTCGACCAGGGTGATGGCCCGGGCGAGGGCCACACGATCGCCGGCGCGGACCGCTTCAGCCACCCGCTCAGCGTCTTTCTTGGCTTTGGCTTCACCCTGCATGGGTGAAGCGGGTAGGGGGAAACCAGCGGGAAGGCAAGATGTTGTGTAAGGCCGCCTAGCTTGCTGGCCGTGGCTGACGCTGAGCCTTCACCCAGCGCATGAGCAGGAGGATGGTGCAAAGCGTCGCGAGATAGGCCAACACCTGGAGCCCATTAGGCTTGTCGGTGTAACCCACCAGTACATGCAGCATACGGCCGAGAACGCTCGAATCCGACAAGAGCCAGGACGTATCCCACAGCTTCGAGCGCAGGGCCGTGACGACACCGGCTGCCTGCAGGAAGTGCACGGCTTGTGCTGCCATGCCGGCCGCAAGAAGAGCGAGCAGCACGCTCGTCACCTGGAAGATGTAGCGGGTGGGGATTGCGAGCAGCCCCAAATAGCTCAGGCCCGTCATCGCCGCTCCGCCGAGAAGGCCGAGCAGTCCGCCAATGAGAAGCGACATCATCGAGGTCCCGGCAACGACGATCCCATAGAGGAAGAGGACGATCTCCGATCCTTCGCGCATGACGGCGACGAAGACGACAACGGCGAGCGCGGTGAGCGGCTTGAGGCCGGCGCTCACATCTGAGCCGACTTGGCGCAACTCAGCGACGAGTTCGCGCCCATGCTCGGCCATCCACACGTTATGCCAGGTGAGACTGACGACGGCGATGATGAGCACACCCGCATTGAGCAGTTCCTGGCCGGAGCCCGAAAAGGCATCGGAAATCGCGCCGGCGAAGGCTGCGACGACGCTCGCGCCGAGCACACCCGCGACAACGCCGAGGCTCACCCACCAGCCGCGGCCGGCAATGCCTCGGGTTGCGGCAAGAACGATGCCGATGACGAGGCCAGCCTCTACGACCTCGCGAAAGACGATGATCAGAGCGCCAAGCATGATCTATTTCGCGACCAGTGCCCCCTTGGCCGTATCCTCGTGATACTCGCCGTAGAATTCATAGCGGCCCGGATCGAGCGGGGCGATCTTGATGACGCCGCTCTGACCGCCGGCAATCACTTTCTCCGCGTCGAAATCCTCACTCTCGAATTCCTCCGCCGTTGCGTCCTGGTTGTCGACGTTGAGCGTGATTTCTTTACCGGCCGGGACTTCAAGCTCGGCGGGCGTGAAGCGGTGGTCCTTGATGGTGAGCGAGAAATCGTCGGCGAGCGAGGGTGAGATCATTCCCAAGAAGACCAGCAGGGCCACCCCAAGCAGTCGCATATGGTCCTCCTTCGGACTGTAATTGCGACGTTGCTTTGCCCAGCGCGCACACCATGAACGCAATGAGGCGGAAGATGCAAGTCCTGTGAAAAGGGCAGACGAAAGCGCTTTTCCACCCTGTAATAATTCCAGATAGGGAATTTGGTGTAATCGATTGAATTTACGACTGATTTGTCCGTTCGCTAAGGCCCGTCTGGGGCGCTCTTGCGGCGAACCGACGCAAGCCTTTGCGCGCTCAACGGCGCAAGACGCCGATCACTTTGCTGGCGAAGCTCAATCGCTCGGCCATGACATTGACCACGTAGGTGAGGAGCGCCTGGGCGAGGTCTTCGTTCTCACGCTTGATGCGCTCAAAGTCGTCGGCGCTCAGCTCATAGAGCACGCTCGGCACCTCGGCCCGGATGGTGGCGCTGCGAAGCTGTTTGGTGATCAGGCCCATCTCGCCGATGGTGGTGTGGGGTCCCAGGCTTCGCACGCGAATGATACGACCGTCGTCCATCTTGACGAGGATGCCGATGCGGCCATCGAGGATGAAGTGCATGGAACGCGCTTCGGCGCCCTGCTTGGCGACGACCTCGTCCTTGTCGACCTCGAGTCGCCGGCAAAGAGTTCGCAAGCTCCTCGCCAAGCTTGTCGCTGCCAAGCGCGTGGCTGAGCCAATCGACCAAGGTCTGGCCCCCGCCTCCCTCAGCCCGATAAGCGGAGATCACCGCATTCTCGCACGAACTCGAGCGCCCGATCGAGGTCGTCGGCGAGGATGACGTCGGTCGTGATGAAGCGGCGGGCGCGGAAAGCTTGCTCGATCTCGGGCGATAGATTGACCAGGACGAGGCGTGCGCCAGCCTCGTCCGCCGCGCGCTTGATCTGGGTAAAGCTGTGCATCGCGGAAGAGTCGATTCCAGTGACGAGGCGGAAATCAAAGACGAGGAAGCGGCAGTCGGGCTCGCGCGCGAACAGCGCTTTCACCTGCTGATACAGGCTATTGGCGGAGCCGAAGAACAGATAGCTTTGCAGGCTCATGCCCTGGATTTGGCGCCCATGTTGGGCGAGGATGGCAAGCTCCTCAGGCCCGCGATCCAATGTCGAACGATACTCCGAGCCATCGAAGCTGAACTTGATGGCGTTGACGCGGCTCGCGCTGACGGCGAAGGTCGCGCAGCCGATGATCACCCCGATCAACACGCCGGCGATGAAACCGATCTGCACGATGAGAACCGCGATCGCGAGCAGTGAGGCATATTCGAGCAGCGAAATGCGCCGCGCAGAATCAACCAGCCACTCGTATATCAGGCTCACGCCGAGATAGAGCAGAAGGCCGCCGAGCACGAATTTGGGGACATAGGCGAGGAAGGCCGGATCGACCAAGAGCATCAATGCCGATCCCGCAGCGACAAGGAGGCCGCAGATGCGGCTCCGTCCGCCGGCGGCATAGGTCAAGGTCGAGCGGCTGAGCGAGATGCAGCTCACATAGCCGCCGAGCGCTGCGGAGACGACATTGGCAAGGCCGAGCGTCTTCAGCTCGCGGCCGAGATCGGCCTCGCGCCGCGTAACCAGCTCGATGCCGGTGGTGTTCAACAGCATGGTGATGGCGGTCACGAACATGACGGCGAAAATGTCGGCGCTCAGCCCTGGCAACAGCCGCCAGGGGAACCGGCGCACATCGCCGAAGTCCCAAGTCGGCGCAAGGCCGACGGCGTTTGGCGCCTTGAAGGTCCAGCCGAGCGCAAGCGCGTCGTCGAAGCTGGTGCCGGTGAGCCAGAAGGCGAGATGCGCGAGAGCCGCCGCGATGACGAGCACGGCCGGGAGCAGAAGTGGGCTCCGCGCGCGACGCAAAACGAAATAAAGGGCAAGCGCAACGGCCGAGGCCGCTGCGAGCTGGGCAAGCGTCCTCACACCGAGCAGAGCCTCGAGCGTCGACAGGCTCAGACTGTGGTCGGTGATGACGCGCACGGCGCCGCTCACCATCAGCCAGCCGGTGGCGCTCAGGAAGCCGCCGATGACGGGATAGGGGACGAAGCGTATGGCTCCTCCGGCGCGGGCAAGACCGAGCGCCAACAGCAAGATGCCGGTCAGCGCGGTGGCTAGGAGAACGACGATCATGACCGGGGCAAGGAGGTCGTCAGGAGCACCGTTGGCGATCAACCGCTCGGTCACGGTGGCAGCGAGCGTGGCGGTCACGGCCGACGTGGCCCCGTCAGGCGCGGCGATGGCGAAAGGAAGAGAGCTCCGCAGCGCGACCAACGTGGCGGCGATTGAACTCGCGATGAAGGTCGCGGCGAGGCCATAGGCCAGCCATGGGTTCAGAGGGGGAGCGAAGATGAGGGCGGCGAAGGACAGTCCGTAGGCGACCGACATAACGCTGGCGGCGACGCCAGCGAAGACATCCCTGGACTGCGCCCGGATGTATCCGGCGACCGGGCTTGGCTTGGTGCCCGTCCCGTCCTTAACCAGCATTCCAAATCGCTTCTGCAAGTCCTTGAGGCTCCGCCGTTTGCGCCTCTTTCAACGTCGACATTACGCCAATCGAACATTATCGCGCGGATTCGGTCGCTACGGATAGGCGCGAGATGTGACAGTGCGCTGACGCGTCCGCGGGAAGAGACTCCGTGCGCGTCGCTCAGCCGCGCGAGCGCGAAGCCTATTCGGCGGCCTGCTTGGCTCCGGACTTGCAGCCGAGCTTTTCGAGGAGGTCGATGGCAGCATTGGAGATCGAGGTGCCGGGCCCGAAAATGGCCTTGGCGCCAGCCTCATGCAGGGCCAGGTAATCCTGCGGTGGGATCACGCCGCCGACCACGATCATGATGTCGCCGCGCCCTTGTTCCTCGAGCGCCTCGCGCAGGGCCGGAACGAGGGTGAGATGACCTGCCGCCAGCGACGACACGCCGACGATATGCACGTCGTTTTCGACCGCCTGACGCGCGGCCTCCTCGGGTGTCTGGAACAGCGGCCCGATATCGACGTCGAAGCCGAGATCGGCGAAGGCAGAGGCAATGACCTTCTGCCCGCGGTCGTGCCCGTCCTGGCCCATCTTGGCGACAAGGATGCGCGGGCGGCGGCCATGCTCGGTCTCGAACTGTTCGATCAGCTCCTTGATGCGGTTCAAGCTTCCGTCCATGCGACCGATCTCCGCCTTGTAGACCCCGGTGATCGCCGAAACGTCAGCCCGGTGGCGGCCGTACACCTTCTCGAGCGCGTAGGAAATCTCGCCGACAGTCGCCTTGGCGCGGGCGGCCTCGACGGCGCCTTCGAGCAGGTTGCCGGTGCCTGTCTCGGCGTAATGGGTCAGCGCGTCAAGAGCCTGTTTGACCTTGGCCTCGTCGCGCTCGGCCTTGAGCCGGGCGAGCTTGTCGAGCTGCTGGCGGCGCACCGCGCGGTTGTCGACCTTGAGGATGGCGATGTCGGCGTCGCTGTCGGGGCGGTATTTGTTCACGCCGACGATGGTCTGCTTCTTCGAATCGATGCGGCCTTGGGTGGCGGTCGCGGCCTGCTCGATCATGCGCTTGGGGATGCCGGCCTCGATGGCCTTTGCCATGCCGCCGAACTTCTCGACCTCCTCGATATGCTTCATCGCCCGTGCGGCGAGATCATAGGTCAGCCGCTCGATATAGAAGCTGCCGCCCCAGGGATCCATGATGCGAGTCGTGCCCAATTCCTGCTGCAACATGAGCTGGGTGTTGCGGGCGATGCGCGCCGAGAAATCAGTGGGCAGGGCCAGAGCCTCGTCGAGTGCGTTGGTGTGCAGCGACTGCGTATGGCCTTGCGTCGCCGCCATGGCTTCGACGCAGGTGCGGATCACGTTGTTGAATACGTCTTGCGCGGCGAGGCTCCAACCGCTCGTCTGGCAATGGGTGCGGAGCGCGAGCGAGCGCGGGTCCTTAGGGCTAAACTCATCGGCCATGAGCTTCGCCCAGAGCAGCCGCGCGGCACGCATCTTGGCGATCTCCATGAAGAAATTCATGCCGATCGCCCAGAAGAACGAGAGCCGCGGCGCGAACGCATCGACGTCGAGGCCCGCCTTGACGCCGGCGCGCACATATTCGATGCCGTCGGCAAGCGTGTAGGCAAGCTCGAGGTCGGCGGTCGCTCCTGCCTCCTGCATGTGATAGCCGGAGATCGAGATCGAGTTGAACTTCGGCATCTTCTTCGAGGTGTAGGCGAAGATGTCGGAGACGATGCGCATCGAAGGTGCGGGCGGATAGATGTAAGTGTTCCGCACCATGAACTCTTTGAGGATGTCGTTCTGGATGGTGCCGGACAGCTCGGCTGGCGGCACGCCCTGCTCCTCGCCGGTGACGATGAAGAGCGCAAGCACGGGCAGCACCGCGCCGTTCATGGTCATCGACACGGAGACCTGGTCGAGCGGGATATGATCGAACAAGGTGCGCATGTCGTAGATCGAATCGATGGCGACGCCAGCCATGCCGACATCGCCGGTCACGCGCGGATGATCGGAATCGTAGCCGCGATGAGTGGCGAGATCGAAGGCGACGGAGACGCCTTGCTGGCCGGCGGCAAGGTTGCGGCGATAGAAGGCGTTGGAGTCCTCGGCGGTGGAGAAGCCTGAATATTGGCGCACCGTCCACGGCCGCTGCACATACATGGTGGGGTAGGGGCCGCGCAGATAAGGCGCGATGCCGGGCATGCCGTCGAGGAAGTCGAGACCCTTCAGATCGCTTGCGTCGTAAGCCGGCTTGACAGCGATCCCTTCCGGGGTCTGCCAAGCCTCAGCCTTCGCTGGCGCTGCGGCGTCAGCGCTGCTCACAGCGTCGAACTTCACATCGGCGAAGGAAGGAATACGCGTCATCGTCGGTCAGATCTCGTCATAAGCGGCGTTTAGGATCGCAAGCGTATCACAGCCCTGGTGAAGGAAGGTCCTAATGCCGGCGCTTTCGAGCGCCGCATGCTCCTTGGGCTTGCCGGCGAGGTAGAGGTGCGTCGCGCCGGCGCCGGCGAGTGCCTTGGATACGCCAACCGCCTCGTTGGCATAGACCTTATCGGAGGAGCAGAGGCACGCAAGCTTCGCGCCCAATTCCTTGAATCGTTTCGCCAGGTTGTCGCCCTTTCCTTCCACCGCCTCGATGCCGCCTGACTCGAACAGGCTTTTGGCGAAGGAGGCGCGTGCGTTGAAATCGGCGGGGCGGCCGAGACAGGCGAGGAACACCTTGGGCCGTATGCCGTGCTCGGCGAAATAGGCATCGCTCCGGTCGCGCAAGCGCTCGAAAGGTTCGGCGAGCCGAATGCGGGGCAGGGTGCTCGCGCCAGCCGATGTCCCTGCCGCGCGGGGAGCGACAAAGACGTCGACTTTGTCCTCGGCGAGATCGGGGAAGTCGCTCGTGCCGACGATCGCGTCCTTGCGTTTGGCGACATTGGCCTCGCGCTCGGCGCGGACTCTTGCCACGACACGCTGGATCAGTCCGCTCTCCAAAGCCTCGGCAGCACCGCCGGCATTCTCGATGCGTTGGAAGAACCACCACGCCATGTGGCAGAGCTGATCGGTGAGCGCCTCGATGGCGCCGGAGCCTGCGGCCGGATCGGCCACGCGGTGCAGATTCGATTCCTCGATGAGAATCTCTTGCGTGTTGCGGGCGATGCGGCGGGCGAAGGCGTCGGGCGCGCCGAGTGCGGCGCTGAAGGGCAACACTGCCACCGCGTCGGCCCCGCCGATGGCGGCGCCGAGCGTGGCGATGGTTCCGCGCACGATGTTTCCGTGCGGATCGCGCTTGGTCATCATGCGCCACGCCGTCTCGGCCGCGACGAAGGCGGGGCGGGGCTCAAGCCCGCACGCCTCTTCGATGCGGGCCCACAATTTGCGCAAGGCGCGGAACTTGGCGATGGTGAAAAACTGGTCCTGGTCGGCGACCAAGCGGAAGAAGATCGCCCGGCGCGCTTGGCCGAGATCAAGCCCCTGAGCCTCGAGCGCCCTCAAATAAGCAACGGCAGTGGCGAGCACGAAGCCAAGCTCCTGCACCTCCGAGCCGCCGGCATCATGGACCGGCCTCCCATCGGCGACGGCGAAGGGGCCGGTGAAGCCTTCCGACATGAGAGCGGCGATCAGCCCGGTCACCACCGGAGCAAGCTCTGGCCATGGCTTGGGAAATGCGCCACGCACCGCCCTTGCACCAAGCGGATCGAAACAGAAGCGCATGTCGAGGACGGAAGGCTTGAGGCCCTTCGCCCGCACATAGTCAGCCATCAGCCGGGCGACCGGGCGCGAGGGCGGACCGAAATCGAGCTCGACGGCGATGCCAGCATCGAGATGAACGCCATCGAGGATCGCGGCGAGAGCCTCCTCCGTCGACGGCAGCGCATAGCCATAGTCGCCGACCGCGCCCTCGAAGACGAGAGCGAGCCCGGTTGCGCCATTGTTCAGATCATCGAGGATTTGCGCATTGGCGGCCTTCGCATCAGGAAGATCGATCCGCTGCATGACGGACCAGGGCGCACCCGCGGCGTGGCCCGCGATACGCTCGGCACCTCGCGCGCGAGTGTAGAGCGGCTCGATGACGATGCCGTCATAGCTCTTGGACTGGAGCGAGGTGAAAGGCGCGCCCTTCAGCGCCTCTTCCACCAGCGCCTTCCATACCGCCTCGTCGGCGGGCGCGAAGTTGCGGGCAAGGGTCAGTTCCACCATTCTCTTCAAGCTCTAAGCGGCCGAATGCCCCTCCTAGCATGAAGGCGAAGCAGCACGGAAGCCGTGCAAAGCTTTGCCCGTGCGTCTTGGCCACCTTTGCGGCAGCCGGGCCAGAAGCTAGAGTGCGGCTGCGAATTGCGAAGGAGGAGCGGCGAATGGCGAAGCGGAAGACGGCAGCGCCGAAGGATGATCCGGCCGGAGGCGACGTACCTTCCGCCGCGCCGTCGGATAGCGTCTATATCGGCAAGAGCATCAAGCCCGAATTCATTCTGCTTCGACTTGCCAATCGCCACGGTCTGGTCACCGGCGCGACCGGTACAGGCAAGACCGTCACCCTGCAAGGATTGGCCGAAGGCTTCTCCGACCAGGGCGTGCCCGTCTTCTGTGCCGACGTGAAGGGCGATCTTTCGGGTGTCGCCGAGCAAGGCGAGATGAAGTCCTGGATCGAGGCCCGCGACAAGGCGATCGACTATACTCAGGACTTCAAAGCCTATCCGGTGATCTTCTGGGATCTGTTCGGCGACAAGGGTCATCCGATCCGCGCCACAGTGACCTCGCTCGGACCGCTCCTACTCTCCCGCCTCATGGATCTCAGCGAGGCGCAAGAGGGCGTGCTCAACATTGCCTTCAAGATCGCCGATGACGAGAAGCTGCCGCTCATCAATCTCAAGGACTTGCAGTCGCTGCTGCAGAACTTGGCTGACCGCGCCGGCGAGCTCACCACCCAATACGGCAATATCACCAAGGCGTCGGTCGGCTCGATCCAGCGCTCGCTTCTCGTGCTGCAGCAGCAGGGCGCCGAGCATTTCTTCGGCGAGCCTGCGCTAAAGATCTCCGACTTGATGCGCGTGGCGCCAGACGGCCGCGGCTATATCAGCGTGCTGTCGGCCGAGAGGCTCATGGAGTCGCCTCGCCTTTACGCGACCTTTCTCCTCTTCCTCATGTCGCAGCTGTTCGAGCAGCTGCCCGAGGTCGGCGATCCGCCCAAGCCCAAGCTCGTGTTCTTCTTCGACGAGGCGCATCTCCTATTCAAGGACGCGCCAAAGGCGCTGCTCGATAAGGTTGAACAGGTCGTCCGGCTCATCCGATCGAAGGGCGTCGGCGTTTATTTTGTCACCCAGAACCCGCTCGATATTCCCGACACGGTGTCGCGCCAGCTCGGCAACCGCATCCAGCATGCCTTGCGCGCGTTCTCGCCGCTCGAGCAGAAGGCAGTCAAGGCGGCGGCGACCACCTTCCGCGCCAACCCCGCCTTCGATACCGAGAAGGCGATCATGGAGCTCGGCACCGGCGAGGCGCTCGTCTCGACGCTCGACGACAAGGGTCAGCCGACCATCGTGCAGAAGACGCTGGTCAAGCCGCCGAATTCGCGCGTCGGGCCGATCACCGACGCCGAGCTCAAGGCGGTGATGCGGGCGAGCCCGGTGGCCGGCGTCTACGACGAGACCATCGACCGCGAGTCTGCGTCCGAGATCCTGCAGAAGCGGGGCGCCGAGGAGGCGGAGACCAAGGCGGCCGACGCCGACGATAAGGCCGCCAAGAAGGCAGGCGGCGGCGGGCGCAGCGATAGCTTCGGAGAGACCGTCGTCAAGCAGGTGGTCAAGTCCGGCGTGCCGATGTTGACGCGGGTTCTCGAGAGCTTCCTGAAGAAGCGCTCGAGGTAACGCGACGCTGGGACCGATGCTCGGGGGAACGAAGCCGCCGGGGCGGGGGTCGCGAAGCGGGGATAGAGCGGGAATAGGCTTTCGCCGCCGCGCGATGTGTTCGCGAGGTGTTAGCGAGGGGTTAGCGACGAATTCGCGGTGTTTCTCGCGCCTATTTCGGCGCGAGCGCGAACATCTCTTCGACGTGTGCCCAGTTGATCAAATGATCGAACCAAGCCTCGAGATATTTCGGCCGCTCATTGCGATAGTCGATGTAATATGAGTGCTCCCACACATCGACGCCAAGGAGCGGCCAGCCGCCGTGAACGAGCGGGTTCTCGCCGTTCGGCGTCTTGGAGATTTCGAGCTTGCCGTTCTTGATGGCGAGCCACGCCCAGCCTGAGCCGAACTGGGTCTTGCCCGCCTCGATGAAGTCGTTGCGGAACTTGTCGAAGCCGCCGAGATCGCGGTCGATCATGGCAAGCACGGCGCCCGGCACCTTCTTGCCGCCGCCGTCTTTCTTCATCCAAGGCCAGAAATGGATGTGATTGAAGTCCTGGCCGGCATTGTTGAAGATGCCGGGATTCTTGCCATAGCTCGCCTTGACGATCTCCTCGAGAGGCTTGCCCTCGAAGCCAGATCCAGGGAGCAGCTTGTTCAAATTGTCGACGTAAGCCTTGTGGTGCTTGTCGTGGTGATATTGCAGCGTCTCGGCCGACATGTACGGCTGAAGCGCGTCATAGGCGTAAGGCAGCGGGGGGAGTTCGAAGGCCACGGGCGTTGCTCCGGCAGGGGTAAAGGAAGGAAATTCTGCGCAAAGCTAAAGGTTCCGGGGGGATGAGGCAAGCTGCGGACCTGCGGAAACCTTTCTCAGTGTTGAAGGATGGGCGCGGAGCCCCTGAACTCCGCGCCCGGTGCCGAGGAAGGTTCGCTAAGTGTCAGTGCAGGGATCTGACGCTTAAGAGCTTGCGCGCGCGTAGCTGAACCCAGCATGAACCGATCGTGCAGATTTGCTTCAGCACGTGAGCGCTGCAACCGGGCAGCGCGTTAATGCGCCTTCGAATAGACGAGGGCCTGCTCGGCGTCGGTCTTGATACGCTTAACCATGGCCATGAGGCCGTTTGAACGCTGCGGCGTCAGATGCTCGGTCAGATGCAGCTGGGCGAGAGAACGACCGGCGTCGATGCTCAGGATTTCCTTCGCCGTCTTCTCCGAATAGAGCGCAAAGAGAATCGCGATCAGTCCTCTCACGATGTGCGCATCGCTGTCGCC
This sequence comes from uncultured Alphaproteobacteria bacterium, assembly GCA_963732205.1. Classification (GTDB taxonomy): domain Bacteria; phylum Pseudomonadota; class Alphaproteobacteria; order Rhizobiales; family Methyloligellaceae; genus Methyloceanibacter. The sequence goes on from CAVSYE010000001.1 coordinate 737,824, forward strand.
GATGAAGCTCAAGCGCGGGTTGCCGCCGTTTTGATGCACCGCGGTCGAGAGCCAGACCTGGCTTACGCAACCTTGCACCTTGTTGGCGGGCGAGTGCTCATCTGCGGGAAGCGGCGTGAGCGTCTTGCCAAGCTCGATGACGTAGCGGTAACGGTCCTCCCAGTCGTCGAGCAGCTCGAAATCGGCAAGAATCTCCTCAAAGCGGTTTGCTGCGAGCGTGTCGTTCAACGTATCCATGAGCTCAATATAGGGAGGAATGGTCGCGGCCGCGAAAAAAAGTAGGGGCGCGCATTGTGGGAGGGAAAGGGCAGAAACCTTCCCAAATGCGCGCCCTTTGGCAGGCGGGGGACTGCCAATGAACCTCGTGCTTGGCGGAGCGCTGGAAGCGCCCGCGCGGTCATTTAAGCGTCGGGACCGCCCCAGGCCGCTTCGCGATCCTCAGGCGTCAGCGTGTCCTGCGAGGTGCCGTTCTCCCAGCTCGCCGGCGCCACTCCATCGATTGCCGCAGGAGCGGCCGAAGCGTTGGAAGAGGCCGTCTCGTTGCCGCCGCCGGTCTGCTCCTTGATGAAGCCCATCAGCATCCGCGCGCCGAATTCCGCCTTGTGGACGAGAACCTGGAAGGCGTCGCGCCCCGTGGTGCACGTGTCCGGATTACGGTCGCAGAAGGTGGCGACGTCTTTCGCCGCCGCTTCGGCCGTCCCGTAGACCTTGCTTTGCTGTCCCTCGTCAGTCGGGAGCAGCAGGATAATGATCACCAGCCAAAAGGCCGTCCTTATGAGAAACATCATTGCCGTGCCCTCTCTGTTTGAAACCTTGCGGCTTGCCGCCGCTATCCTTCCAGAGTGGCACCATAGCCCAGAGACAATAAGGGAGCTTCACTGCAATCGATAAAGTTTGAGATAAACATTGTTTCGATATTGAAGCTCGGGTGATGATAATCAGGCACTATATGTTCCCATCCCAGCTAACCTTGCGAGTAGAGTAAGCTTAATTTTTCCTGAGCTCGGTAGATCTCACGCCCTTCTTTCGGGATTGGCTGCGTCGGAATTGGACAGATCACCTTTGAATGCCGTGGTCGGAGGGGTGCGGCTAGTCATGCTGCTGTGCCACGGGACACCAGAGCTGCGAGCTCAGCAGACCAATTTCCAACACCGGTTCTAAGACCCGGAGGGACTCGCGAAGCCGCCCACTCTCCGCACGTGTTCCGCGCGGCCAATTGCGCGAGAGCGATGTGGGGGAGATGATTGAGCAGCTTTAAGCTTCCTTAAGCGCGCATGACAATAATCCCCCATCAAGCCAATTGGGGACGTGAGCGGCGGCCACCCGCTCCGAGATGCGCGTGTTCGGTCATGAGAGTATCCGCGGGCTTGCCGCCTATTTCCGCTCGCTCGTTCACGTGTCGGCCCGCGGCGACATGCTCGTGGCTGCACGCCACCAATCGTTCATCGCCTCGCACCTCTTAGGCGGTTTGCTCGCGCTCTGCGTGTTCCCCGTTTATCTCGTCGTCAACGGCAAACCGTCACTGCTCGGCGCGGCAGCCTTCCTCTGGCTCCTGTCGCCGATTGGCATCGCCATCTTCCTGTCACGCACCGGCAAGTTCGCCGCAGCTCATCTCGCCTCGGCGGCCAATTTCGCCGGCCTCGTGACCTATACCGCGTGGCTCACCGGAGGCCTAAGCTCCTGGCTCATCCCGTGGATGGTGGCTGTGCCGCTCGAGGCCGCTCTCGCCACCGACCGGCGCATCGTCGCCTGGGGCGCCGGCGTCGCGGCGCTCGGGCTCGCGGTGCTCTATACGCTCGGCTATTACGGCCAGCTCGCGCCGATCGAGACCTTGCCGCTTTCGCCATGGATGCTCTCGCTCATCGGCGCCATGACGGCGACGGGCTGTGCCGCCGGCCTCACGGTCATGGTTCAGCACGTGCACAAGCAGAGCGAGAATGCCGTGCGCTGCGGCGAAGAGCGCTACCGCCTGCTTGCCGAGAATGCAACCGATCTCATCACCCGGCATGACGACAAGGGCCGGGTCGTCTTTGCCTCGCATGCCGCGCAATCTCTGTTCGGAGAGCCGATACAGAGAATTCTTGGCGACGGTCTGTTCGAGCGCGTGCATGTCGCGGACCGGCCGGCCTATCTCACGGCGTTGTCGCGCTGCCTTGCCAATAACGAGGCGATCGCCGCCGAGTTCAGGGTACGCCGCGCAGGAAGCGGCGAGGCCGCGCGCCATGTCTTCGTCGAAATGCGCTGCAGGCCTATGCCGTCAGACGGTGATGCGCGTGGCACCGGCGGCATTGTCGCCATCACGCGCGACATCTCGGATCGCAAGGCACAGGAGGCTGAGCTGCTGAGGACGCGCGACGAGGCCGAGAGCGCAAGCCGGGCAAAGACGCAGTTCCTCGCCAATATGAGCCATGAACTGAGAACCCCGCTCAATGCGGTGATCGGCTTCTCCGAGATCCTCAATCGCGAGCTGTTCGGAACCCTCGGCGAAGCACGCTACCGCGATTACGCGCGGCTTATCCATGAAAGCGGGGAGCATCTCCTGCACATGGTCAACGACATTCTCGACATGTCGAAGATCGAGGCGGGGAAGTTCAAGATCGTTAAAGAGCCATTCGAGGTCGGTCCGCTGGTCAGGTCTTGCTGCGATATCATGCGCCACACGGCGGAGCAGCGGTCGCTCTCGCTCATCGTCGATATCGAGCCCGGCATCGCCGAGCTTCCCGCCGACAAGCGTGCCTGCAAGCAGATGCTTCTCAATGTCATCTCCAATGCCATCAAGTTCACCGACCCGGGCGGTTGGGTCAGAGTCTCGGCCAAGGCGGTAGGTCGCCATATCCTGCTGTCGGTCTCCGATAACGGCATCGGCATCGCCGAAGCCGACCTGCCCAAGCTGGGCAAGCCTTTTGTCCAAGCCAACAACTCCTATGACCGCAGCTATGACGGCGCGGGGCTCGGGCTGTCGGTGGTGAAGGGACTCGCCAAGCTTCATGGCGGAAAGCTCGAGCTCGTCAGCACGCTGGGGAGCGGGACGACCGTTTCGATCATCCTGCCGCTCGACAGCGCGACCGAATCAGTCGAAGTGCCGATGCCCAGGGTTTCGGCCGCGTGACAGGCGCCGCTTAAAGTCCCGCGTTTAACTTCTCTTTAGCTTCGGACGCCAAGATGGCTACCAACGGGGGTGATGTTCGCCTTCCGGCCCTTGGCAACCCTGACCTTAGCGTGATCGATGGGCGTGATGATTGCGCGTCTTGTGTTTCTGGCGTTTGTCGCCTTGACCGGGACGATCATCTACAACGCGCTTTATTTGCAGGACGAGCATGGTCGCGCCCTGATGTCGGCGTCTCAGCCGCTGAAAGTCATCGCGCGAACGCCATCGTCGGCTCCGGTCTCCAACGTCGCCGCAGCTCCGGTTGCTCCTGTCGAGCAGGCAAAGCTGCCGCCGGTCAGCACCGATCTTCCTTCGCCGCCGCCCGCCGCTGACAAAGGCGTGCCCGCGCTTCTGGTCAAGGCGGTCCAGCGTGAGCTCGGCACGCGGGGCTATGATGTCGGACCTGCCGACGGCAAGCTCAATGACAAGACGCGGGCCGCGATCTCTGCTTATGAGGTGAGCGAGGGTTTGCCTGTCACCGGCCAAGCCTCGGACGATCTTTTGCGCCATATCTTGCTCGGCGACAGCGTCAAGCCCGGAGCCGCGACCACCGGCTCGGTTGCCAATGGAAGCAACTCTTCGCCGGCGAAGGCTAAGCCGGATGGTTCCAACTCGGTGAAGGTGGTGCAACAAACCCTTGCCGATCTCGGCTATGCACCAGGACCCGTGGATGGAGCCTTGGGGTCGTCGACTAAGCACGCCATCACGGTGTTCCAGCGCGATCGCAAGATGCGCGAGACTGGGCGCATCACTCCCAAGCTCCTCCGCGAGTTGAAGCGCGTGACCGGGCGTGACATCACCAAAACGGCCGCAACCCCGTAAGCGAACGCCTATATTCTCCACATGCGGGTCAAGAGCGGAATCTGGGTGAGCGCGTATCTTCGCCGCTGCCAGGGCGAGGGCGTTCCTGTTGCCGTGGTGCGGCGAGGAGATGAATCGGCCGGCGCCATTTTCATTTGCGTCGATCGTCTCGATGGCACGGTCATCCTCTACGGACCAGCGCCTGCCGGAGCAGAGGGCAGCGAAACCGAGCGGCGTTGGGTGAAGTGCCTGCAGCCCGAGCCTGCGAGCAGTGCTCACGCCTCCGATTATCTCGCGCGACAGAGCAAATTCGATTCCGATCTGTGGATCATCGAGATCGAGGACAGGCGCGGACGTCATTTTCTTGGGGACGCGACCGAGAAATGATGCAATCCTGCTCCCAATGCCAGCGGTTAGGGCTTCGTTAACCTTACCCGCGCCTTAATGGACGGCGAGGGAACTTTGGCCCCTCGGATGCGCGCCCCGCGCGAGCAAGCCGTGGAGATTGAGAATGGGGATCATCCTGGAATTCCGCCGCAGCGAGGAAGCCGGAAGCCGGATCGACAAGCCCGCAACCAACTCGCTCGGCGAGATCATCATCTTTCCTGGAGTTCGCATCGAACGCCGGACCGCGAGCGACACACCGAGGCAGACGGGGGCCCCGTCGCGAAGACGCGCACAACGCGGCCGTAAGAAATAGCTTCCGCTAGCCCGACTTCGTATTCGTATAGGGAGCACAGGACGTTGCCTTCAGAGCTTCGTCGGCGCGCGCCGCGCGGCTCGGTCCCTTGAGCGGTGCGCGGATCATGGCAATCCCTTCCGTCACCGGCGAATTCACCACCAGTATCTCGTCAGTAGCTTCGGGAGAGTCGACGCCGGCGTCCTCGACGCTCTGGTCGGGTGAAACGATCAGGAACTTAACGTCGCGCTTTTTGAGGTCGGCGCCGGCGACAGCGTAGAAATTGTCGCCCTCATCCGTATAGAGGCCGATCAGCCAAAGATCGTCGCCGATCATGGCACTGAGCTGCACCGGACCATCGGTGAGATCGAAGCGGCAAAACTCATAACGAACATCCGGCGCCATCATTGGCATCGCTTGCCGCCCCGGCGTCGCAGCCGCGAGCTCGATCATCGTATTGGCGGGCCCGAGCGCTGCAAGCCGTGCGTGCGCGTTCTTCGGCGCAAGCATGGGGAGAGTGAGCACGGCAACGATGTGGATCAGCCCAGCGAGCACGAGGCAGAGCACGATATAGAGCCCCGGAATCCTTATTCGCATGCGACGCGCTCGATTTTGGGCAGACGGTCGTCAGGAACGAGGCCGACGCCGAGAGAATCGGTTTCGCGCGGTGAGTAGATCCGCAACATCAACACGAGGCTCCGGTCAGTGTCGTCGCCGCTCGGAAGCCAGTTCTCGGGGCGAGCCGTGCGCGCCAAATGAATGCGGTAAGAGCCATCCGCGTGGCGCAAGGTCTCCTCGCCGTTGAACGAGTAGCGATTGGAGGGATTGTCGATGAGACTGCCAGAGGCATCGTAGAGAGCGATGGACCACCATCGCGCATTGATCGGCAGACCGACGATCAGATATTCGCATGCGGAGGTGAGGCTATGGCCCGCGCTATCGGTCTTAGCGACGAAATAGCGGGCGACCGTCGAGGTGAGTGGAAGTCTGCCACTGCGGGCGAGATGTGCCCTGGTGTAGGGGTCTGCCTGAGGATTGCCTAAGCTGTTCCAGCTTGCCCAGGGACCGACCTTCGTCGTCGTCAGCGGCGAACCTTCCTCGATCATGTACCAGGCCGAACCGATGCCGAGCAGGAGCGCAACGGCGAAGGTGCCGATGAAATAGGCGAGCGAGCGCATCGAATGGCTGCTCTCCTCGACCCACGGCTTGGCGCGGGGCGCGGCGAGACCAAATGGCTGATCTGGCAGGACGCTGGTCAAGCGGTCGTCGTCCTTGGCTTACAACTGACGCGCCCCTCGACTAATGCGGGGGCGGCGCACCGCTGTCGCTGACGGTTGAAATCGCGCCTTGCGGCGTGGTTTGAGATTCTGCGGCACTGGCGGTCGCCGGGTGCTGGGCCCCATCGGGATTGCCTGCCGAAGCGAGACTCGGCTTGGGCGCGGCTCCCGCAGCGGGGACTGCTTCGGCGTGGTCAGGCTTTTGATCGCTCGGCGAAAGACGGCGAGCGTCTTTGAGCAGCGCCGCGATCTTGTCAAGGACTTGTTTCGTCGCCAGTGTCATGTCCCTGACATTCTCAGTCACTGGCGGAGGTGGAGCTTCCGGATTGGCGGCGGCGTTTTGTGCCGCAGCGGCGGCAAGCCTCGCGCGCTCGGCCGCCTGCACCGGATGGACGGCGATGCCTGGGATCTGTGCAATGTTATCGGTGTCGTGCGCCGCCACCATGAAAGCGTGCCAGGTCTGGGCCGGGAAGCTGCCGCCAGTCACACGCGCCATAGGCGTGAAGTCGTCGTTGCCGAGCCAAACACCAGCGACATACTGACCGGTGATGCCCATGAACCAGGCGTCGCGGAAGTTGGAGCTCGTGCCCGTCTTGCCGATGGCATAAGTGAAGTCGAGGTTGGCGGCGCGACCGGTTCCGCCGGTGACGACCTGCTGCATCATCGTGTTCAGCATTTCGATCGACTTGCGTGAGAAGATCTGCTTGCGCGGCGGCGTGTCGCGATCGTGATTGTAGAGTACCTCGCCGCTCGCGAGACCCCGGATCACCTCGATGCCGTAGGAATGGACCTCAAGGCCGCCTGACGCAAACACGGCGTAGTTGGTGACATGCTCAAGCGGCGTGAGACCTTGGTCGCCGAGCGCAAGAGAGCAGGTTTTCTTCAGTCGGGTGATCCCCAACTTTCTCATCGTCTCGAGCACCTTGTCGCGGCCGACGTCGAGGGAGACCTTGACCGCTATGGTGTTGATCGAATGGGCAAGCGCATCGTGGAGGGCCATGGTGTTGCTCTCGCCGGCCGAGTAGTTGTGTGGCGCCCAGTGGCCGCAAGAGGCTCCTCCGCCGCTCACGACGGTGTTGGGTGTGTACTTTCCGGTCTCGAAAGCGGTGAGGTAGACGTAGGGCTTGAATGACGACCCCGGCTGCCGATAGGCGTGCGTGGCGCGGTTGAACTGGCTCTCGCCGTAGTCCTTGCCGCCGACGAGCGCGCGTACGGCGCCGTCGGTCTCCATGACCACCATCGCCCCTTGATCGAAATGACGCGCTTTGCCGGAGGTTGCGATCGTGGTCTCGAGCGCATCCTCGGCCATTCTTTGCAGTCCCGGATCCACGGTGGTGCGGGCGACGAGAATGTGGTCCTCCTGACCCTTCATCAGCCGCTGCACCTCCTCGAAGGCCCAGTCGAGGAAGTAGTCGGGCGTGTTGGTGTCGGTGCGCTCGACGATCTTCGCCGGGTTCATGCGCGCGCCGTAGACCTGGCCCTCGCTCATGTAGCCAGCCTCGACCATGTTGCTCAGCACCTCATTGGAGCGCGCGCGCGAGGCTGCGAGATTGACGTGAGGGGCGTAGCGCGTGGGCGCCTTGAACATGCCGGCGAGCATGGCGGCTTCAGCGAGGTTCACGTCGCGGATCGATTTGCCGAAATAATATTGCGCCGCCGCCTCGACTCCGTAGGAGCCGCCGCCGAGATAGGCGCGGTCGAAATAGAGCTTGAGGATCTCGGGCTTGGTGTAGTGGTTCTCAAGATAGATGGCGATAAAGGCTTCCTTGATCTTGCGGCTCAAGGAGCGCTCGGGAGAGAGGAACATGTTCTTGGCGAGCTGCTGGGTCAGCGAGCTACCGCCTTGCACCACCGTGTCGTGCTGGGCGTTGGCGGCGAGCGCGCGGAACGTACCCATGACGTCGACGCCGAAATGCTCGAAGAAGCGGCGATCTTCGGTGGCGAGCGTCGCCTTGATCATGAAGTCGGGAATTTCATCGAGCGGCACCGAATCGTCGCGCAGCAGGCCGCGCTTGCCGATCTCATTGCCGTAGCGGTCGAGGAAGGTGACGCTGTACTCGTCGGAGAGGTTGATCTTGCCTTGCGCGATCTCGAAGGCGGGAAGGGCGAAGGCCGTGACCACGAGCAGACCGCCGACGCCGAGGGTGAGAGCCTCGCACGCGAGCTCGTTGACCGCGCGGACGAAGCCCTTGACCTCGAACTTGCCGAAGAACGAGGAATACGCGCTCCACCAGTCGCGGAAACCGATCCACGTATCGTAGAGCCCAGAATTCGATCCAGGAATCGATCTTGAGCCAATCGACCAGCTTGGCCCTGCGATCGTTTTGGAAAATGTCCCGCACTTTCGCCCCGACCTCTCGCGCGCGCAACCGCCCCGGCGGCGTGGCCTCCACCCAACGAACCGCCTGGACAGGGATAACGGACCCGGAAACTACACCGGGATTGAGGCCATTTGTAGAGAATCTATGGGGTCCGGCAAGGGAATAGCCGGGCTAACGAGGCGGCACGTTTGGGGGCCGCGCCAGCCCTATTGCTGCACTTCGAAACCGCGGGCCTTCATGCAGGCGATATAGTCCTCATCCGCCGAGCCCTTACGGAAGCGCGAGAAGATCGCAGTGACCGAGGCGATGCCCTTTTTCTCCGTTTGCTCCTTGCAGGCCTGTTCGGCTTGTTGAAGCGTGTTTTTGGCTTCCACAGCCTTGGCCGGGCGCTGGTCGATCTGGGTGAAGTTGAGGGGGGCGGGCTCGGAGAGGCTGCAGCCCGGAAGCAAAGCCCCAAGCAGACAAAAGGCGAGCCCTGTCCTTGTTGTTTTCGACATCACCTTCGACCTGCCTTGCAGGCAGCTTCTCACTATGCCCCGGAGGCTCATTCGGCGAAAGTTAAGGCCGAAAAATGAAGGCGCTCTTGCCTCTGCCTCGGACCACGCCAGCGACAAGACGGCGCGCGTCATTCGCCACGCCTCACCAGAGATAGGGCACGAGCCGGTAGCGGACGCGGGCAGCGTATTGCGCGTAGCCTTCGAGCTCGGCCGCAAGGGTGCGCTCCTCGAGCACGGCGCGGACTGCAATGAGGACAATGATGAGGATAGAGGCGGCCAATCCCCACCACGAGCCGAGCAGGAGGGGAATGCCGATGATGTAGAGGACAGCTCCCGCATACATCGGATGGCGCACATAGGCATAAGGCCCGGTCGACACCACCCGATGCCCGCGCTCCTTTTGGATCTTGATCACGGGAGACGCGTAGCTGTTCTCCCTGAAGGTGAGCCAGATGACGTAAGTCGCAAGCAGGAGAAGCGCGAGACCGAGCATCTGGAATGAGAAGGGGACGTGCGACCAGTGAAAGCGCTTGGCGTTGAGGCCCATCAGCACGAGCCAGCCCACCCACAGCGCGAGCATTACCATCATGAAGACCTTGTCCCAGCCCTTCTGGTCGCGCTGGAGCAGGCTGCCGAGCCGCTCCTCGAGAAGGCCGGGGTCGCGCCGCAACAGCCAAAGGCCGCCGGCGACGGTGATCGCGACCGACAGGCCGAGATAAATCCACGCGCCCGGCCAATCGAGCGTGCCGGCAGAGGCGAACAGCACGCCAAAAAGAAAGAGCAGCCAGAGGGACGTGCGCAGCGCGAACTTGCGCATGAGGCCGGCTGGAACTTCGGGTTCAGTCATGATGGTCCCAAGACGTTGTTTCACGATGGTGTGAGGCGAACGCGTTTCCAATCGTAAAGCTATCCCCGCGCTTCTAGCATTCCACATAGTCTAGACCCGGCACTTGGCAAGGAGGCTGTTCCGATGGGAACCCCGATGAGGACTTGGATCGCTCGCGTCTTCACGCCTTCCGTATGGATCGCGATGCTCATTTTCGGCGGGGCGGCGCTTTCGACCCGCGCCTTGGCTGCCGATTGCGACACCGGCGGCACCGACGATCGCGTCGCGTGTCTGACCCAGAAGCTCGCCGATCTCCAAGCCAAGGTGGACGAGCTCTCCAAGGAGACGCTGAAGTGGAACGACCGCATCGCGCTCCGCAACGAGGACATGCGCATCTTCCCCCGCTGCCTGGAGAACCCCGGACCGAACACGCGCGGACTGACCGACGTCTTTGCCAATTCCTGCGCCAAGATCCCGGCCCAGACCTGGATGATCGCCAAGCCTTATCAGTAAGGGTTAAGGCCTCCACGGCCTAAAGCGCCGATCTGTCGCACCCACACGGCGGAACTTCATCCGGGGCCCGGCGTTGCCGCCTTCGTCCTGGGAGCATGGGAACGGTTCTACCCAAGGAGGTTCACCATGATCAGACGCTCAGTGACTTCGGCGCTTGCCGCCGCTTTCGTGCTTGCTGCCGCCACGGCAGCACTCGCGGCAACTGGCCAATTCGGCAACATGTGCGCCGAGGGTCTTGCCCTGCACAAGCAGATCAAGACCGACTGCTCGATCAACGCCATGTACAAGGGCAAGACCTATTGCTTCGGCAGCAAGGACGCCAAGGCCCAGTTCATGAAGGACCCGGCCGCCAATCTGGCGAAGGCCGAGGCCTATTTTTCGACGGTCCATCAGGGCTAAGCCGGCCGTCGCAGGTCACGTAAGAGTCCGACAGCGATCCTTGGTCGCAGGGGCGAGGACTGTCGCACTCGCGAACGGTAACTCGCGCGCTCGGGCCCGCCACGCTATGCTACTCTTCCCATGACAAGCGGGAACAATACCCGCGCTCCCAGGGAGAAGTGGCAATGCCGAACGACGTCCCGGCCGCGCGATCTCTTCTCGGCGCGCTCGTTTTCGCGCTCGCGATCGTGCCCTTCGAGGTGAGCGCCGCGGAGCCGACGCAAGCGGCAGAAGCGGGGGTGCCAAATGCCCCGGCGGCCGAAGGCACGCCCGCGGCAGAGCCCGAGCATCCTCCAGGATTTGCCTGCGGCGACAAGGCGCTCAGCGGCACCGGCCCCGGCTTCAACTCATCGCGCGAGCACTCGGAGGAGACGGCGAAAGACGCCTGGCTCGAGAAGGCCAAGGCGGTCTATTCCGACGCGACCTGGCAGACGGCGAAGGAGATCAACATGACCTGCGTGAAGCAGGGCCTCTATTCGAAGTGCTTCGCCAGCGCCATTCCCTGCGGCGTGGAGAAATCCTCCGCCGCGGCAGAGCCGCCGGCCAAAGGCAGCCACTGACGCAAGCGCGTTGTTCGGATTTTCGAATCTTAGGAATGGCGTGCGTGGGCTCCGCTACACTGGTGAACGCCATCGCAAGCGACAGCAAACTCGCCGGGGGGTCACCCACGCACTCCTCACCCTGCGCTCTTTCCCTCCATTAAGCGAGCGTTTTCGCGCGGCCGTTTGCCGCCAGCGTCAACGCTTGCCGCGTTCGCGCTTGCCGAAACCTTTGTCTGAACGGGAGCGAGATTGTGTCTCCGCTTTTTGCGGCCGGGCGCCAGGCTGAGCGACTTTCGATGGACGCGCTTTCGGCGACGAACCGAGCAAGCCGCGCAGGCGGCCGAGCAAGGAGGAACCGGCATGCTGTGGTTTCCGGTGTGCCATCTCTACATCTGCGCAAAACGGTCTTAAGATATCATTCTATGCCGGCTTGGGAGCCGGCGCGAACATGGAGAGTGTGACATGCTGAAGACGGTCGCAACGATCCTGCTTGGGCTCATGGCCTTGGCCGCCCCGGCTTCGGCCGAGAGCTCCGACGGGAAAGCGCCGGTGAAATGCCAAGTGGCGGAGGTCAATCCCGTCACCGGCCATGTGAATTGCATCAAGCCGCTCGGTGCTCCGGTCGCGCCTCCGCCGGCAGAGGCCGCGGCGCCGTGCAATCCCGATCAGGCGCGGGGCCAGTGGAGCTGGGGCCCGAACTGCACCGAGCTCGACCTGAAGGGTATGTGAGGAATGGCGGCAAGCCACAAGGAAGGCCCGAGGCCGGGAAGGGCGCGGTGACCCTCGCCAAGCCCGGCGGCTGGTACTTCTTCGTGGCGTGCGCGAGCTGCGGCAAGCCGATCATGTTTCAGGAAGCGTCCCCGCTCGCGGAGGACGAGCATCCGGCCGGCGCGACGCTGACCTGCCCGCATTGCGGAGCCGAGCACAGCTACCTCGCCTCGCAAGTGCAGCGCGGCCAAGTCGACGAAGAAGGCGCATAGGTCGAAGCCGGCTCGACCGCAGGCCTTGCGGTGCAGGCTCGCTAAGTGTGCAGATGTTTCCGGTCGAAGATGAAGACGACGTTGGCAAGGTCGGCCGACGTCTCGGGCTCTGTGCGCTCGGCGATGCGCCAATAGCCCTGCATGGCGGCGGCTTCTTCGTGACAGTCGGAGCAGTGGGCCGAACCGTCGGAAGACAGCCAGAAGGTGAAGCTCCCGCAGCGGCACTGCCAGAACTCGCGATCGGGCCGCGCTGGCGGCTTGAATTCGACGACCGACATGGCTGATCCCCCCATGGCGTCCGGATAAGACGAGCGCGACGCGAATCACCATCGCTCAACGCCAAGGGTGGGGCCCTATGGTGAAGCAGAGGTTAACGGGCGCTGCTCAGCCGGCGCCTAAGTGAAGACGTAGAGAGTTATCGCAATAGCGATGACGAGGAGAGCGAAGATCACGGGCTGATAGATCGGCTCTCCGAAATGAGCGTCCTTCACGCGCTCCCACATGCCGGTTTTCATCGCGGCACCTCCTTGGCTTCCCTTGATCTAGGAAGTTTGCCGCGAGCGCAAAAGGTTCCGAACTCGCGCCGGTTGCGATGCTTTGTCCGAGGAGAGCCCCGATCTCGGGCTTCGAGCCATACCTTAGCGGCTTTCTCGGCGGCAGGCCGGGGTTGCTTCCCCTTGACTGCCGGCCCTTTTGCGCGCGGGGACCGGGCGCGAAAACGAGGTAAACCTGTATTGACATTGTACATACAATACTCTAGCTAAAAGATCTCGTTTCGGAGGATAAGATGACCACTACAGCGCGCCGCAAGGATGCCTTGACGCCGTCCCGCCGGGACGCGGTCATCAACGTGCGTCTGGCGCGCTAAACTAGAGAGCTGAACGAGAGTGCGGCGGCGGCGGCGGGGAAATCGCGCAGCCAATTCATTATCGAGAGCTCGCGGAAGAGCGCCATGGATGTCCTTCTGGACCAGAGGTTCTTCGTTCTCGATCCAAAGCAGTTTGCGGAATTTCGGGCCGCCTTGGAGCGGCCTCCGGCACCCAACCGCAAGCTGAAGTCGCTGCTTGCAACGAAGGCGCCGTGGGAGCGATAAGCCTTACCGCGCGCGAATTTGGTCTTGGCCGTCTCACCGCCTCTGCCAATCAGCTCTAAGGACGATGTCGGCCAACTCGACTGCGGAGACGAATCACTCAACGACTGGCTTCGCCGCTTCGCGCTCAAGAGCCAAGGACCTTCCGCTCAAACCTACGTTGTCAGGGATCGCGGCCGCGTCGTGGGCTATTATTCACTCGCGACGGGCGGCGTCACTCGCGCAAGCGTACCGCGCGGGATAAGGCATGGCTTGCCCGATCCAGTTCCGGTGATGGTCCTCGGCCGACTCGCAGTCGATCTTCGGCATCAGCAATCCGGCATTGGCGGTGGCTTGCTCAAGGATGCACTGCTGAGAACGTTGCAAGTGTCGGAGCACGTTGGAGTTCGGGCTTTGCTGGTACACGCGATCAATGACGCGGCCAAAACCTTCTATGCGGCTTATGGCTTCGTTGAATTTCCCGCCGGCGCGCGAACACTTTTCCTGCCGCTCGAAGCGGTGGCGAGGGGCCTTTAATTTCATCCGTATTCGGAAGGAAAAAAGTCCTTGACAGACGCTGCTCGGCTAGGGTTCAGCTACAACGCGACTTATCGCCGGATACGGCTGTGACCGAGTTCCTGCCAAGCGATCTCCGCCATCGTCTCGTGCTCGAACAGCTCGAGCGGGTGGACGATGGGGCGGCGGCTTCACCGAGAGCTTCGTCGCGGTGGCGGCGCTTTGGGTGCGATATCCGCCCACTCGCAGGCTCGGAGACGGTCGAGGCCGATCGGCTCGCCGGCACGGTGAGCCATGAGATTGCGTTGCGCTACCGGCCCGGCGTCTTACCCGCCATGCGCTTCCGCGACGGGGTCCGCGTGTTCCACATCGTGAGCGTCCTCGATGTCGATGAGTGCAATCGCTGGCTCAAATGTCTGTGCGAGGAGCGAGACCTATGACGGCCGTAGAGATCACCGGAATCGAGGCGCTACACCGGCGGTTCGACGCTGCGAGCGCGCCGGAAGTCTCTTCAAAAAAGTCCTGCGGGAAGAGGCCGAGGCGATCGCCGCCGAAGCGCGCCGCCAGGCTCCGGGCGATCTTGCTCGCAGCATCGAGGTCGAGGATGCGGGTCGCGGAGAGACGCTTAGCTTTGTCGTCGGTACACCGGATCCGGCCGGCCGCGTCGCCGAGTTCGGCACCCTCGAGAGGCCTGCAACCCCTTGGCTTTGGCCGATTCTGAGGGCCCATTTACCAGGAATTAAGGACAAGCTTCGAAACATCGCGCGGGGGCCTTTTAAGAATCCCGGCGCCGGCGTGTGATCGCGACTTGGTGATGGCAGGGCGGGGGTTGGCGGTGGCCTGAGGCCACCCCATATTTGGTTAACCGTTTCTCACGTGGAGACCTGCCATGGCGGAAGTTGCAAGTTGGGCCCTACAGCGCGGGATCTATCAGGCGCTGGCCGGCTGCTCCGACCTCACCACGTTGCTCGGCGGCACTCGCATCTACGACGATGCGCCACAGGGTGCCACCTTTCCCTTCATCACTCTCGGCCAGAGCGTGATCCGCGACTGGAGCACGGGCACCGAAGACGGCGCCGAGCACAATCTCACGCTTCATGTCTGGTCGCGCACCGGCGGCAAGAAACAAGTGCACGAGATCATCGAGGCGATCAGGGCCGCGCTGCACGACCAGCCGCTCGCGATCGCCGATCATCACCTCATCAATCTGCGCCACGAATTCTCGGAGGCGCGGCTCGATCCTGACGGCGACACGTTCCACGGCATCGTGCGCTACCGCGCGGTGACCGAGCCTGATCAGGCACAAGCGGCCTAAGTCTCTCGTCGTCACCATATAGAATTGTCATTGCCCGGCTTGACCGGGCAATCCAGTAACCGTCGCGGTGGATAACTGCGATGACCGGTGTTTACTGGATGCCCGCTTTCGCGGGCATGACAATTTCCGTAAGGCGCTTAAGACGCTCTTCTCCCTTCTGGGGATGGAGGAAGCGTCAATGACCGTATGGAGCAGGATCAAGGCCGTAGTCGATAGCGTGCTCGGCGACGACGAGCGCGCGGGCAACCTCCAGGAGGAGGAGCTTCGGCTGGCGGCGGCGGCGCTTCTTGTTCACGCCTCGCAGATCGACGGTCATGTCGATCTCGAGGAGCGCAAGAAGCTCAAGGAGCTGCTCAAGTCTCGCTTCGGCATCGATGACGCCGAGCTGCGCAGAATATTGAAAGAAGCCGAAGCCTGGGAGCACGACTCGGTCGATCTCTACAGTTTCACCAGCGTGCTGTGCCGCGGGCTCGACCAAGAGGGGCGGCAACGCATCGTCGAGATGCTGTGGGAGATCGCGCTCGCCGACGGCGTGCTGCACGAGTTCGAATCGAATCTGGTGTGGCGCACGTCAGAGCTGCTCGGAGTCTCAACCCGCGATCGCGTGCGCTGGTCGAGAGTTTTCGGGCAGGTTAGTGTCATTCCCGCGCAAGCGGGAATCCAGTAGCCCACCGACTTGAGTTACCAGCAGGGTCCGGGGGGTTACTGGATCGCCCGGTCAAGCCGGGCGATGACAACGAAGAGATGATGCTGGGCGGCGTTGGCGCCGCCCTTTTTTTGTTTCTCGCTTCTCAACATGAGGATCAGCCATGACGGCGCAGAAGGGTAAGGACCTTCTTCTCAAGGTCGATTCCGACGGGGCCGGGACCTACACGACGGTCGCGGGACTTCGTGCGCGGAATCTCGCCTTCAATGCGGCGAGCGTCGACGTCACCGACCAGGAATTGGCGGGGCGGTGGCGCGAGCTTTTGGAAGGCGCCGGCATCAAGACGGCGCGCATCACCGGCTGCGGCATCTTCAAGGATGCGGCCTCGGACGAGACGCTGCGCTCTTATTTCTTCAACGGCACGGTGCGCGCCTTCCAGGTCATCGTGCCCGATCTCGGCACGGTCGAAGGCCCGTTTCAGATTGCGAGCCTCGAATATGCGGGCCAGCACGATGGCGAGATGACCTTCGACCTGAGCCTCGAATTGGCCGGCGCGCTTTCCTTCACGCCGGCAAGCTAAGGAGGGATCATGGTCAATCGGCACAGAGGCGAGATCGAGGCCGTGCTCGACGGCAAGAGCTACCGGCTTTGCCTCACGCTCGGCGCGCTCGCCGAGCTCGAACATGCGTTCGGCGAGGACGACATGCTCGCGGTCGCCGAGCGCTTCGAGGCGGGGCGCATCGCCGCGCGGGACGCAATCAAGATGATCGGCGCAGGCCTTCGCGGCGCGGGGTACGAGGTCGGCGACGAGGCAGTCGCGTCGATGCGGGTCGATGGGGCCGCCGCAGGCTTCGTCGATATCGTGGCGCGGCTTCTGGCAGCGACCTTCACCGCCGGCGCCCGCGAGGACAGCGGCCCTTTCGCGACGAGCGCGCGCGCGGAGTAGAGGAGCGTGCCGCGCCAGAGCCTTTTCCGTGGGATGAAGCGATGGAGGCGGGGCTCGGAACTTTAAGGCTTGCGCCTACGGTGTTCTGGGCGATGACCCCGCGCGAGTTCGAGGCGGCGCATTCGGCATGCGCGAGCCGCATCCCATGTCGCGCAACGATCTCGCGGCGCTGATGGCACTTTATCCGGATGGCTAAAGGAGAACGAGGCCAATGGCCGGGACCAACGACGAAATTACCGTCGGCATTGGCGCCGACATCGCGCCCTTCCGGGCTGCGCTCAGCGATGCGAGTCGCCTCAGCGGCAAGTTTTCCAGCGATCTGACGCGCGCGTTCGAGGACGCGGCGATCAAAGGCCGCACACTGTCAGACGTGCTGAAGCAGCTTACCCTCTCGCTGTCGCGGCAGACGTTGCAAGCCGCGCTCTCGCCGATCACCTCGAGTTTCTCCACCGGCATCACCTCTCTCTTGGGTAGGCTCGGAGGCACGACGCCCGTCGTGCCGCATGCGCAAGGCGGCGTGATCGCTTCGCCCATAGCTTTCCCGCTCGGCGGACAGAGATTGGGCCTCGCCGGCGAGGCGGGCCCCGAAGCGATTCTCCCGCTAACGCGCGGGAGAGACGGCAGGCTCGGCGTCAGCGCCGAGAGCGGTCAGCAAGCGGTTAACATCACCTTCAACGTGACGGCGCAGGACGCGCAAAGCTTCCGCCGCTCGGAGGGGCAGATCGCGGCGATGCTTTCGCGCGTGGTCGGGCGCGGCAACCGGAATCTCTAGTCACGTCATGCCCGGGCTTGACCCGGGCATCCAGGGGCACCACGCACCGGGCAAGCGGCCCTGGATCACCGGGTCACGCGGCGCCAGCCAGCGCGTCGCGCTGGGGCACCGCGGCCCGGTGATGACGAGGAAATTAAGTGGGCAACAACGACCATGGCTTTTCACGAGGTGCGCTTTCCCGCCGGAATCTCGCTCGGCGCCACCGGCGGACCTGAGCGGCGTACCGAGATCGTCGTCGTCGGCTCGGGCGCCGAGGAGCGCAACAGCCACTGGGCGGATTCGAAGCGCAGCTATAACGCCGGCTACGGCATCAAGAGCGCGAACGATCTGCACGAGGTGATCGCCTTCTTCGAGGAGCGGCGCGGGCGGCTGCACGGCTTTCGCTGGAAGGACTGGTCGGACTATAAATCCTGCGCGCCGGCCGCGACGCCGTCGGCCGCCGACCAGGCGATCGGCTTGGGCGACGGCGTCAACGCCTCGTTCCAATTGGCGAGGACCTAAGGCACGAGTTTCGCGCCGTGGGCGCGGACCATCGCCGAGCCAGTCGCCGGGACTATCGTGGTGGCGGTCGCCGGCGTCGCGGCCGATCCACTCGATTACGCCGTCAACACAACAACCGGCGTGGTGATCTTCACCGTTGGGCACATTCCGGGAGCCGGGCAGGCGGTGACGGCGGGGTTCGAGTTCGACGTGCCGGTGCGCTTCGACACCGACCAGCTCGAGATCAATCTCAGCCAGATCGAGGCAGGCTCGATCCCGCATATTCCGATCGTCGAGATCAGGCCATGAGAGTGCTGTCGGCCGGATTGCAGGACCATCTCGATGGGGCTGCGACCACGCTCTGCTGGTGCTGGCGCATCACCCGCAACGACGGGGCGAAGCTCGGCTTCACCGACCACGACCGCGACCTCAGTTTCGATGGCACGACCTTCGAGGCCTCGACCGGATTAGGCACGGAGATCGCGGGCTCGGTCGGCCTCAATGTCGATACGCTCGACGTCGAAGGCGCGCTCAAGTCCGAGCGGCTGAACGAGGCCGACCTCGTCGCTGGCCTCTACGACAATGCGCTCATCGAGATCTACCGGGTGAACTGGGCCGATCCCTCGCAGCGCGTCCTGATGCGCTACGGCAATCTCGGCGAGGTCTCACGCGGGCAGCATCATTTCAGTTGCGAGGTGAGGGGGCTTGCGCATGAATTGCAGCAGCCCAAGGGCCGCATCGTGCAGTTCGCCTGCGATGCCGATCTCGGTGACGCGCGCTGCAAGGTCGATCTCGAGCAAGAGGGCTTCTGCACCAATAACGGCGTGGTCGCCAATCTTACCGGCTCGCCCCGGCTGTTCGGGGTCACGGGACTCGACGCCTATGGCAATGGCTGGTTCTCGCGCGGACTCTTGACCTGGCTCTCGGGCGCCAATCAGGACCGAACGGCGCAAGTCAGGGTGCACAGCAAGGATTCGAGCTCGGTCAAGATCGAGCTGTGGCAGCGCATGGCCGAGACGATCGCGGTCGGCGATCAGTTCTTGATCGTCGCCGGCTGCGACAAGCAGTTCTCGACCTGCAAGGAGAAGTTCGACAACGTGGCGAACTTCCGCGGCTTCCCGCAGGTGCCGGGCAACGACTTCATGCTGAGCGTGGCGAGCCGCTAGGGCAAGAACGACGGCAACAGCCGGTTCAAATGAGTTGCAGCCTCACTCCTTCGGCTTGGCGGGGAGGGGGAAGGTGCGGAGGTCGGCGGCGGCTTCCGGATATTTGACGGCGAGCACTTCGATGTCGCCCATCTCGACATCTTGCGCCGGATCGACTCCGGGCCATTCGGTGCTCGCGCCGAGGAACCAGCGCTTCTTGCCGGTGACGCGCGCGGTGTGGAACGTGCCGCCGGGAATGAAGAGCTGCACCAGCTCGCCACCCGGGATATTCGGTCCGACCACCACGAGCTCGCTGGTGCCGCCCTCATGCAGCAGGAGCACCTCGATCGGGTCGCCGAGATAATAGTGATAGAGCTGATCGTTCAGGATGCGGTGCAGCTTCACCGGAGCTTCCGGCGTCACCATGAAATAGAGCGCGGTTCCGGCGGGGCGGCCCTTGTCGAACGGCGCCGGCAATCCGCCCGGCGCAATCTGAAGCGCGCTCTTGTACGTCTCGCGCACGAAGCCGCAGGTCGCGTTCGGCTCGAGCTTGAGCAGGCTCTTGATCTCGTCGGCGCTGATATTTTCGGGCACGGGCTTTTCCGGGTTGACCAGCAAAGGCTGTTGGTCGGGCGTCGGCACCTCGGCTCCTGCGACGGCGAGCGTGGGCGTCAGCATAGCAGCACCGGCAACGCTCGCGCCCTTGAGAAAGTTGCGGCGAGCTATCGGGGTCTCGTCATCGCCCATCGTCATGGCGGCTCCTCCCTGAAGCCACATGCGACATTCGCGCTGCTGTTTATCAGACAGGTGAGGGTCAAGAGGCAACCCGCTTGGCCGGAATTTCCAGTGTCATGTTGAACGTCACAATTCCACGACAGCGCATTGTCGCGGCCGCCCGCGGCTGGCTCGGCACGCCTTATCATCACCAGGCGAGCTTGCGCGGCGTGGGCTCGGACTGTCTCGGGCTGATCAGAGGACTCTGGCGCGAGCTTTATGGTGAAGAGCCGGAGGCGATGCCGCCCTACACGGCGGATTGGGGCAGCGCCACGGGCTCCGAGACTCTGCTCGCCGCAGCCGCGCGGCATCTCGTTAAGCTTGCCGATGTGGGCATGGCAAGGCCAGGCGACGTGCTCGTGTTTCGCATGCGCGATTTTGGCGTTGCCAAACATGTAGGAATTATCAGTGCGCTACCGGCCTCGGGCCTTCTTGAGTGCGAGAGGCCCCGGCTCATCCATGCGCAAGAAGGATTCGGCGTGGTCGAGATCGCGCTTGGGCTGTGGTGGCGACGCCGCGCCGTAGCCGCCTTCGCCTTCCCTGGAGTTGAATCAACCTCTCCCCTGTGGGGAGAGGTCGGCGCGCGAAGCGCGCCGGGTGAGGGGGCAACTTACTCGCGATCCCCCTCACCCCAGCCCTCTCCCCAGCGGGGAGAGGGGGAGTAACACTGATGGCGACTCTCGTTCTTGGGGCTGTGGGCTCGGCGGTCGGCGGCGCGCTGCTACCCGGCGGCGTCTCCATCCTCGGCACGACCCTGACCGGTGCCGCGCTTGGCGGGGCGATCGGCTCGATCGGCGGTTCGGTCATCGACCAGGCCCTGCTCGGTCCGCTCGCAAGCTCTTCGGGTCAGACGCGCATCGATCAGGGACCGCGGCTGTTCGACCTCAAGCTCGGGGCATCGAGCGAAGGCGCGCCCATCCCACGCGTCTATGGCCGCATGCGGCTGCCAGGCCAGCTCATCTGGGCGACCCGCTTCAAGGAAGATGTGATCGTCACCACGCAGACGACGGGCGGAGGCCAGGCGAAGGGCGGCAAGAACGTGTTCGACCAGCCGAGCGCGGGCGCGCAAGGCAAGAGCGACACCGTGCAGAGCGTCGAGTACCGCTATTACGCCAACGCGGCCTATGCGATCTGCGAAGGCGAGATCACCCGCGTGGGCCGTATCTGGGCCGACGGCCAGGAGCTCGACCAGTCCGACTTCACCATCAGAGTTTATCGCGGCGACGAGGACCAGGATGCCGACGATCTGATCGCGGGCAAAGAGGGCGGCAGCGACGAGAACTCCCGCCTATCGCGGCACGGCCTATGTCGTATTCGACAACATGCCGCTTGCCGCTTTCGGCAACCGGCTGCCGCAGCTCAATTTTGAGGTATTCCGCGCGGTCGACGATTTCGAGACGCTGGTGCGCGCGGTGACGCTGATCCCAAGCGCCGGCGAGTTCGTCTATGAGGACGACAGCGTCATCCGCATCGATGCCGGCCAGACCATTTCGGAGAATCTGCACACCGCTCAAGGCGGCACCGACTGGAAGGTTGCGCTCGACCAGCTCGAGGACCAGCTCCCCAATGCCGGCCAGGTATCGCTGGTGGTGAGCTGGTTCGGCACGGACTTGCGCATCGGCCAATGTGAGGTGAGACCCGGCGTCGAGGTGCCGGAGAAGACGACGCAGCCTTATGCCTGGTCGGTCGGCGGCGTGGCGCGGGCCGACGCCTATGTCGTCTCCGAGATCGACGGGAGGCCGGCCTATGGCGGGACGCCCGCCGACAAGGCCGTGGTGTCGGCGATACGGGATCTCAAAAGACCGCGGCTACGGCGTGACGTTCTACCCGTTCATCTCGATGGACGTGGCGGGGGGCAATTCGCTGCCCGATCCTTATAGCGGTGCGACCGGCCAGCCGCCTTATCCCTGGCGCGGACGCATCACCTGCGATCCAGCGCCTGGCAGGGGCGGCACCGTCGACCAGACGTCGGCGTGCGCCACGCAGATCGATTCGTTCATCGGAACCGCTGTGCCGGGCGACTTCGCCATCTCCGGCGACACGGTGCTCTATTCAGGCCAGGACGAATGGTCGTTCCGCCGGTTCATTCTGCACTATGCCCATCTCTGCGAGGCGGCAGGCGGCGTCGACGCCTTCATCATCGGCTCGGAGATGCGCGGCGCTACCACGCTCCGCTCAGACAGCTCGACCTTTCCCTTTGTCGGCGCGCTGGTCGACCTCGCCAGCGACGTGCGGAGCGTGCTCAGCCCCGGCACCAAGATCACTTATGGGGCCGATTGGACCGAGCATCGCGGGCATCAGCCGCAAGACGGATGGGGCGACGTCTATTTCCATCTCGATCCGCTGTGGGCCTCGAGCGCGATCGATGCGGTCGGCATCGACGTCTATTGGCCGCTGTCGGACTGGCGTGACGGCGAGGCGCATCTCGACCATCAGGCCGGGTGGCGGTCGATCTACGACCTCGATTATCTTCGCAGCAATATCAGAGGAGGCGAGGGGTTCGACTGGTATTACCCGGCGGCCGGAGCGACGGGCAACGAGGCAAGCCCAGAGCGCATCGCGCAAACGAGGCTCGCGATCACCGACGGCGCTTACGGCAAGCCGTGGATCTACAAGCCGAAGGCGCTGAAGGAGTGGTGGCAGAACTATCACTACAATCGCCCTGGCGGCGTCGAATCGGGCAGCCACACGGCGTGGGTGCCGGAATCGAAGCCGGTCTGGTTCACCGAGCTCGGCTGTCCGGCAGTGGACAAGGGGTCTAACCAGCCCAATGTGTGCATCGACCCGAAGAGCTCCCAGTCGTTCGCGCCCTATTTCTCGCGGAGCGTCAGGGACGATCTCATCCAGCGCCGCTACCTCACGGCGATCTACACGTTCTTCGATCCGAGCCACGAGGACTATGTCGCCGGCTCGAATCCGACATCCGGCTCTTACGGCGGCCGCATGGTCGATATCGACCGCATCTTTGCCTATACCTGGGACGCGCGGCCCTATCCCGCCTTTCCCTTCGCCTTGTCGGTGTGGGCCGATGGCGGCAATTGGGAGCTTGGCCACTGGCTCACGGGACGGGTCGGCGGCGGTGCGCTCGCGGCGGTCGTGCGGCAGATCCTCGAGGATTACGGCTTCACCCGCTACGAGGTGAGCCATCTCTACGGCTTCCTCGACGGCTTCATCATCGACCGCATCATGTCGGCGCGCGAGGCACTGCAGCCGCTCGGGCTCGCTTATCTGTTCGACGCCACCGAGTTCGGGCGGGCTGATTCAATTCGCCCATCGCGGGCTGATCGGCTCGGTCGCGACGGTTACTCCTGACGATCTCGTCGAGACGAATGCCGAGTCGCCGCTCTACACCCTGACGCGCGGGCAGGAGACCGAGCTACCGCTATCGGCCAAGATCACGTATATCGACTCTGGCCAAGACTATGCGCAAGCCGCGGTCGAGGCGCGCAAGCTCGGGGCGAGAAGCGACCGCGTCGCCGGCGCCGAGCTTCCCATCGCCATGAGTCAGGGCGCGGCGCAGACGATCGCCGAGAGCTGGCTCGAGGACAGCTGGGCTGCGCGCGAGCGCGCGAGCTTAGCCCTGCCGCCGAGCCTGCTCGCACTCGAACCGAGCGATGTCGTGACCCTCGTCGCCGGCGATAGGAGCTACCCCCTCCGCATCACCGAGACGCGCGATGCCGCATTCAAGTCGATCGAGGCGCTTTCGGTCGAGCCGTTCAGCTTCAATGCCCTGCCGACGCCGCAGAGACAGCGGCATTTCGATGTCGTCACCGTGTACGGCCCGACGTCCGCGTTCTTTCTCGACCTGCCGCTTTTGCGTGGCGATGAGCCGCCGCAGGCAGGCTATGTCACCGCCGATGCCGATCCGTGGCCGGGCGCGGTCGCCTTCTACCGCTCGCCGTCCACGAGCGGCTACGAGCTGAACACGGTCGTTGGCGCGCAACCGACACTCGGCAAGACCGCGTTCGGCTTCTATTCGGGGCCGCTCTATCGCTACGACAAGAGCAACGTGCTTCGTGTGGCGCTCGACCACGGCGAACTCGCCTCGGTCACCGAGGAGGCGCTGCTGAACGGTGCCAACTATGCGGCGGTCGAGAACGAAGACGGCGAGTGGGAGCTGATCCAGTTCCAGACGGCGACGCTGGTGGCGCCGGCCACTTACGATCTGTCGGTCCTCTTGCGCGGGCAGGGCGGCACCGAGGGCGCGATGCGCAATCCTGTCGCCGGCGGCGCGCGCTTCATTCTGATCAACAGCGCCGTAACGCCGGTCAATCTCAGGCCCGACGAGATCGGGCTTGCCCTGAACTACAAATACGGGCCTGCGAGCGAGAGTCTCGACGAGCCGTCTTACGGCGCGGAGGCGCATGCCTTCCAGGGCCTGGGCCTCCGGCCGCTGTCGCCGGTTCACCTCCAAGGCAAGCGCAACCCGTCGAACGGCGACTGGACCTTGGTGTGGACGCGGCGCACGCGGATCGGCGGCGACAGCTGGCAAGGCATCGAGGTCCCGCTCGGTGAGAACAGCGAGCGCTATCAGCTCGAGGTTCTCGCTGCACCCGGCGGCGCGGTGAAGCGCAGCGTGGAAACGACATCGCCGACTTATCTCTATACCGCGGCGATGCAAACGGCCGATTTCGGTGCCACGCAATGGAACGTGTCGATGCGCGTGGCGCAAATCTCGCCGAGCTATGGGCCGGGCGTGGCGGCCGAGCAGCTCACCTACGACTATCAGCACTGAGGGGTGATCATGGCCGAGACGTGTCCATTCGTCATGCCCGGACTTGATCCGGGCATCCATGCCGTTCCCTCTCAGCAAGTGGAAACGCCAGTGGAATGGATTGCCGGGTCAAGCCCGGCAATGACGAGACTCTGTGGAGGCACCGGTGGCTGAAGAAAGCGCGAAGCTCAGAATTCCCTATATCGCCGCGGCGCAGGCGCAGAAGCACGTCACCCACAACGAGGCGATGACGCTGCTCGACACGCTGGTGCAGCTCAGCGTGCTCGACAAGGATCTGACCACGCCGCCCGTGAGTCCGGCCGAAGGCGATTGCTACATCGTCGCCTCTGGCGCGACCGGCGCGTGGGTCGGCTGGGACAAGCGCGTCGTGCGGTACATCGACGGCGAGTGGCGGTCCTATTTGCCTGGCGCAGGTTCGGGCGCCGGATGGCTCGCTTACCTGATCGACGAGAGCGCGCTTTATGCCTTCGACGGCACGAATTGGGTCACAGCCGGCCTCCAACTCGGTCAATATCTCGACTTGGCAGAGATCTCTCCGCCGTCGAGTCCGGGAAGCGACGTGGCTCGCCTCTACGCCAAAGACGTGGGAGGAATCACAAAACTTGCCTTCAAGGACCACGCCGGCACCGAGACGGTCCTTGGCTCAGGCGGCGGGGGCGGCGGCCGCGAGCTCCTCACGGGGGCGCGCACCTATTACGTCCGCACCGACGGATCTCGACTCCAATAACGGGCTCACCAATTCCTCGGGCGGCGCCTTCCTTACCTTGCAGAAGGCGATCGACACAGTCGCCGGCCTCGACCTCGGCATCTACGATGTCACCATCCGGCTCGGCAACGGAACCTAAACGGGTGCCAATCTGTTCAAGACACTCGTCGGCGCTGGCCAGTGCATCATTCTCGGCGATATCGCCACGCCATCGAACGTCATCATCAGCACCACGGGCGCAGACGCCTTCTCGGGATCTCGGCTTCCGCGGCAAATACTCGCTCCGCGGCATCAAGATCACCACCGCGACCTCGGGGCTCGGCATCAACGTCGACGGCGCCGGCGCCTATATCGGGGTTCAGAATGTCGAATTTGGAGCTGTCGCGACCTCGGCTCAGATGCGGGCCGGCATCGGGGCCTTTATCGATATAACCGGCAGCTACACCATCAGCGGCGCCGCGGCTCGGCACTTAATCGCCACGGGGGCTGGAGCCATCATCAAGGCGCAAGCCTCGGCAACCATCACGCTTAGCGGCACGCCGGCTTTCGCGACGGCATTTGCCGTGGCCGAGGAGCTCGGCGAGGTCCGCTTCAATTCCGGCGCGGTGAGCTTCTCCGGCTCGGCGAAGGGAGCGCGCTATTCGTCTACATTGAACGGACTGGTCAGCTCGAACGGCGGCGGGGCATCATATTTTCCCGGCAGCTCGGCCGGTTCGACAGCGACGGGAGGACTCTACGCCTGATGAAACGCCTCGCGCTCCTATTGGGACTGCTTGCGACGCCTGCCCTCGGTCGCCAGGCGGACGCCATGAACTCTATCCTGCGTTGAACTCGCCGTTTGCGCGCTCGATCGTCTCTCAATCGCGCCGAGCAGGCTTACCGCGCGGCTGGGCAAAAGCCGGGCTGAAGACAAGATGGAATTCTTCGCAAGCCTTCATCACGCCGTTGAGCGGCTGAGCGCAGGTCAAGCCGCAGCCGCGGGAGGAATCGGCTCAGGCCTCTCGATCGCAGCCGCAATGTCGATCGATCCGCACGTCTTCGCGCCATGGCTGCAAATCGCGACGCTGACGGTCGGTCTCATCACCGGCCTCGCATCGCTCGCGCTTGTGGTCATGAAGCTTGTGCAGCAGGGCCGCGCTATGCGCGGCGAGTAGCCGAACTTCCACCCATGAATGTCGTTCGCTCGTGGCCGAGAGATCGGCCGCTGCCACTTTGCGCTGTTCGCGTCGTCGCCGAAGCGCCGACGCATCTCATCCTCATCACCCACAGTTTTCCCGACCACCAGCAAAGGAGACTACCCATGAACATTCTCGGCTACATTCTCGCGGGCGGCTTCGCCAAGGGCTACCGCACGCAGATCCTGGGCGTCGGCGCCGCGCTTTCCGTCGTTGCGATGTGGGCGGTCGGCGACATGTCGCTTACCGATCTCATCGCCAAGCTGCCGGCGGTCCTCGGCGGCCTCGGCCTTGCCGCGCTCGGCGCCAAGGTCGATGACGCCAACGCCCAAGCCCCGGCCAAGCCCAAGGCGAAATAGGGCCCCAACGCAACGGCTTGAGCACGGTCCTTGGGGAAGCGGTTTCGCCGCAAGGGCCCGTGCTTAAGCATTCATGCGTCGTTCATGCGCGCTCCTTTAAGGTCCCGCGCAATAAGGATAATGGGACTGGGAACAATGTGGCGGCTGCTCCAACCAACTCTGATCGCAGCCCTTGCCCGGCTGCGTCGATTGGGGCAAGGCGGCTGCGATCATCGCGCAGAACAAGCTCCTTCCCGCGAGCGCCATTTACCAGATGGTGCAGAAGAAGACGGGCGGTAAAGTCGTCAACCAAGCGCTGTGCAAGCAGGGTAACGGCTATGTCTACAAGCTCGTCGTGCTCGGGCCGACCGGCGCGGTGACCAACCTCATCGTTGACGCTGCTACCGGGCAGTTCTAAGGGGACCTCACGTCCCCAGCCGGGAGAACATGAACTTTGCGGCTTCTCGTCGTCGAGGACGATCCAGACCTGAACCGCCAGCTCGTAACCGCGCTGAGCGATGCGGGCTATGCCGTCGATACGGCTTTCGACGGTGAGGAGGGGCACTTCCTCGGCGACACCGAGCCGTACGATGCGGTCGTGCTCGATCTCGGCCTGCCTAAGAAGGACGGGAACGCGCCAAGATAGCACGCTGGGGCCTTCCTGGACTCGACACAGCCCGGAGCCGCGCTGGTTTCAAGATTTCTCCCGAAGGGTGCGCTGGCTTAGGCGGCAAAAATCCGGTCAAGCTGCTATAAAGGTCCGGGGGATCACAAAGAGAAATGGAGCGCAAATGGTTCGCAAACTTTTTCTTATTTCCGCGCTAGCGGGTGCCTTGTTGTTTCCGATAACGGCGTTCGCTGACCACGATCACGACCATCATGGACATGACCACGACCACGACCACGACCACGACCATCATGGACATGACCACGATCACGACCATTACGATCACCACCGGCACTGGTATCACGGCCGGTGGTGGGACTACGGCGTAGGTCCATGTTGGCAGTGGACTCCCATTGGCGCGATTTGGATTTGCGGCGACTAAAGATTGCGAAGGGGGTTGGCGTCGCCAGCCCCCTTCACGAAAGGTGACAAGGCGTGCCGGACGTGCTTGGCGTGGGCTTCGCGACCGTTCAGCGTGGCCTCGGTAATTTACCCGCTGCGGGTAAATCAAAACCTCGCGCCAAGACGGCTCACTAGCCTACGCGACGGCGCGCCGCCTGAGTGCTCACCTTCCCGCTAAGCTCACTGCCTCCTCGCCTCGCTCCGCACGCAGATAGTCCGTGCGCTGGCGTCTCCGCTAGTAGACGTAGACGTAGTGCCACCGAGCGCAAACGCCTGCATGCCACAGCGCGCACCTACGGACATGGCGGCGGACGTGGCGGCGGGCAACTCCATGGCCGTAATAGCCGTAATGCCTATAATAAGCTTCAGTCTTCAAGCCGTCTGACTGATGAAGCGGCGGAGGCGACATGGCCTGAGCCGACGTTGCGACGGCTAGGGCAAAGGCAGCAACACCGATCAATTTGATCATCTGCTTTCCTCCCTTGTGGGACCACCTTCAAGAAGGGATTTTCTTGAAGCGTCCATTAAACTCAGCAATCGTTGACTCAGTTCAACAAGTCGCCCGCGGCACTGCGGGCGCAGTCGAAATGCTGATCTGGATAGCAGTCTCAACCCCACTTACGGCAAACGTGCCCTGCACCCCACACCAAGCATCTGCGGGCCTGGCGGCGGGCGGCAGTCGTCACGCATTGACCGTTGACCATGTGCATACCCGCGCCGCACGCTTCGCGGACTTGCACGATCGTGCCGTTCTCCTGATGAAGCGGCACTGGCGACATGGCCTGCGCCGATGTTGCGACGGCCAAGCAAAAGGCAACAGCGATGAATCTGATCATTGTTCTTCTCCATGCTGTCCCCTGCGAGGACAAAGACGCCCAACCGCTATCACGCGGCTGGACGCCTCAGCGCGTTTGTTTTGCGCGCGCCGGGAGGGAAAGACCGGCACGAACAGGACCACGTCTTCGGCTAGACAGGGGGACCGCCGATAAAAACGATGTGGCCTATAAGAGAGAAGATCATGTCAATGTCCGGGTGCCTTGACCTACATCAAGCGCTGCTGGCACTTTCCCCGGAAATTTGCCTCGCTGCCTGTCTCCCCATCACCGCGCGCTATGGTGATCGCATGAACGACGCGATCACCACCGGCGCGCTTGCCAAGCTGTTCGACACGACGCCGTTGGCTTAAACTCGTCGCATGGACGAGATCATCACCGCCGAGCGCATGGCGCAGCTTCTAGGCGTCACCCCCAAGACCGTTTGCGAGCTTGCGAACCGCGACGTGCTGGTGAAGGGCAAGCGGCGCGGCACCTATCTCATGTCGAGCGTGGCGCGGTATTGCGCGCACCTTAGAACGGTCGCCGCCGGTCGAGGTTCCTCTGCCGTGGTCGATGCGCGGGTGAAGCTCGCCGAGGGTCAAGCCGATCTCGCCACGGCAAGGGCGGCGAAGATGCGCGGCGAGCTTGTCGAGGCGTCCGAGGTCGAGACCTTCTGGCGCGGCAAGCTCCGCGCCTTCCGTGGCCGCATCCTCGCCGTGCCGACTCGGATGCGCGATCTGACGGCGAGGCAATCGGTCACGCTATCAACCGAGCTTCGCGCCTGCCTGGACGAGCTTGCGAATGACGCCGGTTGAGATTTGGTCCGCCGTCGCCGAGACGCTGCGACCGCCTCCCGTCGAGACGCTGCCGGGATGGATCGAGCGTGTCGTGCGCTTGCCGGAAGGTCTCAGCGCCGAGCCGGGGCCGGTCACGCTCTGGCCTCACCAAGTCGCAATCGCAGAGAGCATCGGTGACCCAGAGGTCGAGCGTGTCTCGTGGCAAAAATCCGTGAGGTCGGGCTTCACCTTCTTGATCGCTTGCGCGACCGCTCGGCACGTCCGCGATGACCCCGCACCCATCATAGTGCTCATGCCGACCGAGGCGGACGCGAGGGGCATTGTCGTTGACGACATCGAGCCCATCTTCGAGTTGTCGCCGGACCTCGCTGGCTTGCTCCCCGAGCCGTCACGTGACGAGCGTGGGCGCTCGACCTTGCTGCAACGCTTCTTTCCGGGCGGCTCGCTCAAGGCGATCTCGGCGAAGGCGGCGCGCAATCTGAGACGGCATACCGCACGATGCGTCTACGCCGACGAGGTTGATGCGTGCGAGTGCGCCGAGGGCAATCCGCTCACACTCGCCGAGAGAAGGACCATCACCTATTGCAACAGGAAGCTGGTCTCGGGAAGCTCGCCCAAGGTTGAGGACACGTCGCTGATCGCGAAGCTCTACGCCGAGAGCGATCAGCGCATCTACGAGATCGCCTGCCCCGCCTGCGATCACCGCTTCGAGCTTCTGTGGGCTCACATCGAATGGCCAGAGGGGAAGCCGGAGCGAGCGCACGCGGTTTGCCCGGAGTGCGGCGGCGTGATCGAGGAAGGCGAGGAGAAGGCCCGCGCCGTCTCTGCCGGTCGCTGGCGGGCAACGAGGCCAGAGGTCTCAGGCCATCATGGCTATCGCAGCAATGGGCTAATCTCGCTGCTCGACAACATGGCATGGGGCAAGCTCGCCCGCGAGTTCACCGTCGCCACGAATGACCCGGACCTCTTGCGCGCGCTCACGACGACGATACTCGCCGAGCCGTGGCGCGAGGAAGGCGAGGCGATAGACGACGCCGCACTCGCCTCACGTGCCGAGCCGATAAGTCTCGCCGAGATTCCCCCCGAGTGCATCGCGCTCACTTGCGGCGTGGACGTTCAGGAAGACCGGCTAGAGGTCACAACGGCGGGCTGGACGCGAGCAGGCGAGACGCTGATCCTCGACCATCATGCGATCTGGGGCGCGCCGGACGATGACGAGACATGGCAAGAGCTAGACGCCCATCTCAAAGGCCGCTGGCAGCATCCGAACGGAGGGACGTTGCGCATCGACGCCACGTGCATCGACGCGGGCTCGGGCTCGCATTACGACGTTGTGGAACGCTTCTGCCGCGCTCGCCTCTCGCGCCGCGTCTTCGCCATCAAAGGCGCGGCCGGTTTCGGGCGACCGGCGATCACGCGCTCGCGCTCCAAGGGTCGCCTGCTTTTCATCGTCGGCGTCGACGGCATCAAGGCCGCAATCCTCGCCAAGCTCGCCGAGCGGCGCGGCTTCCGCTTCTCCGATCAGCTAGAGCCGGTCTATTACGAGCAGTTGGTCTCAGAGAAGCGCGTCACCCGCATGAGCCGGGGCCGTGTCGTGGTCCGCCTTGAGGCCATCCCCGGCAGAGAAAATCACGCGCTCGACGCCTTGGTCTATGCGACCGCCGCGAAGGCAGCGTTGCGCCTCGATCTGGACGTGAGGGAGGTCGCGCTTGCCTCTGTGCAACCGCCGACGCCACGGCAACCGATGGTCGCCCGCAGCGAGTTCATGGCGAGAGGGCGGCTCTAGCGTTTGTCGCTTGCAAGTTGCCTTCGCCGATCTCAAAATAGGGTGTTTCCGAAAAAAAGGGATAGGAAGCGATGGCCAGCGTTGTCAAAGACGCCGCGAGAAAGGCTTGCTGCACCGCCCTCTGAGGCGGATCGCTCCCGCTCGCCCGCGTTCCCCGATCCCAAGCTCATGTCTGCCGCGATGGCGCGGCTGGTCGAGGTCGGCACTGACGATGCTGCCTTGGTCGAGCGCATCCGCAACGGCGAGCGCGTCACCGTGGGCGAGGTCCGCCGCTCTCTCGGCGTGCCGCCTGACGCGTTCTTGGCGCTGTTCGCCGCGAGCTATTTCAAGCTGACCGGCATGACCATCGAATACCGAGGGCCGCTGCAATGACCATCCGTCAGCGCATCGCCTCTTGGTTCAAGCGCACATTCGAGAGTGCGGGCGGCGGTTCGCGATGGCCAACGACCGTCGCGATGACGCGGCCCGACCGGCAGGCGCTCGCCGCTCGCTCGCTCACCGCAAGCCGCGCCTCGTGGCTGATCGCGAACGCGCCGACTGCCGAAGCCATCGTCTCGGGATGGGCAACCCATCTGATCGGCGACGGCCCGTCGCTGCGCTCGCTGCACCCGCAAGCAGGCATGGCCCGCGCCTTAGAGGCGTCGTGGCTCGCGCTTTACGACCGCATCGGCGTCGATGGGCAAGACCTTGGCAGCGTGCTCACGGCCGCCGCTCGTGCCCTGGTCGGGCAAGGCGAGGCGTTCTATCGCATGGTCACGACACCGCGCGGCGAGCTTCGGCTGCAAGAGCTTCACCCTGAGCAGATGGACCCAAGCATGAGCCGCGAAACGACGGGCGGCGGACGCATCGTCGCGGGCGTCGAGTTCAACGCGGCGGGCGAGCGCATCCGCTATTGGGTGCGGCCCGTGCTGGAAGATGATTGGCGTAGCGGCACGCTGGCAGCGGTCCCGGTCGATGCGGCGGACGTGCTGCATCTCTATGAGCAAAAATGGACGGGGCAAGTGCGCGGCCTCTCATGGCTCGCGCCGGTCGCAACGACCCTCGTTGAGTATGACGCCGCGCTCGACGCTGCACTCACCAAGGCGAAGGCGTCGGCGCTTCTGTGCGGGCTGATCAAGAGCCTCGACGGCACGGGCACGACCTCGACCGATCTGCAAAAGCAACAGCCGATGGAGCCCGGAGCACTGGTCGAGCTTCCGGTCGGCGCTGACGTGACCTTCACGCCGGTCAGCGACATGGCGGGCCTCGACGGCTTCCTCAAGCGCATGGTGCAGACCATCGCGAGCGGCGTGGGCTTGCCCTACGAGGTTTTGTCTTCGGACTGTAGCCAAACGAATTACTCAAGCTCGCGCCTCGCGCTGCAATCCTTCTTGCGGCGCTGCAAGGCGATCAGGGCATCGGCGCTCGTGGCGAAGATGCTGCGTCCCGTCTATGAGCGCCACGTCACCCTCGAAATCCTCTCAGGGCGCATCAACGCGCCCACCTTCACGCGAGAGTCGCAACCGTTCTTTGACGCCTCGTGGCTATGGCCTGCGCACGCTTCGATCAACCCGCTAGACGAGGCCAAGGCGACGATCTTGCTCGTGCAAGCTGGCATCATGTCGAGGGCGCAAGCGATCAGCGAGAGCGGTCGCGATCCTGAGACCGTGGACGCCGAGCGCGCCAGCGACACCGCCGCGCCGACCAACGTCACCCCCATCAACGCCGCCGCGTAGGAGTCCCACCATGACCAGCCACGAAATGCTGTTCCGCGATCTCGCCGACGCGATTGAGCGCCGAGAGGCAGCAACCCGACCGGCCTCGTTCAACGCCGAGCGCCTATCGGTCGAGGCGATTGTCGCCACGTCGAACCCGGTCGAGCGCCGAGACGAGCGCGGCCAGCCCTTCGATGAAATTCTCGACGTGACCGGCGCGGACCTCAGCGCGCTGCGCGGCGCATCCGTTCTCGACGGCCATCGCCAAGACGGCGTGGCCTCGGTCATCGGTACGGTCGAGGAAGCGAGAGTCGAGGGCGATCAGATTGTTGCCCGCTTGCGCTTCTCGTCACGCCCCGAGCTTGCGGGCGTGGTCGCGGACATCCGCGAAGGCATCCTGTCAAATTTGAGCATCGGCTACAGCGTGAGCGAGTGGGCAACCGGCGAGGCCAATGGCCGCCACCAGCGCATCGCCCGCAAGTGGAAGCCGGTCGAGGTTTCCGTGGTCGCCGTCCCGGCCGACCATCGTGCCCGCACCCGGACAAGCGACAATGACCGCGCGAGCGTGAACCGCGAGATTGTCGAGCTTGGCCGCCGATCCGGCATCTCGGTCGAGACCGTGACGGACATGCTCGCGCGCGGCATCTCAACCGAGGAAGCGAGGACCGAAATGTTGCGCCACCTTGAGACGCGAAGTTGTCTCGACATTCGCACGGGCGGCGATCACCGCACGCTCGACAATCCGCAAGAGTTTCAGCGAGCAGCGGGCGAGGCCCTATTTGCTCGCGTGCATCGCGGTCACACCTTGAGCGGACCGGCGCGGCAATATGCCGATCTGCCGATGGCGACCATCGCCGCCGAGTGCTTGCGCCGGTCGGGCGAGACCTCGACCTTGCTCACGCCCGCCGCGATCATCACTAGGGCGCTGCAAACGACCTCGGATTTCCCGATGATCCTCGGCGACGCCGTGGGCCGCGTCTTGCGCACCGCCTACACCGCCGCGCCTTCGGGCTTGCGCCGTTTCGCTCGGCAAGTCACCGCGCCAGATTTCCGCGAACGCAACCCGCTCATGATCGACCCTGCGAGCTTCACGCTCGAAAAGGTGAACGAGCATGGCGAGTATAAGAGCGGCGGCTTTGTCGAGACCGGCGAAAAATACAAGCTCGCCACCTATGGCAAGGTCTTCGGGCTGACTCGGCAGGCGATCATCAACGACGATCTTGGCGCGCTCACCGACATTCCCGCCAAGCTCGGCGCACAAGCCGCTGCTTTCGAGGCCGACTATCTCGCCGAGCTATTGCAGGCGAACGCCGAACTCGGCCCGGCCTTCTCTGACAACAATCCGCTGTTTGACGAGGCGCACGCCAACGTCGCCGACACGGGCGCTGCCCCTGACGACACGAGCTTGAGCGAGGCGCGTCTCGCCATGCGCAAGCAGACCGGACCCGCTGGCAAGCTGATCGACGTTGTGCCGCGCTTCCTCGTTGTGCCGAGCGAGCTAGAGACGGCGAGCGAAAAACTCTTGGCGACCATCGCGGCCGTCTCGGTCGAT
This sequence comes from uncultured Alphaproteobacteria bacterium, assembly GCA_963732205.1. GTDB lineage: Bacteria > Pseudomonadota > Alphaproteobacteria > Rhizobiales > Methyloligellaceae > Methyloceanibacter. Next base: position 772,176 of record CAVSYE010000001.1, read on the forward strand.
GAGGTCAATCCTTGGAGCTTCCTGAGCCTCATTGTCGAGCCGAGACTCACGAGCGCAACCCGCTGGTATCTCAGCGCCGACGCGCCGATGAGCGGGCTGGAGGTCTGCTATCTATCCGGCAACGAGGGACCACAGACCGAGACGCAGGCGGGCTTCCGCATTGATGGCGTCGAGGTCAAGGTGAGACTCGATTTCGTCGCCGCCTTTGTCGATTGGCGCGGCATGTTCACCAACGAGGGCGCGGCGGCAGGGCCATGACCGATCTAACCGACCTCACCGCGACCGATCTGCGCGCGCTTCGCACCAAGCTCGTCCGTGCGCTGGCGATGGGCGAGCGCTCAATCCGCTACCTCGCAAACGGGGTTGAGAGATCGGTCGAATGGCGTCGGGTGAGTGAGATGCGCGAAGCCCTGGCCGCAATCGACAGCCAAATCGCTACGGCCGAGGGCCGGTCGACCATCGTGGTCAATCTGCGAAGCGTCAAGGGCTTCGCGTAGGAGAGGACAGAGACATGGCAAAGAATTTCGTGCAACCGGGTGACGTGCTCACTCTCACAAGCCCGGAGGGCGGGCTTCTCAGCGGGCAGGGCTTCGTCGTCGGCAGCATCTTCGCGGTGGCGACAACCGACGCCAAGGCTGGCGAGCCCGTCGAGGGCGCGGTCACTAGCGTTTGGAGCTTGCCAAAAATCTCAGGCGCGATCTCGGAAGGCGATGCGCTCTATTGGACGGGCACGGCGCTCACCAAGACCGCCGCTGGCAATGTCTTCGTCGGCGTGGCCGTCAACGGCGGCACTGGCGCAGATGACGCGACCGTCGATTGCCGCCTCTCAGGCGCACTCGGCCTTGCCGTGGACGCTGGTCATACCGCCGAGCTGGCCGATCACGAGAGCAGGATCGCCGCGCTGGAGTCGGCGTAGAACTCAGGCTAAGAAAAGGCGAGGCCGCCGCTATGGGAGAGCGACGGCCTAAGAGAAGCCGGACACACACGAGGGGGAAGGTCCGGTTGAAAACACCCGAGGATTTGGGAGCCACGAGATGTTGACGAATCATAAGCTGGAAGCGGTCAACACCGCAACGATAAAGCTGCCGCGATACGTCCAGCGCGTTTTCAAGCGCGGCATCCCCTACCACTATCTACGCCATCGCGGCTTCCCGCGTGTCTCGCTCGCCGGCGAGCCGTGGTCCGCTGAGTTCATGGCCACCTATGAAGCGGCGATGGGCGACAAGCCCCCGGTCGGCTTGGGCCACGAGATCGAGCCGGGGACGGCGACGGCAGTCGGTCTCGCCTATCTTCGCTCGCGTGGCTTCCTCGACCTCGCCCCCTCGACGCGCTACTTGCGGCGGCTCGCGGTCGAGCGGTTCATGGCCGAGTATGGCGTCTGGCCGATCCATGCCATCTCGCGCAGCGTCGTTGTGGAGATGCTCGAATTGATGGCCGACACTCCCGGCGCTGGTCGCAATTTCCTTTCGATGGTGCGCGCCTTGATGCTGTTCGCCGTCGAGCGAGGCCTGCGGCGAGATGACGCGACCGTGGGCATCAAGCGCCCGCGCTTGCGCAAGGGCAGCGGCTTCTACTCGTGGACCGAAGACGACATTGCCGCTTTCGAGGCGCGCTTTCCGCTCGGCACGATGGCGCGGCTCGCCTTGGCGCTGTTGCTCTACACTGGGCAGCGTCGGGCGGACGTGGTGAAGCTCGGACGGCAGCACCTTCGCGGCGATGAGCTTCACATCCGGCAGCAAAAGACCGGAGCCGTGCTGGCGCTCCCCGTTCACGCCGAGCTACGGCAGGCAATCGACGCCATGCCCCCGGCCGAGCACTTGACGTTCCTCACCCTCAAAGGTGCTCCCTTCGCCCCTGACGGCTTTACGCAGTGGTTTCGCCGCCTGAGCCGGTCAGCTGGCCTACCCGCTGGAGCGAGCCCCCACGGGCTTAGGAAGGCTTGCTGCCGCCGCTTGGCCGAAGCGGGATGCCCTGCGAACGTCATTGCCGCGATCAGCGGCCACCGCTCCTTGCGCGAGATCGAGCGCTACACCCGTGCCGCCGACCAAGCTCGCCTCGCCCGCATGGGCATGGCGGCCATGTCGAGCACCTTCGGCAAGTCCGAAGCGGAAACATTGTCTGTAAACCCCGCAACCCGATTTTCCAATAACGGGAAATCCTCTTGAGAAATCAATGCCAAAATGTGCCCACCAAACAATGGCCAGAATTGTTATCTTTCAAGAAAGCTGTGCGACGTTTAAACTCACTCTGTCTCTTGCCGGGGGGCCGGGATTGCGGACGGCCGAAGGGGGAAGCGATGAGACAAGCCTCTCAGTTGGCGATCATTGTGGTGCTCCCACTGCTCATGGTGGCATGTGGGCCTGGCAATAAGCAGGGCACCGGCACCATTGTCGGCGCGACCGCCGGCGCCGTCGCGGGCGCTGCCATCGGCGGACCCAGCAACCGAGTGGGCGGCGCGGTCATCGGCGCCGCGGCCGGCGGGTTGCTCGGCAACCTGATCGGCCGTGACCTCGACGAGCGCGACCGGCAGCTTGCCGAAGCAGCCCAGTATCAGGCCCTGGAATATGGGCATAGCGGGCAGCCGACGCCCTGGGATAACCCGGAAAACCAGCATCGCGGCCAGATCGTCCCGGGCAAGCCGTACGTGCAAAACGGTCTGAATTGCCGGACCTATACCCACACGATCTATATCTCCGGCCAGCCGCAGACGGCGAAGGGCACCGCCTGCCGCCAGCCCGACGGCACCTGGCGGGCGGTGGGTTAGAGCCGGAAACGCTCAGAGATTGCGCGGATTTAATATTGTCGCAGGCGTGCGGACTTGCCCGCCGCTCGGCGTTTCGCCTATGGCTTACGGGGCGGTCCCCGCCGCCTGGTTCTGCGGAGGCGTTAACGCCCTTGTTCTTGTGGTTGATCCTCGCCTGTTTGACGGCATTCGTGCTCTTTGTCCTGTTGCGGCCGCTGCTCGGAGCGGGCGGTCAAGAGGGGCCGCGCGATGCGTTCAACGCCGCGGTCTATCGCGATCAGCTCGGCGAAATCGACTCTGATCGCGCGCGGGGACTGATCGGCGAGAGCGAGGCAGAGGCGGCGCGGCTCGAAATCGCGCGACGCCTTTTGCAAGCCGACAACGGCAAGCACGCGTCGGCAGCCCACGAAAAGATTTCGCCGAGAGGGCCACGAACGGCGATCATCGCCGTGGCGACCTTGGTGCCTCTGCTCGCGCTCGGGCTCTACCTCATCTATGGCTCGCCCCGCCTTCCCGACCAGCCCCTCGAAGCACGCCTCGAAGATCCCGCCAACAGCCGGAATCTCCGGGCCCTCGTCGCTCGTGTCGAGGCGCGGCTCCGCGCGCATCCGGAGGAAGGGGAGGGGTGGGATGCGATCGCTCCTGTCTATTTGAGCGCGCAGCGCTATCAGGATGCGGCCGACGCCTACACTGAGGCGATCAGGCTGCTCGGGCCGACGGCGAAGCGTCTGTCGGGACAGGGGCAAGCGCTCGTTCTTGCCAATAACGGCGTCGTAACGGAGGAGGCACGCAAAGCGCTGACCCGCGCCATCGAGCTCGATCCAAGTCTCACCGAGCCGCACATCCTCATTGCCATCGCCAAGGAGCAGGACGAAGACTTCGCCGGCGCCATCGCCGATTGGCGCGCGCTTCTCGCCAAGAGCGGCAGCGACGCCAATGCGCCGTGGCGCCAAATGGTCGAGCAGAGGATCGCGACCGACGAGGCTCATCTCTCCGGTACGCCTGTTGCCGGCACGCCGCCTCCGGGCGAAGCCGCTCCCCCAGTCGCGGGCGGTCCGACCGCCGCCGATGTGTCGGCGGCGCAAAACATGACTCCCGCCGACCGCCAGGCGATGATCGAAACGATGGTGCAACGCCTGGCCGACCGGCTTGATCACGATGGCAGCGATCTCGGCGGCTGGATCAAGCTGGTCAAAGCCTATAGCGTGCTCGACCGCAAGGACGACGCTCTCAAAGCGCTGGCCCGCGCCAAGAGCCAATTCGCCGGCAATGCCGAGGCGCTGCAGCAGCTCGATCAGCTCGCAGCCGAGCTTGGGTTGAAGTCATGACACGGAAGCAGCGCAGAGGCGTTCTGATCGGCACCTGCCTTCTGGTGCTTGGCGTCGCGGTCGGGCTCGTGCTCTACGCCATGCGCGACTCGATCGTGTTCTTCTACAGCCCGAGCGAGGTGGCCAAGATGGGGATCGCGCCGGGCCAGCGGTTCAGGCTCGGCGGTCTCGTCGAGACGGGAAGCGTGGTGCGCGACGAGGGGACGACCATCCATTTCGTCGTCACCGACAAAATCGCGACGCTGCCCGTCACCTATACCGGCGTGCTGCCGGACCTGTTTCGAGAGGGACAGGGCGTGGTCGCCGAAGGCGTGCTTGGGCCTGATGGAACTTTTCATGCGGACAACGTTCTTGCCAAGCACGACGAGAAATACATGCCGCCGGAGGTGGCCAAGAAGCTGAAGGAAGAGGGCGTGTGGCGCGGCCAGGAGCAGGCGGCGACGCCCGGAAATTCGCAGGGCAAGGTCAACTAGGGAGCGGCAGCCACGAGATGATCGCCGAGACCGGACACTACGCGCTGATCCTTGCGCTCGCCGTCGCCATCGTGCAGACGGTGTTGCCGCTGATCGGCACGCGGATCGGCGATCGCCAGCTGATGAGCATTGCCACTCCCGCGGCGCAAATCGAGTTTTTGCTGATCGCGATCGCCTTCATCGCGCTGATGACGGCCTACGTCACCTCGGATTTCTCGGTCGAGAATGTCTGGCGCAACTCCCATTCGGCCAAGCCCTTGCTCTACAAGATCTCGGGCGTGTGGGGGAACCACGAAGGCTCGATGGTGCTGTGGGTGCTGATCCTCGCGCTGTTCGGAGCGGCGGTCGCGACCTTCGGCACCAACCTGCCGCGCGAGTTGAAAGCGAACGTGCTCGCCGTGCAGGGTTCGATTGCGGCGGCTTTCCTCCTCTTCATCGTCACCACATCGAACCCCTTCGTCAGGCTCGACCCCGCGCCGTTCGACGGTATGGGGCTGAACCCGGTGCTGCAAGAATCCGGCGCTCGCCTTCCATCCGCCCTTCCTCTACACGGGGTATGTCGGCTTCTCGATGGCGTTCTCCTTCGCCGTCGCCGCGCTCATCGACGGGCGCATCGATGCCGCCTGGGCGCGGTGGGTGAGGCCGTGGACACTCGCCGCCTGGATGTGCCTCACGCTCGGCATCGCCATGGGCTCATGGTGGGCCTATTACGAGCTCGGTTGGGGCGGGTTCTGGTTCTGGGACCCGGTCGAGAATGCCTCCTTCATGCCGTGGCTCGCCGGCACCGCGCTGCTCCATTCGGCGGTGGTCATGGAGAAGCGCGATGCACTGAAGGTGTGGACCATCCTGCTTGCCATCATCACCTTCTCGCTCTCGCTGATGGGCACCTTCCTCGTGCGCTCGGGCGTGCTGACATCCGTGCACGCCTTCGCCATCGATCCGGCGCGCGGCATCTTCATCCTCGCCATCATGGCCGTCTTCATCGGCGGCGCGCTCACGCTGTTCGCCTGGCGCGCGCCGCTGCTGTCGCAAGGCGGTCTGTTCGCCCCGATCAGCCGCGAGGGGAGCCTCGTCCTCAACAATCTCCTGCTTACAACGGCCTGTGCCGCCGTGTTTGTCGGCACGCTCTATCCGCTCGCGCTCGATGCCCTTACCGGCGACAAGATCTCAGTCGGCGCGCCCTTCTTCAATCTCACTTTCGCGCCGCTGATCGTTCCGCTTCTGATCGCCGTCCCGTTCGGGCCGCTGCTCGCGTGGAAGCGGGGAGATCTGCTTGCTGCCGCGCAGCGGTTGACGGCAGCAGCCTGCGCCGCTCTCGTGGTGATCGTTCTCGTCGCCGCCTTTCAGCATAGGGGGCCATTGCTTGCGCCTCTCGGCATAGGGGTCGGCATATGGCTGATCGGAGGCGCGCTCACCGACGTCGCCTACCGGGTGAAGCTCACCGAGGCGACCCGGGCCGAGGTGTGGCGGCGACTCGCCAATCTGCCGCGCTCGGCATACGGCACGGCGCTGGCGCATGCCGGACTCGGGGTGGTGGTGATCGGCATCGTGGCCACCACGGCGTGGCGGTCGGAGGCGATCCTCGCCATGAAACCCGGCGATACGGCCACGATCGCGGGCTATACGCTGACCTTCAAAGGCATCGACGATCGGCTGGGACCGAACTACCGCGAACGCGCCGGGCTGTTCGACGTCGCCCGTAGCGGCCAGTACGTGACGACGCTCGACCCTTCGAAGCGCGAATTCCCGGTGGAGCGGAGCGCGACCACGGAAGCAGCGATCCATGAGAGCTGGCACGGCGATCTCTACGCCGTGCTTGGCGATCAGCTCAAGAACGGCGCCTACAGCGTCCGTCTCTATTTCAATCCGCTGGTGCGCTTCATTTGGCTCGGCGCGCTCATCATGTTCCTCGGCGGCGCCGTGTCGCTGTCGGACCGGCGGCTTCGCGTCGGCGCGCCGAAGCGCGCGGAACCGAAGGCGGCTGCGGTCCCGGCAGGAGAATAGGGATGCGCGTCCGGCAGGTTTTGTCAGCGCTGCTTCTCAGTCTCGCGATGGCGCTTGCCTTGGCGTCATCGGCCAAGGCCGTGCAGCCGGACGAGGTTCTGTCAGACCCTACGCTCGAGGCGCGCGCGCGCGCCATCTCCGAGGGCCTGCGCTGTCTCGTTTGCCAAAATCAGTCGATCGACGATTCCGAAGCCCCTCTCGCTAGGGATCTCAGGCTGCTGGTGCGCGAAAGGCTGAAGGCCGGCGACAGCGATCAACAAGTCGTCGATTTCATCGTGTCACGCTATGGCGAGTTCGTGCTGCTCAAGCCTCGGTTCGAGGCGCACACTTTGCTGCTTTGGCTCGCCACACCGGCCGTGTTCCTCGCCGCGATCTTGCTCATCGGCGCGGCTTATCGACGGCGAAAGGCAGCCTCGGAACAAATGGCTCCGCTCTCCCTTAACGAGGAGCGGCACCTCAAGAAGCTGCTCGACGAAAATTGATGCCGAAGGCGGCGCAAATCGCGTAAAATCCGCCGTTCGCAGCCCCAACCTTACTGAAATTTAATGCCGCCGAAACGGCTGCGTAATCGGCGATCACTTATATCCTTGGAAATGGCTGCCTCGCTCCTTAACCGACGCAAGGCACTATCGACCGGGACGTTCCCATCTCAGGAGAGAGGTGACTTAAATGAAATCTGACCAGAGCAACGCTGCGAAAGAGAGCTCGCGGAAGCTGACCCGCAAGCCCGTCATTCTCGCGGCTGCCGCCCTGATCGCCACGAGCGCATTAGGGCTAACGCTCGGCAATATGGTGCCGTTCGCGGCCGCCGAGACTGCCACGCAACCGACCATCGAAACGCCCTACGGACGCGCTCCGCTGACCTTCGCCGACCTCGTCGCCAAGGTGAGCCCGGCGGTGGTGAGCATCAATGTCAAGGGCGACGCCAAAGTCGCCGACAACGACCAGATTCCGGGTCTCCCCGACCTTCCCGAGGACAACCCGCTCTACGATTTCTTCAAGCAGTTCCGCAAGAACATGCCGCAGCATGAGGCCAAGCCTCAGCCCACGCTGGCGCAAGGATCGGGCTTCTTCATCTCGCCCGACGGCTTCATCGTGACCAACAACCACGTCGTCGAGGACGCCGAGGACATCACCGTCACGATGGAGGACGGCGACAAATATCTGGCGAAGCTCATCGGCACCGATCCGCGCACCGATGTGGCGCTGATCAAGGTCAAGGCTCCCGAGGGCAAGACCTTTCCCTACGTCGAGTTCGAGACCAAGGACCCGCGCGTCGGCGACTGGGTGCTCGCGGTGGGCAACCCGTTCGGACTCGGCGGCACGGTGACGGCCGGCATCATCTCGGCGCATAACCGCGACATCGGCTCAGGGCCTTACGACTATCTGCAGATCGACGCGGCGGTGAACCGCGGCAATTCCGGCGGTCCCTCGTTCGACCTCGACGGCAAGGTGGTCGGCGTCAACACCGCGATCTTCTCGCCCTCGGGCGGCAATGTCGGCATCGCCTTTGCCGTCCCTGCCGCTCTGGTGCAGGAGGTCGTGACCCAGCTCAAGGCCACCGGCACGGTCGATCGCGGCTGGCTCGGCGTCGTCATCCAGAATGTGAGCGACGACATCGCCGACTCGATCGGCATGAAAGAGGCCAAGGGCGCCATGATCACCAAGGTGACCGAGGATGGCCCCGCCGCCAAGCAAGACCTGAAGCCCGGCGACGTCATCGTCGCGGTGAACGGCGACAAGATCGACGACTCGCGTGACCTCGCGCGCAAGATCGCCGAGCTGCATCCGAACACCGATGTGAAGCTCTCGATCATCCGTTACGGCGAGAAGCGCGAAGTCGACATGAAGCTCGGGACCTTCCCGAACAACAAGAAGCTTGCCTCGCTCGAAGATGACGACAAGCCGGGCACCCCCGGCCAGGAGATGAAGGATCCTCGGCCTCTCGCTCGCACCGGCCGCCAAATTTCCCGGTGCCGGTGACGAGGGCGTGGTCATCACCGATGTCGATCCTCAGAGCGACGCCGCCGACAAGGGGCTGAAGCCCGGCGACGTCATCCTTCAGGTCGCCGGCGTCGACGTGTCCAATCCCGGCGACGTCGCCGAAGGCGTGAAGAAGGCGATGGCCAATGCCAAGACGGGCACCGATAAGGATACCGTCAAGGTGCTGATGCAAGTCAAGTCCGGCGATCAGACGCGCTTCGTCGCGCTTTCCCTGAAGAAGGCCTAAGCCTTCTATGCCGGAGGGCGGCGCGGTTTTCCCCCCGCCGCGCCGCCCGCCCCCTTTTCTCATTCACGACGTACCCATGTCGTTAAGCGTCAATCCATATGAAACAGCGCCGCCAGGAGGGTCCCAATCCGTGCGCGTTCTGGTGATCGAAGATGATCAGGAGACCGCGACTTTCCTCAAGCGCGCGCTGAAAGAATCGGGCCATGTCGCCGAATATGCCGGCGACGGTCAGACCGGGCTCGAGCTCGCCAAGACCAACGCCTATGACGTCCTGATCGTCGACCGCATGCTGCCGAAATGCGATGGACTTGCCGTCATCCAGACGCTGCGCTCGCAGGAGATCAGGACGCCGGCGCTCATCCTGTCCGCGCTCGGCGAGGTCGACGACAGGGTGAAGGGCTTACGCGCCGGCGGCGACGATTATCTCACCAAGCCTTATGCCTTTACCGAGCTCCTGGCCCGCATCGAGGCGCTGGCGCGCCGCACCTCTCCCGAAGAGGGGAGCACGCGCCTTTCGGTGGGCGATCTCGTGCTCGACCGGCTATCGCACAAGGTGACGCGCGCGGGCGAAGCGATTATGTTGCAACCGCGTGAGTTCCGGTTGCTCGAATATTTGATGAAACACGCCGGCCAAGTGGTCACCCGCACCATGCTGCTCGAGAATGTCTGGGACTACCATTTCGACCCGCAGACCAATGTCATTGACGTCCATATCTCGCGCCTTCGTTCCAAGATCGACAAGAATTTCGGCAACCCGCTTCTTCACACGGTGCGCGGGGCTGGCTACACGATCCGTGACAGCGCTCACTAAGCTCTTCCGGACCACCACGTTTCGCCTATCGCTGACCTATCTTGCGCTCTTCAGCGCCGCCGCCGCCGTCGCCATCTTCTATCTCTATTGGAACACGACGGTGATGCTGTCGCGGCAGCTCAACCAGACGATCGAGGCCGAGCTGACCGGACTGGCCGAGCAATATCGCGCGGGTGGACTCGAGCAGCTCGTGCACACCGTCGCCGAGCGGAGCGGCACTCCCGGCAACAGCCTCTATCTCGTCGCCGACAGCGACGGCCGGCGCGTCGCCGGCAACCTCAGCGCCGTCACCCAAGATCTGTGGAACAGCCTCGGGCCCGTCGAGTTCGTGTATAGCCGCCCCGCGCCGGGCGGAGTGGAGAAGCGACTTGCCTTCGCCAACGTGTTCCGCCTTCCCGGCGGCTACCGGCTGATCGTCGGCCGCGACATCGACGACCGCCGCGAGTTCGCGCGCATGACGCGGCGGGCCATGCTGTGGGGGCTGTTCGTCATTTTCGTGTTTGGGATTGGAGGCGGCTATTGGGTGAGCCGCAAGCTGCTCACGCGCATCGATGCGGTGGCGGAGACCACGCGCACCATCATGCGGGGCGATCTCTCCGGCCGGCTGCCGGTGAATGGGTCGGGCGACGAGCTCGACCGCCTGTCGGAGAGTCTCAATCTCATGCTCGCGCGCATAGAGCAGCTGATGGCAGGCTTGCGCGAGGTTTCCGACAATATCGCGCACGACCTCAAGACACCGCTCAACCGCTTGCGCAACCGCGTCGAGGCGGCGTTGCGCGAGCCTTACGGAGAGGCGGTCTATCGCGAGGCGCTGGAACGGACCATCGAGGAGGCCGACGGGCTGATCAAGACCTTCAATGCGCTGCTCTCGATCGCGCGGCTCGAGGCCGGTGCCGGCGGCGAGAATCGCGAGCGGCTCGATGTCGCGGCGCTTCTGCTCGACGTGGCCGAGCTTTACGAACCTGTCGCCGAGGAGCGCGGGCTCATGCTCACGGCTGAGACAGCACCTCCCGTCTTCATCAACGCCGACCGGCAGCTGCTCGGCCAGGCCATCGCCAATCTCATCGACAATGCCATCAAGTACGGGGCGCCCGAAGCGAGCGGCGGCAACGGTTCCAGGCCCGAGGTGGTGGTGAGCACGCGCGCCGCCAACGGAACGGCCGAGATCGTCGTGACGGATCGCGGGCCCGGCGTGCCTGCGAGCGAACGGGAGAGAGTGCTTGGCCGCTTCGTGCGGCTCGAAGAGAGCCGCTCGGAGCCCGGCAGCGGGTTGGGTTTGAGCCTTGTCGCGGCGGTGGCAAGGTTGCATGGTGGAAGCTTGAGGCTGGAAGACAACGAGCCTGGGCTTCGCGTCGTGCTCGCCTTGCCGATTGACGGTGAGGCGCTGGTCAATGGTGCTGCGGCGCCGTCGCCCATGGGAGCAGAGATCAGGGCCACGTGACGGCGTTCTTCGAGCGCATCGGCGAAGCTCCGCAGGTCTTTGACGCCGCGCGAGGAGCCGATGTCCTCGAGGGGCTGAAACAGGCCTTTGCCGCCCCTCAGTTTGGCGAGGCGAGGCGCCTTCTGAGCGAGGTACCCAAGGTCCGCCAGCTTCTCGGCGGGGCCTTCTCTGCCTCCCACTATCTCGCCTCGCTCGCGTCGAGGAATCCGGCGCTCCTCGCCGACTGCCTGTTGCTCGACCCAGACGCGCACCTCCTCGACGCCCAGGCCGCGCTGGTGAAGGAAATGGGCGGCGCGGCCTCGTCGAGGGAGGCGATGGCGGCGTTGCGGCGCTTCAAGCGCCGGATCGCGTTGCTCACCGGCCTTGCCGATCTCGGCGGCGTGTGGCCTACCGGAGACACGCTCCACGCCATGAGCATCGCCGCCGACGCCGCACTCGAAGAGGCGATATCCTTCTTGGTCCGCAAGGCGCGCGAGGCGGGTCAAATCGCGCCGGCAGCCGGCGACGCATCGCCCGCGCCCGGCTATTTCGTCATCGCCATGGGCAAGCTCGGGGCCCATGAGCTCAACTATTCGAGCGACATCGATCTCATCGTCTTCTACGACGCCGAACGGGCGGGACTTGCGCCCGACATCGAGCCGTCGCAGTTCTTCGTTCGCCTAACGCGCGAGCTGGTGCGCTTCATGCAGGAGCACACGGGAGACGGCTACGTCTTCCGCACCGATCTGAGGCTTAGGCCCGATGCCGGCGCGACCCAGATCGCGCTCTCGACCGACGCAGGCCTCACCTATTACGAGAGCTACGGTCAGAACTGGGAGCGGGCCGCCCTGATCAAGGCGCGCGTCGCCGCCGGCGACATCGCCGCCGGCGAGGAGTTCCTCCACCACCTCTCTCCCTTCATCTGGCGCAAATATCTCGACTTCGCCGCCATCGCCGACATCCATGCGATGAAGCGGCGGGTGCATGAGTATAAGGGCCACGGCGCGATCGCGGTCGAAGGTCACGACATCAAGCTCGGGAGGGGAGGCATCCGCGATATCGAATTCTTCGCCCAGACCCAGCAGCTCATCGCCGGCGGCCGTCATCCCGAACTCAGAACGCGGGGCACGATCGATACGCTGCAGCGCCTCGCCGAAGGCGGCTGGATCGCACGCGAGGCCGCGAGCGAACTCACCGAGGCCTATCTCTTTCTCCGCCGTATCGAAAACCGGCTGCAGATGGTGGGTGACCAGCAGACCCATATCATCCCGGCAGAGGGCGAAGAGCTTCTGCGTGTCGCCCGGCTCTCTGGCTTTGCCGACGTGAATGATTTCGGCGATGCGCTGATCGCAGCATTCAAGCGCGTCGAAACGCATTACGGCGCGCTGTTCGAAAAACTGCCGTCGGCGCCGATCTCGGCGCCAAGCATCGTCGTCGGCCCCGCAGACGCTGATCCCGCAACGCTCGCGAGCCTCGAGCGACTCGGCTTCCGCAACCCGCAAGGAGCGATTGCCGCTGTCCGCGCCTGGCAGTCCGGCCGCTACGCCGCGACACGTAGCGAGCGCGCGCGCGAGCGGCTGATCGAATTCCTGCCTTACCTGCTCGACGCCTTGAGCCACACCGCCGAGCCCGATCTCGCGCTCGCCATCTTCGACAAGGTGATCGCCGACTTGCCGGCGGGCGTGCAGCTCTTCTCCCTCCTTGCCGCAAATCCAAGCCTGCTGCGCCTGATCGCGGACATCATGGGCACCGCGCCCAGGCTTGCGCGCATCATCGGGCGCCGCCCGCGCCTACTCGATGCCGTGCTCGACCCGGGCTTTTTCGGCACCGCGCCGACACAGGCCAAGCTGAAAGAGCTCATCTCGACCTCGATCGCGGAGGCGCCCGATTATCCGGAGGCGCTCGATCGGGCGCGCATCGTGGGCCGTGAGCAGGGCTTCCTCATCGGGGTCCGCGTGATCTCCGGCACGCTGTCGGCACGCCAAGCGGGAGCGGCCTATACGGGGCACGCCGAGACATTGATCGAGGCAATCGCTTCGCGCGTCGAGACGGAGCTTGTCGGTCAGCACGGGCGGCTCCCCGGCGGGCAGGCAGCCATCGTCGCCATGGGCAAGCTCGGCGGGCGAGAGATGACGGCTGGCTCTGATCTCGATCTCATCATCGTCTATGACTATGAGGGCGAGGAGGCGCATTCGGATGGGCCGAAGCCTTTGCCAAGCCCGCAATATTACACACGCTTCACCCAGCGCCTGATCGCGGCTTTATCGGCCGAGACGGCGGAAGGCTCGCTCTACCAGGTCGATATGCGCCTTCGCCCGTCGGGAAGCCAGGGGCCGGTCGCGACCAGGCTGTCGAGCTTCATCGCCTATCAGAAGAGCTCGGCCTGGACCTGGGAGCATCTTGCACTGACGCGGGCGCGCATCATCACCGGATCTGCCTCGCTCCGTCGGGACATCAATGCGACGATCAAGGAGGTTCTGGCGCGGCCGCGCGACCGGGCAGCCGTTGCGGCCGATGTGCTGTCCATGCGGGCGAAGATCGAGGGCGAGAAAGGGAGCCGAGATATGTGGAACCTGAAGCAAGTGAGGGGAGGCCTGATCGATCTCGAATTCATCGCCCAGTTTCTGCAGTTGGTGAGCGCAGCCGAACACCCGAGCGTTCTCGACCAGAACACCGAGCTTGCGCTCTCCAAGCTCTCCGCCGCGGATGTGCTCGGCGCGAGCGATGCCGAGATACTGGTGCCGGCGGCGCAGCTCTATCACACGCTGACCCAGGTGTTGCGGCTCTGTCTCGATAAGCCCTTCGTGCCGGAGGAAGCGCCGCGGGCGCTCAAGGATTTGTTGGCCCGCGCGGCAGAGATGCCCGACTTCACCAGTCTGGAGTCGATCTTGAGGAATACGGTGCGCGACGTGCGCGAGGCCTTCGATCAGATTGTCGCCTGATACCAACTCAATTCCAATCGAACAGCGTCGACCGCACGCGCTTTCCAGAAAACTCGACCTGCGCGCCGGCCCAGCAGGTCTGCGCGAACTTCTCTGCGCTCATCGGCTTAGCGAACAAAAACCCTTGCGCCAGATCGAAGCCGATCTCGCGCGCCGCGAGGAAATCACCCCACGTCTCTACGCCCTCTGCCACCGTGCGCGCGCCGTAGCCGTGGGCGAGATCGACGATCCGGCGGCACATCGATTGCTTCAACCGATCGTCACCGCAGCCGGTCACAAACTTCCGGTCGACCTTAACCTCGACGAAAGGGAACTCCCGCAATCCGGTCAATCCAAACCATTCCGCCCCAAGATCGTCGATCGAGATTGCCACCTTGTGGTCGCGGAGCGTCCGCGCGACATCCTTGGCGAGTGTGAGATTGCGCACGATGTCCGACCCGTTGCTTTCAATGATGAGGCCCTGAAACGCCGTGTGATCCGGCAACTTCCCCGGCAGTCCTCTGAGGGACTCGGGATCCTGAAGGAAAGTGATGGGCAGGTTGACGGCAAGTTCAATCGGCCCGCGCTCCAGGAAGAAATGGTGCCAATCGGCGACAGCCCGGCTGATGACGAGTTCCGACACGGGTCCGGAGCGGGGATCGCCGTCATCGGCAATGAAATATGCCGTGGGCACCATGCCCCAAACCGGATGACGAACGTGCAGCAACGCCTCGGCGCCGCGCATGATGATCGTCTGCGTGTCGATCTTCGGCTGGTACCAGAGCTCGAGCCAGCCTCCGCGCACAGCTTCGCCCATGTCCACCATGGGTCCCGACGATGCCTCAGGCAAAAGAAACGCGATGCCTTCGCGCAGGCTCTCTCTCCCGAACGGTATGAATAAGGGAGGACGGAGCGCGATGCCGAGCTCCTCGGCGAGCTCCTGGACGGCTGCGAGGGCCGCAGAATCACGCGGGGCGACGGGGATGACGTTGCCCTCGAAGCCTTCGGTGACAAGCAGGCGCAGAATTCCGCCGGCGTCAATGCCGCCGGCGGTCATACCCAGCACGACGAGGTCTGGCGCCCTGGCCTCAAGCGCCGCTCTCAGTTCACCGATCTCGATACATTCGTAAACGGTGAAGCTGTACTCGCCCAACATTTCCCGCAGCAGCCTTCGAACATGCGCCTTCCCATCGGTCACATAAACGAGCGGCCTGCTTCTTGTTGCTTCGTGCTCGTCCATCGCTCCCCCTCCGTCGCTGACGAGGAGCGCATGTTGCAGGTGCGAAAAGTGCCGAAATAAGGACGATTGATGGCCGGCTCGGGGAATTGGAGGATTACTATTAACGCCCAAGCATAGCGAATATCTTTATTTCAATTTGAAGCGAATCTTCCGATCTTGAGCCAGCTGCGCGGGTGCTCCCTCGTCAGGCCGAGGCCGCGAGCCTGGGCTCTTCGTCGGCGATCACCGGGCGGAGCGGCAGCATCAATGTCACGGTTGTGCCGTGGCCCTCGCGGCTCGTGATGCGCAACGAGCCGCCATGCAGCTCGACGAGCGCGCGGGAGATGGCAAGGCCAAGCCCGCTACCCTGATGGCTCTTGGAGAATTGGTTCTCGACCTGCTCGAAGGGACGGCCGAGCTTGGCGATATCGACCTCGGGGATGCCGATGCCCGTATCCTTGATGGCGATCTTGATGGCACCGCGCGCGCGCGCCAGATGCACCTCGACGCTGCCGCCGTCGCGGGTGAACTTCACGGCGTTGGAGAGGAGGTTGAGGAAGACCTGCTTCAGCGCGCGGCGGTCGGCCTCGAGGTTGAGATGATGCGGTCCGTGGCGGGACAGCCCGATGTTGCGCTCGCCGGCGGCCTGGCTCACCACCTTCATGCTGTCGGCGATGATGTCGGCGACATCTACGGTGCTGACGTCTAGCGAGAGGCGCCCGGCCTCGATCTTCGACATGTCGAGAATGTCGTTGATCACCTCGAGCAGGTAGGTGCCGCTCGCGTAGATGTCGCGGGCATATTCCTGATATTTGGCATGGCCGAGCGGGCCGAACAGGGCTTGCTGCATGACCTCTGAGAAGCCGATCACGGCGTTGAGCGGCGTGCGCAGCTCATGGCTAATATTGGCGAGAAACTCGGACTTCGCCCGGTTCGCGGCCTCGGCCCGGTTTTTCTCGTGCGCGTATTTCTCGGCGAGGTCGACGAGCTGCTGCTTCTGCTGCTCGAGCTCGCGGCGCGAGAGTCTAAGCTCAGACACGCTCGCCCTTAATTGCTGCTCTCTCTCGGCCAGACGCTGCTGGCTCTCCTTCAGCACGGTGATGTCGGTGCCGACGCTGACATAGCCGCCGTCCTTGGTGCGGCGCTCATTGATATGGAGCCAGCGGCCGTCCTCGATCTGCGCCTCATAGGTGCGGCTGTCGTCGTCCTCGCCGCCGGCGACGGCGACGCGCTTGGAGACGATCGGCTCAGAGGCCGAGGCGATGACGTCCTCATAGGGGCTGCCGACCCGTACCATCTCGTCGGCGAGGCCGTGGAACTGCTGATACTTGCTGTTGCACATCACGAGCTTGTTGTCCCGATCCCACAGCACGAAGGCCTCGGAGATCGTCTCAACCGCGTCGCGCAGCCGCGCGTTGTCGTCGGGGGAGGCGTGCACCAGCGCCTGATCCGCGATCACGGCGATACCGGTCAAACAAGGCTCCCGGCTCTCGGCGTTGCGCGTGATGTGACCACGCAACCTGAAGGTCACCCAATGGCCGTCGACGTGGCGGAGCCGGAAGCTCTGGTCGAAGGCGGAAATCCCGTCGCGCAGATGCCGGTCGAGCTCACCCTTGAGATCGTCATCAGGATGGAGCGCCTGCGAGAGCATGCGGAAGGGCACGGCCTTGTGAGAAGGCTCCAATCCAAGCAGCCGATACATCGGCGCAGACCAATACACATAGCCGCGCGCGAGATTGAGGCGCCACAGGCCGCAGCCGGGCAGCGCCTCGCTCAGCTCCTTGCCAAGGCCGTCTGTGCTTTTGGCGTTGGTGGCCGGTGTGAGATACCAGAGGCCGCCGGCAAGCAGTGCAAGCAGCAGTCCGGTGCAGACGAGAAGGGTGATCTCGAGGCTCGCGCCGCGCCGCCAATCGAGAAGCGCCTCGTCAATGGGTTGGTAGAAGGCCAGTTGCGCGTCGGTCTTGGCAATGTTCCGCACGGTGACGATGGTGTCGGTGCCATCGATCAAAGTGAGGCGCAACACGCCGGCATCGGCCCCGAAGGTGGTGAGCGGCTGCTGCGGCCCGAGGACGGTGAGCAGATTGCGGGCCTGCTCGCCGCCAAGTGGGGCTTGCGCCTGAATATTCCCCTCGGCGTCGGCGAGCAGCGCGTGACGGCCGTCGCCGGTCGCCCCTTTGGGCAGGCTCGCGGCCAGCGCCGCCTGCCAGCCTTGGCTCGAGCTTAGAGTCTTGTCCCTGAGGTTGAGCCCGGTGTTGTCGGCGAGAAGAGCGAGCTTGGCTCGTGCCGCGTCGAGCGCCGCGCGTTTGCCCTCCACGAGTTGGAAGGCGAAGCCCGCGCAAGCGATGCAAGCGAAAGCAATGAGGAGAATGGGGGTCAGGCGGCGCAGCAACTCGGTGCCCGGTAGGTGCCGGCCGATAGCCGCGCGGAGCGCCTGAACATCAGGCCCCGCGACGGCAAAAGCTCCCCCACGCGCGGAACGCGCCCGCGACATTCGGTCCCCCTTCAAAACACTCCAGCTTACGCGCCGGAGTGTTGCCGCATCTCCGAATCGCCTTCGACCATTGGAATCGATGACGACTCCGTCTGTCTAGGGGAAAACTGTGGAAAAGCGGTTAATGACCGATTGACTGACGGCCGACTCTAGGACGCTCCGAGCGTCTTGGTGACGATCTCGTAACTGTCGGTGGAGAGCTTGCGGGAAGCGAGATCCTCGAGCACCGCCTTGGCGCGCGCCTGGCGCACAGGTTCCAGGATGCGCCAGCTCTCGAAGGCGCCGAGCAGACGCGCGGCGACGTGCGGATTGAATTTGTCGATCTCGAGAGCCTGCTCGGCGAGCAGCTTGAAGCCCGCGCCGTCGGCGCGATTGAAACCGGTCGGGTTGCCATGGACGAAGCTCCCGATCAGCGCCCGGACGCGGTTCGGGTTCTTGAGCGAGAATTTCGGGTGGGACAGGAGCGCGCGCACGGTCTCGACCGAATCCCGCCGCGCGGCGCGCGCTTGCACCGCGAACCATTTGTCGAGGACGAGCGGCTCGTCCTGCCAGCGCCGGTAAAAATGAGCAAGCGCCTCGTCGCGTGCGGGCGTGTCGAGATAAGAGAGGATGGCGAGCGCCGAGATCGAGTCGGTCATATTGGTCGCCTTACGGAAATGACGCTCGGCACGGGCGATCTCTGATGGCTGGCCGCTCGCTACGAGAAGATCGAGTGCGGCGCCGCGGAGCGCCCGAATCCCCGTGCTCTCGGGATCGGACGAATAGGGACCTTGAGGGGCGATCGCCTGGTAAAGCTCGGCCAGGCTCGAGCCGATCTCGCTTGCGATTGTCCGGCGTAACGTCTCGCGCGCCGCGCGAATGGCATCCGTGTCCACGCGACGGGCAAGCTCGCGCGCGATGTCAGACTCGCTCGGAAGCTTGAGGAACTCCGCGCGATAGGCTGCGGCGAGGGAGGAATCGCCTACCGTCTGCCCGAGCGCCTGGGCGAGGCGCACCGCCTCCTTCCCCGTGACGCGCGCGGTGTCGCCCCCTTCGCGCGCGGCGGCGGTCATCAGATTGGTGGCGTAGGTCTGCGCCGCCTGCCAGCGATTGAAGGGATCCTTGTCGTGGATCATCAGGAACTCGATCTGGGCGGGATCGAGGCTGATGGTAAGGCGGACCGGGGCCGAGAAGCCGCGGAGCAGCGACGGCGTTGGTGGTGAGGGAATGTCACGGAACTCGAACACCTGCTCGCGGTCCGTTACCTCCAGCAATCCATCGTGCGCGGCGCCATCGCTCTTGAGGGGAAGCTCATCGCCATTGGCGCCGATCAATCCCATCTTGAGCGGGATCAACATCGGCACTTTCTTATTCTGACCCGGTGTCGGAGAAACGATCTGGCTCACCGCCAGACGCGCCGTCTTGGCGTGAGGGTCGTAGTCGAGCGAGCAGGCGAGCTCGGGCGTTCCGCTTTGCGTGTACCAGAGCATGAACTGGGACAGGTCGCGTGCGTTCGCATCGGCCATCGCCGCGACGAAGTCCTCGACCGTCACCGCCTCGCCGTCATGGCGCTCAAAATAGAGGTCGAGACCTTTGCGGAAGCCGTCGCGGCCAAGGAGCGTCTGCAGCATGCGGCAGACCTCGGCGCCCTTCTCGTAGACGGTCGCGGTATAGAAGTTGTTGATCTCGATATAGGAAGCGGGCCTGACGGGATGGGCGAGGGGGCCCGCATCCTCGGGGAATTGATGCGTCTTCAACATGCGCACTGCGGCGATGCGCTCGACCGGCCCAGAGCGCGTGTCGGCCGTGAACTCCTGGTCGCGGAAGACGGTGAGGCCCTCCTTCAGGCAGAGCTGGAACCAGTCGCGGCAGGTCACGCGGTCTCCGGTCCAGTTGTGAAAATATTCGTGCGCGATCACGCCCTCGATCGAAGCATAGTCGGCATCGCTCGCGGTGTCGGGGCGGGCGAGCACGAGCTTGTCGTTGAAGATGTTGAGGCCCTTGTTCTCCATCGCTCCCATATTGAAGTCGCTGACGGCGACGATGTTGAATACGTCGAGATCGTATTCGCGGCCAAAGCGCTCTTCGTCCCAGCGCATGGCCCGCTTGAGAGATGCCATGGCCCAGGAGGTGCGGTCTTCTTTGCCGGGCTCGACATAGATGGCGAGATCGACCTTGCGGCCTGAAGAGGTGACGAAGCTGTCGGGCACCTTGGCCAGGTTTCCGCCGACAAGTGCGAACAAGTAGGACGGCTTGGGGAAGGGGTCATGCCAAACGGCGAAATGGCGTGTCGTGCCGGGAACGTCTCTCTGTTCGACCGGGTTGCCGTTCGACAGCAGCACGGGGGCTGCCTCGCGTTCGGCCTCGATGCGCACGGTGTAGACCGCGAGCACGTCGGGCCGGTCGAGGAAGAAGGTGATGCGGCGAAAGCCCTCGGGCTCGCATTGGGTGCAATAGGTTCCGCGCGACAGATAAAGACCGGAGAGCGCAGTGTTCGTCTCCGGATCGCAATAAGTCACGAGCTCGAGGGTGAAAGGATGCGCGGGGACATGTGGGATGGTGAGCGAACGGTCCTTAAGCTCATAATCCGAACGCGCGAGCGCTTTGCCATCGAGCACAACGCTTTCCAACGCGAGACCTTCGCCATCGAGCTGAAGCGGCCTTCCGGCGAGCGCCACTTTGGGGTGGGGGCGCAGTCTGAGCTTGGAGGCGACGCGAGTCGCGCGCGGGGCAAGGTGCACGTCGAGCTCGACCTCCTCGATCAGGTAGGGCGGCGGCGAATAGTCCTTGAGCAGCTTCGGCTGGCGTGCGGTCTCGTTCATGGCGCGACATCATCCTCCCGCTCGCTCTTAGAGGGCGGAGGGCGCGATGCCAAGCCCGAACGACTCGTTTGCAGTCCTCACGAAGTGGCGCGGCGATTCGCGGTATTTGGCTTTTGCGCGTGGTCGACGCCTGCTATTGGGAACCCAGGCTCCGGAAACCGGCACGAGTTAGATTCTTATTGGCTTCGTTTGACTTGTATGCGCCCGCTCTCCTTCATGACAGTTGAGTCCGAATCCCGGCCCACGTCGAGCCGGACCTTCATGCCGTCGCTGCGGACGATGGTTGTTCTTGCCGTCCTTGGGATGGCAGCGGTCGGGACCGCACTCTTTCTCCGCTACGGCCTCATTCAGAACACGCCGATCGGGCTTGCGTGCGAGGCGGGCGAAGCGAGCTTCACCTGCAAGCTCAGGCTCGTGGTGATCATCATGTTCGTGCAGGAATGCTTCGGCTGGACGGCGCTGATCGCGGCCTTGGTGCAGCTCTGGCGCCCCAACGCGATCGCGCTGGGCGTCGGGCTCGTCTTCGCGCTGCTCGGGCTCGTCCTCTACAACACGCGCGTCTCGGCGCTCGCCGTCACGCTGCTCGTGCTGAGCTTTGCCCGGCCTCGGCCTGGAAGAGCGTGAGTGCGAGCACGATGAGCAGGGAGGCGAAGAGGAGCGCCTGCCAATTGGCGATCCCCTCATTGGCGATGACGAAGATTGCGGAGCCGGCGAGAACGGCGGCGCCGACGGTCTCGGCGCTTCCCGGTCGATGAGGTGCCGGCGCTCGGGCAAAGGCGAGAATCGCAAGTGCGACGACCGGACCTGTCAGCGCGGCCAGGGGGAAGTCCTTGTAGCGCGGGTCGAACACGAGCCCGAGCGCGATATGCATGGCAGCGACCATGGTGGCCGCGAGCAGGCCAGCAAGCACGAGGGCGATGACGTCCTTGCCGCGCCAGTGTGTGGGGTCGAGCGCTAGGTCAAAGCCGGGGAGGCGGTCGCCGCGGCCGAGCGCGAAACCCGCGGCAAGCGGCACCACGGCGGCGAGCACGAACATCGCCACGGAGCGGAGCTGGTCCCCCGGTTCGACGCTCTCGATCGGCAGGCTGATGGCCGCGAGCCCGATAGTGAGGCCCGAGGCAAAAGCGATCAAAGCGACTGAGAGGTCGGTCCGCCAAGTCTTGGTGTCGGCCGGGCGATGACGCGCGCCAAGGACGGCAGAGAGAAAGACGAGGAGCGCCGTGCCAATGCCGAGCCCCGCCACCAGCCGCCACCTTGGTTCGTTCGACACCGGGGCACCGAAGCGGAACTTCGGCTCCCTGGCGCCGTTGCCGAACAGTCCCCAGTAGCCGCCGACCGTTCCTTCCAGAAGCCGTTTCCAGGGCTGGTCGAAGGCTTCGATGAGATTGACCTTCCAGCCTTCCTGCTTGGCCGCAGCCAAGACCCCGCTC
The DNA here is from genome assembly GCA_963732205.1 of uncultured Alphaproteobacteria bacterium. Taxonomy (GTDB): domain Bacteria; phylum Pseudomonadota; class Alphaproteobacteria; order Rhizobiales; family Methyloligellaceae; genus Methyloceanibacter. The sequence continues at coordinate 794,047 of CAVSYE010000001.1, forward strand.
AGCACGAGCGCCTGATTGGCGGGAGAGGGAAGGGCGCCCTCGCGCATCCGCCCCTCGCTCGGCCAGCCGACTTCCCCGATCAGGATCTCCTTGCCGGGAAACGCCTTCTCGAGCTTCTCCCTGATCTCGCGCACATGCGCAACGGCGTCCTTGGCCGCGACCGGATCATCCTCCCAATAGGGCAGGATATGGATGGTGATGAAGTCGACGGACGAGGCAATCTCGGGCGCCTTCAGCCAGAACTCCCACACATCGGCATAGGTCACGGGCAGGCCTGATCGCTCTCGCACCTCCTCGGCATAGGCCTTGATCTGAGAGGCGGGAAGCTCGCCCCTGAGCAGCACCTCGTTGCCGACGATGAAGGCCTGGACCACGTCAGGGTGCTGGCGGGCGATCCGTAAGGCCGCCTCGATCTCGCGCCGGTTCTCGGCCCGGTTCCTGCCGAGCCAGATGCCTTGCAGCACGCCGAGGCCTTCTTGCTCGGCGAGCGGCGCGACGCTTCCTTGCGGCCCCGTCGCCGCGTAGGTGCGAACGCACGAGGTGAGCGGCTTCAGCCGCTTCAAGTCGTTTTCGATCTGCTCGTTGGGAATAGGGCGCGACACGTCGAAAGGAGCCTGATCGCCATGGAACGGGGCATAGGACAAGCACGTTAGCTTCTCGCCGTCGGCAAGCGGGGAGGGCGGCATTGAAACCGGCCTACCGATGCCGTGCCAGACAGCCCCGATGGCAGCGGCGACGAGCGCAAACAGGAGGAAGGAGCGGAGCATGGCGAGGTTCATGCCAACAGGGATGCGACGAATAGCAGCTTCTCCCCTGCCATTGAACCGATTGCTCTAGTTTGTGCGCTTGCGAAGTGATAATGAACAATGCTGCCGTGGGGCTGCCAAAATTTAGTGGTTTAACACCAAAAATGATTTCCTCCCGCGTCGGGTGCTTTTCCATGCTGCGCCGCACCTTCCGTTCCGCCGCCGCCGTCTTGGCCGGCGGCGTTTTGCTGTGGTCTGCCTTCCCTGCCGCAGCCGAGGATCAGGGCAGTGCGCCTCCTCAACAGTCTCAATCACAAGCCGAGAAAAAGGAAGGCGACCAAAAAGCCGCCGACCAAGCCAAAGCTGCGGAGCAGGAGGCAGCCAAGGCGATCGCCGAATATAAGGAAGCCGAAGCCAAGCTCGCGAGCTCGGCAGGCGCTCCCGAATGCGTCTGGACGGGCCGGCGCATCGTCAGCCTCCTCTGGCGCGACGACATGGACACGGCGCGCCGCTACATCGATCTCTACGACCGCTTCGGCTGCTCATCGGACCACCTGAAACTCGCATTCCGCTGCGTGATCGACCAGGGACCGATCGATGCGAAAGCAGATCGCCTCGCCTCGCGCGTGTATGATTGCTGGATCGCACCACAGGAGACCACCACGACTTCGAATCAAACGTCAGGCACAACGACAAGAAACGGAACCATTCCGAACTAAGAAAGTTCTAGGGGGACTGCAGAACGTCTCAGCGGCTCTTCGGCCAAAGGGGGGCGGGCAGGCCGAACTCTGAACCGAGATTTCAAGCACAATGCGCAACGTTCTGGTCGCGATTGTGGTCGCTCTTGCGACCGCGCTCCATGCCGCAGCATGGCTAATGTTGCATGAAAGCGTTTCTCCTCCGAATGCCAACGGAGCGCTTGCCAGCGTTTCATTTTCTCCCATCAGTCCCAATGGCAGCGCCAAGACGCCGGTGACTGAGGCGCAGATCAAGACGGATCTCGCGGCGATCGCGCCCTATACGCGGCACATCAGGACCTACAGCGCGACGAACGGGCTCGAGCAGGTTCCCGCACTCGCATCCAAGTTCGGCCTTAGGCTTACTCAGGGCATCTGGCTCGACGAAGACGAGAACCAGAATGAGCGCGAGATCGAGAGCGCCATCTCTCTTTCGAAGCGTTACCGCAATATCGACAGCGTCGTGGTCGGCAATGAGACGATTTTCCGCGAGCAGGCTCTGCATGAGCAGGCGGGCGAGCCGTTCGATGCCAATGCCGCGGTCAAGGATCTCATCGCCGAGATCCAGCGCGTGAAGCGCAGCACCTCGGTGCCGGTGACCACCGCCGAGGTTTACAATGTCTGGCTCGAGCATCCCGAGCTGGTCTCGGCCGTCGATTATCTCGCCGTGCACATCCTCCCTTATTGGGAAGGCATCCCCGGATCGGCTGCAGTCGATCATGCTATGCGGATGTACGATAAGCTGCGTCAGACCTATCCCGGCAAGCGCATCGTCATCGCCGAGTTCGGCTGGCCTTCCGCGGGCCTTAACCGGAAGGAAGCGGTGCCGAGCCCGCTCATCCAGGCGCAAGTCATTCGCGACTTCATCGCGCGCGCTGATGCCATGGGCATCGACTACTCGATCATCGAGGCGTTCGACCAGCCGTGGAAGACGAACGAAGGCAGCGTGGGGCCCTATTGGGGCGTGTTCAACGCCGATCGCCAACCAAAATTTGCCTTCACCGGCGACGTCGAGTCGCCCAACCTCCTGTTCAAGATGGTGACGGCGCTCGCCATCGGCCTTCTGCTTTCGATTCCGATCTTTGCCGTGCCGCGCGTGACCGCCGCCCAGGCCGCCGTCATTGCGATAACCGCCAACGTGATCGGCGCCTGGTCGGCCAATGTCATCGACTATTGGGTGACTCATTATTTCGTGCTCGGGTCCGAGATCGCCATGTTCGTCGGCGCTGCTCTCCTCGTTCCGCTGGTCATGATCATGAAGCAACGCATCGAGGAGCTTGCCGCCATCATGTTGGGGGTCAAACCCGCCCGGCTGCTGGCAGGAAGCAGCGCAGCGCCTGAGCGTGCGCCCCTCGTCTCGATCCATGTTCCCGCCTGCCGCGAGCCGCCGGAAATGCTGCGGCAGACGCTCGACAGCGTGGCCAAGCTCGACTGGCCGAATTTCGAATGCGTGGTGGTGATCAACAATTCGCCCGATCCCGCCATGTGGGAGCCGATCGAGCATCACTGTCAGGTGCTGGGAGACCGTTTCAAATTCGCGCGCGCCGATCGGCTTGAGGGCTTCAAGGCAGGAGCGCTCCGGCTTGCGCTCGAGCACACGGCGCCGGAGGCCGAAATCATCGGCGTCATCGATGCCGACTATGTGGTGCGTTCAGACTGGCTCAAGGATCTCGTTCCGGCCTTCGCCGATCCCGCCGTCGGGCTCGTGCAGGCGCCGCAAGATCATCGTGACTGCAGCCGCAGCATCACCCAAGCGGTGATGAACCGGGAATATGCCGGCTTTTTCGACATCGGCATGGTGCAGCGGAACGAGGTCAACGCCATCATCACGCACGGCACGATGTGCCTGGTGCGGCGGGCGGCGCTCGTCGACGCCGGCAACTGGTCGAGCGACACCATCGTCGAGGACACCGATCTCGGACTGACGCTGCTCGAGCGCGGTTGGCGCGCGCACTACACCAACACCCGCTATGGCTGGGGCCTGTTGCCGAACGACTTCGCCGCCTACAAGCGCCAACGCCACCGCTGGGCCTATGGCGGGGTGCAACTCATCAAGAAGCATTGGCGCGCGTTTGTGCCTGGCGGCAGCCGGCTCACGGCGCAGCAGCGGGCGGCCTTCCTGGTCGGCTGGTTGACTTGGCTCGGTGCCGAGTCGCTCGGTGTGATCATCGCCGTTCTCAATCTGATCTGGATGCCGCTCGTCGCCTTTTTCGGCATCGCCGTGCCGGAGGCCGTGTTGACCCTTCCGGTGCTTGCGACCTTCGCGGTCATGCTGGTGCATTTCATGGTGCTCTATCGCACGCGGGTGCAAGCGCCGATCGCCGCCTCCTTGGGCGCGGCGCTGTCGGCCATGGCCTTGCAGTTCACCGTCGGCCGTGCGGTGGCCGATGGCGTGATCCGCGACAAGCTTCCGTTCGTGCGCACGGCCAAGGGCGGTGCGTCGGTCTGGCCCGCCCGTTTCCCCGCGCTTTGTGAGGCGGTGCTCGGCTCGCTGCTGGTGACGGGCTCGCTCACGCTGCACTACACCAACGAGCAGCAAGTGCACGAGATCTCGATCTTCAGCGCCGTGCTGTTCGTGCAGAGCCTGCCGTTCCTCGCGGCTGTCGCCATCGCACTCGTCGAGAGGTCTCCGTTCAATGCCTTTGCCGTTTGGCGGAGGATTGCGGCGCTCTCGGCCTATCTGCCGCGTCTGCCACGCGGGCCGGCGCCGACGGCGGGGCCTTCGGCCGGCGATGGGGTCGGCATCGTCTCTTAATCGAGGTCGACGTTGCGCAAGCGGAGCGCGTTGCTCACCACCGAGACCGAGGAGAAGCTCATGGCGGCGGCGGCGATGATCGGCGACAGCAGGATGCCGAAGGCCGGGTAGAGTACGCCGGCGGCCACGGGCACGCCGAGCGCGTTATAGACGAAGGCGAAGAACAGATTCTGCTTGATGTTGCGCATGGTGGCGCGGGCGAGGTTCACCGCGCGCACCACGCCGCGGAGATCGCCCTTGAGCAGCGTCAGCCCAGCGCTCTCCATGGCGACATCAGCCCCGGTGCCCATGGCAATGCCGACATCGGCCTTGGCGAGAGCCGGCGCATCGTTGATGCCATCGCCAGCCATGGCGACGACGGCGCCTTTTCCTTGCAAGCTCTCGATCAGGGTAAGCTTCTCCTCCGGCCTGAGCCCTGCATGGACCGCATCGATCCCGAGCTTGGCTGCGACCGCGCGTGCCGTGGTCTCATTGTCGCCGGTTGCCATGACAATCTTCAGCCCTAGCGTATGCAGCTTGCGGATCGCCTCGGCCGCGGTCTGCTTGATGGGATCCGCTACGGCGATCAACCCTGCGAGCTTGCCGTCGACTGCCAGGAACATCACCGTCTCGCCGCGCTTACGTCGCGCCTCTGCGGACTGGGCGAGGGGAGAGATGTCAACACCGGCCGCTTGCATTAGCCGCGCATTGCCGAGAGCCGCATCGGTCTCGCCCACCCGTCCCTTTACGCCCTGACCGGTGACGGCGGCGAAGCCCGTGACCTTGCTTGGCTCGGAGCCGCGCTTCTCGGCCCCGCGCAAGATAGCGGCGGCCAAGGGATGCTCGCTGCCTGCCTCGAGCGAGGCCGCGAGGCGAACCACCTCGTTCTCCGTGAAGCCGCTTGCCGCCTCGACACCGGTCAGCGCAGGCTTGCCCTCGGTCAGCGTTCCCGTCTTGTCGACGACGAGCGTATCGACTTTGGCGAGCCGCTCGAGCGCTGCGGCGTTGCGCACGAGAACGCCGGCATGGGCACCACGTCCGGTGGCCACCATGATCGAGATGGGCGTGGCGAGGCCAAGGGCGCAGGGGCAGGCGATGATGAGCACGCTCACGGCGGCTACGAGCGCGTGAGCGAGCGCGGGCGAGGGGCCGAGGACATACCAGGCAATGAAGGCGAGACCTGCGGCGGCGATCACCGCCGGCACGAAATAGGAGGCGACCGCATCGGCAAGACCTTGGATCGGCGCGCGCGAGCGCTGCGCCTCAGCGACCATGGCCACGACCTGCGAGAGCGTGGTCTCCGCTCCGGTGCGATCGACCTTCAGGTCGAAGCTGCCATTGCCGTTCAGCGTGCCGCCGGTGACGCGGTCGCCGACGGTCTTCTCCATCGGCATGGGCTCGCCGGTCAGCATCGATTCATCGACGGCGCTTCCGCCTTCGGTCACCGTGCCGTCGATCGGCACTTTGTCGCCCGGCCGCACACGCAAGACGTCGCCGAGCTTCACGGTGGCGAGCGGCACGCTCTCGGTTTTGCCGTCCTTCCGCACGCGAAGCGCGGTCTTGGGCGCGAGGTCGAGCAGCGCGCGGATGGCGCCTCCGGTTCGCTCGCGGGCACGGAGCTCGAGTACCTGGCCGAGCAGGACGAGGGCGACGATCACCGCCGCCGCCTCGAAATAGACCGGCACGACGCCATGCGTGTCGTGCATCGCTTCCGGGAACAGCCAAGGCGCAATGGTCGCAACCACGCTGTAGAGGAAGGCCGCGCCGGTGCCGAGCCCGATCAGGGTGAACATATTGAGGTAGCCGGAGCGGATCGAGGCGGCGCCGCGCACGAAGAACGGCCAGCCGCACCACAGCACCGCCGGAACCGCGAGCGCGAGCTTCAGCCATTGCTGTGCCTCCGGCGCGAGGAAGGGCAACAGGTTCAGGTGAAAGACGTGAGCGCTCATGTCGAGGACGACGAGCGCGGCCGAGAGAGGCAGGGCAACCTTGAGGCGCCGGGTGAAGTCGACCAGCTCGGGGTTCAGCATGTCGCCCGCCGGCGGAACGCCCATCGGCTCGAGCCCCATGCCGCAGATCGGGCAATGGCCAGGCCCCTCCTGCACGATCTCGGGATGCATCGGGCAGGTGTACAGCGTTCCTTTCGGCAGGGGCTCAGCCTCGCCTTGCTTGTCGAGGAAGCGCTCGGGGTCGTGAGCGAACTTGGTGCGGCAGCCCTCGGAGCAGAAATGATAGGTCTGGCCTTTATGGTCGAGGGCCGGCTTGCGGGCATGGATATCAACCGTCATCCCGCACACGGGATCGATGGCGCGGTTCTCGGCCATACCCGGCTCTCCGTGCCCGTGCTTGTGGTGGCTACAGCATTCAGCGGCCATGACGATCCCAATCTCGGCTTGAAACTCATACCCCGTAGGGGTATATAGCGAGTATGAGACAGGATGCCAAGGACTCGGCGCTGAAGCGCTTGCAGCGGATCGAGGGTCAGGTGCGCGGCTTGATCCGCATGGTCGAACAAGACCGCTATTGCATCGACATCGTTACGCAGATTTCCGCCGCGCGCGCGGCCTTGCGCAAGGTGGAGGAGGAGGTCCTCCGGGACCACGTCGCCCATTGCGTGGAGCATGCCATAACGAGTGGAAACAAGGGCGAGCAGCGGCGCAAGGTGGCTGAGCTGATGGAGGTTTTCAGCCGTACGACACGTTAGCCACCCGTCCCTGAGAGGGCGGAATCGCAAATTTCAGCGTTGCTGATCTCTGACCAATCAGGGTCTATCATAGCGCACGGGGAAACGTCTGGTCGGGGGGAGCAATGATTCGCGCAGCGCTGACTGTGATCGCGCTTGCCGTGGGTGGCGCGGCTGGTTTCGGCGTGGGCTACCTGCTGTGGAACAAGAAAGAGGTCAACTGGTACGCGGTCGACGTCAACAAGCTCGGGCCCGGACCCGAGAATGATCTGATCCGCTACGGCAAGGACCTCATCGTCAACACCGCGCGCCACATCGGCAAGAACGCGCCCGATCCCGCGATGAGATATGCGGGCAACGATCTTGCCTGTCAGAACTGCCATCTGAATGCGGGGCTGCAAGCTTTTGCGGCACCCTTCATTTCGACCTTCGCGACCTTTCCCATGATGGTTGACGATCAGGTGCTGACGCTCACCGGCCGGCTCAATGGCTGCATGCGGCGAAGCCTGAACGGCAAGGACCTGGCGCCCGACAGCCGCGAGATGGAGGCGCTCATCGCCTACATCAAATTCGTCGGCACCGGGACGCCCGAGGGCGTGCGCCTTCCCGGCACGGGCCTTCTGCCGCTCGAGAACCCCGCGTCCCCGCCCGACTCGCGGCGGGGGCAGGAGGTCTACGCCCAACAGTGCGCCAGATGTCATAAGGACGATGGCCAGGGCGAGCTGAAGGGGGGGCCCGGCGGTGGCTATTCCATCCCGCCGCTGTGGGGGGAAGCGAGCTTCAACGCCGGCGCCGGTATGGCCAAGACGGCATACGCCGCCGCCTATATCCGCGCCAACATGCCGTTCGGCATCAGCTATCTCGATCCGGTGCTCACCGTGCAGCAGGCCTGGGACGTGGCGGCCTTTATCGTCTCGAAGCCCCATCCGCCGGCAACGGCCGAGACAAGCTCGGAGCTGCAATAAGAGCAACGGCCCCCGCTGGGAGCGGGAGCCGCTGAATGCTGGTGTCCTCTGGGTTCTACGAGTTAGGCCGACGCGCGGACCATCACTCCCCTCTTCGGTGCACGCGCTGCGTCGCGGCGCAATTTCACGAGCGAGGCGATGTGCAGGACGATCGAGAGCGGCACCATATAGACCAGGATCATCACCATCGGGAGCATGGTTATCAACTCGCTCGAGGGATGAACCTCGAGCGGCGTGACCAGAGACGGCGCGGTGAGGAAGCCGGTCGTCACCGCGACGACGAGATCGAGGATGCCGAGCACGTTCCATCCCCTGACGACGCCAGCCGCCTCGCGCGGCGCCCGCGCATAGGCGAGACCCACGAACGGTGCGGAAAGTCCGACGGCGATATCGCCGATGCCTGCCGGCCAGGCGAACAGGGCAGGCAATTCGCCGGCGGCATAGAGGATCAGGAACACCACGCCGAGTGCGCGATAGAACTGCACGCCGACGAGCCATGGTTGCGGCACCGCGTCAAGGATGCGCCCGACGAGCTTCGATCGCCAGATCAGAACCACGCCGATCAGGATGGGCAGGAACAGGCCGTACTGGACGGTTGGGATGCCGTGCGCCGTCACGTGATAGAAGCCGGCGCTGGAAAGGACGAGCGCGACGGCGAACCAGCCGAGAAGGATCGCTGCGAAGAGTGCGACTGCCCTCCGGCGTTCGGCGTTTGGCCATGCCGCTTGGGCCAAAGCTTTGTTCAGGCCATAGAAGATTGCGATTAGGGAGAGCGCGCTCCCAGTCAGGACGACATAGGGAAGATAGGCTGGAATGGTCATAACAACCTCCTTGCTAGAGTTGGCTGTACGACTACCTATTATCTCGCAAGTCACTTGTCAAGAGCAAGTCACTTGATTTCTTAAGGGGCTTGTCTATCTAACTAGGTATGACAAACACGTACGGACAAAGCGATTGCCCGGTGGCGCGAGCGCTCGATGCGATCGGCGAGAAATGGTCACTGCTCATTCTGCGCGATCTGTTCCGCAAAGGAGCGCTACGTTTTCAGCAGCTCGAGGCGGGTCTGGACGGCGTCGCGCCCAACACGCTGTCGGCCCGACTCAAGGCGCTCGAGGCCAAGGGCGTGATCGGCATGCGGCTCTACGAGAAGCATCCGCCCCGCTACGAGTACTTCCTCACCGACAAAGGGAAGGCGCTTGGCCCCGTGCTCAAGGCGCTGCACAATTGGGGCGAGCACTATGGGTGACGCAGGCGACGAGCGGTCACAGATCGATTCACCTCGAGAGCATAAGCCGTTGAAATCTGAGTCCCATCGTTTCGCCGTCGCGCCGATGATGGAATGGACCGACCGCCACTGCCGCTATTTCCTGCGCCTCATCTCGAAGCGGACATTTCTCTATACCGAAATGGTCACGGCGGAAGCCGTGCTCTATGGCGACCGCGAGCGTATGCTCGGCTTCGACGAGGCAGAGCATCCCGTCGGCCTTCAGCTCGGCGGCAGCGATCCGAAGAAGCTTGCCGAGGCCGCGCGCGTCGGCGGGGACTTCGGCTACGACGAGATCAACCTCAATATCGGCTGTCCGTCAGATCGTGTGCAGTCGGGCCGGTTCGGCGCTTGCCTCATGGCCGAGCCTAAGCTTGTCGGCGAGTGCGTGGCGGCCATGGCCGAGAGCTCAGGGGTTCCGGTCACGGTGAAATGCCGTATCGGCATCGACGATCAGGATGCCGAGGAGAGCCTCAACCAGTTCATCGACGAGGTCGCCAAGGCGGGCTGCTCAACCTTCATCGTGCATGCACGCAAGGCCTGGCTTGAGGGTCTCAGCCCCAAGCAGAACCGCGACGTGCCGCCGCTCGACTATGACCGCGTCTATCGCCTCAAGCAGCGCCGGCCCGAGCTTAAGATCATCCTCAATGGCGGGATCGAGTTTTTCGCCGCGGCGAAGTCTCAGTTAGCCCACGTCGATGGCGTGATGCTGGGCCGCGCGGCCTATGCCGATCCCTATCTTCTGGCTGAGGTCGATGGCGCGCTGTTTGGCGATGCGAACCCACCTCCCTCGCGGCTCGACGTCTTCGACGCGTTCCGGCCCTATGTCGAACACCAGCTTGCGCGCGGCATACGCCTCAACGCGATGACCCGGCACATCCTCGGGCTGTTCCACGGCCAGCCTCGCGCACGCGCCTTCCGCCGCCATCTGGCCGAGAATGCTCATCTCGACGGCGCCGGCATCGAAGTGCTCGATCAGGCACGGCGCGTCGTGGCGGGCGACGGCTCCATAGCAATTGCCGCTGAGTAAGCGCGCCCGGAACCCATCTCGTCATGCCGGGCACCTGGGCTTTCATGGCAACCCAGCCTGTGCCCGGCCATGACGAATCTCAGTGCCGCTGCTCAACTCGCCTGGCGCGAGGGCTTTCTTCGCTCCGCCAGAGCAAGCAGTCCCTGGATGTCGAGAAAGCGCGCCGTCTGGGCGCAATAATCGCGATAGGGCGCGCCGTAAAGCTGCTTCAGCCAATCCTCTTCGACCAACGCCATCAACACGTAGGCTCCGATCAACAGCACCGACAGCACGATCGTGAAGATCGAATTTGCGCCGATAGAGAGGCCGATGAGGCCGATGATCGAAGCGGCGTATTGCGGGTTGCGGCTGAAGCGGTAAAGGCCGCCCGTCACCAAGCCGTCGGAGCCGCAATAGGTGTTGCCGAGGCCGAGATTGAAATAGCCGCACACCGTCACGAAAAGACCTCCGAGCCCGAGCGGCAGGCCGAGGATGAAGCGGGTCCAGTCGAGGATCTGCGTCGAGTCCCAGTCGAGCACGGAAGTGGCGAAGGTCAGCACCCAAGTGCCGCGAAACAGACCCCAGAAAGCGAGACTCTGCCAAGAGCCCGGCGCTGGCGTCGGCCAGATGCGAAAGGGCGGAGCGATAAGGGTGCGCAGCAGGAGGAGATCGAGCGCGACGCCGCCGACAAGGCCTGCTGCAAAGACGAGGTGGGTGTAATCGGACGCGGTCATATGTGCCGCGAAAAAAACCAGATTCGTTTTGCAAATTTGCGACAGGTTGCTGAAGGTTCTGTGGCGCTGTCAGCGATTTGAGAACGTTCCGTCATGCCGGAGAAAGCTGGCATCCGGAGTCTCGACGAGCTTCGCAGTTAAAGCTCGGCGTCAGATCTTCTGATTATAGGCGCCGACTTCGGGTTGCTTGGCGAGCTCGGCGTCGATCTCGGCGAAGATCGCGCGCATATTGGCTTCCGATGTCGGACTCTCGACCACCACGACAAGCTCGGGCTTGTTGGATGAGGCGCGCAGCAAGCCCCACGTGCCGTCGTCGAGCACGATCCTGACGCCGTTGACGGTGATCAGCTCGCGGATTTTCTGGCCGGCGAGCATCCCGCCATTGGCGGCGAGCTTCTTGAAATGATCGACTACGCGGTCAACGACCTCGTACTTCACCTCGTCGGCGCAGTGCGGCGACATGGTCGGCGACTGCCAAGTGCGCGGCAACTCGCGCTCGAGATCGGCAAGGGTCTTGCCCGGGTTGCGGTCGAGCATGTCGAGGACGGCGATCGCCGCCACGAGACCGTCATCGTAGCCGCGGCCAAGCGGCGGGTTGAAAAAGAAGTGCCCAGACTTCTCGAAGCCGACGAGAGCGCCGGTCTCATGGCTGTAGCGCTTGATGTAGGAATGGCCGGTCTTCCAGAACACCGTCTTGGCGCCATATTGCTTCAGCACGGGATCGGTGAGGAACAGTCCGGTCGATTTTACGTCAGCGACGAAAAGCGCTCCGTTGTTGCGCGCGGCGATGTCGCGCGCAAGCATCACGCCCACCTTGTCGGCGAAGATCGCGTTGCCTTCGTTGTCGACCACGCCGCAGCGGTCGCCGTCGCCGTCGAAGGCAACGCCGAGATCAGCGCCGTGTGCGAGCACGGCATCGCGGGTTGCGTCGAGCATGGCGAGGTCTTCAGGGTTCGGATTGTGAGCCGGGAAGGAATGGTCGAGCACGCAGTTGAGCGGAATGGCGGTGACGCCGAGCTCCAGAAGCACGCGCGGCGCGAAAGCGCTCGCCGTGCCGTTGCCGCAGGAAACGACCGCCTTGATCGGCCTCAGGAATTTCGGACGCCTGAGCAAATCGGCCATGTAGCGCTCGGGCAAATCAGGGACGAAGATATAGCGGCCGCCTCCGGCGTGCGGCGCGAAGCGCGCCTCCATGACGATCTCTTTCAGCGCCGTCATCTCCTCTGGCGAGAAGGTCAGCGGACGCTGCATGCCCATCTTGATGCCGGTCCATCCATTATCGTTGTGGCTCGCCGTGACCATGGCGACGCCTTCGACGCCGAGCTCGAACTGAGCGAAATAGGCCATGGGCGAAAGCGCTAGGCCGATATCGTGGACCTCTGCGCCGCCTGCCATCAGCCCGGTGATGAGCGCCGCTTTGACGGCCGCCGAATAGGAGCGGTAGTCGTGCCCGACCACGACACAGACCGGCACGCGGCGCTCCCGCATCAGCGTGGCAAGCCCAAGACCGACAGCCTCGAGTCCGAGCAGATTGATCTCCTCGGGGAAGCGCCAGCGCGCGTCGTATTCGCGAAACCCGGTCGCTTTGACCAGCGGCAGGCGCTCGAATTCGAGGGTATTGGGAACGAGGTCTTGGCGGGGTTTGGGAAACATGCGTCCACTCTTTGCGATGCGCGTGTGATAAGCGATTTTCCTCTGTCGACCAACAGGTATGGACCTGCGCAGGTTCCGCCGGAGGTCGGCGTTCGCCGCGAAATGCAAGCGAGTTGCAATAAAAAAGATGTCGCTTGCGTAACGGAGAGAAGCCTTTTAGGTGCGGGACACAAGCTCAAAACCCCACCCTGCAGCAGTCTCGCAGTGAAGCCGTTGCCATGAAATTCGTTATCAGGCTCGCCTTTGCCAGTATTGCTGTCGGGCTCGTCGTTCTCAGCCTGAAATACGCCGCCTATCTTATCACCGGCAGCGTTGCGCTCTACTCCGACGCGCTCGAGAGCATCGTCAACGTGGCGGCAGCCGTCACTACCTTCCTGGCGGTGCGTCTCAGCGCAATGCCTCCCGATGCCAATCATCCTTATGGGCATAACAAGGTCGAGTATCTCTCCGCCGTGCTCGAAGGCATTCTCATCGGCATCGCGGCGATCGCGATTCTGCGCAAGGCCTATCTCGGCTATCTCGATCCAAGGCCGGTCGCAGCGCCCGTTATCGGTCTTGCTCTCAACGGCACAGCAAGTGCGATCAACGCGATCTGGTGCTCCTTGCTGTTTCGCTATGGAAGGAGGTTCCGCTCGCCGGCGCTGGTTGCCGATGCCAAGCACCTCCTGACCGACGTCGTCACGTCGTTCGGCGTTCTCGTCGGCGTAGCGCTCGTCGCGCTCACCGGCCGGCTTGTGTTCGACTCGGTCATCGCGGCGCTCGTGGCCTTGCATATTCTATGGTGGGGCTGGCAGCTGATGCGCCAGTCGATCGGCGGCCTGATGGACGAGGCGGTATCCACCGGGATGCTGGCCAAGATTCGCGAAGCGATCTCGAAAGAGGCTCAAGGCGCGCTCGAGGCGCACGATCTCCGCACGCGTCATGCCGGGCGCACGACATTCATCGAGTTCCATCTCGTGGTGCCGGGATCGATGACGGTTGCCGAGTTCTCATGCGATCTGCGACCGAGTGGAGGCGGCGCTCAAGCAGGACGTGCCGCACGCCGTGATCACCATTCACGTCGAGCCGGAGGAAAAGGCGAAGCTCGAAGGCGTACCGATCTTGTGACTCGGGCGCTAGCGCTCAAGCACGAGCTCGTTGCCCTGCTTCGAGAAGCTGCTGAGCCGGCCGAGGAAGCTCATGCCGAGCAGGTTGGTGGCAAGCGCACCGCGCTCGGCGACGATCGCGTCCACATCGCGCACGGTGATGTCGTCGACCCGCACGCGATCGAGCGTGACGGGCGCGACGGACGTTACGCCATTCGCTGTCTCGACTCGGGCCGAGAAATCGAGGTTTTGCGGCGAAAGTCCGAGCCGCTCGGCGTCGTCATAAGTAAGCACGACGAGAGTGGCGCCCGTGTCGGCTATGAAGGTCGCGGGACGGTCGTTGATGTAAGCCCTGAACACGAAATGCCCGCGCGCGTCGGATTTGAGGTGCACCTCGCCGCCGAAGCCCGATTGCGGCTCTGGCGCTCTCGTTGCGGTCATCTCGGTGATCCCGCGAACAACACGAGGGTCGAGCGCGCCCCTGATGTCGTCGAAGAAATAGAAGAGCATAAAGCCGCCAAGGGCTGCGGCTCCCCACAGCACCGCTTCATGCAGCGCATGTTTTGCGCTCGAACTCAAAACCGCACTCCCGAACACCGTCTTTCGCGGCGAAGGATGCGCTTAGCCTCGCAAGGTCAGGAAATCGCCGGAAAACTCATAAGAGCGGAGGCGGCTTAAGAAACTCATACCGAGAAGGCTCTGCGTCATGGCGCCGTGCTTGGCCACGAGAGCATCGACATTGGTGCGGTCGAGCGGGCCGATGGCGACCGTGTTGAGCCGCACGCGCGCGGCAAAGGTGCGGCCATTGGCGGTGAGAACCGGAAGGCTATAGGTCAAATGGTTGACGTCGATGCCGGCCTTGGCCGCGTCCTCAGGCGTGAGTACGATGGAGGAAGCGCCGGTGTCGACGATCATGGAGATCGGCTTGCCGTTCACCTCGACCGTTGCGTTGAAATGGCCGTCGAGGCGTTTGCGGATGCGGATCTCGGTCAAGCCGCCGGTGCTCTGCTCAACGGTCATGGCGCTGCCGGGCAAGAGCTCGCCGACGACGCGCGCGGCGATCGGGGCGATTTCTTCCTTGTAGGAATAGAGCGTGACAAGGGCGAGGCCGAGCGCAAGCCAAGTCACGGCGTCGCGCACCATCGAGCTGGCCTGTCCGCCGTAGCGCGACATCATTCCTCCCAGAAGGTAGACGAGGAGCGCCGAGAATACGGCGACATAACCGAAGGTGGTCGCGTCGACGCCGGCGATCATGCCGGATTCGTTGCTCACGAGCAGCATGGCGCCGAAGGCGAGGATGAACAGGGCAATCCAGGTGGTCACGCGGTCTTACCTTCGGATTTCTCGAGGCTCGCGAGCCGCGCCGGCAAAAGGGCCATGACGGCCCGGCGTTCCCGGTCGGTCATCGATGCCCAGCCGGCGATCTCTTCGAGGGTGCGGCCGCAGCCGAGGCAGAGCCCGAACTCGGAATCGAGCAAGCAGAGATTGACGCAAGGCGTTTCCAAGACCGGTACCCATTCCTGCCCTTCGGCCAATGTAAGCATAGTTGTTCGCCTGCGCCAGAAACCTCGCCGGGGGGCACGGCGCCGGTCACCCACCTCCCATTCTCTCGTCGGAATGTCGCTGGCTGAAATTGCGACATGCGCCTCGGTGTTCTCTTCATGCCGCCGCCTCGGTGTTCTCTTCATGCTGCCAAAAAATCGGTCCAGCCGCCGGGTACAATTCAGCTTGAGAGTGCTAAGCGGAGGCTTACCCGATGGATGGTTTGCTGTTGTCGCTGCGAGCGGCGCTCGCTGCGGATCGATTGGAGGACTTTGTCAGACAGGAACAAGCCCGAGGCGTCGAACTGGGCAAAGGATCCGAGTTTGAGCGCGCTCTTGCGCTGTTTCTAGTGCAACGCCGCTTACGCCAAGACGATGCCCAAAGAAGACTCGGGGAGCTTCGGGGAACTAGGGCATAGCATGCCCCAATTTCAGCAAGGGATTGCTAGTCTGACAAAGATGCTGTCGGCAGCCGATACCAGGTGTCCGGGGATGCGAACTCGAGCGAGTCGGCTTGCGGCATGTCTACCACGACGGAGTGGACCTCGTTGCTTTGCCTAGAGTGGGGAGCCGGCTGGACATAGCCCGGCGGCGACGGGGTGACGTGCAGGGTAACAGGCGGGCAAACGGCGGCGCCGGTTATACAGAGCGAAAGTAGGAGACGGACCATGCCGGGCCTCGGCTGGTCGGCAGCGCACCTCCGTCCTCACGAGCAACGCAAAAGGTAGGCTCCTCGTTCCTAATCCCCGTGGCATGAAACCAGATCGCTAGACAGACGTTCCTATAATCGGGTGTCGGCGTGATATCCCCCTGCGACCCCCCGCGCAGCAGAGGCCGATGCCCAATGTGGAGGCATGAGTAGAGTAGAGAAGCCCGGCCTATGACCCCCATAGACCGGGCTTCTTATTTGGAGGTGCTTGATCCTGCTCAAGGCTGGAAGCAGCCCATTAGGGCATTGCTTTCAGTGGGATCGGTCTCGGCGGCTCTAACCGAACGATGGGGGTAGCGATCGCTCCGATTGGGGCCGCCTCTTCGAACCGAGTTGCTGGTTGTGGCGTTAAGGAGATGACGGGGGCTTTCTCGAGAGCCCTTTGATGGCAACGACAGACACATACCGGTATCGCGGATACGAGATCGTTCCAACCCGCCAATGGGCGAGCTGGTGCGTCAGCATCTACGCCACGCGAGCCGATTTGCCGCTCATGACACGATCGACTCTGCGGACTCTGACGTCACGGAAGGATGAGGCCGTGTTGGAGGCCAAGCAGAGCATCGATCGGTTTCTGGCTCGTTTAGACGATAGGCGCGGGGACTGACGCTAGAGAGCGCCACCGGTGGCGATGTGGACGCGAGGGTGCGTGAGGCAGCGTGCGTGCTAAGTGCCGGAAGCGGACTTGGTTGGTCCCGGCATTTCGGCTGGCCCGATCGCACGCTCGCGGCCCCAGAAGGGGTCAGAAATCTAATGGCGACCGATTTCAGTGGGCGGTCTTTGCGGCGCGGGCCGCGGCCTTGCAGCTGCAAATGATGGGGCCAAGCTCGCCGTTATCGCAGCGCGCCTTCGATCTGCAGTCGCCCGACTTCAGCAACTCATCGCACTCACCTGAGCCCACGCAAGCGCATCTACGCCCGCTATCGGGCGTATCAAAGCAGCTGAAGCTCGCCTGTGCGCGGTGCGTAAGGGCGAACGCTTCGAGCAACGCCAATGTAAGAAGGGCCGTCCGCATTGCCACCCTCCTCGCTTACGCGATTTATACCTGCCAAACGTCCTAATAATGGCGCTCGGTCGCGGGCGAACGGGCCAGGGCAGTTGGAATGGGTCAGCTGATGCGACGTTGCTTGGCGATCGCCTCGTAGGCTTCTTTGATGGCGGCAAGCTTGGCCGTCGGGATGCGTACGAACTCCTTAGGCATGCCGCGCGCCAAGACCTCCTCGGGGTGGCTTTCGGCGACCAGCCGCTGGTATTGGCTTTTCAGCTCCTCATCGCTGACGGACGGCTTCAGGCCGAGAACGTCATAAGGGTTGCGTTCGGCCGCACCGATGTAGCACGCCTTCATTGCAGCGAACTCGGCGTCGGTGAAGCCGAAGTGCTTCGCGACCTGCCGGAGGAACTCTTTCTCTCGCGGGTGCAGCACCCCGTCGACGGTCGCGATATGGAAGAGCCCTTCAAGCACGTATTCCAATAGCTTGCGGTCGCCCTTTAGCGCCGTGACGAGATGCTCGGCGCAGGTTTCGTACTCAGACACGTCTTCCTTGGCGAGATTGAAGACGCGAGCGACGTCCTTCATCTCTCCGTCGGACACATTGAAGGCTTTTCTGAAGGCACTCACCTCGTCGCTCGTGATGACGCCGTCGGACTTCGCCATCTTCGCCCCAAGCGTGATCATGCCAGCGGTAAAGGGCAACGCGTTGTCCGCGGTGTCGTCTGGGTTCTGATCGCGGTCGGAATCGCGGGACGGCTCTCCGCCGCCGAATAGGACGTGAACCAGCGTCGCCCCTGGCGAAACCTCCTCAGTCGCAGCAGCGAGCCTCCTCCAAATCGACATGATGGCCTCCTCCCGCGTCCGGGCCTAAACCATGAAAACCAAGCAGGCAGATATTGATGCGAAGGGCTTCCCAGAAGGGTAAGAGCTCCTCGGGCCTGTTTAAGCATGGTTCCTTGTTGACGCCAGAAAGTCCGGGTAGGGGAGGGACCCCAATTCTTCTTTCTTGGAAACGGCGCTGCTGATAACTGTCTGAGCCGTCGGGGACCGAATTCCTAATGCCCACCGCCCGTTTAGTTGTGTGTATGGCACTTGCCCTGGCGGGTTGCGCCACGTCGTCCGGCGTCGGACAAGTGAAGGAGGTCGAGCCGGGGACGTACAAAATTGGCGTCGGCGCCGCGGGCAATTCCGTCCTGGTCGGAGGTAACGACGCAATGAATGCGGCCGTGGAGCAGGCGGGTCAATATTGCCGCGCCAAAGGGCAGAAGCTCGTTATCGTCCCGGCCCCGGGGAGGGACGTGACGTTCCGTTGTGGGGACGCCATCAAGCCGGACGGGTAAATCCCCTCAACGCTTTCAAGATCCGGCGTGAATGACCGACTTCAACAACTCGCTTCCGCCCGACCATAGAATCTGAACGCCAAGACAGAACAAGATGAAGGCCGAAAGCCGCACGGCGATGTCGGTGCCGGCGGGACCGAGCAACCGCTGGATCCGATCGGCATAGGCAAAACACAAGAAGATGGTCATGGCGATCACCACGACGGCCAAAAGGCTCGCCAGGATGAAAAGGATTCTCATCCGTCGAGTTGGTGTAAGACGCCCTGGTCAGTCCGAGGCTGATCACTACCGCGATGGTCCCGGGCCCGGTGGTGAGCGGCAAGGTCAGGGGATAGAAGGCCTGATCGAGCAGGTCAGTTCGTGGAACCTCCTCTGTCGAGGCTTCCAGCTCCTTGTGGCTACCCTCGCTGAGAAGCTTCCATCCGGCCGCCGCGACGATGATCCCACCGGCGACGCGAAGCACCGGAATCGAAATTCCGTAGAACTCGAGGATCAGCGCGCCGAGGAGAAGCGAGCAGACGAGAACGAAGAACGAATTTCTGGCAACACGCCAAGCGAGGAGGCGGCGGGTTTCAGGCGTCGCACGACGGGTGAGCCCAAGGAAGACCAGCGCCGATCCCGGCGGATTGACCACGGGAAAGATCGCGGCAAGCACAAGCAAGAAAGTGTTGAGAGGCGAGGTCATTCAAATCCGTTCATTCATTCGCGGCAACGAGCCCCAGTCATTCGCCTGCCAGCACAAGGGTCCAATAGGGGCGACCGTTGCTGTCCTTGGCCATCGCGACGCCGATCGCGGTTACGTTGGTGCGAAGCAGGTTGACTTTGTGGCCCGAGCTTTCCTCCCAAAAGTGCATCGCATCGCCGAAAGATTTCTGTCCCGAGGCGACATTCTCCGAAGCGATCTTGGCGTGATAGCCGGCGCGCACGGCGCGATCCTTTGCCGTCGATCCGTCAGCTCCATAGTGCCCCATCGAGCTCCGTGCGGCCTGGGTTTTGGACTGAACGGCAGCCGCCTGAGAAAGCCGCGCATCGAGCACCAGAGGCGCAAGGCCGTTCCTGGCACGGAAGGCGTTGACTGCCGCTAGCGCTTTTTGCGCATCGAGCGGCTGGACGGGACGTGCTGCATATTCCGGAGATACAAACGTGAAGGAGCAGCCGCTGAAAGGGCTCCACAAGCAGGGGATGCGCATCTCGGCGAATGCCGGCGTCGCCACCAGCATCATCAAGGTCATCACGATGCTTCGCTGCATCATCGGCGTCACGCGAGCTTGGGCCGGCGATCGCTCAGAAGCGGAACAGACCGCCGAACGGCTTGAACGGCGTGAACCGCCGCGTCTGCTGCTGCGGTGGTTGGCTCGGTGCGTAGTAGCCGGGAGGATCGGCGCCCATCACGATGACTTTGGTCTTCCCCATACCCTGTGCCTGGACGAGGTCGTAAAGGGCGTTGGCATTATCGAGCGAAAGTCTAACGCAGCCATGCGAGACGGGCGTGCCAAGGCCGGGATGGTCCGAGCCGTGAATGCTATGGCCGCGCGTGGTGAAGAAGATCGCATGCGGCATGCCGGCGTTGTCCCATTCCTGCGAGTAGTGCATCACCTCCATGCGGAAGGGCGTATAGGAGCCGTCCGGGGTGGAAAAGCCGGTTGCTCCGGTCGAGACAGGCCAGCGGTAAAGAACTTGCCCATCGACCGTGACGGTCATGGTGTGGGAAGGCTTATCGACCTGAATGAGGATATCGGCGAAGGCCGACTTGCTCGCGGCGCAGGCGATCGCCGCCACGAGGAATCCAATCGCAACGAGCCGGAAGCGCGTCATCCCTCGATCTCCCTCAAAGGCCGCAAGTGCGGCTGCCCGTCGCATGAATTTAATCGCGATTTGTCGGCGGACAAGGGCCAACCTCGCCGGCCGCTCGAATCTACCGTTTGCCGCCCCCGCGGGAGACCCCAGCGCGGCTTTTCCGGCTCGATCTCGCCAGGCTCCGGCACCCGGGGGAGGGGCTCCATCACGCGCCTGCGCGGGAAGGTAATGATCACCTCGGTGCCGTGGCGAAGCTTGCTCTTCAGCTCGAAGGCCCCGTCATGGAGCTCGGTCAGGCCTTTGGTAATGGGAAGGCCGAGGCCCGTGCCGCCTTCTGCCGTTTGGTGGGCGAGCGAGCCCTGGCCGAAGCTGCGCAGCACGCGCGGGATCTCGCTCTCTGGGATGCCGGGCCCGGTATCCTTGACGCTCAGGAACTGGCCTCCGGTCCCCGTGCGCCCCACTCGCAGCGTCACGGTGCCTCCGGTCGGCGTGAACTTGATGGCGTTCGACAGGAGATTGAGGCAGATCTGCCGAACAGCGCGCTCGTCGGCCCAGAGCTGCGGCAAGCCCTCCTCGAACTCCTCGACGATCTTAAGGCCTTTGTTCTCCGCTCTGAGCCGCATCAGCCGTTGGCAATCCTCGACCGCTTCGGCTAGGGCGACAGGGGCCTCGTGCAGCTCGTAGCGGCCCGCCTCGATGCGGCTGATGTCGAGGATCTCGTTGATCAGATTGAGCAGGTGCTGGCCGCTCTGATGAATGTCGCTCGCGTATTCCTTGTAGGTCGGGTTGGCGTGAGGGCCCAGGATCTCCGAGCGCATGATCTCGGAGAAGCCGAGAATGGCGTTGAGCGGCGTGCGCAGCTCATGGCTCATAGTGGCGAGGAAACGCGACTTGGCGAGGTTCGCTTCCTCGGCCCGCGCCCGCGCCTCGTCCGAGATCGCCTTGGCCTGCTCGAGCTCGCCGATCAGAGCGTCCTTCTCGGCGCGATATTCGAGCATGGCCGCGACCGTCGAGTTCAGCCCGTGCATCAGCCAGATGAAGTAGATGTGCACGCCGACGGCCATCGCCGCCATAGCCCAGTAGAACGGAGTGTCGAGGACGGCGAAGCGGAGAACGATGGCGGCCGTCATCGGCAACGTGCCGGCATAAACGATGGGCATGGCCGTCGAGGCGAACATGCGCATCGAGATGACGACGATAAGCGAGGCGAAGATAAAGGTGTGCGCGGCCTCTCCCTGCGTGTCGGGGCTGATGAAGGCGACGGCCGCCCAGGTGACGCCGTAGAGGAACTCGGCCGCGGTGATCTTGGCGCGCCACACCGGTGTGGCGGCGTCATCGCGCGGCGCCTTGGCGAATTGCCGGCAGAGACTGATGACGATGCCTTTGGAGACGAACACGGTGCCGAGCCAGATCAGAAGCTCGCGCGGGGAGGCCCAGAACATGGCGCCCATGGCCACGATGATGGCGAGCAGCGGCGTAGTTACCGCAGCCGACAGCTCGTTCTTAACGAACATCAAGAGGAGCTCGTACTCGAACTCGGGCTTGGCTCCCGATTTGTACGTGAGTTTCTGGCGAGCTTCCTGAACGCTGCGGAAGGAGCGCCGCCTATCCTTAACCGCTGCCGACGCGGCTCGTTGAGCCTCGGCTGTGGCGCCCCCTGACATTGCCTATATGACCCGCAACGACTTCACTGACTGACGAAAAAGCGAAAGCTGCCAATGGCATAAGCCTCTGACAGCGCACCCCGCCGCGACGCAAACAACTCCTTTACGAAGTATGTGCGGAAATCCCTAACGGTGCGTTTACTCTCGCCCCGCGCTGATACGAGGCTCTAAGATGCGCCCGCCATGCGAATGACCATTATCGGCTGTGGCGACGCTTTCGGCGCGGGCGGCCGTTTGCAGACCTCTTTTCACGTCCGCTCCGCGCCATCGACCTTCCTCATCGATTGCGGGACTTCGACGCTGATCGGCATGCGCCGGCTCGGGCTGGAGCCCAACGACATCGATGCAGTATTCGTTACCCATCTGCATGGCGACCATTTCGGCGGACTGCCCTGGCTCGTCATCGACGGACATTATGTCAGCAAGCGGAAGAAGCCGCTCGTCGTGACGGGGCCCCGGGGCATCGAAGCGCGCTACCTGATCGCGGCAGAAGCGCTCTATCCCGGCGTCACCACCAACGCCCCCGGCTTCGAGCTCGTCTTTCGCGAATATGACGAGCGGAAGCCGCTCGATGTCGGCGGGGTGACGGTCACCCCCTTCGAGGTGAAACATCCTTCGGGTGCGCCGCCTTATGCGCTCAGATTCGCGCTCGAAGGGAAGGTGGTCGCGTTCACCGGCGATACGGGTTGGGTCGATACGCTGTGCGAGGTGGCGCGAGGTTCCGACCTCTTCATCAGCGAATGCTTTCAGTACGACGTCGTGGTTCCCATCCATCTCGATTACGCGACCATCAACGCCAACTACGCGCGGCTCGATGCCAAGCGCGTTCTCCTCACCCATATGGGGGAGGCCATGCTGTCAGCGATCGGAAATGTCGATCAGTCCCGTTATCTCATCGCCCGGGATGGCATGACACTCGACCTATGAGTCGAGACGCGGAGGCACGCGCCGAGCCGGTTGTGACCGAGCTCGAGCGCATGCTCGCTGCCATCCGCTGTTGCCGGAAATGTGTCGAAGACCCGCAAGGGAAGCCGCTTTCGCATGAGCCGCGTCCGGTGCTGCGTGCGAGTACGACGGCACGGCTTGCCGTTTGCAGCCAGGCGCCCGGCACGCTCGTGCATGCTTCCGGCACGCCGTTCACCGACCGCTCGGGCGACCGCTTGCGCGATTGGCTCGGCGTGACGCCGCAAGAGTTCTATGACGAGAGTCGCGTCGCCATCGTCCCGATGGGGTTCTGTTTCCCGGGACAAGACGAGAAGGGAGGCGATCTTCCACCACGGCGCGAATGCGCGCCGCTGTGGCGCGAGGATCTGTTCGCCCTTCTGCCGCAGGTCGAGCTCGTGCTCGCGGTCGGAAGCTACGCGCAAGCCTGGCATCTCAAGGCAGGCATAGGCGGCACACTTGGAGACACGATGCGCGACTGGCGTCGGCATCTCAGGATAAAGCAGCGTCCCCGCGTTCTGCCTTTGCCTCATCCCTCTTGGCGCAACAATGCGTGGCTCAAGGACAATCCCTGGTTCGAGGCGGACCTTCTGCCGGTGCTCCGCCGGGAGGTGAGAAAGCTCCTCAAAACATAGCGGGGGTCGAGGAAAAATAATCTACAAAGCGGGCATAGTTTGCGAGTATATGAAAAAGGGTTCCCCATTTTGCTGAGTTGCGGAAAAAATATCACAAGGGCAGCCATGCTCGATCATATGGACCGTAAAATTCTCGATATCCTGCAGAAGGACTGCACATTGCCGGTCGCCGAGATCGGCAAGCAGATCGGCCTCTCCACCACGCCCTGCTGGCGGAGAATCCAGAAGCTTGAGGAGCTCGGCGTGATCCAGCGTCGCGTGGCGCTGCTCGATGCGAAGAAGGTCAATGTTGGTGTGACGGTGTTCGTCTCCATCACCACGAGCCATCACACGCAAGAGTGGCTCGACCGCTTCCACCAGGCGCTCCAGGACTTCCCCGAGGTGGTCGAGTTCTATCGCATGAGCGGGCAGGTGGATTACCTGCTGCGCGTGGTCGTGCCGGACATCGAGCGCTATGACGCGTTCTACAAGAAGCTCATCGCGCGGATCGAGCTGTCGGACGTGAGCTCGGCCTTTGCCATGGAGCAGATCAAATTCACGACCGCTTTGCCGCTCGACTACGCTGCCGAGGAGAAGCGCGCCTAATCGCGCCGGTTCCGCTCGAGACGCGCGATCAGGCTCGAGGTGTCCCAGCGGCGTCCGCCCATCTCCTGGACCTCGGCATAGAACTGATCGACGAGAGCGGTGACGGGAAGGCTCGCGCCGTTCTCCCTAGCTTCTTCGAAGCAAATGGCGAAATCCTTGCGCACCCAGTCGACGGCGAAGCCAAAATCGAACTTGCCGTCGATCATGGTCCGCCAGCGATTGTCCAACTGCCATGATTGCGCCGCGCCCTTGGAGATCGTGGCGATGACCTTCTCGATGTCGAGGCCGGCGCGCATGCCGAAATGGAGTGCCTCGGCAAGACCCTCGATCAGGCCAGCGATGCAGAATCTGATTGACCATCTTGGTGAGCTGGCCCGAGCCCGACGGGCCGATCAGATTGACCGCGCGTGCATAAACCTCGATCACCGGCGCGGTTTTGCAAAAGTCTTCCTCGTCGCCCCCAACCATCACCGTGAGCGTGCCGTTCTCTGCGCCGGACTGGGCGCCTGAGACCGGTGCATCGAGTGCGCCGGCGCCAAGCGCCTTTGCCGCCGCGTGAAGCTCACGCGCGATCTTTGCCGAAGCCGTGGTGTGGTCGATATAGACGGCGGCGCGGCCGAGCGAAGCGAAGGCGCCCTCCGGCCCGAGCGTCACGTCGCGGAGATCATTGTCGTTGCCGACGCAGGTGAAGACGAAGTCGGCGCCGTGAGCTGCCTCGGCCGGCGTCGCGGCGAGCCGTCCGCCGAAGCGCGCGATCCAATCTTCAGCCTTCTTCCGCGTGCGGTTGAACACGGTAACGTCGTGCCGCCCACAGCTCTGGAGATGGCCGGCTATGGGAAAGCCCATTACGCCGAGCCCGATAAAGGCGATCTTGCTCATGTCTCCACCCACGTTTTGTCATTGCCCGGCTCGACCCGCCTGCGGGCCGAAGCCGACAGGTTCACGTTGGCGCTTCGAAAACCCTTTGGCGGGGCGAAGGCCCGGGCAATCCAGTAACCACTGGTCATCGTGAGGCGCAAGGCCGGGGTTGCTGGATGCCCGCCTGCGCGGGCATGACAATAAACGTAGATGGCCGGGATAGGCCCGGCCATGACGCAGTGCTTCGTTAGGTGAAACGTGGCGCTAGGCGATCGGCGCTTCCGGGAAGGCAAGCTGCTCGCGCGCACGCCACTCGTTGGTCACGTAATTGATAATAAGCGAGGTGCGCACGCCCGCGATCTTCCGCTTCTCGAAGCCGTGATAGGTGTTGTTGGACGGTACGAACACCATGGCGGCGTTCGAGGCGAAGGCCGAGCGGCCGACATGCTTCTTGTCGTTGTCGTAGATGTCGGTGCCGAGATCGGCGTGGCGCGGATCCTTGGACAGATAGAGCAGCATGGTGAACACCTTCACGCCGAGATCGGTGTGAGGCTCGAGCCAGAAGCCGTCGATGTCCTGCGCAAACTCGATGCGGAGATAGCTGCCGTTGAGGCTGGTGCCGAACACCTTCTCGATATGGCTCGTCACGCGCTTGTCCTGGAAGGCTTGAGCCACCGCTTCGACCACGGGAAAGAGCTTGCGGTTGTCCACATCGAAATATTTGCGAGTGTTGTTGTGCAGCTCGCGCTTGCCGGAGAGGCCCTCGAGCGAGGGCGCCTCGAAGGGCAGGGCCACGATGTCGTCGACGACATCGTCGGGGAAGCAGTCCACGATCGACCAGTTGGGGTAGGGTCGTTCGGATTTCTTGGCGGTATCGACGCTTCTCACGAAGCTCCGCACGACGTCGGATGCCGTGCTCGCCTTTTCATGACCGAGCGGATGCTTGACTGCGGCGCTTTCCCTCATGTTCCCCGTCCACTTCCTAGAATTGGTGCAAAGTGCTGGCCATCCAGCGCCCAGGCGGCCCATCTTAGGCTCAATTACCACCCGCCGCGACCTCGCGCAAATCCCCAGGCTTTTGGCCTTTCGAAGTCTAAGCCGTCCGCCTCGGCGGAACCTTGATCAGGCGCAAGGACGCCTCAGTTGACATTCGTCCAGCGAAAATGCCCGGCCGGCAAATCCTCGAACTGGACCTCGTTGGCGAGCTCCGACGAGCGCAGGCATTTGGCGAGAAGCTCGAGCAGCGAGGCGTGCAGCTCCCGCTCATCCTCGAGCTCAGGCGGATTGGCGGCGAGGAACGACAGGATTTCCCCGTAATCGGGCATTGGAACCCCCGTGCTTTCCCCAGCTCAAGCGAAGGTGGCCAAGGGGTGTGTCAAAACTTTGGCCTCGCGGGCGCTTAAACCCGCAAGGCCAAATCATGCTTAAGCCCGAAAGCTGCCTAAGCCGCCAGGCGATAGCGTCCTATCAGGCGCATCGGCGAGCGGCCGCCGGAATCGCCGAACAACGACAGGCCGTCGACCATGACACCGGAGGTGCAAATCTCCTCAAGCACGGGCCAGAGGGCCTGCGCCACCCTCTCAAGATGAGTCTTGTCGAGCGGGCCGGTGAGGGTGATGTCGAAGCGATACTCGCTCAAGACGTGGGGATCGCCGAAGCTCTCCAGCAGGAGCCGCTGGAAGTCGGTGAGATTGGGGCTCGCATGCGCCGCGCGCTCGGCATCGCTTGGCGGCGCGGCGAAGTCCTCGAAGGCGGCGACGCATTGCGCCGCGAGCCAATCGAGCATTGGCGTCGGCTCGACCGGGCGCAGCACGAGAAAGCGCCCCTCGCGCGCGAGCGTCAAAGGACCCGTCTCGGTGGACTTCCGCCGGGTGGCAAAGCTGATCAGGCGCTGCTTCAACGCGTTGACTCCAACTCCATCGCGGAGCGTGAACGGAGCCTTGAACTGGGCATGCAGCCCGGTGTAGCGGCCAGGGACCGACGGGAGCTTGGCGAAGCCCGTGCCGGAAAGACCGGAATCGGAGAAGGCCTGCAAGGTGGCGCCATCATTGGCACGGCCAAACCACGAGCGCCCGAAGGCGGCAAGCGCAGTCCCGGGTTGGGGCGTGTAGAAGATGGCGTAGCGGGTGAAGCTCGATCGGTTGGTCGCGACGCCCTTCCGCTCGTTGTCGAGTTGGGCACAGTTGAGCATCGACTCCTCCCCTTGGCGCGCTCGTTGAATGGTCGCGCACGAGTTCCCGGTTACCATCACCCTGTGGCGTTCGAGCGACAGGTTCTTGGCGATAGGGAGGCCGAGGAATGAACACTTGGTGAATCAAATTTTCTGCAACTGCGAAAGAGTGCGTGCCCCCGCAACGCCACGCCTTTGACAAAGCGGGCTTTCGCCTCCATGCGTGGCGCCAAGCGCCAGCGCGGGGACGCGAGCGAAGAGAGGTGAGGGGCGATGATCGAGCTTTACACTTGGATGACTCCGAACGGGCAGAAGATCTCCATCATGCTCGAAGAGGTCGGCCTCTCCTATCGCGTCAATCCGATCAATATCGAAAACGGCGAACAGTTCGATCCGGCCTTCCTCAAGGTCGCTCCCAACAACAGGATTCCCGCCATCATCGACACCGACACCGGACTCCAGCTCATGGAGTCCGGTGCGATCCTGCTTTATCTCGCCGAGAAGACGGGAAAGCTCTGGCCGCAAGACTTTCCTACTAAATGGCGGGTGGTTGAGTGGCTCATGTGGCAGATGGGAGGGATCGGGCCCTTCCTTGGCCAGGTACATCATTTCGTCAGGTTCAATCCCGGCAAGAGCGCCTATGCCGAGGAGCGCTACGCCAAGGAGGCGAAGCGGCTGTGGGGCGTGCTCGATCGCAGGCTTTCCGAGGTTGAGTATGTCGCGGGCGACTATTCGATTGCCGACATCGCCATCTGGCCGTGGATCTCGCGCTTCGCTTGGCAGAGGATCGAAGTCACCGAGCATCCCAATGTCATGCGCTGGTATCGCGCCATTGCCGAGCGGCCGGCGGTCAAGCGCGGGTGGGATGTGCTTAAGGTAGGGCGCCCAATCCCATTACCGTGAGTAGCGCGCCACCCGAAGCTTTCTTGGTCGCGGCGGGAATCTTGCCATCATTAACGCCATTTCGCAGTGATGATGGGTCGAGGCAGGCCGTTGTGGCCCGCCTCTGCCGCATAGGTGCGGATGTGGTAGCGTTAATCGCTCGCGTGGCGCGGAAGGTCCGCGCCTGAGCATTGAGGTTTCGATGGCGGGGAGACGCGGAGGCGCGCCGGGCCTGGCGCTCAGGCTCGCGATTGTCGTGGCAGGATTTGCCGCGCTCTCCGAGATCGCCGCCGCTCAGTCGGGCAATGCGCCGCCCGAGACGATGACCGCGACCGCAGACCCCGTGGCCGCTACGCCGCAGACGTCGGTTGGGCTCCCAGAAGAGCAGGTCAAAGCCATTGCACGCGCGCAGCGCTGCCTCGCCGAGCTCGGTTATTACAAGGGCGAGATCGACGGAAAGCGCGGGAAGGACACGTGGACCGCGTACTGGCACTTCAAGCACGATCACGATCTTGCCGGATACAAGGATCTCACGTCGCCCACGGTGCAGAAGAAGATGGGCGAGCTGTGCACGGGACTCGACACGACGGCCGCGATCACGCCGCCGGCCGAGCCCGCGCCGCCAATCGAGCCGGTGCCCGTGGCTCCGGCCGTTGAGGAGGGAACCGCGCTCAACTCACTTGCCCCTCTTCCCATCGACTGTCTCCCTCAGGATCTGATTGCCGTGCTTCGTCAGGCCCATGGCGAACCGGTCGCAGCCCCGCGCTGCGACAACATGTGCTTGCCCGCGCCGAAAGGGCTGCCGCAGTCCCATCTCGATGACTTGCAGAAACGGGCCGGCATCGTCTGGTGCACGGTCTGCGTCAGCATCGACAGCCACCTCACCCTCGAAGATGTGCAGAGGATCGAGAAGGCCGGCAATTTCCACCTCTGCGTCAGCCCGCCGCTGCAATTGCCGCGGCATGTCGACTTCACGCCGACGCCCAACATGAAGACCTATACCCGCACGCGCGAGCTATACCGGGCGCTGCCGCCTGAGGCAGAAGACGACAACGCCATCGCCGTGATCATCGGCAATCGCAACTACGCCAAGCTCGCTCCGAGCGAAACCTCCCGCAACGACGCGGGTGCGATGTATTCCTTCCTTACCGAGCATCTCGGCTATCGCCAGGACAACATCATCGACTTGCGGGACGCCAAGAAGACCGATTTCGAAAGGGTGTTCGGCGCCGTACCGGGCGCAGACGGCCAGCTCGCGCGCCTCGTCCGCTCGCAGCCCGACGCCAAGGTGCTGGTCTATTATTCGGGCCACGGGGCGACCGACAGCGAGCATGGAGACACGTATCTCCTGCCTGTCGATTCGGAGCCGTACCGGGACGAGATCGGCGGTTACAAGCTATCGACGCTCTATGCCAACCTCGCCAAGCTCGGCGCGAAATCGGTGCTGCTCCTGCTCGAGACCGAGTACGGACGCGACCACAGTCCCTATCTCCTGCCGCCTAATTTGCCTGAGACCGTCAACTCCGCTCTGCCGCCATCGCCACTTCCCGGTCTGACCGTGCTCATGGCGACGGACCGCGGCCAGCGGCGGCTTGTCAATTCGACCTACGACATCGGTCTCTTCACCCGCTATCTCATCGAGGGGATGGCCGGCAGCGCTGATTTGTCGCCGGTCGGCAACGGCGATGGCCAGATCGACAGCGCCGAGATCTATGTCTACACCAGCGCCATGGTGCGGCTCGCCGCGCGCAAGACATTCGGATTGTTGCAGAATCCGGCTTATTCGAGCGCTGGATCGAGCGCTCTCACGAGCGCCGGAACGCAGGCAAGAGGGGCCAACTGACGTGGCGCGTAATTAGGCGGAGCACGGCGCAATCCACAGCGGTACGTGCAGATCGTGACATATTATTGGGGCCGCTCGCGAAAACCACTTTACATTGAGTTCGGGATTGCATACGGGACGCGGGCTCGTAGGCGATATCGCTCGGGCAGCAACTGACATCGGCAATCTCGTGTGGGAGTAGACATGGGATGGACGTTTTCACTTCTGCCGCGGAGTTCCTGCGTCATCGCCGTCCGGAGCGCCCGGTTCTTGCGCTGAGGCCGCGCGCCGCGCGGCGCGCGGCAAGCTGGTTCATCAAGAACTTCCCAGGCCGTGTGATCTACGCCGCCAAGGCGAACGACGCTCCCGAAATCATCGGCGCTCTGGTCGAGGCGGGCATCCGCGGTTTCGACGTCGCCTCGCTGGTCGAGATCGAGCGTCTTGCTCCCGTCGATGGCGCCGAGCTCTACTTCATGAACCCGGTCAAGTCGCGGGGCGCCATCGTGCGCGCCTATCGCGAGTTCGGCGTGAGGAGCTTCGCCTTCGATAGCGACGACGAACTCGACAAGATCATCAAGGAGACGGACGAGGCCGAGGACCTCGAGCTCTTCCTGCGCGTGGCGTGTCCGAACACGCATAGCCTCATCCCGCTCGAGGGCAAGTTCGGGGCTTCGAGCGCGGCGGCGCCGCAGTTGCTGTTGCGCGCGCGGCAAGTCGCGCGCAAGCTTGGCATCACCTTCCATGTCGGCTCTCAGGCCGTGGTTCCGGCCGCCTTCGGCGAGGCGCTGCGGCAGATCGGTCAGTTGATCGTGACCTCAGGCGTCATGGTCGATGCCATCGATATCGGCGGCGGCTTCCCCAGCCGCTATCCGCATTCAGATCCTCCTGAGCTTTCGAGCTTCATGGAGGAGGTGGTGCGGGCGGCCGACGAGCTTGCCGTCAAGCATTCCTGCGATCTGATGTGCGAGCCAGGCCGTGCGCTCGTAGCCGAGGCTGAGTCGGTCATCGTGCGCGTCGATGCGCGTCGCGACCACGCGCTCTATGTCAATGACGGGGCGTTCGGCACTCTATTCGATGCAGCTTATTTGGGATTCCGGTTTCCGGCGAAGCTCATCCCGACCTCGCGCCACAAGCTAAAGGGGCTCGCCGAGTTCGCGCTTTACGGTCCCACCTGCGACAGCGACGACCACATGAAAGGCCCCTTCCTGCTGCCCGGCTGCGTGCGCGAAGGCGACTATATCGAGATCGGCCAGATCGGCGCCTATGGCCGGGTGATGGCAACTCATTTCAACGGGTTCGGCGAATACGATGAAGTGATGTTGACCGACGAGCCCATGCTGTCGATGTATGCCGGCGGCGAGGGGCAGCCGGGCGCGGTGCTCGCAGCCGCGCTGGCCTAGGCGACCCGGCAGATCTTCAAAACGAAAGAGGGCCAACTTCCAGGACGTCGGACCTCTTTTTTCTTACGCCGGCTCCGAGCGAGCTCGGACCGGCATTCAGGTCAGCGCACATTATCACGGCGAGCGTCCTGCACGGCTTCTTCGTGATACCAGGCGCCGCTCACGATCTTGACGGGTCGCGGCGCAACGAACGGCTCGGCGGGCTTCACTTCGTCGCGACGACCGCCGATGCCCGCGCGACCACCTGCAGGAAATTGCAATACCTCGGCTGACCGCCGACCAAGACTATCCGTCATGTCTTTCTCCACGTCCTTGCTCATGTCCCCAGGCTTGAGCGCCGGGAGCATAGATAAGGTTCCGCTATATCGGAGTCGCAAGGTCCTTTGCACAGCAAAGTCGCAGGATGACTATCATTTCAGCATTCTTTCTTTTGCTCAGACGCGCGCCACGGTCGCACAGGTTCATCGCAAGAAGAGTGCCGTCGTTATCCCGCCGGTGGCACCGACGCTTCGCGAGCGCGAAATGACGCAATTCCTGGACGGCGCTTGCTGACCGGCGCCGCGTTGAACGCACCATCGGCATAGCCTATGCGCGCGCCGGTCGAGGCGGCCGCCTTGGCATGGTTGATGCTTGAAGCCGGGCTATTTGCCGCCACGCGGCGAAGGCGGGCCGGTTCCCCGACACATCTTGCGTCAACAGCTCAAGAGGACATGTGATGACGAAGTATAAGCTCGAGTACATTTGGCTCGACGGATATGCACCGACGCCCAATCTGCGGGGCAAGACGCAGATCAAAGAGTTCGACACCTTCCCTTCGCTCGGCGAGCTTCCGCTGTGGGGCTTCGATGGAAGTTCAACCATGCAGGCGGAGGGGCATTCATCGGATTGCGTTCTCAAGCCCGTGGCGGTTTATCCGGACGGCGCGCGCACCAACGGCGTTCTCGTCATGTGCGAGGTCATGATGCCGGACGGCAAGACCCCACATCCCTCGAACAAGCGTGCCACTATCCTCGACGATCCCGACGCGTGGTTCGGCTTCGAGCAGGAGTATTTCTTCTACCAGGACGGTCGCCCGCTCGGCTTTCCGAACTCCGGCTACCCGGCGCCGCAAGGGCCGTATTACACCGGCGTCGGCTACAAGAACGTCGGCGACATCGCCCGCGAGATGGTCGAGAAGCATCTCGATCTCTGCCTCGCCGCCGGCATCAATCACGAAGGCATCAACGCGGAAGTGGCGAAGGGCCAGTGGGAATTCCAAATCTTCGGCAAGGGCTCAAAGACCGCAGCCGATCAGATGTGGATGGCGCGCTATCTCATGCTGCGCCTCACCGAGAAATACGGCGTCGACATCGAGTTCCACTGCAAGCCGCTCGGCGATACCGACTGGAACGGTTCGGGCATGCACTGCAACTTCTCGACCAAGTATATGCGCGAGGTCGGGGGCAAGGAGTATTTCGACGCCTTGATGAAGGAGTTCGAAAAGAATCGCGAAGACCACATCGCCGTCTATGGACCCGACAACCATATGCGGTTGACCGGCAAGCATGAGACCGCGTCGATCCATAGCTTCAGCTATGGCATCGCCGATCGGGGTGCCTCGATCCGCGTGCCGCACAGCTTCGTCAACAACGGCTACAAGGGCTATCTCGAGGATCGCCGTCCGAACTCGCAAGGCGACCCCTATCAGATCGCCTCGCAGGTCCTGAAGACGATCGCGGCTGTGCCGACCGCGGTCAGCGTGGCTGCCTAGCTTTCGACCGGGGGAGCAGTTCCATCGAGTGGCGCGGGCAGGTCATCCTGCAATCGCACCACTCGATGGCCGCCCACGGTTGCGCATCAGGTTCAGGCTTCCCGTTTCCGATCGATGAGACCCCCGATCCCCGGTTTGCCTACCCTCTGAAGCATGCCCGCTAATCTTGCGTGGCGATTGGAGGGAGCGCGCGCGTGCGCCAGTCGAAGAAGCCCCCGGAATTTGATAGTCTGTGACCGGGACAATGGTCGCCGGCATGTCCTCGACGGGCTATAAGCACCCGAGGCCGGCAGGGTCGCAACGGGACGGACTCCGGGGAGGGCGTTCGGTCATGGCACGAGGGTCAACCGCTCGAACTCCGAATGGAGGGCGAGCGGCGCCATCTGACCGTGATGTTCACCGACATGGTGGACTTCACCAAGATGAGCGAGAGTCTCAGCGAGGAGTCCGTATTTGAGCTGACCCGTCGGATTGCCAGCGAGCAGGCCAAATCGATCCAGGCCAATGGCGGGATGGTGCAGGACTTCTCCGGGGACGGCATCATGGCCGTGTTCGGGGCCCCGGTCGCCATGGAGGATGCGGCGCTCCGAGCTTGCCGCACCGCTCTCGACATCCAGGATCGCGTGGGCCGTTTACAGGGCGAGCTTGAGGAAAGCTACGGCTTCAGGCCGCAACTGCGCATCGGCATCCATACCGGCCCCGCCGTCATCGGCCAGATCGGCGCGGGCAAGCCCATGTCCTATAGCGCGCTCGGCGACACGGTGAACGTCGCTTCGCGTCTGCAGGCGTCGGCCGCGCCCGGCTCAGTCTGCATCACCAAGGCGACACTCGACCTCGTCGAAGGCTTCGTCGACGCCACGTTTCTCGGCGAGCGACAGTTCAAGGGCAAGGCGCAACCCATCGAGGTCTACCGGCTCGATGCGCTCCGCTCCGGCGTCACCCGCTTCGGCGCCAAGCGCCGCCACGGCTTGACGCGGTTGCGCGGCCGCGACGTCGAGCTCGCACTCTTGCGCGAGCATTGGAACGTAGTGAAGGCCGGCCGCTTCCGTCCCGTCAACGTGATCGGGGATGCGGGCCTCGGCAAGTCCCGGATCATCTTCGAATTCACCGAGTCGTTGCACGACGAGCCTGCTCTGTTTCTGGAAGCGATCTGCCGCCCCGAGGGCACCGGCGTCCCCTATCTGCCGCTCATTGAGGTGATGAAGAGCTGGTTCGGCATCCCCGAGGACGGCGCCTCGCGCGACCTCGCCGAGGCGAAGCTGAACGAAGGGCTCGGACGGCTCAAGATCGATCCAGAGATGAGCCTCGCCTATTTGCTCAATCTTGTGGCCGGAGGCGCCTCGGCCAATGGTCTTGGCGCATTGCCCGCTTCCGAGCTTGTCGGCATGCACACGCGCGAGGCGCTCCGCCAGTTTATCTTCGCTCTGTGCCGGCTGGGACGCCCCGTGGTGATGGTGGTCGAGGACCTGCACTGGATCGACTCAGCCTCGCAAGGCGTGCTCGACGATATCGTCAAGAGCGCGACCGACGAGCCGCTTCTCCTTCTGTGCAGCTTCCGGCCGCAATTCCAGCCGATCTGGGCGCTGACCGGAGGCGCGTCCGAGCTACGCTTGAGTGCTCTTACCAATGTGATCGCGACCGAGATCATCAGGGAACGGCTCGAAGGGCATGCGCTGTCCGAGGAGCTGGTTGAGCTCGGTGTCGCCAAGTCGGAAGGAAATCCGCTCTTCGCCGAGGAGTTTGCGAGCTATCTCTCGCAGAAGGGTTCAAGTCGCGAGCACGCGGGCGATGCGGCGTTGGGCGGTGGCCCTGCCGATCTCGACGGCATTCCCACCAGCCTCGAGAATCTGATCATGGACCGCGTCCATCGGCTCGGGCGCGACACGATCGCCTTCCTGCAGGCGGCCTCCGTTCTCGGACGGCAATTCCCCATGGACCTCGCCCAGCGCGTCTCCGAGATCAACGGCAGCCTTGTCGGCCTTCTTCCGCAGCTCGAGCTCGACGGCCTCATCTTCCGCGTCGACCGCGAGGTCGGCGAAAGCCCGGCCGATTACGCCTTCAAGCATGCGCTGGTTCAGGATGCACTTTACGGCTCGCTGCTCACGCCGCAGCGCGCGGTTCTGCATCAGAAGGCGGCCGAGGCGCTCGAGGAGCTTTACGGCGACAAGGCCCCCGAAGTCGCCGATATGCTCGCCCATCATTATGTGCGCACGCAGCGCGCCGAGAAGGCAGTCTATTATCTTGCGCTGGCGGCCAAGAAGAGCCTGCGCGTGTTCTCGCTCGCCGAGGCGCAAGCCTATCTCGATCAGGCTCTCGCCAAGATCGGCGACAATCCAACTTGCGCCAGCGACAAGCTGCTCGCCGAGATCGTGGTTGACCGGCTGCTCGTCTGCTGCTGGGAGGCCGACTTCATCGGCATGATCGACTTTGCCGACAAATACCGGGCGCGGCTCGAGACCGCGGGCGACAGCCGGGAATTGTCCCGCATCCTGGCGTGGCTCGGTGAGGGCTATCTCAACGCCACGCGCTTCGACGAAGCAGAGAGCGTGCTCGACCGCGCGCTGAAGATCGGCGAGGACCTCGACGATGAGGAATGCATCGCCTACGCGATGTGGGATCAGATGTGGCTCTACCTGGTCACGCCCGACGGACGGCTGCCCGACATCGTCGAGACGATGGCCAAGCGGGTTCTGCAGGCGGCCGATCGACTGAAGGACCCCTATCTCGAGACGCTCACCTATTTTTTGCTCAGCTTCGATCCCCTCCAGCGCGGGGATGCGACGGCTGCGGCGAAATGGGCGGCAAAGCTGATCGAGCTTGGACGGCGCAGACGTTATCCGCCGGCGCAGTCGCTCGGTTGGGTCTTTGCCGCCTGGGCTGCCTCGCTTGGCGGAGACCACGAGAAGGCGCAGGTCGACAGCAAGCTTGCCGTCGGCACCTCGCATGGCCATTTCGAGCGCATCATGGCCGAGAGCGCACAGGGTGTGGTCCTGGTGGGGGCCGGCCGGC
Source organism: uncultured Alphaproteobacteria bacterium (assembly GCA_963732205.1). Taxonomy (GTDB): domain Bacteria; phylum Pseudomonadota; class Alphaproteobacteria; order Rhizobiales; family Methyloligellaceae; genus Methyloceanibacter. Next base: position 829,752 of record CAVSYE010000001.1, read on the forward strand.
CGGCGGAAGGCTTGAGCATCCTCGAACGCCTGCGCCGCGAAGTCATCGACAGCAGCTATATGGTGCAGCTCACGGCGATCGAGATTCCGCTCGGCGTTGCTATGGCTTTGGCGGGCGACTATGCGGGCGGCGTCGCTGACCTCGAGAATACGCTCAAGCGTTTCTCCACCTGGCGCAACAAGCGCCTGCTGGCGTGGGGGAATCTTGCGCTCGGCGAGGTCTACCTATCGCTCGCGACCGCCGGGAAATTGCCGGCGTCGAATATTCTGCGCAAAAACGCGAGCTTCTTCGTGCTCGCTTTGCCGCGCGCCAAAGCTCGCGCGCGCAAGCATCTCAAGGAAGCAGTGCGGCTCGCTAAGGCGGCGAGCGCGCAAGGGACGCTCGCGCAGGCCCTTGCCGATCTCGGGATACTCAGCAAGTCGACGGGCGAGCCAGCGGCCGCGCGCGCCTATTTCGATGAGGCCCGGGTGATCGCCGCGGAGCTCGGCGCCAAGAACTCTTATCCACCGCATTGATGCCGCTCTTTAGCGGATGCTTCGGGCCAAGCCATCTCGCAACGAATAGGGAAGGGTGCTGACATGACCATCGATACGCTTGAGACCGTCTGGGCGCCGCGCTTGTTGAGCGTGCTCCGCATCGTGGCGGGCCTCCTCTTCTTGGAGCACGGAACCTCGAAGCTGCTCGGCTTTCCGCCTTCGGACCATTCCGGCGTAGTGTTCCTGACCCTGCCATGGTTCGCGGGCATACTCGAATTGCTCGGCGGAGGGCTTCTCATTCCAGGCATCTTCACGCGCTACGTAGCCTTCATCCTTTCGGGCGAGATGGCGTTTGCTTATTGGCTGGTGCATGCTCAGCACAGCGCCTATCCGGTGGTTAACGGTGGAGATGCCGCCATCCTCTTCTGCTTCGTGTTTCTCTATCTCGCGGCCGCGGGCGGCGGACCCTGGAGCGTCGATGCTCTGTGGCGGAAAAAAGCTTGAACGACTGACAATCTTGCCAGCGGAAGATGTCGGTATCCCTGGGCCCAAAGTGGCTTTGTGACATCACTGTCATATCGGACCGGTAGCAATGCGCCGTGTGCTCATTTCCCGCCTCGGCTCAGCCTTTAGCCGAGGCTTTTGTGGTTGGGGGTGGAGGTGGCGTTCAGGCTGGTGCACGCGCAATATGATCGCGAGACGCAGCGCGCGTATGTCGAGCTCCGCGACATGGATGACGACGGCGGCGAGATCCTGACGGTCGCCGTGTTCTCCTACCGCACCACGACGCGGCTGCCGCGGCGCCAGATCGAGGAAGAGATCGTGCGCAAGGCCCGCCACATCTTCAAGAAGGCCGCGCTCGGCCTCGACGAGGCTTGAGCCGCGCGAGACGCGCATCCCGATGCTGCTGGAGTGATGGTGGGCGGTACTGGACTCGAACCAGTGACCCCTGCGATGTGAACACAGTGCTCTACCAGCTGAGCTAACCGCCCGCTTGAGGTCTGGTATGCGCATCATCTTATCGGAAAACCGGTTTCCACTTTTCCGGATGATGCGACTTGGATTTAGCGATGGGCCCGGCGCTAAGTCAAGGAATCCGCCGCGCAGCCACTTAGCTGGTTGCGACCGTATGGCTTAGCCAAGAGGACGGCACGAGTTTCGTGCCGTTACCCTCGCAATCCTGCTATTTCTTGCTGATCAGCCCGTTGACCTGATCGAGCGCCGCGCTTGCGTCCTTGAAGTTTCCTTCGGTGCAGAGCGCATCGGCTTGGTCGAGAAGCTCGTTCACCTTCTCGGCCTCGTCATCGCTCAAGGCATTGGCATCGATCTTGTTCTGCACGGCCTCTTCGGTGGCGCTCAGCTGGCGCGTGCACTCGTTGTCGACATCCTCGTCGACGGCATAGGCTGTCCCTCCCATGATGCACGTCAGGGCGACGCCGATCGCGACACGTCTGAGCATTTCCATCTCTCCTCAAGAGCGAAATCGTTTTGGTCCGGTACAGGGGGGGACGAGGAAGGTGTGCGCTTTGACTATGGCTCTTCGTTGGCTCTCCGGGTGAGAGCGGGAAGGTGGGATTAGGACCGATCTTTGGCGGGATTTAGGCGGAAAGCGAGCCGGCGCGGCGGCGATCGGTTCCTCCGAGCAAAGCTGTCAGGTTGGCATAAAGCTGATCGAAATGATCGATGGTCGCGTCGGGAGGAAGACTCTCAACCCGATCGGCGGCATAGCCGAAGCTCACCAGGATGACGGGGACCGATGCCGCCTTGGCGGTTCTCACATCGACGTCGCTGTCGCCAATCATGACGGCGCGCGCGGGATCGCCGCCGGCAAGGCGGATTGCGCCCGCCAGGTGGCCGGGGTCAGGCTTCGCCACCGGGAAGGTGTCGCGGCCGGCGATTGCGCTGAAATAGCCTTCAAGCTCAAGCTCTTGCAGGAGCCTTCGCGAGAGAATTCGCGCTTGTTGGTGCACACCGCAAGCGTCGCCCCTTCGCCTTTCAGCCGGTCGAGCACGTCGACTGCGCCAGGGAAGGGCCTGCTCTCTGCCGCGATATTGGCCTCGTAGTGGACGAGAAAGTCTCCGAGCATCGACTGAAGGTCGGCGGTGACGCCCGCGCGCCTCAATCCTTCCTCGATCATGACAAGCGCCCCCATGCCGACGAGCGAGCGCACCGTCTCGGCCGAGACGGGAGGCTGGCCTTGGCGGGCGAGCGCATAGTTCAAGGCGTGGGTGAGGTCGGGCGCGGTGTCGACCAGCGTGCCGTCGAGGTCGAAGACGATGGTGGTATCGCGAAACATGCCCATCTCTGTCACACGGCGGCTTGCGGCCTGGCAAGCGGCAGCGTAGTTGAAGGCGGGAGGCATGGGGTCGCGCGCTTGCTCAAGTCCGATGAACTGAAGGAAGAGGCCGCCCGTGCCGCGCTCGACCTGGTCGAGGACGGCATGCGGCTTGGGCTCGGCACCGGATCGACCGCGGGGCGGTTCGTCGCCGCTCTTGGCGAGCGGGTCGCAAAGGGCCTTCGCGTGCTCTGCGTGCCGACCTCCGAGGCGACGCGCGCCCAGGCCGAGAAGCTCGGCATTCCGCTCACCACGCTCGATGAGACGCCCGAACTCGACCTGACCGTCGACGGCGCCGACGAGATCGACGATCAGCTTCGCCTGATCAAAGGCGGAGGCGGCGCGCTGCTCCGCGAGAAGATCGTGGCGACCGCCTCAGACCAGATGGTGGTGATCGCCGATGAGAGCAAAGTGGTGAAGACGCTCGGCACGTTCCCGCTGCCGGTCGAGGTCGTGCGCTTCGGACTGCTCGCCACCATGCGGCTGGTCGAGGCCATCGCGGTCGAGGCCGGCTGCCACGGCGAGATCAGGCTGAGGCCAGGGGTGGGGGATGCGCCTTTCGTCACCGACCAGGGCAATCTCATTCTCGATTGCGCCTTCGGCGCCATCATCGAGCCCGAGGTGCTCGCCTTCGCGCTCAAGCGCGTGCCGGGCGTGGTCGAGCACGGGCTGTTCCTCGGCGTTGCCGATTTGGCTATCGTGGCGGGCAGCGGCGGGGTGAAGCTGTTGCGCCGCCCGGGAGCCTGACGCCACGTGAGCAGTCACGACTACGATCTTTTCGTCATCGGCGCGGGCTCGGGCGGAGTCCGCGCCGCGCGGCTTTCCGCCGAGCTCGGCGCGCGTGTCGCCATCGCCGAGGAATACCGCATCGGCGGCACTTGCGTGATCCGCGGCTGCGTGCCGAAGAAGCTGCTGGTCTACGGCAGCCGCTATGGCTCGGAATTCGCCGACGCCGAGGACTTCGGCTGGACGTACGATGATCTTGCCTTCGACTGGCCGATGCTGATCGGCAATGTCAGGCGCGAGGTCGATCGCTTAAGCGGAGTCTATACGCGCACGCTGGAGAAGTGCGGCGTCACCCGCTTCCTGACCCGCGCCGTCTTCGAAGACGCGCATAATGTGAAGCTCGCCGACCGCGACGGCACGATCTCGGCCAAGACCATCCTCATCGCCACCGGATCCCATCCCGTGATCCCCGATGTGCCCGGACGCGAGCATCTCATCAGCTCGAACGAGTGCTTTCTGCTCGAAGAGCTGCCGGCGAGCATCGTCATCATCGGCGCGGGCTATATCGGCATGGAGTTCGCCTCGATCTTCAATGGGCTAGGGGTTCATGTCACCGTGCTCTATCGCGGCGAGCAGATCTTGCGCGATTTCGACATGGATCTTCGCGACGGGCTCGCCGAGGCCATGCGCAATCGCGGCATCGATCTCCGCATGGATACCGACGTCGCCTCGGTCGAGAAGGAAGGCGACGGCTATCGCGTCCATCTCAAGCGCGGCAACTCGGTCGCCGCGGATCTGGTGATGGCTGCAACCGGGCGCATTCCCAACACGTCGGGTCTCGGACTCGCGCGGCTTGGGGTCTCGCTCGGGGCGAATGGGCGCATCGTTGTGGACGAGTTCTCCAAGAGCTCGGTCGACAATATCTACGCCGTGGGCGATGTGACCGACCGCAAGAACCTTACCCCGGTCGCGATCCACGACGCGAATGCCTTCGCTGAAACCCTGTTCAACAACATGCCGACCAAGGTCGATTACGGCTCCATCCCGACCGCCGTGTTTTCGCAGCCTGAGATCGGTACGGTTGGACTCTCGGAGGAGAAGGCGCGCGAGCTCATGGGGCAGGCCGCGATCGACATCTACAAGATCAGCTTCAGGCCGCTGCGCTCGATGATCAGCGGACGCGACGAAAGGACATTGATTAAGCTTGTCGTGGATATGAAGTCCGACAAGGTGCTGGGCGTTCATATGCTCGGTCCCGATGCCGCCGAGATCGTGCAGATGGTGGCGATTGCGCTCAAGCTCGGCGCGACCAAGGCGGATTTCGATAAGACTATGGCGCTGCACCCCTCCGCTGCCGAGGAGCTGGTGACGCTTCGCCATAAATGGGAAATGCCGGCGCCGGTTGCGGGGTCAGATGCGGCGGCTTGAGGACAAGATCGCACTCGTCACCGGTGGCGGAGCCGGGATCGGGCGCGCCATCGCCGAGACCTTCGCCCGCGAAGGGGCCACGGTGGCGATCGCCGACCTGGACGGCGTGGCCGCCAAGGAGGTCGCCGACGCCATCGTCAAGTCGAACGGCGCGGCGTCGGCACATCAGGTCGACGTCACCGATACGACTCAAGTCAAGGCCTTGATGGAGGAGATCGGCAAGACGCATGGGCGTCTCGATGTGCTGGTCAACAATGCGGGCGTCGGCGAGCGTGCGGACTTCCGTCATCTTTCCGACGAGGCGTGGGAGCGGGTGTGGAGCGTCAATCTCGACGGCACCGTGCGCTGCGCGCGCGAGGCGTTCGCCCTGCTCAAGGCGTCGGGCAAGGCTTCGATCGTCAATCTCTCCTCGATCATGGCGAATAAGCACACGCGGCAGATGGCGGTCTATTCGGCGACCAAGGGCGCGGTGTCGGCGCTGTCGCGGAGTCTCGCCGTCGAGTACGCGCCTTACGGCATCCGCGTGAATACGCTGCTCCCTGGCTATGTCGAGACGGCCTTGATCGGACGCTATCTCGCAAATCCGATGATCGCCAAGGGGCTGCTTACGCAGACGCCGCTCAGGCGCTTCGGCACGCCGCAGGACATCGCCAATGCGGCATTGTTCCTTGCCTCAGACGAGGCTGGGTATATCACCGGCGCATCGCTCAATGTCGATGGCGGCATGGCCACCACGCTTTAGCGTGAGACGGCGGGAGCAGCAGCGCGTGGAGCAGGCGTAGGCACCGTCAGCGTTTCCTCGATGATGCCATCGACCACGGCGACGAGCGCCGCCTCCTCGGTGCCGCCGAGCGCCTTCACCGTCTCGAAGCGGGCGAGCTGACGGTCGGCCGAGGTGCCGCGCTGCACGATGGTGCGGGCATGGGCGATCTCGGCGACGCAGCCGAAATAGGCGGCATCCTCGGCAACGAGATCGAACAGTTCCTCGAGCAGGACGGGGAAGGGCACGACGGCGCCCTTGCCGAAATCGACCAGGCCCTGCTCGACCCCGTAACGCTGCGCTCGCCAGCGGTTCTCGCGCACGAGGAAGGGTGGGTAGTGGCGCCAGCGCTGGTTCTGCCGGCGCAGCCGATAGAGCAGGCGCAAGATGCAGCGATAGAGTGCGGCAATGGCGATGGCGTCTTCGAGCAGGGGACAGACATCGGTGATGCGCATCTCGAGGGTCGGGAAGCGCGCCGAGGGCCTTAGGTCCCACCAGATCTTGGTCGCATCCTCGATCAGCCCGGCATTCACCAGAAGCTCGACCGTGCGCTCGTATTCGCTGAAGCTCGAGAATTGGTGCGGCACGCCGGTGCGCGGCAGCTCGTCGAACACGGAGAGCCGGTAGGATTTGAATCCGGTCTGCGCGCCCTGCCAAAACGGCGACGAGGTCGAGAGCGCAAGAAGGTGCGGCAAGAAATAAGCCGCCTGGCTCAGGAGGTCGATCCTGAGCTCGTCGTCCTCGATGCCGACATGCACATGCATGCCGCAAATCACGAGCCGCCGCCCGACCTGCTGAAGGTCGCGGGCGATCACGTTATAGCGCTCCTTGTCGGTGTGCTGCTGGCTCGACCATTGGGCGAAGGGATGGGTCGACGACGCGATGGGAGCCAGGCCGAACTCGCCGGCGATGTGGCCGACGGTTCCGCGAAGATGGATCAGCTGGTCGCGCGCCTCCTGAATCGACCTGCACACGCTGGTGCCGACCTCGATCTGCGAGCGCAGGAATTCCGGACTCACCTGTCCGCGCAAGGCCTCCTCGCATTTGGCGAGCAGCTCGGCCGGAGGCTCCTGGGCGAGATCGCGCGTGTCCTTGTCGACGAGGAGATATTCCTCTTCGATGCCGACTGTGAAGCTTGGTTCCTTGATGGCCATGGCCGGCATCGTGGCACAAGTCTCCGCGAGGGTGGTAGCGGCTGATTGGTGGAGAAGCCGCAGCCTCTTTACCTCTCCCCGGCGGGGAGAGGTCGTATCGAAGCCGCCGCGCGGCTTCGATACGGGTGAGGGGGCGCCGTGCCCCTCTCGTGACGCTGAACCCCCTCACCCTTTCCACCAAGCGACTTGCGCAGCTTCGCGCGCAAGATCGCGGCAGAAAGCCCTCTCCCCAATGGGGAGAGGAAACCACAAACGCGCTCAGACGAGCCCAGCGAGCACGACGCCAACGAGATAGGCCACGGCTGCGGCCGTGGTACCGATCAAGAAGGTCTCTAGCCCGGCGCGCCACCACGGTGCTGCTGACCAATAGCTCCTGAGCGAACCGATAGCGAAGAAGGTAAAGCCAGTCATCACGCTCGAGATCCAGACCGAGGCCGGAACTCTGGCAATGAAGGGCAGAAGGGGGACCGAGCCGCAGATGACGAAAGCGAGGAAGGTCATGATCGCCGCCTTGCCCGGCGAGCGCGCGATGGTGGGAAGCCCGTGCTCTTCGGTCATCATCGTCTCGATCCAGCGGTCGCGCTTGGCGGTGATGACGTCGACTGCGGTGTCGAGCGCCTCGCCGGTGAAGCCTTTGGCGGCAAAGATCTGGCGAACCTCCTCGCGCTCGCCTTCCGGTGCGAGCTCGACATGCCGCTCCTCCATCCGCCGCACTTTCTCATATTCCCCGATTTCGGCCTTGGTGCCCGAATAGTTGGCGGCGGCCATTGAAAAGCCGTCGGCGAAAAGGTTGGCGGCGCCGAGGATGAGCAGGGCCTTGGTGGAAAGCTCGGCTCCCACGACCCCAGCCACCACCGCGAACGTGGTCACCGTGCCGTCGATGCCGCCATAGACCCAGTCACGCAGATAGCTGACGCGGGGCCCCTGTTGCAGGCGCTTGGCGATGTCGCGGGGGTTGTGACCGTGCTCGAGATGCCGGGGGTCCATGTGGCCGCTACCTTCCCTTGCTCTTAAGGGTTATGTGGCATGGTCGTAAACGAGAGGCAATCAAGCGGAGCCCGCCTAGCCAGGGTTCCGCCAATCGCCTATATAGCGTTCACTTTCGTCAAGGAGAGCCTTCGATGGCACCCCGATGGAGCCCAGATAGCTGGCGCGCCAAACCGATCGAGCAGGTTCCGGTCTATCCCGACCCCGCCGCGCTCGTCGACGTCGAGAAGCAGCTTGCGACCTTCCCACCGCTCGTCTTCGCGGGCGAGGCGCGCGAGCTGAAGGGGAAGCTCGCCTGCGTTGCCGCCGGCCAGGGTTTTCTGTTGCAAGGCGGGGATTGCACCGAAAGCTTCGCCGAGCATCGGGCCGACGCGATCCGCGACTTCTTCCGCGTGTTCCTGCAGATGGCGGTGGTATTGACCTATGCCGGCGGTTCGCCGGTGGTGAAGGTCGGCCGCATCGCCGGCCAGTTCGCCAAGCCAAGGTCGAGCCCAACCGAGGTGCAGAACGGCAAGGAGCTGCCGAGCTATCGCGGCGATATCGTCAACGGCATCGAGTTCGACGAGAAGACCAGAGAGCCAGACCCGCAGCGCATGCTGATGGCCTATCGCCAGTCGGCGGCGACGCTCAATCTGGTGCGCGCCTTCGCGCAAGGCGGTTACGCCAATCTCGAGCACATGCACCGGTGGAATCTCGGCTTCGTCAAGGACAGCCCGGCGGGGCACCGCTACGAGGAGCTTGCCGAGCACATTGCCGAGACTCTTCGTTTCATGCGCGCCTGCGGGCTCACGCCCGACAATACGCCGCAGCTCAGGACCACGAGCTTCTATACGAGCCACGAGGCGCTTCTGCTCGGCTACGAGCAAGCTTTCACCCGCGTCGATTCGACTTCGGGCGACTGGTACGCGACCTCGGGCCACATGTTGTGGGTCGGCGACCGTACGCGCCAGCTCGACCACGCTCACATCGAATATCTGCGCGGCATCAAGAATCCGATCGGCGCGAAGGTCGGCCCAAGTCTCGGCGCCGACGAGCTCATCAAGCTCATCGATGCGCTGAACCCGCAGAACGAGCCCGGGCGGCTTACGCTCATCTCGCGCTTCGGCGCCGAGAAGGTCGGCAAGCATCTGCCGGCGCTGCTCCGTGCCGTCAAGCGCGAAGGGAAGACCGTGGTGTGGGCCTGCGATCCGATGCACGGAAACACCATCAAGGCCGGGAGCAGCGGCTACAAGACGCGGCCTTTCGACCTGGTGCTCAAGGAGGTGGCAGGGTTCTTCGACATTCACCGCGCCGAAGGCACACACGCCGGCGGTATCCATATCGAGATGACGGGGCAGAACGTCACCGAGTGCGTGGGTGGCGCCAAGGCGGTCACCGAGACCGATCTGTCGGATCGTTACCACACTCATTGCGACCCGCGGCTCAATGCCGACCAATCGCTCGAGCTTGCCTTCATCATGGCCGAACGGCTGAAGCGCGAGCGAGAAGCGCGGCCCGAGCCGGAGCTCTCCATCGTCGCCGGCGAGTAGGCCAGGGCTTAGACTGTCATGCCCGCGAAAGCGGGCATCCAGTAGTCGCTGGCGTCGGGTCTTCTCTTGGCTTTACGGGTTACTGGATTGCCCGGGCCTTCGCCCTCCGAAGCTGCTTCAGGGTATGAAAGGTGTAAAGGCTTCGGCCCGCAGGCGGTCAAGCCGGGCAATGACAAAGTAGTATGACGCATCAGATCAAAGACACATTCAAGCTCGCGCTGGCGCAGCTCAATCCCGTGGTGGGCGATCTTGAGGGCAACCTCAAGAAGGCCCGCGCCGCGCGCGCTGCGGCGGCAAGCGCCGATGTGATCGCCTTCAGCGAGCTTTATCTCACCGGCTATCCCATCGAGGACTTGGTGCTGAAGCCCGCATTGCAGCAGGCGGCGCGCGCCGCATGTGAGGAGCTTGCGCGCGATACCGCCGACGGCGGACCGGCGATCCTCATGGGCTTGCCGTGGGCCGACGGCGCTCTCGTCTATAATGCGGTTGCCCTGCTTGACGACGGCCGCATCGAGACGGTGCGCTATAAGAACAATCTCCCGAATTACGGTGTGTTCGACGAAAAGCGTGTGTTCGCCTCAGGCCCCATGCCGGAGCCGTTCGACGTCCGCGGCGTCAAGATCGGCGTGCCGATCTGCGAGGACATCTGGACCGAGGACGTGTGCCAGGCGCTCCTGAAGGCCGGCGCCGAGCTTCTCATCGTGCCGAACGGCTCGCCTTATTGGATCGACAAGCAGGAAGTTCGCTACGCTGTCGCCGAGGCGCGCGTCGCCGAGAGCAAGCTCCCGCTTGCTTACGTCAATCAGGTGGGAGGCCAAGACGAGCTCGTCTTCGACGGCGCCTCCTTCGTGCTCAATGGCGATGCCGCTCTCGCCGGGCAGATGCCGGCCTGGGAGGAGGCTGTCAGCATTAGCGAATGGCGGCGCGAGGGCGGCCGCTGGCGTTGCCTTCCTGGCACGATCGCCAAGGTCGAGGAGGGGGATGCCGCCAACTATCTCGCCTGCGTCACGGGCCTCCGCGACTACGTCAACAAGAACGGCTTCCCCGGCGTCGTGCTCGGGCTCTCGGGCGGCATCGACTCGGCACTCACGGCGGTGATGGCCGTCGATGCGCTGGGCGCAAGCCGCGTGCATTGCATCATGCTGCCTTACATCTTCACCAGCAATGAAAGCCTGAGCGATGCGGCGGCGATCGCCGAGACGCTTCACGTGCGCTACGACATCATCCACATCAACCAGGCGGTCGAGGGCTTGACCAAGTCTTTCGCCACGATGGGCAAGGAGGGGGCCGGCGCCAACACCACCGAGGAGAATCTCCAGTCGCGCGCGCGCGGCACTCTGCTCATGGCCATCTCCAACACGTTCGGGCCGATGGTCGTCACCACCGGCAACAAGTCTGAGGTGTCGGTCGGCTACGCCACGCTCTATGGCGACATGAACGGCGGCTTCAATCCCGTCAAGGATCTGTACAAGGGTCAGGTCTACGCGCTCGCGCGCTATCGCAATTCCTCGCGCCCCAAAGGCTGCCTCGGGCCCGAGGGCGCCGTCATTCCGGAGAATGTGTTGACCAGGCCGCCGACGGCCGAGCTCAAGCCGGGACAGCGCGACCAGGACACGCTCCCTCCTTATGACGAGCTCGACGATATTCTGAATTGTCTCGTCGAGCGTGAGATGCCGCTGTCGGAAATTGTTGCGCGCGGGCATTCGCCCGAGACGGTCAAGAAGGTCGAGCGCATGCTCTATCTCGCCGAGTATAAGCGGCGCCAGGCCGCGCCAGGCGTGAAGATCACCGCCCGGAATTTCGGCCGCGACCGCCGCTACCCCATCACCAACAAATTCCGCGAGAAATTATGATGATCGAGCCTATCCGCTGGCTCCATACCTCCCCCTCGCGGGGAGGGATGGAGCTTGTTGCCCCGCTCTGCCATGACAGCGTGCGGCGATGAGCGTGACGGTCAGATTTGCGCCGAGCCCGACTGGGCGGCTGCATGCCGGGAATATCCGCACGGCGCTACTCAACTATCTGTTCGCGCGGAAGACGGGCGGACGTCTCATCTTTCGTCTCGACGACACCGACACCGTGCGCTCGACCGAGGAGTTCGCCCAAGGCATCCGCGAGGATCTCGCTTGGCTTGGCATCGACTATGCCGACGAGGTGCACCAGTCGAAGCGCTTCGCGCGCTATGCCGGGGCGGTCGAGAAGCTGAAGTCGGCGGGGCGGCTCTATCCCGCCTATGAGACACCGGAGGAGCTCGAGCTGAAGCGCAAGCGTCAGCTCGCGCGGGGCAAGCCTCCCGTCTATGACCGCGCCGCGTTGAAGCTGAGCGATGATGACAAGGCGCGGCTCGAGGACGAGGGACGCAAGCCGCATTGGCGTTTCAAGCTCGAGAGCCGAGACGTCGCGTGGGATGATCTCGTTCGCGGGCGGCAGCATGTCGACGCCGCCTCGCTGTCGGACCCGGTCTTGGTGCGCGAAGACGGCTCCTATCTCTACACGCTGCCAAGCGTGGTCGACGACATCGATCTTTCCATCACCCACGTCATTCGCGGCGAGGACCATGTGGTCAACACCGCGCCGCAGATTCAAATCTTCGAGGCTCTCGGTGCGGGGCCGCCGGCATTCGGCCATCACAGCCTCTTGGTGAACGCGGATGGCCAGGCGTTGTCGAAGCGCGACCGGTCGATCTCGATTCAGGGGACGCGCGAGGAGGGGATCGAGGCGCTTGCCGTGGCGAGCTATTGCGCGACGATCGGGACGTCCGATCCCATCGCGCCTCATGCCAATCTCGATGAGCTGGTGCGGAGCTTCGACTTCGCCAAGCTGTCGCGTGCGCCTGCCAGATTCGACCCCGCCGAGCTTCGCGCGTTGAATGCCAAGCTCTTGCATATGCTGCCGTACGAGGCCGTGGCAGAGCGACTGAAGGCTATGGGAGTGGAGGGTGGCGTGCCCTTCTGGGAAGCGGTGCGCGGCAATCTCGCCACGCTCGGCGAGGCCAAATTCTGGTGGGACGTGGTGCAAGGGCCTCTTCAGCCGGTCATCACCGATGCCGGCTTGTGCGCCAAGGCTTCGGCTCTTCTACCGCCGGAGCCGTGGGACGGCTCGACCTGGGAGCGCTGGGCGGCCGACGTGAAGCGGGCAACGGGGGCCAAGGGGAGGGCGCTCTTTCAGCCGTTGCGTCTTGCGCTTACGGGGCGCGAGCACGGACCTGAGCTGAAGCAACTTCTGCCCCTGATCGGACATGACCGCGCGATGGCGCGGCTCGAAGGCAAGACTGCCTAAAACCGGTCTCCGTCATGCCCGGCCTGGTGCCGGGCATCCACGATTTTTGTACGAGCCAAAACGTGGATGGCCGGGCCTTCGCCCGCCAAAGCTACAATTGATGTTTCCGACCATAAAGGCTTCGGCCCGCGCAGGCGGGACAAGCCCGGCCATGACGATGTTCTCTGTGAGATATTGTTATTGCGCGGGCGGGGCCACCGGCCTGCTCGTCTTCTTGACGACGCTCGAGCTGGCCTGACCGCCCGACGCTCCCGATCCAGCCGCGGCAGCTTGCGTCTGCGACGGCTGGGCAGGCGCCGCGGCGGCGGCAGGAGGCGCCGGCGGCTTCTGTGCTTGGGGCACGGCCGACTGCACCGATGGATTGGCCGGCTCGGTGCTGCCCGTCACTTCCAACGCGCTTTCCGTTCCGCCAGCGGGCGTGGCGGCGGCTTGCGGCACGGGTGCCGCCATAGGCTTCGCCGCAACCTTGCCCTTGCCTTTGCCCTTTCCGGCTTGCGCGGCCGCCTCCGCCTCGGCGCGCTTATTGGCTTCCTCGATCTTGGCCGGATTGTATTCCGTCTGTTTGCACGAGCAGCCGTTCACATACGCCTTGCGAAATTTGAGCGCGACGGGAAGGTCCATATAGGCCGAGCCGTTCAGCGAGATGGCCTGCTCGATCTCCTGGCCTGGATTGCGATAGACGTAGAGCTCGGCCGGCGCCGCGCAGCTCGATTGGCACCGGTCGGCATCCTGGGCGAGGCTCGCGGCCGTGGTCGCATAGCTCATCGGATAGTAGAAACCATCGCAAAGCCGCACGCACACGGCGCGGTAGCGTCCGTTCGGGTCGATGCTGCGATAGATCGGCGTCTGCGACTGCTGCTCCTCGTCTGAGTCCTGCCCGCCGCCAAAGAAATCGAACAGGCCGCCGCCGCGCTTCTGTGGCTGGCGAGCCTGGCCGCCGCAGCCGCTTTGCGCCATTGCCTGCTGGAGTTCGGCCTGGCGGCGCCTGTTGCCGCCGCCGCCGGTCAGCGCCGCGCGCTGCTGCTGGAGTGCGGCGAGCTGGCGGCGCGCATCCTCGACACGGTCGTTCATGTTGAGGCATTGCGGGCTGCGTACCAGCGCCTTGCCGAAGATGAAGAAGCTCTCGAAGCAGCTGGCGTCCTGCATCGCGGCCTGCGTGCCCTGGAACACGCGGTCATACTGGGCGATCTGCTTGTCGAGGCGGGCGAGGTCGTCGGGGTTGGCGGCGCCGCCTTGCGATGCCGCTACGAGGTCCTGCTGGAGCTGGTAGCAGCGGATCTGTTGATCGGTCGATTGGGCAACGGCGAACGAAGCGCAAGCGGCAAGGATCACGCCGCCAAGCGCAAGCGCGGCGAGCCGGCGTGCGCCGATCGACTGCATGAACGGCGCGCGGGCGCGCCAAGAATCGCGATTAACCCTCACGACTTAAGTCCCAATCCCCAAGGCTTAAGCGGCGCATTATGCTCCCCTAAAATCGGGGGTCAATGAGGCATCAATAAGATGCCCGCAAGGTCGGACGGGGGAAATACCCGCAAAAGCGCCTCGCTTGACGGCTCCGGCAATTCCCGCCATAAGCAATGCCAATATGATGCAAGAGCAACCGATCCTTATTATTTCGTGCGGCATCATTCTGGGCTAGCAAACCAGCTCGCCCGGGTCGTTCCTCCTTTACCTGCACCACAATTTGCCGATGAACGTCCGGCGGGCCGTAAGCCGAAGGGGCTTGGACCGTGGCGCTTAAGCTTTACAACACGCTCACCCGCAAGAAGGAGGAGTTCCGTCCGCTCGATCCCTCCAATGTGCGGATGTATGTGTGCGGGCCGACGGTCTACGATTTCGCCCATATCGGAAATGCGCGGCCGGTCATCGTGTTCGACGTGCTCTACCGGCTGCTCCGCCACATCTATGGGCCCGAGCACGTCACCTATGTGCGCAACATCACCGACGTCGACGACAAGATCAACGCACGCGCCGCTCAGGACTATCCGGGCCTTCCGCTGAACGAGGCGATCAGGCGCGTCACCGAGAAGACCGAGGCGCAGTTTCACAAGGACATGGCCGCGCTTGGCGCGCTCGACCCCACCGTCGAGCCGCGCGCGACCGAGCATATCGAGCAAATGAAGGCGATGATCGAGCGCCTGGTCGAGAAGGGCTGCGCCTATATCGCCGAGGACCATGTGCTGTTCCACGTCGCCTCGATGCCCGACTACGGCAAGCTCTCAGGCCGTTCGCTCGACGAGATGGTGGCCGGCGCGCGGGTCGAGGTGGCGCCGTTCAAGCAGGACCCGATGGACTTCGTGCTGTGGAAGCCGTCGAAGCCGGGCGAGCCGTCATGGCCATCTCCCGCCGGCATCGCGGCGCCCGGGCGACCGGGCTGGCATATCGAATGCTCGGCCATGGCTGATCGCTGGCTGTGGGATGAGGCTAGGCCCAAGCTGTCAAAGGCCGGGCTCGCGCAGCCGCATATGTTCGACATTCATGGCGGCGGCATCGACCTCGTCTTTCCGCATCACGAGAACGAGGTGGCGCAATCGCGCTGCGCCAACGGGACGCCCATGATGGCGCAGGTCTGGATGCATAATGGCTTCCTCCAGGTCGAGGGAGAGAAGATGGCGAAGAGCTTGGGCAACTTCGTCACCGTGCATGAGCTGCTCGACACAGACGCCTTTGGTGGTCGCCCTTGGCCAGGCGGGACGCTGCGCTTCAACATGCTCAAGACCCATTACCGTCAGCCCATTGATTGGAGCGCCTCGCGTCTTAGCAACGCTGGGCTTGAATTGAACGACTTTGCTATTGCCGTATCAGATTCAGATGTTCTTCGAGGCGAAATAGCTCGCTACCACCGGGGCGGAGTTGCGACGCCGTCGATCGAGCTCGTAGAAGCCCTTGCCGATGATCTCAATACGCCGGATGCAGTTGCGGTCCTTCATGTACACAAAAAAAAGGCTCACCGTGACAACGATGCCAAACGCCGACTTATCCGCGATTGCGAGTTTTTGGGAATTTGGAGGCCGAACAGAATTGGCGTTTTTAGCGTCGGCATGGCTGCCATGGGAGGCATCGACACTAGCGATCTACACGAGGTTGGCCTGAGTGTGCGAGCGGCTCTGGCAAACGAAGACGAGGACGAGCTCCTTAATCTAAGGACGGAATTGTTGGCGACCGACAGGGATTTTGAGGTCGACTTTCAGGGATTCATCATTTTCAAGCCACGTGGAGTGGCTGAAGTCCTCGACACGGAAGGCGTCGACGCGCTGATCGGGGCAAGGAACGCTGCGCGTGCGGCGAAGAACTTCAAGGAGGCTGACCGCATCCGCGGCGAGCTCGAGGCCATGGGCATCACGCTGAAAGACGCCAAGGACCCCAAGACGGGCGAGCTCGTTACCACCTGGGAGGTCGCCCGATGACCCGGTTCGTAAAACTAAAGCCTCATGCTGAGGAGCACCCGCGAGGGTGCGTCTCGAAGCATGAGACCAAGCAGACTCACCCTTCGAGACGGCGCGTTCCACGCCTCCTCAGGGTGAGGCTTTAGGTGAAGCGATGATGATCCCGTTCCTCAAGGACGCGCCGTTCAAGGGCTCACACGGCGTCTATTTCATCATCAAGCTCGCCGTGCTCGTGCTTGCACTCCTGCTTGCGCTGCATTTCCTGTTCAACGTGGTGTAGAGAACGACAATGGCCCGCGAACGTATCTCTCTCTACGACACCACGCTCCGCGACGGCGCCCAGACGCACGGCGTCGACTTCTCGCTCGAGGACAAGTGGCTGATCGCCCAGCAACTCGACGTGCTCGGCATCGATTACATCGAAGGCGGCTATCCCGGCGCCAATCCGACCGACACGCGGCTGTTCGCCGAGTCCCGCGAGCTCGGGCATGCGCGGCTGACGGCCTTCGGCATGACCAAGCGCCCTGGGCGCTCGCTCGCCAACGACCCAGGCTTCCAGGCGCTACTCGCCGCCAAGACGAGCGCGATCTGCCTCGTCGGCAAGACCTGGGACTTCCATGTCGATGTCGCGCTCGGCATCTCACCCGATGAGAATGTCGAGGGCATCCGGGAATCGGTTGCGGCGGTGGTGGCGAGCGGGCGCGAGGCGCTGCTCGACTGCGAGCATTTCTTCGACGGCTACAAAGCCAATCCCGACTATGCGCTTCGCTGCGCGAAGGCGGCTCACGAAGCCGGCGCGCGCTGGGTGGTGCTGTGCGACACCAATGGCGGCACGCTGCCGGAGGAGATCGAGCGCATCGTCGCCGAGGTGGTCAAGCATATCCCCGGCGATCGCGTCGGCATCCATGTGCATAACGACACCGACAACGGCGTGGCCAACTCGCTTGCCGCGGTGCGTGCCGGCGCGCGGCAAATCCAGGGCACGTTGAATGGTCTCGGCGAGCGCTGCGGCAACGCCAATCTCACCTCGATCATCCCGACCTTGATGCTGAAATCGGACTATGCCGAGCGCTTCGAGACGTCGGTCACGGCGGAGAAGCTTAGGACGCTCACGCACGCCTCGCGTATTCTCGACGAGGTTCTCAACCGCGCGCCGAATCGGCATGCCCCTTATGTCGGCGAGTCTGCCTTCGCCCATAAAGGCGGCATCCATGTCTCTGCGGTGCAGAAGGATCCGCGCACCTACGAGCATGTGCCGCCCGAAGCCGTGGGCAATCGCCGCAAGCTGCTCGTCTCCGACCAGGGCGGGCGCTCGAACATCCTGGCCGAGCTCGACCGCATCGGCATCAACGTGCCAAAGGATGATCCGCGGGTCGCTCGTCTGCTCGATGAAGTGAAGGAGCGCGAGGCGGCGGGCTACGCCTATGAGGCGGCCGACGCGTCCTTCGAGCTGCTCGCGCGGCGCATGCTCGGCAACGTGCCGCAATTCTTCGACGTCGATTCCTTCCGCGTTACGGTGGAGCGGCGCCACAACGCGCTGGGCGATCTCGTCACCGTGTCCGAGGCGACGGTCAAGGTGCGCATCGACGGCGAGACCATGTTTTCCGCCGGCGAGGGCAACGGCCCGGTCAACGCGCTCGACAACGCGCTGCGCAAGGACCTCGGTCCCTATCAGAGCTATATCGATGACCTCGAGCTCGTCGACTACAAGGTGCGTATCCTCACAGGCGGCACCGACGCCGTCACCCGCGTGCTCATCGAGAGCCGCGACGGCGAGGGGAACCGCTGGTACACGGTCGGCGTCTCGCCCAACATCGTCGATGCCTCGTTCGAGGCTCTGCTCGATTCGATCAACTACAAGCTGATCCGCGACGGCGCGACCGCGGCCTGAAGGAGGTCAGCCATGGAGAACGCACAAGCCGAGCGTGTCGCCCGCTGCGCGTGCGGGAGCTTGACGGTCACCACGCGCGGTGAGCCGCTCGACGTCTATCTGTGCAGCTGCAAAGACTGCCAGCGCGGGACCGGCAGCGCCTTCTCCTATGGCGCGCTCTTTCCGGAATCCGCCGTGAGCCTTGCCGGCGAAAGTCGGACATACCGGCAGCGCGCCGACTCCGGGCGCTTCATCGACAACTTCTTTTGCCCGAATTGCGGGACGGCGGTGATATTCCGCGCCGAAGTCCTACCGGGAACGGCGGGCGTGGCGGTCGGCTGCTTCGCCGATCCGAGCTTCGCCAAGCCGTCAAAACTGTTCTGGGCCTCACGGCGCCATCACTGGCTCGAGCTTCCCAAAGACATGACTCTGATCGAGACGCAATAGCGTCGTCAGAACTTGGCGGCGACCTCGGCGTCGAGCTGGTCGGCGAACTCGGCCGGGTAGGGCTTTAGCGCCGCCTCGATGGCGGGGACAATCTTTGCAACGTTGTCGACGACGAGCACCTTGAGCTCGAGCCCCTGGCGAATGAAAGTCTCGGCGCTCATGCGGTCGAACAGGGCGAGCAGCGGCTCCCAGAAGCCCTCGATATTGGCGAGCACGATCGGCTTGGTGTGGCGGCCAAGCTGTGTCCAGGTGAGCTGCTCGACGAATTCCTCAAGCGTGCCGAGCCCGCCGGGCAGCGCCACGAAGGCATCGGACTTGGCGAACATGAGCTGCTTCCGCTGATGCATGTCGTCGACGACGATCAGCTCCTGCGCCTCGATCAGCATATGCTCTCGCTCGCTCAAGAAGCCGGGGATGATGCCGGTGACGTGGCCGCCATGTTTCAGGACCGCGCGCGCCGTCTCGCCCATCAGCCCGAGGCTTCCGCCCCCATAGACGAGGCCGATGCGGGAGGCCGCGAGGATGCGGCCAAGCTCGCGCGCCGCCTCGGCAAAGGCCGGGTCGAGGCCGGGACCTGAGCCGCAATAGACGCAGATGTTCTGGATAGAGCTCGGCAGGGCGTCTTTCATGGGTCTCATGTGGCATCGCCGTTCCCTCAGCGTCAAGGAAGGGTGGAGTGCAGCGGCGAGATGACAGGAATCGGCGATTGCGGTGGTTTACCCTGCGACGCGAGCGGCTCGGGTCGGACGTTTTTTCGCCTTCCGCGCCGCCTAGAAACCGTCTTTAAGGGGGAAAGGAAACGTCTCTTTGAGGAAGAATGGAATGACAATCAAAACATGGATTGCCGCAATCGCGGCCATCGCGGCCATCGTCGCGATGGGTGCGGTCACACCCTCGCGGGCCGCCGCCCCTGGAATTCAGGTCGCCGAGGATAACGACGTGCCGGGCGACAAGAGCCTGATCCAGGATGAGCCCGCTTCGCCGTCGGACGAGCAGTCGCAGACCGGCTCGCACGCCCCCAAATATCCGATCCACTTCAAGACCGTCGACTATCAGGACTCGGGCGATACCGGCAAATTGACGCTTGCCGGAACAGCTCCGCCCGAGACGCCCGTTTATATCTATTTCGACGACCAACCGCTCGTGAAGGTGATGACGGACAAGGACGGAAACTGGTCGGCCGAGAAGGACGTCGATAAGCTCGACGAAAATCGCCACATGCTTCGCGCCGAGCAATACGACCTGACCACGCGGATGGTGAGCGGCCGGGCGATGGTGACGCTCGCCCGCGCCCCGTCAGATGCCGGCAAGCCGCCGGCGACCTCGCCGCAGTAGGCGCATCAGGGCGCAAGCTTTTGGCGCTTTCCAGCGCTTGGCATCGATGCCTTAGCTGATGCGCTTGGCGTCAGGGTAAGCGAGGACTATATGCAGCAGGGGCAGCGCCTAGCGCTGCCCTTTTGCCGCGCGGGGGCACGCGCGATTGGAAAAGCGAATTCTCGATGCAGGATCGGCTGCCGCAATCTCGGAGCGACGCCGTGCTTCAGGCGCGGACGGGCCAACTCGCCGTGCTCGGCGAGTTGCTCCCGTACGTGTGGCCGGCCGATCGACCCGATCTCCGCTTCCGCGTGGTGCTCGCGCTCGGCGCGCTCGTCGTCGCCAAGGCGATCACCCTGCTCGTGCCGATTGCCTACAAGCAGATCGTCGATCTCTTGACCGGGCATGCAAGCTCTGGTGCGACGGCGGCGCCCATCTCGGCGCTCGGATTGGCCATGGTGCCGGCGATGCTGATTGTCGCCTATGGCGTGGGGCGGGTGCTCATGGTGCTGTTCGCTCAGTTCCGCGACATCTTGTTCACCGCGGTCGCGCAGCATGCGGTGCGCGAGCTTGCCAACAAGACCTTCCGCCATCTGCATCAACTCTCGCTCCGCTTCCATCTCGAGCGCCGCACCGGGGGCCTCAGCCGGGTGATCGAGCGCGGCGTCAATGGCGTCGACACCATCGTGCGCATGGCGGTGCTGAACTCGGTGCCGACGGCGGTCGAACTCCTGATGATCTCCGGCCTGGTCGCCTATTATTTCGGATGGATCTATGTGGTGGTCGTGCTGGCGACGGTTGCGCTCTACGTGTGGTTCACCTTCGCGGCGAGCGAGCGGCGTATCGCCATCCGCCGCGACATGAACGACTCTGACACCGAGGCGCACTCGAAGGCGGTCGACAGCCTGCTCAACTATGAAACGGTGAAATATTTCGGCAATGAGGAACTCGAGGCGCGCCGGTTCGATTCCTCGATGGCGCGCTACGTCAATGCGGCGATCCGCACCTATACCTCGCTCGGCGTGCTCAACACCGGCCAGGCGGTGATCTTCACCACCGGCACGGTGATCTGCATGCTGCTCGCGGCGCGCGACGTAACGCGTGGCGCGCTCACCATCGGCGATTTCGTCATGATCAACGCGATCCTGATGCAGCTTTATCTGCCGCTCAATTTCATGGGCATGGTCTATCGCGAGATCAAGCAGGGGCTGATCGACATCGAGACGATGTTTGCCCTGCTGCACGAGCCCACCGAGATCGTCGATCGCCCGGGCGCGAAGCCGCTTCACGTCACCAAGGGCGAAATCAAGTTCGAGAACGTGTCTTTCGCCTACGATCCCGAGCGGCCGATCCTGAAGCATGTGAGCTTCGAGGTTCCGGCCGGGAAGATGGTCGCCATCGTCGGGCCGTCGGGCGCCGGCAAATCGACAATCTCGCGCATCCTGTTCCGCTTCTACGACATCTCGTCGGGGCGCGTCTTGATCGACGGCCAGAACATCAAGGCCGTGACGCAAGCCTCGCTGCGTGCCGTGCTGGGGCTGGTCCCGCAGGACACCGTGCTGTTCAACGATACGATCGAGTACAACATCCGCTACGGCAGGCCGGATGCACCCGAGGCAGAGGTGCGCGAGGCGGCGCGCAACGCCCAGATCCACGACTTCATCATGACCTTGCCGCAAGGCTACGACTCGCTCGTCGGCGAGCGCGGGCTGAAGCTCTCCGGCGGAGAGAAGCAGCGCGTGGCGATCGCCCGCACCATCCTCAAATCGCCGCCGATCCTGATGCTCGACGAGGCGACTTCGGCGCTCGATTCTCACACCGAGAAAGAGATCCAGGATGCGCTCGATCGCGTGGCGCGCGACCGCACCAGTCTCGTCATCGCACACCGGCTGTCGACCGTCGTTCACGCCGACAACATCATCGTGCTCGACCACGGCGAGATCGTCGAGCAGGGCACGCATCTCGAGCTGCTCGCTAAAGGCGGGCTCTATGCCAGTCTGTGGGCACGCCAGCGCGAGGCCGACGAGGCGCGCGAGCAGCTGGCACGGGTGCTTGAAGAGGACGGCCTGCCCGAGTCGCGAGCCGCGGAGCGTCTCGAAGACGAGGCGCTTGCCTCGACCTAGCGATCGACAGCATGAACGACACCAAGAGCCTGCTCGACAGCGTGACCAATGCGTTCGTTACCATTCATCGGGACGGGCACAAATTCATCGCCATCGCCGCTCTCATTACGCTGATCCTGTTCGTGATTGCGCCGCCGCTCGGCTGGATCGGGGTGATTGCGACCGCGTTGTGCGCTTACTTCTTTCGCGACCCGGAGCGCGTGGTGCCGGAGCGCCCAGGCGTGGTGGTGAGCGCGGCAGACGGAAAGATCTCCTCGATCGCCGAGGTTGCGCCGCCGCGCGAGCTTGCGCTCGGCGCTGACAGGCGCACGCGCATCTCGGTGTTTCTGTCGGTGCTCGACGTGCATATCGTGCGCACCCCGGTCGCGGGACGCATAGCCGGAAGCGTCTATGTGCCGGGCAAGTTCCTTAATGCCGAGCTCGACAAGGCGAGCGACGAGAATGAGCGGCAGGCCCTCGTGATCGAGACAGGCACAGGGAAAAAGTTCGGTCTCGTTCTGATCGCAGGCCTGATCGCAAGGCGGATCGTGACTTTCGTCGGCGACGGGGCTAGCGTGGCGGCAGGTGAGCGCATCGGGCTCATCCGCTTCGGCAGCCGCGTCGATGTCTATCTGCCGGCGGGAGCCAAGGTGCTGGTCAGCATCGGCCAGACCGCGATCGGCGGCGAGACGGTGCTGGCGGAGCTTGCTGCCGAGGTCCGCGCGCGCGAGGCGGATGCCGCCGTGCAGTCGGAATTGACGAAGGGGTAGTTGCCGCATGTTCCCGCCCTTCGATCCGGAACGCGAAGACCGCAAACGCCGCCCGCTCGTCTTCGCCCGCGGCCAGGTGCCGGTCAGGGTGCTGATCCCCAATATGTTCACCCTGGTCGGGCTATGCGCGGGTCTCACCGCGATCCGCATGGGCATCGAGAACCGCTGGGATCTTGCCGTTGCCGCGCTCGTGTTCGCGGCGCTTCTCGATGGGATCGACGGCCGGATCGCGCGGCTGCTCAAGGCGTCGTCGCGATTCGGGGCCGAGCTCGACAGCCTCGCCGACTTCGTCAATTTCGGCGTGGCGCCTGCCATCATCATGTACGCTTGGGCGCTCGGGGACCTGCACAGCCTCGGCTGGATCGCCGTGCTCGTTTTCGCAGTGTGCTCGGCGCTTAGGCTTGCGCGATTCAACGTCGCGCTCGACCAGAGCAACGTCCCGGCGTGGAAGAGCAACTATTTCGTCGGCGTCCCGGCCCCGGCCGGCGCTATTACCCTGCTCCTTCCCATCTACGCCCAAAATCTGGGACTTCACTTGCCGAGCCTCACGCCGCTTGTCTTCTTTTATACGCTCGGGATCGCCCTTCTCATGGTGAGCAAGGTGCCCACCTTCTCCGGCAAGTTGATCGGGCAGAGGATTGCCCGCGAATATGTGCCTCCGGTGTTTGTAGCGGCGGCACTGTTCATAGCGCTGCTTTTGACTTATCCCTACCTCACACTGACGGTGGGCTCGTTGCTCTATCTCGCCATGATCCCGGTCAGCGCCTATCGCTATTTCGCGCAAGACCGCAAGAATGCCGCGATCGTGAAAGTTCAGAACGGGAAGGGAAGTCAGCCGGACGTCGATGCCGAGGAGGACGACAAAGTGGTCGAGATGGACGCCAAGTCCCGATCGGCAGGCAAGGGGGTGAGCGCCAAATCATGAAGCAGCGTCTTTCGACCTATCTCCGCCAGCTCGAGGCCGAGAGCATCCATATCATGCGCGAGGTCGCCGCCGAGTTCGGCAATCCGGTGATGCTCTACTCGATCGGCAAAGACTCCTCGGTGATGTTGCATCTCGCGCTGAAGGCGTTCTATCCAGCGAAGCCTCCGTTCCCACTGCTCCACGTCGATACGACATGGAAGTTTCGCGAGATGATCGCCTTCCGCGACCGCGAGGCGAAGAGACTTGGGCTTGACCTCATGGTGCACACCAACGAGCAGGGGGTGAAGGATGGCATCTCACCCATCACCCATGGCAGCGCGCTTTACACCGACGTCATGAAGACCGAGGCGCTGAAGCAGGCGCTCTCGAGCCATGGCTTCGATGCTGCTTTCGGCGGCGCGCGGCGCGACGAGGAGAAGTCGCGCGCCAAGGAGCGCGTGTTCTCCTTCCGCAACGCCGCACATAATTGGGACCCCAAGCGTCAGCGTCCGGAGCTTTGGCATCTCGCCAATACCAAGGTCCGACCGGGCGAGAGCATGCGCGTCTTTCCGCTCTCGAACTGGACCGAGCTCGACGTGTGGACCTACATCTATCTCGAGGATATCCCCGTCGTGCCGCTCTATTTCGCTGCCGATCGTCCCGTGGTCGAACGGAGCGGTATGTTGATCATGGTCGACGACGACCGGCTGCCGCTCGATGAGGGCGAGACGCCGAAGATGGAGCGCGTGAGATTCCGCACGCTCGGCTGCTACCCTCTGACCGGCGCGATCAAATCGAATGCCGCGAGCGTACCGGAGATCATCGAGGAGCTGATCGCCACCCGCTATTCGGAGCGGCAAGGACGCGTCATCGACCACGATCAGTCGGGCTCGATGGAGAAGAAGAAGCAGGAGGGCTATTTCTGATGCCGCGCCTCAGCGTTGTCGGCAGCGAGCGGGGAAGCGCGGCGGAACGCGTCGCGGCGCAGATCGCCGCCGAGGAGAATCGCGGCCTCCTGCGCTTTCTTACCTGCGGCAGCGTGGATGACGGCAAGAGCACGCTGATCGGCCGGTTGCTGTACGATTCCGCGCTTGTCTACGAGGACCAGCTCAAGAGTACCGAGCGGGACCAGCGGCGACCAGGATCGGTGAGCGGACCGCTCGATCTCTCGCTCCTCGTCGATGGGCTCGAGGCCGAGCGCGAGCAGAAGATCACCATCGATGTCGCCTATCGCTACTTCTCGACACCGCGACGGAAGTTCATCGTCGCCGATACGCCGGGCCATGTGCAGTACACGCGCAACATGGCGACCGGCGCGTCGAATTGCGACTTTGCCGTGCTGCTGGTCGACGCGCGGAGCGGCATGCTCACGCAGACGCGCCGGCATGCCTGTATCCTGTCGTTGCTCGGCATTCGCAAGATCGCCCTTGCGGTCAACAAGATGGACCTCGTCGATTTCGACCAGGCGAGCTTCAATGCCATCGCCGCGGATTTTGCGAACTTCGTCGAGCCGCTCAACTTCGACCGCGCGATTCCTATCCCGGTCTCGGCGCTCAAGGGTGACAACGTGATTCATCCGAGCGCGCATATGCACTGGTATCACGGCCCGACTCTGATCGGTCATCTGGAGACGGTCGATGTCAGCCAGAGCGCCGCGGAGCGCCCGTTGCGGTTTCCGGTCCAGTGGGTGAACCGGCCGCATCTCGATTTCCGCGGCTATGCCGGGACCATCGTAAGTGGTGCGGTGCGGCCCGGCGACGAGGTTGTCATCCACCCCTCGGGCAAACACGCGCATGTGGCGCGCATCGTCACCGCCGACGGCGATCTCGCCGAGGCGCGCGAGGGCGATGCGATCACGCTCACGTTCGCCGAGGAGGTCGACGTGAGCCGCGGCGACGTGATCGCGCGAGTGGACGCGTCGCCCTCGGTCGCCGATCAGATCGCGGCGCGGATCATCTGGTTCGACGAGGAGCCGATGCTGCCGGGCCGGGCCTACGCGCTGAAATGCGGCGGCCAGACCACGACCGCAACTGTGTCGAACCTCAAGCACAAGCTCAATGTCGACAATCTCGATCACGTGGCGGGCAAGACGCTCGAGCTGAACGAGGTGGGTCTCTGCAACCTCACCACGGCCAAGACCCTCGTGTTCGATCCCTATGGTGAGAACAGCGATACAGGCTCGTTCATCCTGATCGACCGCTTTACCAACGCGACGGTGGCGGCCGGCATGATCGAGTTCGGTCTCCGTCGCGCCACCAACATCCAATGGCAAGAGCTTTACATCGATAAGGGTGCGCGGGCCGGGCTCAAGGGGCAGAAGCCGTGCGTGCTCTGGTTCACCGGGTTGTCGGGAGCCGGCAAATCGACCATCGCCAACACGCTCGAGAAGCGTTTGCATGCCTTGGGGCGACATACATATCTGCTCGACGGCGACAATATCCGCCACGGCCTCAACAAGGATCTCGGCTTCACCGACGCCGATCGCGTGGAGAACATCCGTCGCGTGGCGGAGGCGGCGAGGCTGTTCGTCGATGCCGGCCTCATTGTCATGGTCTCGTTCATCTCGCCTTTCCGCTCCGAGCGGCGCATGGCGCGCGACCTCTTGCAGAACGGCGAGTTCATCGAGATTTTCGTCGATACGCCGCTCGATGTCTGCGAGGCGCGCGATCCCAAGGGTCTTTACCGCAAGGCGCGCGCCGGACTGATCAGCAATTTCACCGGCATCAACTCGCTTTACGAGGCTCCTGAGGCGCCCGAGCTCACGCTCGACACGAAGCGCAGCAATCCCGAGACGTTGGCCGAGGCCGTGCTCGCGGAGCTCAGGCGCCGTTACGTGGTCTAGAATTGGCCGGGCCATAGCGGCTACTGTTGTCAGTCCCGCTAGCGCAAGGAGGTCCGGCACCATGGCATCAGCCAAGCATCCAGGTCTGCTTGTCGCGTCGTTGGCCGCCATTGCGCTTATTTGCGCGGCGCTGATGCCGTGCCGAGGCAATGCGGCCGACGACAGGGGTCTTTGGTCGGTCTATGAGCAGTCGCTCAAAGGCGCGAAATATGTCGACCTGACCCACACCATCACGCCGAAGATTCCCGTATGGGCCGGCTTCGCCGAATCCACCTTCGCACCGGCCAGGGCCGGAGCAGACATTGAAGGATTTGTTACGAAAGGGGAGGTCTACACCTACGCCAAGCATGGCTTCGAGGCGACGGAATACAACCTCGAGACCGATCAGCTCGGCACGCAGCTCGATCCGCCCGCCCATTGGGCGCCGGATTATCCCGCGATCGACGAGCTGCCTCCGACCTATGCGATTCGGCCGCTCGTGGTCATTTCGATCGTCGAGCAATTGAAGACCAATCCCAACTACGCGCTTCAGGTCGCCGATATCGAGGCCTGGGAACAGAAGCATGGCCGCATCCCGGAAGGGTCGGTCGTCTTTGTGCGCTCAGACTGGTCCAAGGCCTGGCCAGATCCCAAGCTCGCCACCTTGAAGGAGTTCCCGGGCGTCGGACTCGATGCGCTCAAGTTCCTGCATGGGCAGCGCCACATTCTCTTCCACGGCCATGAGCCCCTCGACACGGATTCGACTCCCAACCTCGAGGGCGAGCAATGGCTGATGCATAACGGCTTTGCCCAGGCCGAAGGCGTCGCCAATCTCGATAAAGTCCCGGAAGCGGGCGCGCTCGTCATCATCGGCTATCCGAAATTCGGCGGCGGCCTCGGCGGCTACGCGCGTTACGTCGCCGTCTGCCCGCCGGACTGGCCTTACGGCACGACCATCGGCCCGGCGGACGCGCCGCTGCCGAAATCCGACAAGGTGCTGCACTACGATGAAGCGGCAGGCATGCGCGTTCGGTAGGCGGTTGGCGGCGGATTGCCGAGATTGATGGGGCCGCAGCCGTCAGGTCCCCCCGATGGCTTCCCTCGGTTGAGCGGCTGCGGCCCTCCTTCTGCTAGTCGGACGGGTCTGAAACCGGAAGACTAGCGAGGATCTTCAGCCGCCGGGCGGCCTCTGCGTTGCCATGGAGCGAGGCTTGCTCGTACCAGCCGCGCGCGATCGCCGGATCGCTCCCGACACCGCTTGCGCCAAGCTTGGCGAGCATGTCGGCATCGAAGGTAAGCGCGAGCTCATAGGCGGCATCGCCTTCACCGCGCTCGGCGAGATGGAAGAGGAGGAGGCGCGCGCCCGCGATATCGCCCTCGGCCAGCAGGGCCTTGGCGCGCGCGAGCAGCACGGAGACCTGGGCGGGGGCAATCGTCTTCGCCGTGGCCGGGGCCTTGGCGGCGGCATCGAGGAGGGCGCTTGCCCAACTCAAGCTCAACCCGGCCGCATAGACGTGCGGGCGCTCGGGCTCGATCCGAAGAATGATGGTTCGCCTCGATTGCGGTGCATTACCCGCATCGAGCAGATAGATGTCGATGGGGTAGTCTCCGCTTGCCGCCTCGCCCACGGCAAGAAAGAGGTCCTGTGCGTCCTCATCCTTGACCATCCACGAGCCGCTTCCCGTCCGCTCTCCCGCCGAAAGCTCGGCCTCAGGCGGAAGACCGCGCAAGAGCACGTAGCGGGCGTGGCGTTGGTCGAGCAGGGGCGAAAGCGCGAGCTTGCGGCCATGGGTCGCCAAAATGACTTGCGCCGACGAGGCATCCTCAAAACCGGTCGGGGCGCTCGCCATCATCTTCGCAGGGATGAGCAAAGGCTCGCTCTTCGCATCGCGGTTCGGCGCGATCATCGCCTCGCGCTCGGGCCGCTGCCAGGCGATCGACGTGGAATGAATCTGGCCGGGCTGCTCGCTCTTGGGAGTTTCCGGCGCGGAGAGTTGGGCGACCAGCATGAAGCCGCCGAGCGTCAGCACGATGGCCGCTGCGAGAGATCCTGCGACCAGAAGGTTCGCGTGCCGCTGCCGTCTCTGGAACTCGCGCACGAGCGCCAACATATGCGCCTGCGTACGGGCATCGAGTGCCTCGAAGGGGTCTTCGTCGCCGTCGGACTCTTTACCGAGGCCCGATTGAGGGCCGTGCTCGGACGAGCCCTCAGCCTCATCCTCGGCTGACGGCACCGCAGCGCCCGCATCGTCGAAGATTGGCTCCATCACCGGTTCAGCGGCGAAGCTCAATGGAACTCTGATGCTGCCCGCGCCTTCGATGCCCACGTCGAGATCGTTGAGACGCGCGACGAGCGATTGCGGATAGGCGATGCCGATCGGACCATCCTCCGTTCCCGCGATCGCATCGAATGGCTCGGTCAGCCCGAGATGGTGAAAGGATGCCGCTTCGTTCAGCAGCGCAGAGCGCAGCATCGCGTTGGCCCGGTGCACCGGATGCCAATCAGGCCGCTGCGAAAGGGGGGTGGAACCAAACATAGTACTGCTCCCTCTACTCACCCAGTGCGCGAGTGCCCGTCACGCATGGGTCACGCCCCCATTCCCCGTAGACGCTCGTGCCCTAGAGCGTCCGACTCGAATGAACTTCAAACTCTTCGTTCCGTTCCCCCGTTCCCTCAAAAAACTTCGCACGCGGAAAATCTTATGGATTGAGCCCTTGCTTCGCCGGGTCGCGCTGCCATTCCATGAATTGCTTGAACAAAGCTTCCTTCCCGGCCTCGCTCGGCGCTGCGGCTTCTGTTGCAGAGGCGGACGTCTCGGCGATGGGTCTTGGTGCCATGGTGGGCCGACGCGCGAGCCAGGCCTCCGCCTCAGGCGTGCGGCTCAGGCCCGGCAGGGTCGCGGCGAGATTCACCTCGCGCCATTTCGGATGGCGGTCGGAGGTTTGCAGCTCGGCGAAGCGCGGGAAGAGCGTGTCGACAAAGCGGGCGATGCGGATTCGAGAGCCCGCATCGTTCTTGTCCTTGGCGGCGAGAAGCAGCATGCCGGTGGCGACCGTCGGCACCTCTCCGCCTCCATCGATCAGATTGGGATAATCGGCCGCATCTAGACGCGTCGGCAGATACGCCGCTTGCAGCGCTTCGCCGAAGTCGATCGGCAGGAGATGAAGTCCAAGATCGGCGGGAATACCGGCAATGAGAGGGGAGGGCTTGCCGCTGACGATCACGGCGGCCGAGATTAGGCCCCGCTTCAGCCGCTCGACGGCGAGACCGGCGTCGAGGCTCTGCGGGTCGACGTCGATGCCGAGCGCCTTGAACAGGGCGGAACCCGTGACGGAGGAACCGCTGCCGGCGGGTCCGAAGCTCACCTTCTTGCCGGCGAGATCGGAAATGGTCCTGATGTCGGCACGGGCGAGGACGTGAACCTCTTGCGGATAAAGCCGCGCCACGAGCTCCAAGTGATCCGGCAGATCCTTCCGCGCCGCCTCGGCCTCGGCCAGCGCATCGGCCGAGACGAAGGCAATATCGACATGCGGCTCGTCGAGCAGAAGCTCGACATTGCATTCGCCCGCATCGCCAAGCATTGGCAAGACGCGGAGAGGCGCGCCGGCGGCAAAGAGGCTGGCCATGTCGGCTGCGAGCACGGTCTCTGCCGCAGCAGCTGGCCCCGCTGCAATTCCGAGCCAATCAGCCGATCCCTGCGACGAGGCACCGGAGACTTCGCCCGCGTTTGCGCTCCCGCCCGCGACAATGCCGAGCAGGGCAACGCCCATCATGATGGACTTGAGACGCATGACACCTACCCCAAACGCTGTCCCAAGCCGCAAACCGCCTCAGCCGGTGCTTGGGTGCGACCGCATCCGCCCCTGAGCGGTCATCACGTGCGGCCTCGCACGCGACGCCCGGCTCCGGAGTGCTCCTACGTTCGTGTGGTGTTGCGCGGTCCCTATCGGGGACGAGGTGGTCTTTTTATCGTTGCTAACGAGGTTAACGAACGACTGGGGCGCCATATGGTTCCGATTGCGGCAAGGAGAGGGCCCCGCGCTCCTCAGCATCAGCGTCATGCCCCCACTGTGAGGGGGCGCACAATGGGCGCCGCAACGGAGCGCCATCTCGGGCCCAGGCGAGAGCGATCCAGCGCTTGCCAAGCAATAGGAGATGCGAGATGAAACGCAAACTTGCGACGATGACCGCGGGCCTCGCCGCCTTGGCTTTGGCTTCGCTTGGAATTGGCCCCGCCAAAGCGGTGTCCGACCACGCGGCTGCGATCAAAGCCTGCTCCGCGGTCAATCCGGCACAGCCAGTGAGCGTGCTGAGCTCCGTCGACGACGGCAGCGGCATCGGCTTCAGCCTGGTTTGGGTCACCGACAATAACGGCCATGTATGGATGTGCGACGCCGACGACCAAGGCAAAATCTATGCCTATACCGTCCTGGGGAAGGATCTGCTCTCGGGCTCCGGTCCTGATCTGATCGGTCTCCAGCTCGCCTCCGACGGCTCCTATGACGGCCGGCCCGAGGATGTCGTGGCCAAGGTCTGCGTCGCCTATCTCAAAGGCGAGGGCGAGGTGGTTCATGTCTCCCCGGACGGGCTCGACTTGGCGCCGGGCTTCATCGTGTTCGTCAAGGACAGCGGAGGCCATACCTATCTCTGCAACGCGACGGGCGATGCGGCGGTGTGGGCCTTCGAGGAGATCGGCGAGCCACTCACTTTCGATGGCAAACCTGTAACCAGCTAGACCTGGGGCCACTTAAGCCTCGACGGGCGCGGAAGACCTCCGCGCCCGTTCTGCTGTTCACGCAAGCTCGGGTACAAGCTCGCGCGCGAGCCCATCGACCATGCGGCGATAGAGCCAGTAGGCCAGCGCATCGAGGCCGAGACGCGCGGCGAGCGCGGCGGGCAGGATGACGCGCCAATAGAGTGAAAGCAGCCGCGCGTGCCGCATGCGTTCGGGCAGGCGCGCCAGGATCAGCGGGGCGAGCTCGTAATAGCGTGCGATCTCGGCCGGGCCGCCAGTACGTTTGGCGAGCACGTGATCGCGATAGCGGCGCAACGCTGTGAGCTCGAAGCAATCGTCATCAAGGCCCAGGACCTCGCACGTTGCGGTGGTGATAAAGCAGGCGCCTTCAGGTGGCGTACATTTCTGATCGGCATATTGCTGGGCGAGTTCGGTATGCCGCTGCACCGCCCAGTCGAGTGCCTTACGCAAGCTCACGCAGTCGAGCTTGAGGTGACACTCGCCCTTATCGGCGAGCTTGACGACGATCTCGATCGTAGCGCTTTCACGGAACAGAGGCGCGGTCGCGAGCGGAAGCACGATGCTGACCTTGTTGTCGAAAATGTCGGTACAGTTGCCGCACAGCGGCTCGTTCACCGCTTCCTTGCCGTCCGCCGTCTTCGCGATCAGCCGGTTTGCCGGGTCGACGAGAAACGTCTTCCATAGCTTGATCTTATCGCGATCGCCGTAGAGGACGATCTTCGCGTCGTAGGTCGTTGCCACTTGGACGTCGGCGTGGAGGGGACACGCGTCGCCGTCGTCGAATTGCAGCTGATTGATGCGGGCGCCGCCTTGGCTGTCGGTCGCCAAGGCCTTCCACGGATCGAACGCCTTCGAATCGAAACATTGCTTTTCGGCGGCGCGGGCGCGCGGGACGAGCGGGAGGCGGAGGCCCAGGCTCGCGGCGATGATGAGGCCAAGCGCGCGGCGGCGCGTATTTAACAGCATGAGCAAGCCTGGGTTGATGGGACGGCGTTTTCGGGTGGGACACTAGCAAAGCGAGCGAAAAAGCGGGAGATGGGATTAGGGGCTCATCGCGTCGCAACCGGCGGCGAAATCGGCTATTTTCGGCACGACTCGGAAACGAGACCTCGGCAGGGGGGCAGAGGCCTTGGCTCGATTGGCCCCGGCGTCAACGCGTGGCGCTTTCACGGCGTCCCTTGCTGTCGCCTTTCTCATGCTTTGCCATCAAGCGCGTGCCCAAGGCGCCGGCGGCACAGGGGGAAGCAACTCCGGCAACTCGCTCGACTATCCCATTCCGTCAACTGCGCAGGAGGCCTATAGCCCGATCAGGGAAGGCTTCACCACGCCGATCGATCCGCGCGCAGATCTGAGAGGACCCGCTCCTCATGTCGATGAGCGAGAGGCCGCGCTGAAAGCGGCGCGTCAAGACGAGGCGCCGTTCTTTCGCGATACCGAGGTCAAGCTGAACAACCGCAGCTACTGGTTCGCGGAGGATTCGTTCGGCCTCGACAAGCCAGACGCTCTGACGAGCGGAGGCTATCTCTCTTATCAGTCCGGCTATCTCGCCGATTTTCTCCAACTGAGCGGCACGCTCTATACCAGCCAGCCGCTTTATGCGCCCGCTGACGCCGGCGACACGCTCAACCTGACCACCGACGGCGACCAGATCACGACGCTTGGCCAAGCCAACGTGCGCGTCAAATTCCTCGGCCAGGAAATCACGGCTGGACGCGAGCTCGTCCGCACGCCGTATATCAATCCCGAAGACGACCGCATGATCCCCAACACATTCGAGGGGATCGTGCTCTTGCCTGCGGCAGGACACGATCCGCATCTCGACTACATCGCTTCATATCTCTGGCGCTACAAGCCGCGCAATGACACTGGGTTCGTCCCGTTCACCGAGCCGCTGGGCGTGAGCGAGGACGAAGGCGTGCTGATCGACGGCGTCCACTATCGAGGCGCCAACTTCAACGTGGGGTTCGTGAATTACTGGATCAAAGACGCGATGAACACGGCCTATGGCGAGGTCGATTACACGCTGCCCCTAGGCGCCTCGCATGGCGGTCCAGAACTACGCGTAAGCCTCAACGACATCGATCAGAGGAGCGTCGGAGCGGAACTGATGTCAGGCTCTCCCTTTGCCACATTCCAGACTTCCGCTCGCCTCATGGCGAGCTACCGCGGCTTCGTCCTCACGGGCGCGGTGTCGCAGGTCGGCCGCGACGCTCAAATTCAGAAGCCCTATGGCTGGAGTCCCGCCTACACCGCGATGATGATCTCGTCCTTTCAACGCGCCGGAGAGCTGGGTGCTCTCGCAGAGCTGTCCTACGATTTTTCGCGCATCGGCGTGAACGGGCTCGGATTTTACCTAACCTTGGGCAGAGGAATCGATGCCATCACTCCGGGAGACGGCCCGCTTCCCGATCGCAACGAGATTGATCTTCGTCTCGAATATGAGCCGCATGGAGGCGCGCTCGAGGGCTTGCGCGTGCAGCTCGACTATATCGATGAGCAGCTGATCGACAATCCGACGCCGAGCGACGACCTCAGGCAATTCCGCGCCATCGTGAACTATCTCGTCCCGCTGTTTTAGCGAGCCGGGGCCCGGCGCCCCAATGAGGCGCCGCGACCGGATGGCTGGAAAAATTGGCTGGGGGACTAGGATTCGAACCTAGACTGACGGAGTCAGAGTCCGCTGTCCTACCGTTAGACGATCCCCCACCAATTCGGCAGGTAATTCAGAGACATCGGTTTTACAAGATCAACCGAGTTTTACAATCATCGTTCCAGACGTGTTCGTTCTAGCCGTCGCATTGCTGCCTTAGCAAGTCTCTTTTGGTTTGCGAAACGGCTGTAGTGCCTGATCATCGCCTGGGACATACCGGTGATGGATTCGATCATCGCATCGTCGCAACCCGCCTCACGCAAGCTCTCTACGCTGGAAGCCCGCAACCCATGGAATGTGTAGCCCTCGCGTCGAATGCGGCCCGCTGGCGTAAAGTTCATTAGCCGCGTCTAGGCCGCACGAAATCGTTGGGCGTCGTAAGGCTCCCCCTTTGGCGTTAGCACGAACGTCCACGGTGGCGTGACCTCCCATCGCCTCATCTTTTCTTCAAGCTCTCTATGCAGCGGAATCCATAGTGACTTGCCAGTTTTTTGTTGAACGACTTTGATCCCACGATCTTCGAGATCGATCTTGCTCATCCGAATTACATCTGATTGGCGCTGACCCGTGTAGCGCGCGAGCCATACGGCTCTCCGCAGATCATCGCGTGCATAGGCTTCAATCAGATCAAAAGCCCACACCGGCCAGGGTCGCGCGCCTCCTTCTTCGGTTTTGAACTTGGCGATGGTTGCACACGGATTGGTATCTGAGAACTCTCGTGGGATGCCCCAATTGATAAGAGTCTTGGCAACTGAAATGAGATGATTTGCGGCAACCGGGGTTGTCGCCCAGGCATCTCTCAGCTTGAGAACGTTTTTTGGTTTGAGCCCACTCACGAGCAGGGGACCCCACGCCTCTTTAATCAGGTCGAGGTATCGCTCGTAATCCCTTTGGGTAGCCGGGGCTTTTGAGCGGAATTCATCAGAGAGTTTGTAGGCGGCAATTAGGTCGTTGAAGGTGCGACCCGTCTGCGCTTCAGTCCCCAGGGCCTCGTGATAGGAATGCCAGAATTCGATGCTGTGAAGGTCGTCGGGGAGCCTGATTCTCGGTCCTTGACGCTTTGTGAAGCGGTTGCGCTGAAAGTAAAGGTACTCGCGACCCTTCGCCACCACGCGATGCACATGTTGAGGCAATTCAAGCATGGGCCGCTTTCGCACGCTCGACTCCCCGGTCGTATTCGTCCGAGGCAGATTGAACGACAGAAAGGTTGCCCCCATCAAGGGCCGCTTCGATTTCTGACCATTTCCAGCGGACCAATTTCCCACGTCGCTTTGGTCCTGGGAGTATTCCCAAGGCTACGTAACGATCAAAGGTGTCAACGCTCATGTCGAGTTCCCGCGCTGCGCGTTGCCGCGTAACATAGGCGGGGATAGAAGACCGCACGCGGGCACACATGCCCTTTGCCAGGAGCCGCTGATCGCGACTGGCGTCCGACGCGGTTAGCGCGCATTTTTCTGGTTCAGTGGTTCCAAATGGGGCCATGATGCCACCGATCTGGTCGTCAGCCGCTTGCTTTTCAAGAATAGTTCTTGGGAAATCACTGCTCCAAGTCGATATTTCTACCATAATCGACAATAATACTATGACTTCTTGATGATGTGCGAGTGATATTCATTAAGACAACTAGCATATTGGCTCTATAAGTAATGTGGATTCTTTGATGAAATCATTGTGTACAATGCAGTCACTTCCTGAGTGAAAGGCAGCTAGAAGCACCCCGTTCAGCAGCCACAAATCAAGCGTTGATCCAGGTGATTGAGGTTAGATGTGTTCGATGACGTGAAGGCGAGGGCTGAGATCGAGCAGCGGAACCGACTGCGCCGCGATGCTTTACTGCCACCGCTTCCGGTCGATGCCGAGCTTCGTCGAATGCGGGCCGCGCACGAAGAGCAGATGCTTGATGAG
This sequence comes from uncultured Alphaproteobacteria bacterium, assembly GCA_963732205.1. Lineage (GTDB taxonomy): Bacteria > Pseudomonadota > Alphaproteobacteria > Rhizobiales > Methyloligellaceae > Methyloceanibacter. The sequence continues at coordinate 865,352 of CAVSYE010000001.1, forward strand.
GCGATCAGTGGTCCCATTGGCGAAGCACTGAAATCCAAGCTCCTGTTGGAGATGGGTGAGCCAACTGGCTTCATGTCGGCAATGGCTTTTCAATCAGCATTGAGACGCGCGGTAAGATCAGCTTGCGATGCGGCTCGCGCTCATCATCAAGCCACTTGTCCAATCACTGCTCACCGAGATGAGTGGAGCGTCATGCGGTGACCGCTGCGTACGCGCCTGAGGGTAGCCGCTCTCCCCTGCCAAGAGAATCCCCGCCCATATCCCCTTGGCACACATAAATTGCTAGTCTCCCTCGCATGTTGCTCCAATGGCTCGCCGCGCGACGGGATATCCTTGTTAGCGTGTGGCACACCCGGATCGGCAAGGCAGTTCTTCTTGTCTGGGCGGCGATATCCACATGGGACACTGTCGGCGCACAACTACTCTCACCAAATTGGCGCCAGAAATGGCCCACTATCTACGACATGGTGGCAATGACCAGCGGCTTCTTCCCATTTTGGGTGTGGCTGCTTGTAGGCGCCGCACTGCTTGTAGCTCTGAGCCTAGAGTATGGTCTTTACCACAAACGTAAAGCTGAAGTGGCTGGTATCGAGATAGGAAGGCCAGCCCTTAGCCAGAATGTGCCTTTACAGACAAATGCCCCCTCTGAGGGGCCATCGTTTGATTTTAGCCACTGGAACGCAGTCGAGCGATTTACACTTCTTCAAGCCGCCTGCCTTTGGGCAGGAATTGAGCCCCTTCGTTTTCCTAGAGACGTAAAGAGGAACCCAAAGGCATCGGCGCGCTATCAGATGCTTATGGAGGCAGTTGAGCGGCAGGAGTTATCGGCTCATTTGCCAGGGTCCATCAATCTAAATGGTCAACGGGCTTCTGTTTCATTGCCCGGGCATCACACACCCGATATGTGGGTCTACCGCAAGGATTTGGTTAGGCTCGCTGATCGGCTCGGTGAGAAGCCTGCTTTCTTGTTTTCTAAGTCGCGGGAATCGTCTTCCCCTCTATGAGGCAGCGCGGTTAGCCTATTCCGAAACAAGGGGAATGCTACAGGCCGAGCTTGTGAAGAGTCCTAGCGAGCGATGAGCGGTGACATTGATAAACCCCGCCGTTTGGACCTCGCGGCGGAACACAACATGGAGGTCGGCCTCCTATGCTCGCAATGGGCCTACCTCGAATGGATGCTAGAGATCGCCATATGGTGGTTTAGCGATCTGCTCGACAAGTCCGACGATGAACGACTGACAGCGACCGGTGGAAAGCCGATCAGCGTTTTGGCTCGCGAGGCGCATAACATCGCGCGTCAAAAGCTCATATCGGCAAGCGAGCTTGAGGCTCTGAAGGATGCCGCGAGGCGTATTGAGGAAATAATTGATGAGCGCAACCTAGCCGTTCACGGCGTGCGCTCGCTCCTGCCCGACGAAACTGTGATCGCTAGGGTGTCGTGGCGAACATACAAAGGCACGTTACAGAGTTTGTCTTTGGTCCGGCTGAGAAGCCTCAATGCCGAAGTTACCGGAATCATCGCTCTGATCGAGCCGCTGCTGCACTCGCATGGCGTGATTGAAGGTATGACCGAGGTATCAAAGCGGTATACGCGACTTTGACGCTCCATCCATCCCCGACTTAGGGGTAAATGTCTGGGCGGATCAATATGCTTCGAGTGCAGTCGTGAGCCTCAAGTCTGTGGGGAGGGCTCGACACATCGTGCGCGATAAGCGCGCAACGCGAAGGTCTGAAGCTTGGTCGGATCAGTCTCTCCCACCGCAGCAAGGGCAGTGATTGTCCTCGCCAATCTCCGGCGTGCTACATCCGCGTCAGCGATATCGCCGTCAGTCGTTAGCTCCCCCCATGCTTTTTCCAGCGCAGCTTCCATGACACTAAGCGTCTGAGGAGCAAAAAATTTGGCAGACTGATTCAAAGGCATAATGCGAACTCTCAATTGCGGGGATGGCGAAGTCGTAGGCGCGCGACCACTTCGGTCAACCCTTACACGAAGTTTCTGGCGCATGTTTGACAAGGCTTCGCAAATTTAGATTGAACCAATTTGAACGGCGCTCCCATCGGCCAGACGTTCTGAGCCTAAAAGAAGAAGCTCCGTGGGGGGCGGAGCTTCCTCAGTTTTTCCTGATCAGGGAATGGTGATGCGGGGGTCATCACCGAAAGTGAAGCTGATAAGTTCGCATTACCTCTGGCTTACGCCAGATGGCGACCTGGAGTCGCAGCCAGCCAACGTGCTCTATCGGGGCCGAACCATGATCAATAGGCAAGGCGTTAGCCTATTACTACTACCAGCAGCAGCTTTGCTGGCGGGCATAATGTCGGGTTAGCCGCGCGCCCGGAGAAGATCGTCAAAGAAGCTACTCCCGGCTGTCATAGCAAAGAAAGGATGCAGCGGCTCTGGGACGCGTTGGGAGCCGAAGATGAATCGGCCTTCAAGGCTCTGGTCCATGAAGGCGTAACGATCAAGGATTGCATAGTGTGGGAGAAGGGAACCCATCTGAAAGCGGAAGGCGAAAATAAAAACCCTCCCCTCCTTTGTGTGATGCGGCTCGGCGCGACAGCGCCTTGCTACTGGACCTTCCAGTTTGATTTGTTGGAAGGACGGTGATTGCTCGATCCGCTACGTAAGTTTAAGTGACATTGAGGTGACCCATGTCCGACACGACGATCAAAAAAGTTGAAGCCGCGTCTTCTCCCACGGTGGAAATGGGTCAATATCTGGTGGCAGGGAAGCGCGTATCCATGCGCCTCTGGGTGTTGGAGCCCGGACGTGAACTGAAACATCCGACAAGCAGGGACTACGAGACCGTAGGGTATGTCATCTCAGGTCGGGCAACCCTCGACCTCGGTCAAGTCCGAGAGCTGCTGGATATTTTGACGGAGTGCTTTTCCTTTGAGGTCGGCTTTGCGATACCGATGTGGGCCTCGTATTCCTGACTGAGCTCGGTTTTGATAGCGGCCATCTGGCGGCGCTCGAAGTCAGTCATCTTGACGGGGCGCCAACGCTCGGCGGCGCGGATCATGGCACCGAACATGAGCTTGAGGACTGCCTTTTCGCCGAAGGCGTTAGGGATGATCTTCAGGCGCCTTCGCTCCTCGAGGAATAGGCGCTCGAGAAGATTGGTCGTTCGGATCGCGCGGCGGTGGGTGACTGGCATCCTCAGATGCGCGATACAGGCTTCGAAGTCGTCTCGGAAGCAGGCAACCGCGCTTGGCAGTGCGCCCTCGTAGTCCTTGACCAGACCAGAGGCCAGATCACGCGCGATGGCGCGTGATGGCGCCTGGTAGACGGCGGTGGCGCGGGCCTTGAACTCTGGCCAGAGGTCCTCTGGGACCTTGGCGGCGAGGTTCCGCATCCGGTGCGCAAGGCAACGTTGACGCTCCGAGCGGGGGAAGCAACTCTCGATCGCCTTGACGATGCCGGGCGCCCCATCGGAGACCACCAGCAAGGGATCGCTAAGACCGCGGGAACGCATGTCCTGGAAGAACGCGCTCACCGTCTCGGCGTCCTCCTTGGAGCCTGCCATCAGGTGCAACAGAACCTTTGCGCCGGCCGCCGTGAAGCCCCAGGCGGCGAGCACCGGCTCGCGTTTCTGCCCGGGGCGGATGCGCTCGGCGATGCCGTCGACGAACAGATAGGCAATGTCGTACTCGCTCAAGTCCCGCGTGGCGAAGTCCTGATAGTCCGCCCAAAGTCGCTCGCCGATCTCGGAGACTGCCGTGCGTGACAGCAACAGCCGCCCGCTCTCGTCCTTGAAGGCGTCCTCGATGTCGCGCACCGATAACCCACGCGCCAATAGCTCGATCGCTAGGTCCTCAAGAGCTTGCGTGTGTCCCTTCAGGTGCTCACGGATCGTCGAGCGGAACGGCTCGTCACGGCCGGCCACCTGCGGTGCCGAATAGTCCATCACTCCTTCCGCCGTCTTCAGCCGCCCGCTCCGATAGCCGTTGCGGTAGCCCTGCCCAGGCTGTGCGCCATGCTCGTAATAGTCTCGCCCGATCACATCAGTGGCTTCGCCCTCCAGCGCTTCCTCCACAATCAACCGGGCGGCCAGCTTGACCAGCTCGTCCTTGGCCGAGGCTGTGGAAAGTCGCCCTTCGATCAAGGCTGTCAGCTCTTCACGTGTGCGCTGCGAAGCAGGTAGTCTCGTTGCCATGGGGTGCTCCTTTGCTCGGGCTCGCCAAGCCCGTTTTCTGAATCACTTGCAAAGGATGCACCCCGCCAAATTCCCAGCAACCTTAGGACTTCACCCTCGACCTCGAAGGACAAACGCTGAATTTAAAGGCTGGCGACTCTTGGTTGGTCCCTGCCGGAGCCATGCACCAATACAAAATCCTAGAACCCTTTACGGCTGTAGAGCCAACTGCACCACCGGCTGAGGTTCATGGTCGGGACAAGCCAGAGTGACGAGTACAAACGACTCTATGAAACGCGAAGGCAGCGAGGGGGGTTACTCATGCTCATGAGTTATGGAGGTTGTCATGGCAAAGCCCCTCAAGTTGCAGATCGTCGAAAGAGCTAAAGAGCTAATCCAGAATGAGCGGCACTGGTGCAGAGGTTATTTGGCGCTGGATGCCTCTGGCGGCTCAGCCGATCCCACCGATGAACGGGCCGTAAGACGCTGCGCTCTTGGTGCCCTAATAGCCGCCGCATACCAACTCACGAAAGACATGGTCTTGGCCCGCCAATGGGCCGAGAAGGCGCTACTGCCTGTTTGTGGAAGCACCATGCTCATAGTTATGAATGATCATCGCGGACGTACGGCAGTCTTGACGCTCTTCGATGACCTGATGGCGAGGATGTGACGACTCAGCAGGTCGCGGTATGAATGAGCATGACGACCGCAGGAATGCGCCGAAAGAGCCCGACCGTGTGCTGGCCGAAATCACCACGGCCATGAAAACGCTGCCGGATGCCGAATTGTTGGATTTGCTCGCTGCTGTCCAAATGGAGGCGGAAAGGAGAAACCTGCGAGCCTGACGAGAATAAAAGTGCCAACCCCCTAAGCCGCCGCATCGGTCGCACTGCCGCTTGTTGCGCTGTCCTACGTTAGCGGCGTCGGAGTGCTGCTCGGAGGGGCTTCTTCCAAAGCAGCGTCCACTAGACGGCGGGTGTCGGGATTCAAATATTTTGGAATCTCGTTGAGCGGCACAGCACTCTCCGCTTAGGACGTGCCCGTGGACGTAGACGTTCGCCCTCGGTCCTAAGCTAACGGTGCCGTGAAGCAACTGGCCCGAAGCAAGACACTCCGCTACGCCACGGTGAGAGCCTGCAACAGCAATTATCGCTGATGCGCGTAGAGGCGAAGAAAGGCTGCCATTGGCATCTTTACCTTGCCCCCAATCGTAGTCCGATAAGCGTATCCGTGGCAGCCCTGCTCACCGCACTTTTTTCCGGTGCAGCAATTATACGTACACATTGTGTCGCCGCATTTTTTGTCGCACCCAAACACCTTCGTGCCATCTTTGTAGGTCGCGGATTTAACGCCTCCTCCGCAAGTATCCTTGACTTGCTGGTCGGTCAGGTTCGCCGCCGAAGCTTGGGTCAAAAAAACGAAAAGCGCGGCACAGCTAGCAATCAAAACCATAATTTGCCGCATCGCATCCTCCTTTGGTTCGGGCCTCCCACGCGCCATACTATCACTGCCGTTTGGGCGGGACTCGATTTCATGAATTTTGGCTTATGTTCAGTTTCCGACCGCCGCTGCATCTGGCGGGAAGCACGACGCTGCGCCACGGTACGTTGAGAGGATTAGGCTAGCAGTTTTCGCACTGGTGCCCTTCGTGGGCTTTGCAGTTCCCATCATCAGCCTTTTCCAAGTGGAGGCGCTGTCCACGCGAATCTCCAAGTGGCCGGTAAAAAGCTTCCTCGCTCTCTTCCAGGAATAGATCGGCGTCTGTTGTGTTGAGACCATCGTTTTTGCCGTTCTCAGTGATGCAAATTCGAGTCACGTCGTTCCCCTGCTGTCTGCCAGTAGCCTCGTTTTCTGTCGAAGCGTGATGAGCTTCCCAGGTCTGCGCTTCACCGCTTGATCGAAGGTGCTCTTGGCCGTCGCGTAATCACTCACTAAAGGCGACGAGGAACCGACACGACTCACATTATGCTCAGCGCGAATTTACTGACTCAGGGTAGCTTCGTTTTATGCGCGCCCTGATCGTCAAGCTTCTTATACTGCTTGCAGCCTCCCTCGGTGACCAGCCACCGATGCAGATGCCACGCATAAAGGTCTGCCGCTTGCAAAGGCAGCACGGCTTTGTCGTTCTCGAATATGGGAACACTCTTAAAGATCGAGTCGAGTTCCACGTTACCGCTGCGCCCGAGCGTGTTGATTACTCTCGCTGCAAATTCTCCGACCTTGCTTTGCTCATCAAGAACGTAGTCACAGTCACTCTCAATCTTTTGGCGCTCAAGACACTTCGCCACCTTTATGTACATGCCAAACAGGCAGAGGGAATAAGGATCGCGAAGAGCGAAATTAAAAGGCTCCAGTGTTTCGTCTCCAATTTCTTTGATGTAGCTGCTGTAATCGGACCAGCGCATCACGCTAGAAATGCGATACGAAGCGTACTTGCACGCGATCTCGGTGAGGGTCTGCACTCTCTGGGCAATCAGCGGTCTAGTCCACCCACGGCGAAACTGACCGTCTTGGGCGTGAGCCTCGGACATTTTAAAATATTCTAGGTGGGGTTCTTTCCCGAGTTCACGCGACCACTCGTCCGCGAAACGCGACCAGAGTGCTGGTGTCGAAAGGAAACCAGCCAGGACAAAGACGGGATCGTTCGGTTCGCTCCCGCTGTCGTCAACGAAAGCCTTCAACATACTTCAATGGGAAAACTGGTGTTGGGTGGATTCCTTAACCTAAGGGTTCCTTGGCAGCGATACGGAAGCACTTATCCGTCATGCTTAGAACGTTCAGCTAGTTGCTCTTCCACGTACTCCTCGAACAGGTCTAGCGCCATCTCGGGACTCGGCTTCAAAAAGTATCTGATCTCGTTGCCATAGACCGCTGGCACCTCCCAGAGTCCATGTTCGTATACGGGGTACAGCCCCCATTTGGAAATTACCCTCCCTGAGTTTGTGATGGTTCCCACGTGCGACCAATTTCCGCCGTTAAAGTACAGGACCAAAGCACCAGGAGTTTGGGCGTCTACCTCTTCTAGACTGCTGAGTAGCCAGTTCATGAAATCGGCTCGGGCGTGGATTCCGGTACGATAGATATTACTGACCAATAGTCTGGATCAGAGGCAAGACCTAGGGCGTACGGAGCGCAGGGCGCGCCACTTGACCCGGGGAAGTCGCCCTCTAACTCCACGAAGGTGATATTGTGGGGGATTGTCTCACGAAGCTCTTCGACTCTCTGCCGGTGTTCGCGGATAAGTATGCGCTCAAGCTCGTTTAGTGCTGCCCGTAGCTCGGCGTCGTCGCCAATCGACTCAGAGTCCATAGGGCTTCCGCCTGTTTATTTGTCGATGACGGGTAGCTGAAGCATCTGACGTTGCCATTGTACTTCTCAGCGCGGCGCGCCTCTCCGTGTCTCTTGATAAGCGGCTATCGCACTCTGCTGATGGTGTTTGCACTCACGCCGTAAGACCGCCCAAGAAGACGACACGAGTTGCCCGCTTCTTTTCGCTTCCTGATTTCCTCGATCTGATGGCGATTCAGTTTGAACTTGGGTCCGAATTTTATCCCGGCGCTGCGCGCTCTTGCTCGTCCTTCATTAGTGCGTAAGGCGATTAGATCACGTTCAAACTCTGCGATCCCCCCAAGGACGGTGAGCATCAACTTCCCAACAGCAGTGGTCGTATTCGCCCACGGTTCAGCCAAAGACAGGAAGTTCGCTCCTTTGTCTGCTGTAGTGCGAACGATGTTGAGCAAGTCGCTAGTAGACCTTGCAAGCCGGTCTAAGCGCGTAACCACAAGAGTGTCGCCGTAGCGAAGCGACGAGAGCAGGTAAGCTAGTTGGGGCCGATCTGATTTTGCACCGCTGATCTTCTCTCGGAAAATGTGGGTGCAGCCGTGTTCCTGTAGCTGCTGGATTTGGGATTCCAGACTTTGACCAGTCGTCGAGACTCTCGCATATCCAAGCTTATCCATGGGATCGTTATGACACGGATTTGTGAGACGCGCAACATATTGAATCTGTTAGGATCACAAACTGTGTCGTTATTTTCGAGTTATGGCACGTTATTCAAAAAGTTGTTCAGGAGCCTTCTGACAATGGAAGAACAGGATTCGTCGCGCTCTGCGGCTATTTTCTTGAGTCGCACCAGAACCGACTTATCAATTATGATCGCCAATCTTTTTTTACGCATCGGACACTCGTAGCAGCCCTTTATGAGAATCCTGTCTTCCTTTACAGAACTCCTCGTTGCCATTGAGATATTCCTCAATCAGCCCTGGAATTCGGTCTACGAATTCCTGTACTGACTCATCCGTTCCATCGCCTCTTTCTGCCGCAAGCCCAAAAAAGAAGCGTTCTGCATGGCTATCGCTCGGAAAGACCGCTGATAAATAGTAAAAGACATCACTGTGAATTGCCTGTGGCAACTACCTCGCTAGATTATAAATGGCTACGTAAATCCTCTCTAGTTGATCCTTGTCATTTTGAGGGTTGATCATTTGTAATACTCCTTTTGTTGTATATCCACAGTCCTATTTATGCGAATTGCACTCTATACATGCCTCAGGCCAGGAGAAATTTATTGCTTTATTCCTACATTATTGGTAATATTATTGTTTTTTTCGAGGGGGTAGCCAGAACTGAACCGTCGAGCATAAATACCTATACAGCAATGAGCAGACAAACCCATTGAGACCGCCGAGTTACTCGCGCGGTCAGAGCTTGGAGAGGTCGCAAAGCTATTTAGTGAGGGCACCAAACGCGGACGGGGTGCCGAGTAAAAAATTACCGCGACGAGGAGGCTCTGTGACGAACCACAACCTCTCGGTCTTCAGCCCGTAGTCCTGTTTGCTGCTGAAGATCACCGCCGTTTAGGCAGAGCGAAAAAGGAGACCGGACGACCGCCCTTTCCCCATCGGGGGTTGCTCTAACAGGATGCGTCTAGGCTCCGAGCAGTGGAAACCTGACCAACACACCTTTCCCACTCATCGGGTTAGGTGTGTCTCCACCAATCAGTGGAGATATGTTCTGAAAATTCGTTCTTGATATCGGCTAGCGTCGCAGAGAAAAGGAAACCTAATCGGGCTCAAGCTCCCAAATCTGGCCGCTAGAGCCAAACTTCAAGACACCTCCCATCCTTCGAGGGTGGCCACTAAATCGGACCAGCCAAGTACCGTCATTCCTGATATGAATTTTACATCCATGAAATGCCTCACCATGCCGTCCAACCGTGATCAATACGCGTGCTAACTCCATTTCTAAGACTGGCGTACCCCCCTCTGCGCCAGGGAGTACGATAACCCCGGGGTTGCGATGAGACGGAAAACGCCGATCATCGAGGAAGTCCTTGTCGTGGGTTAGGATGATGCGTTTGTGACGCCAAGCGTAAGCCATCACATCTTCGTCTGAGCGACCACTGAGACCCACGTCACCCGTAAAGTCTGCCTTCCATCCGCGCCCGGATATTACTCGGGCTGCGTCAACACCCAAACTTTCGTCAACAAGGAAACGCGCTCGCTTTTTAAAGCGCCTCGTGAAGTAGGCGGTCTCGGAATCGCTGATCTTGACCTTCCGCCATCTCATCAGTGCGGTCCCCAACAAAAGTTCTGCTAAATGGATTCGCGGATGGCTTGCAAACGTGAGCAAAGGGAGCCTGTAGTGATGACCCGCTTAGAGAAAATTGCTCCGCAATACCTTATCCTAAACTCCATTCTTGCCGCTGTGGCTGCGCTAGTCCTTCAGTTGCTCGGTAGCACTTGTTGGCTCTGGCTGATGAGTTATCGCCGAAATCTTGGTGACGAGGGGATCAGGCGGCAGCGGTTTGAGCTTGCGATCTGACGACCTCGATTCCGTCGTTGAACTTTACACCGAGGATGACTTTTGGCAACTGGTTGTGACCGCGCAGACGATGCCAGCTTTTCTCGGCGGCCTGTGCGAGCTTGAAGATCATGGCGAGCGCGGTCTTGTTCGAAAGACATCCTTTCGATCGGACCGTTCGATGCCGAACGGTCGCGAACGTGCTCTCGATCGGGTTTGTCGTGCGTAGATGCTTCCAGTGCTCGGCAGGGAAGTCGTAGAAGGCGAGCAGCGCTTCGCGGTCCTTGGTCAGGCACTCGACCGCCTTGTCGTACTTGACGCCGTAGATTTCGACGAAGCAATCGAATGCGGCCTCGGCATCCTTCCTGGTCTCCGCCATCCAGATGTCCTGCAAGGCCCGCTTGGCCTTTGCTTGCAGGCTCTTCGGCAGCTTGTTCAAGACATTCGCGGTCTTGTGCACCCAGCAGCGTTGCCCGCGCGTCTTCGGCCACACCTCGTCGATCGCCTTCCAGAAGCCGAGCGCCCCGTCGGCGACAGCGAGCTGCGGGGCGATCGTCAGGCCACGCCGCTTGAGATCGAGCAGCAGCTCCTTCCAGGATTGCGCACTCTCGCGGATGCCGTCGGCAAGCCCAACGAGTTCCTTCTTGCCTTCGGCGGTGGCGCCGATGATCACCAGCAGGCACTGCGCGTCATCTTCGAGCCGGGCCTGGACGTAGATGCCATCGGCCCAGACGTAGACGTACCGCTTGGCGGACAGGTCGCGCTCGCGCCAGCGGGCGTGCTCGTCCGACCCAGGCCTCCTTCAGGCGCGCGATGGTCGAGGCCGACAGCCCGCCGGCGTCCTTGCCGAGCAACGCGGCCAGCGCCTCCTCGAAGTCGCCGGTGGAGATGCCTTTCAAGTAGAGGATCGGGATCAGCACTTCGAGGCTCTTCGTGCGCCGCGCGTAGGGCGGCAGAATGCTCGGGCTGAACCGAATCCGCTCGCCGCCGACGGCCTCGCGGTCGCGCACGCGCGGGCTGGCGCACGGCCACCGGCCCGATGCCGGTCATGATCTCGCGCTCGGGCAGATGCCCGTGGCGCACGACGCGCTGGCGGCCCGTCTCGGTCTTGAGATCGGCATATCGCCCGAGGAAGTCAGCGACCTCCGTCTCGACGGCCTGCGTGAGCAGGGCACGCGCCCCGTTGCGCAAAATCTCGGTGAGCGAATCGGTGAAAGTCCCTGGCTGAGCGAGCTTGATGACGTTAGTGTCGGTCACGGCGTATCACTCCTTCGGTGGAGAAGTGGAGGCGTCGAACACCCCCACGATACGCCGCCTTACCCCTTCATGCCGTCACCAACTTCCGCCCATAGCTCCTGGCTGATTGTTGGAATGCTCTCGCTCTTTCTGTTCGTCCTAGATGCTGAAAGAATCGCAGAGGCGCTTCGCATCCGGGACGCAAGGATGTTCGTGAGCTATCACGTCGCGTACAACGTCGCCGCTACGTTGCTCCTTATCGATGTGGCTGTGGTCGTCGTTCATCGTGGTAGGATGGGCATTCTGTTAAGCGCGATTGTAGCCGTGATCACATATTGGGTGTGGCTTGTAGGTTGGGGTCGCGACCTGCGGTACTTGCTTCACAAGGCTAATCGGGAAGAGCTAATTGCTTGGTATGAGGGGAAGGGTGGAAACACGGAGGGCGAAAGCGGATGACCAGTCTTGCGTCCTAGATCAGCTTCGACCTGATAAACGATTCAGAGTGAACTGCGAGACGTTTAACCACTGACTCCAATCAGGCGCGCTGCGCGATCTCGGATAGCGACTTCGCTTCGAGTGTCGGTCGCTGATTACCGAAAACTCATGACTTCGAGAACCGCGCCCCAGACCAGCTTCGACGATGACGGGTCCACTCATTGGGAGTTGGCTGCTTCCGCAACTTCACATCCACCTTGGGTCAGGGATCATCTCTGCCATCATCGGAGCGACCATCGGTGCGATTCTGTTTCTGCTCATTTTGCGGCTTGTTTATCGACGAGGGCGATGGTGAGACCACCATCGAAACTGAGTGAGAACGTGGCCGGGGGAATGACCAGAACGGACCTCCGCTACCATCGTACCCTCAGACCATCGCGCTCCCCTTTCATGGGCCTGTAGCAGGCTGCTCGCTAAGGTTCGCAGGCCCATTGCTCGAAGCAACGGCAGCGGCACACCCTTTGTCCAGATTGCTTTCCACCCCTCTCGCCGCCCGATCCACGAAGACATTCATGCCCTGAGCTTCTGCCGGATACTCGAACGCGACCTCATGCCAGCTAGTACCTCCGCAAGCGAGCACGGACTTTTTCATTTTCGGTTAGAACCTTGGGTTAACTTCCCGCGTTAGACGTGCGCTCATCCCGAGACTATGAGGAGGAAATCATGCCCAAGAAAATGCTTTTTGCTGTAGCCGGCGCGGCGCTCCTGCTGACGGCCTCCTTTGCCTGGAACGCGGAGGCGACCACGCTGAGCGGAGTCGGACCTTTGCAGACAGCGGTAAAAGACTATTCACCTATTGAGCCGGCTGCCTGCTGGTGCGGACCCTTTAGATGCCGCTGCGGGCATTGGCGCCGGTACTATTGGGGGCCCTATCACCATCGTCATTGCTGGTGGCGCCACGGTGTTCGGTATTGCCGTTGGTAAGGGCATGGCGCAACAACCTCGCGCCAGCGCTCTCCCTGAGATTGAGCGCGGGAAGCGGTTTTGGATAGATGGAATGCGCAAGGCTGCTCTCCGCCGATCACGCAAGGAAATCGAAACAGCGATTAAGTCGCTGAAAGAGGAATTACGAAAAGTGGCGAGAGGATCGCCGCCAAGCCGTAAAACGGGAGCGGTTAGCTTCAGAACAGCGTCACACGATGGGGGAATGAATCAACCGGGGCAGGGACTTCCTGAACTGGCCTTTTCTCGCCGATAGTCACTTCTTCGCCATCACCCGCGCCGTGCTCGCCTGCTCACGTAAGACCGCCCCAGTGCCCCAACTGCCCCAGTCACACCATTACAAGTCAGGACAAGAGAATTAAAAAAAACGTGGGTGTGTTTTTCTCGCCCGCAAGTCATCTCAAGCAGTGGGGCGGCTGGGGCACTGGGGCAGAATGGCTTCGCGCTCAATCGACAAATGGCAAGGGGTAGGCTCCTCGCCAATCTTACCCTAGTGTCTGCATCCCTTTGTCTTGGCCATGGCACTCTTCGCTTCAGCCTCAGACTTGTAAATGCCGATCAGCCTCATGCCTGGAGACGGCTGAGCGTGCCGAACCAAACACTGGTGAGTTACTCGGTCAAAAACGAGGTAGATTTGATCCGCGAAAAGTAGGCGTTTCCTCATTGCTCTTATTCCGTTGAAGGGGCGAACAATCGTCCGACCATAAGTGAAGCGAGTTTTACGGGTCGCTGCCAGACCCCGGAGCCAGGGCTCGCTCTGCATTTACCTGACTAGCAGTCGTCTAGTAAGACGTTGCCAATCCAGCGAAGAAGAAGCCCCGCACAAGTGGGGCTTCTTCCCTAATCTATCCATCATGGAGAAGATGATGACGGGGGAACCCCATCACAATTACGGCATAACACCCCATCGACGCCAAGTCTGCGGGGAGACTGAGCATTTTTGCCGCAGCGTCAGTTAGCCTGAGCAACGTTAACAATCGACGGCTACCAGCAAAGGTAGTTCCACTTTTGGAGGAGATGCACAATGAGGAAGCTCGTTTCGATGATCGTTGCTCTGGGAATCGCACTTGCGTTTACCGCGCCCACGTTTGCAGCGGATGTGACGACTGCCAAGACAAAGGCTGAATGCACCAAGGCTGGCGGGATGTGGGACGCCAAGGCCAAGGCTTGCAAGGCGAAGATGTAGCATTCGCCGTCGATCAAACCGGAGCCCCGGCCAACTCGCCGGGGCTTCTTCTTTTGGGGTTGTCTGTCTGTGCAATAACCGCCCCGCGCGCCCGCAAATGGGAACCGGCTCGTTGTTACCCTTTATGGCCTTACCGGAGATTGGGGCGAGCAGGGCACGGGGAGGAATTGATTTCCTTCCAACTGTGCCCTTCGAGCTACAGCGATGGGCTGCGAACAATGCTATCTCACCGAAAGTGCGGGGTGGCCACTCTAGCCAAGTGGAGACCACGGTAACCCGGACTAATCGCTTTCCGCGTTAAATCTTAGCCCCGTCCTGCTTGGGCGGGGCTTTTTGTGTGAATCGAACTAGAGCTAATTCCTGGCTCGGGCTGAGTACTTACCCCGGTGGCAGATCGTCCGACTTGAAAAGCAGCGGGTATCGCATGTGTGCCATGGCAGTCTTGAGCTTCTTCTTCGGGTAGAACCGCCTCAGGATCGAAACCTCTGGCAAGGCGCGTCGGGCGGGGCGTGGTATAAAGGGGCGATTGATAGGCAGGGGGGAAATCATGTTTCTGGGCGTTGGAAATATCGTGGCGCTGGTGTGCATCATCATCAGCATCATATTCGCCATTGTTACGCATGAGGCGGCTAACGCGCTCTGGTGGGCGCTGTTGGCGATATTTGCGGTTTTGTGGTGGGACGCTAAGGCACCCTGGGGTCGGCCTTAACCGAAGCATAGTCTTCGCATTCGGGAGTTCCTATATGTCGCGCCATGGCGCAGCATCTACGAGACACCCCAATGGCGAAGCTCAAACGCATTCAAGGCAAGGCGCGCGAATTAGCGCGATCTGGCAAATTTCATGGATGGCGTCCCATCGTTTTTGAACTTGGCTTCGAGGATGGCTTTGCCGAAGCGCGTGAATGGCTTTACAGGACAACCACTCGCGATGAGCTTGATCGCATTTGCCGAGAAGCACGGGCTTTTCGGGGCGAGGCCGCTTAAGGGCCAAATGTGCGGTCGTATAATCCAAAGCTCGGGCCCTTTGCGTCTCGCCATTGTCGATGGCCTCGACGTGAGCGATAGCCGCATGGCCAACATTCGCCCGCGCTACAATGCTGCACCAAGCCAAGAACTGCTGGTCATTCGACAGAACCACGAGACAGGCGAGCGGTCGCTCGACCTAATCAAGTGGGGCTTGATACCCCACTGGTGCAGCGACCCGAGAGGAGGCCGCAAGCCGATCAACGCCAAGGCCGAGAACGTCTCACGGTTGCCCATGTTCAGGGAGGCTTACGCTCTCCGGCGCTGCATTGTGCCGGTCGATGGCTTCTTCGAGTGGCGAGCGATCAGGGGGGCACGCGCGAAACAGCCCTATGCCACCGCCATGAAAGATGGTTCGGCCTTCGGCCTCGCTGGCTTGTGGGAGAACTGGAAGAATCCAAGAACGGGCCAATGGGAGCGCACCTTCGTTATAATCACTGTGCCGTCTAATGATCTGGTGGGACAAATCCACAACCGGATGCCAGCCATCCTAAAACGTGAAAGCTACGAACGTTGGCTTGGTCCAGAAGCCGATCCGCGCGATCTTCTTATCACTTATCCGTCAGAGCAGATGACGATGTGGCCGATCTCAACGCGCGTGAACTCACCAGACAATGATGACGCTTCACTGCTAGATCGCACTACCGATTTGCGCGAGGCGTGGGCTCCCTTAGACCAAAGGGCAGAGAGTTCGAAGCGAGCCCAATGTGTACGTGTATGCTCGCTCGTGCGCGACAACGCACGGGGAATTTCGCTTATCCCTGTGCAATTGCCAAGGCAACCGCAGCAATGGCGACGAATAGCGCCGCTATGAGAACATTGCTTCGGGGCAGTAGCGCAACGGTCAAGGCTGCTATCCCTGCCGAAATATAGAAGCCAATTTCGCCCGAGCGCATCTTTTTCCTCCCTTTCTATCCCCAGAGAGGTGGCACGAGCCCCTACGTTGACGGACTGTGTGGGGCCCGTGCCCCTTTTAGCTCACCCGTTGCCTTCGGGTGGCACCATCCGATGAGCGAACGAATCGAAGTACAAAAACTTTAAGAAAGTTTGAAGAAAGAACGACCAAGCTTTGGAATGATCCGGCGTAAACAAGACACCATGCGTGGCCGGCACAGGTCGTTCAGTGGCGTGTCGCTAGATACTCAGTTTCGCTTAGATATGTAGGGACGCAGAGATGCCTCTCACACGGCTGAAAAACGAGTACGCTCGAAGAGGACGGCATCCGTTTTGTGATGGCGGATGAGGTTGGCAATTCGGTGGCTTGCAGAGTGGCACATGAAGCTTTGCGAGATCACGCGGAGCGCGTACACCTCAGCGGCTCCGATAGTGCGGTATTCGAGTCGTACCGCGAGTTAATCGAAGATTTGGCAAGCGAGGCTTTCGACGCGGAAGGGCCATTCGACCGCCACGGTCGGGTGCTTGTCACTTCTGAAGCAATCGCGCGGGTGACGCGCAGCGCCTAAGCCGTAGGCTGCCGCTCTCTACCAAACCCTCAAAAGTTTTGAGCCGCCATTTGCGCGGTCTGCCGCCGCACCGACATACGCTTTTGTGGTCTGAACGTCGCTCTGGCCGCGTGGACAGCGACGTTCTTCAGCTTAGCCCTATTGGTTTCACCGATAGCCGCTAGAGCCACAATTGTCGTCGCGAGTCTCTCTTTCACTGACTTGGCGTCAGCGAGTTGCTCATCCTTTAGCTCCTGCCACGCCTCATCCAATGCAGAGTGGATGAGTTGACGAATCTCAGGATGGAAGAATTGAGGAATGCGGTTTCGCAGCATGACTTACTCTCCCCGATTGGAGTGGCGTAAAAAACAACGACGCCCCCCGTCACGCCGACGATTTGGAGCGATCATAAACTCTTAGTCCTCCACTAGCGAGCCGACCGTTGGCGACAGAACGGCGCGGCCTCGCGTGAAGCGAAGCCAGCAACGCCGCCAAGCTGATCACTCAGGATTACCTCGTGCTTACGCGGATTGGTGACTTGCCGTCGCAGTACCGAGGCGCGTCCACTTTTTCTTGGTCAGCGAGGCTCGGGTTATCTCTTCTCGGGCTTGCTTGCTTTCACGGTTGATTTGCCGGAAGGTTTGGCACGGACCTTCGTCTTACGACTTCCAGCTTCGACCGCTGCCATCCGCGTTTGCGCTCTGAGCATTAGCGCAGCTTGGCGTGTCTCGTGCGATGCTCTGCGCTGGCTCGCTCGACGTTTCATCTCCTTCGCTCTGTGGGCACCCCGCATACCGTCCTCCATTGATCGTTGGCGTCTTACAGCCGAACAACCGAGATCAGCTTCGGCGGTGACGTGTCCATGGCGATGAGCCTAGACCGAAAGCGGGTGCTGACCGAAAGCCCGACCGCCCCTTCCTCCGAGGCTGTCACGAGCCGATAGCTATCGACGCTTTTTCAGAAAGCTGATCGAGGCTGTCTAAACCTCTTTCTCAAGCACCGTGCCGAGCTTCGTGTTTGCGCGATAACCGGGAGCAACGTGATCGCCATATTCCTCACGCAACGTCCCGACTAGTGTGTCGCTCCGCTTCTTTCTTATCGTGCCATCGTGATCGCGCATACGGTCATCGAGGCCTTTCGGATAATGTTTGGACATGATTCTCTCTCGCTCCCGCGCCTGACGCCGCCGCAATCCTAAGTACCGGTGAGATGACGGCGAGTCAGCATTTGAGATAATCAGAAATTGGCGCGATCTGGCAACTATCATGCTTTGTTGAATCTCAGGAGTGGCACGCGCGTGAACTCACCAGACAATGATGATGCTTCACTGCTAGACCCACAACCGGATTGTCTGACGTTTTTGTGAACCGACATAGGCAATGGCAAGGATGTGACGATGAAGAGGGGTTGCGGCATGAACGAGAATGACGACTGCAGGAATGCGCCGAATGCGCCGAAAGAGCCTCGGGTGCACCGCTGTGCTAAATGGGGTGTTGAAAGCCAGCGAGCACGTAAATCATGCTGTCGTTGAAATGGATGTCCTTAAGGGACTCGGGCGGAGTTGGTGACGGAGGACCTTCGATAATCACAGGGACGATGTCAGGGTCTCCGTTCTCTGATGCGGCGCGTCGGGCGAGCGCGTATTCGATTTCTCTCATCACCCATTCCGAAGCCTTCGCCTGCGACGACCAGAAGAGATAGAACACATCGCAAAGGTCAATCTCTTCGTAGAGCCTGTGTTCCCATCGCTCACCAGGGTCAAGTGACAGAAGGTCATTGAAGAATCTCATGCCACTTGCTTTCAGCATTTGCGCGCGCTTTATCACCTCGACCCGATCCGGCGAGGCATACGATAGGAACGCGCGAACGTAGCGGCGGGCGCGCTCACCACAAAGTTCGATCTCCGATGCCGCCCGTCTGTTCGCCGTAATCTCCAGCGCGAAGCTCAGCGAGCCGACTGGAACCCTATCAACAAGCACCAGCACGCGCGGATGGAACGTCCTACCACGCGAGTCCGTCGAAGCCGATAGGATGAATTGGCAGGAGCAAGGCTCGCCGCGCCAAATGAGCATCTCCCTCTCCTGATCCACGGAGAGTCCCCGGCCTTCGAGAATGATCTCGACGAACTGCCCTCGGGCGATCTCAGTAGCAAGCGTCTGAACGCCTCTCCGCATGGCATTTGGATCGGCCTCTCTAGCGAGGGCATCAGCAATCTCACGCTGAGCCAACTGGTGCAAAAAGACTTGGATTAAGGCTTCCTGCTCGAAAGCCAAAGCCCGTGGACCGAAGACACTCACATCGACAAGGTCCTTACTTGCTGCCAACGGAGTGCGAGAAGTAGTGTGGTTGGAGGTAGGGCTCGCAGAGGATTGAGAGGGGCTGCTTGAACTCGCGGGCGCTCGGTGCAAGAGTCCCGAGGACAAACTCGGCGGGTAACCCCGCCACATCGGCAGCAACCTGCGATCTTCTCGTTAAAAGCAAATCTACGTCCTTCGCACCAAGCGGCGAGCGGGGGCAGCTTCTCATCTCGCAATGCTGCGAAATTCTCCTCGACAAGGCTTCCTCTAGTGAAGAGGCGTCCGCGTTCTCTTCAGCAACTACCATCTCCTCCGCTTCTAAGGCGTCCCCGATTTCAGTCAGCGAGGTCAACCAGACAGGCGGGATAAATCTGACGCTCGGACCGTGCCTGTCTCCTAGACTAATAACACTTCGCGGTTCGACGACCATTCCATCCTCGGCTCGGATGCAGTTGATGGCGACGTAAGAATTGCCAAACAGCTTGACGCAAAAGTCTCCCGATTTCGTCCGCTGAAGCTGGAAGTGCTTCTCGGCGACAATGGTGCACTCGGGCGGATAGACGACCTCGCATTCCGGCGAGCGACCGAATGTGATGACCTCGATGAAATCGTCGAACTCGTCAACTTGTCTGGCGAGCGGCCCTTCCAAATGAAGAATGGTGATAGCCATGGACCAATTTTAGCGTCAGACCCACGAGATTTCCACGTCGGGTTCAAGTTCCATCGTAACACCCTCTCGGCTGAGAGCGAGGCCACCATTGGTGGCGGCTTCGACCTGAAAAACGAGCCAGAGTGTATTGGGGATTATCGAGCCTCATGACTTCGAGAAGTCGCGGCCCCCGGACAACGTCAAAGCAATCCGGCATGATCTTGTAGTCGAGCGGCACTTTGGCATGGATGTTTTCGAAGAGGGTGACGCCGATCCTGTCGCCACGGCCTTGTTTCAAACGGCCTAGGGCGCTGAACGAAGTGTTCTTCGACGCGTGGAGTGCCTTCCCGTCTCCGTAGAACCGCTCAAGCACTCGATGGCTCTCGTTGCTGATAAGCATAGTGTCAGCGCCGAACATCGCTTGTCTGAAATCATGGTCGTCCGTCCCGAAAAGCTGCAAGGGGTCCCAATTATTAAAGACAAGCAGGACGGTGGGACGGCCCCGCTTGGACGCTGCCTGGACCTGCTTTCGGCTGCGATGGATCAGTTTTCGGATAAAGTTGCCTACGCTTGCGCTGTGGACGACTGTGGAGTTCCATGACTTGTCCGAGGTCATTTCCTTGACCTCAAAGACGATCTCGGTCCCGCCGATATTCACTGCGTAATCGGGCGTTTTTTCTGGGCCAGTAGCTATTGGCCGAAACTCAAGCCCCTGCGCTTTCAGAAAATGTTCAAACGTGATTTCAGAGCGGGTCTTCTGCATGGCCGCGTTTTACAAAACCCGCGTTTGTTTCCTGCTTGTTGCGGCTTCGTCCGGTAGTCGCTGTAAAACCCAAGTGACTGATCGCCATTGACGATTGGTCAATCGATGGCTGTCCTACCGTTAGACGATCCCCCACCAATCCCAAGAGGTGGGTCTCAAGTGGCGGCCCCGCAAGGTGCCGGCCTGGACTCACGTGCCTTCTAGCCGCTGGCCTGCTTACTTGGCAAGGCACCCCCGGAAAGGGGCTCTCGTTTGAAGGCCCGCTAACTCTTCCTTTACCTCGCCCGGCGGAAGGCGGTTGCGAGAAGCGTCCGGGCGTAAAAGCCGGCGCAACCTTTCAAAGCTATAGTGGTAGCCATGCAGACGCAGCCATCACCGGTCGATCGCCTCGGCGCGGCTTTGCGGGCGCTCCGCCAAGCGTATGCGAGCGGTTCAAACGCTGAGGATAAGACTGCGCTCGGCGCGAAGTGCCTGCACGTGCTCATTGCCCAACTCGCTCAGGAAGGCGTGGCGCAGGAGGATCTGCAGCCCCTCATCGATCTCGAAACGGGCATCGAGTCGTTGAAATCGCAGGCGCAAGCCGAGAGCGCGCCGAACCGCCGCAAGCAAAGGCCGCCGAGCGACATCCTGCTCGCCAGGCTCTCGGCCATGATCGATCTTCTCATCAAGGGCGGTCACGATGAGGCGGAAGCGGCCCAGCTCGTAACGCGGCGCATGCTTGCCGCCGGCGTCCCGCCGCCGGAAAAAGGCGGCGATGCAAGAGGCTGGAAGCGGCTTCTCTTATGGCGCGAGAATCTGAGCCATGGCATCGGCTCACGCGAGGCCAGGGACGAATATCGCGACTTCAGCCGCGAGATCGAGACCATCCCCGCTTCGGAACGGTTGCAGCGCGTTTTTGACGAACGGCTCTGGGACCGAAGGCGGAAGTTGCGCTGACGAGAACCTTAGCCGGTCGTCATGGTTGGGTTGTCGCTCGCTTCGGCTTCGGCGCGAGTTGCGGCTTCGGCGGAGTCGCGGGTTGGACGGCCTTTGGCTGCACCGCGCGCGCGTTGGATTCGAGCCTGGCGTTGATCTTGGCGATGTCGTCGTAAATCCCGGCTTGCATATCGGTGATCGATTGGGTCAGCGCCGCCTTCATATCAGCCATCTGCTTGGCGATCTCGGCGCCGACATCGACGGTCGGGGGCGGTGTCGTACGCTCCTTCAACTCGGCAAGACTCGCTTTGATGCTGCCGAGGAAGAGCATCATTACGAGAAGGTTGACGGCGAGAAGCGCGATGACGGCCCAGCGGAAGAAATCCCAGGAAGCGACCTCGATGAGGGCGACGCTCGCCGCGTCCCGTGCCCTCATGGCGACGTCCTTGGCCCGACCCGTTAC
Source organism: uncultured Alphaproteobacteria bacterium (assembly GCA_963732205.1). Classification (GTDB taxonomy): domain Bacteria; phylum Pseudomonadota; class Alphaproteobacteria; order Rhizobiales; family Methyloligellaceae; genus Methyloceanibacter. The sequence goes on from CAVSYE010000001.1 coordinate 886,698, forward strand.
ATTCTGCCGTGGCTCGGCAAAGGTCTCGTCCGTCATGGCTGATCCCTCCCGCGACCGACTTGCACCCGTCTTTCGCGCATCATATCACGCAAAACGGGAAGCTGTTGAAAGTTGATCGCAAACTGGGAAAAGCGATAGCCGGCCTTTGATTCCGGCCCTTATCGCACCTGGGCCCGCCGCCAGGAGGCCGGGCCTGTGCTCTACGACTGGAGCCGCGACGCCGGACCCTGTGTCCCCCGGCTGACGAGCGGCGTTATGAACTCGGGCTCTCGCTCGAGCTCGGGCGCACGGCGGCGAAGCGCTTCTATCTGATGGTTCGCCACGTTGCGATAGTGCGAATCTCTGATCGAGCTCGCCAGAGCGACCGCTTTGCGCTTGAGATCGGCGTAATCCGCTTCGCGCTGGGCCAAGAGTGCGAGCGCGCAAACGACCTGCACGTTCAGCGCCAGCACGGAGTCGGGGTAGGCTTTGTCGTCGATGCGGGAGAGGATCGACGCCCAATCCCCCGATTGCCGCGTCGGTTCTGGCTCGGGCTTTGCCCATGGGAAGATTGAGTGGACATCGAGTTTCATTTGCCAACATTAACGATGAGGAAGGATAAAAGGTTCGAGGCTGCCGCGCTGGTGGGATTCGCGTAGCCGTCGCCGCTGGGGGGAAAGGACGCAATGAAGAATTTTCTGATCGCCGGAGTCTTGGGAATTGCGATGCTCACCATCACCGGCATTGACGCCGCGCATGCGCTGAGCTGCCAATTGATTACCGCCACGCACAGCGCCCGCACGCACGCCAAGGCGGCGCAAACTTCCCAGGCCCTTGCCTTGCAGACAGCGCTCAACTTGCAGCGTGCAAGGGGGTGGAGCACGCTCACGCTCTCGGCTTACGCCGTTCCGGGCGATCCTTTCTGGAAGGCGGTCAGGCCGCACGGCGTCCCGGCCAAGGCCAAGCTCGAGCCTGACATCGTCACCCCGCAATTCTATACGACCTGCTTTACCGGCGTGGTCGTTCCCTTTGTCTGCACCACGGGGTCAAGCGCTTGCGGGCAATAGCGGACTCCTCAGTCGGCGATCCATCCAAGCTGCTTTGCCTTGGTGAGTGCCAACCTCCAGGACCGCGCGACGAACTCGGAGCGGGGGATGCCGGCGTGCCGGTCATCGCGGACGAATTTCCCGACAAGCGCCGCCATGCCCTCGCGCTTGCGATAGGCGGCGATAAACAGCGTTCCCGGCATGGTCACGATAATCTGGTCGTCGATCATCTCGACGACGAGGCCAATGCTGTCTGCCATGATCGTCCCCGTTTGGCACGACCAATGCGCCTCGCGCGCCTTTTGTTCCATTTCCGCGGCGAGGAAAGATTGGTGCGCCCGGCACGGCTCGAACGTGCAACCCCCAAATTCGAAGTTTCGTGCTGTAGGCTTTCTAAGCCCACCAAATCCGATCACTTCAGGGTGCAAAACTGCACCGTTTTCTTTGCGTCTGGCCTCATCGTTAGGCAGTGTCACTAACACGGGGTAACACCCCCTAGCGGGGCACTTTATCGACAGCATCGACCCGATCGCGCAGCCCGCCACTGGGTTCCCGGGCGCGCCGAGCTTCCGGGTGGCGCCAGGAGCAGAACAGATAGAAAGCCCAAATGGGAGTGAACCCAACGGCCAACAAGAGCGCCATTGCGAGATGCCTGAGTGGCTGGTGTCAAGTTGCCATCCCGCACATCAACGCTGTCCTTTCTTCCAATCGTTGTCGATCTGCTCGATAGCTCAGCGGTTAAGATTGATCGAAGCCCTGATCAAAGCCGCGGCTTGTTGACCACGACCGGAGTCGAGGTAATCCCACAACATATGCTCGCGGTATTCAAAAAACCGGACCAGATAGTCGACGCCGTCCCGATAAGCAGCTTGAGGTAAATCTCGCTCGTTGATCAAAGTTTCGCTGCGTTCCTTAATACCGAGGGTGGCGATCTTTTGATTGGGGTTGCCGACGATGGATCGATCGTCGGTATTGAACGAGACCAGCTCGAAAATGACGACAAGTTCATGCTTCACTTGGCGCAGGTGGTGCGGAACGGGCTGGGCGATCGTGTGTCGAGCGCGCGGGTTTCCATTTGCAAATGACCATTCTTAGTGACCTATCCGAAGGCCACTTATCTCCCTGTGTTCGGTAGGTACTGCAGGGCTCCTTTGTTGTAAGCCGGAGCGATCCGGTTGGCTTTCCGGCGCATCTCGCGGACAGTCGCCTCTGTTTCTTCCGCTCCCTCCTTCCACCCGTGTTCGTGCAACAAATCCTTGGAAGCTGTGGAACCTGGAATGCGGTCAGAGGTCGGTGCTGTTTTTGGAGTTCTTCGGTGTGTCTCGGCTTCGGGGTTACGCCTTTCAGTGAGGTTGCGCCAACGATCCCCAACCTTGCCTTCGTCTGTTCAAGCGCACGGGCGCACTCTCGCGTGCCGCTTTCTTCTCTCGGGCTGCAGTCTTCTGAAACTTTCGAGCACGCATTTCGGGTTAGAGCTAAAGCGTCATGCTCCCTTGGGAAGTTCTTTGTTGAGGGCTCGTGCTGCGGCCGCATGATGGGCGGGAGTAATGTGAGAGGAGACTAGGGCAATGGTTGCTGCGAGAAGCGCGGCATCATCAGCGAACCCGATAACCGGCAACATGTCGGGGATGAAGTCGAAAGGCAGAATGAAGTAAGCGAGTGCCGCAAGCAGCATCGCTCGCACGCGCGTTGGCGTTTTGGGATCGAGGGCGCAGTAATAAGCGGCCAGAAGGTCTTCGACAAACGGCAAGTGTCTGCCAACCGCCTTCAGCTTAGCCCAGAAATCGCGCCGAACCTTTCTCTCTCGTTCGTTGAGCCGATCCGATTTAGCAACGTCTTTGCCGAGAGCGTCGCGTCTAAGCTCTTCGGCTTCGTTCCAACTGGTCATAAGTCGCATCCAAACTGTGACCGCGTAAACATGGGGTGGGAGGACGTTCCTCACAAGTTGATGAACGTAGGGACTGTCGTCTCCTGCTGCGAGCTATCTGGCTTCGCGCGTGCTAAGCTCGGACCGCAAAGGGCGCGTTGTCGTCCTGCCCCCTGGCAACTGGAGGATCGTTCGGATGAACCTGCCTCGATCAATCTGCTGCCTCTTTCCTGGCCGATGCGCCGAGGAGGAACCTAAGCGGAGGAAAGAGACTGCGAGAGGTGACCTTGGCCAAACGGAAGCCGAATTGGTGAGCATATAGGAGATCAGCGACGCCGCTCCACTGGATTAAGCGGAACAGACATTGTCCGCTGGCAAGCTTTACTCGGTCACTCATTGTTGCATAGCGCACGAGAGCGCGAAGCCATCAATGTAGCGGTACAATGGCCTTGTTTTACGAGGTCGGTCGACAATGGATCGTGACGAGTTCTTCGCCGGGCTCGCCATTGTCATGGTTTGTTGACGGAGGCTGAGAATCCAATGCCCCTATCTGCCAGCGCAAAATCCGCCCTCAACGCGCGTTGCGGACCATCCGGGGTGTCGGAGGTGCCTTTAGCTGCTCATGGCGCTTGGATTCAGAAAGCGTTGGGCAACCGAGTGTCTTCTCAAAGGCGGAGGCGAGTTCGTCTTCCGTCTCAACTGGGATATAAGCCCCGCCGTTTTGCTCGGCGAGACACTTGATCTCGTCGATGCTTTGCTCTCCGGTCCAGGAGAAGCCCTTTACCCGCAAACCGATGACGTTGATTGTGAGCTGCGCGGCTTCGGCATGGAGCTCTTTGCCAAGCTCGCAGGGCGATCTTCCGCACGTCTCTTCGCCGTCGGTAAGTACGATGATAACGCCCGGCTTCTCGCGATAATCGAGGACATTCGCCGCTTGCTCGACGGCCGTTGTGAGTGGCGTTTTTCCGGCCGGCACCAAAGCATCGATGATCCGCAGTATACGGTCCGCCGCGTTCGACGCCGGCTTGAGCTCGAGTTTGACATTGCATTGGTTGTAAGGCCCTGGTCCAAAAGTGATAAGTCCCACGCGGCGGGATCGCGTGATACTCGGCAGGACGTTGGCGATGGCGGATTTCGCATTGTCGATGCGGCTCATTCTGCTTGTGCTGGCATAGCCCCATCCGTCCCCGTACATGGAGCCTGATGCATCAAACACGATCATGGCGTCGTCCGTGCAAGGGGCGGGTTCCGCCTGTTCCGCGCGGGAAGTAGGGGCACCGCAAGCCACGAGCAGAGCTATGGCAACTGCGATGAGCTGAGCGATGCGAATCAACGTGTACATGGCTTTGGCTCCGCGGCATTGGCTGACCTTAACGCGAAAAAATGTGTCGAGCTGACCACCACTTAACAACCGCCACAACCGCGCGTTACTCTACGCCCTTCTAGGGGTTCAAGGGCATGCACGCAGCATTCGGTTTCACCATCGGCAAGGTAGCCGCGTTATCCGCGGTTAAGGTGCCAACCATCCGGTTTTATGAGCAGATCGGCCTCTTGCCTCCGCCAGCACGAACCAAGGGCGGCCAGCGGCGGTACAGCCCCGACGCTGTGGTCTGGCTGCGCTTCATCCGTCATGCCCTCGCGCTTGGCTTTGAGGTCGAAGCAATTCGCAAGTTGCTGGCACTGTCCGGCAGTCGCAGTGCGTCACTCAAGGCGATGCGCGCGGAGCTGATCCGCATGATCGCCGCCTGTCCTGGGCGCACCGTCACCGACTGCCGCATTCTGGAGACGCTTTCGGAACCGCCGAGCTTTCGAGGGACTCCACCTAGCCGACAGGTCATCTAGAAGGATAGCTGGCACCCCGCCGACCCCGCTTATTATCTTCGCATCCCATGTGATTGCAATTCGGATTCAGCAGACAGCTTTGCGTGGTGATAATCGTGCCCTGGCCATCGGTGATGCGGGCGCCGCCTTCGGCGACAAATCCAGCCGAAAGCCGGGGGACACCGAAAATAAACTCGGCGGTTTTGGCCAGCCAGTCGCCTGGACGGCGCGGTCTGGCGAAATCCGTCCCACCCCAACCATTGAAGTTCCAATCGATGGCGACAACCTCTTGCTCGCTTTGTTCGCCGCGCAAGGCGAAGGTCGGCGCGATGTCGCGCATCCAGATATCATCGACCGGCGCTTCGATGATCTCGAGGTTGGCACAAGAGGAAAATTCATGCCCCGCTTCCTGCGCGGCGCTCCCGCACGCAAGCACGCGCACCGGCTCGTGCCGAGCGATGGTCTGAATCACTTCGCTTATCGCAATCCCAATCCTGCGGCTGCACCGCCCAGCCCATCCAGCAGCACGCGTGCGGTTCCCACTCAGCGGGAATGCGCACGCTAACGAGGCCTGGCTCAGAAATGGTGCTCAACGGCTATTTCCCAAATCAAACGCGCCGCGCAAATAACGACATTCTCCCTTCGCTCACCGCCCGATCCCAAAGGATCGACGGCCCGCATTCGATCCGCACGGGCGCATTTGCCGCGCGCGCATTCAGATCAGCGCCATCGGCCGCTGGCGTCATAGCGGATGGGCAGCTCAAACCCCGAGACGTTGAGTTAGACGGTCTTGCCGCTGATTGCCTTGCGGAGTTCGTCACCCGAAAGCGACGCAGGTTCAGCAGCCAGCGCAGAGCGCCAGCGTGGAAAAGGTGCGGTGATCAGCCACAACCAAGCGAGGGATCGTTTCATTTGACGCTCCAACACTGGAGTGCCCGGCCCGCCTTATACTCAAGCTACGGCGGAATTCCATCGAGTTTCAACATAGTCGTCCGCTAGGTCATCAGTGTTTAGTCACTTAGACCGTTCGGAATGACGACAATGGCGCCAGATCGTTTGACTGCCTGATGCAAGGGCGCATCTTTGTTTTCGGTACACGCAGCCGTCGAGAATGATCGTGGTGGCTAAGTGACAGATGCGAGATACGCCCGGGATACTTCCTTGATCGGGCCGTGATGCCGGATTTCGCCGCCGTCGAGCCAGATCCCTTTGTCGCAGAACCGCTCGGCGAGCCCCGGCGCGTGCGAGGCAAACACCAGGATGCTGGAGCGATCTATCGAGACTCTCCATTCGTCTCTCTGCCTTCCTCATAAAGGCTGCGTCACCGGCGCCAAAAATCTCGTCGATAACGAGGATTTCCGGGTCCAGAGCCGTTGAAATCGCGAAGGCAAGGCGCACCCGCATTCCCGACGAATACGCGCCGACATGCAGATCGAGGTATTCGCCGAGCCCGGTGAAGACCGCAATCTCTTCGCGGCGGTCGGGAATTTCGTCCGCCGGAACACCTTGTAGCAGAAGGCAGAACTCGATGTTCTCATATCCCGACACATCGTCTCGCATGCCGAGGCCGGTAGTGAGCAGCGCGCCGACCCGTCCATCAATGGTAATGGTGCCGGAGACCGGCTGGAAGATGCCGGCGAGCACGCGCAGCAGTGTCGACTTGCCTGCCCCGTTTGCGCCAATCACCACGACACGCTCTCCGTGCTCGAGCGTTAAGCTGACACGGCTCAGGGCATGAAGCACCGGTCGCATTCGACTGTCGCTTCCGAACCGGGACCTTTGCAGAGGCACCGAGAGCAGGCGTTTGAACGATCTATGCTCGGACCGCAGCAACGGAAAATCGACGTGCACGTCCTTGAGTTCGATACGAGCCATGGCCAACCTCACAACCAATAGACGACACGCGCTCTAAATCGACCGTAGAACAGCATGGTCAGCGCAACTCCGGCGGCCGTCATCGCCAAGACGATGGCATAATTTGCCGCGGTAGGCACATTGCCGAGAAGCGGTTCGCGGACAACAGCGATCAGGCTGTCGAGCGGATTGAGATCGGCGATCCACCGTCGGGTCCCGAGCAGCGAGGGAAACCAGATGACAGGCGTGACGAAGAAAAACACTTGCAGCAGATTGGTGATGATCGGCTGTAAGTCTCGGAAGCGCGTGCCGAGCAAGCCCAGCAGAGGCGTGACCCAGAAAGCTTGCAGAAACAACAGAAGCATCCCTAGAGCGGCGAGCGGCAGCATGCGCAGCTCAAGTTTGGAAAAAAACACGAGCACGACAAGCACGACGGCGAATTGATGCGCGAAAACGAGCACGTTTCTCCAGATGACGCGGAGCACATACACGAAGAGATTCACGCGCACTTGACGGATATAGGTCTCGGCCTCGACGAACGTATTGACGCTTTCGATGACGACCGCGGAAATGAAGCCCCAGATCACGACCCCGACTGCGACGAAGGGGACATATGTCGTGAGGTTCATTCGGAACAGCGTACTGTAGACGAAGCTTAAGGCGCCGATAAAGATCGTCGCGGAGAGGACGAGCCAGAGCGGGCCTATCCATGACCGGCGATAGCGCGCCACCATATCGTGCCAGCCGAACTTGGTCCAAAGGCGCCACGCGCGAGCCCCCGCCACAAAGTCGGCCCAAGTGTTTGTTATCAGGGTGCCAGCGCTTGCCATGTGTAGGCTCTGCTATCTCAAGGAGGCTTCATGGCATACGGTTTCCGTCTCGGCATGCGCCCGACCTGCCGCGATAGGATCGTCTAAACCATCCTCGCTCAACGCGAAGCCCTGTCGTAAGCCGCTATCAACTGCGGAGATTCTGCCTCCCAGTTCAACTCTGTGGCCGCATTCACGGCATTGCGTTTGAATTGGTCGACCCGCACGGGGTCCAGCGAATTGATCGCCTCGGCGATCTTTTCCGGCTCCATGCCGTCCACCAGCACACCGAGGTCGTGGATGCGTACCAGCGCCGCCATTTCCGGAAGCGCCGACACGCAGACGGCTAGCCCTGCCATCAAATACTCGAAGATCTTGTTGGGAAGAACATAGGCGTTGTGCCGATTGGCCGAGGGGAAAATGAAGATGCCGACATCGAATGCGGTGGCCTCTCTGATGAGATCGATCGTGGGGACTGGCGGGAGCAAGGTAACCCGATCGCTGACGCCGGTTTCCGCAATCAGCGCTTCCAACTCGGCGCGGTAAGCATCCTTGGCCGGTCCGCGAATGAAAAGGCTCCGGTCTTCGGTCCATTGGAGGAGGCTGGAAATGCAGGCCTCAAGACCGCGTCCAGGCGCCACGATCCCGTGATACAGCACGCGAATACTGCTGCGCGTTGGCCGAAAGGTATGAGGCTCATAGTTGGGCATGTTGCGGACCACCATTGGCCGCTCTGCCATGCGGTAGAGGCGCTGCAAATGGTCCGCAATACCGTCGGAGACGCAACTTACCACCGACGCCTGCGCGATACCGCGCCGTTCCAGCGCCAGGATCAGCGGCCGATAGAGAATGCGCCACTTGGCTTGATGTCCGTATTCGCTGGTTGCCAGCTCATGCGTATCGTAACCGAAAGGGACGCCCTGATCCTCGGCCAATCGCTGCGCCACCGGCAGCGTGGTCCAGTCGTTGGCGAGCCAGATCGCCGGACGGTGGTGCGAGGCCGCGCGATAGAGGTCCGCAAAGGCGCCGTTGAGAGTCCAAAACACTTCGTCCGCGCGGTGAGGACGCACCCGGATCAGTAAGAGGCGACGCACATAGCGCTCGCGGTGAAAAGTATGAACTGCCGCACTGAGGAAGGAAGACGCTACGCGCATCAACGCTGGTAGCCGCCGGCTTACGGCGTGTCCTGAGCCTCTGGGAAATATTGCCGAGCATTTTTGGAGGGCACCGCGCGCTTCGGCGCGCAGCAACGCCCAGCTGGAATAGTGGCGAAGAACATCGCGCAGCGGCAGCGGGAGCACTTGTTTCAGGATGGAGCGGAATCAACTCGACGAAGGCGTGGTCCCCAGGAAGGCCGCGCTCGATAAATCCGCGAGACGTTTGTCGCTTCGTGAACTATCCGGCAGCACGGCGGCGCATTTTTGGAGGGCACCGCGCGCTTCGGCGCGCAGCAACGCCCGGCTGGAATAGGGGCGAAGAACATCGCGCACCGGCAGCGGGAGCACTTGTTTCAGGATGGAGCGGAATCGGCTCGACAAAGGCGTGGTCGCCAGGAAGGGCGCGCTCGATAAATCGCTGAGGGAGGCTTCCTCATTCGATAAATCGTTGAGATCTTCATCTCTCGCCGAGACGTTGAGATCCTGATTCCTTGGTGAACTGCTGGGATCTTCATCTCTAGACGATTCGCTGGGAACTTCATCCAGCGAAGCCGGTACATTTGCCGTGTCGCAGTCAACGATCGGCCATGGTGGGTTAGGGGATCGTCCGCTACTCGGCAAGCCGAAGGCAATAACATCCCACCCCGCTGCGTGAAAGGCGTCACCCTGTCGTCGCACTCGCGGATCATCGGCAATAGTCGAGAGGGCAAGAATGCCAACTTGGCGGCTCCGCTTGGCAATCATGATCGGGTCACGTCTGCGCCGGAGAGTCTGCCATGGCGGTGGTGCCAGCCTTGTCCAAAGCGTCCCGCAACCTGCGAGGACTCACCCCACGTATCCCGATACCAATCAAAGGCCACTGCATGTGATCGAAATACTTCTTCGGATCGATCAAACGATATTCCATCCCTAGATCGAGAAAGAGACGGATCATCTCGTTGAAGGACTGGCGGTGGGCGAACAATGGTGTCCAGAGATCGCGAATGAAATGCTGGGAGTCTTTGTATCGCCACTTGTCCGGATTGTAGCCGCCGGTGCGCTTGTACGCACGGTGATGGCGTCTCGCAAGGAATTCGACCACGAGCTTTTGCCAAAATTCGGGAAGTCTGGCGAGGCGAGGACGGAAGATGTCTTCAAGCAGCCAGGTTGCGCGCGCGCGCAGCGAATAGTCTGAATCCTCGCGCGCATATACCCATACATAGATCAGTCCGTCGTCGCGACGGAACTTGAGGATTTCCTTCAACCCCTCCACGGTGGAATAGGTGTGGTGAAGGACGCCACTGGAATACACGATGTCGAATGACTTTGGCCGTAGCGGGAGCCTGTACAGCGAACAGATTGAATCGTTGATGAAAGGATTGTCGGCGAAAAAGTGCCCTTTCTGAAGAAGGGCGAGATTGAGATCGAAGCCGAGAATTGGGCTACGCGTCACGCGATGCAGCGATTCCAACTCGAAGCCGGAGCCGCAGCCAACCTCTAGAACCCGCAACTTTTTGCGGTCGAGGATGCCGGGGGGCCAGTCCAGTTCCAACGAAATAAAGAAGTCGCGTTGCTGCGGGGTTAGGCCAAAGGAGATCACATCGAGGTCGATTAGCGACCATTCGTGCGTAAATGACCGCTGCACGAAAAGCTCGCCTTCCCGCGGTGCGCCGTCGGGCGACTTGAGCGAAGTCAGTATCGGATAGCGAGAGGCATGGCGTTCGCGAAAATCGGCATGCAGATCAACCGGAAAATCGAGCAGCACGGGAATGAAATTGATGATGGGATACCAATAGCCCCCGTGTTCCGAGTAGAGGATACCTTCCTCGACGGCGGACATTGCATTCTGCTCCGCAATGTCATGCCGGGCGAGCAACGCTTTATCCGAGGAACTCAGATTGAGCGGTTTCTCCTTGATCGCGATGACTTGCAGTGCCTCGCCCGACAACGGGCAGATCAGGTCCGATAGACAATAGCGTTTCATGCGGATTTCCAAGGCGGATTGTCATCGCACTATAAACCGACATCGAAGCATTTCGCCCAGATGCCGAAATTCACAATGCGCCAAAGGGAAAAGTCAACTGGCCGGCGCCCATCAAGCATATCCGCCGCGAGCGCGCGAGTGCCCTCGGCATTCAGCAGGCCTGGAAAATGCGCGAGCGTAGCCTCCACGCCGTCGAACATTTGCCGCTTCAACGGGCCGCGAAACCAAATCTGCTCTGGCGTCGTGAATCCCAATTTATCGCGGCGGTCGCGCACGTCGTCGGGAAGAATTCCGCTCATCGCCCGCCGCAGAACACGTTTGGTGTCGCCCGCCACCATCTTATGCGCGTTGCCAAGTCCCAGGGAAAATTCGACAAGCGGGTGGTCGACATAGGGCACACGCGCCTCAATCGAATGCGCCATGCTGTTGCGATCTTCCCAGTGGAGGAGCTGCTGCATATTCAGCGCGAAGGTGAAGGCAAAGCACGCGGTGGCAATGTCCGTGACAGGGGGGAGGCCAAGTTCCTCCGTGGCGCGTTGCACTGGCCCTGGCAGAGATGCCAACGCGTCGAAGGCGTCGGACTGAAGCCAGTCGTGACGGAAAACGGCTCGATGTTGCCGGCGTAGGAATCTTTGCAGAGCAGCCGGCAGCAGCGGCACGACGAATTGCCAGATTTGCGTGCTCAATGGAACGCCGTGAAAGCGGTTCCGCTCGGCGATCGTCCAGATGAGCATCGCAAAGCGGCCGCGGCGGGCGAGATCCGACATATAGTACCAGTACCAGGCATGATAGCCGGCGAGTTGCTCATCCGCGCCCTGACCGTCCAGCATCACCTTTACGCCCACGCGCTTCGCCTCCTCGAAAACGCACCATTGTGCGAAGATTGAGGTCGAACCAAAAGGCTCATCCTGATGCCAGGTTATTTCCGCCGCACGTGCAAAGACGTCCTCTGCGCGTGGAAAGGTATAATGCGGGCTCGCGTGAGCATGGGTCACGACCGAATCCATGAATGGCTTCTCGTCGACGCTCTTCTCCACATAGCAAGCCGAGACGGTGTTGCCACTCGAGCCGCGGTTTTGCGAGCCGAGCATATCCGCCATCAGACAAACGATCGATGAGGAGTTGAGCCCGCCAGAGAGGCAGCTCCCCACCCGCACATCGGAGCGCAAATGAATGCGCACCGAGTCCATCAGGAGGGCGCGGAATCGCTTGGCCGCTTCGTCCTCGGACAGCGTTAGGTGCGTATTCGGATCCATGATCGCGTACCAGCGCCGCAGCTTCACCTCAACCGGACCCGTGCCGCCAATCTCCGCCACGGCGCATTCGCCTCCGCGCAATTGCAGCACCCCCTCGAACATCGTCTCGGCCGTGTGATCGGCGATACCGCTCGCCAGGAAATCGTAGACGCGGGCCAGATTCATGCGGCCTTGCAGCCCGGGCAGACCAAGCAGCTGCTTGATCTCCGAAGCGAAGGCCACGCCCTTTGCGTTGGCGATCATATAGAGTGGTTTGATCCCGAAGCGGTCGCGGGCGGCGAACAGGCGCTGCTCTGCCTGATCCCAAATCAGGAACGCGAACATCCCGCGGAACCGATCGAGCGCAGCCTCGCCCCACACCATGTAGGCGCGCAGCAGGACTTCGCTGTCAGTCTCGGTGTGGAAGATTTCGCCGCGCCCCCGCAATTCCTCGCGCAGCTCGAGATAATTGTAGAGCTCGCCATTGAACACGAGGTGAAAACGACCGGAAAGGTCCGCCATTGGCTGCAGTCCGGCATCGCTGACGTCGATGATGGCGAGACGGCGATGGCCTAAGACCACCGGTCCGGCTGGCGATGCAAATTCCTGCCACCCCCGTCCATCCGGTCCGCGATGGGCGACGATATCGATGCGGCTTTGATCAGGTGCGAATCCGATTGAGCCGTAGATGCCGCACATAACTAGTCCTCGATCCCCGGTAGCCGCCGCCGGGGGTGGTGCACTCGTTGTGGAACCTGGCAAGACGAGCGTTTGCCGGTTGATGAAGCTATGCAAATGTCCGGGCTTTTCTCAAGCTTGTTCCAGTGGCGTGTTTGCGGATCGGCAGCCGGCACGGTCATCGGCTGGTGGCCGAAGGGTGACGAGTCAATGATGGCGAGACGCCGGTGAGCAAGCCCGCAGACGGAGCCAGGCGCCTGCCAAAAGCCATGACCGTCCGGCCCGCAGTGGGCGATAAGCTCGCTCATCGCCCAGAGCGCGCGGTCAAGACCGCGAATCGGCGTCCACGTCAGCGAGACGGCGCCGACTATTCCGCTTGTAAGCCCCGCTCAACTCGGAAACCGACCTTGAGGCGGCTGCCCGTCGGGTCCTCAAGCTCGTCTAGGTTGCTCTAAGAAAAGGGACGATATAGTTTTTACACGTTGTTCTCTCGACGGATGATGCGGGGAAAGGAAGGGGTGTGGCGGCGTTTGCGCTTATTGGAGCGGCTGGTTACGTCGCACCCCACCATATGCGGGCGATCAAAGCGATTAGCGGCGACTTGAGGGTCGCCTTCGACCTGAGCGACTCGGTTGGCATCATCGACAGCTATTTTCCGGATGCGGACTTCTTCGTCGAGTTCGAGCGGTTCGACCGCCATATCGACAAGCTGCGCCGCCGCGGGAAGAAGATCGATTACATTTCGATCTGCTCGCCGAACTATCTGCATGACGCTCATTGCCGGTTCGCCTTGCGCTCCGACGCGGACGCGATTTGCGAGAAGCCGCTGGTCCTTAACCCGTGGAACATCGACGGCCTCACCAAGATAGAATCCGAGAGCGGTCGGCGCATTTCCTCGGTGCTGCAACTGCGCTTGCATCCGGCGATCCAGGCGCTGAAAGCCAGGATCGATGCATCGCCGCAAAACGCATTTTCCGTCAATCTCACCTACATCACCTCGCGCGGGCGCTGGTACCATACCTCATGGAAGGGCGACGAGGCGAAGTCCGGCGGCATCGCCACAAATATCGGGGTGCACTTCTTCGACGCGCTCGCCCACATCTTTGGACTGCCGACTACCAATATCGCGCATTTGCGCGATCGCAACCGTGCGGCGGGGTTCCTCGTCTGCGGGCGCGCTTCCATCCGCTGGTTCCTGTCAATTGATCGCAGCGATTTGCCTTCGGACAACAATGGCAAGACGACCTACCGTTCAATCACCATCGATGAAGAGCAGCTCGAGTTTTCCGAAGGATTTTACGATTTGCACACCCGCAGCTATGAGGAAATCACTGCCGGGCGCGGTTTTGGACTCGATGAAGTTCGGCCGTCGATCGAAATCGCCTCGGCGTTTCGTACGGCGCCGCTTGAAGTGCGCCGCGGTGAACGGCATCACTTCGCCGAGAAGTATCTGTCGCAATGATCAACGAGTTGGGCGTCGACCCTCACTTCCCCGGCGTTCGGATCCATGAAAGCTCTTATGCGGACGATCCGGTGAGCATCGGCGAGGGAACCGTAATCTGGCATTTCTGCCACGTGCTCGGCGACGTCTCTATCGGCAAGGGCTGCTCGATCGGACAGAACGTGATGATCGGCCCGAAAGTGAGGATCGGTGACGGCTGCAAAATCCAGAATAACGTAAGCCTCTATCAAGGAATTGTATTTGAGGACGATGTGTTCTGTGGTCCGAGCTGTGTGTTCACCAATGTCGTCAACCCGCGCGCGTCCATTTCGCGCAAAGCGGAATTCAAGACCACCCTTGTCAAACGCGGGGCCACGATTGGCGCCAATGCAACCGTCATCTGCGGTCATACGATTGGCAGCTATGCCTTCGTCGGGGCAGGCGCGGTCGTGACGAGGGATGTTCCGAGCTTTGCATTGATGGTTGGTGTTCCGGCGCGACGCATAGGATGGATGAGCCGTGCCGGCGAGCGGCTTGGCAGCGATCTTGTGTGTCCGCGCGACGGCTCTCGTTATCGGGAGACCGCCGATGGTTTGTTGGCAGACGCCGAGTGAGTGAGTCCGCGGCCGACGATCGACAGGTGGACGTCGAACGCGAGTTCGCCTCCGTGATGGCCATCGCCCCGCAATTCCGGAGTGTATGCTAGTCCTGATCTGGAAAGCCGTCACGCCGGGCCAAAATCATGGGCGGCATGGTGTTTCATGCGGTCTGAGACGTTTGTTGACCACGGTCGTGAATGATAAGCGGCGATTTTGAGCTGGTGCGTCTCAATTCGCGAAGTAGTGGGTCCCATCCCGTGAGAATTTTGCTCATTTCGGCTGAGCCTATTCGCCTTAGGCAGGCAAGCGACACGCACGTCAATGAGATCGTTAAACGCCTGAGAGCCGACGGCCACGATGTCACGCTTTGTGTCACGCGAGTCACGGGACCATACGAACGCACCCCCTTGCTGCGCCGTTGTGCTGCCTACCTGATTTTCTGGTTTCAAACATTGAGGCGACTGCATCGCGTGCAACTCGTTTATGCTCGTGCACACCCAGCCAATTTTCCGGTCGCATTTGCAGCTTGGTTCATGCGCATTCCAATCGTCCACGAGATCAACGGCTCCTATTGCGATTTTGTCATCACGCATAGTTGGTTATCGCCGTTCATGGGCATCATAACCGCGCTGCAGCGATTTCAATACCGCAAAGCGAACGACTTGATTGCTGTTACACCCGGATTGGCTAAATGGGTGCGGGACGAGGCGCCCGGCGTCCCGATCGAGACGGTCCCCAATGGGGCCAATTGCGAGATTTTCAACCCCGAGCGTGCAGCGGTCAGACCCATAGCACGAGACTACGCGCTGTTTTTCGGCAGCGCGACGCGTTGGCACGGCATCGAGACAATGATGGCCGCTGTCGAGAACGAGACTTGGCCGGCAGACCTCGATCTGGTCGTCATCGGTGAAGGGCAGCTCGGTGCGACGGTGCAGCAGGTATCAAAGCGAAATTACAAGATCCACGCCATGGCGTCTGTGCCCCAGGAGACGCTTGTCGGATATATCACCGGCGCTGTTGTCGGCCTGGTACCGATCAATTCTGTAGGCGGACGAGGAAGGTTCGGACTGTCGCCGCTGAAGTTCTATGAAATGCTCGCGTGCGGATTACCCGTGATCGTTACCGATTTTCCGGGGCAGGCCGACCTCGTTCGATCGCTTGACGCGGGCGTGGTGGTTCCTCCCGATGATCCGGCGGCGCTCGCCAGGGCCGTAGCTCAATTGCGCGCCAACCCGCCGCCTCGCGAGAGGATGATGAAAGTTGCATCAATCATCAAGGCCGAACACGGCTGGGACATTCGCGTGGCCGAAATCGAAAAGGTCCTTGCCCGTGTCGTCGAGCAGCGCAAACAATGAGGATCGCGGTTGTAGCTTTCTCGTCGGCCGCGCGAGATAGCCGGGTGTTACGTACGTCGCGTGCGCTCGCCGAGCACGGACACGAGGTTCATCTCATCGGATACGGTGCATGCCCGCATATCGGTTCGGGTCGTTTCCATTCGCTCGGGCCGCCTCCCACGCGATTGGCGCATTGGGCCTGGGTGCTCGTCGGTTATGCGCCAACGCTTCTGAGCTCGCGCATAATGCGCTTCACTGCGCCACTGCGTCCTCTTCATCGGCATTGTTATGCATTGCTTCGGCAGATTCGCCCCGACGCAATTCATGCCAATGACTGGCCGGTACTGCCGGTCGCCGCGATGACGAAGAAGGAAACTGGCGCGCGCATCGTCTATGATAGCCACGAGTTTGCGCGCGAAGAGCACGGGACACGGTCGCTGTGGCGGCTGCTCTATCGCCCCCATGTGTGCGTCACCGAAGCCGCTGGCTTACGCGATGCCGATCGGGTGGTGACGATCGGCCCTGGCATCGCAAGGCTCATGGCACATACCTATTCACTGCCTCGCCAACCGCTGGTCGTTGCTAACGTCCCCGACTACCGCCCCGTTGCCATTCATCCGCTCGGACCAAGACTTGAGTTGCTCTACCATGGATTGATGACAGAGGGCCGTGGGATCGAGACGCTGATCACGGCCGTCGCTGGGGTGCAGCGACCGGTGCGGCTCGTGCTGCGCGGCGACGGTACTCGACACTATGTCAATCGCTTGCGGCGCCTTGTTGCACGCTGTGCCACGCCAGAGCGGATAATTTTCGAGCCGGCGGTGTCATTGGACAAGGTGATCGAGGCCGCTGCGCATGCCGACATCGGCCTGTTCACGCCAACATTGCTCACGCCGCAGGCACGCTTCATGCTGCCGAATAAGCTTTTCGAATATCTGATGGCGGGCCTAATGGTGATCGTCTCGGATGCAGACGACGTCGCGGAGGTGGTTCGGCGCTATGATTGCGGCCTAGTGCTTTCGGATGTCTCGCCTCCTACCCTTGCAGCAGCGATCGACGCACTGGGGTTGGACGAGATTCGCCGGTGCAAGGATCGAGCGCGTGAGAGCGCGCATTCGCTATGCTGGGACCAAGAGCGGGGTAAGCTCATCGCGCTCTATGCCGAATTGGCGGAGACGTCCGCGATGCCCCTCTCAATTGAGTAGGGGGCACGGTTTTTCACGCGCGAGGGGCCGGGCTCAAGCGCAAACGGCCAAAACCGAAGCAGTGCGATCACGCGGCCGGTGAACCTGAAAAGATTGTCATCGCGGTGGCGGTGCCGCGGGGTTTGCGGCAGCCGAAATGCTGAGGCGAAAGGGATACCAGGGGAGGCCTGGTCATGCTGAGCAGCGACGCCCGCCGCCAGCCGTCGGTGATTTGGGCAACTTTTTCTCCCCGCCGCCCCGTCCTTGGCGATCTCAACGAGAACCTCGTCGATCTCGTCGACCCAGATCGATGGGCCATAAATAAGAACAAGGGGCCAAGGATGCATCAACCCCGCACCTGTCATGCGTTGTCAAGGGCTGGTGCTGCATGACGCTCGCCCGGAAGAACCGCCCGGCGAAGGGCGACAAGCGATACACGCACTCGCGGCTGACCAACGGCCGCGGCGACCTATTGCCGTCGATCGACGGACGATCAACCTGGGCGCGTTTGGCCCGCGACGTGATCGGCGCGATGACGGCCCATCTGGGCGGCGATGACAATGTCACCGAGCCGCAGCGAATGATCGTTCGGACGCGTTGCCGCGCTAGCTCTAAATTCCAATCGGATCAAAACCTCACACTTGGCTATGGTAAACAGTAAGCACATAGTAAGCGACGGGCATTGGTCGCCTTCCTGAAGTCGAGTCCTTTGTCATTCCCGTCCGCTCACAACGTGGAAAAGTTACCGAAGGTGGGGGAGGGGATTATAAATGGGCCGCGACAAGCCGCGTGACGTCCTAAATAATCCAACGCTACATCCCAGAGCCTTAACTGACAGAGAGCGTTCGAACGCCTTCAAATGGCATGGTCATGCCCACTCAGAGCGCTCATCTCAGGTGTTCTGCATAAGCGCGTTCGGGACGCTGCGCTGCTTCGCTGCCCGCGATCGTGTCCTTGACGAGTTGTTCTCGTATGCATTTTCTGAATTTGCATTTCGACGCAAAGTTCGGCGATGGGAAATTATCCCTGAGTTTGAAGAGCCAGCGATGCTGGGAGAGACCGGGCGTGGACAACCTACCAGTGTGGACGCGTTGTGTGTTTCGTCCAACGACGTGATTTGCATCGAATCGAAGTTCGTCGCCGACGCGAGAGAGGGATTCGGCAGTTGCGGCCAATTCACAAAGGGTGCGTGCGGCGGCTTCTATGGTCCGGGGTCAGACTTGAGAACGCGCACGGCGGCATGGTGCCGCCTGGAAAGCTGGGAAGGCGAACGCGCACCGCGCCTTTATTGGACCCTCGGCAGACGCTTTTTTGCACCTTCGGTGTTTCAAAGACAGAGGTCACATGAATTCTGTCCCCTTCGAGGACCGAACTATCAGCTTATGCGCAACTTCCTATTTGCCGTCTCCTATGCATAGTGCCATGGCAAAAATTTCTATGGGTTACTGACAATTGCACCAAGACGTTCGGCGGCTCGGCTTCGCAGTGCTATCGCTAAATTCCGAAGTGCAATTCTTCTGCCTGAATATCGCGGACGGGTCGTGTTCGTTGAGTACGAGCGTTATGTCGACCTGCTGAGAGTCTATGGGGAAACTGGCTACCTTTTTAGAGGGTTGCCTCCACGGCGTGGCTTGATGGGGTAAATAACCGTCACTGGGCGTGACAATGTTAGAAGACATTATTTTCCCGCTGCAACCTCTCAGCATAGAGGTCGGGGATGTCCCGTCCTTTGTTGGACTCGGCGGGATGAGCGTTGCCGGTTGATGAAGCTATGCGGCTTGCAGCTTCTCCTCAAGCTTGTTTCTGTTTCTGGTGGTGTGCGTTTCCTGATGCTCGATTAGCGCTGCCCCGAGTACGTGCAAGTGCCTGTGCGCCTTCAGGCGTCGGAAGCCCTTGGCGGCTTCCATCATGCCGGCGGCCGTCCAGCGTAGCGCCATATCGGCATTTTGCCACCGCTTCACGTTGTGGCAGACACGTCGCACGGTACCCATCATGTTCTCGATTCCGTTGGTGCAGGCGAGCGAGCGCCGGAGTTGGGCAGGCAGGCCGAGGTGATTGACGGTCAGCATCTCGTCGAGCCCCTCGAGAATGCTGGCAGCAACCCCGCGCGCCTCGGGTTCGAGCCTGCGGGCGAGATTGCGCAACAGCCGTTCGGCTTTGTCCGCATCGTCGAGTTCCCAGGCTTGTCGCAGCGTTTTGCGCACCGAGGCGTGCAGCGGCTTGGGCAGGCGCTCGATTACGTTGCGGGCCTTGTGAATCTGACAGCGCTGGATTGGCGTATGCCGACCGAAGGTCGCGCGGATCGCTTTGGTCAGCGCCTTGGCGCCGTCAACGATGAACAGCCGGCAGACCTTGGCATCGAGGCCGCGCTCGATCAGATTGTCGATGAGGGCCTGCACCACGGCGGTGTTCTCGGTGGCGCCTTCGATCAAGCCAAGCGGATGCTTGTTCCCATCTCCGTCGACCCCCAGCGCGGCGACCAGCACCAGGTCGTTGCCGATGTGCAGGACGTCGATCTGGATCACCAGAAGATCGAGCCGCGACAGGTCCGAGGCCATACACTCGGCCATGCGTTCCGCCGACAGCGCTACGAACCGGCGCGAAGCGGCCGACTTCGAGGTGCCATCCCCCGCAATGACCGGAAGATCCCCTTCGGGCAGCCGAACCGCGCGCCTGAGCTTGCGTGTCGACACGTTGATTAGCATCAGGTTCATCGCCCAGCGGCCAAGCCAGTCCTCGGCCTGCGCCGCCGTCCAGGTCGGCAGCCCGACCTCATGGCCGTCGTAGCTGCGCACCCGCGGGCGATGCACCACAACCTTGCCGCCGTGGAAGCCGATCTTGCCCCGGGTCCGGCCCCAGCGGTGGCCGATGCGGCCTCCACCGCGGCTATGCGGCGCGCCGGCAAGCCGCCGCGCGTCCTCGCACAGCATTTGCTCGATCGCCCCAATTCCGGCCGTCAGACAAAAGCGCTCGAAGGAGCGGTCCACATCTTGCCAAGCCGTTTCAAGGCTGGGAACGAGCGCGGGTGATGAAGGCGTGCTAATAGTCGTCATGGCATTGCTCTCCTTTGCGGATTCGACACCCCGAGCCTAATGGCTCAAGGCGGGCAACGCCTGCCCTCCCTATTTCAACATCTCCCGAATCGACCGGTCGTGAGCCCACAGGCTGCCAGAGGACAAGGTGCCATTCACCGAGGAGGTGCCAAGCCCAATGGTGATCTAGCGTCCAATCAGAAGCCAACCTTTCCTCCAGCGAAGCAAAAGCGGGACCGTTTACGCCATCATGGATGACGACCATGGCGTTTTCGTCCACGTAAGCCTCGGCGTGGCGGATCGCCCACTCCTCACATTCTCTTCGGTCCTTCGCCTTGCCGTTAGCAGTGACCTCTCCGTTGGGCGCTCGCAGCACGTATGACCACAATTTCGGGTCGCGATACCAGCCTGCGAGCTGCTCATCCGTGCATTGGCGCCAATATTCGTTTAGTTCCGCCGAGATGTTCATTCTGCCAGCTTGCATCTCCCTGAACTCTCTTCGAGTTGGCGGAATTTGGGAACACCCTCGGATCGTATGCTTGCTCATTGTTCCTACTACCTGAAATGCCGGCCTCGCCCTGGCCGCCAGTCGAGCTTGCTTTCAGCGCGCGACTTCGTTTGACACGGCGCAATCCACATTGACCTGTCCCGCTTGGCTCACCGTCACTGAGGTTTTTGCACTCCTGCCCCGCCGTGCTTCGAGATGCGTGATGCTGCGCGCCATCATGCGATGGCAGCGTTCCAGAAGCGGCATTAGAACCTCTTCGAGACGGGCAATTTGCTCGGTTAGCCGCGTTCCGACGGTGTGACCCTGAAGTTGATCGAGTGGAGCTTGTCCGAAGAGCTCACGCTCGACGGTAAGACAGAGAGAACCAATCCAGCCTTGAACCCGCAGCAGGTTCCGATAGGCGACAATGGCAGTATCCGCGCTCATAGTGTCAGCCGCGGTCGGGTTGTCGATGCCGGCGAGAAGGTCCTGACGCAACTGGACCAAGGTAGCCATGAGCTCAGGTTCTAGCAGGCGTTCGGCCCCGAGCCGCTCGACAATGAAGCGGCCACTTGCGTATTCGATCTTGGCCTTGCGAAACATGCCTTCCCAGTCTTCAGGCCGCCGGATTGCGCGGCTTCCCTTAACCGCGGCGATGACAGCCCGTGCTTGGTCCCGCAGTTCTTGGAACTGCGCATTGTTCTCTTCTTGGATACGGCGCTCAAAGGCTTCAGCCGTCGCGACCTCTTCGGCTGTGACCCTTGGAGCGGCTAGGGCACGCTTAGGCATGTCTAAGGTTCCGTAAAGCTTGGCGGACTTCCGCAGGCCGTGCTGCTTGAGCGCGGCGGCGCTCCAATTCACGCATGACCTCAGTCAGTTGCTTCATGGGGACATATACCTTTCTTTGGCGGCCGTCCTCGCGCCAATGGCGGTAGGCGTAAGGGCCGTGGAGCACACCGCGTTTGCACCGGCAGTTCGGCCGGCCACAGCGCTTGAATTCTAGGTGCAGCGACCCGATCGCCGTCTTGGGTAACGCTTCGTTGTTTATCGGCTCTTCGTCCTCCTCGGGCGTGAGCGCATTGAACGTTGCGACGAGGTCCTTCCAGGAGACACAACGCTCCTCTGTCAGGCGGCGTCCCTCGCGCCGACGCTTACGGAAGTAGGGCGACTCGTCCGGGTCACGCAGCGAGGCCAGTTACAATTAGTGAACTTGATGGACCGACTCCTCGGGGCCGTCTTGGGTAACGTTTTGCCCATAAGTTAGTTTTTCTTCCTCACTAAGTAGGGGCCCTTCCAGGTATCCGTTCGTTGAGCTCCCGGACAGGCCTGCTCTGGCCCGGTTTTTGTGGAAAAGCCGCTTTCCCGATCCGCGCCAGAGCACCCAGAGCATTTTTAAGGACTGCGGATTGCGACTCCTAGAATGATAAATGATTTGAAGAGCTTATTGTCGAAATCAGGTTTTATCAGGTCGCGTTTGGACGCGCGGATTTATAAGGGAGGCGTTTGGCCTCTCAGCTTCGGCTATGGGGCGGGCCCTCGGTTACTCCGGGCCAAACGCCAACATCGCTGCACACATCCGGCGCCTGGAACGCGAAGCCCGGCCTATTCCGTCAGCGGTCGCGCGACTTGCCGAAATGTACTGGCTCAACGGTATCCCGGAGGGATGGTAGCAGTAGCGGACAGCGAGGCCGACCCAACTAGCCTGGGCATAGATGCGCTTGGCCCTGGCCCATTGCAAAGCGGCTTGCTTCCAGTTGGGATCCTCATGGAATCTCGCTCGCGTCATGGGGTCTTAGCGGGAGGCTGACAAAAGTCAACATCGGAGGGGTCACATCGGAATGCCAAGCTTCGAGGAAGAGCGGCGACGGGAGGCGGCACGCCAAGCCGCCATTGACGCCGCGCTCGCCAAGCCACCGCCACCGCGCGTGTCTGAAGAAAACTGGACCGATTGGAACAAATACGGCTGGCACGGTTGTCCGGGGCGATGGCAGCGAACCTGCTCAGATCCTGCCTGCGCCATCGGGGCCAAGTGCAAGCGCATGGCGGAACTCGGTCTTGCCGGCGACGGTTCGCCGCTCCGCCGCAAGGACCGACCTCGCTGCGGAGCCAGGACCCGCAAAGGAACGCCCTGTTTGGTCCGGGTCGAGGCTGGGAAGAGGCGCTGCCGGTTTCATGGAGGACTCTCAACCGGCCCCAGGACCGCCGCGGGTAAGGCGCGGATCGCCTCAGCGCAGCGAAGGAGGTGGGCCAAGCAGAACGCCAATAAAGACCGCAAACTTGTTACCCCACCAGATACCCCGTAAGCATCGCTGCCACGCGGTAACGACCTAAGCCTTTGATTTTTTGGTGCGCCCGGCAGGGCTCGAACCTGCAACCCCCAGATTCGAAGTCTGGTGCTCTATCCGTTGAGCTACGGGCGCTCCTGATCGTCTTCTACCACAGTCCGCGCCGCGCTTTCGCTCAAGGCAGAAGTTCGGGCCGGTATTCGAAATGCATGGTGTCGTAGTGATACCCATTTGCCACCTCAGATGAAGCCGTGCTTCTCGAAGATCTCGACGATCTCCCACGGGATGCGGTTCTTGTAGGGATATAGGCTGCCGACCAGCTGATGATTGCGCCAATAGTCCGACCAGGCCACATTGATATCGATGGCGATGCCGTCGCCGTGCACGCTCGGCCGGTCAGTGCCGGCGATCACCCGGCAATTATATGTGCCCCCTGACGGCGTGAGATATTTGACGAAGCTGTCCGGCAGCTTGTCGAGCTCGTCCGAGACGGTTTGCAGCTTCTCATTCACCCCATTCACGCTCGTGATCTTGAGCGTCTTGCCGCCATGTTTCGGCAACCAGACCACGTCGGTGAGCTTCCTCGTCACCGCGCCCTTCTTGCAGTCGCCATACATCTTGGCGAAGAACGGCTCGTAGCGCACGCGGCCCGGATCGATGTCGACGCCGGGCGGGATGCCGGTGCGGCCGACGGGGTAGGGGGTATAGAACTCATCCTCGAGGTCAGGATGATCGAGGCGGGTGTCGAAATCCTTCTCGCCCTTGCCGTCGTCGAAGACCATCGCCGTGCCATCCTTCCACATGAGCGTGTTCCCGTCGTGGGAGGCCAGGAAGTCGGGATAGGAGGCGACGAGCTTGTCGAGCAGGCGGGTATTGCGCCCGGGATCGGCGGGGCTTTCGGCGGCGAATGCTCCGGTCGCCAGAAGCGCGGTGAGACCGGCAAATGCGGCAAATCGCACGGCGCTTTCCCTTATACGGCGCTGATACATGACGCTCTCCCCTCCTCGCCGCTCTTGCTTTCGCCTGGGCGGGAATCCTGCTCGCGGCACGGCTTCCGGCCCCGCCATTTCCGGCCCGCATTCACCCTTGCCGAGGTCAAGACCGAAAAGCTGTTTTACCTGAAGCAAGAGCTTGATAGATTAAACAAATAGGACCAACGCCGGGCCGCTGACCGAGCGCATGGTTGTCGGCGGCCTTTAGGTTTCGAGGTTGAGCACTGTGAATGGGCCGAGCGGCGATGCCCGCGCGGCTGCCATAGCTTCGCATGACCTCAGGGCCAGGCGGAGCGAGACAAGCGACGGGGGAACGCCGTCCGTCGCCGCCCGGACGCGATCGATTGCGCCGGCCAATCGCCCGACAAGGGCAGATGGTCGCTTGGGGGCAGCCGAGGGCAGACACGACATGGGCGCGGAGCTGCGGCCCACGCTCCATTCCGTTTATGGCGCGCTCGATCTCGGCACCAACAACTGCCGCCTCCTCATCGCCAAGCCGTCGCGCCGCGGATTCCTCGTCATCGATGCCTTCTCGCGCATCATCA
The DNA here is from genome assembly GCA_963732205.1 of uncultured Alphaproteobacteria bacterium. Lineage (GTDB taxonomy): Bacteria > Pseudomonadota > Alphaproteobacteria > Rhizobiales > Methyloligellaceae > Methyloceanibacter. Next base: position 911,006 of record CAVSYE010000001.1, read on the forward strand.
GGCTCGGTGAAGGCGTGCTGAGCTCAGGCCGGCTTTCTGACATAGCGATGACCCGCACCATCGAGGCGCTCAAGGTTTGTGCCGACAAGATGCATCGCCGCCAGGTGACGCGCTCGCGGCTGATCGCCACCGAAGCCTGCCGCATCGCCTGCAATAGCGCCGAGTTCATCGAGCGGGTCAGCCGCGAGACCGGGCTCGATATCGAGATCGTGACGCAAGAGACCGAGGCCAAGCTCGCCGTTTCGGGTTGCGCCTCGCTGATCGACCGCAATTGCGATTGGACGATGGTCTTCGATATCGGCGGCGGCAGCTCCGAACTGATCTGGCTCGACCTCGCCCAGCTTGGCCGTCCATGGCGGCGCAACCTCCATGACCGCGTCGATGTGCAGAATTGCATCGCCGCGTGGACCTCGCTCCCGATCGGCGTGGTCAATCTTGCCGAGCGTCACGGGGGGCGTGACGTGACGCCTAAAGACTATGAGGCGATGGTGGCCGACGTCATGCAGTCCATCAAGGCCTTCGAGGCGAAACATCGCTTCGGCGCGAGGATTGCTGGTTCCCGCGCGCACTTCCTCGGGACCTCAGGCACCGTCACCACGATCTCCGGCATTCATCTCAAGCTTCCCTTCTATGAGCGCTCGCGCGTCGATGGATGCTGGCTCAATGCAGGCGACGTGCGGTCCGTGTCGAAGACCTTGCTCTCGATGTCCTACGCCGAGCGCGTGGCGCAGCCCTGTATCGGGCATGAGCGCGCCGACCTGGTGCTCGCCGGCTGTGCCATCCTCGAGGCTCTGCTCAGGATCTGGCCTTGCCAGAGGTTACGCGTCGCCGATCGGGGGTTGCGGGAGGGTATCCTTGCCACGCTCATGGCTGAAGACGGTCATGACCGCAAGCCGCGCCAAGCTTCCGAGCACACGCGGTAGCGGCCGCCGCCTGCCTTTAGGCTTGGGGGGCTGAGGCCGGCTCCTCGCGGACGATAACCTGGTGCGAGCGCGCCGACAGGCTTGCGCCGGCCTCTTTCGGCAGCCTGGAAAAGATCAGCGACGAGCTTGCCGCGATTGCCGCGACGAGGAGGAAGGCTGGGACGAAATCGCCGGCCACCACTGTCGGGTCGGTGCGGCCCATGCGCTCGAATTCGAGCACCAGCGCGCCGATGGCAACGCCCGCGGAAAGCGAGAGCTGCTGCGCCACCGAGGCAAAGCTCGTGGCACGGCTCATCGCCCTGGAATCGATGTCGGCATAGGCGATCGAGTTGATGCTGGTGAACTCGAGCGACTTGAAGAAGCCGCCAACCAAGAGCACGCCAAGCACGACGATGTGAGGCGTTCCAGCCGTGAACAAGGCGGTGGCGGCGATGAAGCAGGCGCTGACCATGGCATTGACAACCAGCACGCGCTTGAAGCCGAATTGGCGGATGATTGGCGCCGCCGTGACCTTCATGGCGACGGCGCCGACGGCGCTCGCGAAGGTCAGCATGCCTGACTGGAGCGGGTTGAGCCCGAAGCCCAATTGCAGGAACAGCGGCAAGAGGAAGGGCATGGCGCCGACGCCAATGCGGTAAAGGAAGCCGCCGACGACGCTCGCGAAGAAAGTATCGACCTTGAGCAGGTTGAGATCGAGCAAGGGCGCAGGCGCCGTGCGTGCATGGCGGACATAGAGCCAGCAGCCGATGACGCCGGCCACAAACAGCGCGATCACCAAGGCAGGCGGCAGAAGGCCCTGACCCATAGTGGTGAAGCCGAAGGCAAGGCCGGCGAGCCCGATGCCAGACAGAATGAAGCCTTTGACGTCGAGAGGCGGCAGGCCCTCCTCGCGGATATTGGCGATGAAGCGCGTGGCGAGGTAGACGCCGAGGACGCCGACCGGGATGTTGATCCAGAAGATCCACCGCCAGGAGAAGAAGGTGGTGATGAAGCCGCCGAGCGGGGGGCCGAACACCGGCCCCATCAGCGCGGGGATGGTGAGCCAGGCAAGCGCCGAGATCAGCTCAGACTTCGGCACGGTGCGCAGGATCACCAGCCTGCCGACCGGCACCATCATCGCTCCGCCCATGCCCTGGATGATGCGGAACAGGACGAAGTCGGGCAGCGAGTGGGCGAAGCCGCACGCCGCCGAGCCGAGGGTGAAGACGACGATGGCCGCGCGGAACACCTTGCGTGCGCCGAAGCGGTCTGCCACCCACCCGCTCAAGGGGATGAACACGGCAAGCGACAGAAGGTAAGAGGTCAGCGCGAGCTTGAGCGCGATCGGATCTTCGTGGAGAGACGATGCAATCGCCGGCAGGGAGGTGGCGATCACCGTCGAATCCATCGTTTCCATGAAGAGGGCGACGGCGACGATGAGGGTGACGAAATAGCGGGGCATGTGGCAGGTGTTACAAGGCCTTCATGGCGCACATGGGGTGGGGAAGGCTCCAAGGTCAAGGCCAGGCGGCAAATGGGCTTGATTAACGTATGGTAAGGCCACCAAAAGGACGTTCCGCCGAGGGCTCTGGCGGCAGCCGCCGGCTGGCGGTGAGGGTCAAGACCGCCAAGGGGCGTAAGATCGCCTCGACCCGGTGGCTCCAGCGCCAGCTCAACGATCCTTATGTCGAGGAAGCGAAGCGGCGGGGGTTCCGCAGCCGCGCGGCCTTCAAGCTCGCCGAGATCGACGATAAGTACCATCTGCTAAAGACCGGCATGAGTGTGGTGGACTTGGGCGCGGCACCCGGCGGCTGGAGCCAGATCGCCGCGCAGCGCGTGCAGTTGATGCCAGGCAAGGGCCGCGTGATCGCGGTCGATATCGCCGAGATGGAGCCGATCTCCGGCGTCACGCAACTCCGTCTCGATATGACCGATGCGGAGGCTACGGACCGCATGCGCGAGGCGCTGGGGGGTAAGCCGGCCGATCTCGTGCTCTCGGACATGCATGCGCCGGCGACGGGGCACAAGCAGACGGATCATTTGCGCATCATGGGCCTGGCCGAGTCGGCGCTCGATCTCGCCGAAACTATCCTCGCACCGGGCGGGGCCTTCCTGTGCAAGGTGCTGCAAGGCGGAGCAAGCAGGGAGTTGGTGGCGCGCCTCAACCGCTCATTCGCCAAGGTGCGCCACGTTAAGCCGAAAGCTTCCCGCGCCGAATCCGCCGAGATGTATGTGCTCGCCACCGGCTTTCGCGGCGCCGCGGCATCCCTATGAGCGCGCCGCCGCTCACAACCGTGCTTGCCTGTGTGCTGCCGCCAATCGCAAGTGCTGCTAGTCTTCGGCCGTCATCTCTGGTGCTAAGAGGCACGTCATGAATCTCGAAGTGGTGAAGAATTATTACGGCAAGGTGCTCAAGTCCTCAGAGGACTTGAAGACGTCCGCTTGCTGCGATGGGGGCTCGGTGCCCTCCGAGCTCGAGCCTCTGCTCGCCAATGTACATGAGGAGGTGAGGTCGAAATATTACGGCTGCGGGATCGTGGTGCCGGCCGCTCTCCAAGACGCGCGCGTGCTCGATCTTGGCTCGGGCTCGGGCCGCGACGTCTACATGATGGCGCAGCTCGTCGGCGCGCGAGGCGAGGTGGTCGGCGTTGACATGACCGACGAACAGCTCTTAACCGCCAACAGCCACATCGATTGGCATATGAAGCGGTTCGGCTACGACCATCCCAATGTCCGCTTCCTCAAGGGCTATATCGAGAAGCTCGGCGAGCTCGGACTTAAGCCGCAGAGCTTCGACGTCGTCGTCTCGAACTGTGTGATCAATCTCTCAGTCGACAAGCCCGCGGTGCTGCGCGGCGCCTACGAGCTGCTCAAGCCCGGCGGCGAGCTTTATTTCGCCGATGTTTATTGCGACCGCCGCCTCTCTGACGAGGTGCGCGCCGACCCGATACTCTATGGGGAGTGTCTTGGCGGGGCGCTCTATTGGAACGACTTCCTGCCGATGGCGAAGCGCGCCGGGTTCCTCGATCCACGCCTCGTGACCAGCCGGCCGCTGGAGATCAAGAATGAGCAGATCAAGCGGAAGCTCGGCCAGGCGAAGTTCTTCTCAGCGACCTACCGCCTGTTCAAGCTCGATGGGCTCGAGACGGCCTGCGAGGATTATGGCCAGGCGGTGATCTACAAGGGCACGATCGGCGGGCGGGCCGACGCCTTCGAGCTCGACGGGCATCACCTGATTGAGACTGGCAAGGTGTTTCCCGTCTGCGGCAACACGTGGCGCATGCTGGCCGACACGCGCTTTGCGCCTCATTTCGACTTCATTGGGGATTTCGGCACCCACTACGGCATCTTCCCCGGCTGCGGCACGTCGATCCCCTTCGCCACCACTACAGCTGCACCCGCGAAGTCGAGCAGTGGCTGCTGTTAGACGGCACCCCTTGGGGCAACTGTCCATTCCCGCGAAAGCGGGAATCCAGTAAGCACTGGTCCCAGCCATCAATGAACGCAGGGTTACTGGATGGCCGGGACGAGCCCGGCCATGACGTAAGGGTAGGGGTGGGGGACAATGCAGTTCGATATGGGGCGAAGGCTCGCGGCCGAAGCGCTCGGCACGCTGATCCTGGTGATGGCAGTCGTCGGCTCAGGCATCATGGCCGAGACGCTCGCGGGCGGTAATCAGGCGCTCGCGCTTCTCTGCAACACCATCGCGACCGGTGCCGTCCTCTACGTCATCATCACCATCTTCGCGCCCGTGTCAGGTGCGCACTTCAACCCGGCGGTCAGCATGGTGACGGCGATCCGCGGCGAGCTCGATTGGCGGACGGCCCTCCTCTATGTCGTGGTGCAGATCGCGGGCGGGTGCCTCGGGGCAATCCTTGCCCATCTGATGTTCGGGCTCGATCTCTTCCAGCTCGGCGCCAAGGCGCGGAACGGGATCGGGCAATGGGCCGGCGAGTTCATCGCCACGTTCGGGCTGATCGGCACGATCCTGGGCTGCATGAGGTTCAAGCCCGAGGCGGTGGCGACCGCGGTCGCGCTTTACATCACCTCGGCCTATTGGTTCACCGCCTCGACCTCATTCGCCAATCCCGCGGTGACCATTGCGCGCTCGCTCAGCGCCACCTTCGCTGGCATCGCGCCGGCCGACGCGCCGGGCTTCATTGCCGCCGAGCTTCTCGGCGCGCTCGCAGCAGCGTATCTCTTCAGCTGGCTGCTAGCCCCCGAAGAGACACGCTCCTGACGAAGGGTCTGCGCGGCTTAGCCGGCGCAGGCGTAATAACGGTTCCACCAGTACGGGCTGTTGGTCGTGACCGCGCGCTGATAGAGCCACTCGCAGCTGCCGTAGTAGCCGTTATAGGCGTAGTAGCCGCCGTAGTAGTATGGATAGGCATAGAAGCGGTTGTAGTAGTGATGATGGCCGCGGCCATGCCCGTTCCAGTTCCAATTGCCGTTGTTGGCAAAGTGCTCATGCCGGCCAACATTGCCATTGAAGTTGTTGCCTCTCGCGAAATGGGCATTGTTGCCACCCATATGCGCGAACGAGTTGCCCCCATGTGGCACGCCATGCATGCCCATACCTCCCATGTGGCCCATGTGGCCCATGCCGCCGCCGCCGATGGCACCGAAATGGCCCATGCCGCCGCCGCCGCCGCCCATATGGCCGCCGCCGCCACCGCCACCACCCCCTCCATTTCTGACCAGAATGAGGTCAGCCGAGGGGCTGGCCATCGGCGCCACGGACGGCGTGGCGCTCGCCGGAAGAGCCAGGCCGGCGAGCAGTGCAAGGCTGCTCGCCGCGGCAATCAAAGTCGTCTTGGGATTCCGCATTTCAAATTCCTTTCGTGATCTCGGCACAAGTCGCCCGCTCTAGGGCGGAACGTCATGCAGAAGAAATCGTGCAGTCCCCGGCACGGTTCCAGGCCCCGTGGCGGAGGTGACTTGTCGCACGGTTCGGCTCCCAGGCCTTTTTAGGCCCCGTCTCACGATAAGGTGATGGCACGCCTTGCGCCTTGAGCCTCGTCAATCCGCGTATTCGATGTCGTCGCGGTAGAGCTCATAGGCCGCGCCGTATTCCATGACGCGGGCGACCTCGGAGATGAAGACCTCGTCATAGCCGGCGCGCCGCAGCAGGTGGAATCCTATCTCCATGCCCGAGGCGATGCCGCCGGCGGTGATGATGCGCCCGGCGTCGACCACGCGGGCGCGCGAGATGCGGCAGGCAGGCGCGATCTCTGCCAGACGATCGATCGGCACCTTGCCGAAGTTCGAAGCCTCGAGCCGGTCGGGCTCCTTGCGGTTCGTAGCGGGCCTGCCGTCGAGAAGGCCCATCACACCGTAGATCCACGAGCCGGTACATACGCTTGTAATCAGAGTCTTTTCCGGGAGCGTGCCGATGAACTCATGCAGCCGGCCGTTGCGCATCTCCTGACGTGTGCCGAAGCCACCCGGGATGAGAAAGGCATTCATGTCGGGCCGGTCGGTGAAGCTGTAGTTCGGCAGCACGGTGAAGCCCGCTTGCGTCTGCACCGGACGCATGGCGTCGGCGATAAGGAAGGCGTCGAGCTCGGGGTCGAAGCGCCGCGCCACCGAGAACACGCCATATGGCGCCGCATAGTCGACGATCTCCGCGTCCTTGAACACGTAGATGCCGAGGCGGAAGCCGGGGATCTTGGCATAGCTGCGATGGGTGACCATTGGCGAACTCCTAGCTCTTGTATTCGGGCGCAGCCTTAAGCCGCGCATTCTCGGTTTCGAGAGCGGCGATGCGCGCCTCGAAGCGGCCGATCGCTTCGGCGACGTCCTCGGCGAAAAACATCTGCGGGATGTGTTGCGGGCAGTTCACGTCCCACGCCTCGACGGTGAAGATGACGGCCGCTTCGCCGCGCGCACGATACGAACCTGGGAACAGCTTGGCGATCAGCTCCGGATCGTCCTCCACCACGCGTGCCGTCCCCCAGATTTTCACACGCCTGCGGTTGGCATAATCCATCAGGAAGATCATCGCCTTCGGATTCTCGGCGAGATTGCCGGTCGAGATGTATTGGCGGTTGCCGGTGAAATCGGCGAAGCCAAGCGTCCTTTCGTCGAGCGCGCGGAGAAAGCCCTTCGGTCCGCCGCGATGCTGGATGTAGGGCTGGCCGTCGGCACTCGCGGTTGCCAAGTAGAACGATCGCCGATCGGCGATGAACGCGGCGAGCCCCTCGTCGATCTCGACCGCAAAGCCGCCCTTCTCCTCCATCTTCGCGTAGCCCGCGCGCGAGCCACGCCGGCCCTGCACGGCCTTGACCGCGGGCGAGAAGGCGATGTCGGAAGAGGGGCGCATGGCGGGACTCGACAATGCCGGCATGGCGATGAAGCCGGGCAACGCCTTGATGCGGTCGATCCAGTCCCTCACGCGAGGGTACGGCTGAAGCGACACGCCACCCTCGTGGGACAGCGCCACGTAGGGCATGCAGGCGATGTCGGCGATGGTCGGGCGGCCGAGCGCAAGCCAGTCGCGGTCAGCGAGGTGCCGTTCCATGAGCCCGATGATGCGCTTTGCCTTCTCGCGCGCCTCTCCAAGATCGAGCTTGTAACCGAACCTGTCGTGTAGCCTCGCATCGTTAGGACCGCGCGCGACCTCGTTCTCGGCGACCATGAGCCAGGAGACGACCTCGGCCATGCCGGCAGCGTCGGTCGGCAGCCAGCTCTCGCCCCCATACTTGCGCGCGAGATAGACGAGGATCGCTTGGCTGTCGCGCAAGACGACGCCGCTATCCTCGAACGCCGGGATTTCGCCGAACGGGTTCTTCTCGATGAGCGGGCTCTTCTTGTGGGCGCCGCCGAGAAAATCGACCGGGGCAAGGTCGAGCTTCAACCCGAGCAGCGAGCAGAAGAGGCGAACCTTGTAGCAACTGCCGGATAGCTCGAGGTCATGAAGTTTCAGCGCGGCGATGTGACTCTCCAGGGGTGGGACCGGCAGATCGTCCGAGCTCTCATTTGGGGCGTTCCGACATCCGGGAGTATCGGATATCTTTAGAAGGTATCCTTCCGGTTTTCGGGAGAATGGCTTCCCCTGGACCACCTCGCTGCCATCCGCGTCTTCGTCGCTGTTGCCGACACCGGTAGCCTGTCGGCGGCAGGGAGGAGGCTCGGCATGCCCCTCTCCACCGTGAGCCGTCACCTTAAGGCGCTCGAGGATGAACTCGAAACGCGCCTCATCACCAGGACCACGCGACGGCTCACCCTCACCGGACCAGGCCGCGCCTATGCCGCGACCTGCCGTCAGGTACTGGACGAGCTCGACACTGCGGCGCGGGGCCTCGCCGGCGAGCACGCCGAGCCGCGCGGCGAGCTCGCGCTGACCGCTCCGGTTCTATTCGGCAGGCTCTATGTGCTTCCCGTGGTGACCGCGTTCCTGAGCGGTCATAAGCGGGTCGCGGCGCGGCTGCTCTTGGTTGACCGCGTCGTCGATCTCGTGGAGGAGGGGCTCGACGTCGGCGTGCGCATCGGCAATCTGCCTGACTCGACCCTTCGAGCGACCCGGCTTGGCGCCATTCGCTACATCACGTGCGCGACTCCCGCCTATCTTGCCGAGCGCGGGACGCCCGCGGCACCGGCAGAGCTCGTCGGACACGACTGCATTTCCTTCAACACGATCTCTCATCCCGAGCGGTGGACCTTCGGCGGCGATAAAGAGCGCCGCGTGACCATCAGCCCGAGATTGATCGTCAACACCGCCGAGGCGGCGATCGACGCGGCCAAGCAGGGGCTCGGCATCACCCGCGTGCTGTCCTATCAGGCTGAGGCAAGCCTTGCTGACGGCTCGCTCCGCCGCATCCTCAAGGCCTTCGAGTCGGAACCGATTCCGGTCAACCTCATCCATCGCGAGGACCGGCTGCCCCAGGCCAAGGTCGAAAGCTTTATCGCCTTTGCGGCGCCACGACTTCGTAAGGCGCTAAAGGCGTCGGCGGGCTAGGGAAATCGGCGGACTCGGCCCCCATCGCCTTCCCAAAGCCGCCGCAAGCTGCTAAAGGAGGCCGCCAACCACCGGACGCTTGGCGACGCCGAAAAGGCGAAGCCCATTATGAATGAGGTTGGCCGATGCCCGACGGGCAAGCGAAAAGACGGCATTTCCCCGATAACGATCTCGCGCTTACCTTCGACGACGTGCTGATCAAGCCGGCAGCCTCCAATGTGCTGCCGAACGAGGTCGACGTCACCTCGCGCGTCACCCGTTCGATCTCGCTGCAAATTCCCGTGATGTCCTCGGCCATGGACACGGTCACCGAGGCTCAACTCGCCATCGCCATGGCCCAAGCCGGCGGTATCGGGGTGATCCACCGCAATCTCGATCCCGCGATGCAAGCGGCGCAAGTGGCGCAAGTGAAGAAGTTCGAGTTGGGCATGGTAGTGAACCCCGTCACCATCCACCCGCAAGCGACTCTCGCCGACGCGCTGAAGCTCATGGCCGACCACCAGATCTCCGGCATTCCGGTGGTCGAGCAGGGCGGCAATGGCGGGCGCCCGGGAAGGCTCGTCGGTGTCCTCACCAACCGGGACGTGCGCTTCGCAACCAATCCCCATCAGCGCGTGGCCGAGCTGATGACCAAGGAGAACCTGGTCACGGTCAGGGAGAGCGTCGACATGGAGGAGGCGAAGCGGCTGCTCCATAAGCACCGCATCGAGAAGCTCCTCGTTGTCGACGACGACTATCGCTGCATCGGGCTGATCACGGTGAAGGACATCGAGAAGGCGAGGCTTCACCCCAATGCGTGCAAGGACGAGCAAGGGCGCTTGCGCGTTGCGGCGGCAACGAGCGTCGGCGATGACGGCTTCTCGCGCGCCGAGCGGCTAATCGATGCCGGCGTCGACCTGATCGTGGTCGATACCGCGCACGGCCATTCTCAGCTCGTGCTCGATGCCGTGGGCCGTATCAAGCGCCATTCGAACGCAGTGCAAGTCATGGCGGGCAACGTGGCGACCGCCGAGGGAACCAAGGCTCTGATCGATGCCGGCGCCGATGCGGTCAAGGTCGGCATCGGGCCCGGCTCGATCTGCACCACGCGAGTGGTTGCGGGCGTCGGCGTGCCGCAATTCACGGCGCTGCTCGAAGCGGTCGAGGTAGCAAAGAAGAGCGATATCCCGGTGATCTCCGACGGCGGCATCCGCTTCTCGGGCGATCTCGCCAAGGCGCTCGCTGCGGGCGCGGATTGCGTGATGCTCGGCTCTCTGCTTGCCGGCACGGACGAGAGCCCCGGTGAGGTCTACCTCTATCAGGGCCGCTCCTATAAGGCCTATCGCGGCATGGGCTCGATCGGCGCCATGGCGCGCGGCTCGGCCGACCGCTACTTCCAGCAGGAGATCAAAGACGCGCTCAAGCTCGTGCCGGAAGGCATCGAGGGCCAGGTGCCCTATAAGGGTCCGGTCGGTTCCGTGCTGCACCAGCTCATCGGCGGCTTGCGCGCCTCGATGGGCTATACCGGCGCCAAGGACATCGCCACGTTCCAGGAGCGCGCCGAGTTCATCCGCATCTCGACGGCGAGCTTCCGCGAGAGCCATGTCCACGACGTGACCATCACGCGCGAATCGCCCAACTACCCGCGCGAAAGCTAGCGCGCCCTCAGGCTCGCACTAAGCGTGCCTCCTACTTTTCCGGCTCGAGGTAGGCGTCGCTCGGTGCCGCGCTGTTGTCGAGCATCCGCCACACGCAATTCAGCCGGTCGTTAGGTGTCGAAGGGCAAGAAATCGAGTGGCTCGGCGCGTTGTTGTCGCATTTCGAATAGTCGACGATGAAATCCATCGCTTCGCCGCTGCGGTTCACGGTAACGCGATTGCACCCATTCGCATCGCCGAAGATCGAGGTTTCGCGGATGTAGCCTTCGGTCGGGGAGGTGAGGCAGATGACCTCGTCGGCAGAGTCAGGCGGGCCGGAGCTGACATAATAGACCAGCCAGCACGTCCCACCTTCCGCCAGAGCCGGTCTTTGGTCGGCAACGAGGTAAAGTCCCGTGGCCACGAGGAGACAGGCAAACGCGAGGAGTGTCTTCACGATGAGTTCCTTTCGCACATCGCCGGAAAAGTGGTGGAACGCTCCTCTTCGTCATCCTTCGGCGATTACTCGATGCCGAGGGCTCTGATCTGGTCGAAAATGCCGGGCTCGATCTTCTGCGCCAGCGATAGGTCGGCGCTGCCGTCGGTCGGCTTCCCCTTGCGGCTCTTCACCAGGCCGCGACCGACGAGCGCAGACGCGTCGTTCTGGTGCAGTTGGAGTGCGGTGTCGAAATCGGGGCCCGCTTTGTCGAGGTCGCCTTTGAGCACGTAGACCCAGCCGCGATTGGTATAGCCCTTGGCGCCTTGGGGATCCATCTTGATCACCTGCGTGTAGTCGGCGATCGACTGGTCGTAGTCCTTGCGCCGCCGATAGAGGTCGCCGCGCTTGGAATAACCGTTGGCGACGTCGGGATCGAGCTTCACCTTCTCGTTCATCTCGACCAGCGCCCGATCGAGATCGCCTTTGTCGGCATAGACGATGCCGCGCAGCAAATAGAAGTCGCCATGGCTGGCGTCGAGGCCGATGGCCTTGTCGAGGTCGGCGAGCGCCTTGTCGTAGTCCTTCAGCGTCTCATAGGCGGCCGCGCGCATGAAATAGGAATTGGCCTGAGACGGGTCGACCTCGATCGCCATCGTCATCTCGCCGATGGCGTCGTCATACTTGCCGGTGGCGGATAGCCCCATGGCACGAACGCTGTGGGCGGTGACGACGCCCTCTTTGTCGCCGGGATTCGAGGCGATATAGGCCGCGCAGGCGTCAAGCACCTCCTTGATCGAGCCTTGTCCGCTAAAGCAGACATCGCCTCCCTGGGCGGTCGGGCTCGCATCTCCGGTGGCTGGTGTGGGAACCTCTTGCACGACGGGTGGGGTCGCCGGCGGCGCGGCGTCCTCGGCGAAGGCGTTGGCCGAAAGCGTAACAAGCAGTCCCGCGGCAAGGGCCGCGACAGGGCTAAGACTGGTGAGGGCGCGACAGCGCATGAGAACTCTCCTTGGACACGCAAGACCTGGCTTTTTGCGGGTAGCTTTAGAGGGGGCGAGGGGCGCCCGTCAATTGAACTTCCGTCCATGTTCTGCCGAGCAAACTTGCCAATTTGCCGCCGGGCACGGCCATTTCCCATGCCCTATAGCGCGCCCGACGGGGTAAACGGGTATAAGGGCGCCCGGGGCCGAGACGCTTAACGGCCGATGAGCCGGTAGGGGGCACCATGACGCTGATCGCTATTTTGCTGCCGATGTTCGCGCAGGTCGTGCTGACCTTCGTGCTCCTCTTCTGGATGGGCTATCTCAGGATTCAGGCGATCAAGGCGGGAGACGTAAATCCGCAACAGGTCGCGCTGCGCGAGCCGAACTGGCCCCCGCGCGTGCTTCAGATCGCCAATGCCTTCCACAACCAGCTCGAGCTGCCGATCCTGTTCTACGTCGTGGTCCTGCTCGCGCTCGCGACCAATTCGCTCGACGTCATCCTCTGCGTCTTGTCCTGGATGTTCGTGCTCGCCCGTTTCGTCCACGCCTATATTCACGTGACCACGAACCGGCTCGATCGCCGCACCGGCGTGTTCGGCATCGGCGCGATTGCGCTCCTTCTGATGTGGGTCATCGTCTTCGCCCGCATCACGCTGTTCGCCTCGATCTGATGACGCCAGGAGCACGGGCAGCCGCCGCCATCGAGGTCCTCGCCGATATCGACGCGCGCAAGCGGCCTGCCGCCGACGCGCTCAAGGATTGGGGGCTGGCGCACCGCTTCGCGGGCTCGGGCGACAGGGCAGCCATCGGCAATCTCGTCTTCGATGCGTTGCGCAAGCGCGCTTCGAGCGCCTACGCCATGGGCGAGGACAGCCCGCGCGCGCTCGTGCTCAGGACGCTCGTCACCTCCTGGGGCAAGACGCCCGAGGAGGTCGCGGCTCTTGCCGATGGAAGCCGGTACGCGCCGGAGCCTTTGAGCGAAACCGAGCGTGCCGGGCTCAGGCGTGAAGTTGCAGCGGATGTGCCGGCTCCCATTCGCGGCGATTATCCCGAATGGCTTCAGCCTTTGTTCGAGCATGCCTTCGGCGCGCGGGCCGGCGGGGAGGGGGCCGCGCTCGCCGGGCGCGCTCCCGTCGATCTCAGGGTCAACACCCTGAAGTCGACGCGCGAGAAGGTGTTGAAGGCGCTCCAGCGATTCCGGCCTTCACCCACGCTCTTATCGCCCACGGGGGTGCGTATCCTGCAAGCCTCTGGGCCTGGCCGAAGCGCCCATGTCGAGGCTGAGGCCGGTCACGGAAAAGGCTGGTACGAGGTGCAGGACGAAGGCTCGCAGGTTGCGGCTCTACTCACGGGTGCCGGGCCTAAGGCGCAAGTGATCGATCTTTGCGCCGGCGCCGGGGGCAAGACGCTCGCCCTTGCTGCGCTGATGCAAAATACCGGGCAGCTCTATGCCTATGACAGCGACCGCATGCGCCTTCGCCCGATCTTCGAGCGGCTGAAACGGGCGGGCGTGAGGAACGCGCAAGTGCTCCCAGCCGGCGACGCGAGCGCCCTGGCCGAGCTCGAGGGCAAGATGGACCTGGTCGTCATCGATGCGCCGTGCACCGGGTCGGGGGTGTGGCGCCGGCGCCCGGACGCCAAATGGCGGCTCTCCCCGCAGATGCTTGAGGCGAGGCTCAAGGAGCAGGCCGAGGTGCTGGAGGAGGGGGCGCCGCTGGTGAAACCAGGCGGCCGTCTCGCCTATGTCACCTGCTCGGTCTTGCCGCCCGAGAACCGCGACCAGGTCGAGGCCTTCCTCGCGCGGCATCCAGAGTTCAAGCCGATCCCCTGGCGGCGGCTCTGGGCGGAGGCTTTGGCCGAGACGCCACCCCAGCCTTCCGCCGACGGCTCGGAGGAGACCTTGCTGATGACCCCTTTGAGCCACGGCACCGACGGCTTCTTCGTGGCCGTCATGCAGCGCGCGCTCTAAGCGTCGTCGAGCGGCGCCGTGGTCAAAAAAGTTGGGACCGCGACCGCATTGGCACTTGAAATTAATAATCAGGTCGCTGAAATGACTCGCGCTTTAAGGCGGGCGCAGAACAGCGGTAGGCGCTTATCAGCTCGCCAAAAGGCACGGAGGGGAACGCACCCAATGAAGCTGCTCAAGATCGAGGCCGAAGAGCCTCCCAGTCGCCCGCAAGCGACCACTCCACTTCTCACCAAACCACATCATCCCATCAACACTCTGACCCCCGTGGGCTCTCCCGCGCAGGCGCCGCACATCGTCGCGCTCGCCGCACGCGCCGAGCGCTTCCCCGTAGGGCCGGCGACGCGCGCGTTCCGCAAGCGCTACTTCGCGGAGGTCGATCTCGCCCAGTGGAACGACTGGCGCTGGCAGGCGCGCTCGCGCGTGCGGACGCTTGCCGAGCTTGAGCGCATGTTCGAGCTGTCGGACGATGAGCGCGATGCCGTGATCAGGCACCAGGGCTCGCTGCCGCTCGGCATCACGCCCTACTATGCAAGCCTGATGGCGCGCTCGGACGCTTTCGAGCCGCTCCGCCGCACGCATATCCCCGTCGGCACCGAATATGTCAAAACGCCCGGCGAAGCCGACGACCCGCTCGGCGAGGACGGCCACAGCGTCGTGCCCGGCCTCGTGCACCGCTATCCCGACCGCGTGCTGTTCCTCGCGACCGGCTTCTGCTCGACCTATTGCCGCTACTGCACCCGCTCGCGCATGGTGGGCGAGGCGGGCGGCGATTACACGTTCAGCCGGCCGCAATGGGAGGACGCGCTCAACTACATCGCCGATCATCCCGAGATCCGCGACGTGCTCATCTCGGGCGGCGATCCGCTGACGCTGTCAGACGACCGGCTCGACTATCTGCTCGGGCGCTTGCGTGTCATCAAGCATGTGGAGTTCGTGCGGCTTGGCACCAAGGTTCCGGTCGTGCTGCCCATGCGCGTGACGCGCTCGCTGATCAAGGTGCTCAGGAAGCATCATCCGCTGTGGATGAGCATCCATTTCACCCATCCGTCGGAGCTCACGCCGGAGGTCACCGAGGCGACGGCGCGTCTCGCCGACGGCGGCATTCCGCTCGGCAGCCAGACCGTGCTGCTCAAGGGCATCAACGATTCGGTGGAGACGCTGAAGCCGCTGTTCCACGGGCTCCTGATGCGACGGGTGCGACCCTACTACCTCTATCAGTGCGACCCGATCTCGGGCTCCTCGCACTTCCGCACCAGCGTCGATAAGGGGCTTGAGATCATGCAGGGCCTGCGCGGCCACACCACCGGCTATGCCGTGCCGACCTATGTAATCGACGCGCCTGGCGGCGGCGGCAAGATCCCGCTGCTTCCGGACTATGTCGTCGGCCGCGAGGGCGACGACCTCATCCTGCGCAACTTCGAGGGCAGCACTTATCGCTATACCGACCCCGACGGGACGGTCGGCGCCGACCGCGCCCGCGAGGCGGGGCAAGTCTGATGCGCATCGCTCTCGTCTACGATTTGCGCGACGAGTATCGCGAGCTCGGCTACTCCGAGGAGGAGATAGCCGAGTTCGACAGCGTCGGTACGATCGACCAGCTCGCTGGTGCGCTTGAAAAACTTGGGTGCGAGCCCGTGCGAGTGGGCCGCGGCCAGGCGCTCGCGGCGCGCTTCGTCGCGGGCGAGCGCTTCGACCTCGTGTTCTCGATTGCCGAGGGGCTGAAGGGCCGCTCGCGCGAGGCGCAGGTTCCGGCGCTGTGCGAGCTGTTCGATCAGCCTTATCTGTTCTCCGACCCGCTGACGATGACCGCCTCACTCGATAAAGGCGTGGCCAAGCGGCTAGTCCGTGACGCCGGCGTGCCCACGCCGGCTTTCGTGGTCGCCGAGAGCAGCACGAGCGAGCTTGCCGGCTGGACCCACTTTCCGGCCTTCGTCAAGCCGCTCGCTGAAGGCACCGGCAAAGGCTGCGAGGCCGCGTCGCTGGTGCACGATCGCGCCGGGCTCGACGCTGCGGCGACACGCGTGATCGAACGCTATCGGCAGCCAGCGCTGGTCGAGCATTATCTGCCCGGCCGCGAGTTTACTGTCGGCATTGTCGGCAACGGTGCCGACGCGCGCGCGCTCGGCGTGTGCGAGATCTTGCTCCGCGAGGATGCGGACGCCAACATCTACTCGCTGCACAACAAGGAGCTGTGCGAGGAACTCGTCATCTACGCTCCGGCGACCGACGCCGAGGCTCTCCTTGCTGGGGAGCGTGCGCTCGAAGCTTATCGAGCGCTCGAGTGCCGCGACGCGGCGCGCATCGACTTCCGTTCCGATGCACTTCACGAGCCCTATTTCCTCGAGGCGAACCCGCTTGCCGGGCTCAATCCCTGGCACTCGGACCTGCCGATCCTTGCCGCGCAGAACGGAATCGAGTTCACGCAGCTGATCGGCATGATTCTCGATGCCGGGCTTGCTCGCTACGGGCTCAGCCGGAGCGGCGAGGAGCGCGAGCGAAGGCGCGCCTGATGGCGGCAGCGCGGGGCTTCGTCCCAGTCGTGCACGCGGCGACGGCGAGCCGCCCCGACGAGGCCGACACGATTATCGCTGCCGAGGCGGTCGCCGGCGCGCTTCGATCGCTCGGCTTTGCCACCGACATCGTTGCGCTTGCGCCCGATCTCGGCGCCCTCGACGCCTTGCCGGCGCGCCGGCCGCTCGTCGTGTTCAATCTTGTCGATGCGGTCGACGGCGACGGCAGGCTCGCGCCCATGGTTCCGGCCCGGCTCGATGCGCTTGGTCTCACCTACACTGGATGCACCGCCAGCGCCTGGCTCGATACACTCTCCAAGATCGGGACCAAGCTGAAGCTTGCCCATGCCGGCCTTCCGACGCCCTCATGGTCCGAGGACGGGAGCGGGCTCGATCGAGACGCACGCGTCATCGTCAAGCCGGTGTGGGAGCATGGCTCGCTCGGCCTCGACGGGAGGTCGGTCATGCGCAGCGCTGATGCGCCTCGTGCCATCGCCGAGCGGACCCTGCGCTGGAAAACCGAGCATTTCGCCGAAGTCTTTCTCGATGGCCGCGAGTTCAATCTTTCGCTGCTCGAGGACCAGTCCGGTCCGCGCGTGCTGCCGATTGCCGAAATCCTGTTCGAGGGCTTCGACAACATGCCGAAGATCGTCGGCTACGACGCCAAATGGTCGCCCGAGAGCGCGGCCTATATCGGCACGCCGCGCCGCTTCGGCGTGGAAGCGGAGAACCCCGATCTGGCCGACAAGCTCAAGGGACTGGCGCTCGCCTCTTGGCAACTCTTCGCCCTTTCTGGCTATGCGCGGGTCGATTTCCGTCTCGGTCCCCGAGGGGAGCCCGCCATCCTCGAGGTGAACATGAATCCCTGCCTCAGCCCCGACGCAGGCTTCGCCGCCGCGGCCAAGGAGGCGGGCTATTCCTACGAGGCGATGATCGCAATGATCGTCGAGACCTCGCTTGGAGCCTTGCAAGCAACCGCCTGACGTGCTTTCGCATCTGCCATGCTCCGCATCCGGAAAGTGGCAGACGCGACGACGGCGGTGAACCGCTCGGCCATCGAGGCCGCGCAGAAGATCATGCGCGAGCAGTTCCCGGCGATGCCCGACTACGACATCGCCAAGCTGCCCGAGCAGCTCGCCAATCCGCTCAAGCACAAATTCGTCTCGCGGCTCTTCGTCGCCGAGAACGCCCGCGACCAGACGCTCGGTGTGGCGCTCATGCTGCACGCGCCCGACATCGGCTTCTCCTATCTGGAGATCATCTCCACCGCACTGGGAAGAACTGGGGAGGGCATCGGCGCCACGCTCTACGAGCGCGTCCGCGAGGAGACGCGCGCCCTCGGCACGCAGCTTTATTTCGAGAGCCTGCCTGACGATCCCGCGCTCAGTCCCAACCCCGCGATCAGGGCCAGCAACGCGGCGCGGCTCAAATTCTACGAGCGCTACGGCGCGCGGCCGATCATCAATACCGCCTATGAGACGCCGGTGATGCCCGGCGTCACCGATCCGCCTTATCTCATGCTCGATCCGCTCGGCGCCGGCGATCTGCCGAGCAGAGACAAAGCGCGGAGGGTGGTACGCGCGATCCTGGAGCGGAAATACGGATTGCCGGCGGACTATGTGCAGATGGTAGTCAACTCGATCACCGACGATCCGATCCGTCTGCGCGAGCCGCGTTACGTCAAATCGCGGCGCGCGATCAAGGGCGAGGTGAGGGAGCCCGGCGAGCAGCGCATCGCGCTCGTGCTGAACGACGACCACACCATCCACCACGTGCAGGACCGCGGCTATGTCGAGGCGCCGGTGCGCATCCGCTCGATCATGGCCGAGCTCGATCCATCGGGCCTGTTCGAGAAGGTGACGGCCAAGCGCTATTCCGACCGGCACATCCGCGCGGTCCATGACGGGCGCCTCGTCGATTACATCCGCAAGGCTTGCCTGATGGCCGGCCCGCGTAAGTCGATCTATCCATACGTCTTCCCGACGCGGAACCCGGCGCGGGCGCCGAAGGACGAGACCGTACTCGCCGGCTACTACTGCATCGACACGTTCACGCCGCTCAATGAGAACGCATATCTCGCCGCGCGCAGCGCCGTCGATTGTGCGCTGACCGCGGCCGAGCGCGTGCTCGAAGGGGCAGAGCTTGCTTACGCTCTGGTGCGGCCTCCGGGCCATCATGCCGAGACGCACACCTTCGGCGGGTTCTGCTATTTCAACAACGCCGCAATCGCCGCCAACATGCTCGCCCGCTACGGCAAGGTCGCGATTCTCGACATCGACTATCACCACGGCAATGGCCAGCAGGAGATCTTCTATGCGCGCTGCGACGTGCTGACCGTGTCGGTCCACGGTCATCCGAGCTTCGCCTATCCCTATTTCACCGGCTTCCGGGACGAGACCGGCATCGGCGCCGGCGCCGGCTACAACCTCAACATTCCTTTGCCGGAACACATCACGCCCGAGCAGCACCGATCGGCGGTGGCAGAGGGCTTGCGCCGCATCAGGCGCTTCCGCCCGGCCTTTCTCATCGTCTCGCTCGGGCTCGACACTGCACGCGGCGACCCGACCGGCACGTGGTCCAACCGGGCACGGGACTTCGAGCGGCTCGGGCACATGCTCGGCGAGCAGGGCTACCCCACGCTCGTAGTGCAGGAGGGCGGCTACCGCGTGCGGACACTCGGCTCCAATGCGCGCCACTTCTTTGCCGGGCTCGCGACCGGCCATTCCGCTTCGCGGCAAGTGGCGCCCGCGCTCGCGCGCGGCAATGGCGGGGCGAGGGCCCCTCATCGCAACGGCCTCGATTGGCGAAGCACGGTGATGGCCGAGGATGTGGGCCGCGTGCGCTCGCTGGTCGCCAGCACCGGCATGTTCAGCACCACCGAGGTGGACATTGCCGGCGAGCTCGTCACCGAGCGCCTCACCAAGGGCATCCGCTCGGGCTATCACTTCGTGTTGGCCGAGCGCGGCGCATCTCTCGTCGCCTACGCCTGCTATGGCCCGATCGAAGGGACCCAAGGATCCTTCGACCTCTACTGGATCGCCGTATCGCCCGAGGAGCAGCGCAAGGGTCTCGGTGCCCAGGTCTATGCGCGCGCCGAGACCGCCATGCGCAAAGCGGGCGCCAAACATATCTATGCCGATACGTCCTCCTCGGATCGCTACGCGCCGACGCGCGGCTTCTATCAGCAGATGGGCTTCGTCGAGGAGGCGCGGCTGCCTGACTTCTATGCGCCGAGCGACGGCAAGGTCATCTATGTGAAGTCGATCGGCCACGAACCCGTGCCGCCTGGTACTGAGCCTAGCCCGGGACAGCCTCGATGACGGCGAGGCCTGAGGTCGTCGGCGCTACACGCGAGAACTCGAGGCCGGCCGCTTCAAGCAGACGCTTGAACTCGTCCAAGCTCCGCGTGCGGCCCCCGGTTATGGTCATCATGTGCAGATCGAGCATGACGGAGGCCGGGTCGTCGTCGGCGCGAACTGGCATCAGCCGCTCGATGATCACGAGCCGCGCATTCTCCGGCATGGCGTTTCGGCAATTGCGCAGGATGGCGGCGGCATCGACGTTGTCCCATTGCTGGAGCACGCCCTTGAGCAGATAGAGATCGGCCTTGACGGGCACGCCGGCGAAGAAATCGCCCGCGACCAGATCGATGCGGTCGGTGAGACGGAACTGAGCGAAGACCTTGAGGAAGGGCTTCGCCATCGCGATCCTATGCGGCTTGTCGAAAAGCGCGCCCTTAAGATGCGGGAAGGCGATGAGAAGAGGCGCAAGGAACGCGCCGCAGCCGCCGCCGATATCGGCGACCGTCATCGCCTCGGCCGCGCACTCCATCACTTCGAGGATCGAGCCCGCCTGATCGAAGGTCTGCGCCGCGAGGAAGGACTCGAACATCTCCCCTTGCGCAGGGTTCGCCTTGCGCCAGTCAGAGACGCTCATGCCGAACACATGATCGAAGGACGGCTCTCCTGTCTTCAGGCAGGAGAGAAGGTCGGCCCAGGGGCGCCAATATTGCTCGACGATGATCTGCACCTTCTTGCCGAGCCGCGCCGGCGAGGGCGAGTCGGAGCGGAGCAATGCGCCGCCCGAGGTCAGCTTGAAGCGCCCGTCGGCAAGCTCTTCGCAAAGCCCAAGCGTCGCGAGCCCGCGCAGGAAGCGGTGAAGATGAGGGGACGAAGCGCCGAGCATGCCGGCGAGTTCGTCTGCGGTCCAGGCGCGCTCGCCCATGGCGTCGGGGAGGCCGAGCTTCACCGCGGTATAGACGAGCGCGCTCGCATGATAGGCCTCGATCTCGCGCCGCAAGCGCTCCTCGAAAGCTGCCAGGTCTTGGGTCTTGCCCGTCATCGCGTTTAACCCATAGCACCGGTGGGAGGCGCTTGATGAGTCATTGCCGACTCAAAGACGCTGCTATAACCACTTGCCATGCCGGACAAAACGCAAGATCGCGTGCTGATCGTCGATTTCGGCAGCCAGGTGACGCAGCTCATCGCGCGCCGCGTGCGCGAGGCCGGCGTCTATTCCGAGATCGTGCCTTTCGACAAGGCTGAGGCCGCGCTCGCCGAGATGCGTCCGAGCGCGATCATCCTCTCAGGCGGCCCGGCGAGCGTCACCGAAGCCGATACGCCGCGCGTTCCGCCCGCGGTGTTCAATGCAGGACTTCCCGTGCTCGGCATCTGCTATGGCGAGCAGGCCATGGTGGCTCATTTCGGCGGCACCGTCGAAGGGGGGCATGAACGCGAGTTCGGCCGCGCCGAGCTGCAGATCATCGACGAGACGCCGCTGTTCGACGGCGTGTTCAAGGAAGGCGACCGCGCGCAAGTGTGGATGAGCCACGGCGACCGCGTCACGCGGCTGCCGCCCGGCTTCCGCGCCGTCGGCATCTCGACCGGCGCGCCGTTCGCGGCCATCGCCGACGATTCCCGCAGGCTCTACGGCCTGCAGTTCCACCCCGAGGTGGTGCACACGCCGAAGGGGGCGGCGCTGCTCACCAATTTCGTGCGCAACATCGCCGGCTGCGCGAGCGACTGGACCATGGCGCATTTCCGCGACAGCGAGGTCGCGCGCATCCGCGAGCAGGTCCGCGACGCCAATGTCGTGTGCGGGCTCTCCGGCGGGGTCGATTCGGCCGTCGCCGCGCTCCTCATCCACGAGGCGATCGGCGACCAGCTCACCTGCATCTTCGTCGATCATGGCCTGCTGCGCCAAGGCGAGGCGAAGGAGGTCGTCGAACTCTTCCGTGGCCACTACAACATCCCGCTCGTCGCCGTCGATGCTTCGGCGAAGTTCCTCCAGGCGCTTAAAGGCGTCACTGATCCGGAAGAGAAGCGCAAGACGATCGGCAGACTGTTCGTCGATGTGTTCGACGAGGAGTCCGACAGGCTCGGCGGGGTCGAATATCTCGCGCAAGGCACGCTCTATCCCGACGTGATCGAGAGCGTGTCGCCGCTCGGCGGCCCGTCAGCCACCATCAAGTCGCATCACAACGTCGGCGGGTTGCCGGAGCGGATGAAGCTCAAGCTGATCGAGCCGTTACGCGAATTGTTCAAGGACGAGGTGCGCGCGCTCGGCCGCGAGCTCGGGCTGCCGCCCGCGTTCGTCAATCGCCACCCCTTCCCGGGGCCGGGCCTTGCCATCCGCATCCCCGGCGAGGTCTCAGAGGAGAAGCTCGCCATCCTGCGCAAGGCGGACGCCATCTATATCGAGGAGATCAGGAAGCAGGGTCTCTACGACACGATCTGGCAGGCCTTCGCCGTGCTGCTCCCCGTGCGCACCGTCGGCGTGATGGGTGACGCGCGCACCTACGACTTCGTTTGCGCGTTGCGCGCCGTCACCTCGACCGACGGCATGACCGCCGACTATTACGACTTCAGCCACGATTTCCTCGGCCACGCCGCGCGGCGCATCATCAACGAGGTGCGCGGCATCAACCGCGTGGTCTACGACATCACCTCCAAACCCCCCGGCACCATCGAGTGGGAGTGATGGGGAGGCAGCCCTACTGCTCGCTGCCGCGCCGCTTGCCCCGTGCAGATTTTCAATTCCGCACGAGCCGAACCCGGCTCGTGCGGTAGCCTCGCTATTCGGCGAGGAAGCCGAGCGTCTGATCGACGAAGGCGTCGGCGTACTGGAAGATGCCGCCATGGCTCGCATCCGGGAAGATGCTGAGCTTCGCATTGGGAAGGGCTTCGAACAGCGCGATTGAATTTGGCGTCGGCACCATGACATCCGCGTCGCCATTGGCGATCAGGACTGGATGGCGGACCCGCTTCAGCGTCTCGCGGGAGGTCGGCGCCTCACCCCATTTGGCGATTGCCGTGATCTGGGCCTGGACGGTCTGATCGCTAACGACCGTGTCGCGATCGGCCTGACGCTCCCCAAGACGCTGCAGGAACGCATCCGCCGCCTTCTGACTTTGAGGGGAGGGGGAGAAGAACAGGAAGTGCTTCGGATGCTTGTGTTCGGCACCGGCCTTCTGGAAGGCGTCCTGCAGGATCGCGCCGACATCGCTGATGCCTACACCGCCGGCAGGTCCGGTTCCGGCGAGCACGATCTTGCGTACGAGTTCAGGGCGGGTCTGCGCGATCACCTGCGCGACGAAGCCGCCCAGCGAGAAGCCGAAAAGGTCGACCTGCGCGAAGCCAAGCGCCTCGATGAACGCGATCGCGTCATCCGCCATGTCAGCGACGCTGACAGGGGTCTGGCCGCCGGAGCCCCCCACGCCGCGATTGTCGAAGATGATCACATGGTGGCTGCCGGCGATGCCGTCGAGGACCTTCGGGTCCCAGTCGTCGAGCACGGCTGTGAGGTGGTGGAGGAAGACCACGGGCACGCCGCCGCGCTCTCCGAGCTCGCGATAGACCATCTTGGTATCCTTCACGTGGATCGTCCGGGTGGCAGCGTTCTGGAATGACTGGGTCACGGTGATCGCCTTTCTCTGCGTGTTGCCGGGCGACCATCGCCCAGCTTGAACCTTGAGATAACGATCGTTATATAATGGTCGTTATGTCATCGTCAATGATCGAATCGGGGATTTTTTTGGGAGGGCGGGATGAGATATCCGTCTGAGCGCAAGGCCGAGACGCGCCATGCCGTGCTGAAGGCGGCGGCGTGTGAGCTAAGGGAGCGCGGCTTCTATGGGGTTGGCGTGGACCGTTTGTCCGCCGCCGCCGGCGTGACGTCGGGCGCCTTCTATAGCCATTTTTCAAGCAAGGAGGACGTGCTCGGGTCGGTTATCGATGCCAATCTCGGTCGCCCGTTTATTGAACCCGAAGATGGAGACCTGACGACGCGGCGCGAGCGGCTGCGCGCCTATCTTCGCGGCTATATAAGTGTCGAACATCGCGACGCCCCCGGACAAGGATGCGTGATCCCAGCGCTCAGCGCTGACGTCGCTCGATCGGGACTCGACGTCAGAACCATCTATCAGGAGCGCATGGTCGAGTTCGTCGACAAGATCGCGCGACTGATGAAAGGGTCGCCCGGCGCCCGAGAGAAGAAAGCCTGGACCCTGCTGAGCCTGACGGCCGGCGCGATGCTAATTGCCCGCGCGCTAGCTGATAAAGATCAGGCCGCGAAGGTCATCGACGCGGCGCTTAAGAGCGCGCTCGAAATCGTCGGCGCGTAAGGGTCAACTTATCCCCGCCCCTCAAACCTCCCGTATCTTTGCACCACCTCGTCCAGTTGAGGGGCGCGCTCATGAGGCGTCATGACCAGCGGGACGAGGTGCGGCGCCCGCGGGTCTTGTCGCAACAAGACACTCGGGCGGCATCGGGGCTCCGCCCGGGACCACTATCGAGTCCCTGCCAGGAGCTGGCTGACGACTTGGATGTTGCGCTACCGGCCTCTGGCCTACTTGAGCGCGCACCCTAACTGGAAAGCGCGGCCCGATGCCGATGAGACGCCGCAAATAAGCATGCGCTACCGCTTCGAGGCTAACGCGCATTTTTAATGCGCTACCGCTTCGCTACAGATGCGCATGTGGCGCGCCGAGAGGCGCCCGCCGCGGTCCCAAAAGGATCGCGGGACACCCACAGGTTTGCGCTTTTCGGCGCGCCATCCCCTCCTTCGGGACGGGCTTTCGGCCCTCCTCAGGATGAGGGCATTCAGCAAAGCCCGGATGCGCTTGCATCGCGGCAACGATCGCGCACGGCTCTTTGACATGACGATCAGCTTGGTTTCATGCCGCGCGGGGCATGGGGCGCCCGGTCGTGTCGGCTAGTTGCCGTTGCCGCCGCCGAAGATGCCCTTGAAGACTCCGCCTAACAAGCCAGGGCGCTTCTCCGGTTGGACCGGATCCGGTTCAGTGGCTCCTGCGGAGCCGCCAGCGACCTGACTGTCCTTGTTGGCCGCTTTCGGCTTGGCAGCGGTCGAGGGATTTGCAGATTTTCCGCCGACCGCGACAGGCTTCGGCTGAGACGGGGCCGTGACGGTAGGCGCGCGCGACGGCGCAGAGATCGCCGGTCCGCGTGGCGGCGGCGTGAGCGAGGCCTCATCGATCCATCCGCTGGCACCGCTTCTCACGTCCTGGATTTGGGCAAAGCCTCCGTCGTGGCCGATCACGCGAAACGACCGACCAGCCGGAAAGCCGAACGTGGTGGGCGCAGAGGAGGAGGGACTCGCGCGGACTTCGACCGGCCGCCTGGAAACCAGGATCATCCCCGCGTCCGGAGACTCGGTCTGGGGAGCTTGCAGAACCGCCTCGTCAGTCGGTTTAGCCTGTTCGACGACCTCGCCGGGCTGTTCCGCCTGTTTGTCCGGTGCGGTCGCAGGTTCCTGCGCCGGCGTCGGAGTCGTCGCAACGGATTCAGTCGCTTCCACGGCAGGCGTCGCTGGCGCGGGCGGCGTCGGCGCTGCGAGCGTAACCGGCGCATTCTGCTCGACGTCCGGCTGGCCGAAGTATTGGCCCGAGCGCAAAACAATGCCCACGGCGAGGGCGAGGCCGGCTACGACAAAGAATGCGATGCGTTTCGAAGAAAGCGCGCCCCGTTTCGATATGGCCTTCCGCGCCGCTTCCAGGTCCATGCCCGGGATCATGGCACAGCCGCGCGTTTCGATCCACAGAGCCAGTTCCATCGACCCGAAGCGCGCACGATGGACGCTCCCGGTTGTGCGAGGCTACGGTTGGGGCGTGCAGGCTCCGAACTCGGAGTATGTCCTCCCCAAATTGGCGATCGACATAGACATTTGACCCGTCTGCTTGGACACGACCGCAGTCCAGGTCAGGAGCCCGTGTCTCCCGTGGAGGATGAGCACATTGGGGTCTTCATAGACATCTCCGGGGCTGAATAGCCCTTCTCCTCCGAAGACTCCGGAGAACAGCCTCTTCTCTTTCACGTTGAGCGTGACGGCTGGCGGGAGATTGGCTTGCTGCGCCGTCACCTGCTGACAGCCCGTGACAGGCGTGCATTCAAAAATCTGGGCGACTTGGCAGGCGTAGTCGGCGAGGGCCGGCATCGGCGCAAAACAAAGAACTGCGAGCAATGCCGAGCGCGTGAACTGCAAAAGTCGCATCACGATACCCCCCTTCGGTTTCAACCAGCGCTTATCACGTCCGGCTCCATCGAGAGCAGCGAGCCCAGTGGAGTCAATGACATTCTTTGGAGACCCTGCCTTCGCCACGAAGAGGCCCCGCCCCATATCGATATTTCCAGAATTCGGAAGGGAGCTTCCAAGTCGCAGGGCATTTTCCTCTTTCGCGGAAGTCACTACGTCCAGACGGACCGGGCACATTCCGGCCGAACCTCATGGAGTACATAATGACCCGCACTTCGACCCAGACCGCGACGGTGGTTGCCGATGCGCCGCGGCGTTCTGCCCAGACCTCGCCTTCCGTGCCGCCCACCACCTATCGGACCGTTTCGGTCGACGGACTGAAGGTGTTCTGTCGCGAGGCCGGGAATCCAAAGGCCCCAGCGGTGCTATTGCTGCACGGCTTTCCCACGTCTTCGCATATGTATCGGGAGCTTATTCCCGCGCTCGCCGAACGCTATCACGTCGTGGCGCCGGACCTGCCGGGTTTCGGTTTCACCGAGGCGCCGGATCGGAAGCAGTTCAAATACAGCTTCGATCACCTGGCAGAGGTGATGGAGCGCTTCACCGAGGTCATCGGGCTTCGTCGCTACGCGCTTTACGTCTTCGACTATGGAGCACCCGTCGGCTTTCGCCTTGCGTCGCGTCATCCGGAGCGGGTCACCGCGCTGATCTCGCAGAACGGCAACGCCTATGAGGAGGGACTGAGCGAGAACTGGAACCCGATTCAAGCGTACTGGAAAGATCCCTCGTCGAAAAACCGGGAAGCCTTGCGCGCGTTTCTGACGCCGGAAACAACGCAATGGCAGTACACCCACGGCGCGGCCGACCCAGAGCGGCTTTCGCCTGATGCCTGGACCCTCGACTCCGCGCTTCTCGCTCGGCCCGGCAATGACGAAATTCAACTCGATTTGTTCGGCGATTATCGGAGCAACGTGGCGCTCTATCCCAAATTCCAGGAATACTTTCGCACCTCGCGGCCGCCGCTTCTTGCGGTGTGGGGCAAGAACGATCCGTTCTTTCTGCCTGCCGGCGCAAAAGCCTTCAAGCGCGATAACCCGGAAGCCGAAATCCACCTGCTCGACGCCGGCCATTTTGCGCTCGAGAGTCGCGGACCTGAGATCGCGGCGATCATTCGCGATTTCCTCGCCCGCATAATCTCGTGACGAACAGGAGTCCGACAGTATGGCCGCTCCACCGCTGATCGTCTTTGATGTCAACGAGACGCTTCTCGATCTCGAAACTTTGGAACCGACCTTCCAGCGCATCTTTGGCGAGAAGAGCGCGATGCGCTTATGGTTCGCCAATTTGATCCTGTATTCGGAGGCGCTGACCCTGGCAGACTGCTACGTCCCCCTTCACGGATATCGCTTCGGCCGTCATGAAAATGCTGGCTGATACCCACGGCATCAAGATTGATGACGAGGACAAGAAGGAACTTGCGGACAAGTTTTTTACTATGCCGCCCCATCCTGAGGTTCCGGCGGCGCTACGCAAGTTGCGCAACGCGGGTTTTCGCCTCTTCACCCTCACGAATAATTTGCCTGACGTTCAAAGGCGCCAGCTCGAGCATGGCGGCATCGCCGATTTGTTTGAACGAGGATTCAGTGTGGACCGCGTGAAGCGTCATAAGCCATCGCCAGAGGCTTACGCTCATGTCGAGAAGGAGCTCGGAGTTGATCCCCCCCGACTCTGCCTCGTCGCCTGCCACACATGGGACACTCTCGGCGCAGTCGCGGCCGGCTGGGAGGCAGCGCTGGTCAAGCGTGTCGGTAACGATGTCCTCGGGGTCGGCCCTCAGCCTCAGATCGTGGGCAACGACCTCACGGACATTGCCGATCAACTCATCGCTCGACACAGACGGCCAGACCTAATTGGCGCGGCCTGAAACGCAAGCGATAACGATCGATGGTGGCCTGGAACGTGACCCGTGATGACGTGTTGCGCTCGATACAAGAGTACGACCGAGTGGGGCCGGAGCGGTTCTTCTCCGAGCATGGTTTCGCCCCTACCACGACTTATGAGCTGGCCTGGAAAGGACGCCGTTACCCGCCGAAAGCAATCTTGGGCACGGCTTATGAGTTCGCAACCGGGCAGCGACTTGGATCCAGTGACTTCGAGGGCGGGAAGACGGGCGCCGTAAAGGTGCTCGAACAGCTCGGATTCATCGTCAAGGAGAAGCGACGGGCAGCCGGGTAAAGTGGCTCTTT
The DNA here is from genome assembly GCA_963732205.1 of uncultured Alphaproteobacteria bacterium. GTDB lineage: Bacteria > Pseudomonadota > Alphaproteobacteria > Rhizobiales > Methyloligellaceae > Methyloceanibacter. The sequence goes on from CAVSYE010000001.1 coordinate 939,117, forward strand.
GCCAGCTCGCGGACTTCTAACGAGTCAGGAGCAGCAGGATGGCGATGAACGATGTGAGCGTGGTGCTTGCGCACGGAGCATGGGCGGATGGGTCAAGCTGGGCACCGGTCATAACGGCACTCAAGGCAGAGTCCGTGCAGGTGGTCGCGGCGCCGCTTCCGCTGACCTCTCTTGATGACGACGTGGCTGCGCTTAATCGCAGCTTGGAGCGAACGGAAGGGCCGATCGTCCTGGCAGGACATGCTTATGCCGGTGCGGTCATCGCTCTCGCCCGTCCCGAACGCGTGAAGGCGCTGGTCTACGTCACCGCTCTTGCTCCGGACGAGGGCGAGAAGGTGGCAGACGTGTTCTATCGCCTAAAGCCCCATCCCTAGGCGCCGAAGCTTGCACCGGATGGCAATGGCTTGATTTGGCTGCCCGAAGACGCGTTCGAAGCAGCGTTTGCGCCGAACGCATCTGCGGCCGATCTCGCTGAACTGCATCACCGTCCCCGTCGGGCGCCCGCTGTGGAGAGACATCCCGAGTTGGTTTCTGGTCGCCGAAGAGGATCGGATGATCGTCCCCGAGACGCAACGCTACATGGCGGAGCGCATGAAGGCGAAGACAGCGGCGCATGCCGTCGATCACATCCCGAGCGTAACCGCTCCAACGGCCGTCATAGAGATAATCCGCGACGCGATGCGCTTCGTAACCGGCATCTAGATCGACCGTGCTCCATAAAGCGACACCCGAGCGACTGAGCGCTTTCTCCGACGGCGTGTTCGCCGTCCTCATAACGGTGCTGGTGTTGGACCTGCATCCGCCGGAGCAACCGACCTTCCAGGCGCTGCTCGCGCTCTGGCCAACGTGGATAAGCTACGCCGTAAGCTATCTTTTCATCGCGATCGTTTGGACCAATCACCATTATCTCCTGCGCTATTGCGCCGAAGCGACGCCCCGCCTGTTGTGGTTCAATTTCGCGCGACTTGTTGGCGATGTCACTGCTTCCGCTCTCGACCGCCTGGATGGCCGTGAGCGCGTTGGCGTCGCAGCCGGTTGCGTTCTATGCGGCGGTTTTCTTCTTGGTGAATGCGACGTACGTTTTGTTGATCTGGGAACTCGTCGATCGAAACTCCAGCGATACGATCTCGACAAGAGTGCGCAAGGTCATGCATGTTCGGTCGATCGCAACCTTATGCCTTTTCGGCGTCGCAGCGGTCGTTGCGCTGAAATATCCGCTGCTCGGACTGGGAATTTGTATCGCCTGCCTGATCCTTTATCTCCGGCCCGAGCCGCCGGGAGCAGGGAAGCGAAGGTCTGTTGGCTAAGGTCGGTGATACCGCCAAGGCCAGAGACGGGCGGGTGCGCACCCGCATTGCCGCCTGCTCACCTCAAAGCTGCCCATCGGGTTGGGAGTAGGGGAGCATGCTCGCGCATGCCCCCCGTTTGGGATTGGCCTTAGCCGCCGCCTCCGCCGATGACGTGCGGCTGCTCCTGCTGACCCTTCAGCAACGGCAGCGGATTCTCAGGATGCTGGAGATCCGGCGTAAGGTCGGTCGATGCGCCTCCCGGGAAGCGCTTGATGCTTGGATATTTCATGATCGACTTGTCGAAGTCGACAATGACGGGAGAGATCAACGCCAAAACCCAGCCATTGTCTTCGCCGGCATATCGTCCCGGTGAACTCGTCATCACCCGCATCGGCGCGGCGCCGTTGAAGATCATGTCGTACTTCTCATAAGGATCCATGGTGAGGTTATAGAGAGCGCCGATGGCTCCCAGGTCGGTCACCGGGCCGAGCCAGGAGTCCTTCGCCGTGCCGATGTACTTCCATGCCATGTGAACCCATGGCTCGCTCGGATCTCCAGAGATGTCGGCGCGCGCTCCATTGAAGGTTTCGCCGTCGATGTAGATCCAAGAAGTCCGCGCGGAGTGCGGCGCCTTACCTAGGATGTAGGCGCTGTTGTCGATGCTGTCGAAGTAGATCGGCTGACCATCATTGCCGACCCAATCGTGGGGCGGCGGGGTGAGACCAACCATCGCTGCAAGCGTCGCCCAGCAATCGATATGCGACATCATCTCGTCGTACCGAACCCCGGCTGGGATGTGCCCGGGCCACCACATGATCCCCGGCACGCGCCAACCGCCCTCGAAAGCCGAGCCCTTTTCGCCGCGGAAAGGAGTGGTGCCGGCATCGGGATAGGCATCCAGCCATGCACCATTGTCAGCGGTCACGATGACGATGGTGTTCGGCGCCTCGGCGCGGATGGCATCCATGATCCGGCCGATGTCGGCGTCGAGCTCCATCAAGGAGTCGGAATAATCGCCGAGATGCGACTTGCCCTTGAACTCGGGTGCCGCGTTCGTTGGATTGTGCATCTTGATGAAGTTGACATCCATGAAGAACGGCTTGTCGCCTTTGGCGTGCTCCTTGATGTAGTCGATCGCTGAATCAGTCTGGCGAATATCGAATGTCGCGAGCAAGTCATAGGTGATGGTGCCGACCATCTTCGCCGGCTGACCGGTTTCGCCCTCCCATTCGCCGAGATTGACGATGCTGTCATACGCCTTTTCGAACTCGGGGTTGTAGGACGGGAACCAGGGATGAAACCACTTCGACGTGTCGTCATAGGCGTAGACGCCGGCGTAATAGGCCGCAAAATGCTTCATCTCGTCGAAGCCGTGCTCGATCGGGTAGGAGTCGGGTTTGTCGCCGAGGTGCCACTTGCCTGAGAAGTAGGTGGCGTAACCATTCTTTTGGAAGAACTCGGCGATGGTAGGTGTTTGTTTGCGCAGACGGTTTTCATCGCCCGGAGCAACCACGATGGAGAGCGCCGAACGGATCGGAATACGCCCAGTGATGAAGGAGGCGCGTCCCGCAGTGCAGCTCGCCTGGCCGTACCAGTTGGTGAAGAGGGCGCCTTCCTTGGCAACGCGATCGACGTTCGGCGTCGGATGGCCAAGTGTCGTGCCGCCGCCGAGATAGGCACCGAAGTCCTGCCAGCCCGTGTCGTCAGTCATGAGCATAACGATATTGGGCCGGCTCGACTGCGCTTGGGCCTGTGGCGCGCCCACGATCGAGCAGAGCGCCGTCATCGATATGCCTGTTGCGGCAGCGGCAAGGCTTTTCGTGCAGGAGCGCTTCGTTCGCCTGGGTCGCACTTCCCCCGAAGAAATCTCAATCCTACTCATGGTTTCCTCCAGTTGTGGTTTTGGGATTGGTTTGAGGCCGCCATACATCGTCTTCTCGCCGAACGAAGGCACCTCGGCGTTCGAGTCCCGTTCGAGGGCGGCCTTAACAACAAACGCCATCAGGCTCGCTCCCGCCGAAGATTTGCATTACAGGCCGATGCAGTTGTCGTAGGCGGTCCAGGAGCGCGGGTCCGGTGTGTCGATCTCGATGGCCTTGCGCAGTTGCTCGCCGCATGGGCCCCTGAAGTCGCCGAAGAAGCGGAAATTGAAGCAGCCATTGTTCGCATAGGGCTGGACGTATTTGGGCTGATAGCAATGGCCATTGCGGCAAGCGCGGCGCTGGCCCGCGTCAGCGATGCACGTGCCCGCCAGCAGCACAAGAATGACGGCGATCGTTGCGACTGCGCCGCTCGTAATCTTCATCGAAATCTCCCTGTGCGTGCCATGACCTGGGCCTAGCCTCGCGAGTCATCAGCAAGCGCAGTCTAGCCGAGGATCCTCCCCTGGTCGTGCTCTCAGATGTCATATTCCGGCACCGGGTGCGGGGCATGGAACAGTGATCCATGCCAGGCGCCGCGTGTAGTGCGCGAGACGACGATCACCCAAAGTGCCGCGAGGCAAAGCGCGAGCATCCCGCCAATGACGGCAAATACCGGAAGATGGGTGAGTCGCGCCAAGGCGAGGGTGGCGAGCGTGTAGACGCCGAGCGGGAAGGTGAATCCCCACCAGCCGAGATTGAAAGGGAGCCCTTCGCGGACATAGCGGATGGTCTTCAATAACGCGAGCCCGAGCCACCACACGCCATAGCCCCAGAGCATGAGGCCGCCGATCAGGCCGATGCGATAGGCGACGTCGCCAACGCCGGCGACGCCGTGGGCCGCGAAGATTCCAGGGGCCGCGTTGCCCAGCAGAAGAAGACCAAGCGAGCCTGTGCCGATCGGACCGAGGGAGAGCCATGCCGACACGCCCATCTCGCGTTCCGGCAATTTGTGCAGCACAAGCCTGAGAAACAGCAGAACGAGAATGCTCATGGCGAGGGGCACGGAGTAGGCCCAGAGCACATAGCTCAAGATGACGATGGCGAAGGCCTCTTGTGCCGGGAGATGTGTGGCGAGCGGGGCGCCGCTCGCGGCGGCGACTTCGGCCGTGACGACCGGCAGTAGCCAGACGGCCGTCATGCTCTCGAGCCTGTGCTCTTGGCGCGTGACCATGAGATAGGGAATGAGGAGACCAGAGACGACCGAGAGGGCGACGTCGAGCCACCAAAGACCATGGGCGACCGAGATCGCGGTCTGGCCGAATAGAGGCTCGCCGAAGACAAGAAAGCCATTGACGATGGTGGCGAGGCCCATGGGGATGGCGCCGAAGAACATCGAGATGACGGGATGGGCGAAGACGCCGCGAGCGCCGTCGAAGAAGAATAAGAAGCGCGCGGTGAAGAGCAGGCTGAAGAGGGTGAAAAGCACGATGTTCGCGAGCCAAAGCGCGACGGCCAGGGCATGGAGGCCGGGAAGAGAGAGTGGAAACTGGTTGAGCACGAGTGCAAGCACACCGGTCCCCATGGTCACGGTGAACCAGTTCGGCGTGAAGGCGCTGACGATCTCGACGAGGCGGTTTGAATCGGCGGCGATGCCGGTCCGGCCTTCGACTGCTGCATTGGCGCTGGTCATGTCTGGAGTCCCCGTTGGGTTGGCGCTGCTTCATCACAAGGTGATGCCTCGAGACCGATCGTTCCAATGGATATTTTTGTTAGTTCTGATATCAATTCCAGATTGATCGGAGCGAGCCGTGACTCTGGAGCAACTGCGGGTCTTCGTTGCCGTCGCCGAGCGCGAGCACGTGACGCAAGCAGCACAAGCTCTCAATCTCGCTCAGTCGGCGGCAAGCCATGCCATCGCCGCGCTCGAAGCCGAGCACGGCACCAAGCTGTTCAGCCGCGTCGGCCGTGGGATCGCGTTGACGGAGGCGGGGCGCGCGTTTCTCGATGAAGCACGTGCCGTGCTGGCCCAGGCTGAGCGCGCCGAGCTTGTGCTCGGCGAGTTCGGCAGCTTGAAGCGCGGTACGCTCTCGGTCCAGGCGAGCCAGACCATTGCCGGCTATTGGCTGCCGCGCCATCTCGTCGATTTTCGCCGGGCTCACCCCGAGATCGAGATCAACCTTGCCATCGGCAATACCGCGCAAGTCGTCGCCGCCGTCGACAATGGCGCGACCGAGCTCGGCTTGGTCGAAGGCGCAGTCGAGAATCCGCATCTCGCAAGCTCACCCGTGGCGCGTGATCAGCTTGTTGTGGTCGTTTCGCCCGAGCATCCATGGGCCAACCGGCGCAGCCTCAAGGCAAAGGACTTGGCCCACGTTGAATGGGTGCTGCGCGAGAAGGGCTCCGGCACGCGCTCGGTGTTCGAGGATGCTTTGCGCAAGGCGGCCCTCAGCCTCGATCAGCTCAAGATCGTCATCGAGCTCCCCTCCAATGAGGCGGTCCGCGCGGCTGTTGAGGCAGGTCTGGGAGCGACTGCCCTGTCGGCCTCGGTCGCGGCGCCAAGCATCGAGGCCGGATTATTGACGCAAGTCGGGTTTCCGCTGCCGGCGCGGGAGTTTCACGTTCTCCGGCACCGCGAGCGCTATTTGAGCCGGGCCGCCGTAGCACTGCTCGCGCTGATGGGGATTAAGGCGGCTGCCTATGGTGGCTGAAGGCTCCGGATGGGAGTTGACGCCGATCTGATCCCGGTCTTTCCTCGCTGGGTTTGGGCAGCAGCGGGGGGCGTCCATGGACTTCAAGCAGTTCTATCTCTCGGCCGTCGGCCGGGTGAACCGGAAGCAGTGGTGGCTCTGGCTCATCCTTCCGGTGTTCATCCTCAGCATCATCGCTTCGATCATCGACGCGGCGTCAGGCCACAACCCAGAACAAGGTATCGGGCCGGTTACGGCAATCTTTTCCTTGCTCGTGCTTTATCCCTCGATCGTGGTCTATATCAAACGCTTCCACGACCGCGATAAGTCCGGCTGGTGGGTCCTCATTGCGCTCATTCCGATTATCGGGGCGATCTGGCTGCTCATCGAGTGCGGCTTTCTCAAGGGCACGCCAGGCCCGAACAGGTTTGGTCCGCCCGTGATGACGGGCTGATCCCGGCAGGTCGGGCATAAGGGCAAACGCATGACGCTTTTCATTGCGGCGATCATCATTTTTTTTGCCATTCATCTCGTGCCGACCATGGCCGAGCTACGCGGTCGCTTGATCGCTCGGCTCGGCCACACCGGCTACCGGGCGGCCTTCGCGATCCTCTCGACTGCGAGCCTCATCCTGCTCATTTATGCCTTCGCCAAGGCGCCGATCGTCACCGTCTGGTCGCCGCCCGGCTGGACGCGCTGGGTGGCCATTGTTCTGATGTGGCCAGCCTTCATCTTCATGGTGGCCGCCTACGTCCCTGGGAAGATCAAGGCGAAGCTGAAGCATCCGTTCCTCGTCGCCATCAAGACCTGGGCGCTCGCCCATCTCATCGCCAACGGCGACCTCGCCTCGATGATCCTGTTCGGCTCTTTCCTCGCCTACGCCGTTTATGACCGCATCAGCCTGAAGACGGGGCGGCAGCCGACAAGCTTGATCGGGGTTGGAGGGCCGGAAAAGCCGCTCAATGACGCTGTCGTTATCGTGCTCGGGACGGTGCTTTACGTCTTGTTCTTATTCTGGCTGCACCCGCTCCTGATCGGGACCTCGCCTTGGCCTTCTTGACGCAGGTCGAGGCTCCGCAGACCAATTTTTGCGCTGCACAATCTCCCTATATTCTGCGATAAGGTGACAGGGCTGAGGCCCTTAGGGCCTTTATTTCTTTGAGGAGCTCGGCGACGTGTCGACGGATTTCACTTTCAAGCGCGTCACTGCGCCGGAGATCAAAGCCCGCAAAGGCGGCGCGCCGATCGTGGCGCTCACCGCCTATCACGCGCATACGGCGCGCATCATCGATCCCCATGTCGATATGCTGCTCGTGGGCGATTCCCTCGGCATGGTGATGCACGGCTACGAGACGACGGTGCCCGTGCCGCTCGAGCTCATGATCATGCATGCCCAGGCGGTGGTGCGCGGCTCCTCCCGCGCTCTCGTCGTGGTCGATATGCCCTTCGGCTCCTACGAAGAGAGCCCGCCGATCGCCTTCCGCAACGCCGCGCGCGTGATGAAGGAGACGGGTGCCGGCGCCATCAAGCTCGAAGGCGGCGTCCATATGGCCGAGACGATCCGCTACCTCGCCGATCGCGGCATCCCGGTGATGAGCCATATCGGCTTGACGCCGCAGGCGGTCAACACGATCGGCAGCTTCAAGCCGCGAGGCCGCTACCGGTCGGAATGGGCGGCTTACGAAGCGGATGCGCAGGCAGTCGCCGACGCCGGCGCGTTCGCCGTCGTGATCGAAGCACTGGCGGAGCTTCTCGCCGCGCGCATCACCAAGCAGATTTCCATCCCTACGATCGGCATCGGCGCGTCTGCCGAATGCGACGGGCAGATCCTTGTGCTCGAGGACATGCTCGGCCTGTCTCAGCGGGTGCCGAAATTCGTCAAGGAGTACGCTCAGCTCGGCGCGGGCATCGAGGGTGCCGTCAAGGCATTTGCAAGCGAGGTGAGGGCCCGTACCTTCCCCTCGGCTGACTACACCTACCCGATGTGCGACGAGCCTGAAGCAGTCACGAAAAAGACCAAAATGACAGGCAGTTAGCCGACCTTGAGGGATTTCGTCTGACGCAGGTGGTCGGCTTTCCGGGCTCTTTACCTTGCATGAGCCATAGGGCTTCACTATACGGCGGGCAGGGAGGGGCGGACGGTCGTCTCAATCGCGCCGGTCGTTCGTCAACAGAACCTGTGAGACCATAAGAGTCCGCGACCCATGGCCGACCGCGACAGAGAATTCATCCGCGAAGTAGACGAGGCGGTCCGCCAGGACCAATACAAGAAACTGTGGGACCGATACGGCATCTACGCGCTCGCCGCGGCCGTCGTCCTCGTCGCCGGTGTTGCCGGCTACAAGGGCTGGACTGCGTGGCAGGGGCGCAAGGCGGGAGAGGCCGGCGCCAAATTCAGCCAAGCGCTCACCCTTGGAGAGGGTCCAGACGCGGCGAAGGCCAAGGCGATCTTTGATCAATTGGTCAAGGAAGGCCCTGAGGGCTATCGCACCCTCTCGCGCCTCCAACTCGCCGCCGGCGAGGCGCAAGGAGCCGATGCCGACAAGGCCGTCGCCGACTATGATGCGCTCGCCAACGATCAGAGTGTCGACAAGATTCTGCGCGACTATGCGACCATCCAGGCTGCGACGCTCCGGCTCGACAAGGCCGACTATGCCGAGATGGAGAAGCGGCTGAAGAGTCTCATCGACACAAACAGCGCGTGGAGCTTCTCGGCACGAGAGCTGCTTGGGCTCTCGGCCTATCGGACCAACGAGATGCGCACGGCAGAGAAACAGTTCAGCGATCTGGTTGCCGACCAGGCGACGCCGCCGAATTTGCGCGACCGCGCCGACATGATGCTTGCGCTCATTGTGGGAACCCCGCAAGCGTTGAGCACGACGGCGAAGTAGCGCGCTGGTTGACGCGAAGGATGGCTCGAGAGTTGGGCCTTCGTTTCACAGGGGGACTTGGCCGGCGCCTTCTCGGCATAGGCCTTGCCGTGGCCTTTGCCGCGAGCCTCTCGGCATGCAGCGGGCCGCTCTCTAATATCCGCAATCCTTTCAAGAAGAAGGAAGAAATCCTGCCCGGCGAGCGTATCGCCGTCATCACCGATCCGAACGCGAATGACGTTTCCCCGTCGGGACCGCCCAAACCGATTTCGTTGCCGCCGCCGCATGCGAATGAGTCGTGGAGCGAGCCGGGCGGAGCGCCGTCCAACAATCTCGGCCATCTTGCTCTGAACGAGCAACTGCAGAAGGTCTGGTCGGCCGATGCCGGCACTGGCTCATCGTGGAGGGGCCGTTTGAGCGCGGAGCCTCTTGTCGGTGGCGGCAAGGTCTACACGCTCGATGCCGGCGGTACCGTCACCGCCTTTTCCGCCGATAGCGGCGCGCGGGTCTGGACCGCGAGCGTAACGCCCGAGAACGAGTCGCGGAAAGAAGGCTTCGGCGGCGGTATTGCGCTCGACGGCGGCCACCTCTACGCCACGACCGGCTATGGGACGGCAGTCGGAATCGATGCCACCAACGGATCAGTCCTGTGGACGAAAACGGTCGGCGAGCCGGTGCGCAGCTCGCCAACGGCCGCGGGCGGCAAGATCTTTTTCGTTTCCGCCGACAACGTGCTCCACGCGCTGAATGGCGATGATGGAAACGAGCTGTGGACGGCGCGCGGACTGCCGCAGATGGCAACTCTGCTCAGTAATGTCAGTCCAGCAGTCAGCAGCAATATCGTCGTCGCGCCGTTCCCAGCTGGCGACGTCGCCGCCTTTGACATCTCGAGCGGCAAGACGTCATGGAGCGATTCCCTTGCGCGCGCGACCGAGACTTCGGCGGCCGGAAATCTCGGCGATCCGGCGCGCCCGGTAATCGACAAAGGGGTGGTGTTCGCCGTGAGCCATGGCGGCAGGATGATCGCAACCTCAGAGGCGAACGGTGTGCGGCTATGGACGCGCAATCTCGCGAGCACGCAAATGCCATGGGTCGCGGGCGATGCGGTCTATGTTGTCGATCTTGCGGGAAAGCTCTGGGCACTGTCGCGGACCGACGGCTCGTCGAAATGGGCGGCCGACCTGCCTGCCGGCGACCGCTGGAGCGGTCCGGTGCTTGCAGGCGGCCGGCTCTGGCTCGTCTCGGGCAACGGCGTCCTCGTCGGAGTCGACCCGCGAAGCGGCCAGGTCCTTTCCAATCTCGATCTTGGGACAAAGGTCTTTGTCTCACCCGTTGTGGCGGGCGGCCGCATGTATATCCTGGCAGACAACGCCACGCTGATCGCCCTCAACTAGATCGCGTAGCGCATTTTGCGTTTCCTTCCGGACGGCTCGATGTCCTTCACCGTCGCCATTGTCGGACGGCCGAATGTCGGCAAGTCCACGCTGTTCAACCGGCTCGCCGGCAAGCGCCTCGCGCTGGTTGACGATCAGCCGGGCCTGACCCGCGACCGGCGCGAGGCGGAGGCGACGCTCGGGGGCAGCGCGGTCACCCTCATCGATACCGCAGGACTGGAAGCGGGCGATGAAGGACTCACGGCGCGCATGCGCCAGCAGACCGAAGCCGCAATCGCCGAGGCCAACCTTATCGTCTTTCTCATCGACGCGAGGGCAGGGGTCACGAGCGCCGATAAGATATTTGCCGAGCTTGTGCGGAATTCCGGCAAGCCGGTCATCGTCGCGGCCAACAAATGCGAAGGCCGCGCGGCCGAGGACGGCCTCTATGAAGCCTATGAGCTTGGCCTTGGCGAGCCGCTGCCGATCTCGGCCGAGCACGGCCTGGGCGTCGGTGAGCTGAGCGAGGCGATCGAGCAGTCCTGCACGCCGGCGACAGGTTACGCCGAGACCCCAAGTGAGCAGGCCGGAACCGAAGAGCTGCGCCCTTTGCGCATAGCCATTGTCGGCAGGCCGAATGTCGGCAAGTCCACTCTCGTCAACACGCTTCTCGGCGAGGAACGCATGATCACCGGCCCCGAGGCCGGCATTACGAGGGACTCGATCGCTTCTCTGCTTTCTTTCGATGGACGCCCTTTGCTCCTGTTCGATACTGCGGGACTCCGCCGCAAGATGCGTGTCGACGGTCACGCGGAGAAGCTTTCCGTCGGCGATGCGCTGAAGGCAATCCGCTTCGCCGAGGTCGTGGTGCTGCTGCTCGATGCCGAACATCCCTTCGAGAAGCAGGATCTTCAGATCGCCGACTTGGTCGCCGAAGAGGGGCGTGCCCTCGTCATCGCCATCAACAAATGGGACCTCGTGCGCGAGCGCGAGAAGCGCCTCAAGGACCTCCGCGAGACGTGCCAGAGGCTGTTGCCTCAGGTGAAGGGCGTCTCGCTGGTGCCGGTCTCGGCGCTCGGTGGAACTGGGCTCGACAAGCTCATGCGCGCGGTGCTTGCCGTCGATCGACTGTGGAACATTAGGCTCCCCACGCACGCGCTGAACCAATGGCTGAAGGGTGCCATCGAGGCACATTCGCCGCCGGCGGTCTCGGGGCGACGCCTCAAGCTCAGATACATAACGCAGGCCAATGCCCGCCCGCCGACCTTTGTCCTCTTCTGCTCGCGGCCGAAGGACCTGCCGGACTCTTATGTGCGCTACCTGGTGAACGCGTTGCGCGAGAGCTTCGAAATGCCCGGAGTGCCGATCAGGCTGCACTTGCGCAAAGGGGACAATCCCTATGTTTGAGGGCCGTCAATGAGCGAGACAGCAACCGAGGTCTATTTTTATCACCTCGAGCGGCGCACGCTCGAGGAGATACTGCCCAATCTGCTTGAACGCTCCCTTGAGCGCGGCTGGCGTGCTGCCGTGCAGGCTGCGAGCGAGGAGCGGGTCGAAGCGCTCAACACGCTCTTATGGACCTATCGCGAGGAGAGCTTCCTTCCGCACGGGACGGTGCGGGACGGCTCGCCCGAGGCACATCCGATTTACCTGACTGTCGGCGAGGACAATCCGAACGGCGCGAGCGTGCGTTTCCTGGTCGACGGCGCCGCGGTCGCCGATCCATCGCCTTATGCCCGCGTCGTGTTCATCTTCGACGGGCGCGACGAGGCGGCCGTGGCGCGGGCGCGGGCCGATTGGCAGGCGGCCAAGGCCAAGGGCCATGCCGTAAGCTATTGGCAGCAGGATGAGGGAGGGCGCTGGCAAGAGAAGGCATGAGCGCGTCTTCTCGGCGCTAATCTGATTAGAAATCAAGACTACGTGGAACGCCTTGCCGCTGTCACGCGGGATCGCTATAAGCCCGCCCATTCATCCAAAAAACTCTGGGAACTGATTGCATGGCTGTTGAACGCACGCTTTCGATTATCAAACCCGACGCCACCGAGCGGAACTTGACCGGGCTCATCATCGCCCGGCTCGAGGCGGCAGGCTTGCGCGTCATCGCGCAGAAGCGTGTGTGGTGGAAGAAGAAGGACGCGCGCAAGTTCTACGACGTTCACAAGGACCAGCCCTTCTTCAGGGATCTGGTCAATTTCATGACTTCGGGACCGATCGTGCTGCAGGTGCTCGAAGGCGAGGATGCCATCGCCAAGAACCGCGCGGTCATGGGCTCGACCAACCCGGTCGATGCCGAGTCCGGCACTATCCGCAAGGACTTTGCCGTCAACGTACAGCGCAACTCGGTGCACGGCTCAGACAGCGCCGAGACCGCCAAGCGCGAGATCGCGCTGTGCTTCAGGAAGAGCGAGATCGTCGGCTAGCGGGCGTCATCTGTTCTCAGCGACTAATCTTGAGGATGCCCGAGCGCTTGAGCAGCCACAGCACGATAACTGAAGATGCACCGAGGATCGCCATCGACCATAGAAATCCGTTGGCGTTCTGCACGAGCGGAAGTCCCCCGACATTCATGCCGAAGATTCCGGCGATCAAACTCGCCGGCATGAACAGGGTGGTGACGACGGCGAGCACGTGCAGATTGCGGTTGGTCTGCTCAGCGGTTTTGATGCTGACCTCCTCCTGCAGAAGGTAAGCGCGGTCGCGCAGCGCGACGATCTCGGTATCGAGCCAATCTAGTCGCTGCCGCAATCTGGCGGTGCCGATGCGCAGCGAGAGCTTCTGGCAGAGATCGAGCTCAAAGCGCTGCGTCAGCGAGCGCAAGATCACAAGCTGCCGGTGCAGGCGAACGGTCGTCCGTCGGATGCGTCCCAACAGCTGCCGGCCCTCTCCCATCTCGTCGGCGAGAATCTGTTCTTCGATCCGATCGAGCTTGGCTGCGACGTCGTCGGCAAATCTGTCGATCGAGTCGATCATGTAGCCCATGACCGCTTCGAGTAGCGCCGCCGGCGTCGCTGCCTTATAGCCGCCGCGCAAGGCATCGCTGAGCACGCGCATGGAACTCAGCGCGCGCCGGCGACCGGTAACGATTATCTTCTCAGTCATGGCGAAATGGAGAAAGCCGATCTCTTCGGTGACGCCGTCGATCGCGCAGACAAGGTCTGGCAAGACGCCGTAAAGGCAGTCGTCACTGGCATTGAGCTGCTGATGTTCGTCGGCGGCGACAAGCAGATCCCTGACCACCGTCGGAAAGGTCGGATCAGACTTGAGGAAGCGGCTAGCGCGGGCGTCGGCCAGATTGTAGTGAAGCCAGAGCCAGCTACCGGGCTCTTTGCCGACGGGCTTATCGACGGCAAGTTCTTCCACGCCACCGTCGGTGAAGCGGAAGGCCGAAACCAGGCCGGGCAAACTCTCCGCGGGGGCCTCGGCGCTTGTGCCGGCTGTTACGGCCTCTTGCATGAGTGGTTCAAACTCTGTTCGGGTATGACCCTATGGGACTGCCGGGTCGTCAAACGTCCAACTCGTGCTTAGGACTTTAGCCAACCAAGTTGTTGAGCTTTGGTGTGAGCCGCCTTCCACGCCGAGACGAGGAACTTGACGCGCGCCGCGTCGGGATCGGCCCTGAGCGAGTCCATCATCACCAGGATCGGGGAATTGCCTTCCCTGCGATAGACGACCCGCTCGCCCGTTGCGGGCTCGGTGACCACCAGGTCGTACTCTTGCGAGACCTGCACGTTCAAGTGAGCCACGTCGTCCATTGTTGCAACCCTACAACCCAAGAAGACCAGTTTAGAACTCTCGCGGCCATGTGAGAAGCCTTCACGCTGTCATTCTCGCGACGATGCTGCGGTGCGAAGCCGAGGAAAATTCCAAATTTGCTGACATTTGATCTGCCAGGCTTCGACTTCGTGCCCGACGATAATGGCCGCAGTTTCCTCCCGCCAACGCCGACGATCCCGATCGGAAGCCGTGAGCAGAATGATCCGTCGATCTTGAGGCTAAACCTCCCGCCATACGCCGGTCGCAAAGGCTTGGTCCACTCGTCGCGTCGCAAGGGAGGGGCTCATGGGGTGTTCACGTGCGTCGATCATAGCCGTGACTTTGGCGGCGTTTGCGCCGTGGGGCGCTGCGTATGCCGGCTGCACGGCTTCGCCTGCCGTCGACAATTGTCTCGTCGGTACGTGGCAGCAGTCCGGCGGCGGCCCCGCGGAATGGATGCGGCAGCACATGAAGACGGCTCAGATTACCGTTACGGCGACCAAGGCCCTCTTCAGCTTCAAAGCCGACGGCACGTTCTCAACGTCCAAGGTCGACGCCACCGCACAGGTCGCTGCCAAGGACGGGCAGATGCAAGCGACCAGTCAAATGAGCGCGCAGGCCAGCGGGCAGTGGTCCGCCGCAGGCGGCAAGCTTACGTTCTGCAACACGTCTCTCAACAGTCAGGGCACCATGGAACTCAAACTGCCGGGCGGCAAGACAACCACCGTGCCAATCCCGCAGACGCAGGCTAAGGACACGACGATGAACTACACCTGCTCCGGCGACACGTTCTCGACGGTGCAGCCGATGCCGATGAACTCGACGATAACGACGACCTATACCAGGGTGCATTGACGGTCGCGGCTCATCTTGCCGAACGGCGGCAAAGGCCCCAATTTGCGGGTGTGGAGGCAAGTCAATGAGTGTCATCGAAACCCGCCGTCACCAGATGTTTCCCACGCTCGATGCGGCTCAAATCGAGATCACCCGGCGCTTCGCGAGTGGTCCCTCGCGGACGTTCAAGCCAGGCGAAATCGTGTTCGACGTGGGGGAGAGAGCTTCTCCTTCGTGGCTCGTGCTCGAGGGCTCGATCGACGTGATGCGACGCGACGGGCTCAACAACGAGGCGTCGATCACGACACATCACGCCGGACAGTTCTCCGGAGAGATCAGTCAACTTGCAGGCCGGGAATCGCTCGCTCAAGGCCGCGCGGGACCAGAGGGATGCACCGCGGTCCCGTTCGATGCGGCACACATTCGGGCGCTCATGATCGGCTCGGCTGAGGTCGGAGAGATCATGATGCGCGCCTTCATCCTCCGTCGGGTGGGCTTGCTCGAAGTGCGAGGCGGCGGGGTGGGGTCGGTCCTGATCGGCAATCCTGGCACGGCCCGTCTCAGTCAGCTGGAAGATTTTCTCCGCCGCAATGGCTATCCCTATACCGCGATCGATGCGGCCCAGTCCGATGGTCGTGCCATGATCGAGCGGCTCGGCGTCGAGCAAGCCGATCTGCCGCTCATGATCTGCCCGAACGGCTCGCTGCTGAAACGCCCCACCGAAACGGAAGCCGCACTGTGCCTCGGCATGGCGCCGGAGCTCGATGCCGAAAAGGTTTACGACGTGGCGGTGGTGGGCGCTGGACCAGCCGGTCTCGCGGCGGCCGTCTATGCCGGCTCGGAGGGCCTCTCAGTCATCGCACTCGATTCCCGGGCCTTCGGCGGGCAGGCCGGTGCCTCGTCGCGGATCGAAAACTATCTCGGTTTCCCTACCGGCATTTCGGGTCTAGCGCTCATGGGGCGGGCCTTCAATCAGGCCCTTAAATTCGGAGTCGAGGTTGCCATTCCCGTCACCGTCGAGCAACTCGACTGCGGCGATGAAGACTGCCGCCTGGGCGCGCCGCATCGTCTCGTCCTCGGCAATGGCGCGATGGTTTGCGCGCGGACCGTGGTGGTAGCCTCCGGCGCCGCCTACCGGCGTCCGCCGATCGACAACTTGTCGAATTTCGAGGGAGCGGGCGTGTCCTATTGGGCGTCGCCGGTCGAGGCCAAGCTTTGTGAAGGCGAGGAGGTCGCGCTCGTGGGGGGCGGGAATTCGGCCGGTCAGGCCGTCGTCTTTCTCGCGCCGAAGGTCAAGACGTTGCATCTCGTGGTGCGCGGCGAGGGGCTGGAAGCTTCGATGTCGCGCTATCTCATCGACAGGATCGCGGCCCTTCCCAACGTCGAATTGCACACCAAAACCGAAATCGTCGGGCTTGAGGGCAACGAAAAAGACGGCCTGACCGGTGCCGTGTTCCGCCGCAAGGCAACGGGTGAGACGCATACTTGCCACATGCGGCACCTGTTCCTGTTCATCGGGGCCGATCCGAACGCCAATTGGCTCACGCATTGCGTCGCAGTGGACGCCAAGGGCTTCGTCATCACCGGCAACGGGTTTGCCGAGGGTGGTGTCGGGCGGAAGGCGCTTCCCTACGAGACAAGCAGGCCCGGGGTGTTCGCCATCGGCGACGTGCGCGCGGGCTCGACCAAACGCGTGGCGGCGGCGGTCGGCGAGGGTGCCGCGGTCGTGCCGCAACTCCACGCGGTTCTCGCCGAGGCCTGATCCGCCTGAAGCGCTAGCTCAGCGCACGGATGCGGAAGGGGAGGCCGCCTTTGGGACAAAGCGTCACGGTCGCGTGGATCTTCGCCGGCAGCGGCCCGGTATATTCGGGACTGTAGCGCCGCAAGAGCTGCACCAGCGCGAGCGTATTCTCGATCTGCGATAAGGCCCCGCCGATACAGGCGCGCTTGCCGGCGGCGAAGGGCAGATACGTATACTTCGTGCGCTTCTTGGCGCGTTCGGGCGCGAAACGCTCGGGGTCGAACTTCTCGGGATCTTCCCAATATTGTGGGCTGTGGTGCATCACGTAAGAGAGGATCACCACCTTGTCGCCCGCCTTGACGTGGTGACCGCCGATCTCGTCGTCGCCGGCGGCGATGCGGATCAGGGCCCAGATCGGCGGGAAGAGGCGCATCGTCTCCTGGATGACCATGCGCGTATAGGTGAGGTGCTGCACTTCGTTCCATTCGGGGTCGCGCTCGCCGCATACGGCTCTCGCCTCGGCCCTGATACGCTCGAGCGCCTCTGGGTGCATCGACAAGAGATAGAGCGACCAGGCGAGGGTGAGCGCCGTGGTCTCGGTGCCGGCCCACAGATATTGCTTCATCTCGTCGATCACTTGCTGGCGATCGAACTCCGGGAACCCGGGATCGGCCTCCGCCGCTTGAAGCATCTTCAGCAGAGTCTTCTCGCGATATTCGAGCACGTTGGCGCCGATGACCGTGTCGGGAATCGAGCCCCACACCTCCATGGCCTTGGCGGCGTCCTCGGCGGTGATCTCATCGATCTGGCCGCGCACGTTCTTGAGCCGGATCGACTTGTGGTTCACCACGTCGGTATAGGTCTTGACCTGACCGAAGACGAAATGCGGGTTGAACGGCATCTCGCGGTCGAACAGCGCCTTACACACCATCTCGGCGGCGAGCGTCCAGGTCTCCTCGACCATCTCTATGGTCTCGCCGGTCGAGGCGAACTTCGCCCAGCGCGCCATCTTCGAGTCGATGGCCGACATCAGATAGGGGAAATAGACCTCGAACATGTTCGGGTGGAAGGCGGGCTGCTGCGGCGCCCTGATCTTCTGCCACAGCGCGCCGTCGATGGTGATCATGCTGCGGCCGAACACAGGGCGGAGCCCATCGAAATATTTGGTGTAGTTGTCGGCATTCGACACGAGCACGCGCTCGGCATGAGCGGGCTCCGCAAGCAGCACGATGCGGTGGTTCTTAAGGTTGATCGGAACCACACCGCTATATTTTTCGCTCAGAGCCATGAGAACCTGCATGGGGTTCTCCTGGTTCAAGAGCGGCGTGAGCTTGTACCAGATCGATTGCTCTTCACCGAGCCCGTGCGATGCAGAATAGGCGACTGTCATATCCGCCATTTATATGTCTGTTCCCTAGCTCCCTGTTCATGCTGGCGGAGGCTAGGCCTTGCTTCCCGACGGGTCAGCGGCCTCGGTGAGGGAGCGGCCCTCCGAACAGCTTGCAAGGCGTTGCCACGAAAACGGCAATCGGTGGCGAAATCGCCTTGAATCAAGGCAGTCTCTAGCACCCTGCCGCCGGCATTGTCCATCATTGGCACACGCCATCTTGAAGTGCGACAAGCCCTCCCGTCCAGAACCCAATCTTACGGCCGTTAACAGTTTCAATCAAAGAGCTACATCAAAATTGGGGGCGAAAAGATCGGGGCTTGATCACCGACCTGTGTCATTCCGACCACAGATTTGCCGACAACACGCTCCCCCTCGACACGAACGGCGCCTGAGGCTACGAGCCCGAGCGCGTGGGGGTAGAGCCTATGCTCGACCTCGAGCACGCGCGAGGCGAGGCTCTCCGCCGTGTCATCGGGAAGGACCGGAAGTGCTGCCTGCGCCACGATAGGCCCTGTGTCCATCTCGGGGCGCACGAAATGAACGGTGCAGCCGGTAATCTTCACGCCCTCATCCAGCACCCGAGCATGGGTGTGCAATCCTTTGAAAGCGGGGAGGAGAGAGGGGTGAATATTGAGATGGCGGTTCCACCAACCGCGCACGAACTCCTCCGTGTGCAGCCGCATGAAGCCCGCGTTGCAGAGGAGCTCGATCCCGGCCTGCTTGAGCGTCTGGTCGAGCACGGAATCGAACTCGGCGCGCGAGGCGAAGTCCTTGTGGTTCACCACCAGCGCCGGGATGTTCGCTCGTTCCGCGCGCGCCAGCCCTTGTGCGCAGGGCACATTCGATAGCACCAGCACGATGTCGGCGGGGTAGTCGGGAGCTTGTTGCGCCTCGATCAGGGCCTGGAGGTTCGAGCCCCGGCCCGAGATCAGAACGCCGACGCGCTTCCTCGTCACGATCTTTCCCCGAGCGTGCCGTCGTAGCGCACGGCGGCCCTCCGCCCGCGCTTGTCGATGACGCCGATCTCCATCGCCTCGCCGCCGAGGATGCGGAGCACGCGCTTGGCATCCTGAGGTGCTACGACCAGGATCATGCCGATCCCGCAATTGAACGTCCGCAGCATCTCGGCCTCGTCGATCCTTCCTTCGCGTTGCAGCCATTGGAAAACAGGCGGCAGGGTGAACGAGCCGACGCCGATCTCGGCGGCAAGCCTCTTTGGGAGCACGCGCGGGATATTCTCGGTCAGGCCGCCGCCGGTGATGTGGGCCAGCGCCTTTACGGCTCCGGTTCTGCGAATTGTATCAAGGATCTGCCGCACATAGATACGGGTCGGTGTGAGGAGCGCCGCGCCGAGTGATTTCTTCCTGGCGAAGGGTGCCGGGTCTGAGAGGCGCAAGCCCGAGCGCTCGATGATATGCCGCACGAGAGAGAATCCGTTCGCGTGCACGCCCGACGAGGGAAGGGCAAGGATCACATCGCCGATCTCGACGTCCTTTCGCGGCAGCATCGCATCTCGCTCCACCGCGCCGACCGCAAATCCGGCGAGGTCGTAATCGCCCGGCGCATAGAGCCCCGGCATCTCGGCGGTCTCGCCGCCAATCAGCGCGCAGCCCGCCTCCTTGCACCCCTTGGCGATGCTTCCGATCACCGTCCCGGCCACTTTGAGGTCGAGCTTGCCGCAGGCGAAATAGTCGAGGAAGAACAGAGGCTCGGCGCCCTGCACCACGAGGTCGTTGGCGTTCATGGCCACGAGGTCGTTGCCGATCCCGTCATGCAGGCCGGTCTCGATGGCGAGCTTCAATTTGGTTCCGACGCCATCGGTTGCCGCGACGAGCACAGGGTCCTTGAAGCCGCAAGCCTTGAGATCGAAGAGACCACCGAAGCCGCCGATCGTGCCGAGCGCGCCCTTGCGCCTGGTCTGTTTGGCGAGCGCACCGATCGCCTCGACGAGAGCAGTGCCGGCGTCGATATCGACGCCCGCGTCCCGATAGGTCAGCCGGCTCAATTTCCTGGAGGTCGCGGGCACGCTCCGCCACTCTTTGTGAGGGTTCAGGCGATGTGGCATAACAATCGCGGCTCGAAAGGCCCGTCAAGGCGGAAAGGCCGCCTGTCGGCCATATTCCCACGGTTTAGCAGGGCGGGGCCCTTGAGCGTCGGGGGAGATCGTCCCAGAGTTCAACATGGTTTGTTCGAAGTCAGGGTATGGCGCATTGAGGGCGGCGCGGCTTGCTCTCCTACCGGCGCTCGCGCTCGCCGGTCTCGCACCTGGCGCCTTTGCCGACGACTCGCTCTACGTCGTCGCCAATGTTTCTGTCGATGCGACCGACAAGGATGCCGTCGCCGCCAAGGCCAAGGGCATGGAGGCCGCAGAGCGCGATGCGCTTGCCGTTGTGCTGAAGCGGCTCATGCCGGTCAGCGCCTATGCCCAGCTTCCCGACCTCAGCCAGCAAAATGTCGACGACCTGGTCGAAAGCGTGTCCATCCGCAGCGAGCAGAACTCGGCCACCCGCTATCTCGCGAGCCTCGATGTCAGCTTCAACAGTGCGGCGGTCAAGCAACTCCTCGAAAGCCAAAACATTCCCTATAGCGAGACGCGCGCCGATGCGATTTCGATCCTGCCGCTTGTGCTGGATGGGGATCGCGTGAAGGCAGAAGGCGCCGAAGGCTGGGGCCAAGCCTGGGAGGGGCTTGATCTCGCCCATAGCGTCACCCCGGCGACGATCCTCAAGCCCCGCTCAAATCTCACGGCTGACGCGGTGAAATCCGTGCTCGGCGGCGATGCTCAGGCCTTCGCTCTGATGCAGTCGGAGTATAGCTACGCCCCGCTCGTCGTCGCCGTCGGCGGAGTGGACGGCGGCCAGTTCGTCACACGGCTCGTCGGCGCCGACAGCGTGGGCCCCATCAATTACGGGCATACCGACAGTTTCAGTGGCAGCGCCAAGGACGCGGCGCGGTCAGCGGCCGCGGTCGCGTTCGGCATCATCGAGAATCGCTGGAAGGTGACGCAGGACCAGACGCCGCCCCCGGCGGGGGCGCCCGCGGCCGCGAGCGAGGGTGGAGGCGAGCAAGCGCCGCCAACCGGAGCGGCCGAGGTGCCACGTAATGTCCAGGCGGTGGTCCAGTTCACGGGGCTCAAGGATTGGCAGGACATCAGGGCCAGGCTGATGCAGGTTGCAGGGGTTCAAGCGCTTGAGGTCAATGCGCTTTCGGCGCGCGCCGCTTCGATCACCTTCGACTATGCGGGCTCGCTCGGCAAGCTGCAGGCCGAGCTTGGTCAGAGTGGCTTTGCCATGGACGAGAAAGACGGAACCTTCGTGCTCCACTCGAAATAAGCGGGGACGAGACATCTCGGCCCCGGTCACGGACAGGTCTCGAATCTGCTAAAATCTTAGGCGGAGCTTGGCGGCCTGATAGCGTTTCCCGGTTCCCGGAAGGAGTGTTACGTGAATATCCCCAACAGCCTCACGCTCTTGCGGATCGTGCTCGTTCCGCTGGTGGTGTGGCTGATCATCACCCACGAGATGCTGGCGGCCTTCCTGGTGTTTCTGTTCGCAGGCCTGTCCGACGCTGCCGACGGCTTCCTTGCCAAGCGCTACAACTGGAGCACCGAGCTTGGCGCCTATCTCGATCCCATCGCCGACAAGGCGCTCCTTGTCAGCATCTATGTCACGCTTGGGCTTGCCGGTCAGTTGCCCGTCTGGCTGGTGATCGCGGTGGTAAGCCGCGATATCCTCATTATCGGCGCGGTGGTCCTGTCCTGGATGCTGTCGCGGCCGCTTTCCATGCAACCGCTTCTGATCAGCAAGGCGAACACATTCTCGCAGATCGTGCTCGCAGGGCTCGTGCTGGCCGAGCTTGGTTTGGGGCTTGGGCTCGAAGAGACGGTGCAAATTCTTGTCTGGGTGACGGGCGCGCTCACCATCCTTTCCGCCGCGGCCTACTTCATCGAGTGGCTCAGGCACATGGCAAGTTATGAGCCTAAGCCCGAGCCGCGTGTGTCGCATCAGCATCATGCCGCGGGGCAGAGACGTGCCCAGCCGCATCGTTCGCGGGCCAGGGCTTCGTGACTCTCGCTCAGCTCACGCTTGACTTGGCGCATCGCGCGGCGCTTGGCGCTGAGGATTTCCTCGTCAGCGACTGCAACCTCGCGGCCGTCAAGCTGATCAACTCCTGGCCGGCCTGGCAGGACCGCGTGCAGCTCCTGATCGGACCGCCTGCAAGCGGCAAGACTCATCTTGCGCGAGTGTTCCAGGCGCTGTCGGGCGCGCGGGCACTCGAGCCTTCCACTCTCGATATCGGGCTGATCGAAACCATGGGCGAGGGGACGCCTCTCATCGTCGAGGATGCCGATCGCGCGGCTTACGAGGAGCAGGTGCTGTTTCACCTGCTGAACTTCGCGCGCGAGAAAGGACTTTATGTGCTTATCACAGCACGCAGCGTTCCGAGCCGATGGGAGACCACCCTGCCGGACCTCATCTCGCGGCTGAGAGCGGTGCCGTCTGTCGAGATCGGCGCCCCCGACGAGGCACTGCTTAAGACCGTCCTGTTGAAGCAGTTCGCCGATCGGCAGCTCAAGGTCGATCCCAAGGTGCTGGAGTTCCTGGCGCTCAACATCGACCGTTCGCTAGCCGCTGCGGCTGCGTCGGTCGAAGCGATCGATCGGTTGGCGCTGGCGACAGGCCGGAAGATCAGCCGCCAGCTCGTGGCCGAGGCTTTGGCGGCGGAGGGAGCGTCAGATGAAGGAGGGGCCGGATTGGCTTAGGCCGTAACGGTAGTGATACAGTTCCTGAGGTAGATTTCCCTCTCGTGCATTCCATTCAACGAGTCCGATAGGGATACGTTGTTTTTCAAGAGGTTAAACGATGAGCCTGCCAGAGCAGATCGAGCGGATTCCGCCGAGTCCCGCCATTGCCGCCATGGGGCCGAGCCGTTTTTTCAATCGCGAACTGTCTTGGCTCAACTTCAACCGGCGGGTGCTCGAAGAATCGGAGAATGAACGCCATCCGCTGCTCGAGCGGCTGCGTTTCCTCTCTATCTCAGCCAATAACCTCGATGAGTTCTACATGGTGCGGGTCGCGGGTCTGCGCGGCCAAGTGGTTAGCGGCATCGAGACGCCGAGCGAGGACGGCCTCACGCCCACCGAGCAGCTCGATCGCATCAACCGCGCCGTCGCCGAGTTGACCGCAGAGCAGCAAGAATGCTGGGTGACGCTTGTTTCTCTGCTGGCTGATGCCGGCATTCATGTGCTCCACGCCGATCAGTTGACTGACGACGAACGTGCCTGGCTCGAGGAACATTTCCTCAACCACATCTTCCCGGTGTTGACGCCGATCGCCGTCGACCCCGCGCATCCGTTTCCCTTCATCGCCAATTTCGGCTTCACGCTGGGACTTGAGCTTGTCCGGGAAGGCTCGCTTCGTGCCATGCACGCGCTCATGCCGATCCCGCCGCAGCTCGCCCGCTTCATCCGGCTTCCGGGCAAAGGGGACGGCATCGATGGCAAGGAGCCGATCCGCTTCATCAGGCTTGAGACGGTGGTCGGCATCTTCGTGTCGCGCCTCTTCCCCGGCTATCGGGTACGCAGTCAAGGCGCGTTCCGGGTGCTGCGAGACAGCGATATCGAGGTGCAAGAGGAGGCCGAGGATCTGGTGCGCCTGTTCGAATCTGCCCTCAAGCGAAGGCGCCGCGGCTCGGTCATCAGGCTCGAGATCGAGGCGACCATGCCGTCGCGGCTGCAGCGCTTCGTCACGCAGGAGCTCAAGGTCTCGGAACGCGAAAGCTTCGTCCAGAAGGGGCTGATCGGACTTGCCGACACTAACCAGCTCATCGTGCCGGAGCGGCCCGAGCTTAAGTTCGAGCCTTTCGTCAGCCGCTTCCCCGAACGCATCCGCGAGCATCATGGCGATTGCTTTGCAGCCATTCGCAAGAAGGACATCGTCGTCCATCACCCCTACGAGTCGTTCGACGTCGTGCTTCAGTTCCTGAAGCAGGCGGCGGCCGATCCCGAGGTGGTGGCGATCAAATGGACGCTCTACCGCACCAGCAAGACCTCGCCGATCATCGAGGTGCTGAAGGAGGCGGCTGAGGCGGGCAAGTCCGTCACCGCGGTGGTCGAGCTCAAGGCGCGCTTCGACGAGGAGGCCAACATCAAATGGGCGCGCGATCTCGAAAGCGCGGGCGTCCAGGTCGTGTACGGCTTCCTCGAGCTCAAGACCCATGCCAAGCTCAGCCTGATCGTGCGGCGCGAGCGCGGGGAGCTCATTACCTATTGCCATGTGGGAACCGGCAACTACCACCCGGTCACCGCCAAAATCTATACCGACCTTTCGTTCTTCACCGCCGACCGCATCATCGGCCAGGACGTCTCGCGTATCTTCAACTATGTGACGGGTTATGCCGAGCCGGCTGAGCTCGAGGCCATGGCGGTATCGCCGCACGGCATCAGGGCGCGCATCCTCGACCATATCCGCGAGGAGATGTACCACGCCAAGGCCGGTCGTCCGGCCGCCATCTGGATGAAGATGAACTCGCTGGTCGACGCCGAGATCATCGATTCGCTCTACGAGGCGAGCCAGGCCGGCGTCGAGATCGATCTCGTAGTGCGCGGCATTTGCTGCCTAAGGCCCGGCGTGTCGGGGCTCTCGGAGAACATCCACGTGAAGAGCATCGTCGGCCGCTTCCTTGAGCACTCGCGCATCTATTGCTTTGGCGCTGGTCACGGCCTTCCGAATCGCAAGGCGGTAGTCTATATCAGCTCTGCCGACATGATGCCGCGTAACCTCGACCGCCGCGTCGAGGCCATGGTGCCGATCCTCAACCCAACGGTGCACGAGCAAATCCTGGACCAGATCATGGTGGCGAACCTCAAGGACAATCTGCAGAGCTGGCGGGTGAAGCCGGATGGCAGCTCCGAACGCATCTACCCGACCCAGGACCAGGAACCCTTCAGCGCACAAGATTATTTCATGACCAATCCGAGCCTGTCAGGGCGCGGCACGTCTCTGACGGAGAACATGCCACGGCGCTTCACCCGGCTCATCGAGCAGACCTAGAGCGCGACACGACACACCATGCTCGCACGGAACGACTCAGGCCCGGTAGCGGTAGTCGACATCGGGTCCAATTCGGTCCGTCTCATCGTCTATGAGGACGCGGGCAGAGCGCCGGCGCCTCTCTTCAACGAGAAGGTGCTGTGCGGGCTCGGGCGCACAATCGCCACCACGGGGAAGCTAGCGCCGGATGCAATCAAGCGCGCCTTGCGTGCGCTCAGGCGGTTCCGCGCGCTGATCGAGCAGCTCGGCGCCGGCCATGTCGAGGTGATTGCCACGGCAGCAGCGCGCGAAGCGAGCAACGGACCTGACTTCATCGCCCAGGCCGAGCGCGTTCTTGGGCGGGAGGTCACCGTGCTGTCGGGCACGCGAGAGGCCGAGCTCGCCGCGCTCGGCATTGTCTCGGGCTTCCATGCCGCGGATGGATTTGCCGGCGATCTCGGCGGCGGCAGCCTCGAGCTGATCGATGTGAGGGGTGGGCGTCTGTCCGATGCGGCAACGCTTCCGCTCGGGGGCTTGCGGCTGATCGATGCCTCGGGGGGAAGCCTCAAGAAGGCGCGCGAGATTGTTGACGCCGAACTTTCCAAGGTCGAGTGGCTGGAGAAGGGCAGGGGGCGCGACTTCTACGCGATCGGCGGCACGTGGCGTGCGCTCGCCCGCCTCCATATGACGCAAACCAATTACCCGCTGAGCGTCATGCACAATTACCGCATCAGTGCCGACGATGCGCTCAAGTTCGCCGCCCTTCTCGACCACCAATCGCAAAGCTCGCTCGCCGGCATCCGAGACATCTCGAGTGCGCGCCGCGAGACCGTGCCTTACGGCGCGCTCGTGCTCGAGCGCCTGATAAAGCAGATGAAGCCGCGCGGCGTGGTCGTCTCGGTGTTCGGCATCCGTGAGGGTCTCCTCTATAGCCTGCTCAGCGAGCAGGAGAAGCGCAGGGATCCTCTGATCGCGGCGTGCGAGGACCTGGCGCGGCAGCGCTCGCGCTCGCTCGACAGCGCCTATGAGCTTTGCTTCTGGACCGACGCGATCTTCCGGGCCCCGGGCCCGACCGAGACGCCCGAGCAGAGGCGCCTTCGCCATGCCGCCTGTCTCCTGTCCGATATCGGTTGGCGGGCGCACCCCGACTATCGCGGCGCTCAGAGCCTGAATATCGTGGCGCATGGCGATTTCGTCGGCGTGGACCATCCCGGACGCGCCTTCCTCGCGCTCACCGTCTATTACCGCAACGAGGGACTGGTGAGGGACGAACTCAGCCAGCGGCTGGTCGAGCTCGTTGACAAGGATATGCTGAAGCGGGCGCGCATCCTCGGTGCCGCCTTCCGTGCGGCTCATATGGTGTCGGCGGCGATGCCGGGTGTTCTCACCAACACGCCCCTGACCTATGAGGGCAACCGGCTCGCCTGGACCTTGCCAGAGCCCTATTCCAACCTCGAAGGCGAACGGGTGGAGAGGCGCTTCAAGCAACTCGCCGATCTCCTCGATCGCGAGCCCGAGATCAGAGTGGGATCGGCCTATCAGCTGGCGGCAAGCTGAAGACTTGCTCGGCGGGAGCCGCGTGCCCAAATCACCCCGGTTACTTTGTCGTTCCCGCGCGAGCGGGAATCCAGTAACCACTGACCGTCATTATTGGCCAAGCCGGGTTACAGGATTGCCCGGTCAAGCCGGGCAATGACACCGGTGCTCAGTTCATTCCAGCCCGCTGGTTGTTAGATGGCAGACGATCCCTATTCCGTCCTTGGCGTAGCGAAGACTGCGAGCGCCGATGATATCGCTAAGGCCTATCGCAAGCTCGCCAAGAAGCTGCATCCCGATCTCAATCCGGGCGACAAGGCGGCCGAAGAAAAGTTCAAGAAGGTTACCGCTGCCTACGACATCATCGGCGATGAGAAGAAGCGCGCGCGCTATGACGCCGGCGAGATCGATGAATCGGGCCAGGAGCGGCCGCAGCAGCGTTACTACCGCGAATATGCCGGAGGCGAAGACGGGGCGCGCTATCGCTCAGCTGCAGGCTTCGAGGACATCGGCGGCTTCAGCGATTTGTTCGGCGATCTGTTCGGTCAGCGTGGGGGAGGCGCCCGCGGCGGCGCACGCTTCTCCATGCCGGGTCAAGATGCCCAATACGGACTCCAGGTCGACTTCCTCGATGCGGTGAAGGGCACCAGGACGCGCATCACTCTGCCGGACGGCGAGACCCTCGACGTGACAATTCCCGCCGGCGTGACCGACGGCCAGGTGCTGAGACTGAAAGGCAAGGGACATCCAGGCTTTGGCGAAGGTCAGCCCGGCGATGCCCTGGTCGAGATCACCGTCAGGCCGCACCCCGTGTTCAAGCGCGAGGGCGACGACATCATCGTGGAGGTTCCGATCACCTTCGATGAAGCGGTGCTCGGCGGCAAGGTCGAGGTGCCGACGATCGGGGGCCGCGTGTTCGCCACGGTTCCTGCCGGCTCCAACACCGGCCAGATGCTGAGGCTCAAGGGGCGCGGCATCAAGTCGAGGTCAGGAACCGGCGATCAGCTGGTGAAGCTCAATGTGGTCATGCCCGAGCGGATCGACGAGGAGCTCAAAAGCTTCGCCGAAACGTGGCGCAAGAACCATGGCTATGATCCGAGACGAAAGTTGAAGGAGCAGGCCTGATGCTCTCCGAGCGCGACATCGTCGCCAAAGTCCACCACCTCACCGTGATGAGACTCAGGGTGTGGGTGAAGCAAGGCTGGATCAAGCCTGCCGATGAGGCCGCCCAGGTCTTCTCGGAGGCCGACGCCGCGCGTGCCGCCTTGATCTGCAATCTCGAGGATCAACTCGGCTTCGCCGAGGAGGATGTGCCGGTTCTGCTCAGCCTGATCGACCAGATCCACGGAACTCCGCGCCGAGCTGATGGGCGTACTCTCCGCGCTCGAGGATTTGCCGCCGGAGGTGCGCTCCTCGGTGCGCATGATGATCGAACGCCGGCGCGGGGGAGGGGCGCGCTGACAATGGCCGACCGGTTCATGAGGAAGCAATGAAGGTCGTCTTATTCCTCGCCGCGGTGGCAGCGTTGACATATCTCAGCGTCCACTACCTGCTCGGCAGGCTTCCCGGCGACATCGTGATCGACCGAGGCAGCTACTATTTCTACCTGCCGATCACGACCTGCATCGTCGTGAGCGTGTTGCTAAGCCTCATCTTTTGGCTCTTCGGCCGAGGCTGAGCGCTTGGAAGCCCGCCCTTCGGGTGTCAAGACCGTCACTTCTCCGTCCTTGATGACGAGCGCGAGCTCGCCCCGCTTCAGCGCGAGCGCGTCGTCGCCGAACAGCTTCTTGCGCCAGCCGCGCAGGACCGGTGCATCGGCATCGTCCGAGCGGGCGATTTCCTCGAGCTCATCGCTCGTTGCGATCAGCTTCGGCGCCACGCCGTGGCTTCCCGCTCTTGCCTTAAGCAGGACGCGCAACAGATCGACCACGGCCTGAGCCTCGGGCGGCATCGGCTCGCCGCGTTCGATCGGCGGGATCGTCTTGGGATCGCGCTCGAGCCCGCGCGCCACCGCCTCAAGCACGGCGCGGCCGCGCATCGAACGGGCAAAGCCGTTATGCAACGTGCGCAACGAGCCGAGATCTTCTTGCGTGCGCGGTGTCTGGCTGGCGATGTCGTAGAGCGCCTCGTCCTTGAGGATGCGCGCGCGCGGCACATCCTGCGTCTGCGCCTCGCGCTCGCGCCATGCGGCAAGCTCCATGAGCACCGCAAGTGCCTTCGGCGTCTTGATGCGCATCTTGAGCCGCCTCCAGGCCTGCTCGGGATGGAGTTCGTAAGTGGCGGGATCGGTCAGCACCGCCATCTCTTCGTTGAGCCAGCTCGCGCGCTCTGATTGATCGAGTTGCGCCTTGAGCTTGGGGTAGAGGTCGCGGAGGTGCGTGACGTCGCCGAGAGCATAAGTGAGCTGGCGCTCTGACAGCGGCCTCCGGCTCCAGTCGGTGAAGCGCGAGGTCTTGTCCAGATTGCGGTTCAACAACCGCTTCACGAGCATGGAATAGCTGACTGCCTCGCCGAAGCCGCACACCATGGCGGCGACCTGCGTGTCGAAGATCGGGTGCGGGATGACCCCGGCCAGATGATGGACAATTTCAATGTCTTGGCGCGCCGAGTGAAAGACCTTTAGCACCTTCTCGTCGACCATGAGGTCGAACAGCGGGCTGAGGTCGAGGCCGGCTGCCAAGCTGTCGATCAACACCTCGGTGCCGTCTGCTGCCATCTGCACGAGGCAAAGCTTCGGCCAGAAGGTTTGCTCGCGCATGAACTCCGTATCGACGGCCACATAAGGCGTACGCGCAAGCCGCGCGCAGGCGTCCGCCAACTCTTCGTTGCGCGTAATGAGGTTCATGGAGGGCGGATATAGCCCAAGCCACCGCGCGAGGCCAAGGGCTGGCGGCGCGAATGCGGGGGAAAGCGCGCGCTAAATCACCCTAATCTTTGCGGCCTCGCGTTGGGGTCTTCAGCTAGGCTGTGTCCTCCCCACCTGTGGCGGGTTCGCGCGCGTCACCGGAACGTGACGATCAAACCGGTGGCAGCCATCATGTTCTTGAATACGTCGTGCGTCTGGTCCGCGGACGGATTTGTCTGCTCGGCCCGCGCGTTAAGCGAATGATCGACCGGCGAGAGATGCAGGAGCGATGAGGCCACAGACACAAGCGCTAACATGGCTGCCACGGCCCAAGCGGAAAGAGGCAGGCGCGTTTTCACCGGGATAGAGTTCGGGATATTAAGCATCTTGATCTCCCTCTTCATTCCCCTCAGCATCAAAACGCGACAAGCAGAGCTTAGTTCCTGGACAGCCTGCCGCACCGTCTAGCGCGGCTCTGCGCCAGGATTTCCTCCCCGTGTGCCAGGCGGCGGGATTACTTCCTCGGATGTACCTGCATTGGGGTTAGGAACTTGCGTTTGAATGCCGGTGTCATCCGTCGGTGGTGGTGGAATCACCCCTTTGTTCTCGGCGGGCGGCGTGGCATTGGTGCCGTTGTCGGGACCAGGGGCGTCTTCCCCTTGTGGAGTGACCTTCTGCGGAGGGTTCTGGGTTTCGGCACGTGCGGGCGCATTCGCAGCGGCGATGGTCGCCAGCAGCAGCAATGCAGTCATTTTCATACTCGTCATGGCGTCACCATCTATCGTTTCCTCACCGGGAAACGGGGAGCATTGCCATCGTTCCGTGAGCAAAGACCCTGCCTTGACAAGCGCGGGCTCCCATGCGCTGTTCCGCGGCGTTTCGCCAACCTGTGCCCCCTTGGGGCGCCCATCCCAAGCCATGCACGACTATCGCACCCATACTTGCGGCGAGCTTCGCCTTTCTGATGTCGGCAAGACCGTCCGCCTCTCGGGTTGGGTGCATCGCTTGCGCGACCACGGCGGACTTCTCTTCATCGATCTTCGCGATCATTACGGCATCACCCAGATCGTTGCCGATCCGAAATCACCCGCCTTCGCGCTGGCCGAGACGCTGAAGCCCGAATGGTTGGTGCGCGTCGACGGCGAGGTGGTCGCGCGCTCGAAAGATACCGTGAATCCCAGCCTGCCGACGGGCGAGGTCGAAGTCAGGGCCGATGCGATCGAGGTGCTGTCAGAGGCCAAGGAGCTCCCGCTTCCCGTCTTTGGCGAGCCCGACTATCCCGAGGAGACGCGGCTCAAATATCGCTTTCTCGATCTCAGGCGCGAGAGCTTGCACGCCAATATCATGAAGCGGCAGGACATCATCTGGTCGCTCAGGAAGCGTATGCGCGATGCCGGCTTCTTCGAGTTCCAGACGCCGATCCTCACCGCCTCGAGCCCGGAGGGCGCGCGCGACTATCTCGTGCCGTCCCGCGTGCATCCGGGGAAGTTCTACGCGCTGCCGCAGGCGCCGCAGCAATTCAAGCAGCTCATCATGATCGCGGGCTTCGATCGCTATTTCCAGATCGCGCCATGCTTCCGTGACGAGGACGCCCGCGCCGACCGCAGCCCTGGCGAGTTCTATCAGCTCGATCTCGAGATGAGCTTCGTCACGCAGGATGACGTGTTCAATACGGTCGAGCCTATCCTGCGCGGACTGTTCGAGGAGTTCGGCGGCGGCAAGCCCGTCACGCAGATATTCCCGCGCATTCCTTACGCCGAAGCGATGCGGAAATACGGGACCGACAAGCCGGACCTGCGCAACCCAATCGAGATGCGGGACGTGACCGAGCATTTCAGGGGCTCGGGATTCAAAGTGTTTGCCGGCATGCTCGACATGGATCAGAACGCCCGCGTGTGGGCGATCCCAGCTAAAGGCGGAGGATCCCGTGCTGTCTGCGACCGCATGAATGCCTGGGCGCAAGCCGAAGGGCAGCCCGGCCTTGGCTATATCTTCTTCCGTGAGGGCGAAGGCGCCGGGCCGATCGCCAAGAATATCGGGCCGGAGCGCACCGAGGCGATCCGAACGCAGCTTGGCTTGGGAGACGGCGATGCCGTCTTCTTCGTGGCGGGGCTGCCGGGCGAGATGGCGCCGTTCGCCGGACAGGCGCGCGTGAAGATCGGCAACGAGCTCGGGCTCACTAAGACGGATCAGTTCGCCTTCTGTTGGATCGTCGACTTCCCGATGTATGAGTGGAACGAGGAGGAGGGGCGGATCGACTTCTCGCACAATCCCTTCTCGATGCCGCAAGGCGGGCTCGAGGCCCTCGAGAGCATGGAGCCAGAGGACATCCTCGCTTACCAATATGACGTCGTCTGCAACGGGGTTGAACTCTCCTCGGGCGCCATCAGGAACCACAAGCCGGAGATCATGGAGAAGGCGTTCGCCATTGCCGGCTACCCGAAGGACGAACTGGAGAAGCGCTTCGGCGGCATGCTGCGCGCGCTGCAATATGGCGCGCCTCCGCACGGCGGCATCGCACCCGGCATCGACCGTATCGTCATGCTGCTTTGCGGGGAGGAAAACCTCCGCCAAGTGGTCATGTTCCCGATGAATCAGCAGGCCGAGGACCTGCTCATGGGAGCGCCGTCGGAGGTCACTCCGAAGCAGCTGAAAGAGCTCCACATCAAGCTCGATCTGCCTAAGGCAAAAAACTGAACGTCTTTGCACAACTCCGTGAAAAACAGGACTTTTTTCGAATCACTCAAGGGCGGTCATTCCGGCTGCCGTAAGCGGCTTACACGCCGCATTGCCTTAAGATGGCACCTATGGCTCCCTGACGTCGGGCGGCGTGAGAGCCGCCCCAAGTGTCGCCTAAATTGTGGAGTCATTTCTAAGCCTTGGCGTGGGCCGCTGACGCCAGGTCACAAGTCCAAGTCGCAAGGTCATCAGAGCGGCGGAGGGACGTTCATGTATTACCGGCTCACCCGTACAGCCGCGCTTGGCGCCTTCACCCTTCTCTTGGGGAGCGCCGGCGAAATGCAAATCGAAACTGCTGCCGCCGCTGAGAGGCTCAACACTGCCGTCTTCATCGCCGCTTGCGCCGCGGACGATAATGTCACGCAGGAGCCTGGCTTTGAGGACGGCAAGGTCACGCCGAAGGCCTTCTGCGAATGCGTCGCCGGCAAGCTTGAAGAGAGCAAGGCAACGCAGAAGGATGTCGATATGCTGACCAAGATGCATAAAGACGCGATCAGCGATGCGGACGCCGAGGCTTATCCCACGCTCGATGACCTCATGAACACCAATGAAGGCTATGAGGACGATTGCCGGACCAAGCTCGGTCTTCCTGCGGTCGACGATGAGGAGCCTCCGATGGAGGAGGACACGACGCCTGACGAAGGTGGTCAGGGCGACGACAACGCGCCCCCCAACTAAAGGCCGGGCCGCCAAGCGATCCTAGGTCTTGCTTCGAGGCGCCGTGCGGCGAGAACCGCACGGCGCCTTTATCTTTTTCTCGCGCCCAACTCGCATCAGGGTTTAGCCTGTAGCATCACCGAGTGGATGGGGTGGCCGTAAGCTCACGGCGTGGGTTGGAGAGGGAACGGGATCTCTTTCCTCAAGCAAGACGGAAAGGATTGTGGCCATGACGTTGGGCGAGCATGTCTTTCTCTATTGCGAGCGCGGGACGAGCGAGGCGCTTCTGGCCGAACCTGTCAACGCCGCGAGCAATGGCGCCTTCGTGCTTGCCGCGCTCGCAGGGCTCACGCTTCTTTTGCTTCGCCCGCGCGAGGAGCGAAGCGCAGACCACTATCTCCTGATCGGGCTCGTGTTCCTGATCGGGCTCGGCAGCCTCGCCTTCCATCTTTACGAGACGACACTGACCGAGCTTGGCGACGTGCTGCCGATCGGCATCTTCATGCTCGTGTATCTCGGCTTCGCGCTCAATCGTTTCCTCGGCATGCCGGTCGGCTGGACCTTGCTGCTCGTCATCGGCTTCACCGCGTTGATGGCGGCCGATATGCAGGTGAAATGCTGGGATGGCGGCATCGGCATCCCGGGCCCAGAGGTGCAAGGGGTGAAGCCCTGCCTCAACGGCAGCCTGTTCTACCTGCCGGCTCTCGGCGTGCTCATTGTCGTTGGGCTCCTGCTCGAAGAGAGGCGTCATCGTGCTGCCCCTTATCTGTTTTATGGGCCGCCGCGATCCTTGCCGTCTCGGTCACGCTCAGGACCCTCGATATGGCGCTCTGCGACAAGATCGTGATCGAGGGGCGCAAAATCGGCACACATTTCGCCTGGCATGTGCTGAACGGGATCACACTCTTCCTCCTGCTGAGAGCAAGCTTCGAAGACAGTCCCGATGCGGTGAGAGCCGTTGCAGCCACCGCGTCTGAAGAGGCCGATGGGGCGGAGCCGCCGCCTGAGTCACGCGACGTGGCGACGGTGCTTCCAGCCCCCGAGACTTCTGAGCGAAAGCGCTGCCGCGGTGGGGGAAGAGACGGTGAAGGAGGAGGGCGGCGCGGAGGAGGCGGAAGACGGCAAAGAGGGGGACGGCAAGACTTCTCCTTCCGGCTTAAGGGGATGCTACACGTCCTCTGCTAGGCTCGGTGCCGAATGCGGACGTGGTGGAACTGGTAGACACACAGGACTTAAAATCCTGAGGCCGCAAGGCCGTGAGGGTTCGACTCCCTCCGTCCGCACCAACGGGGTTCAGGCAACGATGCGCGCCCGCTGAATGACGCGCTGCCCCCTGTGCGACTGAGAATGTGGCTGGGAGGAACAGTCGCGCCTCCCTCGCGTTAGCTCACCCTAGGGCCACAACGTTCGCTAGAGGAGGAGCCACGATGCCCGACGAACTCAAGAACATCGGTGAGGAATATCAGAAGCTTGGTAAGGACGGCTTCGATGCGATTGTCCGCTCGTTCGCAGAGATGAACAAGGGCTTCCAGGCCATGGGCGCGGAGATGACTAGCTACTCGAAGAAGGCATTCAATGAGGGCGTGCACACCTGGGAGCAGCTTCTTGGCGTGAGGTCCTTCGACGAGGCCGTCGAAATCCAGTCTCAGTATGCCAAGAGAGCATACGACAGCCACGTCGCCGAGGTGACAAAGCTCGGCGAGATGTATGCCGCTGTCGCACGCAACGCCTCCGCACCGGTCCAGAAAGCTATTGAGAGGAAGGGCACCTAATTTTTAGGGTTGATCTGCCCGCACCGGCGACTACCTAACGGACAGCGATGACATTCCCCCCCATCGCTAGGCCGCCATTAGCAAGGACTTCGCGGCGAAGAACGGTGGCGACACGGCCACGGAGAAGAAAGTCACCACCACCGCGACGGCAGCTAAGACGAAAACGAAGACGGCCTCGATCTCCGAGGACAACTCGGCAAGCTCAGCCCAGCAAAAGAAGGATTGTGACGCGAAGTGGGGGGCATACAAGACCAAAACGGCGGCCCACGGCTGGCACGACTATTTCCACTTCATGGCGCAATGCATGTGAAAGCCTGACCAGGATAACACCGCCAGTCATCACCGGTCGCGCTCGCGATGCACGTCGTGCACCATAATGCCAACGCCGTCCTCGGGCATCTTTAGCCATTCGCGGTTCTTGAGCGTGCGCTTGGTGTCCTCATAGCCGCTTTGCCAATGCTCGCGCATCGAGGTGCCCGAGAACTCATAGTCCTTGGCGTGACCTTCATAGGCCTTCTGCTGGTAGATCAGCTGGAGGATGGTGATCTGCGGCAGTCTCGAGAGGTAATTGTAGACGCCTCGCTCCTCGTCGGAGAGCGACTCGGTGGGAACCTTCTGCAACGCGGCCAAGAGCCGCGTCTTCCATTTGTGCAGGCGCCGGTAGAGATCGGTCGTGTAGCGCGTGCGCGATGAGTACATGATGTCCTTGTGGCGCGCCAACACGTCCTGGATGTCGCGAGGAAGCTCGCCGCGGGCGCTGAACAGGTCGACCTGGAAGATGAGGGTGTTGGTGCTGCCCTCGTGGTCGAGCAGATGCTGGAGCGGCGTGTTGGAGACGATGCCGCCGTCCCAGAAATGATCGGTGCCGATCTTGACCATGGGCAAGGCGGGAGGCAGCGCGCCGCTCGCCATCACATGCTCGGGCCCGATCTCCTCGTCGTGATTGTCGAAATAGATGAAGTTGCCGGAGAGCACGTTGGTGGCGCCGACCGAAAAGCGCATGGTCCGCTCATTGATGAGGTCGAAATCGACGAGCTCCTCCAGCGTCTCGCGCAAAGGTCCACTGTCGTAATAGCTGGTCGCGGTCTTGGCGCCGGTCGGGCTGAGCCAGGGGTTGGGCATGCGGGGTGCGAAGAAGCCCGGCTGCCCGTACAACATGGTAAGCCACGAGCTGGTGGCGTTGCGCGCCTGACGGAACACATCGCCATCGGGCGTGTAGCTCCACACTTTGCGCTCGGTGATGCGCTCCCAGAAGGTGCGCAGACGCTGGAGGCGGAAGCGCCGTTGATTACCGGCGATGATGGCCGAGTTGATGGCGCCGATCGACACTCCGGCAACCCAGTCCGGCTCGATATCGGCCTCATGCAGCGCCTGATAGACGCCGGCCTGATAGGCGCCGAGTGCGCCGCCGCCTTGCAGCACAATGGCGATACGGTCGCAGCGCTCAGGGCGCCAGCCGCTAAACGCCTGGTTTGATCGAGTCCGCCTGACCGTCTGGTCCATGATGGGCGATGCGCTCCCGTACCTTCCAAGAATGGCTGCGCACACGTGACGCCCTCATGACGCATGGGATTAATGGCTGCTCAGGGTTAAATCATTTTTGGTGGGCAAATCGTTTTGTCATGGAGGCTTCAGAGGGTAGGGCTATTGGAATCAACTATCACCTCAGGAAAACGCCACATGCTCTCGGGTAGAACCGCACTCGTCACCGGATCGACCAGTGGCATAGGTCTCGCCATCGCGCAGAGTCTTGCCGCCGCCGGGGCCAATATCGTGATCAACGGCTTCGGCGATGCCAAAGCGATCGAGGAGGAAAGATCGAAGCTTGCTAAAGGGGCCAATGTCGGCGTCATCTACAGCCCGGCCGATATGACGCGCCCGGCCGATATCGAGGCCATGATGGCGCTTGCCGCGAAGGAGTTCGGCCATGTCGACATCCTGGTCAATAATGCCGGCATCCAGCACGTGGACGCGATCGAGGATTTCCCCACGGCAAAATGGGACGCCATCATCGCCATTACGCTTACGGCGGCGTTCCATACGACGCGCCTCGCCGTGCCGGCGATGAAGAAGCAGAAGTGGGGGCGGATCATCAATATCGCCTCGGCGCATGCGCTGGTCGCTTCGCCGTTCAAATCGGCCTATGTCTCGGCGAAGCACGGTCTTGCCGGTCTGACCAAGACGGTCGCGCTCGAGGTTGCCACCGACGGCATCACTGTCAATGCCATCTGTCCCGGCTATGTGATGACACCGCTCGTCGAGCACCAGATCCCCGAGCAGGCCAAGGCGCGCGGTATCTCGGAAGAGGCTGTGGTGCACGACGTTATTCTCGACGCGCAGCCGACCAAGCGCTTCATCACCGTGGCTGAGATCGCGAGCCTCGTCGGTTATCTCTGCAGCGACGACGCGAAATCGATCACGGGCTCCATGCTGTCAATCGACGGCGGTTGGACCGCGCATTAGGAGGCACCATGCGCAAAGAGGACGTGCTGAAGCTGCCGTCGATGCCGGCGGCCGGCCCGAGCTATCCGGCGGGGCCTTATCGCTTCATCAATCGGGAATATATGGTTATCACCTACGAGACCGACGCGCAGGCGCTGCGCGCGCAACTGCCTGAGCCGCTCGAGGCGCTGGAGACTCCGCTCGTCCATTACGAATGGATCAAGATGCCCGACAGCAGCGGCTTCGGCAGCTACACCGAATGCGGGACGGTGATCCCCTGCAAGTTCAAAGGGGAGGAGGTCAATTTCACCTCCCAGATGTTTCTCGACGACGATCCGCCGATCGCTGCGGGCCGCGAGATCTGGGGCTTCCCCAAGAAATACGCTCATCCCAAGTTCCAGCTGGTCAAGGACACACTGACCGGAACGCTCGAATATGGCGGCCAGCTCGTGGCGCTCGGCACAATGGCGTATAAACACGAGGCGATGGCCGGGAACGGCGAGAAGACGCGCGCGGTCCTGTCGAAGACGCAAGTCAATCTCAAGCTCATTCCGGGCGTCGACGGATCGCCCGAGATCTGCCAGCTCGTCGCCTACAATCTCACCGATCTCAACATCAAGGGATCATGGATCGGACCGGGCCGGCTTCATCTCGTGCCGCACGTCAACGCGCCGGTCGCCGATCTCCCCGTGAAGAGG
Organism: uncultured Alphaproteobacteria bacterium; assembly: GCA_963732205.1. Taxonomy (GTDB): domain Bacteria; phylum Pseudomonadota; class Alphaproteobacteria; order Rhizobiales; family Methyloligellaceae; genus Methyloceanibacter. The sequence goes on from CAVSYE010000001.1 coordinate 976,636, forward strand.
ATCGTCGTCGCCCATCATTTCTTGTCGGATCTGACGCTGCCTTATGGCCGCGTGATCTACGATTACAATCGCGACGATTAGGCCCTTCGGCACCGCTCGACGGTGCACGACGAACGCGCCGATCCGACAGCACCGGTGACGGCATCGCAGCTCTGAGATAGCTTTGAGGCTCTCGGATGGCGCCAGCACCGGATTTCCGCAATGGGCGGCAACATTTTCATCAACTATCGCCGCGACGACGACGCCGGCTTTACTCAGGCTCTCTATAGCCGCCTCGAGCAGGCCTTCTCCGTCGAACGCCTGTTCATGGACATCGACAGTATCGCCCCGGGGCTCGATTTCGTGCAGGTGTTGAACGACGAAGTCGCCCGCTGTGACGTCGTGATCGCAGTCGTCGGCAAGAACTGGCTGTCGGTCACCGATGAGACCGGCGCACGACGGCTCGACAATCCGGAAGATTTCGTGCGCATCGAGATCGAGTCGGCCCTCACCCAGAAGAAGCGGGTGATCCCAGTTCTGGTGAACGATGCGCGAATGCCGCGTTCGACCGAACTGCCAGAGTCGATGCGAGCTTTCGCCCGCTGCAACGCGGTGCGGCTGGGCACGAGCGCTTTCGCGCCGACGCGGCCGGCCTGATCAAGTCGCTGGAGCAGGTGCTGAAGGAAACCGAAGCGGCGCGGCAGGCGGATGAGGAGGCTGTGTGTCGCGAGTCGAAAGCAAAGGAAAAGGAAGAAGCGGAACGTCTCCGGCAAGAGAAGCGCGAACGGTCCCGCAAGGCTCGCGAGGCAAAGCCGGAAGCGCGGCCGCTCGAGACTGCGCTGCGAGCGCCTTCTTCCGGGATTGCCGGTTGGGTCGCGGGCCTGCCTTCTGAGGTTTCCCGGTATATCCCGCTAGCGCTGATAGCGGTGGTTCTGCTGGGCTCGATCTTGCCGGCCCTCATCTTTGTGCCCACGAGCCAGGGAGGCGTGAGTTGGGGCCCGGTGGCGCTGGCATACGGCCTTGGTGGCCTTGTTGCCATTGGCGTCCTCTTTCGCGTGCGGCGGGATGTGATGGGAGGAGCCGAGCTCGCGCTCTACTGGCTGGCGACCGTCTTATTCCTCGGCCGCGCTGCTACGGCCCTCGCGAGCATGGTATTGGGTCAGCCGCCAAGCTTCTTGCCGATCGCCGTGGTGGCCTTGGCCGCAGCGGCGGCCCTCATCGTGCTGCGCCGGCAAGAGATGAGCGGTCTCGAATTCGCCGTCTATTGGTTTGGGCTTACGCTCTTCGTCTACGCAGCAGGCATCAGCTTGGTCGTAAGCACGGCCCAGGCAGCTGAGCCCCGGAACGATCTCTATCAGGCCGCGGTGATTCTTCTGTCGGCAGCGATCGTATCGGGCGTGGCAATTCTTGCTTGGCGCCACCGGCGGCTGAGCAAGCCCGAGCTTGCCGTCTATTTGTTGGGCCTGGCGTACTGGGCCTTCGTGGGGAGGCGGCTCACTCAGTCGTGAGCACAGCCTCTAAACGCCCGATTTGAATTCCCAATCGACAACAGCTATCTCGCCTCTTAGGCTGACCTAAGTCAGTCCCGCAAAGGGCAACGCCAAGGGGAGGGGTTCAATGAACGATCAACCGCAACGCCAGACCTTTTTCGGCGCCTGTCCGCATGACTGCCCCGACACTTGCGCCATGATCTACGAGGTCGAGGACGGTAAGCTGGTCGAGGTCAGGGGCAATCGCGAGCACCCCATGACGCGGGGCGGTCTGTGCGTGAAGCTGAAGGACTTCCACGATCATCACGCCAACCCGGATCGGCTGATGTATCCCTTGCGCCGGACCGGACCCAAGGGCTCGAAGCAGTTCGCGCGCATCTCCTGGGACGAGGCGATCGCCGAGATCGGCCGGCGCTGGCGCGAGATCATCGCCACCTACGGCAGCCAAGCGATCATGCCCTATTCCTATCTCGGCAACATGGGCCTCGTGCAGGGGATCAATTCCGGCGATCCGTTCTTTAACCGGCTCGGCACGACGGTGAACGAGAAGACCTTCTGCGCATCGGGCTCATCGACCGCCTGGCTGCTCACGGTCGGGCCGACCGGCGGCGTCGACCCCGAAAGCTTCGTGCATTCGCGCTACATCGTGATCTGGGCGTGCAACTCGATCTCGACCAACCTCCACCACTGGCCATTCATTCTCGAGGCGCAGAAGAAAGGCGCCAAGGTGGTGGTGATCGACAGCTACCGGTCGCGCACGGCCAAAGCCGCCGACTGGCATATCTGTCCGCGGCCCGGCACCGATGGTGCGCTCGCAATGGGCTTTATCAATTCGGTCATCAGCCAAGGTTTGGTCGACCGGGACTATGTCGAGAAGCACACTTATGGCTTCGAGGAACTGAAGAAACGGGCAGCGGAATTCACGCCGGAGTACGTCGAGAAAGTCACGGGCGTCAAAGCGGCAGACATCGCGAAGTTCGCCAAAGAATTCGCCACCACGCAGCCGTCAGTCATCCGCATCGGCGTTGCGCTCGAGCGGCACCGGGGAGGCGGGCAGGCGATCCGCGCCGTGTGCGCGCTGCCGGCGCTTACCGGCTCATGGCGTCACGTCGGCGGCGGCCTGTTGCAGATGCCGCTATGGGACTTCCCGGTCGATTGGACGAAGGTCTCGCGCGGCGATTGGATCAAGCCCGGCACGCGCGCCATCAATAATCTCAAGTTGGGAGCGGCGCTCACCGGCGAGATGAAGCTCGATCCGCCGCTGAAAAGCCTGTTCGTGTTCTGCACCAACCCGGTGAGCCAGGCGCCCGAGACCAACAAGATCGTCAAAGGATTACAGCGCGAGGATCTGTTTACCGTTGTCGCCGAGCATTTCCTCACCGACACGGCGAAATATGCCGACATCGTGCTGCCTTCCGCCATGGCCGGCGAAGCCGAGGACATGATGTGGTCCTGGGGACATTTCTATTTCACCTATAACCAGAAGGCGGTCGAGCCGCCGGGCGAATGCAAGCCGACATCCGAGATGTGGCGTCTCCTCGCCAAAGAGATGGGCTTCGACGATCCCATCTTCAAAATGACCGACAGCGAGCTTGCCGCTCACTACATCAACTGGACCGATCCCAAGATGGGCGGCATCGACGTGGAGCATTTCAAAAGGCACGGCTATTACAAGATCGACGTAGGATCGGCCGACACGCGCACGCCGCACAAGGACGGCAAGTTCCCGACCCCGTCAGGCAAGGTCGAGTTCCTGCTGCACGACGCCAAGAACTTCGTGGCCGGTCCATTCCGCGCCATGTATGAGGGCGATCAGGACGGCTCGCCGATCGATCCGCTGCCGGGCTATGTGCCGAACCGTGAGGCGCCGGAGACGAACCCAGAGCGTGCCAAGCTCTACGCGCTCAACATCATCTCGCCGAAGAGCCACGGCTTTCTCAACTCGTGCTATGCCAACGAGAAGCACAAGATCAAAGGGCAGGGCGAGCAGTTCGTGCTGATCTCGCCGGCGGACGCCGCCAAACGGAATATCCGCGAGGGCGATCCGGTGCGGGTCTATAACGACCGCGGCGATTTCGAAGGTGTGGCCAAGGTCACCGACGACGTCAATCCCGGCATCGTGGTCGCGACGCTCGGCTATTGGCGAAGCCTCAATCGCTCGAATGGGTCGGTGAACTCGATTTCGTCCGATGCGCATTGCGGGCTCGGACGGGCGCCCACCTTCTCCGACAATCTGGTCGAGGTGAGCCGCGTCAACTGACGCCACTTCGGTCACCTAAAAAGTTGTCCCCTTCCGCGTAGGGAGGGGCTCATTGGCTCGTTGAACTCGTAGCTCTCCGGGTAACCGGAGCTTCGGCTAGAGGAGAACGAACCATGTTAACCCCCCAACGGATCTCGATCGCCCTTTTGACGGCGGCCGCCGCCTTGACCCTTGTCTTGCTCGGCGGCGCGCTCGCCCACGCCGACGAGCTCGGCTTCATGGGCGAGGCGATTTTCGATCTGCTCGACACCAATCATGATGGCGTCATCAGCCCTGACGAGGCGCGAGCCGCGCGCGGCCGGATGTTCGACAAGATCGATGCCGATCATGACGGCGTCATCACCGCAGCCGAGATCGAGGCGGCGAAGAACGACGCCGAGAAGCGCCGGGCGAGGCGGCTGGCCACTCTCGCAGGACTCCGCGCCGAGATGCCGAGCCCGAGCGAGCGCGTCGTCGAACTCGACCAGAACCATGACGGAAAGGTCACGCGCGAGGAGTTCGTGGCTGGGCATTCCTGGTTCGATCTGATCACTAAGAGCGGCGGCGGCATCTCCAAGGACGACTTCGCCAAGTTTCTCGACGGCGCCCATTGAGGCGCGGCGAGCACTATCCCCCCAGGAACGAGAAAGGAGACACATAATGACCAGGTTGATTTCCGTCACGAGTGCGGCTTTGATCCTGCTGCTTCTCGCGGTCACTTCGGCCGATGCCGGCAGTTGGACGAGCAGCTGGACCGGACCTTACGGAGGGTCGCGGACGGTGACCGGCCATTGCGGCTATTATGGCTGCCAATACTACGCTCAAGGCGTTGGGCCAGGCGGACAGCCATGGTCGAGCTCGGGCGCTGTCGCCTATGGGCCTTACCGCACCTATAGCTATCGCGCCGTGACCGGCCCCGCGGGCAATACCTATGTGGTGCGGCGGGCGTGGCGCCGTTGGTGACGGTTTCAGGATGACGGTATGGTGGAGGCGCCGGGCGATGCGACGCTGTCTGACGAGGAGCTTCTCGCGCGGGTCGCTCGCCAGGACCGCGGCGCCTTCACCCTCCTTATGCGCCGTCACGGCCGGCATGTGCGCGGTCTCGCGCTTAGCTTTTCCGGACAAGCCGCAGACGCCGACGACATCACGCAAGATGTTTTCATCATGGTGTGGCGGAAGCCACATGCCTGGAATCCCGGCGGGGCGGCATTTTCCACTTGGCTCTATCGGGTGGTTGTCAACCGTTGCATCGACCAGGCGAGACGTCGGCGGCTCAGGAGCTGGTTGCCCTTCGGCGAAGTACCAGATCCCATCGACGATGCGCCCGATGCGGTCTCCGCCCTTGCCGGACGCGAGCATCTCGTCGAGGTCCGTCATATGATCAGGGGCCTGCCTGAGAAACAGCGCCTGGCGCTCCTCCTCGCCGTGCAAGGCGAGCGGAGCAACGCCGAGATCGGCTCTATCCTCGGCGTCAGCGAGGGCGCCGCCGAGCAGCTCCTCGTGCGTGCACGGCGGACGCTTCGCGCCAAGATCAAGGAGACGGAGGATGCGCAATGACGAGAGATGAACTCAGCGAAGCGCTTCTTCGCTATGGCGCCGATCTCAAGCGCTGGCCTGAAAGGGAGAGAGAAGCTGCGAGACTTCTCGTAAGCCGCGATGCGGCCGCCGCCGAGATTCTCTCCGATTTCGTTGCCTTCGAGCGGACGCTTGCCTCTGCCGTGCGCCCTGAGCCGTTCGGCACGGCCGAAATCGGTGCCGTGCTCACCGCGCTCGATGCCGACGAGACCGGCTGGCGCCCGACCCCGCGTTTCTGGATCGCGAGCGCCGGCATCTCCGCACTATCGTTCGCCGCCGGTTTCGCGGTCATGCTGCTTGTCGCCTCGCAAGACCTGCCCCCCTCGCTCATCGATCTTGCCTCCGGCCAGATGAATTTCGGGGGACTTCTGTGACGACGGGCTTGGGACGCACCATCATCATCGTCCTGTCGATCTGCCTCCTCGTTTCCGTCTGCCTCAATCTGTTTGCAGCCGGCGCGTGGGTTGCCACACGATGGTTTTACCATCCATTGGCTGCGATCATGCAGACCTATCCCCCCTCCTTGCGTCACGACGTGAGAGCCCGCCTTGCTGCCGAGCGCGAGAAAGTTCGCGTCGCCATCGTCGATCTGCATGACGCGAGAGAGCGTATGTTCACGGTGATGCGCGCCGATCCGCTGGACAAGGATGCCCTTCAGCGCGCCATGGCGGATGTCCGCGTCAAGACGGGCGCCTTGCAAGCGCTGCTTCAGTCGGCTCTTGCTGACAGCATCGAGCAGGCGCCTCTTTCCGAGCGCCAGAAGATCAGGCCTCTGGGCCTTGGCCTGTGGAAAGGCCTCTAGGCTCGCCTCCCTACATCGCGCGCTTTTCCGGGTCAGTGTCGATGTCGCGCGTGAGATCGAACACGCGCACGCCTTCCTCGGGCCGGGTGCGGTTCTGCCAAGATGGATGGTTCAAGGTGCGCATCACGTCGGCGCGCCCGGCCTGCCAATGCTCTTCGATGGAGCAACGCGAGAACTCATAGTCATTGGACTCTGTCCAGTAGGACGCGCGGCGATGGATGAGATGAACGATGGTGATGGCGGCATTGCAGCTGAGCTTGTCGAGCAGTTGCCAATGCGGATTGTGATCGAACTCCGGAGGCAGTTTCCCCCGCAACTCGCGGATGGCACGGCGCATGGCCTGGAGCTCGCAGAAGATGTCGGTGTTGAGGCGGGTGCGGCTGGAATAGCGGATCTCCTTCTCGCGCTGCGGCACCTCGAACAAATAGCCGGGCAGGTTGCCCTTGGCGTTGAAGAGATCGATCTGGAAGATGCGCATGTCCTCGCGCGGGCCGCTATGCTCGAGCACTTGCTGGAGCGGTGTGTTGGATACAAGCCCCCCGTCCCAATATGGCTCGCCGTCGATCTCGATCGGGGGAAAGCCGGGAGGCAGCGCCCCACTTGCCATCACATGCTCGGGGCCGATCTTTTCTTGCCCACTATCGAAATAGCGCAGATTGCCGGTGCGCACCTCGACGGCGCCAAAGCTCACGCGCACCTCACCGGAGTTCAGCCGGTCGAAATCGACAAGCTGCTCCAATGTGGCTTTGAGCGGATTGGTGTCGTAGATGCTGATTGCCTCTATCGTTCCATGCGGGTGAAGAACCGCAGGCGGGACGCGGGGCAAAAAGAAGCCGGGGACGCCGGAAAGCGCTACAAGGGCGGTGCTCGCCTCGTTGAAGACGCGCCTTGCGTCGTCATCGACGGCAAAGGGCCGGCCGAGGAGCCAACCTGACACGCCGTCCCAGAAGGCACGCAAGCGCTCGATGCGCCGCTTAGGCGGATTGCCGGCGATGATCGCAGCATTAAGCGCGCCGATCGAAACGCCAGCCACCCAGTTGGGGGGCCTCGCCGGCCTCGGCCAGCGCTTCGTAGGCGCCGGCCTGGTAGGCGCCGAGCGCGCCACCACCCTGCAGAACAAGGACTATCTTCTCATCCCAAGCTGCCATGGCGACGACGCCTATTCCGCGGCGATGCTCGCGCCTCTGGCCTTCACCTCTTGCAGCGAGGTGAACCCCTCGAATTCGGGGTGGCCGAGATAAAGCGGCTTGTTGGCGCCGGCGCTTTCATGCGCCTTGCGAAACGCTTCAGATTGCGTCCACGCGCGGAAATTTGCCTCCGCGCGCCAGGTGGAGTGCGAGGCATAAAGAACGTATCCGTCAGCTTCCGGACCTTTGAGCAGGCGGAACTCGATGAAGCCCGGGACCTCCTCAAGGTGGGTCTCGCGGTTGAGCCAGACCTGCTCGAAGTCGCGCTCGCACCCCTTCTTGACCTTGAAGCGGTTCATGGCAACGAACATGACGCAACTCCTTCGCTGTGCTCAGGGGGTGAACCGAAGATAGCCGACAGGCGTTAGTCTCAACAGCTCTTTCGAAAAGAGCTCAAGACCCCTTCCTAGTTCGTGATCTTAATCAAGGCGTGACAAGGCGCCTCAGGGAAAGGATTCGTTCATCACGCTGGTCTTTTCGGCGCGCGCTACCCATTTTCTGCACGAGAGCGCACATTATCGTGCGCTTTTCCCCGCCCCCGATTTCTGAGGAGAACCCATGAACAAGGAAACCGCTGTCAAGGAGCGCCGCAAGGCGCCACTGGCCACGCCGACCGATCTTGGCGACAATGCCCGCAGGGATATCACGGGCGCGTTGAATGCGCTGCTTGCCGATGTATTCGCGCTCTATCTCAAGACCAAGAACTTCCATTGGCATGTGAGCGGACCCCACTTCCGCGACTACCATCTTCTTCTCGACGAGCAGGCCGACCAGATTTTCGCCATCACCGACGACATTGCAGAGCGCGTACGCAAGGTCGGTGGCATCACGCTGCATTCGATCGGCAATATCGCGCGGCTCCAGCGCATCCCCGACAACGATGCCGATTATGTCGATCCGCTCGATATGCTGGCCGAGCTCAGGTCCGACAACCAGGCGCTGATCGCGAGCATGCGCGAGGCGCACGATCTTTGCGATGAGGAAAACGACGTAGCGACCACGAGCCTAATCGAAGTGTGGATCGACCAGGCCGAGCGGCGCGTGTGGTTCCTCTATGAGGCGAGCCGCAGGGGTGATCCCACCGGTCACTAGACTCGCGGACAGGCAGGCGACACACTGAGCCCGGGACCCTCGCGTAGTTCCCGGGCTCTTGCTCGTTTATGCCGTGCTAAGCCGCCAAGGGGGCAAGCCAATGAGACATCCCGTTCTGGCCGTCTTGGCCCTGCTCATTCCGCTGACGCTTGTCGCTTGCGGGGCTCCGAGCGCGCCGGACTTCGTTCAGCAGGCCGCCATGAGCGACCTGTATGAGGTAGAGGCCGGCAAGATCGCTGCAGCCAGGGGCGGGTCGGAGGCAGTCAAGCAATTCGGCCAGCACATGGTCGAGGCCCACACGCACACGACTGCCGAGCTTAAAGGCGTCGTCCACGCCCAGAACATCAAGGTCGACTTTCCCGGAGCGCTCGACGCGAAGCATCAGCTGTTGGTCGACGACCTAATGGCTGCGCATGAGAGGGAGTTCGACAGGACTTACGCCATGCAGCAGATCAAGGCACACGAAGCGGCGGTGGAGTTGTTCTCGAAATATGCCGACGAAGGCGACGATGCCGTGATCAAGGCCTTCGCTGCCAAGACACTGCCTGAGATCAAACAGCATCTCGAAGAGGCGAAAGCCCTGCCTCAATAGGGCCTCGATGCGATTTATCTGACAGAGTCATTTCAAGCATTTGGCAGGATCGGCTGAGAGTTTGAGTCGTCCTTTGCTGCCCTCGCCGTAGAGCCAATCGAATCTGCTGAGCAGGCGCTCGCCCGGCCGGTGGCGGAGCATGAGGTTGCGGGCAACGCGGAGCGCTCCGGCCATGTGGTAGTGCTTTCCGTTTCGCTCGGAGCGCAGAGCCACACGGCGAGCGCGACCTTTGCGCATCTCTTCATAGAGCGGAAAGGCGCGCAAGGCATCCCCGCCGCTCTCCCGTAAACTCCTGGCCAGAACGATCGCGTCCTCGATGGCAAGGGCCGCACCTTGTGCGAGGTAAGGCAGGACGGGATGCGCGGCGTCGCCGAGGAGCGTGATCCTCCTGCTTGTCCATGACGGCAGGCCCGTCAGGCGGTAAAGCGACCAGCACCGCCAGCGTGCGGCGCGTTCCAGCAACGATTTCGACTCCTTGCACCAGAGGATGAAGGCGGCGTGCAAGACCTCTGCGTCTCCAGTTTGGTTCCAGCCACGCGTGCCGGGGCCTCCTTCCGTGACAGCGACGACATTAAGCTCTTTGCCGCCTCGCACCGGATAGTGAACGAGATGGGTGTTGGGACCGAGCCAAACACCTACGACCGGTGCGTCGAAGGGATGAGTCAGATCGCCGCGAGGAAGGAGCGTGCGCCAAGCGGTCGCGCCGGTGAAGGTGAGACGCGATTTGGGCGCGACCAGATTGCGGACCTCGGACCAAAGGCCGTCGGCGCCGATCAAGGCGGAGGCTTCGGCCACGCGGCCGTCGCCCGCGATGGCGCCGAGGCCTGCGTCGGTCTCCTCGATTCCGGTCAGGTCAAAACGAGGGCTGAGTGTTATCGGTTCGGACCCCTTGCAGGCTTCATGGAGGGCCGCGTGGAGGTCGGCGCGGTGAAGCGTGAGATAAGGGGCCCTGTAGCGTTCCTCGGCATAAGTGCCGAGCGGGATTTCGGCGAGCCGCTTTCCCGAAAGTCCATCAAAGATGAAAATCGCCGTTGGTCTGAACGCGACCTCTTCGATCGCCTGCAACAGGCCGAGCCTTTCGAGGATCCGCGTCGCGTTCGGCCCGAGCTGAATGCCGGCTCCGCTCTCTTCCTCAAAGTCGGAGCGCTCCAGCACAGTGACGCCAAAGCTCTCGCGTGCGAGAGCGAAAGCAGCGGTCAGTCCGCCGATCCCACCGCCGGCTATCAGGAATTGGCTCTCCGGCGTTCGAGTTCATGAACTTTTCAGACTAGGCCGCGGGCGGACCAGGGGGCGAGGTCGCCACATAGACGCAGGCCGGCGGGTCGCTCTCTCCGTCCGAGAGCGATGCGTCGTGCAGGAAGAGCGTCGAGCAATAGGGGCAGACAATCTGCTCATCGTCGCCCATGTCGAGATAGACGTGGGGGTGATCGGAGGGCGGAGCCGCGCCCATGCACTGAAATTCCTTGACGCCGATCTTGATCTTGTCGACGCCCTTGTCGTTTACGAGATGTGGCACCTTGGTTTGCGTCGCCATGACCCTGCCGGTTCCAATCTTCTTAAGGGTGGCGCAGAGCATAGTGACCCTTTGGCGAAAGCGGTAGAGCGGAATGCCGAGCTTCAATTCAAATGGCGTCGAGATTGCCTATATCGACGAGGGGGAGGGCGAGCCGATCCTCCTCATCCACGGCTTTGCCTCCAATATCGCCGCGAATTGGGTCGATCCCGGCTGGGTCCGGACGCTCACGCAAAACGGGCGCCGGGTGGTCGCTTATGACAATCGAGGCCACGGGCGAAGCGAGAAACTCTACGATCCGGACGTCTTTGGCGCGCCGTCGATGGCGGAGGATGCACGGCGGCTGCTCGATCATCTCGGCATCGGCCGCGCTGACGTCATGGGCTATTCGATGGGCGCGCGCATCGCCACCTTCCTCACGCTTGCGCATCCCGAGCGCGTGCGGAGTCTTATTCTTGGTGGCCTTGGCATCAATATGGTCAGAGGCGTGGTCGGGAGCGGCCCAATTGCCAAGGCGCTCGAGGCGCCGCGCATCGAGGACGTCACCAATGACACGGCGCGGAGCTTCAGAGCCTTTGCCGAGCAGACCAAGAGCGACCTTAAAGCGCTCGCTGCCTGCATCAGGGGGCCACGCGAGAAGATCACGCCAGAGAGGCTCGCGACCATCGCCGTCCCCACGCTGATCGCGGTCGGCAGCAAGGACGTGATTGCAGGCTCAAGCGGTGAGCTTGCAAGCTTGATCCCGGGTGCCCAATTCCTTGATATTCCCGGCCGCGACCATATGCGGGCGGTAGGGGACGCTACCTTCAAGCGGGGCGTGCTCGACTTTTTAACCCAGCGGCCTTAAGGCCATGCTAGGGATGCTGAACTTCCCCGTTAGCGGGGCTTTTTGAGTCAGGAAGGCGATGCAGAAGCCGTTCACCGCGGCGGAGCCGCACATCAAGACTTACGACCCGGTCTGGAGCCAGGTCCGGCGCGAGGCCGAGGAGATCAGTGCATCGGAGCCTGCGCTTGGAGGTTTCATCTATGCGACGGTGCTCGACCATAAGCGCCTCGAAGACTCCGTTTGCCATCGGCTGGCCCGCCGCCTCCAGCATGCGGCGCTCGATTCAGGCCTGCTGCACAAGATGTTCCATGAGGTGCTCGAGGCCGAGCCTTCTCTCGGCGACGCCTTCCGCGCCGACCTTGTAGCGGTTGCAAAGCGCGACCCAGCCAGCGGCAGGTTGATCGAGCCCTTGCTCTATTACAAAGGTTTCCACGCGCTCGAGACCTACCGCATCGCTCATGCTTTGTGGAAGGCCGGGCGCAAGGACTTTGCGCTTTATCTGCAAAGCCTGACTTCGCGCTTCCTTCAGGTGGACATTCACCCCGCCGCGGTGATCGGAAAGGGCATCATGTTCGACCATGCCACCGGCATCGTCATCGGCGAGACCGCAGTCATTGGTGACAACTGCTCGATGCTGCACGGCGTTACGCTCGGCGGTACCGGCAACGAGCGGGGCAATCGCCACCCCAAGATCGGGCGTGGCGTGATGATCGGGGCAGGGGCCAAGATCCTCGGCAATATCAAGGTTGGCGACTGCGCGCGCGTGGCGGCGGGAAGCGTCGTGATCCACGACGTGGCGCCGAGGCGGACCGTCGCTGGCGTACCTGCGCGCGAGATCGGTCCTTCCGGCTGCGAGGAGCCCGCGCTCACCATGGACCAGATGATCGCTGACGATGACTGCGGTTGCGAGTAGCCGCCAGGGACAAGGCTTTGAGGCCCGCCGAGGCGGGCTCCGATTGGAGGGGCGGTGACACGGGACGAGATCATCCAGCTTGAGCGCTACCTCAAGAAGGTCTTTCGCCTTCCGGTGCTCGAGGTGAAGCAGCGGCCGCGCAAAGAGGACTCGGCCGAAGTCTTTGTCGGCGACGAGTTCATCGGCGTGATCTTTCGCGACGAAGACGAAGGCGAGACCGCCTATCAATTCCAGATGGCCATCCTCGACTACGACTTGAAAGAGTGAGGTCTGGCACGTGCTGACCCGGCACGGTCATTAACTACCCCTTAAGAATCCGATCCAAGGGCAAGAAACCCCTCGCTAGACTGCTGCTCGCGGACGATGAGCACACGGCGGCGAGGGGTGCCAGATGCAATTCCTAGCAATTTATCTCTATGTAATCGCAGTTGGCTTTGTGGCCGCCGGCGTCTTGGCGAGCTTCATCCAGCTCGTTTCGGGCGAGCCGATGCGCTTCTCGATCGAGCCCAACACCTTCCTGGAGTCGGTTGCGGGCGTCCTCCTCCGCGTGCTGGCGGGACCTGCCATCCTCATGCGCAACGCCTGGCGCGGTCAGATCATCCAGCGCAGGCCCAAAGTCTGGTTCGGGGTCTCGGCGCTGATCGCAGCGGTGTGGAGCTTGTTCTCGGGCGCTCTTCTCCTCGACCTCATCGTCAGACTGTCGAGCTGAGGCGCCTTTGCATCGCCGCCGGACGCTGACATTCCCGCCCGCGTCCTAGCGCCGCCTCCCGGCACGTCTCGACATCGGATAATTTGCAATGGTCGTTCTTTCCGCGGGGTCGAGCAAAGGAGGAAGCCTATGCGAAAACTCATGATTGTATTGGCGTCGACGGTGCTCGTGCTTGGAGTCGTGCTGGGAGGCTTGGCTTTGCGAGCGGGTGCGCAAGACCTTCCGGACCTTCATGCGCTCAAGAATCAGAGCCCGATCGTCAAGCTCGCGGCGTGCAACGGATATACGGGCAACTGCGGATGCGCCCCGGGCTGGATCAGCTCCTGTCGCCGCCGCTGCTGCCGTTGCGTTCCCTGTTAGTTAAGGGCGCTACGCTCCCGCCAGAAAAAAAGGAGCCGGTCTCTCGCGAGACCGGCTCTAGGAAAGGCCCGGTTGGGTCGGGGATGGGTGGGGGATGGTCACCGGGCCTTAAGGCTTTGGGGGTTCGAAAAAGCTCCTTAGTGGCTGTTTGAGGCCGATACTGCCGTCTGCGGCACGCTGTCGGGTGGTAGAAGGGAAATCCACACGAGCGGGTTACGCGCGGACTGCTGCTTGATGTAGGTATGTCGCGCCGCTTGTTGTCGAGGACGAGATCGCCCTTGTCGGTGCGCACGGTGAGCACCGCGTGCCCCTCGTTGTTTTCGTCACGGACGACAGTGATGCTTCTCGAGAACGTAATCCTCGCAATCGCCCTTGTGCTTGGTCGGGTAGGTCCAATACTCCACCTTGCCGTAGAGTTCGAGATCGGTGACGGGCTGGACCGTAGTATTGACCTCCGTGTTCACCTGGTCGAGCTCGCGAAACTTCATGGCCGTCAATTGAATGCGGTCGGCGAATTTCCGCTCGGGCAGGCAGTCGTTCGGACGCTCGCGACAGAAATTCACGTAGCCGATCGCCGGCAAGGTGTCGCCGAACGACGTCAGGAACGCCACTTTCTGCGGCTCGAGCTTGGGCGCCGCGACGCTAATCGCGTGATCGTTGGTGGCACCAGCCGGCAAAGATAAGATAAACATCAAGAAGGCTGAGCCTATGACAAACTGTTTCATTCCACCCCCCATATTATTGGGAGGCACTATGTCAGAGAGATTTTGAGATCCAGATAAAAGAAGCTCTTGGTTTAAAGCAGTATTGGCAGTGGTTTTTTAGTGAGAACTACTCAAACCTGAACAGGGTAGGGTTAGCGGGATGTTCCGCCAATCGCTAAAATTTTAGCGAACTTGAGAACAAACCCGATTTGTGGCGGAAATCTGCGGGTTGCGGCGGAGGCAAAAGGGGAGGCTGAAGCCAACTGTGCAGCGGTACGTGGGGCGGTTTTGGACCTAGCCGAAGGTTCTGGCAATACTGTCCGGATCTTGAAGCTCGTTGAACTTTATTCCCACCCCTTGATTGTGATGTCGAACCACGCGACCCCGCGTGCGCCCGACGACGATCACGCGGTCGAGCGGAGGCTTGATCGCGCAGGCGATCGAGGCGCCGCTCAAAGAGACGTCGAGAATGCGGCAGCTGTGCACGTCGCCGTTCGGCAGAATGATCTTCGACGTGGCAATCCGAGGAGCGGCGCGTTCGTGCTTCCTTTCGTCGTGAAGGCCAAGCGACGACTGGTTGATGAGCCAGGTCAGAAGATTGACGATGCGTTCACGCTTGGTGGGGCTCGCCTGGATGCCCAGGACAAATCCGCCTTCGATCAGCCGGACGACGGCGCCCTCGATGCGTCCGACCTGCTGTATGTAAGCAACGATCCGCTCGCCTTCCTCGCAGGTCACGGGAGCGAGCAGGGCAACTCCACCCGCTGACATCTGAATCGCTTGACAGGGATATTCCTCCTTATTCTCCCGCATGAAGCGGCCGGAGAGAGCCACGCCGACGCGCCGATAGCGGCGTCGATCGGGAGCGATCCTAGTCAAGGGGCGCCCGGCCTTAAGAGCTCGCCGTTCACGCAGTCCGAGCGGCTTTAGAAGCGTCGAATCGTCAAGGCTTGCGGCACTCATCATTCTGCCATGCGGGGGTTCGAGGCAGCGTGAAAGCTAAAGAGGGCCCTTTAAGGAACGCATAAGTTGTTGGTTCAAATCGATAACGTTGACGGCTTGGACGAGGCTAAGCGGTCAATCACGGCGCTCGGCGAGGCCGCCATCGAGGACGCGAAAGCGCCGAGGCGAGAGATGCACGATCTCTGCGCCCTCCCGTGCTGCGTGAGCCGGGGGGCCGTCAGGCCAATGTAAGTGCAACTCGATGAGTTCGTGGCGCACGAGGGGTTCGGCGCCAAGCCAGAACGGCGGCTCGATAGCGGTGATAACCCCAAGCAGGCGATTGATCGTCTCGCCGGTATGGATGAGAGGCATGAGGACGAGCTCGAAGCTCGCTTGCCGGTCGGACGGGGTGAAGGAGCGGACCAGGCCGTGACCGACCGCGCCGTCGGTAAAGACCGCATGCAAGACGGCCGCGAGCTGCTCGCGATCCTTGTCGACAAAGAGGCTCAAAAGATCGATGCCGCGGAGCTCCTTGCCGAATTGCTCGCAGATCTTGGTGCCGGCGAGGCGGAAGCGAAAGCCAAGCAAGCCGGCCCCCTCGGCAATGAAGGTTTCCGGCAATAGACCGGGGATCCTCGCCGGCTCGATCTCGAAACGGCGCGGTGCAACGCGGCCATTGCGTACGCGATCCCAATACGCGTAAAGCTGCCTGCTCGTTGGCTGCTGCATTACCCACCCGCCCGAAAACGCTACACTGTGGTCCTGCGCACGCCCACTCTTCCGCCCGGGGAGGGTAAATATCCCTCTTTGGCACAGAGATTGAGCTTGCGTTTCTGATGGGGTGACTAAGCAGGGAGTGTGCCAGGGCCAAGGAACCGGGCGTAAGGCGTCCCCTTACGCGCCATTAAGGTTGCTATGGCGGCTCTCGGCCGTCTCTCCGTGGAGCGCGTGTCTCATGGCCGGGACTGAGCCGATCCTTAATGTGCCACGCGGCGTGAGCGCGGCCGCGGCGCTCATGGTCGTGATCCAGCTCATCAGGGGCCTTCTTCCCGACGATGTCGACCTGACGGTCCTTCTTGCGCTGGCCTTCATCCCGGCCCGCTATAGCGGCGCCGCAGCCGAACTGCCGGGCGGTTACCTCAGCTGTGTCACCTCCTTCTTTACCTACATGGTGGTGCATGCGGGCTGGGTGCACCTCCTGGTCAATGTGCTGTGGATGCTCGCTTTCGGAACGGCGGTGGCGCGCCGCGTCGGCGACCGCAAATTCGTCTCCTTCTCGGTCCTGTGCGGCGTCGCAGGGGCCGTCACCCATCTCATCTTCCACTTCGGCCAGATGGCTCCCGTCGTCGGCGCCTCCGCAGCGATTTCAGGTCAGATGGCCGGCGCGCTCAGATTCATCTTCAATGCACGCCCCTTACCTGGTGAGCGCAATCCGGATTTTCTGTCTGCGCCGCTCATGTCTCTCGGAAAGACGGTGCGCGATCCACGAATCCTCTTTTTTCTCGCCCTGTGGGTGGCGATCAACGCCTATTTCGGGCTGAGTGCGGTCCGGCTTGCCGGTCAGGAGGGCGGAATCGCGTGGGAGGCGCATATCGGCGGATTTCTGTGCGGATTGCTGACCTTCGGCTTCTTCGATCAGGGCCGAACTCCCCGATCACTGCGCGAGGAGGATGGACGGATCGTTTGAGGGGGGTGAGGCGTTGTGGCTGCTGTCGTGGTCCCTTGCGTCGGGACCGACGACGGGACAGAATGTCGCAGTCACGGGACGGAAGCTCCCGGGCTGGAGGAAACGACAATGAACGTCGCTGCAATTCTGAAGCAGAAGGGCAGGGAGGTCTTCACCACCACGCCCGATACGACGCTGCTCGACATCACCAAGCTGCTCGGTCTGCACGGCATCGGCTGCGTGGTCGTCACCGGGATCGAGGGCAAGGTCGTCGGCATCGTCAGCGAGCGGGACATCGTCCGTGAGATCGCCAGAGCCGGGTCCAAGGTTCTGAAAGAGCCGGTCGAGACCTGCATGACCAAGATCGTGGTCACCTGCCGTGAGTCAGACACCATCGATCGACTGATGGCCGAGATGACGGCGCACCGCTTCCGCCACATGCCCGTGGTCGAGCGCGGACGGTTGGCTGGACTCGTCTCGATCGGAGATGTGGTCAGGATGAGGATCGCCGAAGCGGAGATGGAAGCCGCGGCGATGCGGGAATATATCGCGACCGGCTGATTGGATCAGGCGGCCAGCATCCTGAGCGCGAGCTTGATCTCTTCGATCTGCCGTTCAGCGGCCTTCCCCCCTTGCGCGATCGCTTCGCCCGCGCGGTGGAAGTCGAACAGCCCGATATCGCCGAGCTTCGGCCCGATGGCGATGTCGGGAGGGTCGCCGGCAAGCCGCGAGCGGGCGATGCGGTCCTGCGTGATGTTGACCGCATCCATCATCACGGCCGACATGCCGGGCGCGCCATTCGTCCTGCCGAAGATCTGCCGATGGAGGAGATGCATGGCAGCGCGGCCATTCGAGCCGGGAAGGTCGTCGTCCTCCTGCGTTGTGGTGGGTTCCGCGAGAGCTTCGTGATCGTGGATCACGGCACCCTTGTTGAAAATGTCGGTCGAGAGATTTACGGCGATGACGATGCGGGCGCCGAGCGCGCGGCAGACCGATACGGGGATCGGGTTGACAAGCGCCCCGTCGATTAGCCAGCGGCCATTGATCTGGACGGGCTTGAAGATGCCGGGGAGCGCGAAGGACGCCCTCAGCGCAGTCACTAGGCTCCCTTTGTTGAGCCAGACTTCGTGACCCGTGCCGAGCTCGGTCGCCACCGCCACGAACTTGCGATCCAGCCGTTCGATCTGGAATTGATCGAGATGATGCTCGAGCCGTGCGTTCAGCCGTTGACCGGTGATTAACCCTGAGCCCGCAAAGTTGACGTCGAGGAAGCCGAAGATGCGACGGCGGGTGAGAGCGAGCGCGAAGTCCTCGAGCGCGTCGAGGCGGCCCGTGATGTAGCAGGCTCCGGCCACCGCGCCGATCGAGGTGCCGGCCACGATGTCAGGCTCGAGCCCGGCCGCGGCAAGGGTTCTGAGCACGCCGATATGGGCCCACCCGCGCGCCGCACCGCCGCCGAGGGCGATCCCAAGTTTCGGTTTTCCCATGATACCCATGCCGAAAGCTCCAACCGGATGTTGTCCGGTCTGGCCGACACGGCCACGCACGAGCTTTGATCGGCTTGGCCGAAAGCAACTCAGTACCCTACTCCGATTTCTTTAAGGTTCCCTTTGCGGCACCAGAGTGACGGTAAACCGTGTCCGGGTCGAAGTCTCGCTCGGCGTCGACCATGCGGAGCGTGAGGCCCCTCTTGCCGATCGCCTCGCCCACGGGTAAGGCGCGATAGAAGCACGACCTCCGTCCGGTGTGGCAACAGGCCGCGCTACCGATCATCTCGACCTTGAGCAGCAGCGCGTCCTGATCGCAGTCGGTGCGAAGCTCGACCACCCGCTGTGCGTTGCCGCTCGTCTCGCCCTTGCGCCAAAGCTTGCCCCGCGAGCGCGACCAGTAATGAGCTTCTCCGGTCTCGATGGTGAGCGCGAGGGCGTCGGCATTCATATAAGCGAGCATCAGCACCTCGCCGGTCGAGGCTGAAATCGCGACGACAGGAATAAGGCCATCGGCGTCGAAGCGCGGCGCGAAGACGGTTCCTTCCTCGGTCTCTGACCTATTGTCTCCCTGAGAGGGAAAGACGGCCGGCTTGGTCACCGCGATATGTCCTTCGCGGTCAACGCAATCAGCCGCGTCCGCGTTCCGCAAGCATCATGAAGCGCGCCTGCTGTGCCGGATCCTCTTTGAAGATGCCGGTGAACTGGGTGGTGATGGTGGCGACGTCCGGCTTCTTGACGCCGCGAATCGACATGCATTGATGCACCGCCTCGATCATCACCGCGACGCCCTTCGGCTTCAGCGCCTTGTCGATGGTCTCGGCGATCTGCGCTGTCATGGTCTCTTGCGTCTGCAGCCTGTGTGCGAACACGTCGACCACCCGGGCAAGCTTGGAGATGCCAACCACGCGGTCGGTCGGGAAATAGGCCACATGCGCTTTGCCGACGAAGGGGATCATGTGATGCTCGCAATGCGAGTTGAGCTCGATGTCGCGCAACATCACGATATCGTCATAGCCCGCCACCTCGTCGAAGGTGCGCGACAGCACTTCGAGCGGGTCCTCGCGATAGCCGGAGAAGAACTCGTCATAGGCGGATGTGACGCGGCGCGGGGTCTCTCGGAGGCCCTCGCGGTCCGGATCGTCGCCGGCATAGGCGATGAGCGTGCGCACGGCCTCCTCGGCTTCCTCGCGCGTTGGCCGCACGATGGCGGGTCCCCCGGGGCCGATCTCGATCTGCGGCCGAGTTTTCAGTTTCTTCACTGTGGCGTCCATGACAGTCAAAACGTTCCTCACCGATTACAACGCAAGAGGGGCCGTAAATTGCCGTCTCGGGTGCAAATACAAAGAGCCTCGTCAACCCGATTCTGCCGAGGATGCAGCCGCGCCCTCTCATTTTCCGAGCCTGGCAGCATATATAATGCGTGATTTCAGCCCGCAAGGCGAGCCCGGGTAACAAAGACGGAATGACACTGCCAGAAGACATCTACACCCAGCGCATCCTCGAGCTTGCCGCTTCCATTCCGCGCACGGCGCGGCTCTCGTCGCCTGAGGCGTCTGCTACCGCCCATTCCAAGCTGTGCGGCAGCACGGTTACCGTCGATTTGTCCATGGACGGGGATGTGGTTAGCAACTACGGCCAGACAGTGAAAGCCTGCCTTCTCGGACAGTCCGCTGCCTCGGTGATGGGGCGCGAGATCATCGGCTCGAGCGCGGAGGAGTTGCGCGCGGTGGGTGGCGCCATGCGCACGATGCTGAAGCAGGGCGGACCGCCTCCGCAGGGAAAGTGGGCCGACCTTGCGGTGCTCGAGCCGGTGCGGGACTACCGCGCGCGCCACGCTTCGACGCTTCTGGTGTTCGATGCGGTCGAGGAAGCGATCGGCAAGATCGAGGCGAAGCGTGCTGCAGAGACGGCTGAAGCAAAGGGCGATCAGCCGAGCCCCGCTTGAGCGTCGCGAAAGGAGGTTTGATGGACGAGCCCAAGGGCAAGGGCCATTGCTGGCTCGATCCTGCGAGCGTGACGCCACGGGTCGGCAGCAGCTATCCGAAGCCGTTCGACGCGCCGCTCGCTGGCCGAGAGAAGCGCGCGCTTGGCGATCCGCTCGGGCTCACCCAGTTCGGCGCCAATCTGACAACCCTTGCCCCCGGTGCCTGGTCCTCGCAGCGCCACTCGCACGCCAACGAGGACGAGTTCGTCTATGTGGTCGAAGGCGAGATCACGCTCGTAACCGACGCTGGCGAGACCGTGCTGGGCGAGGGCATGGCGGCCGGGTTCCCCGCGGGCAGGCCCGACGGGCACCACCTGATCAATCGCGGCGACAAGCCTGCACGTTACCTCGAGGTCGGCACACTCTGCGCAACCGAAGAAGCACACTACAGTGATATCGACATGGTGGCGCGCAAGGAGGGCGGCCGTTTCGTCTTCACGCGCAGAAACGGCGAGCCTTACCCGTGAGCATGCTCTCCCGTGCGGCGAAGGCGCCTCTGCTCGGGGCCATCGCCCTCTATCGCCTGACCCTCTCGCCGCTCGTTGGCGCGAATTGCCGGCACCTGCCGACCTGCTCGGACTACGCACGCGAAGCCATCGAGACCAACGGCGCTTGGAGGGGAGGCTGGCTCACATTCGCGAGGCTCTGCCGCTGTCATCCTCGGGGCAGCGAGGGCTACGATCCCGTCCCCGATATTCGCGATGAGCATCACCCTCTTGCGCCGTGGCGCTACGGACGATGGTCGATGCCCCGTGACATGAGCGCGAAATCCGGCTAGAACGCTCGGCTTAAATCAACCCCTTACCTGCGCTGGTACGCAGGAGTGAGAGGAGAAAGACATGTCGCAAATCTCCCTGACATTTCCCGATGGATCCGCCCGCGCCTTCAAGCGAGGCATCACGGGGCGCGACATCGCCGAGCAGATCTCAAAATCGCTGGCCAAGAAGGCCGTCGCCGTTCAGCTCGACGGCAAGACGCGCGATCTCGCCGAGCCCATCAAAGAGAACGCCAGGATCCGCATCCTTACGCGCGATGACAAAGAGGCGCTCGACCTCATCCGTCACGACGCGGCGCATGTCATGGCCGAGGCGGTGCAGGAGCTTTACCCTGGCACGCAAGTCACGATCGGCCCCGTGATCGAGAACGGCTTCTATTACGACTTCGCGCGGAAGGAGCCGTTCACGCCGGACGATCTGCCCAGGATCGAGGCCAAGATGGCGGAGATCATTGCGCGCGATCATCCCTTCACCTGCGAGATCGTCGATCGTGACAAGGCCAAGGCCCTCTTCAAAAAGAAGGGCGAGACCTTCAAGCTCGAGTTGATCGACGCGATTCCCAAGGGCGATGACGTCAAGCTTTACGCACAAGGCGAATGGCTCGATCTCTGCCGCGGGCCGCACATGACCTCGACGGGGAAGGTCGGCAAGGGTTTCAAGCTGCTCAAGATCGCCGGCGCCTATTGGCGCGGAGATTCGTCGAAGCCCATGCTCCAGCGCATCTACGGCACCGCCTGGGCAACCGAAGACGATCTCAAGGCCTATCTCAATCAGCTCGAAGAGGCGGAGAAGCGCGACCATCGGCGCTTGGGCCGCGAAATGGACCTGTTCCACTTCCAGGAAGAGGCGCCCGGTGCCGTTTTCTGGCACGCCAAAGGCTGGGCGCTGTTCACCGCGCTCATCGGCTATATGCGCCGGCGCCAGAGCGCTTGGGGCTATGTCGAGGTCAACTCACCCGACATGATGGAGCGCACGCTATGGGAGCAGTCGGGCCATTGGGAGAAGTTCGGCGACCACATGTACGTCACCGAGACGCCCGACGAGCGCGTCTATTGCTGCAAGCCGATGAATTGCCCGGGCCATGTTCAGATCTTCAAGCACGGCCTGAAGAGCTATCGCGACCTGCCATTGCGCATCGCCGAATTCGGCAAAGTGCATCGCTATGAGCCGTCAGGTGCGCTCCACGGGCTGTTGCGCGTGCGCCATTTCACCCAGGATGACGCACATATCTTCGCGACCGAGGACCAGATCACGGAGGAGTGCATCAAGCTCAACGAGCAGATGCTGTCGATCTATCGCGACTTCGGCTTTACCGACGTGCGCATCAAGTTCTCCGACCGGCCTGAGAAGCGGGTCGGCTCCGATGAGGTGTGGGACAAGGCCGAAGCCGCACTGAAGCGTGCGGTCGAGGCGGCCGGTTTGAACTATGAGCTGAACCCGGGCGAGGGGGCCTTCTATGGGCCCAAGCTCGAATATGTGTTGCGCGATGCGATCGGGCGGGATTGGCAGTGCGGCACCATCCAGGTCGATCTCAACATGCCGGGCCGGCTCGGTGCCTTCTATATCGGTCCCGACGGCGAGAAAAAGCTTCCGGTGATGATCCACCGCGCTATGTTCGGCTCGCTCGAGCGCTTCACCGGTATCCTGATCGAGCATTATGCCGGGCATCTGCCGCTCTGGCTCACGCCGGTGCAGGCGGTCGTCCCCACCATCGTCTCTGATGCTGACGACTATGCCGCAGAGGTGCTTGCGAGGCTGAAGCAGGCGGGGCTCAGGGCCGAGGCCGATCTTCGCAACGAGAAAATCAACTACAAGGTGCGCGAGCATTCGCTCGCCAAGGTGCCGGTGCTGCTTGTGGTCGGCAAGCGCGAGGCCGAGGAGAAGACCGTCTCGCTTCGCCGGCTCGGCGCGCAGAAGCAGGAGGTGATGGGCCTCGACCTGGCCGTCGCTGCCCTGCTTGATAAGGCGGTTCCGCCCGATCTGCGCGAAGCCAAGAAGGCCAAGGCGGCTTAGTTTGCAAATGGCCGCGGCAAACGCGATCCTCACCGTCGGGCATTCGAACCACCCGCTGCCGCGCTTCCTTGGTTTGCTGAAGAGCGCGGAGGTGACCGCAGTCGCCGACGTGCGCTCGGCGCCGGTCTCGCGCTTTGTACCTCACTTCAACAAGGCCACCTTGGCAACATCGCTCGCCGAGAGCGGCATCGTCTATGTCTTTCTCGGGAAGGAGCTTGGTGGGCGTCCAGGACACCCTGCGTTATTCTGCGACGGCGTTGCCGATTACGAGAGGATGGCAATGCTGCCATCATTCAAAGAGGGCATCGAGCGCCTCATCCAACGCGCGCGAGAGGAGCGCATGGCGGTGATGTGCGCCGAGGCCGATCCGCTTGACTGCCATCGCTGCCTGCTGGTCGGGCGGGCTCTGGCAGAAGTGGACATCGACGTCGCTCACATTTTGTCCTCCGGAGAGATCGTCCCGCAGGCCGAGGCCGAAGGCCGGCTATTGTGTCTCGCTGGACTGGGCGAGGCTGATCTTCTTCTCGGAAATCGCGCCGAGCGCATTGCCGAAGCGTATCGCGCTCGCGCACGCAAAGTGGCCTATGCGGCGCGGAAAGAGCCCGTTAGCGGGCGGGGCGGAGCAGTGCGCCGGGATTGATGAGGGGTCCGTTCGGATCTGCCGGGCTGCTGCCGAAGCCGAGGCCGGTGTTGCCGGAGGGAGCCCCGTCACCCGCAATCGTGCCGCCGGAGAGTGCCGGTGCCGGGGGTGCCGGCGGCGGGGGTGCCGGCGGCGGAGGATCAAGCAGCTGCTTCAAGGCCTCTGCCGTCGTCGGGCCGTCGTCGATCACCACCTCGATCTGCTTTGGATCGCTCGATTCGATCGAGAACTTGCGCGTGTAGTCGAGTCCGCCATGGTCCGCAACCACGGCATAGCTGCCGTTGGCAAGGATATGGGTCGGTAGCGCGCCCGCATTCTCCTTCACCACGTCGCCAGCCGAGGTGAGGATCTTCCATTTGGTATCGGCGAGCGCCTCGCCGCCCAAGGTCTGCACCAGCTTGAAGTTGACCTTGGCGCCGGTCTGCTTGACCGTCGCCTCGGTGATCTTGCCGGGCTCGACCGTCACGTCGCACTTCACCTTGGCATTGGCATCGCCGTAAAGGCTGACGATGTGATAGGCGCCGGCGTTGAGGCGGATGACCACGCCGGGCTTCGCGTTGGCGAGGATCCGACGGCGATTGCCGAACTGGTCCTCCTCATCGGTGAAAATGTCGAAGCGGACGTTACCAGCGGACAGCGGATCGCCGTTCGGCAGAGTCGCGGCGAGCTTCAGCGCGCCGGTATTGAGCACGAAGGTCTCCTCGATGGACTTGCCGCTTTCCACGCTGATCTTCTTGGTGAGGTTGGAGAGGCCATAAGCGGCATTGACGAGATAGTCGCCTGGCAGAAGCGCCGCCGTCGGGTTTGCCTCCCGGTGAGTGGCGATGAGCTTGCGCGTGCCATCGGGAGACACGGTTGCGGCATAGACGCGCCAAACGAGCCCTGAATTCGAGCTTCGGCCCCTGCTCGGTGACGAGCGCCTTGAAGGTGACGGGGACGGGGAGCTTGATCTCAGGGGCAGGAGGCTTGGGAGGCGCCACGCGCTGGGTGAGCAAGAGCGACTGGCCTTGCGCCGACACGGACTTGTTCACTGCGGTTTCGCCCGAACCTGGTTGAGGCGCGGCTTGCGGCGTCGATTTCTGCGCGCTCGACTCGCTCTGTTCGGAGCCTTGCGGCTCGATCACAGGCGGTGGAATGGCGACGGTATGGACGCGCGTCGGCACCGGTGCATCGCTCGTGTTGGGCGGCGGGGCATCGGCCTCCGGAGCGGCATCGTCGCCGCCTCCGCTCTCGGCGGCCTGATCTGCGCCTTCGCTTGCCACCTCAGGCTCGGTCGGGCCCGCGCCTGACGCGGCGTCGAGAACCGTGGTGAGCGCCTGTTTGAACTCGTCCTCATCGGTCGCCGCGACGAAGGTCCCGCTGGTCGCCGCAGCAACGCAACTCAACGGTTTGAGCGACGCGTCGTCGTCGTCCAAGCCGATCACATGGACGCGCAAGCCTTCTGACTTCTTTTTCAGAGAGGCGGCGGTGGCGCAAATGTCGGCGTCGCAGCTATCGCTGCCGTCGGCGATCAGCACAACGTCGAGCTTTGCGTTCGCGCCTTGCGCGGCCTTGGCGGCATCGCTCAGCGCTGCCGCGATCGGAGCCGCGCCTTTCGGCTTGATGGCGGCCAACATCTTGTCCTCAGTCTCGGCCGTGAGCGCTCCGGGCTTTGCCAGCACCTCGCTGTCGGCGCAGTTCGAAGCCTTGCGATGGCCGAAGGCGACGAGCCCGAACGAGAGCCGGTCGCCGTAAGTGCCGATCGCCTTGCCGAGCTCGGAGCGGACGATTGTGATCTTGCTCGTGCCGCCGATTTTCTCGTTCATGCTGCTCGACGCATCGAGCACGATGATGGCCGGTGGGAGAGCAGGATCGGGCGTGGGGGGTGGTGCGTCCTTGGCGAGGGCTGCGGCCCCCGCTCCGAGAAGAGCGGCGGGTAGGAGCGCAAGCCTAAGCCCCGCGCAGCGTTTCCCCCGCATGGCGTCTGCTCCGATCGTCGTGCCGCGCGTTGTTATACCTTTTTCCGGCACGCATGATTAAAGCGAAATTCCTTTGGGAATGAGGCCGATTTGGGGAGGTGTTCCAGGGGCACAAACGCTTTGAGAAAGCGGCAGAATCCGCCATTGTTCGCGACGCGATTTCACGATAGGGAACGCGACCTTTTGGCTCCACCCCCTTAAGCGATGACCAATCCCGTCATTGACCTTCTTCTGAAGCGCCGCTCCGTCTCGGCCAACAGCCTCGGCGAGCCCGGCCCAAGCGCAGCCGAGCTTGAGCTTATCCTGCGCGCCGCGTCGCGGGTGCCCGATCACAAGAAGCTCGTGCCTTGGCGCTTCCTGCTGTTTCAAGGCGCGGCGCGGGAAGCATTCGGCAAGGTGCTGGCGGAGATTTGCGCCGCAGAGGAGAGTGACCCGGGAGCGTTCCGGCTCGAGAACGAAGCCAGACGCTTCTTGCGCGCGCCGCTTGTGGTCGCGGTGATCTCGCGGGTGGTGAAGAACCCGGCGGCGCCGGAATGGGAGCAGGTGCTGTCAGCAGGCGCCGCCTGCGAGAACCTCATCCTCGCTGCGACCGCTCTCGGCTACGGGGTGCAGTGGGTGACCGAGTGGTACGCCTACAGCAAGGGCGTGCAAAGGGCCTTGTCGCTCGCCAATAATGAGCGCGTTGCCGGGTTCATCTATATCGGAACGGCAAAAGAGACACCCGACGAGCGGGAGCGCCCGCAGCTTTCCGACATCGTCTCGACTTGGCGGCCTTAAGGCACAGATCCTAACCGTCAGAAGCCGAACTGCTCGGCGAGGATGCGCTCGGCAAGCGTGTGGCCGGGATCGAACATCATGAAAATGTCAATCTTGCTTGCTTCGACGATTTCGACCCGCACCACGTTGCGAAACTCGGTGTTGTCGGCGGTCGCGCTCACCGGGCGCTTGTCGGGCTCGAACACGTCGATCATGACCTTGGCGTCGTTCGGCAGCAACGCTCCGCGCCAGCGGCGGGGGCGGAAGGGGCTGATCGGAGTGAGGGCGAGAAGGCCGGCATTGATCGGCAGGATCGGACCGTGGGCCGAGAGGTTGTAGGCGGTCGAGCCGGCGGGGGTCGAGACGAGAATGCCGTCGCAGATCAGCTCGGCCATACGCACCGTACCGTCCACCGAGATCCTGAGCTTGGCGGCCTGATAGATCTGCCGGAACAGCGACACCTCGTTGATGGCGAGCGCCTGATGCTGCACGCCCTTGGCGTCATGGGTCGTCATGCGAAGAGGATGGATGACGTTGACCTCCGCCTTCCTCAACCGCTCCTTCAGCCCGTCCTCGCTATAGTCGTTGAGCAGGAACCCGACCGAGCCCCGGTTCATGCCGTAGATCGGGATACGGCTGTTGAGGTGGGTGTGCATGGTCTGCAGCATAAGTCCGTCGCCGCCGAGGGCGATAATGGCATCCGCTTCCTCGGGCCGGGCGTCACCGTAGCGCTCGGCCAACGTAGCGCGAGCCTCTTGCGCCTCTTGCGTGTCGCTGGCGACGAAGGCGATTTTTTCGAAGCGGGCCATCACCATATCGATGCACTTGGAGCTTGCTCAAGAAGCGGGCACTATAAATGCGACCGCGTGCCGTCAATGCAAGTCCCTCCTTTGGTTCTGGGCATGGTGAATCCATGGCGAACGAGGACCGAGTCGTCCTGATCTATACGACCTTGCCGACGCTCGACGACGCCAAACGCGTCGGCGAGGCGCTGGTCGCGGCAAAACTAGCCGCTTGCGTCAACATGTTCCCCGGCATGATCTCGATCTTCGAATGGAAGGGCGCGCGCGAGGAGGCGAGCGAGGTCGCCATGATCATCAAGACGCGCGCTGCCTTGACCGACCAAGTGCTTGCCGAGACCAAACGCCTCCATCCTTACGAGCTGCCGGCGTTGCTCGTTCTAACAACCGAGGGCGGCAGCGCCGAGTATTGCGACTGGATTGCCAAACAGACGGGAGGCGAGGGCTGACGATGAGCGGGCGGTACGTGCTCGCCATCGATCAAGGCACGACCAGCACGCGCGCCATCCTGTTCGACGACAAGGCTTGGCCTTGCGCCACCGCGCAGGCAGAGCTTAAGCAGATCTATCCGGGGCCAGGACTGGTCGAGCACGACCCGGAGGAGATTCTTCGGTCGGTGATCGAGACAGGACGCGCCGTTATCGCCGAGGCCGGCGCAGGTGCCGTCGCGGCCATCGGCATCACCAATCAGCGCGAGACGACGGTTGTGTGGGAGAGGGCGACGGGGAGGCCGCTTGCCAATGCGATCGTTTGGCAGGATCGCCGCACGGCCGATCTCTGCGCGGAACTCAGAGAGGAAGGATGGAGCGCTCATGTCGCCGAGGCAACGGGGCTCGTCATCGATCCTTATTTCTCGGCGACCAAGCTCGCCTGGCTGTTGCGCCATGTTCCTGGGTTGGAGGCGAGGGCGCGAAATGGCGAGGTGTGCTTCGGCACGATCGACAGCTTCCTCGTCTTCCGGCTGACAGGCGGCAGGCTGCACGCAACCGATGCCTCAAACGCCTCCCGTACCATGCTATACGACATCGGGTCGGGTCGGTGGGACGAGAGGCTTCTCGGCCGGCTCGGTGTGCCGTACACCATGCTGCCCGAGGTTCTCGACACTCAGGGCGACTACGGCGAGACATTACCGGAATATTTCGCTGCTGCTCTGCCCATTAGGGGTGTCGCCGGCGACCAGCAGGCTGCGGCCTATGGTCAGGCCTGCTTCCGGCCAGGCATGCTCAAGGCGACGTACGGCACCGGCTGCTTCGTGCTCGCCAACACTGGCGCCGAGAAGATCGCCTCGGCAACGCGCATGCTCTCGACGGTGTTCCATCAGATCGAAGGAAAGAAAAGCTTCGCGCTCGAGGGCGCAATCTTCATGGCGGGCGCGACGGTGCAGTGGCTCAGAGACAGTCTTGGGCTCATCGCCACGTCGCCTGACAGCGAGGCGCTCGCGCGACAGGCCGAACCGGGCGCAGGGGTCTATCTCGTCCCTGCCTTTCAGGGGCTCGGTGCGCCGTTCTGGGATGCGGACGCCAAGGGTGCCGTGCTTGGGCTTACGCTTGCCGCCACCAAGGCGGATATCGTCGCGAGCGCGCTTGAGGCCGTGGCCTTCCAGACCCGCGATCTGCTCTTGGCCATGCGGCGCGACATGGAGGTGAGCGCTATTCCCCTCCCGCCGGTGCTGCGCGTTGATGGGGGTATGACCGGCAATGCCTGGTTCCTGCAGCGGCTCGCCGACATCCTCGGCGAGCGGGTCGAGGTTGCGCTCTACCCGGAGACGACCGCTCTCGGCGCCGCCTATCACGCAGGCCAAGCCATCGGTGTCTACGGAGATGCGAGCGAGCTCGAGACGATGTGGCGGCCGGGAGCGGCCTTCGAGCCGATCATGAGCGAAGCTGAACGTGAGGCGCGCTATGGCGGCTGGCTCGATGCGGTCGCGCGGGTCAGAAGGGATTATCCGTCCTGACCGCCATTAACCGGTTGCACATCCTTTTTTTGCGCCCTCCTGCCTCGACGCTTGGTTGGAGAACACCCTTGTCTCTATTCACGCCTATATCGAACAGTGCAGGGCTTGCCGCGTAACTTTCGCGGGATAAGGGGCTTTCTCGTGCTAAATTTGCGCTAAGCAAAGCGTCATAGAACCGTCGTGGCGCTGTCATAGTTTTCCCGCAGGGCTGTTGGCGACAGCGGGAGAGTGGGGTAACGCGCATGACGATCGCTACTATCGATTTCCAGCTTCTTGCCAATGCCGGGTTTCCACCCGCGAAGTTCGCTGCTGGCGACGTCATCTTCGCCGAGGGCGACAAGGGCGACAAGATGTACGTGGTCCGCTCGGGCGAGGTCGAGATTGAGCGGGACGGGAAGGTCGTCGAGATCTTGTCGTCGGGCGGCATTTTCGGGGAGATGGCCCTGATCGATGGCTCTCCTAGGGCTGCCACCGCGCGGGCTAAGACCGCTTGCGAGGTCGCTCCCGTGACCGAGAAGAGCTTCCTCTTCCTCGTCCATGAGACGCCGTTCTTCGCCATCGCCGTGATGCGTGTGCTGGCTGACCGTCTGCGCCGTCAGCAATAGTCGCCGAGCCTAGCTAGAAAGGCCCGGCCTCGCTTCTACCTCCAGCTTGCCATTGGCGCTTGCGGCAGCCATGATCGGCCACGTCAACTCCGCAACGCTTCCGCGTAACGCCATTGTTGTCTTTCGAAAATTTGGCGCTTCGGCGCCCCCGCAATGTCGATATGCCGACGCTGGGGCGCGACGCCGTGGCGGGCGCGATTTCGGCGGTCGTCCAGATCGCCTATTGCATCTCCTTCGCCGCCCTCATCTTCACCGGTGATCTCGCCGGCGGCTTCTCGCTTGGACTTGCCGGCCTGATCATGGGGGCCGTGGTCACCTGTCTCGTGATTGCGGTCACCTCGACGTTCTCGCCGACTGTTGGCGGTCCGGATTCGCCGGCCGTGGCGGTCATGAGCGTGCTCGCCTCCTCGATTGCGGCCGCATTGCAAGCGAAGGGCGCGAGCACCGATGCCATCATCCTCAACGTGCTCGTCGCGCTGACCGTGAGCACGCTCCTCACCGGCATCCTGCTCTACGGCACCGGTGCGCTGAAGCTTGGGCAGTGGCTCCGCTTCATCCCTTACCCCGTGATCGCCGGCTTCCTTGCCGCCTCCGGCATCCTCCTCATCACCGGCGGCATGGAAGTGATCACTCAAACCAATCTCACGCTGCAGCCATCGAGCTGGGAGGTTCTGTATTCATCGGCTTACGCACCCCAAATCCTGTTAGGGGCGCTGTTTGCAGTGGCGATCCCGATCCTTGGCCGCTTTGTGCCGAGCTACCTTTCGCTCCCGGTCGCGTTCTTCGGCTTCCTCATCGCGATGGATGTGGTGTTGTTCGGCTTCGAGGCTGTCGCCGTGCGCGACGTATGGTTCCTGCCGAGCCTTGGCGAGCTCCGGCTTTGGCTCCCCATCAATGCGATCCTCAGTCAGCCGGTCGATTGGGGCGTGATCGCCCAGTCGGGCGCCGAGATCGGCTCCTTCTGCGGCGTCATGGCCATCGCGCTCCTTCTCGACGTCTCGAGCCTCGAAGTGGCGCGACAGAAGACCGCCGACCTCGACCAGGAGTTTCGCTCGAATGGTCTTGCCAACCTTCTCGCCGCCGCGTTCGGTGGGTTCGGCGGCTCGCTGTCGATGAACGCCTGCATTTTGCTCGACGAGTTCGGGCGCCACCACGCGCTGGGCCGGCGCCATCGTCGGCATCGTCTGCGCCATCATCCTGTTCTCGGGCGTGGACGTCGGCAGCGTGGTGCCGAAGGCCATCCTCGGCGGCATGCTCGCTTATCTCGGCGTAATGATCATCGTCGAGCTGTGGGAGGCGCCGGCGAAGAGCTCATGGATGGAATGGGCGCTCACCGGTGTGATGACGCTCGTCATCATCAACTTCGGCTATTTCATGGGCGTGCTGCTCGGCGTCATCGGCGCCTGTCTCATGTTCGCTCTGAGCTATAGCCGCATCGGCGTGATCAGGCGCCATCTCACCCGCTATGATTTCTCCAGCAATGTCGAGCGGTCGCCTGAGCAGTCGCGGCTTCTGCGCGAGGAAGGCCGGCGGGTGCATGTGTTCTGGCTCTCGGGCTTCATCTTCTTCGGATCGTCGAATGGCCTGTTCGAGCGCATCAAGCGGGTGATCGAGGGACAGCAGGACAAGCCGGTCGGCTATGTGGTGCTCGATTTCGCTCAGGTTCCCGGTCTCGACACCTCGGCAGTCTTAAGCCTCGTCAAACTCCGCAACTACTGCGAAGAGCAGGGCGTGACGCTCGCCTTCTCGGGCTTGAGCGAAGCGATGCAACAGAGCTTCGGCAAGGCTGGATTCTTCAGCAGCGAGAGGCCGCACCAGTTATTCGGTAGCCGCAACGAGGCGGTCGAATGGTGCGAGGACATGCTGCTCCTCTACCACGAGGTAGGCGATGCCTCGGTGCATAGTTTCGAGTCGTGGATCGGCAAGGAATTCGGCGGCGAAGTCAATCTCGCCCGCATCGTGTCCTTCATGGAACGAGAGGAGCTCGACAAGGGAGCCTTCCTGTTCCGTCAAGGCGAACCGTCGGACTCGGTCGCGTTGCAAGCTTCAGGCTGTGTCGCCATCACCATCATCGACGAGCATGGCCGGCCGATCAGGCTGAGGCGCATGATCGGCCACACGGTCGTCGGCGAGATGGGATTCTACCGCCACGTGCCGCGCACGGCGAGCGTGATTGCCGAGGTGCCGACCGTGGTCTATCGCCTTCGCCGCGAGGCGTTCGACAAGATGCAGGCAGTCGACCCCGAGGCCGCTGCGGCTCTGCACAAGCTCATCATCCGCCTCCTGTCGGACCGGCTCGAATTCGCCAACCGCGAGATCTCGGCCCTGATGTAGCGCCGTCAAGCGCGAGCGGCCGCCGTGAGCAGGAGCGCGACCAGAGCTAGATAGGTCAACCCGTGCACGAACTGATCGGCGCCGAGCGCGATCCAGAAGCCGTGGTCGCGCGCGGTCCAGGAGTTACGGTGGGTGACCTGCTCCTTAAGCCAATCGATATGATAATGGACGGCGAACTCGCCGAGCGCGATGACGCCGGCAAGCAGGAGAGAGGTCGGCGCGAGCACGAGATAGACGAGCGGGGTCAGCGCGACGTGGATGCTGGCATGAAGGAAGCCGCCGGGATGTCCGTAGATGCCCTTGTTCATGAACTGATACGGGGTCTGCAGATAGAAGTCCGCCACCATGTGCTTGAACATGAGCACGGCGACGGCTGCGAGGAGGAGGATCGCGAGGTGGGGCATTGGCGCTACTTAGATAGAGCCTCTGCCGTGCCGTCCCAATGGGGCGGGGGCGGGTTCATGCGGAAATAAGCGATGCGCTCGCGATAGAGCGCATAGAGGTGATCGAGGCGGGCGGTGTTCAACTTCTCGCACTCTGCCGCCAGAGATTCCGCACCGTCCCAATCCTGCGACCGGTAGCGGGTGAGGAACTCTGCATGCCTCGCCGACAGGTGGATGAAGCCTTCGGATTGCTTCAGCGCTTTGTCACCGAGAAGCGCGAAAATGCGCGTCGCTTCGGTCTTGCCCTTCACCTTGAGGAGATCGAGCTCGAGGAAGGCGAAATCGGGTGCACGGGCGGTAGTGGTTTCGCCGACTACCGTGCCGACGTCATATGTTTTCGATTGACCTTCGAGCCGCGACGCCACGTTAACGTTGTCGCCGATCACCGAATAGTCGAAGCGCGTATCGGAGCCGAGATTGCCGACGCAGCAAAGGCCGGTATTGAGCCCGATGCCGAGCCTGACCGGCTTGTAGGGGCGCCCCTTGGCCTCCGCCTCGTCGCGCCACCGCGCGTTGAGCACGGTCATCTCGTTCATCATGCGGAGCGCGGCGCTGCAGGCGTGGCTCGGATGGGCGGTGTCGTCGAGAGGCGCATTCCAGAAGGCCATCACCGCATCCCCCATGAATTTGTCGATGGTGCCTTGCTCTTCGAGAATGATGTTGCTGAGCGGCGTGAACAGGCTGTTGAGGAAATGCGTCAGCTCCTCGGCGTCGAGCCCTTCTGAGATGGTGGTGAACCCGCGCACGTCGCTGAACAGGAGAGTCATGTCGCGCGTCTCGCCGCCGAGCTTAAGCCGCGAAGGGTCGTCGGCGAGGCGCTTGACCAGCGCCGGCGCCATATAATGGGAGAAGGCATGGCGCACGCGATTGCGCTCGCGCTCCGTGCGCAGGAACACGAACAGAGTACCGGCGAGATAGATCGCGGTCAGCGCCATCGCCGGATAGATCGGATCGACCAGCCAGCCGAGTCTGTCGAAGGCGTACCAGGAAATGCCGATGACCGTGGCCACCGCGATGCCGCCCACCACGGCGCTGCCGAGCGCTCCGAGCCGATAGATGAGGATCGCGATGATGATGCCGAGCACGAGGATATAGGTGAGTTCGGCCGGCTTGGCGAAGTCCGGGCGTTGCAGGAAGGCACCTTTCAGGATCTGCTCGACCGCCTGTGCGTGCAGTTCGACGCCCGGGACCGAGGCCTGCAGAGGGGTTGCGCGAAGGTCGAGCAGGCCGGCCGCGCTCGTGCCGATGATGATGATGCGCCCGTCGATCGCGTCCTTGCCGATCTCGCCATTCAGAACCTTGTAAGCCGGCAGATAACGCTGTCTCGAGCTCGGCGTGAATCTGATCCACATCTGCCCGTTTGCTTCGGTCGGCACTTCGAAGTCCCCGACCTTGACGCCAACGATGCCGGTCTTCGCGCCAAAGGCCTTCTCGCCGCTCGCACCGGAGGACTTGACGATGTATGTCGAGGCGCCTTGGGCCATTCGAAGCAGGTCCGCCGCGAGCGAGGGGTAAAGTTTGTCGCCGATCCTCACGATCATCGGCATACGGCGGATGATCTGATCGTGCTCCGGGATCCAATTGAGCGAGCCGGTGCCTTGCGCCTTATCTTGCAACTCCGGGAGGCTCGCTGCCGCGCCCGGATAGTATGGTGCGAATAGCGCCGGATCATCGCCGCCATGGGCGAAGCCCGCCTTGGTCTCGGGTTGCGATGTGCCTTCGGGTGTCGAGATGAAGCCGAGCACGACCGGGCCCTTGCCGATCGCCTCGGCAAACACCTGATCGTTGGAGGGAAGCTTCTCCACCTCTTCCCTCAGGCTCGCGAGCGCATCGGATTGCGGCCAGAAGCGGAGCGCGTTGGCGGGGGACAGGCGATCCGGCTCCGGGAACACCATATCGAAGCCGATCGCCGCGGCTCCGTCGCCTGAGAGCTTGGCGACGAGGTCGGCCAACACGGTACGGGGCCACGGCCATTGCCCGATCTCTTTGAGCGATTCCTCATCGATATCGACGATGCGCACAGGCAGGCTCGGATCGAAGGCGCGCGGGCTCACGCGCTGATAGGCATCGAAGACGAGAGCGCGGAGCCTCGCAACTGGGCTTGGGTCCCAAACGCGTAAGGCGAGCGCGGCGAAGATGACCGCTGCCATGATAAAGGCATAGAGAAGACGTGGACCCATCCCGTTGCTTGGCTTTACATTTTCCCTCGCCAGGGTGTCTTACCGGCGGCAAACGCCAGACCCTAGCCAAAGGCGTCTGCCCACTCCAGTGTCATATTCTCCGGGTCTGCATCCGTCACAAGGGCCCCGGCATTGAACGAAGCAGCGGAATGAACTAGGAAGCCTGGACCCCGGGGCACCCCTCAAATTCAAGGGCACATTTCGTG
>CAVSYE010000002.1:0-707632 GCA_963732205.1 uncultured Alphaproteobacteria bacterium
AACTTGCCGACGTAACGACCGTAGCTGTCCTCGGCGATCCCGCGCGTGGCGCAAGCGGTGAACGTGGCGGCGGCAACGAGGAGGAAGGAACGTCTGTCCATGGCCAGTGCGCCTCTCAAGAAGCCGCCGTCTTCTTCTCGCTGACATGCATTGCCGTCGCGACGTAGCGGAGACAGCCCGTCTCGGCGAGAAACGGCTGCTGCGTCCACATGCCGAAGCACGGAGGCGCGGCGTATTTCATGACTGTGCTCTTGGCCGGCATCCGCTCGCGGGTCGTGCGGTTGTAATAGGTCCGCATGATGGCGAGATCGGCAAGCGCCTCGTCAGCCGCTTCCAGCGCCGTGTCGAGCGATTTCTGCGTCGAGTAATCTGCGTTCTGGAGAATGCCGAGGAACTGCTGGTAACGATCGAGCACGCGCTGCTTGTCGGCATCGTCGGTGATGTCCATGAAGCCTGCTTTGTAGAGCAGCGACGCCTTGACCTGATCGCTGGACAGCAATCCGAGCAGGAGGCCCGTCGCCGCCTTGGCGGCAAAGCCCACAAGCACAGCCTGGCCGTTGGCGCTCATCGGATCTTTCTCGGCGAGCAGCGTCTTGACCGACGCCCTCACGGTCTCGTCACCTTCGCCATAGGCGCGCATAATGTCGGCCGCGATCGCCTTGGCGACTGCATCGCGCGGCATATAGAGACGGAGCAGACCCCAGGCGAGCGTCGCCACCGTCATCGGCCGCGCGATTAGAGCCTCGGTGTTTTTCGGGCGGTAGGCCTGCCAGCCTTTGACGTCCTCGTCGATCCAATCGAGCGCTACGCCATAGCGGTCGGTCGTCGTCAGAATGAGCGCTTGACTGTTGTCGATGCCGCCATTGTCGGAGCCGAGTTGGAGAAGATGGTCCCAGCCGATCGAAGGATGCTGCCGCCGATCCTCCGCCGACATGCCGGCATAGGCGGGGGCATTGATGAAGTTGTCGATGAGGCGTCCGAACGGGGTCGCGCCGTAGCGGCTCTTCTTGAGCAGCGTGCCGCCCGCCTCGTCCTCCTGCGGCCCGAGATTGGCCACCACGTATTGCCCTTCGGCGCAATAGAAGGCGCCGTGTTTGGACAGGAACTTGTCGGCGTCCATCGTGGCGAGCGCGGCAGCGACGTCGCGCGCCGACTGCTGGTCGTACACTTCGAGCGGATTATACATGTAGTCGCGATATTGCGGATCGGGGTCGCGGTCGGCGAAGGGAACGAGGATCGCGGCGCAGCAATCCCACATATCGGCGTTCCGGTAATAGGCCTTGAGATCGCGCTCGGGGATCGGATCCTCGACGCCCGCGCTATAGTCGATCGCGAGCAGATGGGCATTGTAAGTACGGTTGGCGACGCCGAGCTGGCCGTAATTGCTCGGCCAATCGCTTTTCACCGACTTTGGCTTGCCGTCGCTGTCGAACCCTTCCGAGAAGCCGCCGACATGAGTGGCGCCGGCAACTCCGTCGGCGATGATGTCGTCAGGCTTGCCGCCTTGCGCCTGATGATCGAAATGCACCATCTGCTTGGCGAGCCGCATGTTCTTGGCGGCGAGCGCATCGACGATCCGGTCGATATGGGTGTGCCCGATATTGATGTCCTGTCCGTTGACCGTGTCCTCGCCATAGAACACGATGCGGTTGCCGAGCTCGGCGCCAATCCTGTGCTGATGCGCAGGCGTGCGGATCACCACCAACTCGCTCAGCGCGTCGATCAGCGGTTGTGATGCGGATGGCGGCGCCCCGAGCGCCTTGACCATCTCCGCCATGATCAGCCTGACCGGCAAAATGGTCTTGCCCTGATAGAGCTCGCCAGCCGCCTGGAAAGGTCCGACCAGCGGCTTCCCGCTCGCATCGCGCGGTTCGGCGATGAACGGATTGTAGACGCTGTTGATGACGTCGAGGTTGAGCGCCTCATCGGCCGGCTGGACGAGACCGGCCACCTCCGGCGGAAGCTCGACGGCAAGACCGACTGGATCGAGCCTGCCCGTCTCGATCTGACCTGAGCGGGTGACCTTGATGCCGCCGAGGTCGATCGGCGAAGAGTCGCGCAGCACCGAGTTGAGCCTCGTCTTGAGGCTGTCGTCCACGGTTGCCCACCGCCTTGGTGTGACAAACTGCCAGTCGGCGGGAAGGCCGTGCCGGGCGGATTGCTCCAAGGCGGTGTCCGCATTGGCGCGAGTAACCGCCGGATCGGTCGAAGAGCCCATCGCCTTGCGGACCAATGAAGACAGGAGGACGCCGGATACGCCAAGCATCCTGAGCACAGAGCGACGATCCATGCGTCTCACTCCAACCCTTGATCACATCCGCCGCGCATCCGAGCGGCCGCTAGGATAGTCCTAAGCCGGAATTCGGCAAGACGGGTCGAAGCTTCAGGTAAACCTCCATCTCTAAAGCACGAGCCTCGCCCCGGTGAACA
The DNA here is from genome assembly GCA_963732205.1 of uncultured Alphaproteobacteria bacterium. Classification (GTDB taxonomy): domain Bacteria; phylum Pseudomonadota; class Alphaproteobacteria; order Rhizobiales; family Methyloligellaceae; genus Methyloceanibacter. Next base: position 2,431 of record CAVSYE010000002.1, read on the forward strand.
CCTCCGACCGTCCCCGGCTCCTGTCGTATTCGGCGGCGAAGGCCGCGATGGCATCGGCGATCTTGGCGCCTCCCAATACGGACGGCTCGATGGGCGTGGCCAGATCCTGGTCGGTACGGCAGATGAGCCTGAGGTCGATCAGCGCAAGACCGCGCGCCGAGACCTCCCGCGTGATGCACTCATTGAAGATGGTGAGCCCGACCGAGGCGAGACGGCGCTCGGTCATGTCGGGAAGCCGCGCGTCATAGATGGTGCACACGGCAGCCGGGAGCCCACGCGCCACCACATCATCGAGGAGAGCCGTGTAGTCCCGCCTGAATTGATCGCGCACGGCGGCAAGCCGCCCTAGCGCCTCGGCGACCGAGCTCGCGCTCTCCTCGAGCACATTGATGCAATGAAGCGCGTCATTGCCGCCCGCGCTCACCACCAGATGAGTGGCGTCCTCCGGAGCGCTCTTGAGCTGGAGCCTGACGGTCGAGGCGACTGAGCCGTCTATTGCTGCGAGCGTCGCTTTGCTTCCCACAGGCAGGCGCGTGCAAAGCTGCGTGACCACGTCCGGTCCGCCGTCCACGTAGGCGGCGTTGTCGAGGATGGAATCGCCGAACAGCACGACGTGGCGGCGAGGGCTATCCTGCGCCAGCGCCAACTCGCTGTTCGGCAAGGACAGGGCAGCTGCGGCGACGGCAGCGCGCGTCAGGAAGGTGCGGCGATTGGCTGAACCGGTGAGCATGAATGTCTCCTTCTGCTGGAACTCAGCAAGTGACGCGCGCGTCCCAATCACGTCCTCTACTCTAGAGAAAGGGCGCGGGCGCAAGGCGGGGGGACCCTGCGCCCGCTACGCTGAAAGGGAGGGGTACTGACAGGCCGGGCAGGAGCGGACCCGGGCCCATTGACCCTTTCAGCTCATCGGTGCCAACTCGGTGGGACAAGCGGCATCCGATCGGTGTTACGCACACTTCACTTTCGTTGGCCTGAGGGCTAGGGGAGCCCCCGTTGGCACCCCTGAGATGTGGAGCGGGGTTTCATCACTTTGTGAGGGGCCTCACAAAGCGTTGCGCGCGGGCTGGCCTATAGGATCGCGACCTTAACCTCATGTGCGCCGGGGCATGACTTGCTGCGCCTCGGCGCTCTACATTGACCCGTCACGGATGGGAGAGCTTCAGTGCCGGTCTACGACGCCTTCATTTCCTATAGCCACGCCAAGGACAAACCCGTCGCCTCGGCGCTGCAATCGGTGATTCAGAGGCTGGGCAAGCCCTGGTACAAGCGGCGCGGCTTGCGCGTGTTCCGCGACGACACCTCGCTGTCGGCCACCCCGCAACTCTGGCCCTCGATCGAGCAGGCACTATCTCAGTCGCGCTTTCTCATCCTGCTGACCTCGCCGGAAGCTGCCGCTTCGCCCTGGGTCGGGAAGGAGGTCGAGTATTGGCTTGCCAACAAGAGCACCGACACTCTCTTCATCGGGCTGACCAACGGCACGCTGGACTGGAATCAAGCCACCGGGGATTTCGTCTGGACCAAGGAGTCGCCTTTGCCCGAGGTCTTGAAGGGACGCTTCCCTGCCGAACCGAAATGGGTGGACTTGAGCGCCTATCGCGAGGGCGCCGACCCGCGCAATGCGCGCTTTATCGAGGCCGGCGCCGATTTCGCCGCCGCCATTCACGGCATGCCGAAGGAGGACCTTCTCTCGCAGGAGGTCCGCCAGCAGCGCCGCGCGCTCTCGCTTGCGGTGTCCGCTGCGGTCCTTCTCTTGCTCCTCGCCGTCGGCGCCGTCACCGCCGGAATTATCGCCCGCACCCAACAGATCCGCGCCCAGAAGAATTTCGCCGCCGCCAAGGATACCGTCAATTCGCTCATCTTCGACATCACCCAAGGGCTACGGCACGTCGAGGGCATCAGAGTTGAGAGTCTGAACAAGATTCTCGGTCAGGTGCGGACGACCGTCGACCGCCTCGCCGCGACAGCACCTGACAATGAAGCACTCCTGCGCAGTCAGGCCGCGATGCAGGATGAGTTCGCCACGACCTATCTCACCGCCGGCAATCTGGCGGAGGCGTTGCGCGCTGCGGAAGAAAGTCTCTCGATCGCGCGGCGGCTTGCCGCCGCCAGTACTGACGATGCGAAGCGCCAGAGGGATGTCTCGGTCAGCCTCATCAAAGTCGGCGACGTCAAGCTCGCTCAAGGCGATAACCAAGGTGCTCTCTCGGCCTATGAAGAAGCTCTCACCGTCCGGCGGAAGCTCGTCGAGGAGGCGAAGGGTGACGCGCAAGCCAACCACGACGTGGCCATAGCACTTGGGCGGATCGGCGATGCACGGGCTGGGCTTGGCGACAGCGCGGGAGCGCTCAAGGCATATCAGGACGGTCTTGTCATCGACCGTCGTCTGCTCGATGCCAGCAAGACCGACGCCGCGCGCCAGCGCGACGTGGCGGTCGGGTTGGAGAGCATCGGTGACATCAAGCTTCAGCTCGGAGACCGTGCCGGTGCCCTTGTCGCCTATAACGAGTGCCTCGGCCTCGACCGCGCACTGGTGGCGTCCGATCCGGGCAACACGGCTTGGCAGCGCGACCTATCGGTCATGCTCAACCGCATTGGTGATCTTGATCTCGCCGCCGGCGACGGTGCCGCAGCGCTATCGAGCTACGAAGAAGCGCTCGCCATCCGCAAGCGCTTGGCGACGATCGATGCGGACAACGCCACTTGGCAACGCGACGTGTCGGTGAGCCTTTCCAATATCGGCACTGTCAAGCTCATATTGGCCGACGTTGCCGGGGCATTGGCAGCTTATCAAGAAAGCCTCGCCATCAGGCGCGCGTTAGCCGATGCCGACCAGGCGAACATGGAAGCGCAACAAGATTTGTCGGCGGCTCTCGATGATGTGGGCGATGCGCAGTTCAAATCGGGCGACGCGAGCGCTGCGCTTGCTTCATACGAGGAAAGCCTCGCCATCAGGCGCCGCTTGGCTGCGACCGACCAGACCAACAACGAATGGCAACGCAATCTCTCCGTCGGCCTGATCAAGGTCGGAGACGTGAAGCTTGCGCAAGGCGATGCCTCGGCGGCGTTGACCTCATTCGCGGAAGCGCTCGCAATGAGGCGCCGCTTGGCCGAGAACGATCCTGGCAATGTGCAGGCCGAAACCGATCTCGCCCTCGCTCTCTACAAGATCGCGCGCGTAGCGACCGGGAACCAAAAAGAGACGGCCATCGATGAGGCGCTGCGGCTCCTCACGCGTCTCGAAGACGAAGGCAAGCTGTCGCCAGGTCAGCGAACTTGGAAGGACCAGATCACGGCCCTGCGCCAGGGACCGCCATAGCCCCCGGCTTTGTGAGACCCCTCACAATGCGCCGCCGCTCGCCGTGGCATTAAGGCTCGACCCGGTGCGGCCCTCGCTTGCCGCGCCGGCATCGTTCTTTGCCACAGGAGTGAACCCCATGCTCAAACTCAACAACCTCTGCCTCGCCGCGCTCGCGTTTCTCGGCGTGTCGGTGCCGGTCGCCGCGTTGACCGGCTATGTCGCGCCGGCTTGCGGCTGGTCCTCGGTCTGGAGCCTGTCCGGCATCCACTATCAATATGTCTGCTTCTAAATCATGAACTTCGTTTTCCCTCGATCGGCGCGCTTGGTCGGCTCCCTACAAATGGACTACCCTTTGCTCCTGCCGGCCGAGGCTTCGATCAGGATGCACGACACACTCCCCGACCTGGTCGCCAGGTCAGCTCTGATGCGCGGTACGAGCGACGCCGCGCTCTCGCTTCTCAAGCGGGCACGGCTCAGCCTGCGCACGCTCGCCGCCGGCGAGACCGTGTTCCGCCCGGGCGAGGCGGCCGACGCCGTCTATCTCCTGCTCGGCGCACGCACCAACGCCGACGGGCTCGACGTCGATCCCCTCGTTCAGGTCGAGTTGAAGCCGGCCACCGGCAAGCGCCTGCTCCGCTTCGAGCGCATCGTGCACGGCGAGATCTTCGGCGAGCTCGAATTTCTCGAGCAGGGCATGCTGCCGAAAGGCGCCAAGCGCACGACCTCGGCCTTCGCGCTCACCCCCGCCTCGGTCGTGCCGCTGCCGCTCTCCCTCTTCGCCGAGCTGATCGAGGCGGACGGGGTGCTGCGCTCGCGCGTCATCCGCATCGGCTCGCAGCGCCTAGTGGCCGCTCTCATGCAGCAGCATGAGAAGGTGCATACCTTCCCCGATCTTCTCCTCGCCGACTGGCTGGTCGAGCTCTCCGCCGATATCGGCATCGCCGAGAGCAATCGCGTGCGCTTCCCGCGCAAGATTGCGCAGAAGCACATCGCCACCGATCTCGGCGTCAGCCGCGAGACCATTAGTCGTCGCCTCAACGAATGGGAACGCTCAGGTCTGCTGCGTACGGGCGCGCGCAGTCAGCAGATCGAGATCCTCGACTATCAACGCATCAGCCGGCTGGCGAGCCTGCGGTCCTCGCGCAGCCGCTCGGCGCTCGAGCGGACGATCGACGACATCGACGCGGCAATCGCCTGTGGCGACGTGATTCGCGCCCGCAATATCGGGCTCGACATTTTGCGCTATTACCCGTCGAGCCCCGAGCTGATCCATCGTACCGCGCTTGCCGCGGCGCGCGGCGGCGATGCGCGCGGCGCGCTTGAGCTTCTCGCCCGCTCTGGCCTCCCCATCAGCGGACCTTTGAGCGCGCTCGAGAACGCAGTGGGTCGAGCGCGCAAAAATCCGTTCCTCGCCATGGATCGCATTCTCTCGGAGCCGTTCGTTGATGACGGCTTTGGCGAGGATGAGGATGAGGCAGTCTTGACAGCAAGAGACGGGCGGGAGGCGCAGCTCGTCGAGGACATCTCCGCGCTCAACGCGCGGCTCCTCAAGGAGCAGGCGTTCGAGGCAACGCGCCCCGCCGACCGCAAGAAGCACGCGATGGCTTCCTTCAACGCCTATCACGGCCTCTATGAGCACGGCCAAGGCCATTATCCCGGCGTCAACGCGGCCACCATGGCACTGATCGCGGGCAATGCCGAAGTGGCGCGCCAGATCGCCTCAGGCCTGATCGATACGCTTGACCCTTACGCCGAGGATTATTGGCCTCTCGCCAGCCTCGCCGAGGCCCTCCTTATCGTTGGCCGCGAGGCTGAAGCCAAAGAGGTGCTGGCAAGAGCAAGCGTCGCAAGGGGGGCTGACGATGGGGCGAAGGCCTCGACAATTCTTCAATTCCGGCGGCTTGCCACTGTGCTCGACGCCGACATCGAGGCTCTAGTGAGCGCGCTTCGGCCGTGCAGCGTTGCGGTCTTCTCAGGCCACCTGTTCAGGGCGAGCGAGCTCGACGAGAACGCGCAAAGAGCGATCGAGGCCGACATCCGTGCCTCGGCCGAGCCTCTCCTGGCCGAGCACGAAGTCGGCATCGTCTATGGCGCGCTCGCCTCCGGTACCGACATCGTTCTCGCCGAGACAGCGCTCGCCGCAGGCGCCGAGCTCGATGTCGTGCTGCCCTTCTCGACCGAGCGCTTCATCGAGACGTCAGTCAAGATCGGCGATCCGGCCGGCGATCCCGGCAAGTGGGAGAAGCGCTTCCGCGCCATCCTCGAATCCCAAGGCGTGCGCTCCTTGACCATCATGGACCCTAACGATCCGGCCGAGCGCGAGCTCGACGCTTATTTCTTCTATGCCTTCCGCTATGCGGCGGGCTGTGCGCTTCAACGTGCGGCGACGTTGCAGACAAATTGCCGACTGCTCGTCGTTGCCGATCGCGGCGGACCCGATACGGTTGCCGGGGCGAACCGAGTGCTCGACGATTGGCGCGAGCATGGCCGTCCTTTCGACCTCATCCCCTATCCGCGTCCCCGTCTCGCGCGAGAGCAACGCGACAGCGCCCTCGCTTCATTCCGCCCTGTGGTGTTCCTGTGGGATGCTGCGCCCGGCCTCAAGAACGGCAATGGTGCGCTCGACCGGCTGTTCAAATCGGCCGGCAACGGATTCGATCGCGTCGAGCGCACCCATCGCGACGGGCGGCGCGGGCTCTGCCTGATCGGGAGCTCGACTGAGGAGGTGCTCAACCTTGGCCGCGACGCGGCGAAGGCCGCACACGACGCCAAGCGCGCGCTGCGCGTGATCTGCGACTTCGGCCTCGTGCAGCGAGCCAAGGCAAAGCCGGACAAGAAGCTCATTGCCCACCTGCAATCGGCGGACGATTTCCCCGGCCTGCCCAGTGATTGCGTGCTGGCGACCGAAGCTTATGCGGCGCAAGCGAAGTTCGATCTCGGCGACCGGATCCTGCTCGTGCCTGTCGGCCGCGCCGAGATCCAGGCCGCCTCTGAGGATAGCGAGCGGCATGCGATCAGGAGCCGGCCCACGCTTCCGATCTACACCGCTGGATGGGCCTCGGCAGCCGATGAGGCTCGCCCTGCGCAGCGGCTCGTCAACCTTGCCAAGATTTAAGCCGAGGGGAGCCCCAGTCGCCCTTGACCACGTTCAACCCGCGTAATTCCATCCAGCGTTCTTTGCGACCCTAACGAACCCGGCAAAGTCCATGTCCATCACCATCAAGCACATCGACGGCAATCTCGCCGAGGCCCAGCCCAAGGAGCGGACCTTCCCTGACTCGGTCGACATCATCACTTTCGGCCGCGAGCGCGATTGCCAGGTCGTCTATGCTCCCGAATACACGGTCGTCGGCAAGAGACATTGCCAGCTCGTGCGCCAAGTCACCGGCGACTACCGCGTCAACCTGCTCGGCGAGCGCTATGTCGAAGTGAACGGTGTTCCCGCCGACAACAATACCGTTGTCCCCAACGGAGCCACGCTCAGGCTCGGCGATCCTAAGGACGGGCCGTCGTTCACGGTCGAGATCGCCAAGCAGGCCGCCGATCTACCCGATACCCGCCCGCAGCCCAAGGTCAAATCCTGGCGCGAAACGCTGCTGGAGACGCGGCGGCTCGGCACCGCCGTGGCCGGCGTGCTGGCTCTCGTGATCGCGGGATCGATCACCTTCTTCATGCTGCGCACGACGAGCCTCGAAGACCAGATCGAGGCGGCCAACGCGGCGGCGAATGCGCGCGCCGAAAAGGAATTCTCCCAAGCCACGCTCGAGCGGCTCGAGGCTGCCGTCTATCTCGTCGCCAAGGAGGAGGACCAAAGCGAGGAGGCGGAAGGAACGGCTTGGGCCTTCGCGCCGAACCTACTCGCGACCAATGCCCACGTCACTCAGGCGATCCTGGGCCACGAGGACGAGTTCTTCCTCGTTGCTCCCGACGGCACACATATCAAGATCAAGAACGTCGTCTCGCATCCGGGCTATCTTGCCTTCGGCAAGTACAAGACGACGCAAGGCACGACTCGCTACGGCAATTTCACCCCGCTCGATCTGATGAGCGAATACGACGTCGGCATCATCGAGATCGATCCTTCGACGCCGCTGCCGGTCGACGCCAAGACCGGCCAGCCGGTGACGCTCGAGCTCGCCTCAGACGAGCAGCTCGACGCTCTCGCGCCCGGCACTCCGGTCGCCTCGGTCGGCTTCCCCGTCGAGAATCTTGTGGGCTCGGCCACCGCGACCAAGGCGCCGGCGACGCTTCATTTCGGCTTCATCAGCTCCTTGACCGACGTGTTCATGTGCCGCACGGACCCTGCCCATCGCCTGCTCATTCAGCACAGCGTCCCCGTCACCGGCGGCGCGAGCGGATCGCCGCTCATCGACCCGAGCGGCAAGGTGATCGGCCTCGTCAACGGCGGCAATACCACCGTGATGAAGAGCGAAGACTCGGCGAGCGGCAAGGCGCGCGCGCCGAACGCGGCGCTGGTCAATTTCGCGCAGCGCGTCGATCTTTTGCGCGAGCTCGCCGATGGCAAGGCTGCCGACGAGGTCGCCCAGGACCAAGCCTATTGGGACAAGACCGCCAAGCAATTCGATCACTATTTCGATGTCGCCGTGAAGGCCTTCAAGGACCTGGCATCGCAGCGCTTCAATGTCGCCGAGGGCCAGGACACTCTGATGGGCAACGGCGTGCTCGACGCCGGCGACACCAAGTCCTTCAAGCTGGTGCAGAAGACCTACACCTTCCAGGCCGTGCCAGGCCAAGTCTATGGCTTCATCGCCGATGCCGAAGGCGGTGTGCCGATCGGCATCAACGTCAAGAAAAAGGGCACCGACGAGTTCCTGCGCGATGCCAAGGATCCGCGGCAGTCGAGCGAGCTCGAGCTTGCACCCACCGCCTGGGTCACGGTGACCGCGCCGACCACGCTCGAGGTCATCGTGTGGAGCCTCGTCACGCAGCCGGCGAAATACGCCCTCCACGCCTATAGCTGGGACGAGCCTACGACGCCTGGGGCAGGCTCTCGGCCCGCAACGTCTCGGCAATGACCCTGAGATCTGCCAATCGATCCGCGGGGTCGGTCTTGATCATGGCGCGCACCAGCTTGCCGAGCGCCGGCGGCATGTCTTGCGGCCTCTGGCCGAACGAACCGAACGAAAGCTTGGACGGAACCTTGCCGCCGAACACCTCGGCGATCATCTGGCCGAGCGCGTAGATGTCGGCCCGTCCATCGACCACGCCCTCTCCCTTCTGCTCCGGCGCCATGTAAGGCGGCGTCCCCATCCGCGCGAGCCCATCTTGCGAACCTGCCACCAAAGCGATGCCGAGATCGATCAGCACGGGTGCTTTTCCCCCGCGCAAGACGACGTTGTCGGGCTTCACGTCGCGATGCACGATCCCCTTGGCATGAAGCGCGGCGAGCGCGTCGGCCACCCCAGCGAGAAAGCCAAGCAACTGCTCGTGGGGCGCACCGCTGGTGAGGACCTTTCTGAGCGTCGGTCCGTCGATGAACTCCTGCACGATATAGATCGCCCCCTTGGGCTCGATCAGGAGATCGCGGACGCGGGCAACGCCGGGATGGATGAGCTGAAGCGCGCAGGCATATTCGGCCCTGATCGAGTTGATCGCCCGTTTGCGCTCGTCCTCGCCATAGGCGGTGAGGTCGACTCTTTTCAGCGCCACCTGCTCGCCGTCGGTAAGATCGAGCGCGCGATCGACCTGCCCGCCGCCGCCAGCCCCGAGTTGGCCAAGCACGATGAAGCGCCGCGAGACCCCGGCCCCTCCCCCGATCGATTCGATGTCCTCGGCGAGCTCCTTGAGATGCTTCCCGCCCTCGCTCTTCATCATGTCGGAGCGGATGCGATCGGCGAGCTCGGTCAGATCGGCGGCGATCGCACTGCGGAGCGCAAGCGCAAACGTCTCTCGCGCCTCATCGTCCTTGCCGTCCTTGTACAGAGCGTTCGCAAGCTTGACCCGCACCATGGCGGCGCGCGCGGTCAAATCCTGCTCGGCGTACTCGTCGGCCACCCGCTCGAGCACATCGGCGGCGGCACCGTCGCCCTTGAGGAGATCAAGCTCTCCCTTGGTCTCGAGATATTCGAGGCGCCTGAAGGCATCGCTCTTGTCGGCGAGATAGGCTTCGGCCTCGGCGAGAGTCTTCTCGGCCGCGTCGAGCTGACCGCGAGCCGCAAAGGCGCGCGCCTCCTCGATGCGCACGAGAAAGCCAAGCCGCGCTTCCTCCACAGGCAGCTCGGATTTCAATCGGCGCGCGATGGCAAGCGCCTCGGCTGCACTCCCGACGCGGTTCAGCGCCTGGCAGTAATTGACCTTCAGCCTCTGCATCTGACGCGGCGGCAGGTCTCTGGCGGGGCCTTCGGCAATGTCGCGAAACAGCATCGCGGCGCGCTCGTAGCGCCCGCCCTCGAGCTCGATGCGGCCTGTTTCGGCAAGCGCGCGAGCGAGCGCGGCCTTGTCGTCGTGCATCGAAGCGAAAGCAAGCGCCTGCAGCAGCTCGAGCGCCGCGGAGCGGTCGTTGCCGCGCCACGCATAGACGACGCTTGCCTCGCGCGCGATGTTCGACAGCTCGCCAAAGTCCTTGGCCGCAATAGCGGCTCGGCGCGCCTCGACGAGATCGGCAAGCGCATCGCGCGACAGCGTGAGGCGATTCTTCACGACGCCGCTCAGACGAAGTGCACGCGCTCGCTTCTGCGCGTCCTCGCCGAGCGTCGCAATCAGCTCGCGCAATCGGGGCGCAAGCAAGCCGGGATCGGCGTTGGCGTCGACCTCGGCTTCGAGCCCATCGAGAATCGCTTTGGGACTTTCCGCGTCCGTCATCAAGCTCACCAAACTTTAATGTACATGCCGAGGGTCGGTAGATAAAATGCGCAGCCTTTCATGACGCGCCTCGGTTTACGGCAAACCTCCGACAACATCAAAGCCGGTTTCTGGAGAAATCGAATGACGCGAGTTTATGTAATTGTAGCGGAACTACTTTTGCTGTCCGCACTCGCGTGCGGGGTTGGGGCCGCAGCTCTTGCCGCCGATGACAACGAGATGATCGTCGGAGGCCACCCGGTCGATCCAGGCAAGTATCCCTGGCAGGTTCGCATCTACAGCACCATGGACGACAAGGTCGGCTTTTGCGGCGGATCGATCATTGCCCCGCAATGGGTACTGACCGCCGCGCATTGTCTGCTCGACACACCGAAAGTCGTGGTCGGCTACGGCAGCATCGACCGCACTGAGACGACCAAGATCGAGAGCGAGAAGGTCATCGTGCATCCGGACTATATCAAGGGCGAGAAGGCCGACCTTGGCCTGATCAAGCTCAAGCAGCCGATCCCCGATGCGCCAACAATTGGTATTGCCGGTCCCGATATCGACAAGAGCGTCGACGTGCCGGGCGCCAAGGTGACGGTCACCGGCTGGGGCGCGGTCTGGGACTTCCAAGCCTTTCAAGATGCCGTGGATGTCATGGCCGGACGGCGATCGGTGTCCGGGCGCAAGCTGCTCGATCAGAATGAGCTCAATGCGCCGCTAAAGTTGCATGAGGTCGAGATCGAGGTCATCGACGAAGGCGAGTGCAAGTCGATCTACAAATCGTTGCAAGTCCCCGCCTTCACCGTCGGCGACACCGAGATCTGCGCCACCGAACCGACCGGCGGCAAAGACTCTTGCTTCGGTGACTCCGGCGGCCCGCTCGTCGCGCCTGTCAGCAACGTCGCTCGCGGCTATATCCAGGTGGGCATCGTGAGCTGGGGCCCCCAATGCGGCAACCCGCTTTATCCCGGTGTCTATACCCGGGTGTCCTCCTTCACCGACTGGATCGACAAGACCATGAAGACTCAGTGAGTTCCCCATGCCTTCACCCTTCAACCCTCAAACGTGCCGGAGTCGCGCCATGACGCGAGTATTGAAGCTTGTTGCCTGTTCTTTGCTGACGGTTGGACTGTTTTCTGGACTGCAAAGCCTCGCCCGCGCCGACGACAACGAGATGATCGTCGGCGGCAAGGTCGCGCCCGAAGGTAAATATCCCTGGCAGGTACGCATCTATGCCTCGATGGACGACGATAAGGGCCGCTGCGGCGGCACGATCATCGCGCCGCAATGGGTGTTGACCGCAGCGCATTGCGTCGTCGCCGATCCGGTTGCGACCGCAAACGTCAAACCCGTCGACTCCGTCGTGATCGGCTATGGCAGCGTCGACCGCACCAAGACCAAGAAGGTCGAAAGCGACAAGATCGTCGTCAATCCCGACTATATCGCCAAGGGCGCCAACTCGCACGCCGACGTCGCCCTGATCAAGCTCAAGGATCCGATTGCGGATGCCAAGCCCATCGAGCTTGCCACTGCCGAGATGACCAAGAAGCTGCTGACGCCGGGCGCCACCGTAACCGTCACTGGCTGGGGCGCCGTGTGGGATCCTGACGACAAGAACGTGCTCGCCATGCTGTCGCAGCTCAGCGCCGGCGCCGACCTCAGCGATAAGTTGAACTATCCGCTCAAGCTGCATCAGGTCGAGATCCAGGTGATGGATAACGAGAGCTGCAAGACCGTGTTGCAAGGCACCGGCACCGAGATCGTCGAGAGCAGCATCTGCGCGCTTCAGCCGGGATCGCGCAAGAACGCCTGCTATGGCGATTCCGGTGGACCGCTCATGGCTTCGCCGAAGCCCAGAACCTTCGTTCAGGTCGGCATCGTCAGCCGCGGCTGTGGAAATATGGATCTGCCCAACATCTACACGCGCGTCGCGTCCTTCTCGGATTGGATCGACGCCACCATGGCCTCGAACTGACGAGGACCCAACCGGAGGTGTTCGTATGACTCGCGTTCATGTGGCGTTTGCCTGCGTCCTGGCGCTGCTTGGCTCGGCCCTGCCCGCGCTCTCGGCCGTCGCCGGCGACAACGGGATGATCATCGCCGGCAGCGAGGCGCCTGAGGGGAAGTTCCCCTATCAGGTGCGTCTCTACTCCTCGATGGAAGACAAGATCGGCTTCTGCGGCGGCTCCCTCATCGCCCCGCAATGGGTGCTGACCGCGGCGCATTGCATGACCGAAGGCGACTTCAACAAAGGCCCCACCGCGGCGCACGAGCCTTCTAAGGTCGTGGTCAGTTATGGCTCTAATGACCGCACCAAGACGAAGAAGGTCGAGGTCGTGAAGGTCATTGTCAATCCGAACTACCTGGCGAAGGGCCGCGCCGGCAAGGTTGACCTGACGCTTTTAAAGCTCAAACAGCCCATTCCCCATGCACCGGTTGTTCCCTTCGCCGATCCGGACAGCGACAAAAAATATCTCGTGCCCGGCGCGAAGGTCATCATCACCGGCTGGGGGGCTCTGTGGGACGCCTATGACGAGGATGTTAAGGCGCTGATGGCTGAGCTCGGGCCTCAGAACGAGATGATCCTCAAATGGCAGGCACCGCTGAAGCTCCGCGAGGTCGAGGTGGAAGCACTCGATACGCCGACCTGTAACGCCGCCCATAAACAGGCGCAGGGCGAAGTGTGGGACAGCGAGATTTGCGGCATCTACAAGGGCACCACCAGAGCTCAGTGCAACGGCAACTCGGGCGGCCCGATCGTCGTTCCGGCTGGCGTGCCTGGAGGTCTGCTCCAGGTTGGAGTTGTGAGCTGGAGCGTGAAATGCGCGACTACGGGCACACCGAGCGTTTTCGCCCGCGTGTCAACCTCGGCCGATTGGATCAATTCAACGATGAAAAGCAACTGACGACGACGCGTTGCTTGGCGGCGCCGTTCACGGAGGACACTAGATGACACGCGTTCAACTCCTCACCGCAAGTTTGCTGATGGCGCTCGGCGTCTGCTGGCAGCTGTCCACCGGCGCGCTCGCCGACGATAATGAGATGATCGTCAACGGTAAGGAGGCGCCCGAGGGCAAATATCCCTACCAGGTGCGCCTCTATTCCTCGACCGACGATCAGTACGGCTTTTGTGGCGGATCGATCATCGCGCCACAATGGGTACTCACCGCATCCCACTGCGTCACCAAGGGCGATCTCAATGCCGGGCCGACAACGCAGACGGACCCTGAGGACATTGTCGTCGGCTATGGTTCGAACGATCGCACCAAGACCAAGCGGGTCCAGGCGGTGAAAATCTTCGCCCGGCCCGAGTTCCTGGAGAAGGGGCTTAGCGGCAAGCATGACGTCGCCCTGATCAAGCTCGCCGAGCCGATCCCCGATGCTGCGGCCGTCACCCTGGCCGATCCCGCGACGGACAAGAGCATTGCTGGTGCCGGTGCCAAAGTGACCGTTACCGGCTGGGGCGCTCTATGGAGCCCCTTCGACAAGGACGTTGCCGCGTTGATGCCTGATCTCGGCCACGGGAAGGAGATGAGCGACAAGATCAACTTCCCGCTCAAGCTCCGCGAGGTCGAGATCGAGGCGATGGACAACGACACCTGCAACGCAGCCTTCGCCGGCGACAAGCTTGCCGTCGCGGCGACCGAGATCTGCGCCATGTATCAAGGCACGACCAAGGCCTCGTGCCAGGGCGATTCGGGCGGACCGCTGGTCGTTGCCACGCCCGACGCCCCGCGCGGCTTCACCCAGGTCGGCGTGGTGAGCTGGGGCACGATTTGCGGCAACACCGTCACGCCGAGCGTGTTTGCGCGCGTATCGTCCTTCACCGACTGGATCAACGACACCATGAAGAACAACTGACCGCGGACACGTCGATGATAAGAGTGAGTTCCGTTGCTGCGGGCCTCGGCGTAGCGATCGTCGCGCTCCTTGCCGTAGGCGGTATGGCGCGGCCAAGGACGACGAAATGATCGTGTCCGGTACCGAGGCGCCCGAGGGAAAATTTCCCTACCAAGTGCGTCTCTATTTCTCGATGGACGACGAGAAGGGCTTCTGCGGCGGCTCTCTCATCGCCCCTCAATGGGTGCTGACTGCATCCCACTGTGTCACAAAAGGAGATCTCAACGGCGGGCCCACGACGCAGACAGATCCAGAGGACGTCGTCGTCGGCTACGGCTCCAACGACCGCACCAAGACCACCAAGGTCGAGGTCGAGAAGATCTTCGTGCGCCCCGAATTTCTGGCTCATGGGCTCGGCGGCAAGGCAGATGTCGCGCTGATCAAGCTCAAGACGCCCGTCACCGACCCCAAGACGGTGCCGATCGCAAGTCTGGACGCCGACAAGAAATACCTCGTCCCCGGCGCCAAGGTGACGGTGAGCGGCTGGGGCACGCTGTGGTCCTTCGATGAGGATTTTACCGCGCTCATGTCCGACCTCGGCCCGGAGATCGAAGACAGGGTGGAGGCCCCGATCAAGCTGCGCGAGGTCGAGATGGACTGGATCGACAACGACAGCTGCAACGCGGCCTTCGCCGGCAGCCATAGCACGGGCATTGCGACGACCGAGATCTGCGCCTTCCAGAAGAGCACGACCAAGGACACCTGCCAGGGCGACTCGGGCGGGCCGCTCGTCATTCGCGACGAGACCGGCAATTTCGTCCAGGTCGGCGTCGTAAGCTGGGGAGCGGGTTGCGGCGGCGGTGCGACGCCCGGGGTTTACGCACGCGTCGCTCCCTTCGCGGGCTGGATCGACGACACGATGAAGAGCAACTGAGGTTAGCCGTTGGCAGCCTCGAGCGTCGTCTCAGGTGCTGGTAAGGTGCTCTCGACCGGCACGAGCACGATTCCGAGAGCCTCGCGCATGGCTTCGAATTTCTGGAGCACATCGGCGAGATCGCTGCCGCCGAGATTGACGATGCCATAGCGGTAGCTGTGCCCGTCATTGAGCTCATCTGTCAGCTTGCGTCCGGGAATTGCGTGAAGCTCGATCCTCATGTCGGGATACAGGCCTGCGATCCTCCCGACCTCAGCCTCGTCGGGAACGCGTATGACATGATGGTCGGCGAAGGCGCGCATGACGCAGCTCGCGGCAAAAGGGTAGCGCCCTTGCCGCTGCGTGAAGCACGGGCAACGCCCCTGGGCGACGTCAAGCAGCACCTGATAGCTCGACGTGCCGTCGACCTTCTCGTAGAGGTCGGCGAATTGCGAGGCCATGCGCGGATTGATCTCGATGATCGAGATCAATCCGGTGTCCGTGTCGTACATCATTTCGATATTGAACAATCCGTTGTCGAAGCCGAGACCCTGTACCAGCCGGATGGCGATGCCGGCAATAGCGGCCTGAACGCTCGAAGGCAGAGACGATGGATAGTCGAAACGCTCGAAGGCGATCGTGCCGGGGAACATGACCGAGTCGACCACGCCGAACACAGAGGCCTTGCCGCCGAAGACATAGCCCTCGACGGTGGACTGCACGCCTTTGAGCACACCCTCGGCGATGAGGCGCTTGCTGCCGATGCTCATCCCGGCATGGCTCTCGAGCATGCGCTCGAGCGGCAGGAAGAATTGATCGAGCCCGCGCCAGCGGGGCAACAGCGTGGCAAGCTCCGCGCGCGAGGCGACTTTCTCCGCGCCGACCGAGAAGAACGACTTCACCGGTTTGACGAAGAGCGGAAAGCTGGTCTCATCGGGAAGGTGCGTACCTTCATCCGTGTCGATGAGAAGGAAGGGCGGCACGGCATCGGGCACGAGTTCCGCTTGCGCCACTCGCGATAGATATTTGTGCTGCGCGACAAGCACCGCTTTGGGATCTGGGCCCGGCAGTCCCAGCCTTTCGGCGATGATCGCGGCAAGCGCCGCGCCAGGGTAGTCGTCGCTGCTGATGACGGCATCGATCTTGGTGCCATTGAGGCCGGCGAGAATGCAATCGACCTCGATCAGCGGATCGGCAACCGCACCGTCCCCCTTGCCCGAGATCAGGTCCTCGAGGCAAGAGCTTGCATAGTCGTGAAAGCGAAAGTCGATGCCGGATGGAAAAAGGAGCTTGAGCTCGCGATGATCGCGATGGGTCGCGCTGACCACGAGAACGACGGGAGAAGCTTCGCCCGCCCCGACACCGATTGAGCTCATATAAACTCCTGATTCCACGCGCCAATGCCCTTCCTCTGCCGTCGGTCATGGCCAGGCGGGGGTGGCCGTAACCGATTGATCGGCGGCGTCGGGTTCGCTACTGTCGCCGCCGCAACAGGGATCCTGCCAGAATCAATGCCCCTCCATTTCGGCAAAATTTTCGCAGCCATAGCGCTTCTTACTGTTGGCGCCTTCATAGCATGGCTGCTGTTCACCACCTTGTTCGCAACCGAGCAGGCCGAGCAGAAGATCGATAAGACGGGCGCGGCGGAGCTTAGCGTGCCCGTTGCCGCCTAGGCCGGTGCCGAGCGCAGCGCGGCGAGCCGTCGGATCAAATAAAGCACGTCGGTCCTGAGCCCGCTTAGGCGGTCGAGCACAATGGCGCATCCGATGAGCCAGAACAGCGTGGCGATGGCGACCGCGATCGCCGCTCCAAGCACGCCGTAGAGCGGGGCAAGCACCAGATTGCCAAGTCCGAGCACCACCAGCGCCGCGACGGCGAGCGTGGCATTCTCCTTCTGCGCGCCGATCACCGTCAGCAGCGGCACGCTCGGACCGAAAATCGCGCGGACCAGCTGGCACCCCATCAGGATTACGAGCGGAAGCTTGGCGCTGGTGAACTCGGGTCCGAAGATCGCGAGGATGTACTCGCCCCATAGCGCGGCGATGACCGTGGCGGCGAGCGTGATAGCGAGGGGGAAGGCGAGCGCGCGCAGCACCACACCCCTGATCGAGTCGTGATCCTTTCGAGCACGCGCATCGGCGAGGTCGGGCACGACAACTTGATGTGCGACCTGCACGGCGAAGCCGACGAGAAGCGCGAGTTTGAGGCAAAGCCCGATCGCGGCCGTGTCGGCGCTCGACAAGAGCGGCGTGACCATGAGAATGGCGACGTCGGCGAAGAAATAGGTGAACAGCGCGACGAGGATGAGCGGTGTCGCCTCGCGGCACCAGACGGTGAGAAGGCGCCGGGGCGCAGTTGGCGCCTCACCCTTCGGCATGTCTTTGCGGAGGAGAGCGTATTGCGTAAGCGCAAGCCCGGTGAAGATGAGCGTCAACAGAAGGGCGACATTGCTCGCGGTCAATGTCACGCCAAGCGCGATCAGAAGGGTGACGCCCGCGAGCAGCAAGAAGGGCCTGATGCAAGTGTCCGGCAGGTAAGCGAGAGCGAAGCGCCTGATGGTGGTGGCAAAGGTTCCGTTGAGCCGGAGAGAAGCATTGGCGGGGATCGAGAGCGCCGCAGCGACGAGAGCAAAGCGTGCCTCGGTGCCGAGCGAAGGCCACAGCAGGGCGAAAGCGAGCACGGCGATGGTCGCAATCCCGGCATAAAGGGTCGCATCATGCCGCGCCTGGCGCACGAATGCGGCGACCAGTCCCTCCTTGCCCTGCTCGCGATAGCGCAACATGAAGCGTGCGGCGATCGATGGATATCCATGCGCGGCAATGAGCCCAACCACGGCGGCGAGGCTCGTAACCGAATAGAACACGCCGAGCGCGCTCGCTTGGAGCGTCCGCGCGAGCACCATTTGGGTGAGGAATCCGGCCAAAGCGCCGGCCACGCGCGCGAGCGACAGAAGCGAAGAGGTCGAGAACAACCGGCCGATCTTCATGAAGAGTGCCGCCGTGACGTTCCGTGCCGTTGTCTTGCTGTGCGTGGGAGCGCGAGGCGGCGTCTTTGCGGCTTTCGTGCTTTCTCGCCGGCCTCCAGCACGCCCGCCTTGCGCGGCCATCAGGCGACCTTTAGCGATTTTCGCGCAGGCGGCTTTTCGCTCGCGCTCTGCTCGGGTCCCCAATCGGTGAGATCGAGATCGGCGTCGAAACTCCAAGGACCCGTCTTTTCCGGCCGCTCGACATAAACATCGAGCAGCGACTTGAAAGCGTCACGCTTCACGGCCCTGAAGCCGAAGCTCGCGAGATGCGCCGTCATCCACTTGCCGTCGCGCAAATGATAGCCCCAAGCGGCGAGCTGCCGGTGCAGAGCGATGAGCGCGATCTTCGAGGCATGTTCGACTGCCGAGAATTGCGACTCGCCGAAGAAGACCTTCCCTATGGCGAGGCCGTAGAGGCCGCCCACCAGGCGCCCCTCCTCGTCCCAAACTTCGACCGAGTGGGCGTAGCCCGCTTTGTGCGCGTCGTAATAAGCGCGCATGACGCGTGGCGTGATCCAGGTGAGCGGCGCCTTGCCGGGCCGGGGCGCGGCGCATGCCGCAATGACGCCGGCGAAGTCTTGATCCATGGTGATCTTGAATTTGCCCTGGCGCAGCAGCCGCCGGAGATTCTTGCCGACATGAGTGAGCGCTGGATCGATGACGGCGCGCTCCTCTGGGCACCACCATTTCATCGGGCCGAGATGGCAGACGGGAAAAAAGCCCCGCTTGTAATTGGCGAGCAGCGCATCGACCGACAGACCGTTGCTGACGCCGACGAGCCCGCGTTTGCTGTAATAGACCAGTTGTTTGGGCAGCTTGTCGCGGGTCCCCGCTGGCGCAAGGAGACGGGCAACACTCATCAAGATGAGCCTCGGCATGAGCGCGATGCGGTTCGGGCGAAGCGCGTAGGCCGTCCCCAGCACCCAACGCCGCAGGCGTTGCATTGTCGAACTCGTGGAAGTGGGGTTCAGAGGAAGCGGGGCAGAGCGCCTCCCGCGTGATCCCCGCGGGCTCCGCCCGGGTTTCGGCGATCGAGCGCGACTGGGCTGCCGTCCTCATTCCCCATCATGCCTGTTCTAGAGCCGGGGCCGCCTGTGCCGAGCGCTGCGTCCCGCATCTTCTCTGTTAGCCCTCAAGTCTTTAACAAAGGCGAAGGGCAAATCGTTGGACGGCCCCGGCGTTTATCTTAACTGAAGGTAAACGCCGCGCGCGGTCCCCTGAGAGGTAAGTGCCGATGGAATATCGCGAGCTCGGCCGCACCGGCGTCAAGGTTAGCGCGCTCTGCCTCGGAACCATGACCTTTGGCGAGCAGAACTCGGAAGGAGAGGGCCATGCTCAGCTCGACTACGCCGCCGAGCAGGGCATCAACTTCCTCGACGCTTCGGAGATCTATCCGATCCCACCGAAACCCGAGACGCAAGGCCGCACCGAGGAGATCGTCGGCACCTGGCTTGCCTTACGGAAGAACCGCGACGAGATAATCGTCGCAACCAAAATCGCCGGCCGTGGCAAGATGACATGGCTGCGCAAGAGCGCCGCGCAAACACGGCAGAGCGCCGAACAGATCATGGAGGCGGTCGAGGCGAGCCTCGCCCGGCTCAAGACCGACTATATCGACCTCTATCAGCTGCACTGGCCTGACCGGCCGATGCGCATCTTCGAGGGCCTCGACTATCTCCACCTCGAAGGCGACAGCCATCCCATCCACGACATCCTTGCGGTGTTGGCGGAGCTCGTGGACGCAGGCAAGGTGAGGTTCGTCGGCCTCTCCAACGAAACACCGTGGGGCGTGATGACGTTCCTCAGTGCCTCCGAACAGCACGACCTGCCGCGCATCGCCTCGGTGCAGAACGCCTACAACCTCGTCAACCGCTCTTACGAGATCGGCCTCTCGGAGATCACCTATCGCGAAAGGGTGAGCTTGCTTGCCTATTCGCCGCTCGGCCAAGGCTATCTCTCGGGCAAATACGAAGGCGGCGCGCTACCACCGAAGTCGCGCAAGACGTTGTTCGACCGGCTCGGCCGCTACGAGAAGGCGAACGGACCGCGCGCGATCTCGACCTATGTCGCGCTTGCACGCCGCCACGGCCTCGACCCCGCGCAGATGGCGATCGCCTTTGCCTCTTCGCGGCCATTCGTCACAAGCGCCATCATCGGCGCCACCACTCTTGCCCAGCTCAAGACGGATATCGCCGCGTTCGATCTCAAGCTCGGTGATCAAGTCCTTGCGGACATCGAGCAGATCCATCTTGACTATGCGAACCCATGCCCTTGACTGTTGCGCACGAGGAAGTGCCTCCCCGATGCCCCGACTGTTCTCCGCCATTGAGATTCCGCGCCTCCTTGCCGAACGGCTCACGCTGCTTCGGTCAGGCCTCACTGGGGCGCGCTGGATCGACCTCGAGAATTATCACCTGACGCTCCGTTTCATCGGCGATGTCGACGGCCCCACCGCACGCGACTTTGCCGAGGCCCTCGCCGACATCGAGGTGCCATCCTTCGAGCTCAAACTGAATGGGTTGGGCAGCTTCGGTGGGAACAAGCCGCGGGCCATCTTCGCCAGCATCGCCCCGTCTGAAGGGCTGGCGGCGCTCCGCCGCGCCAATGAGCGCGCCGCCCGCGATAGCGGCCTCCCGGCCGAGGGACGCAATTTCATGCCGCATGTCACGTTGGCGCGGCTGCGCAACGCCCGCGCCGACGCCGTCGCGGCCTATCTCGAGCACCAGGGCGGGATCTATGCCGAACCCTTCATCGTGAGTCGCTTCGTGCTCTATTCCTCGCGGAATTCGGTCGGTGGCGGTCCCTATGTCGTCGAGGCGGCCTACCCGCTCGGGAACTAGCCGCCTTTCTTCGCGGCTTCTTCCTCGCCGAGAAGCTCGGTGAGCAGCCCGCGCGCGGCTTCCTCGATCAGATCGAGCGCATGGTCGAATCCTTCGGCCTCGCCGAAGAAGGGATCGGGCACGTCCTTCGTCCCGGCATGCGGCGCGAAGTCGAGCAAGCGGCGGATCTTGTGCTTGGCGTTCCTCGGCGCGAGCTCAGCGAGCTCGTCATAGTTCGAGCCGTCCATAACGAGCAGGAGGTCGAAGCGGGCGAAATCTTCGCGGGCGATCTGCCTCGCACTCTGCCCGGAGATGTCGATCCCGCGGCGTGACGCGGCCCTCTGCGCGCGATTGTCCGGCGCTTGGCCCACGTGCCAATCGCTGAGCCCTGCCGAGTCGATCTCGAACCGGCCCAGCACACCCTGCTCGGCTGCCACGCGTCGGAAGGCGCCTTCGGCCATCGGAGAGCGGCAGATATTGCCGAGACAGACGAACAGGAGACGGTGCTTGACCATGTGCGCTCTACTCCCATGCGGGACGCGTCGCATGCAAGCTTTGACCTCGCTCCGATATGGGGGTTCAGTCGTGGCTGCAGAACAGGAAGAAGCGGTGCTGCGGTGATGTCTCGTTTGCCGCTTGTGCGCCGAAAGCCAAGCGGAAGGGTCTGAACAAGGACCTGAAGAGCGGCCTCTCGACGACCACTTGACTGTAGCGCGACCTGCCACTCGTCACGTGGACAGCGACTTTGGGCTCAGGCGGCGCCGTCAGCAGCTTCGCCACTTCGGCGGCGCCTGCCGCCACCACGCGCTCGTTCGCCGTCCGCGTGGCCATGACGGCGCGGCGGTCGAACATGACCTTCGCCTCGGCGGTCCACGGCTTCGGCCTGCAAGCGCAGCCCGAGATATATTCGCTGCGAAAACGGAAGGCATTGGCGAGATCGCCATAGTGCTCGCCGGTCAGCGAAACCATCTCGCCGGCATCGTCGCTCGAGGCGGGGCTATAGAAAAGCTTCGCCGGCGATGAGCAGCTCGACCAACACTTCGCTTCATCGGCAATGAAGGAGCTGGGCGTCGAAGATTGGCTCAAGGGGTAATAGAAACCGTCGCATTCGCGAACACAGAAGGTGCGGTAGCTCATATTGGGCTTGGTGTGGGCTACGAACGAATAGCGACGCGAGGCCTGCGGCTCCGAAGCTTTCGCCGCCGCCTGATCCGCTTGCGCCTTCCGGGTCTCGATCTCGACGGCGAGCGCTTGCGCTTGCGCGCCGAGCTGCTGGCAGCCCTCGATGATCGGTTCATCCACGGCGTAGTCGCAGCCCGCCTCCGCAATATCGAGCTTCAGTGCTTCGAGCTGCTGCTCCTTGCTGGCGATGACGTCATCCAGAGGACCGACGCCCTCAGCAGCAACCGCGATGACGGCAGAGCTGAGCAGCGTGATCGCTCCCGCAACGAGAACGGCTTTCGTGCCAACTCGATTGAAGACAAATCCACGCAACGCAACGCCTCACTCGCTTCGCAGCTTTCTCGCGTGAGCCGATGCACTATGCCCTCGAAATCGTGAAGCTCCGGCAAATCGCCCGCGGCAAAGCCAGGCGACAGGTAAGCACGGTTAAGACTTTGCGCCGGACTCGGCGCCACACCTTGCAGCCGCTCCCCCCTACCCTATTTTTTCTCGTGAGATTCGGGACTTAACACTTTGGCGAGGTGGAGACCATGATTGCCTGGAACGATGCCAGCGAGCTCAAGAGCGCTGCTCTCGGCGGCGAGATCTCGCGCGCCGCTTTTGCCGAGCGGGAGCGGCGAGTGCGCCGCGATTTCTGGGCCAAGCTGAAGCGTATCGCCGGCAGAATCCCCTTCGCCGAGGATCTGGTCGCTGCCTATTACTGCGCGCTCGACCCCGCGACGCCGATGCGGGTCCGCGGCATGCTCTTGGCTGCGCTCGCGTATTTCATCCTGCCCTTCGACATCATCCCCGACATGATCGTAGGCCTCGGTTTCGCCGACGATGCGGCCTTGCTCACTGCCGTGATCGGGCTCGTCGCTACCCACATCACACCGGCTCACTGGGCGGCGGCAGCCCGCGCACTGGACAAGGAGCTTCCGCCCAAAGACTGAGGCGGCCTAGCTGCTAGAGCTGCGGGTTCACGATCACCTTGCCGGTGACCTTGCGTGCCTCGATGAGCGAGAGCGCCTTGGCGATGTCGGCCAGCGGGAAGCTCGCGTGGATATGCGGGCGGATGAGCCCCTGACGGCACCACTCGAGCAACTGCACCATGTTGGCGTGGTGCTGCTCCGGATTGCGCTCGACGAACGAGGTCCAGAACACCCCGATCATCGCGCAGCCCTTGAGCAGGAGGAGGTTGAGCGGAATCCTCGGGATCGTGCCTGAGGCAAAGCCGAGCACGAGGTAGCGCCCCTCCCAGGCCATTGCCCGCAAGCTGGGCTCGGCTGATGAGCCACCCACCGTGTCGTAGAGCACGTCGACACCCTTCGGCAGCGTGAGGGCTTTCAATCGCGCCTTGAGGTCCTCGGTCTCGTAGTTGACCCCGTCATCGGCACCATGCTCGCGCGCGAAAGCAAGCTTGTCGCCGGAGGATGCTACGGCGATGAGACGCGCGCCCATGAGCTTGGCGATCTCGATCGCAGCAACGCCGGCGCCGCCGGCTGCGCCGAGCACAGCTACGGTCTCACCCGGCTTGAGCT
Organism: uncultured Alphaproteobacteria bacterium; assembly: GCA_963732205.1. Taxonomy (GTDB): domain Bacteria; phylum Pseudomonadota; class Alphaproteobacteria; order Rhizobiales; family Methyloligellaceae; genus Methyloceanibacter. Next base: position 25,835 of record CAVSYE010000002.1, read on the forward strand.
GAGCCCGGTCCTTGAAGGCGTGTATCGCGGTCCCGTAGGTGATGGGAATGCCGGCCGCGACCTCATCGCTCACGCCGGCGGGAATGAGGATCGCGTTCTTGGCCTTGGTGACGATCTTCTCGCGGCAGCCGTTGCCGCCGATGAAGGCGACCACTCTCTGCCCGACTTTGAAGTCAGAGACATCTGCGCCGAGCCGCTCGATGACCCCTGCCACCTCGGCGCCGGGCGAAAACGGTAGCGGCGGAGTGACCTGATACTGATTGCGCAATAGCAGCGTGTCGAAGAAGTTCAGTCCGACCGCGGTGACCTTGACCAGGAGATCGTTCGGCCCGGGGACCGGCTCCGCCACCTCCTCGAGCCGCAAGGCCTGCGGGCCTATGAATTCACTGAATTGCGCGACGCGCATCCTCAATCGCTCCGCTCGCGACGTGGCCCCCCGTGTGCAGCCCGCCCCTTCTAAACGACGCGAAACCTGACACGGGAGAGCTGCGGACGATAGTGTTACAAGTATCACCGAAAGTCCTGTTTCCGACTGGAGGCGGCGATTGAGATTGCCCGGGCAACCCCCCGACGCGCCTATCGACAAGATCACGGGTCAAAGAGCCGACTGCGGATGGCGATGGCGACGGCCTGCGTCCGCGTCGCCGCGCCGAGCTTGCGCATGGCCGTCTTAGCGTGCTCGTCGACCGTGCGCTTGGCGAGGGAGAGAATCTCGCCGATCTCCCATGCCGATTTTCCTTGCGCCGACCAGGCGAGCACCTCCCTCTCGCGAAGCGTAAGCGACGGGGTCTTTTCGGATTTTGCCGCCACGAGCCGATGGATTCGGTCGAAGGCATAGAGTGTTATGATGTGAACGGTCGGCTTGCTTTGCGTGCTGAGGTCGAATTCGCGGCCGGCAAGCGCGACGCCGGCGACGAATCCGCAGGGTCCATGGATCGGCACCACGAAGCCGCGTGGAAATCCGAAATCGGCCAGGAAGCGCAAAAACTCGACGGTGTGAGGTTCCCGATCGTCATCGGCGTAGCCCGCTTCGTTCCATTCAAACGGGTGGCTCGAACGCCGGGTGCGCCGAATGTTCGCATCGATGCTTGCGTAGTTCCTCTCGGTGTAGAGCGGGCCGAATTCGGCGGGACAACGGGACGCCAACACGAAATCGTCAAACTTCTGGATGGGTCTCGGATCGAGCTCGGCGAAAAATATGCCCGAGAAGCCGGACTCTCCGAGGATGCGGTAGACGGCCTCGACGACGCTGGCGGGGTTACCGAGGCGATCAACCTCCTCGATGAATTCTAAGGCTTTTTGCCCGAAAGCATTGGCCGAGTGTGGCATCGTTGCCCCCGCGCCCCGCCTCCCGCCACCACTGTGGCCGAGTTAACCGGCGCATGCAACTTCCAACGGCAAAGACGGGCCACGACGCGGTGAAATGCGGGGAAACCGCCCGCCCAGGGCCAGCTCGATTCTCTTTTGCCCGATCGAGGCCCGTGGCAAATAGGTGACGTGAAAAGCCTGCTTCCGCCTGCACGCGGCTATTTCGCCATCGGCGTTGAGGGCATCTCCAAGGCCATCAATCTCGGCAATCTGCTCCGCTCCGCGCATGCCTTCGGGGCGAGCTTCGTCTTCACCGTCGGTGCCGACGAGAAGGCGCTGGAGACGCGCTCTGACACGTCGAAGTCTGCGACCCATCTGCCGCTCTATCATTGGCGGAGCCTCGCCGAGCTGAAGCTGCCCAGGGGCTGCAGCCTGGTCGGGGTCGAGTTCCTCGATGAGGCGACCGATCTGCCGAGTTTTCCCCACCCTTTACGCGCGGCCTATGTGCTCGGTCCGGAGCGCGGGGCTCTGACGCCGGAGCTCGCCGCGCGCTGCCGGCATCTGGTCCGCATTCCAGCCGCCTTCTCCCTCAATGTCGCGACCGCGGGCGCCATCGTCATGTATGACCGCTTGCGATCGCTCGGCCGCTTCGCCTCACGCCCCGTGGCTGAAGGAACAGCACCTCGCCCCGAAGCTCCTCACGTGCAAGGAGGCCCGCGCAAGCGGAGGCGGCAGCAGGGTTGACCTCGCAACCTCGCCAAGTGATTATTGTTTTTGTATATGCTTCTTATCTGCTCACGAATCGGGGACGGGGAGATGCACCGAGCCGTTCGAGCTATTTGCCTGGTCATTTTGGCGCTTTGCGTCACCCCTGCCTTGGCGGACGACGTCAAGCTTCTCGACAAGTACAAGGACTGGTCGGCCTACGCGGCGGCCGGCTCGCCCAAAGTGTGCTTTGCCGTCGCCCAGCCCAAAGCGTCTTTGCCCAAGAAGGTCAACCGCGATCCGATCTATTTTTATATCTCGCAGTGGCCCGCCGATAACGTGACGAACGAGGTGAGCGTGAAGATGGGCTACCCCTTCGCCGCGGGCGCGAAGGTGACAGTGACGGTGGGCACGGCCAAATTCGAGCTCTTTACCAAGGACGAAGGGGCCTTCGTCGAGAAGCCGGACGTCGAGAGCAAGTTGATTGATGCCATGAAGAACGCGAGCACCATGAAAGTGGAAGGAAAGTCGTCGCGCGGCACGGCCACCAGCGACACCTACTCTCTGACCGGCCTTGGCGATGCGCTCGACCGCGCCGCCAAGGAATGCAGCGGTTAAAGCGCCGCCAATCCTCTTTCACTCGCCATCTTGCCTGTTTCGAGGAAGATCGCTAGCGTCGCGGCCGTTTGCACCGGCAAGCCAAGGACCCCCGACATGAAACCCCTCTACGCGACATTCTTTGCCGCCGCGCTCCTCGTGTGCGCCAAGCCGGCTCTCGCCGCCGATAACGCGCTCGACGTGAGCGAGCTGACCTGCGATCAGTTCATGAAATACGACGACAACAACAAGGGCCTCATCATGATGTGGCTCGAAGGCTACTACACCGAGGAGGACGAGCCCGCCACGATCGACTTCGGCAAGATGGCCGGCCATCTGGCGAAGCTCCTCATCGCCTGCCAGGCCGATCCCGGCAAGAAGGTCTTGGATCTCACCGACGACGCGATGGGCGAATAGAGCATGCCGAAAAGTTGCGGACTTTTCGGATAAGCTCATGCATCAGGGACAAAGACGGGCCGCTTGGCATTTCCGAGTGCCGTCATGATATTAGGAGGGCGCCGGGCTATGCCGGCGAGGTCCAGTGTCATGACGATTTCCTCTCTTTCCGCCGATACGGCAACGCTCAAGCTATCGCCGAATGCGCCGCTGATCGGGCTCGATCGCGCCGAGCTTGCCGGACGCCTGGCTGACCTCGGTGTGCCCGAGTGGCAGACGCGCATGCGTGCGCGCCAGCTCTGGAGCTGGCTCTACGTGCGGGGCGAGACGGACTTCTTCGCCATGACCGACATCGCCAAGGATCTCCGGGCCGAACTCGCAGCGAACTTCGCGCTCTCGCGGCCTCGGATCGTGACCGAGCAGATCTCCCTCGACGGCACTCGCAAATGGCTGCTCAGGCTCGCCGACGGCAAGGAAATCGAGACCGTCTATATCCCCGAGGAGGATCGCGGCACGCTCTGCATCTCGAGCCAAGTGGGCTGCACGCTGACCTGCAGCTTCTGCCACACCGGTACGCAGAAGCTCGTGCGCAACCTCACCCCAGACGAGATCGTGGGCCAGATCATGCTGGCGCGCGACCGGCTCGGCGATTGGCCTGGCGCCACGCCCGAGGACCCGCGCGGTCTGCCCAACGCCGAGCGCAAGATCACCAACGTCGTGCTGATGGGCATGGGCGAGCCGCTCTACAATTTCGACAATGTGCGCGACGCTTGCGCCATTGCCGCCGACGGCGAAGGCTTAGGCCTCGGCAAGCGCCGCATCACGCTGTCGACATCCGGCGTGGTCCCGGAAATTCCGCGTTGGGGCGCAGAGGCCGGAACCATGCTTGCGATCTCGCTGCATGCGGTGCGTGACGAGCTTAGAGACACGCTCGTCCCCATCAACAAGAAATGGCCTCTTCAGGAATTGCTGGCCGCCTGCCGCGCCTTTCCCGGCCTCTCCAATGCCAAGCGCATCACCTTCGAATATGTGATGCTGAAGGGCGTCAACGATCAGGTGGCCGACGCCAAGGAGCTGGTGCGGCTGCTCGCCAAGATCCCAGCCAAGATCAATCTGATCCCGTTCAATCCCTGGCCTGGCGCGCCTTACGAGTGCTCCGACTGGGAGCAGATCGAGAAATTCGCCGAGGTCGTGAACCGCGCGGGCTACGCGAGCCCGGTGCGCTCCCCTCGCGGCCGCGACATCATGGCCGCCTGCGGCCAGCTCAGAAGCGAGAGCGTGAGGCAGCGCGCCAGCGAACGGCTCGCCTCAGGACTACCCAGCTGATTCAAGATAGCCGCTTAGCGCCGGACGCGACCAACTTGGGCACAACATGCATCAGCCGGCAGATCAATGCGCCACGTGCGGCGATCTATCGTGCGCTTCTCGATCAGAGTGCGGTCGCGACTTGGAGGGTGCCCGATGGCATGACCAGTCATGTGCATGAGTTCGATGCCCGCGAAGGCGGTTCGTTTCGCATCTCGCTCAGCTACGCCATGCCGACCGGGACCGGCAAGACGACGGCGCGCACCGACACCTATCATGGCCAGTTCGTAAGGCTCGTCGAGAACGAGCAGGTTGCCGAAGCGGTCGAATTCGAGACCACCGATCCTAACTTGCGCGGCCAGATGATGATCACGACGACGCTCGTCGATTCAGACGGCGGTACCAATGTCCTTGTCAGCTACGAAGGGCTGCCGCGCGGGGTGTCGACCTCCGACAACGAGGCTGGCACGCATATGGCGCTCGCAAAACTCGCTGCGCTTGTCGAGACGAAATGAAATTGCCGGTCTTCGCGGTCTGACTAACGCTTCGCCCAGGCCAGCGCCGCTTCCAGCCGGTCGTTGCCCCAAAACAGCTCGTTGCCGATGGTGAAGGAGGGCGCGCCGAAAATGCCGCGCGCAGCCGCCTCTTCCGTCTCAAGCCTGAGCCTCTCCTTGATCGGAAGCGCATTTGCTTCGGCCAACGCTGCCTCCGCATCGATGCCGAGGCGGGAGAGGATGGAGCGAAGCGTCTCGTCATTGCTGATGTCTTTCTGCTCGGCATAGTTGGCCGCGAACACCGCCCAGGTGAAGGCTGGCGTCCAGCCTTGTCCCTCGCCGACAAGAGCAAGCCGCGCGGCTTTGAGCCCGTTCTGGGGAAAGCGCACCGGCGGCAGCTTGAGGGGGAGTCCTTCTCCCTCGCAGATGCGTTGCAGGTCGCGCCACATATCGCGGCCCTTGGCGGCGAAGATGTTGAAGGGCGAGTCGTTCAGACCCTGCTCTTTCAAGATCGGACCGAGCAGGAACGGCCGCCAGCGGACCGAAATACCCTCCTTCTCCGCCATGCGCTCGATGCGCATCGCGGCGGGATAGGAATAGGTGCTGCCAAACTCGTACCAGAACTCGAGTGCCGCCATGTGCAAGCCCGCTCCCACTGAAGCCGTGCGCCATCTATAGTTCAGGATCATACGGCGAAAGGTCTTTTGGCGTGATCCTCAACACGGTCCTGCGCGGCATCTGGGTCATCCTGGCGTTCTGTCTTGCCGCCTTGGCCGCGCTCGCGGTCCTGTTCGCGCTCGGCACCATCTGGGTCGGCGATGAGCTGCGTGCCGCGGCTCCGCATGATCCGGTGCTCCACCACGGAGGGGCGCCGGTCTTCGGCGTGATGTTGTTCGCGGGCACGGTGGCGCCTGCCCTCACCTCTCTGCCGGGCCTCATCGCAGTGGTTGCGGGAGAAGTGCTGAGAGTTCGCTCGTGGATGTATTACGTGCTGGCGGGAGGTGCGGCGCTCGCCGCCATTCCCCTGCTCGTCAGCACGGAAAGCTCCGATTTCGCGGCGCTCGCTTCAAGCCAATATATGGCGATCTTCCTCACTGCGGGCTTTGCCGGCGGCTTCGTCTATTGGCTGCTCGCCGGCCGCAATGCTTAACCCGGCTCGTTCAATTCACGTCGAGCGCCGCGATCCTCGCCTGCAGTGCAAGCCGCGCCGCCGGCCACGGCTCGGGCACATGCTTGGTGACCGTCTCGCGCCAGGCGCTTGTCTCGATGTCTTGCTGCTGCTTGCGAAGCGCGAAGCCAGCAGCCCGCCGTGCCTTGCTCAGCCGGCATGCCAGTTTGTCGTGCAGGCGCTCTAGCTCTTCGGTCGCCATTCGTTTCCCACCTTCTCGTATTGCCTCTTCACCGCCGCCCACGCCACCTTGTGCGCGACCTCTTCGAGCGATTCGCTCCCGCGCCTCTTGCTTGGGTCGGAATATTCGTCCCACGCGTGGTCGAACGCCTCGCGGTAAATGTCTTGGGCGTGGTTCGGAAGAGCGTCCCTTACGCTATTTGGCAGCTCTTGGTTGCTGCGATACGGCATGATTCTCTCCTCAGACCCGGCAACCGAACGCGCAACAAAGCCCCTCGGTTCCAATCCATCCGGCGATCTTCAAGCATGACGGCAAGCGGCGCGCCCTGACCAGGATCAAGATCGTCGCGCCGAACCGTCATCGTTCTGTAATCAAACCGCCCTCTCGGACGGCGGCGGGCGTCTCTGCCAAGGCTGGACGGACCCACGCCAGGGTCTGGCGGTACTTGCGCGAACGCGGCTCCCGCCTATAGTCCGCCGGCGGTTTGTGACAACCGCATCGATTCCGACCCTGGGGCGTCCATGCCGACTGACGTCAAGAAGGTGGTGCTCGCTTATTCCGGCGGGCTCGACACCTCGATCATCCTGAAATGGCTGCAGGAGACCTATGGTTGCGAGGTGGTGACCTTCACCGCCGATCTCGGCCAGGGCGAGGAGCTTGCGCCTGCGCGCAAGAAGGCCGAGCGGCTCGGCATCAAGGAGATCTTTGTCGAGGACCTCCGTGAGGAGTTCGTGCGCGACTTCGTGTTCCCCATGTTCAGGGCGGACGCGCTCTATGAGGGAGTCTACCTGCTCGGCACCTCGATCGCCCGGCCGCTTATCGCCAAGCGCCAGATCGAGATCGCCAAGCTGACCGGCGCCGATGCGGTCGCCCATGGCGCAACCGGCAAGGGCAACGACCAGGTGCGCTTCGAGCTGACCTATTACGCGCTCAACCCCGACATCAAGGTGATCGCGCCCTGGCGCGAGTGGCAGTTCAAGTCGCGCAGCGACCTGATCGCGTTCGCCGAGAAGAATCAGATTCCGGTGGCCAAGGACAAGCGCGGCGAAGCCCCCTTCTCGGTCGACGCCAACCTGCTGCATTCCTCCTCTGAGGGAAAGGTGCTTGAGGACCCGGCGCAGGAACCGCCGCCTTACGTGTATCAACGCACTCTCTCGCCAGAAGAGGCGCCGGACAAAGCCGTCGAGATCACCATCGGCTTCAAGAAGGGCGATCCCGTCTCGATCAATGGCAAGCCTCTATCGCCTGCCGCGCTTCTGACCGAGCTCAATGCTTATGGGAACGAGAACGGCATCGGCCGCGTCGATCTCGTCGAGAACCGCTTTGTCGGCATGAAGTCGCGCGGCGTGTACGAGACGCCGGGCGGCACCATCCTCTATGTCGCGCACCGGGCGATCGAGTCGCTCACACTCGACCGCGAGGCGATGCACCTCAAAGATTCGCTGATGCCGCGCTATGCCGAGCTCGTCTATTACGGCTTCTGGTTCTCGCCCGAGCGCGAGATGCTGCAAGCGCTCGTCGACAAAAGCCAGGAACATGTCGAGGGCGAGGTCACGCTCAAGCTTTACAAGGGCAACGTCATCGTCATCGGCCGCAAGAGCCCGAAATCGCTCTATTCGGACAAGATCGTCACGTTCGAGGACGATGCCGGCGCCTACGACCAGAAAGACGCGCAAGGCTTCATCAAGCTGAACGCCCTCCGCTTGCGCCTCTTGGGCAAACGCGGAAAAGAGAAGGGCTGATTATAGCGAGGGCTAACCATGTCCTGGCCTGACACCCGCCTGCTCGATTTGTTTGGCGTCGACGTCCCCATCCTTCAAGCGCCGATGGCGAACGCCACCGCCATCGACATGGCGGCCGCCGTGGCCGAAGCGGGGGCTCTCGGCTCCTATCCTTGCGCCGGGCTTACCGACGAGAAGATCACCGAAGGCGTCGCCACCATCAGGGCGCGCACCAAGAAGTCCATCAACCTCAACTTCTTCTGCCATCAGGTGGCGCCGGCAGACGCCGAGCGCGACGCCGCCTGGCTCAACACGCTCGCCCCCTATTACCGCGAGCTAGGCGCCGACACGCCGAGCCTTCCCCTCAAGGCGACGATCTTCTCATTCAGGCCCGCGACCTGCACCATCGTCGAGCAGCTCAAGCCGAAGGTCGTGAGCTTCCATTTCGGCCTGCCAGACGCTGGACTTGTTGCCCGGGTGAAGGCGGCTGGGTGCAAGATCATCAGCTCCGCCACGTCTCTACGCGAAGCTCTGTGGCTCGCCGAGCGGGGGGTCGATGCGATCATCGCCCAAGGGGCGGAAGCCGGGGGCCATCGCGGCATGTTCCTCGAGACCGATGTCGCGGTGCAAGTCGGGACCTTCGCTCTGCTCCAGCAGATCGTCGAGGCCGTGAAGGTTCCGGTGATCGCGGCGGGGGGCATCGGCGATGGGCGAAGCATTACCGCCGCCTTGATCCTCGGCGCCGCAGGCGTTCAGATCGGCACCGGCTATCTCGGCTGCCCCGAGGCCACGATCTCGGCCCTGCACCGGGAGGCGCTGCGCAGGCCCGGCCGCGAGACGGTCATCACCAATGTTCTGAGTGGGCGGCCGGCACGCTCGATCATGAACCGCATGATCGGCGAGCAGGGCCCGATCAACACGACATCGCTTCCCGCCTATCCGCTCGCCACGCCAGCGATCGCGCCGCTCCGAGCCAAGGCCGAGGCGAAAGGACTGACGGATTTCTCACCGCTGTGGTCGGGACAGGGGTCGCCGCCGCGCGAAGGCGTCGGCGCCAAGGAGCTGACGCAAGCATTCGCCGACGAGGCTCTCGCCCTGCTCGGCTGAGCGCTCAGTCCTCGGGAATGACCACCGGTCCCTTGGGGAACTTGGCGAACGTGCTCTCAGGCACTTTGAAATTGGTCGCGAGCAGGAGATCGGTATTGGCCGCCATCCAGCCGGTGATCGAGATCGCCTCGTAGGTGCCATTGTTGAACACGGCGAGCATACGCAACTCATCGCTTCCCGTGTTCTCGATATAGTGGCCATAGCCCTGCGGCACATAGCCGACATCGCCGACCGAGAAGTCATCGGTGCGTGCGCGTCCGTGACTGCCGAACACCGTCATGCGGGCACTGCCCTTGAGGTAATACTGCCATTCGGCCGCATGCGGGTGCCAATGCAGCTCGCGCAGACCGCCGGGCTTGATGACCAGCAACGCGCCGGTCATGGTGGTCGAGATGGGGAACTCGCTTGAAGATGCCTTGCGCTCCGTGCCGCCGGGGAATTCCTCAGGCTTCGCCGCGAGCAGCTGATAGCGGTGGGTGAGCGGAGGGCTGTTCAGCGAGTTCCGGAGCAGGCTCTGCCGGAAGCGGCGGCGGCACCGGCCCGGTGTTGATATAGACCTCCTTCTTGGGGAAGTCGGCGAAGGTCGACTCCGGCACGCCGAAATTCTTGGCGAGCACCTCGGGCGGCGTGTGCCCGACCCAGTCGCTGATCGAGAACGTGCCGAACTCCGAGAAATAGCCGTTGTCAAACACCAGCAGGAACACGCATGTGCCGGGCCCAAGCCCCTGGATCGAATGGCCGTGGCCGCGGGGGAAATACCAGATGTCGCCGGGACTGAAATCCACGATCTCCCATTGGCCGGCGGGATCGATGGTGGTGACACGGCAATTGCCCTCGATCACATAGGCCCATTCGGCGGCATTGGCGTGCCAGTGCAGCTCGCGCAGCGCGCCGGACTCGAGCGTCATGTAGACGCCGGCAAGCTTCTCGGACACGGGGAAACCGGTGACGTTGGCCTCCTTGGCCGTGCCGCCGTTGAACTGCTCGCTCTTCTGTGCTCCGAGCGGGTAGCGGAAGGAGGGCAGCTCGGGCTTATCGAGAGGCGCCGGCGCCGGTCCGAATGGGGGTTGCTGCGATTCGGTGCTGAGCGCGGCCGTGTTCCACAGAAGACCGCTCATCGCCACTCCTCCAAGCATTCCGCGCCGGGAAATCTCAACCACGGCCCACTCCACATCATGCGCGCTCCTGCCGCGCCCGGGGGCCTACTCTGCTGAAAGAGTGCTAAAGAAGCCTTGCTGAGCCGCGGAGGGCCGCGATCGGTCAACTCCGCCGGCAAGCTTCCAGGCCTCAAGCTCTCGGGCGGTTTCGTGACGCAGGGATTGTTCCTATATTCATCCCATGCGCTGGTCGCTGTCGCTTGGATCGGTCGCCGGAACGGCAATTCGCATCCACGTCACGTTCTTTCTCTTCCTGATCTGGCTCGCCACGATCTACTACCGCGAGGGCGGTGTCGAAGCGGCGTGGCGGGGCACCGCTCTCATCTCACTCATCTTCCTTTGCGTGCTTCTGCATGAGCTCGGCCACGTATTTGCGGCGCGCTGCTACGGCGTCAAAACCCGCGACGTGACGTTGTGGCCGTTCGGGGGCATCGCCAGCATGGACGAGATGCCGGAAAAGCCAGGGCAAGAACTCCTCGTGGCGTTGGCGGGGCCGGCTGTGAACGTGGCCATCGCCGCCCTGCTGCTGCTCTGGCGCGGGCCACGGCTCGACCCTGCAAATCTCACAAGGATCGATGACCCCGCCGTCTCGCTCGCGGCTAAGCTCGCGGGCGCCAATATCGTGCTTGTCTTGTTCAATATGATCCCCGCCTTCCCCATGGATGGCGGCAGAGTGTTGCGCGCCCTGCTCGCCATGTGGGTGGGGAATGAGCGCGCAACCGAGCTTGCCGCGACCATCGGCCAGGGCTTTGCCATCCTCTTCGGGGTCCTCGGCGTTCTTTACAATCCCGTGCTGATCATCATCGCCGCCTTCATTTTCTTCGCGGCCTCGGGCGAGGCGGCACAAGCCCAGCTTCGTGCCGTGGCGCAAGCAACCTCCGTTTCAGATGCCATGATCACCGAGTTCCAGTCGCTCGGAACAAGCGCCACGGTCAACGACGCCGTCGAGGCGCTGATTCGCACCACACAGAAGGAATTTCCCGTGGTCGACGGCTTGGGGCATCTGCGCGGAGTGTTGACCCGCGATGCGATGATCAAGGCGCTTAAAGAGCGCGGCCCCGGCACGCCGGTGCTCGAGGTGATGCAGGCCGGCATCCCGACAGTGCCCGCGCGGGCCAAGCTCGACGGGGCGGTGCGCTCGCTGATGGAGAAGGGGCGCCCCCCGGTGGTGGGCGTAACCGACGGAGAAGACCGCCTCGTCGGTCTGCTGACGGTCGAGAATCTCGGCGAGATGATGATGATTAAATCCGCCCAGTCCGACGCCGCGCCCGGTCCACGGGGCGGCGCGCGACCTTAGGCGATCTTGTTCCGCCTTATGCCGCGAGCCTCCCAGGACCGTGGGCAGCGGGATGGAAATCGAGCGTCGGCAGGTCGCACAGACCGCCGCCGAGGAAGAGATGGTGCCAGAGCTGGGTGGCCATCACTCCCGTCAGGCCGAGGCTCGCGAAGGTGCCGAGCTTCTGCTCCGACCCGTCGTGGAAACCCTGATAATCGCGCCTGACGCTTGCCACATTGAAATAGCCGGTCTTGGCGAGCGCCTCCTCGCTCATCAGGTCGCGCACGAAGGGCGGCGGCGTGACGAAGAAACTCTCGGCAAGCGGCAGACGGAACATCGACTTGCGGCGCTGGGCGACCTCAAAGGGCAGAAGCCGCTCGGCCGCCTTGCGCAAGAGATACTTGTCCCTGGTCCCGCGGCGTAGCTTCCAGCGCGGATGCAAGCGGGCCGCAAGCGCGATCACTTTTTCGTCGAGGAATGGGTAGCGCGCCTCGACGCTGTTGGCCATGGTGATGCGGTCGCCCTTGTGGCTGAGCAGCATGCCGGCGAGCAGGACCTTGTAGCCGAAATAAAGCGAGCGATTGAGGGGGTGCCAGCGAAGCAGCCGCTTGGGATCGAAGTTGAGATCCTCATAGGCCACGTGGCCCCCAAGCTCTTCCCGGAACGCGTCGCTGTAATAGCGGTGGCGCGAGCTCGCCACAAGATTGTAAAGGATCGACTGGGCGTGCGGCCCGCCGACCATCGCGTCGATGCGCCGGAACTCATCGAAGCCGACTTCGGGCGTCGCATATTTGCGAGCCAGCCGGCTCATCACCGTGCTCGGCTTGAATCTCCCCGCGTCCAATGCGCGGGCGATCTCCCGCCACTTGAACCAGAGATAGCCGGCGAATGCCTCGTCGGCCCCTTCTCCCGTCAGCACGACCTTGTTGCCGAGGTCGCGGACCTTGCGCGACAGCCCGAGCAAAGCGGCGCACGAAGTGTCGAGCACGGGGCTCTCGGCCGCTTGGATCAATCTCGCGTAATTGGCGGCGATCACGTCCGCGCCAGCCTCGAGTACCGTCTGCTGACTTCCGATCATTTGCGCCGTGCCCATGGAGAGCGAGGTCTCGTCGAGCTGCGAATCCGGCACTCTTACCGTGAAGCTTGGCAGCGGCCTGCCGCGGAGTTTGGAGGCAGTGGCGAGCACATAAGCCGAATCGACGCCACCCGACAGATAGCCCACCACCGGCACCTCGGCTCTCAGCCTGATCTCGACGGCGCGGCTGAACACGCGCTCGAATTCGTCGACGAGAGCGTTCTCATCGGCAAAATCCTCCTCATCGCCCCAATCGGGGAAATCGAGATCCCAGTAGCAGCGCTCCTCGATGTCGGCGGCCGTGCGGTCGGGACGGAACGCAATGCGCAAATAATGCCCGGGTCGGAGCGACTGGATGCCGGCGAACATCGTGCGCTGCGTTCCCATGGCAAAGAAGGTGAAGATGTGATCGAGCCCGCGCGGATCGATGGCGGGCTGCACCGCGCCCGAGGCGAATAACGCCTTGATCTCCGAGCCGAAATAGAGGCGATCGCCCTGCCGCGACCAATGCAGCGGGCAGATGCCGACGCGATCCCTCCCGAGCAGCACCAGGCAGCGCGCGAAGTCGACCAGCACGAAGGCGAACTGGCCCTTGAGATGCTCGAACAGAGCTTCGCCATGCTCCTCATAGAGGTGCACGATCAGCTCGGTATCCGAATCGCTGCTGAAGACGTGGCCCTTGGCTTTGAGCTCGGCCTTCAGCTCGGGATACTCGAACAGCTCGCCATTGGCGATCACGCCGACGCTGCCGCTCTCGTTGAAGATCGGCTGCTGACCGTTGGTGACGCCGACGATGGCGAGCCTGCGATTGCCCATGCCGATGCCGGGCGCCATGAGAAAGCCGACGCCGTCCGGCCCGCGATGCCGGAGCGCCGTCGCCATGCGGCCCACCTGAGCCCGGTCAGGCTCGCTGATACCTTTGAGGTCGACCACACCTGCTATGCCGCACATTCTAGCTCCATGGAATTCACGTCCCCTTACGCCAACGTTACGCGCAAACAATCGACACGCGCGATCACAGGTTCATGCGTGTGACAGCACGTCGCTGAATTTGAGATTGGCGATATCTGCCCCCGAAACGAGACGCCATTGCGTCTTTGTCACACGATCTATATATCCCAGTCATAGGAAGCGCGGGCCATTTTGGCCCGCGTTCGCGCATCTTAATCCCATGAAACTTCGCAATATCGCCATCATTGCCCATGTCGACCATGGGAAGACGACCCTGGTCGACCGCCTGCTCCAGCAGTCCGGCGCCTTCCGCGAGAACCAGCGGGTGGCCGAGCGCGCTATGGATTCCAACGATCTCGAGCGCGAGCGCGGCATCACCATCCTCGCCAAGGTGACCTCGATCGTCTGGAACGGCACGCGCATCAACATCGTCGACACGCCGGGCCACGCCGATTTCGGCGGTGAGGTCGAGCGCATCTTGAATATGGTGGACGGGGCGCTTGTCCTCGTCGACGCGGCGGAAGGTCCACTGCCGCAAACGAAATTCGTCGTGTCCAAAGCGCTCAAGATGGGGCTCAAGCCGATCGTCGTGATCAACAAGGTGGATCGTGCCGACGCCCGTCCGCAAGAAGTGGTCAACGACGTGTTCGACCTCTTCGCCGCGCTTGAGGCGACCGACGAGCAACTCGATTTCCCCATCCTCTACGGCTCAGCGAAGGAAGGCTGGATGGGCCCAGGCCCTCAAGGCCCCAAGGACGAGGGCATGAAGCCTCTGTTCGATCTCGTGCTGAAGCATGTCGCGCCGCCCAGGATCGAGGAAGGGCCGTTCCGGTTGCTCGCCACCATCCTCGAGGCCAACCCTTATCTCGGCCGCATCGTGACCGGGCGCATCAGCTCCGGCACGATCGCACCGAACCAGCCGGTCAAGGTCCTCGACCATACCGGCAAGCTGGTCGAGCAGGGCCGCGTCTCCAAGGTGCTCGCCTTCCGCGGGCTCGAGCGCGTGCCCCTCGAGCTCGCGACCGCGGGCGACATCGTATCCCTCGCCGGACTTCCCGACGCCACAGTGGCCCACACGATCTGCGCGCTGGAGGTCATGGCGCCGCTCCCCGCCCAGCCGATCGACCCGCCGACGCTGTCTATGACCTTCCGCGTCAACGATTCTCCGCTCGCCGGCACCGAGGGCACCAAAGTGACCGGCCGCATGATCCGCGACCAACTCCTGCGCGAGGCCGAGGGCAATGTCGCGCTTCGGGTGACCGAGTCCGAGGAACGCGATTCGATGGAAGTCGCAGGCCGCGGCGAGCTCCAGCTCGGCATCCTGATCGAGACCATGCGGCGCGAGGGCTTCGAGCTCTCAGTGTCGCGTCCCAGGGTGCTGCTCAAGCGCGGCGACGACGGCACTTTGCTCGAGCCGATCGAGGAGGTCGTCATCGACCTCGACGAGGAGCATTCTGGTGTCGTGGTGCAGAAGCTCGCCGAGCGCAAGGCCGAGCTCGTTGAGATGAAGCCCTCGGGCGGCGGCCGTCAGCGCCTCGTGTTCTATGCGCCGACGCGCGGGCTCATCGGCTACCAGGGCGAGCTCCTCACCGATACGCGCGGCACCGGCATCATGAATCGCTTGTTCCACGGCTATGCGCCGCATAAGGGCCCGATCCAGGGACGGCGCAACGGCGTGCTGATCTCGACCGATCAGGGCGAGGCCGTCGCCTACGCGCTGTGGAACCTCGAGGACCGTGGGCCGATGATGATCGAACCAGGCTGGAAGGTCTATCGCGGCATGATCGTCGGCGAGCACACGCGCGACAACGACCTCGAGGTCAACGTCCTGAAGGGCAAGAAGCTCACCAATGTACGCGCCACATCCAAGGACGAGGCGGTCCGCTTGACGCCGCCGATCCGCATGGTGCTCGAGCACGCGCTCGCTTACATCGAGGACGATGAGCTGGTCGAGGTCACCCCGAAATCGATCAGACTCCGCAAGCGGCACCTCGATTCCAACGAGCGGAAGAGGGCCGAGCGCCAGCGCCTTGCCGAGGATGTTGCCTAGTCTTTAGCGACGAGTTTGGCAGTCTACCCTAGGGTGTGCCACGCCGGAGATTTACGCTTTTGGTGAACTCGCTGCGAGACTGCTGCTTGGACCAAGCCAATCCTTGGACCTCTGGTTCTTGTATCGGAGAGGCAGTGCGGCTCGATGCCTTGTTGGATAGGCGGACACGGAACCGAACCGTAAGAGCAGAAAACGCAACAGGAGCCCGGCAGGGGCTTCAGCGTCTTGCCGCAGCCCTGGCAGTCGTAGGAGGCCACGCAGGCGTTCGCGGGCATGGTTTCGGTCGTCTGGTAACCGCAATGCGGGCAGGTGAGCGTCGATCGTAGCTCGGGTTCAGCCATGCCGCTAATGTGGCATTGGCTCGGAGAACCTTCCAGTCTGTGTCAAGAGCAACAAAATTTTGGACTGAGGCCCCGCGCCCTTTGCTCCGCGGCGCCACTCTGCGCTAACGTGGAGATATGCCCGTTGATGTCGTCCATGTCAGGCCTGCAAGACTGAAGGATGCTCCTGCCCTTGCTTCGGCCTACGAGGAGGCATGGCGCAACGCTTACCAGGGCATCATCCCGCACCTTTCGCTCGAACGCATGATCGCGCGGAGAGGAATGCGTTGGTGGGAGAGCGCGCTCAGGAAGCGCACGCCGCTGCTCGTGCTCGACTTCGATGGCGCGGCCGCGGGCTATGTGACCTATGGCCGCTGTCGTCTCGGGCGCGCACCGTTTCAAGGTGAGATCTTCGAGCTTTATCTGCATCCTACCTATCAGGGCTTCGGCCTTGGCGAGAAGTTGTTCGACGGAGCGCGCACCCGGCTTTCCGAACTCAGGCTACGCGGCCTCCTGATTTGGGCTCTGGCCGATAACGATGCGGCTTGCGCTTTCTATCTCCGCCTCGGTGGCAAACCCATCGCCGAAGGGTCCGAGACCTTCGGCGAAACGACATTGCGCAAGGTTGCTTTCGCTTGGGCCTGACTGCTTAACGCAGCATTTACCGCAAATCTTGGGCCTGCCTTAACGCCCTTTGGCTATGACCGAGCGTCCCGCTCAGGGTGGCTAAGGGAACTCGTCAAATGGCAGAGGTCGGCGCTCGGGATCGGCTGGTAATGGCCGGTCTTGTCGTTCTTGGTGTGCTTACCGTCATTGCCGGCGTGCTGTCCGGCCGTTCCACCATCGGCTATGTGCTCGGCCGCGACGCGCACGAGGCAGCGTTGAGCTGGGCTGCTCAGGTCGACACCAGGCTTGCCCAGTCCTCCGAGCCCCCTGCCCGTGTTCTTGACGTCGACATGCAGGTGCTCGATCGGACGGCGTTGCAGCAGGATCTGGCGTCGGGCCAGCCGGTGAGCCTTCCCACGCAGAACTTCCACCAACAGGGCTTCGGCCTGATCGAAATGTTGAACCAGCTCACCAAGGGCTGGACGCTCGGCCAAAGCAATCGGACGAGTGAAGAGTTCGTAAGCAAACTCGACGGCTTCGCCGTGCTTGCACCCGACGAGAAGCCGATTGCCATTGGCGGCAAGCTTTCCGCCGATAAGCTCGCCTCCGTGCTCGCGTTCCCCAAGGTCCACGACGCGTCACGCAAGACGGCAAGGTCGCACGCATCTATGCTTTCTCGCTCGACCAATCGGCGGCCGCCGCTCTCACCAACGTCGCGCTTACGGGGCGACACTGATGACGAGCCTGTTCATCGTGCTCGGCTTCACAGTGCCTGCGGCGATTGCGTCGCGGCGCATCCGCGAGCGCTGGCTCGCCGAAGACCAGATCCGCCATCTCGCGCTCCACGATTCGCTCACCGGACTGCCCAACCGTCTCCCGTTCCATCAGCATCTCGACCGCGCGGTTGCCCGCGCCAGGCGTCACGGCCAATTGATGGCGGTGTTCGGGCTCGATCTCGACCGCTTCAAGCACGTCAACGATACGATGGGCCACGCCACCGGCGACGCATTGCTGGAGGAGGTTGCGGCGCGACTGAAGGAAAGCGTGCGCGAATCCGACTTGGTCGGCCGGCTCGGCGGCGACGAGTTCGCCATCGTCGGCGAGACCTATCATGCGAACGGCCACGAGCTCGCGACCTCTGCGAGCATCGGCATCGCCATCGGTCCCGTTGCTGATTCCGAGCCCTCAGATACGCTGCTCAAGAATGCCGATTTGGCCCTCTATCGCGCCAAGGAAGATGGCCGCAACACCTTCCGCTTCTTCGAGCCTGCGATGGACGCGGCCCTGCAGAAGCGCCGCCGGCTGGAGGCCGATCTGCGCGCGGCGCTGCGCAAGAACCAGCTCTATCTCGACTACCAGCCGCAATTCGATCTCGAGACCGGCAAGCTCACCGGCTACGAGGCCCTGGTACGCTGGTGGCATCCGACCGAGGGCGAGATTCCGCCGACGACCTTCATCCCGATTGCCAAGGAGACCGGCCTCATTGTCCCGCTCGGCGAGTGGATTCTGCACACGGCCTGCAGCTATGCCACCACCTGGCCGCTCGACACCCACCTCGCCGTCAACCTCTCACCGGCGCAGTTCAAGACCCAGGACGTCTACGGCCTTGTGCGTCGCGTTCTGAACGAGACTGGGCTCGAGCCGAATCGCCTCGAGATCGAGATCACCGAGGGCATCATCTTGCAGAACACCGAAGCGGTGATCGACACCCTGACGCGTCTCGATCAGCTTGGCGTCGCGATCGCCATGGATGATTTCGGCACCGGCTATTCGAGCCTCTCTTATCTCACCCGGTTCCCGGTCAAGAAGATCAAGATCGACCGCTCCTTCATCGACACGCTCGGCACGAGCCCGCAGACCTCGGCCATCGTGTCGAGCATCGTCGGCCTCGGCCAGTCGCTGCACGTCACCATCACAGCCGAGGGCGTGGAGACCGAGGGGCAGGCCGCCATGCTCAGGAAATGGGGCTGCGACCAAGTGCAAGGCTTCTATTACGGCAAGCCCGATGCCGACGTGCCGGAATCGGCGGAGACGGCGAAGAGCCGCCCGCTCGTCGCCTGAGCAATAAGCAAGCCCGTCACGGTGCAGCTGAACCGGTCGTATTCTCCAGCGCGGCCAGCTGCTCGTCGACCCAATCGAGGTCCTGCTTGAACTTCGCGACATCGGGGTGCGCCTGCACGAGTGCCGCCTCGATGTCGCGGGCGGCTTTGAAGGCGCTGCGCGCCTCGTCGAGCTGATTGTTTTTCAAATAGGCGTTGGCGAGCTTCATGTGCGTGACTGCCAGATCCCGCTGAGCGCTCGCATCGCCAGCATCCGCTTGGGCCAGGTGCTCGGCAACCGCGAGGCGCGCTTGATAAATGCGCACCGCCTCTGGCCAATGCGAGACCGCAAGCTCGGCCTGTCCGGCATTGTCGTAAGACACCAAGAGATCGCGCTGTAAGCTCAGGCTGCTCGGATCTGCCTTTGCCAGGGTCTCGTTGATGTCCAAGCTCGCGCGATAAGCCTTGAGCGCTTGATCGAGCTTGCCCTGGCTTGATTCGACGTCGCCGACCTTGCCATTCCAAATGAACAGATGGCGCTGGAGGTCGGCGTTGGAGAAGCCGGATTTCGCGAGCGTCTCGCCGACGCCAAGGGCCTCCTGAAAGGACTTCAAAGCCTCGGGGAGATTTCCCTGTGCTTCGAACACAAAGCCGATATGCGCGTAGGTGTCGGCCACGTCCTTTTGCCAATCGGCATTGCTGGGATCGGACTTGGCCAGGCGCTGGTGGATGTCGAGCACGGCCTGATAGGATTTCAGGGCTTCCGCTAAGTGACCTTGCGCCTCCTCAATCGCGCCTGTTCTTTGGTACGCCGCCGCGAGATCGCGTTGCCAGCCGGCGTTGCCGGGATCGGACTTGGCGAGCCGTTCGAAGATGGCCACAGTCGCTTGAAGAGCGACGAGCGCATCTGCCAGACGGCCTTGGCTTTGCAGAATGTCACCGACATGCGCGTTCGCTATGGCGAGATTGCGCTGCCAATCGGCGTTGGCCGGATCAGATTTCGCCAAGCGCTCAGAGATATCCCGATCCGCCGTATAGGCACTCAGCGCCTCATCCAGCTTGTCTTGATCCTCGAGGATATGTCCCACTCTCTCATGTGCCGTACCGAGATCCTGCTGCCACAGCGCGTTGCTCGGATTCTGACTTCGCCAGACGCTCGCGGATGGCAAGCGCATCGCGAAATGACTGCAGCGCCTCTTCCAGATGGCCCTGAGCGCGAAGCAGGTCGCCGATCGCCACATGATCGACCGACAGCTCTCGCTGCCAGTCGCCGTTGCTGGGATCGGACTTGGCCACGGTCTCGGCGATCGCGAGGTCGGTCTGGTACGACTTGAGGGCTCCGTCGAGATCGCCTTGAGCTTCCTGAATTTGGCCGATTTTGAAGTGCGACACGGACAGCGCGTTTTGCCATGTCATATTGGCCGGCTGCGATTTGGCAAATTGCTCGCGAAGGGCAAGACTGGCCTGATAGGACTTGAGCGCGGCGCCGAGATCGCCCTGGGCTACGAGCACGTTGCCGATGCGATCCTGGAAATTTGTGACCTCGTAAGCATTGTCGGGGTCTGACGCTGGCAGCCGGTCCATGACCGCAAGACCGGACTGGTAGGCCCGCAATGCGTCGGGCAGCTTCCCTTGCGACTCTAAAGCATCGCCGGTGTGATCGTAGGCAATCGCCAATTGGCGCTGATAGTCGGTGCTCTCGGGCCGCTCTCTGAGCAAGGCCTCGAAGATGTCCCGGGCTTTATCGCCTGCCTCTTCGGCCCCCTTGCTGTCGCCGAGCGACTCCAATGTGGCGCCCATTTCGATCAAAGCGACGGCTTGGCTCCGGCGCAAGTCGTAGCTCGTTTCGCCCGAGCTGAGGAGCTGCTCCTGCAATTCGCGCGAGCGGTCGAGGATGTCCTTGACCGTCGCGGCAGGCACACCGACCACGTCGCGAAACTTCTGTGCCAGATCGAAAACGAGACTGTTCGCCGTCTTGGTGGCAAGCGCGAGGGTGTGCTCGGCCCGATCGCGCTGGGTCTGCGCCTCGCGCCGGTTGACCTCGGCAAAGATCGCAAGACCGATAGCGAGGACGGCGATGGTGAGAGAGCCGCCGACCCACATGCGCTGCCGTCCGGTTGCGGCGTGGCGGCTCGCCCGGATGAAATCCTGATGAAGATCGGTCGGCGCGTTGGCGTCAGCCGGTCTGTGGTCGAGCCAGCGCTCGGCGGCTTCGAGATCTGCGCCGCGCAAGGTTGCGCCCTTGCTGCGCTTCTGCTCATCCCACCGACGTGCCAACTCGCCCAAGCGCGTATGCTCGCGCACCCATGCAAGGTCGGTATGCAGCGCCTCGTCCAACGCAGCGAGCGCCGCTTCCTTGTCGTCCCCCTCGCTCAAGAACACCCAGTTGAGCCGCCCGAGGGCCGGCGGCGCGTCGGCATCGGCAATGCGCCGCGCGACGACGGGGATCAGCCGCTTGCCGAGCCTGGCGCTCTCTTCGAGCTCCCACGCGCAGACGCTCGATGCCACCGACTCTGGGCTGATGGCGAACACCACCGTGTCGGCCGCGGCGATCAAGCCGCCGAGCCGCTCCTTCCACGGCTCGCCGGGCGCGATGTCCGTCTTGTCGAGGAAGGCGTCGTAGCCGCGTTCGCCAAGCTCCTCCACCAACATCTGCGCGAAGCCCAAGTCTTTGCGCGAATAGGAGACGAAGACCTTGGGACGACTGCCGGTATTTTCGACCGAACGCTCGGGGGTTTCTTTCGTCACGTCTCGCAGTCCTCAACCGATCGCTCCCCCGAGCGTTATTTGGACCACATTTTCGTGGTCAGGCCTTATTTTAGTTCGGAATCCAATCCTTCCTCCAATGAGGAATCGGTAATTATTTAATCCCATGAACCTCAATGACTTGGTCGGCGCGCCGCAGATCGCGGCTGTCCTCGTCCTCGCGCAACGCGGGCTCGAGGAGCTCTATTCGGCGCGCAATACGCGTGCTCTCCTCGCCGAGGGCGCAAGCGAAGCCGGCGACACCTTTTATCCCGTCGTTGCCGCGACCCATCTCGCTTGGATCGCCTCCATCTTCTTTCTGATCCCACCCGACGCGCCGATCATCTGGCCGCTCATCGCCTATTATCTTGTGCTGCAAGTCGCCCGCTATTGGATCATCGCGAGTCCTCGGGCGCTTCTGGACGCATCGCATCATCACCCTTCGCGGTGTGCCCATCGCCCGCCGCGGGCCGTACCGCTATCTCTCCCACCCGAACTACGCGGTCACGATCATCGAAACATTCGTGCTGCCGCTTGCCTTCGGCGCGCTTGCGCTCGCCGTCATCATGACGGCGCTGTGGTGGGTGGTGATCGCGACCAAGATCAAGCTCGAGGACGAGGCGCTCGGGCCGCGCCGGGAAGCCTCAGAGGTCGACAGCGACGAAATACGCTGAGAAGCCGGGGCCGAAGGCCATCAGCAGATGCGGACCTTTCGCGTCGGCTTTCCACACGCGGTGAAGCGCGAACAGAGCGGTCGGCGACGACATGTTGCCGAAGTCGCGTAGCACCTCCCGCGACAGCGCAAGATCGTCATCTCGGAGCCCAAGCACCTCCTGGGCCGTGTTGAGGATCTTGGCCCCGCCCGGATGCAGAAGGAGGCCTGAGAACTCCCCGAGGCTCATGCCGCTTCGATCGAGAAAGCCATGCACCGCATCAGCCAAATGATTGCGGATCAAGCCGGGCAGATCGGGGCTCAGCACCACGCCGAAGCCGTCCTCCTTGATGTCCCAGCCCATGATGTGCTCGGTGTTCGACCAGAAATGATCGCCGACGGCGAGGACGCGGCCTCGACCGTCCCGCTCGCTGCCGCGGGTATTGCTCAATACGACGCCGGCGGCTCCGTCGCCGAACAGAGCTGCAGAGACGAACATCGCCAGACTTGGATCGGCGATGCGCAGGCAGAGGCTGCACAGATCGACCGTCAGGAACAACACGTTGGCGCCAGTCATGGCCTGCGCATAGCGCGCTGCGCGAGATAGTCCTGCGACCCCTCCCCCGCAGCCGAGCCCGAAGATCGGCAGCCGCTCCATCTTGCGGGGGAAGTCGAGGCGGTTCATCAGCATGGCATCGAGGCTCGGAATGGCGAGCCCGGTGATGGTGTTGACCACGAGAGCGTCGATGTCCTTGAGCCCGATGCCGGCGTCGGCGACGGCCGCAAGCGTCACTTCCTCCAGCAATTCAAGCGCATGGCGCTGGAACACCGCGGTGCGCGCCTCCCAGCCGTGGCGCTCGTAGTACCAATCCTTTGGCTGGCAGGCGTAGCGGCTCTCGATTCCGGTATTGGCATACAACCCGTCGAGACGGGCGAGATGCGGAAACACCGCCCGAGCGCGCTCGGCGACGTCGTCTTGCGAAACTCTGTGCGGGGGGACTGCCGTCGCGACGCCCGTGATCGCCACGTCAAAGCTCTGCGTTCTCCGCCCCGCCTGTTCTGACCTGGCGGCGGTTTCGAGCATGGCCTCCTCTCGCCATCGTTGCCTCTGTGAGCACTATCAACATTGGGCTTTGTGGCACGCGAGGGGCTCAGACGGCGCAGAACTGTCAATTCTTCGTGTTGGAGGCTTCCCGACGTGAAGCGACCGCTGAGCGCGAGTCCACCCGGGGGTAAGTGGGCGTCTTGGCGCTTCCGGACTTGTGGGCGAGCGCCCTTTTCGTCATAGAAGGTCGCCCAGCTTCGCGATAGGCCGTCTATCATGGTTAGCGCCCGCCGCATCGCCTTACGGACAAGGCAATGAGTGAGATGAAATTGGCCGTGTTGGGCGCCGCCGGGCGTATGGGCCAGGCGCTCACGCGCACGATTGCGGCGACGCCGGGTTGTGTCGTCGCCGGCGGCGTCGAGGCCAAGGGCTCTCCAGCCGTCGGCCGCGATATTGGCGAGGTCGCTGGGCTTGATCCTCTCGGCGTCACCATTACCGACGATCCCCTGCCGGTCTTCGCCCATGTCGACGGCGTGCTCGATTTCACCTCGCCGGCCTCGACCGTCGCGTTCGCCGCACTCTGCGCTCAGTCGCGCCTCGTCCATGTCATTGGCACGACCGGTCTCTCCGAGGCCGACATGGCCAAGATCGAGGCCGCGGCCCGTCACGCCACGATCGTCAAGGCCGGCAATATGAGCCTCGGCGTCAACCTCATCGCAGTCCTCACCGAGCGCGTCGCGCAGGCGCTCGGGCCCGAGTTCGACATCGAGATCCTGGAGATGCACCACCGCCACAAGCGTGACGCGCCCTCGGGCACCTCACTCATGCTCGGCGCTGCGGCCGCGCGGGGCCGCAACGTCTCGCTCGCGGAAAGAAGCGTTCGAACGCGCGATGGCGATGTGGGGCCAAGGCGAGAGGGCGATATCGGCTTCGCCGCGCTCCGGGGCGGCGACGTGGTCGGCGACCATCGGGTGATCTTCGCCGGCCCCGGCGAGAGGATCGAGCTTGCCCACATTGCCTCCGACCGGGGAATCTTAGCTCGCGGCGCTGTCACCGCTGCACTTTGGGCGCGTGGTAAGCCTCCCGGTCTTTATTCGATGGCCGATGTTCTCGGCCTTTGACGTTAGGAGTGATGTCGGCTTGCTTCGTCATCAATCGGCAAAGCGAAGCGCCTATGCCCAAATCTCCGGATTTTTTTGCCGGAAATAGGCCCGAAACGGACGTCATATGACACCCGCTTTAATGTTTTTCCGCTATGTTCCCCGGCGCCAAGAAGGAACCGCTTCGAGCGGAACAAGCGATCGGACCAGGCGATGACAGGGCGCCCTCAACAAACTGAACCGCGCCAGACTGCAGGCAACGTGCTCGTCCTTATCCGTCACGGCGAGAGCGAGTGGAACCGCCTCAACCGCTTTACCGGGTCAAAGGATGTGGGCCTCACCGAGGAAGGCCTGTTCGAGGCCCATCGCGCCGGCGCCATGCTCGAGGCCGCTGGTCTTCGCTTCGATGCCGCCTTCACCAGCACGCTGACGCGCGCCACGCATACGTTGCAGATCATTCTCGACGAGCTCGATCAGGAAGACATCCCCACGGTGAAGGATGCGGCGCTCAACGAGCGCGACTATGGCGAGCTGATGGGCATCAACAAGGACGAGGCGCGCCGGCGCTGGGGAGCCGAGCAGGTCCACCTCTGGCAGCGCTCTTACGACATCGCCCCGCCCGGAGGCGAAAGCCTGAAAGACACCGCTCAGCGCGTGGTTCCCTTCTTCGAGAAGCGCATCGCGCCGGAGCTCGCGGCCGGCAAGAACGTCATCGTCGTCGCCCACGGCAATTCGCTGCGCTCGCTCATCATGCGGCTCGATCGGCTGGCGCCCGACGATGTCGAGAGAGTTCGAGCTGCGCACCGGCCATCCCTTGATCTACCGGCTGAACGCCGACGGATCGATCGCCGAGAAGCGCGATCTCGCCGCTTAGCGGATTTTTCTCTTAGGCAGCGCCCGGAGTCTTCGCCGCCGACAGCGCCGAGGAAAGCGCGAGCGCGAAGTCCTCACGCTCGGGATCGGAAAGGAAGCTCGCGAACACGAGTTGCTTGCCGTGCGAGGCGACCGACAGCTCGGTCGAGCGGCCGTGCCGCTGCTGGAGGCTGAGCCTGACCCAATAGGGATTGAAGTCCCAGGACTGCGTCTTGCCCGAGGGATCGACGCGGGTCACGGTGAGAGCTTCTTGTGTCAGGTCTACCGTCTCGTAGAGGCGAAGCGCGCGGAAGTTCAGCTTGAAGGCGATGTAGATGAGGGCGACGTCGAGCCCCATGAAGCCGACGACCGGCCAGGCGCCGATCATGTAGAACAGGAGTCCGGTGCCGAAGCTCACCGCACACACCGCAGCCATCAGCACCATGAAGCCTTTGGGTCCCAGCGACCGGTGCGGCGTCAGAATGGCGCTGAAGTGCCTGGGCTCTTGTGGGGTGACGTTGGCGTCTGTCATAGCAGGTCTAGGGGCGATCACTCAGTGGTAGACAAGGCCAAATGGCGGTTCAACCGAAAAGGCGCGCGGGCGAAGGCAAGAAGGCGCGGGCGAAGGGCAAGCGCGCACTAGGCTCGCGCCTGACGCAAGGCGAGGTCGATGAGATCTTCCGCCGCTTCCAGACAGAAAACCCTCACCCCAAGACCGAGCTTCATTACCATGATCCGTTTACCTTGCTCGTCGCGGTGGTACTTTCGGCACAAGCGACCGATGCTTCGGTTAACCGCGCAACGCCCGACCTGTTCCGCATCGCCGATACGCCTGAGAAGCTGATCAAGCTCGGCGAGGCGGGCTTGATGGAGAAAATCAAGACCATAGGCCTCTACCGCTCCAAGGCGAGGAATCTGATCGCGCTGTCGAGGAAGCTCGTCGAGGAGCGCGGCGGCAAGGTGCCGGACACGCGCGAGGTGCTCGAGAGCCTCCCCGGCGTCGGACGCAAGACCGCGAACGTCGTGCTGAACGTCGCCTTCGGTGCCAAGACCATCGCCATCGACACGCATGCCTTTAGGGTCGCGAACCGCACCGGCCTCGCGCCTGGCAAGACGCCGCTCAAGGTCGAGGATACTTTGAATCGGATCGTGCCCGACCGTTACAAGCACAACGCCCATCACTGGCTCATCCTGCACGGGCGCTATGTGTGCAAGGCGCGCAAGCCCGAGTGCTGGCGCTGCCTCATCGCCGATATCTGCCTGTTCAAGCCGAAGACGCCCGCGCCCGCCTAGGTCACATCCCGTTTACCGGCATTGAACCCTGGAGAACGCCACTTCTTACGGAAACCTACAATGAAGAAAACTCTCCTCGCTCTCGCCCTGGCGGCGGCCTGCTCCACCTCGGCGCTCGCCGAGCAAGGGAGGACGCACACCAAGTCCGGCTACCCTTACGTCTATGGGACCGCTGACGAGAAGCTCCTCGGTCGCGGCGCCTACGTGCCGCATTCGAAGCAACTCAAGGACGCCCTTGGCGGATGGAATCGCGGCGATCCCAACGATCCTTACTGGGATCCTTGCATCTCCTATCAGCGGAACTGGGGCCCGGGCGCCTGCGGCTTCTGACGCGGGACAGCCTCTCCGTCCCTTCTAAGACACAAGACGCGGCGCGAATCCGAGCCCGGCTCGCGCCGCGAGGTCTTTGTAGATACGCACCATGAACGCGGTGGCGAATAGCGGTGTGATCAGGTTCAGGATCGGCACCGAGGCGATCACGGCGATGATCAGCCCGCACATCGACACGTAGCCGACGTTTGCCTTCCTTAACCGCTTGGCGTCCTCGACCGACAGATGTCGCATCGCGGCAAGCTCGAAATATTCTCGGCCGAGCAGATAGCCGTTTCCGAGATAGAAGGCGATTACGTTGACGCCGGGAACGAGCAAGAGGAAGAGCGCCAGGATGTTGACCGCGAGCACGACGAAAAAGAACTTGAGCGCCAATCCCAGGGCGGAAAGCGCGGCAAGCGGCTGGCCCGGAGGGTCTAACGGGTAGACCGCTTTCTCGACCTCGGCCGCGATATCGTCGAGATAGAGGCCGGCGATGAGCGACGTGACCGGGGGGATGAGAAAGATCGAGCCGACCACGAGCGCAAATCCGCCAAGCCACTCGATGGTGGTCTCGAGCCAGCCCGGCAATTGCACGAAATGGCCAAACGTCCACTCGACGGCGATGACGAGAAGGACGAGGAGCCCGATGGTGAAGCCGACGCATTTCCACAGCACCGAGCGGAAGGGGGGCGTAAACAGCTGCTGGAAGGCTTGACCTGCGGCGGCGAGCATGACGTGGTCCTCAACACTTTGGCGTCGCGAATATAGTGCTGCCTGATGAAGACAAAAGGGCCGGGCACAAAGCGGGGAGCTGCATGGAAAATGGCTGAGAAAGTCTACGACGTGGTCGGCATCGGTAACGCCATCGTCGACATCATCGCCCGCTGCGACGAAGGCTTTCTCACCAAGCACGACCTCGCCAAGGGCTTCATGCGGCTGATCGATGCGCAGGAGGCCGCGCGCCTCTACGAGGCGATGGGACCTGCAGTCGAGCGCTCCGGCGGGTCGGTCGCCAACACCATCGCGGGGCTGGCATCGTTCGGGGCGAGATGCGGCTTCATCGGCAGGGTGGCGGCCGACCAGTTCGGCGGCATCTTCCGCCACGACATCCGCTCGCAAGGGGTGGCTTACGACACCGAACCCGCCACCGAGGGCGCACCTACCGCGCGCTGCCTTATCCTGGTGACGCCCGACGGCGAGCGCACCATGAACACCTTCCTCGGCGCGAGCGTCGATCTCAGCGCCGCCGACATCGACCAGGCCATGATCGAGAATTCTAAGGTCATCTATCTCGAAGGCTATTTGTTCGACCGTCACGAGGCCAAAGAGGCGTTCCGCGATGCGGCGCGCCGTGCGCGCAAAGCAGGCGTCAAGGTCGCGCTCAGCCTCTCCGACGCCTTCTGCGTGGACCGTCACCGGGACGACTTCCGCAAATTGGTGCGGGAAGGCGCCGACATCGTCTTCGCCAACGAGAAGGAGATCACCAGCCTTTACCAGGTGAACAGTTTCGAGGAGGCGGCGGAGTTGGCGCTCGAGGATTGCGAGATGTCGGTTCTCACCCGCTCGGAAGCGGGCTCGCTGATCGTGGCAAAGGGCGAGACGATCGAGGTCGCGGCCCAGCCGGTTGCCGAGGTCGTGGACGTGACCGGCGCCGGAGACCTCTATGCCGCCGGCTTCCTCTTCGGACTGACACAGGGGGCGCCGCTAGAGGCGTGCGGGCGGCTCGGCAGCCTCGCCGCGGCCGAGGTCATCGGCCATATCGGCGCAAGGCCAGAGACCCCTCTGCGCAAGCTCGCCGAGGGAGAGGGACTTATCGCCTAGTCTCGGGCGGTCTTGTGTCTTTTCGGCCACAGTGACCGGAAATCGCTTTGTGACTTTTATGGCTAACACTTTGTAAACGCCAATCGTTGGTAACTGGCATTGAAACCCAAGGCGGCAGGGGGCCCTCCATGCACAGAGTCGCGCGTTTGATCCTGGGAGCGGTATTGGTTGCCGTGGCGCCATCCCTCGCTCGGGCACAAGGGGCCCCCGCGACCCAAGTCATCGGTGGCACCATCATCACCCTTGGCGGCGGTCTGCAGCAGCTCGCGCTGCCGGACATGAACTTCACCTTCAAGACCGACACTGACGGTGCCGCCGTCAAAAGGCAGACGAACGGCACGCTCGACAATGTCGGCGGCGCCTTCGCCGGCTCGGTTGAGACGCCGTTCGGCTATTGGGGGGCAATGCCGGTCTCCGGCGTCGCGTCCGGTTTCTTCGCCAATGTCGATAACAACACGCGCAGGAAATGCATTTCGAGCCAGGACCTCGAATGCGAGGCGGAGAACATCATCGACAATCCGCATCAGCTTGACAGCTTCGGCTTCGACCAGTTCAAAACCAACACCGACCGCAACGTCAATTATTGGGGCGGGGGCGGTGAGGCACGTTTCGGCAGAGCCGCCGAGCCCGTCCCCGATACGGGCGGCTATTTGTTCCGCTTCGCCTATTTCGGCATCGGCGGCGACGTGAGAGGCATCGATCAAGAGAACAAGCTGAGGCTCACCGGCGACGGCTTCTCGGTGAACTCCCTCAGATATAACGAGTCGCTCGATACCACCTATGCCGGCGCTTATCTGTCCTTCGGCGGCGAGTACAACATTCTGGGTTATCTCGGCATGGGCAACTCATGGGGCTTGCGCTCCGCGATCAATCTCCGCGCCGGCGTCTACGACGCTTCCACCGACTATTCCGGCGCCTTCACTCCCGACGGCGGCAGCACCACGCGCCTTGGCCTGTCCAAGGACCAAGCGGCATTCATCGGTGCCGTGAGTTTCGAGACGCGGAAGCAGCTTGGACCGCGCACGAGCCTGTCTCTCGTCACCGACTACGAGTACTACTCCTATGCGCCGCAGATGAAATATGTCGATGCCGACGCCCTGCCCGGCCATACCTTTCCCGGTGGCGTGACCAAGACCAACATCGACGACAGCGACGCCTTCGAGGTGCGCACCACGCTGAGACTCAACATCGCTTTGGGTGCTGCGCCTGCGCCTGCCTACAGCGAGCCGCTGAAATAGCCCTCAGAGCTTTCTGAGCGCGACCGTCTCGACCGCGTGGTTCTCGCCCTTGCGCAAGATGAGATCGGCGCGCTGCCGCGTCGGCAGAATATTTTCCCTTAGATTGATCAGATTGATCGTGCGCCAGATCGACAGCCCGGTCGCTACCGCCTCGTCCTCGGAGAGCGTGGCGTAGCGGTGGAAATAAGAGGCCGGATCGCGGAACGCCGTCTGCCTCAGCCGCAAGAACCGCTCCACGTACCAGGCTTCGACCAGTTGCTCGGCGGCATCGATATAGATCGAGAAGTCGAAGAAGTCGGAGACGAAGGGGATCGCCTCCCCATCCTTCGGCAATTTCGCCGGTTGCAGCACGTTGAGGCCCTCGACGATGACGATGTCGGGGCGCTCGATCGCGATCTTCTGGTCGGGAAGCACGTCGTAGATGAGGTGGGAATAGACCGGCGCCTCGACCCGATCCTTGCCCGACTTCACATCACCGAGGAAATTGAGCAGCCGCGTCAGGTCGTAGCTCTCGGGAAAGCCCTTTCGGTTCATGATCCCGCGCTCTTCGAGAACGGTGTTGGCGAACAGAAATCCGTCGGTCGGCACCAGCTCGACGCGTGGATGGCTTGGCCAGCGCGCAAGAAGGGCCTGCAACACGCGCGCCGTCGTGCTCTTGCCGGCCGAGACGCTGCCTGCGAGCCCGATGATGAACGGCATCTTGCCGTCGGCCTTGCGCAGGAAATTGGTGGTGCTGCCGTGCAGCTCCTGGGTCGATTCGACATAGAGATTGAGCAGCCGGCTGAGCGGCAGATAAACCTCGACCACCTCGTCAGTCGACACCCGCTCGGTCAAGCTGCTCAGATTGTCGAGCTCAGCCTGATTGAGCGGCATCGGGGTATCGGCACGGAGGGCGGCCCACTCCTCGCGCGAATAGATGGTGTAGGGGGAGAACGCGACGGTCGGGCGCGCGGTCATGGGTAGACGCCGGCTTTGGCGGTTAGCTCGCCGCTGCCTTGCGCCTTTTTTGCAGTTCGGTGGCGCTCATCCGCCGCTCGAGCTCTTCCAGCACGTCGTCGAGCGCGACATGGCGGGATTCCAGCAAGACAAGCAGGTGATAGAGCAAATCGGCCGTCTCGGCGACGAGCGCTCCCTTGTCCTGGGCGATGGCGGCGATGGCCACCTCGACCGCTTCCTCGCCGAGCTTCTTGGCCGGCTTGATGGGCGCGCCGTCGAGCAGGCGGCGGGTATGGGACTCCTCGGGCCGCGCCGTCCGGCGGTCCTTGATGGTGGCGGCAAGTCGTCTCAACACATCGCTAGGCATGCCTTGGCTCATACACTGCCGGGGCTGGCGTGGGAATAGGTCCGTCGCGGAAATCCAAACCAAAAGTGGGGCACCTGCCTGTTCGCCGGGCAATGTGACAACTTCGCCCCCTGCCACAATGCCCTTTGCCCAACGTGGTTAGGGATCGAGGCGGATCGGCAGCCCGGCCTTCGCCATATACCGCTTGGCCTCGCCAATCGAGTGCTCGCCGTAGTGGAAGATCGAGGCGGCAAGCACGGCGCTCGCGTGCCCCTGCCGCACCCCTTCGACCAGATGTTCGAGCGTGCCGACACCGCCGCTCGCGATCACCGGCACCGAGACGGCATCGGCGATGGCGCGCGTCAGCTCGATGTCGAAGCCTTGGCGCGTTCCGTCGCGATCCATCGAGGTAAGCAGGATCTCGCCGGCGCCGAGCGCGACAACCTCTTGCGCATAGGCGACCGCCTCGAGCCCGGTCGGCTCCCGACCGCCATGGGTGAACAACTCGAAGCGGGGCTTGGCACTATTCGTGCTCACGCGCTTCGCGTCGATCGCGACCACGATGCACTGGGCGCCGAATTTCTCGGCGGCTCTCTGCACCAGGCTCCGGTCCTTCACCGCGGCGGTGTTGATCGAGACTTTGTCGGCGCCGGCCTCGAGCAGAGCGCGAACGTCCTCGGTGCTCCGCACGCCGCCCCCCACGGTGAGCGGCATGAAGCAGCGCTCCGCCGTTCGCCGCACCACATCGAGGATGGTGCCCCGCTTCTCGTGGCTTGCGGTGATGTCGAGAAAGCAAAGCTCGTCGGCTCCCGCCTCGTCGTAAGCAGCAGCGGCCTCGACGGGATCGCCGGCGTCGCGCAGATCGACGAACTGCACGCCTTTGACGACGCGTCCCTCCTTCACGTCGAGGCACGGTATGACGCGGACTTTCAACATAAGTTTACAAGGGGGGAAATGCTGGGCACTGCCTCGGCTACAAGACCGAGCAGCAGAAATGCAAACGCAGCCCAATCTAGAGCGTAGTTCTTCTCGCAGAGATTCGTCTCGGCTCGCTTTTCAAGGCTGAGGTACAGTTCGTCATCGCTACTTCGCAGCGCCTCAAACCGCGCTCTGGTTTTTGTCTTCTGAAGATTCCAGCTAAAGACCGTAGCTGCGATGGCAAACACGAAGCAGATTAAGGCGATCACGTGCCACCATGATGGGTGACCTTCGAATCGCAACACAATGTATCCAATTGCAGCAGTGCTCAAGGTGACTATCAGCGCCCTAAGCGTCGTTGCGAACTCATTCGCGCGCCGAAGGTACTCCGTCGCGAGAGCGATTCGTAGTTCGTCGCTCAAAAGCTTCTTCGATCTTTCATCCGCTGACTTCACTTCGATTTTCCATTTCCTGCTCACGCTTTCGCTTCGCCCGGCCGACGATGAAGGCGATCAGCGCCGCGACCGCCCAGATGGCGAACAGCACCCCGCCGGCGGGAAGCGAAAGATAGGAATACCAGATCAGAAAGCCGAGATCGTAGAAGGTTTGTCCATGGTCCCTGCCGCCGATCACGCAAGGAATGACGCGGTTGAGATCGACCTGGCAGCCAAAAGCGAGTTCGGCGATCTCCTGGCTGCCGACGGCGATGAGTGCCGGCCCGAATGCGATGAGGCTGATAAGCACGAAAAGAATGGCGAAGATCGTGCGCGTGCGCATGGGTCAGGGGTGCTTGGCCAAGCCGCTCGCGGCGATCAGATCGAGTGCTTCCTTGGCGTCGAGCCGCCCATCGTACAGCGCGCGGCCGACGATGGCGCCCTCCAGCATCCGGTGGCGCGGCTCGAGCAGCCGCTTCACATCGTCGATTCCGGCAAAGCCCCCGCTCGCGATCACCGGGATCGTCACCCTGCGGGCAAGTTCTGCCGTCGCATCGAGATTGAGGCCTTCGAGCACCCCGTCGCGGGCGATGTCGGTATGGATGATGGCAGCCACGCCCGCGTCCTCGAAGCGCCGCGCAAGATCGAGCGCCGTCATCTCGCTCGTCTCGGCCCAGCCTTCGATTGCCACCTTGCCGTCGCGCGCGTCGATGCCGACGGCGATGCAGCCTGGAAAATCGCGCGCCGCCTCCTTGACGAGCTTCGGGTCGCGCAGCGCCGCGGTGCCTAGCACCACGCGATCGACGCCCTTGTCGAGCCACGCGACCACGGTGTCGAGGTTGCGGATGCCCCCGCCGAGCTGAACCGGGATATGCACCGCCGAAAGGATCGCCTCGACGGCGCTCGCGTTCACCGGCTTTCCTGCGAAGGCGCCGTTCAAATCGACCACGTGCAGCCAGTCGAATCCTGTCTCCTCGAAGGCGCGGGCCTGAGCCGCCGGATCGGTGTTGAACACGGCCGCTTCCGCCATCTCGCCCCGGCGGAGCCGCACGCATTGCCCATCCTTGAGGTCTATCGCCGGAAACAGGATCATGGCTGAACAATCGCACCGCGTGGACAAAGCAGGGAACTGCCACGTGCACCCCGCTCCCCCCTTGTGGGGGAGCACGCGCACCTCTTCGGCGCGGCGAGGGGGGTAAGCGGCTCTGCCGCGTCAGAAAGATCACCCCCCTCCCGCGATGCTCGATCGCCGCTTCGCGGCGAAGCATCGCTGCCCTCCCCCACAAGGGGGGAGGGGAAAAATCCGGCGCGGCTTAGAATCATGGTCGCCACCTCAAGAAGTTGGCGATCAAAGCAAGCCCAAGCTTCTGGCTCTTCTCCGGGTGGAACTGGCTTCCGGCCATGTTGTCCTCGGCGACGAAGGCGGTGACCTCGCCACCATAATCGGTCGTTGCGACGAGCACGTCACGGCTGGTCGGCGCCAGATGATAGGAGTGCACGAAATAGGCGTTGAGGCCGCCCTCGCCGGTCGCGATGCCCTCGAACAGGGTGTGCTTCCGCTGGAGCTTGAGTGTGTTCCAGCCCATATGCGGGATTTTTAGCGTGGGATCCGACGGGGCGATGGCGCTCACCTCGCCCTCGATCCAGCCGAGACCCGGCGTCACCCCGTGCTCGAGCCCACGGGCTGCCATGAGCTGAAGGCCGACGCAGATGCCGAGAAAGGGCTTGCCCTTCCCCTTAACCAATTCCTCCAGCGCCTCGATCATGCCCGGCACGCGGGCGAGCCCCGCCTTGCAGTCGGCAAAGGCGCCGACGCCCGGCAGCACGACGCGCTCGGCCGAGAGCACCATCTCTGGCTCGTCCGTCACCTTGATGGCGAGAGGGGAGCCACTTTCACGCGCCGCGCGCTCGAACGCCTTGGCCGCCGAGTGGAGATTGCCCGACCCGTAATCGATGATGGCGACGTGCGTCATGCTCACGCTTGCGGGAAGAGCCCGATGACCCCTTCACCCTCTCCGAGCGTGGTGCGCCTCTTCGCCTCGCCCTCGCGCTGGCGCTCAACCGGTCCTTCGGGGGGCCGCTCGGGCCGCGGCTGCTTTCTCTGCAGCGGCAGCCAGGTCTTGAAGAAGGAGAGCTCCGCATCGGTGCGTCCGCGCCCCTCGGCGACGCCGATCAGCCGGTAGCCGCGCCGCTCAAGCGCAGCGGAGCGCAAATCGTTCGCTTCGAAGCCCAAGAGGACCGAGATTGCGATCGTCACCCAACCGGCAAATTGCGCTCCCGCCTCCTGCCCTCCGCCCGAGATCAACTGCACCAGGGCGAGAATCGCGATGAACACGACGAGCTCGATCCACATGCGGCAATAGATCAGCCACAGCACCGGCACGAGGAACGCGAGCCAGGAGAAGCCCTCCTTCACGAAGTGAAGCGCGTCGGCACGCGCCTCGATATCGGGCGTCTCCTTGCTCGGCTCATAGACGGAATAGACGGTCACGGCGCCTCACGCTGCCCTGGAAGGGGTGGCAAATTGGGCAAGTTGCTAAAGCTGGCCCTTGGTCGAGGGAACCCGCCCGCTCTGGCGGTCGTCGATCGCGATCGCCTGCCTGAGCGCCCGGGCGAGAGCCTTATAGCAGGTCTCGGCGATATGGTGGCTATTCTCGCCGTAAAGCGTCTCAACATGGAGCGTGATGCCGGCGTTCTGGGCGAAGGCCTGAAACCACTCGCGGAACAGCTCGGTATCCATCTCGCCGATCTTCGAGCGGGTGAAGGCAACCTTCCACACGAGGTAGGGCCTACCCGACACGTCGAGCGCCACGCGGGTCAGCGTCTCGTCCATGGGAAGATAGGCAAAGCCGTAGCGGGCGATGCCCCTCTTGTCGCCGAGCGCGCGTGCCACGGCCTGGCCGAGCACGATGCCGGCATCCTCGGTCGTGTGGTGCTGGTCGATGTGGAGATCGCCCTTGGCCTTAAGCGCGATATCGATCAAGGAGTGCCGGGCAAGCTGCTCGATCATATGGTCGAGGAAGCCAACCCCGGTCGCGACGTCATAGGCGCCGGTCCCGTCGAGATCGACCGAGGCCGTGATCGCCGTCTCCTTGGTGCGGCGCTCGACGGTCGCTTCCCGCGTCTCGGTTTCTTTGCTCCGCTTCTGCATGGGGGCAGTCTAGCTCAAGGGCCTTAGCAATTCGCTTCTTTGGGTTCGCGCCGCCCTTATACGCCCCGTCGCCAAAGAGTGCTATTCCCGCTCGCCCGGAACGGAGTGACTTCCATGCGCAAATGGCTGATCGGCGCGATCCTCGTGGTAGCCGCCTATCTCGGCTACCCCTACCTCACCCTTTACTGGATCGACCATGCGCTGCTGACCGACGACCAGAGCACGCTCGAGAGCCTGGTCGATTGGCCTTCCGTGCGCCAAGAGCTGAAGGCCGACGTCAAGCTCGCCCTGATCGAGGCGGCCCAGAACCAGGTCGGAAAGGACAGCTTCGCCGGCGTGTTCGGCGGGGCGCTGACCGCTCTTCTCGTCCCCACCTTGGTCGATAGCGCCGTCGAGGAGTGGGTGACGCCCGAGAAGGTGTTGAACAGCGAGGTGGTGGTGAAGCACCGGCAGGAGCGGAAATCCTTCGCCGATTTCGTCACCTACGCCTTCTTCGCCTCGCCCACCGAGCTCCGCATCGACCTGAAAGACCCCAAAGATGCCGACTCGCCCACCATCACGGCGCTGATGCGGCTCACCGGGCTCCGCTGGCGCGTGGTGGAGGTCAAGCTCCCGCCGGTCGCCACCTGGTTCAAAACCTCGCGCGCACCCTCTCCGGAAGCGTCGCCCCCGCGTCGCAATGATGGACAGGGACGTCCGCGCCTTCGGTCGGCCTAGTCGTATCCAACGCACTTGAAGTATTTGTGCTTGAAGAAGTTCTTCTTGTGCTGATCGTCAGTGGCGTTGCCCTTGTCGATCCACTTTTGGCATTTCGCCTTCAGCGCGTCGCTGACCGGCGCGCAGTCGTTATGCGACGGCACGCCGTCGTAATCGCCGCAAGGGAGGGCACCCTTGTTCTTTTTGGCTTCGGCGGGCACGACAGCGAGAGCAAGTGAGCAGGCGATCAGCGCAACCAATCTCCACATGGAGCGTCTCCCTCTGTTGCCGGACCGAATAGGAGCAGACTTCTATCACCTCTTCCGCGGTTGTGCTGGTCGGCGTGCGTTGTCTCTTAGCGGGCATTAAGCTTCTCTCCCCGCGACGCCGCCGCTCGCCGGCAAGTGCTTGACTAAGACGCCTTCCGCCCCGATATCGCGTTGCAGCATGAGTAGCTCGTCGTCTTCTTCCCCCGACACCTGGCATGGCACGACGATTTTGACCGTCCGCAAGGGCGGCAAGGTCGTGATCGCCGGCGACGGCCAGGTGACGCTCGGCCAGACCATCATCAAGGGGACGGCGCGCAAGGTGCGCCGCGTGGGCTCGGGCAACGTCATCGCCGGATTCGCCGGCTCGACCGCCGACGCTTTCGCCCTGTTCGAGCGGCTCGAGACCAAGCTCGAGCGCTTTCCCGATCAGTTGAAGCGGGCTTGCGTCGAGCTCGCCAAGGACTGGCGCACCGAGCGCGCTTTGCGCCGGCTCGAGGCGATGATGATCGTGGCCGACGCGAGCGAGAGCCTCGTGCTCACCGGCACCGGCGACGTGCTCGAGCCTGACGAAGCGGTGATGGGCATCGGCTCCGGCGGCTCTTACGCACTGGCGGCGGCGCGCGCTCTGCTCGACACCGACCTCAGTGCCGAGGAGATCGCCCGCAAGGCCATGGCCATCGCCGCCAAGATCTGCATCTACACCAACGACGAGGTTGTCGTCGAAAGCCTCGATGCAACGAAGTGAATAGGTTCCACGTCATGCCCGGCCTTGAGCCGGGCATCCAGGGGCGACAGAGTGAGTGCAGATGGGCCCTGGATCGCCGGGTCAACCGGCGATGATGAGTGAAGGATGAAGCAACAAAGGATGACCTCATTTTCCCCCCGCGAGATCGTCTCCGAGCTCGACCGCCACATCATCGGCCAGCGCGACGCCAAGCGCGCCGTGGCGATCGCGCTGCGCAATCGCTGGCGCCGCCAGCAGCTCAACGAGGAGATGCGCGAGGAGGTCCTGCCCAAGAACATCCTCATGATCGGCCCGACCGGAGTCGGCAAGACGGAGATTTCCCGACGGCTGGCCAAGCTCGCCGGTGCGCCCTTCATCAAGGTCGAGGCCACCAAATTCACCGAGGTCGGCTATGTCGGCCGCGACGTGGATCAGATCATCCGCGACCTGCTCGAGGCTGGCCTCGGGCTCGTGCGCGACGCCAAGCGCAAAGAAGTTTCGGCCAAGGCGCAACTCAATGCCGAGGAGCGCGTGATCGACGCGCTCGTCGGCGCCAACGCCGCGCTCTCGACCCGCGATGCCTTCCGCAAGAAGCTCCGCACCGGCGAGCTCGACGACAAGGAGATCGAGATCCAGGTCGCCGACACCCCCAGCATGCCCTCCTTCGAGATTCCCGGCATGCCGGGCAGTCAGGTCGGCATGATCAATCTCTCCGACATGCTGGGCAAAGCCTTCGGTCAACGCACCAAGCCGCGCCGCGTCACCGTGCACGACTCCTTCGACATTTTGATGAGCGACGAGTCCGACAAGTTGATCGACAACGATGCGATCGTGCAGGAAGCGATCAAGAACGTCGAGAATAACGGCATCGTGTTTCTCGACGAGATCGACAAGATCTGCGCACGCTCGGAGCGCATCGGCGCCGACGTCTCACGCGAAGGCGTGCAGCGCGATCTCCTGCCTCTGATCGAGGGCACCACCGTCGGCACCAAGTACGGGCCGGTGAAGACCGACCACATCCTCTTCATCGCCTCCGGCGCCTTTCACATCGCCAAGCCCTCCGACCTGTTGCCCGAGCTGCAAGGCCGGCTCCCGATCCGGGTCGAGCTCCGGCCGCTCACGCGCGAGGACTTCCGCCGCATCCTGACCGAGCCCAAGGCCTGCCTCATCAAGCAATATGTCGAGCTGATGAAGACCGAAGGCGTCGATCTCGAATTCACCGCCGACGCCATCGACGCCATCGCCGATGTGGGCGTCGAGGTGAACACGGCGGTGGAGAATATCGGCGCACGGCGCCTGTTCACGGTGATGGAGCGCATCCTCGACGAGATCTCCTTCGATGCCGCCGACAAGGCAGGCGAGAGGATCGTCATCGATGCCGGCTACGTGCGCGAGCATATCGGCGACCTTGCCAAGAACGCCGACCTTTCCAAATTCATTCTCTAGGCGTGTTTTGCTCCTCCCCCTGCAAGGGGAGGTTGGGTGGGGGTCTCTTCCATCCTCCCCTGAAAGGGGGAGGCAGGCGCGCCCGACTTGGCCAGGCTAAGTCGCTTTTAGCGCGCCGTGGCGGTCAATGCCCGGGAACCACAACCGTATCGTGGGAATTTCATAACGGGGCTAACCAGAATTGATCGGGGCCGTTGGCTTGAGCTGACCTGGGGGGGCAGCAAAGCCCGAGGGAGTAGGCGTGATGACGACGACGATCGTTTCGGAAATGCCGATGTCTATGCAGCAGCCGCGCCAGGCGGATGAAGCCGCTTCGAATGCGAGAAGCCGCATCGCGACCCCAAGCGGGCAGCAGAAAGACAGCTTGGTGACCAAGCTGCTCGTCGCCCAGAAAAGTGACGCAGGCGAAGCCGCCGCATCGACCGATCTTCTCATTCAGGGACTCGTAGAACGGCTGCCAAAGGCCAATGCCGTTTGGTCTATGGATGAGCGCGCGAAATGGCTCAGAACCGCTGTCAGTATCTTTGATCTCGTCTACAAGGCCGACGACGGCGAGCACCGGGAGATCGGCGTTACGTTGGCCAATCAAGAGAGCGCGCCCACCGCTTAGATTTATCGTTGGGATTTGCGCAAGCGCACATAGAGGGCGCCTTCGCCGCCGAGGCGGCGCGGCGCGGCCGAGAAGCTCACCACCACATGCGCGAGGTCTGGCGCCGCGAGCCAGTGCGGCACGGCTTGGCGCAGCACGCCGCGCGCGTCCTCCTCGTAGAAGCTCCGCCGCGCATCGGGGTCCGTCCCCTTGCCGGTGATGACGAGCACATGGCGGTAGCCTTTGCCTTGCGCTGACTTAAGAAACCGGCGGAGCGCCGCGTGCGCATCGCGCTGGCGCATGCCATGCAGGTCCAATCGCGCCTCGACGGCGAGATGACCGCGCTCGAGCTTGCGCGCGGTTCCGCGGTCGAGCGCTTCGCCCCGCGGGATGGGAGCAGACTTCGGCTGCGCTTTCGGGAGCAAAGGCTTCCGTGCTGGCTCTGACTCTTTGGCAGCCTTGCGCGACGGCGGAAGAAGCGGCTCGGGCTTCATGGCGGCACGATGCTTCTTGAGCGGCCGTGCGCTGCCCGCGACCCGCTGCCAAAGTTCTGCGTCGCTGTCGCTATCTTGTCCGCGCTTGCCCATGACTCCCGCGTGGCCACCATGTCATTCCCGCGAAAGCGGGAATCCAGTAATCCCGGCGCTCACTGTTATCTACACGACACAGGTTACTGGATTGCCCGGACCTTCGCCCCGCCGAAGGGTTTTAAGGCTCAGAAGCACGTTTCAAGGCTTCAGCCCGCAGGCGGGTCAAGCCGGGCAATGACAAGGCTCAACGCTTCGGTAGCAATATGAAGAACCGCGCTTGGTGCGCCACCCCTCCGGCAATCGCGCCCGCGCCCTCGCCGGTGCCGAAGAAGATGTCCCCTCGCTCAGGCCCTCTGATGGCCGAACCCACGTCTTGGGCGATCATCAGCCGGCGAAACGGCTTGCCCGCCTCATCGGCAAGATCGGGCGCGGCGACGAACACCGGCAGGCCAAGCTTGTGATAGGCGGCATCGACGGCGAGGCTTCTGCCCGGCGTGAGCGGGATGCCTTCGGCCCCAAGCGGCGCGGCGCCATCGAGCTCGCGGAAGAACACATAAGAGCGGTTCTCCTCCATCAGCGCGCGGCCGCGGGCGGGATCGGCATGAAGCCATGCCTTGACCGCCTCCATGTTCGCCGCACCCTTCGCGATCTCGCCGCGGTCGACGAGGAGCTTGCCGATCGAGGTGTAGGGATAGCCGTTCTTGCCGGCATAGCTGAGCCGCACGCGGCTGCCGTCTGTGAGGCGCACCACGCCAGAGCCTTGCACCTGCATGTAGAACAGCTCGACCGGATCATCGAGATAGAGCAGTTCGAGCCCGCGTCCCTGAAGCGCGCCGCCCCAGATCTCGGCGCGCGTGTAATAGGGCACTTGGCCCTCCGGCGTATCGCGGAAGCCGGTGTTCTGATCGTTGAAGCGCGCGCGCTCGGTCTCGGGGATGATGGTGATGAGATCGGCAGGCCTGCCATAGACCGGCACTTGGAACGCGCCGCCCTTCTCGCGCGACCCCCTCACCTCGGGCTCGTAATAGGCGGTGACGAGTCCCTTGGTATCGCTACCCTCGATCACATTCGGCGTGTAGTTGGCCTCGAAGAACTCGCGCGCGGTCTTGCGATCAATTCCATCGCCCAAGGCAAGCGCCGCAGTGCAGGCCACATCGGGGCTCGCTAGCACCCCGCACGATTTGAGCAAAGCACCGAACGCCGCCGCCTGGTCGTCAACGCTCCAGCCGGGAAGCTCGGCGAAGCTCACCGGCGTCAAGGTGATCTCTTTGTTTTCCAAGTCGCAAGCTCCACAGAGAAGCGCGATGGTGGCAGCGAAGCCCGCACGCTGCAATGAAGTCAGCCGTGATGAGCTCATCGACGTTTGTCATGCCCGCGTAGGCGGGCATCCAGTAATCACTGGGCCTCGGGCTAATAATGCACGCTGAGGATACTGGATTGCCCGGGCCTTCGCCCGCCGAAGGGTTTTAAGGCCCAGAAGCGCGTTTTAAGGCTTCGGCCCGCAGGCGGGTCAAGCCGGGCAATGACGCGAACTTGGGTGGAGACGCGCTAATTGGCGGCTTCGGTGGCGACGAGCTTCCAGTTCGGGTTCTTCGAGGTGATGTCGCGGCAGTAGGTCCAGATGTCGGTTACCTCGCGCACCTTCTTCGGATCGCCCTCGACCACCTCGCCTTCGGCGTCGCGCGTCACCGAGATCAGTTCGCTCACGAATTTCACCGTCACGTAAGCCGTGAGGTTCTTCACTTCCGACTCGATGATGTCGGCCTTGTCGATGCCGACCAGGCTCGACTCCACCTTCTCGCCGCGGCTGTCGCGTTCGTGGATGGCGCGCGCGAAGCCGTCATAGACGTCATTGCCGAGCAGCTGCTTGAGCGTCGCCTCGTCGCCTTCAGCAAAGGCCATCACGATCGCCTCATAGGCGACCTTGGCTCCGTCGAGGAACTGCCCGGGATCGAAGGTGGGATCGGTACGCATCAGAGCGGTCAGCGACTGACCGAGAGGGCTGTCCTTCGGTGCGTGCCGGCCGAGCTTGGCTTCGATATCCGCCATCGAGGGGACCGACGTCTCGCTTACGGTGGCTGTCCGGCCCCGTGCGCGCGGAAGCGCCACCACCGGCTCGTTGGCGTCGGGCCGTTTCGCGTCTTGTGCCGGCGCCGAATAGGGATCGAAGGGGGGACGCTCGTTCCCGGTGCGGCGCCCGAGCACGTTGCGCAGCCGGATGAAGATCACGACTGCGAGCACCAGAAACAGAAGTGTGTAGATGTCGAAAGCTTCGCCCATGCCTTGCCGCCACCCGCGTTCAATGGATTAGCCCGCATCCGGTGCGGAACTCTTCAAGCGGGATATGGTGCGCGCCTGAAGATTTGCCAGCGGGAGCCTTGAGTCCATGCAGGAACGCCATGCCTGCCTATGGCCCACAACTTACGGCATTCGCTGGCTCTAATCCAACCCTAAACGCCTTCGCCCTTAATTCGTTCTTGCCGCACCGGGGCATCCTGCCAAACCATCCCTTGCCGCATGGAATTGCGGCGTCCTTGCCTCCCGTGCTAGCCAGCGCTTGCACAATTTGAGGAGCTGTGATGGCTAAGAAGGGGGCAGACGAGGCCGAGGCTAAGAAGGCGAATGGCGACGGACCCTCTCGCGGGCGTCAAGCCCTGGAAGGCGTTGGACAAACGCCTTCGACTCCGGGGACCGCTCGGGCCGGCAACCAGGCCCAGCTCACGGTGCTTGCCCAATATGTTAAGGACCTCTCCTTCGAGAATCCAGGCGCCCCGCAATCGCTGCAAGGGCCCGGCCAGAACCCTCAGCTCAAGGTCGGCGTCAACGTGAATGCCGAGCCTCG
Organism: uncultured Alphaproteobacteria bacterium; assembly: GCA_963732205.1. Taxonomy (GTDB): domain Bacteria; phylum Pseudomonadota; class Alphaproteobacteria; order Rhizobiales; family Methyloligellaceae; genus Methyloceanibacter. The sequence goes on from CAVSYE010000002.1 coordinate 68,230, forward strand.
CGGCGACGAGACCTTCGAGGTCGGGCTGCATCTCGAGGTCCATGCCAGCAACGACAAGGGCGTGATCTATAACGTCGAGCTGCTCTATGGCGGGCTGTTCGGCTTGCGCAATATTCCGCAGAACCTGCTCCAGCCCGTTCTCTTCATCGACTGCCCGACGCTGCTCTTTCCCTTCATGCGCCGCGTCCTGGCCGACGTGACGCGCGATGGCGGCTTCCCGCCTTTGATGCTCGATCCGATCGATTTCGGCCGGCTGTTCGCCGAAAACGTTGCGCGTGACGAAGCAGTCCAAGCCGCCAAGAATTAGGGTCTGATAGCTTTAGTAGCGGAGCCAGATGGCGCCGGCACCGAGCGTCGCGACGAAAGCGCGATGCGCTTCGATCTCTGCCGCCGAGAGTCGTGGCTCAAGCGGCCTGACTCGTACGGGAAGGACATTCGTCTGGAGCAACGCGGCCTGCCCGCCATTGATGGCAAATTCGAGCCGGGCCTGGTGACCGCCGACGAGTTCGGCATAGACGCGCGCGAGCAAACGGCAATCGAGCAGCGCGCCATGCTTGTCGCGCTCCGAGAGGTCGACGCCATAGCGCTTGCAGAGAGCATCGAGGCTGCACGGCGCGCCCGGATGACGGCGCCGCGCCAGCGCCAGCGTATCGACCACGCAATCCCAGCGCAGCAGCGGCCGCGCGATGCGGTCGAGCTCGGCGTTGAGAAAGCCGAAATCGAACGCCGCGTTGTGCATCACCAGCAGCGCGCCGTCGATGAAGGCGAGCACGTCGTCGGCTAGCTCGGCGAAGCGCGGCTTGTCGCGCAAGAACTCGGTCGAGAGCCCATGCACCTCGAATGCGGCATAGGGCACATCCCGCTCGGGGTTCACATAGCCGTGCCAGACGCGGCCCGTGGGGATGCAATTGACCAGCTCGACGCAGCCGATCTCGACGATGCGATGGCCCTCGAAGGGATCGAGCCCCGTCGTCTCGGTGTCGAGCACGATCTCGCGCATGAAAGCTTTACCTTTGTTCTCTCGTCATGCCCGGCCTTGAGCCGGGCATCCAGGGGCAGCGAACTCTGAGCGAGCGGCCCTGGATCGCCGGGTCAAGCCCGGCGATGACGTGCTCTATTCCGGACTCGCGTGACGCAGCCGCTCCATGACGCGGGCCTCGCGATCCTGCAATGATTCGATCAATTGATCGAGTTCCGCGTGCATCTCTTTGAGGCTCGTTCCACTGCTTATAACAAAGTCGGCCCGCGCGCGCTTGTCGCGCAAGAACTCGGTCGAGAGCCCATGCACCTCGAATGCGGCATAGGGCACATCCCGCTCGGGGTTCACATAGCCGTGCCAGACGCGGCCCGTGGGGATGCAATTGACCAGCTCGACGCAGCCGATCTCGACGATGCGATGGCCCTCGAAGGGATCGAGCCCCGTCGTCTCGGTGTCGAGCACGATCTCGCGCATGAAAGCTTTACCTTTGTTCTCTCGTCATGCCCGGCCTTGAGCCGGGCATCCAGGGGCAGCGAACTCTGAGCGAGCGGCCCTGGATCGCCGGGTCAAGCCCGGCGATGACGTGCTCTATTCCGGACTCGCGTGACGCAGCCGCTCCATGACGCGGGCCTCGCGATCCTGCAATGATTCGATCAATTGATCGAGTTCCGCGTGCATCTCTTTGAGGCTCGTTCCACTGCTTATAACAAAGTCGGCCCGCGCGCGCTTGTCGGCGTCGGGAAGCTGACGCGCGAGCAGATGCTCGAGCTTCTCGACCGTCATGTTGGGCCGCGCCAGCACGCGCGTCCGCTGCACATGATGCGGCGCGCTGACCACGACGGTGACGTCGACGCGCTTGTCGGCACCGGTCTCGAACAGAAGCGGGATCTCGAGCACGGCGAGCTTGGCGCCCTTTTTCTCCTCGTCGCGCAAGAAATCGATCTCGTGCTTCACCACCATCGGATGAACGATGCCCTCGAGCAGCTCGAGACGCTCGGGCTTACCCGTGAGTTGCGCCGCGAGCAGCGTGCGGTCGATTTTGCCGTGCCGCGTGACGCCGGGAAAGGCCGCCTCGATCGGCGCGACTGCCTCGCTTTCATAGAGGCGATGCACGCAAGCATCGGCATCGAACACCGGAATGCCGGAGCGCGCGAAATGTGTCGCCGCCGCCGTCTTGCCCATGCCGATCCCGCCGGTCAGCCCGATGACGAGCATCACTTCGCTCCCAGCGAAGACACGACATGCGCCTTCAGCTCGGGCGTGACCTCCGGGCGCACGCCGAACCAGCGCTCGAAGCCCGGCACCGCCTGATGGAGCAGCATGCCAAGCCCATCGACGGCGATGTTCCCTCTCTCGCGTGCCTCTCTAAGGAGAGGCGTCTCGAGCGGGCTATAGACGATATCGGCCACGACCGCATCGCCTGGCAACGCGCCGAGATCCATACCCAGCCGCGGCTGCCCCATCATGCCGAGGCTCGTCGTATTGACGAGGAGACCGCAGCCCGCGAGTGCGAAGTCGCGCACGTCCCAATCGACAACCTCGATGTCCGGCGAGACGGCAAGAGCAAGTTTCTCGGCCCGAGCACGGCTCCGATTGGCGAGCAGAACTTTCGAAGCGCCGGCATTGAGAAGACCATAAAGGACGGCGCGCGCGGCGCCGCCTGCGCCGAGCACCACGACCGGTCGCCCGCCGGCGTTCCACTGGGGCGCCTGCTCCGCGAGATTGGTCATGAAGCCGCAAGCGTCGGTGTTGGTCGCGTTCAGACTGCCCTCGGCATCGACCCAAAGCGTGTTCGCGGCGCCGATGGCGCGCGCAGCCTCGTCGGCGATATCGGCAGCTTGAAGGGCGATAAGCTTAAGGGGCAGCGTAACATTGGCGCCGACATAGCCGTGCTCGGAGAGCGAGCGCATGAAGTCCCTCGCCTCCTCCGGCGGCACCGCCTCCTTCTCGTAAGCGCCGTCGATGCCATAGAGCTGGAGCCAGTAGCGGTGGATCACAGGCGAGCGCGAATGCTCGATCGGCCAGCCGATGACGCAGGCGCGTTTCACCTTAACCCTCGATGACGCCCTCGCGCCTGAGCGCGTCGAGGAGCGGGATGAGTGGCAGACCAAGGATGACGAAATAGTCGCCGTCGATTTTCTTGAACAGCTGGATGCCGATCAACTCGACCTGATAGGCCCCGACCGAGCTCAGCACCTCGTCGCCGGCGGCGGCGAGATAGTTGCCGATGAATTGAGGGCTGAGTTTCCGCATGGTGAGCGTCGCGATCTCGGTCGTGGCCCAGATGGTCTCCCCGTTCGTCGCTACCGCCGCCGAGGTGTGCAGCGTATGAGTCTTGGCCGAGAGGTCAAGCAGCTGCGTCCGCGCCGCCTCCATGCTGTCCGGCTTGCTCACGATCTGGTCGCCGAAGGCGAGCACCTGATCCGCGCCGATGACATAGGCCTTGCGGCCAAGATCGCTGACGGCTTCCGCCTTGGCGCGCGCGAGCACTTCAGCCACGTCGTGGGGCCCGAGGGCCTTTTGCCCGCTCACCGCCTGGCGCATGACGCTCTCGTCAAGTCCAGGCGGCTCGACGATGAAAGCGAGGCCTGCATCCTCGAGAAGCCGGGCGCGGATCTTGCTGGTCGAGGCAAGGATGAGCGGCGGGCGCCCCGCTTGGAGGAAGCCGCTCATGCTTCGAGCGCCGGCGCTTCGCGGTCGTGGTAGAGGCGAATGATGGCGGCCGCGGTCTCCTCGATCGATCGTCGCGTCACGTCGATGATCGGCCAGCCGTGCCGGGCGCAGAGTTGCCGCGTCTGAGCAATCTCCGCCGCGATCGCGTCCCGATCCACGTATTCCTCGAAATGGCCGTGCGAGTGTTCGAAGACGCGGTTTTGGCGCACTTGCGCGATGCGATCGGCCGAAGCCACGAGAGCCACGACGAACGCCCGCGTCGGCTGCTCGATCTCGGGCGGAAGCGGAACGCCGGCCACGAGCGGCACGTTGGCCGTCTTGAACCCGCGATTGGCGAGATAGATCGAGGTCGGCGTCTTCGACGTGCGGCTGATGCCGATCAGGATAATGTCGGCGTCGTTTAGGTTCTGCGGCAGATGGCCGTCGTCATGCAGCATGGTGAAGTTGAGCGCCTCGATGCGGCGGAAATAGTGGGCATCGAGCACGTGCTGACCGCCGACCGTCGGCGTCGAAGGCGTGCCGAGATAGGACTCGAACACCTGGAGAATAGGCTTCAGCGCGAACACGCAAGGGACGTTGAGGCGCTTGCAGGATTTCTCCAGCTCCTCGGCAAGCTCGCGGTTGAAAATCGTATAGAGGACGATGCCGGGAGCCGCCTCGACATCCTTCAACACCCGCTCGAGCTCGCGCCGGCTCCGCACCAAGGGGTGCAGATGCTCGACCGCCCGCACCTGCGCATATTGCACCCGGACCGCCTTGGCGATGACGGTCAGCGTCTCGCCGGTCGAGTCTGAGATCATGTGCAGGTGAAAGGTGCGCTGGATATCCATGGCAATCCCTCTGGATAACCTCGTTGCGTTACGGGAGCAACTACGGCCCAGCCCTTCCCTCTCCCTCTCTTTGCCGAATAAGAGGGACGGCTTGTTCACAGATTCGCTGATGTCGAGAAAATGACGCCCCTCACATCACGGCCGGCAATACCTCTGTCGATCCCCAGCACTCCAGGCGTCATCTCCACAGAACATTCACCCTTTGTCAGCAGCTCGCTAGGGCCTGAGCCATTGGCCCGCTATAGCTTGCTCACGCGCCGGACCTCCTAATTAGCCACAGCCCAGACCCCTCGACCTCGACCACGCCCACACTCGCTTGCGACTTCTGTTGACAGGCTGGTGACAGCCTTGAATGTCCGCTATCCACGCACAAACAGTAACAGTAGAAACCTATTAGAGATTCTCTCTATTATTTTTAGAGACCGCTAATGGCGCGTGTCCCTTCTCTGGATAGCCCCTTTCTGAGAGCCCTGTCAGGACAGCCGAACTCCCCGCCTCCGATCTGGCTTATGCGTCAGGCTGGGCGCTATCTGCCCGAATATCGGCAGGTCAGAAGCAGGGTCGGTTCGTTTCTTGATCTCTGCCGGAATCCTAAGCTCGCAGCTGAAGTGACTCTACAACCGTTGCGCCGGTTCGATCTCGATGCCACGATCGTGTTCTCCGACATCCTGATGGTGCCTTATGCGCTTGGTCAGAAACTCGAATTTGTCGAAGGCGAGGGACCAAGGCTCGATCCCATCAAGGATCGGGCCGCGGTGGCAAGACTTGATAGCGAAGGCGCCGGGAAGGCGCTTGCACCCGTCTATGAAACATTGCAGAGGGTCTGTGCGGGCTTGCCGCGGAAGCTGCCGGTGATCGGCTTTTGCGGCGCGCCATGGACCGTCGCGACCTACATGGTCGAAGGTCGCGGCAGCAAAGACCAGGCGGAAGCGAGGCTTTTTGCCTATCGCGAGCCCGAAGAGTTTCAGCGCCTCATCGATCTGCTGGTCGAGACGTCCGCCGAGCATCTGCTCAACCAGGTGAATGCGGGCGCAAGCGTGCTTCAGATTTTCGACAGCTGGGCCGGCAGTCTCCCGGAAGATGAGTTTGCGCGCTGGTGCATCGAGCCGACGCGACGGATCGTCGAGCGGCTCAATGGCTCGGCGCCCGGTATCCCCATCATCGGCTTCCCACGCGGCTCAGGGCCGCTGGCCGTGCGGTATGCCAAGGAAACGGGCGTCGATGCGATCGGCTGCGACACGAGCCTGCCGCTTCACTGGATCAGAAGCGAGCTCCAGCCGCTTCTTCCCGTTCAGGGTAATCTCGATCCCCTTCTCCTCCTCGCCGGAGGACCTGAGCTAGATGCCCGCGTCAAGTCGACGCTTGCCATGCTGTGCCAAGGCCTCTTCATCTTCAATCTCGGCCATGGCATTCAGCCGGACACGCCCGTCGCCCATGTCGAACGGCTGATCCGCCTAGTGAAAACACCAGATAAATAGAAGGCACGTCATTGCCGGGCTTGACCCGGCAATCCAGGGGCCATTTGCTCTGAGCGAGTTGCCCCTGGATGCCCGGCTCAAGGCCGGGCATGACAAGGAGAGAACAGCCCTGGCAATTCCGATGCTGCTCGCCTATATCAAAGCCTTCCACATCATCGCTATCATCGCCTGGATGGCAGGTCTCCTTTATCTCCCCCGCCTCTTCGTCTATCACGCTGAAAGCAAGACGGGCTCAGAGCAATCCGAGACCTTCAAGGTGATGGAGCGGAGGCTGCTTCGATACATCACCACGCCGGCGATGATTGCGAGTTGGCTGTTTGGCCTGTGGCTTGCTTTTTCCGGCCTCATCGATTGGACGAAGGATGGCTGGTTTCATGCCAAGCTTTTCCTCGTCCTCGTGCTCTCCGCCTATCACGGGCTGCTGGCCAAATGGACGAAGGACTTTGCGCTCGATCGGAACACACATTCGGCACGTTTCTATCGCATGGCCAATGAGGTCCCGACGGTGCTGATGATCCTGATCGTGATCCTTGTCGTCGTCCGGCCCTTCTAAAGGGAGGTAAAACTATTCCGCCCGGCGTTCGGGTCTGCTATAAGTCGAGTCGCATCCAATTCGGGACGCTGTCGCGGCCCTTCCTTTTCCCCAAAAAGATCGGGTCCCCCGGGCTGGAGCAGGCGGCGCTCGTTCGCCTTTCCCGCCAAGGCAAATCCTATCCCCACCACGCAATGCCGCGCTTGAATGTCGCGGCCGTAGAAACCCCAGAACCATCCCATCCCCCGTTTGGAGTAGCAGCGCATGGAAGAAATGAAGCTGCAAGATTTGAAGACGAAGTCGCCGACGGAGCTCCTGAGCTTCGCCGAAGAGGTCGCGGTCGAGAATGCGAGCGCCATGCGCAAGCAGGAGCTGATGTTCGCGATCCTGAAGCAGCTCGCCGCGCGCGACGTCGATATTACCGGCACTGGCGTTGTCGAGGTGCTGCAGGACGGCTTCGGCTTCCTGCGCTCGCCCGACTCGAATTATCTCGCCGGTCCCGACGACATCTATGTGAGCCCGAGTCAGATCAGGCGCTTTGGTCTCCGCACCGGCGACACCGTCGAAGGCCAGATCAGGAGCCCGAAAGAGGGCGAGCGATATTTCGCTCTGCTCAAGGTCAACACCATCAATTTCGAGGACCCCGAGAAGCAGCGCCACAAGATCCATTTCGACAATCTGACGCCGCTCTATCCCGACGAGTGGCTCGAGATGGAGACCAACGATCCGACCAAGAAGGACATGACTGGCCGCGTCATCGACATCGTGGCGCCGATCGGCAAGGGCCAGCGCGGGCTGATCGTGGCGCAGCCGCGCACCGGCAAGACGGTGATCCTGCAGAACATCGCTCACGCCGTCACCGCCAATCATCCCGAGTGCTACCTCATCGTGCTGCTCATCGACGAGCGGCCCGAGGAAGTGACCGACATGCAGCGCTCGGTTAAGGGCGAAGTGATCTCCTCGACGTTCGACGAGCCCGCCTCGCGCCACGTCCAGGTCGCCGAGATGGTCATCGAGAAGGCGAAACGCCTCGTCGAGCATAAGCGCGACGTGGTGATCCTGCTCGATTCGATTACCCGCCTCGGCCGCGCCTACAACACGGTGGTGCCGTCGAGCGGAAAGGTGCTGACCGGCGGTGTCGACGCCAATGCCTTGCAGCGGCCGAAGCGCTTCTTCGGCGCCGCGCGCAATATCGAGGAGGGCGGCTCGCTCACCATCATCGCCACCGCGCTGATCGATACCGGCAGCCGCATGGACGAGGTGATCTTCGAAGAGTTCAAGGGCACCGGCAACTCCGAAATCGTGCTCGACCGCAAGGTGGCCGACAAGCGCGTGTTCCCCGCCATCGACATCGCGAGGTCCGGCACGCGCAAGGAAGAGCTCCTGGTGGCGACCGATCAGCTCAAGAAGATGTACGTGCTCCGCCGCATCCTGAACCCCATGGGCACGCAGGATGCGATCGAGTTCCTGCTCGACAAGCTGAAGCAGACCAAGGGCAACAGCGACTTCTTCGAGTCGATGAACACCTAAGGCCGCGCGAGCTCTCCGCGCGCATCTACACGAGCCGGTGGTGATCGGACCGTTGCCGCCGACCCTGAGCTCGTCTCGCGAGCTGATCTCTTCCCGACCCCAGAGCGTGTCATCGCCCGGCTTGACCGGGCGATCCAGTAACCACTGACGGAAATGGTTTAGACACGTGGTACCACTCGGCCTGTCATGCCCGCGCCTACCTGCGCGAAGCCGAAGCGCCTACCCTCAACCCGAGTGAGGCGCGGCTTCGCTTCGGCGAAGGCAGGAAAGCGGACATCCAGTACTCAGGGGATGGCGATCAAGGGATAGAGATCGTCCCAGTTAGGGTTCTTCTCCTCGATGAGCTGGACTTTCCAAGCGCGATTCCATCGCTTTATTTGCTTCTCGCGTTGGATCGCGGCACTGACTTCGCCGAAAGCTTCGTAATGGACGAGACGGTCCACCCCATAGCTTTGGGTGAAGCCTTTGATGAGCTTTTCGCGATGTTGATAGACGCGCTTAATCAGATCGCTCGTCACGCCGACATAGAGCGTACCGCCAATATCGCTGGCGAGGATGTAGACGTAGTAGACGCGCTCCCTCAAGCACGAATTCTCTCGGTTACTGGATTGCCCGGTCAAGCCGGGCAATGACAAAATTAGTCAGGCGAAGGCGACTTGCCGCGTCTGCTTGATCGTCTCGACGAGCTTGGCGGGGTCGGTCACCGGCAGTGAGCATTGCGGGCCGATGCACACATAGGCCGTCGGCTTGCCGTCGATCGCCGTCTTGCCATGCGCCGGCGATGACGCCGGGAGCAATTCCCCTGCCCTGATCTCCTGCACCACGGCGCCGGGCAGCGACACCACATTGAGCGCGCGGCGCAACGCCCGCGCATCGCCCCCATCGGGCACGACGAACACGATGAGCGCCGGCGCCATCACGTCAAGCTCTGCCGCGAGCAGGCCGGCGTACGCCAGCACGTTCTGCCGCATCGCTCCGGCAAAGGCCTTCAGCACCGCCTCGGCGCGCTTGGCGTAGCGCTCCTCCCCGGTCCACGGATAGAGCGCCATCAGGTTCGACACCATCGTCCCGTTCGCGTTCGGCGTCGCTTCGTCCTGGCCGCTGAGCGGCCGCACGATGAGATCCGAGGTATCGTCGGCGACGAAATAATAGCCGCCGAGATCCGAGGCCCAATAGTGCTTGTCGAGAACATCGGTCCATGCGCGCGCTCGCTCGACGTAAGTGCGCTTTCCCGTAACGTTGGCGAGCACGAGCGCGGCGCGGATCATATTGGCATAATCGTTCGCGGTTGCCGGTGCCTTCGCTTCGCCGGCGCGATAGGCATGCATCAGCCGTCCGTTCACACTCATCTTTGTACTGACGAAATCGAAGGCGGCCTCGGCCACCGCGAGCCAATGCGGCTTGCCGAAGGTCTCGGAGGCCTTGGCGAGGGCCGCGATCATCAGCCCGTTCCAGTCGGCGAGGACCTTGTCGTCGAAGCCAGGCCGCACGCGCAATGAGCGGCGCGCCAACAGCCTCGCCCGCATCTCGGCGAGACGGCGCTCGGTCTCTTCGTCGCGCAGCTCGATGGCGCCGAGCCGATTGAGGATGTTGTGGCCCTCGAAATTGCCTTGCGCCGTCACGTCATAGATCTGGGCGAAGAATCCTGCGTGCTCGCCGAGAATCTCTGCAATCTCGGCGAGACTCCACACATAGAATTTTCCTTCTTCGCCTTCGCTGTCGGCATCGAGCGAGGCCGCAAATCCGCCACCCTCCACCACTATCTCGCGCAGCAGCCAATCGACTGTCTCGGCGGTGCGCTGCGCGAAGAGCTTCGACTTGGACTCGCGCCACAACTCGGTCATCAGCTCGATGAGCTGGGCGTTGTCGTACAGCATCTTCTCGAAATGCGGGACGAGCCAGCGCTCGTCGACGCTGTAGCGCGAGAAGCCACCGCCGAGATGATCGTAGATGCCGCCTTGCGCGATGTGCGTCAGCGTGAGGTTCACCGCCTCGAGCGGATTGGCGAGCCCGTAGCGCAGCCCTGCGCGCCACAGCAAGGCGAAGAACTGGGCTTGCGGGAATTTCGGCGCGCCTCTGATCCCGCCATTCACCGCGTCAATCGCCTGCACCATGCGGCGCGCGAGATCGGCAAGCGCTTCTTCCGATGGCGGCGCGCTCGCCGAGACTTTGTGCGCTGGCTTTAGCCGATCCTTGAGCACGTCCGCATTCTGCCTGACCTTGTCGGGCTCCTCGCGATAGACCCGCGCCACTTCGTTCAGCACACTGACGAATGAGGGCCGGCCGTAGCGCTGCTCCTTGGGGAAGTACGTTCCGCCCCAGAACGGCTCGGCATCGGAGGTGAGGAACATGGTGAGCGGCCAGCCGCCCTGCTCGCCGAGCTCATGCAGTGCACCCATGTAGATCGCATCGACGTCGGGGCGCTCCTCGCGGTCGACCTTGATGTTGACGAAGAGGTCGTTCATCACGCGCGCCGTCGATTCGTCCTCAAAGCTCTCATGCGCCATGACGTGGCACCAATGGCAGGCGGCGTAGCCGACCGAGAGCAGGATCGGCTTGCCCGTCTCCCGCGCCTCCGCGAGCGCCGCCGCGCCCCACGGGTGCCAATGCACGGGGTTGTCCTTGTGCTGGAGGAGATAGGGGCTCGTCTCCTCGCCGAGGCGGTTACCTTGCGCGCGCTCCTGCATGGCCCTTCCGTTTCCGTTGTGCTGCTAGAATAACGCAATGACGCGAGAGTTGATCAACCAGATGAGTGCGGAGAGCGGTAGCGAATCGCCTCCCCCCTTGAGGGGGAGGCCGACCGGCTCTTCGCCGGTCGGGAGGGGGGTCCACCCGGCAGACCGCATCGCTTTGGCACCCCCCTCCCCATCCCTCCCCCTCAAGGGGGGAGGGAGTAGCGAGCGGCCGTGGTAGCCCCTGACACCATCGTCGCGCTGGCGAGCGGTTTTGGGCCCGCTGCCATCGCCGTCGTGCGTGTCTCTGGACCGAAGACGCGCGAGGTGCTCGAAGCGCTCGCCTGCGGTCTTCCCGAGCCGCGGCGCGCGACCTTGCGCGATATCGGCCCGCCGCACTGGTCTCTGCTCGATCGCGGCCTCGTACTGTGGTTCGAGGGCCCGGCAAGCTTCACCGGCGAGGACATGGCCGAGCTTCACGTGCACGGGAGCCGCGCCGTGATTAGCGAGCTGATCGAGGCGGTGCTCTCGCTTCCCGGCACGCGGCTTGCCGAGCCTGGCGAGTTCGCCCGGCGCGCGCTCGAGAACGGCAAGCTCGATCTCCGTCAGATCGAGGGCCTCGCCGATCTCATCAATGCCGAGACGCGCTGCCAGCGCGAGCAGGCCTTGCTTCAGTCGCAAGGGGTGGCCAGCGCCCGCTACGAGGCGTGGCGGCGGAGCCTGCTCCGCGCCCAGGCGCTGGTCGAGGCCGAACTCGACTTCGCCGACGAGGGCGATGTCGGGGTCGGCACGGCGCTGGAGGCGGGCAGGATTGTTAACGAACTGTTGAAAGAGATTGACGAGCCGCTGAAGGGCAGAGGCGAGCGCTTGCGGGACGGCGTGCGCATCGTGATCGCCGGCGCGCCCAATGCCGGCAAGTCGAGTCTTCCTGAACGCGCTCGCCAGGCGCGAGGTCGCCATCGTGTCCGAGGAAGCGGGCACCACCCGCGACGTGATCGAGGTGCATCTCGATCTCGGCGGGGTGCCGGTGATCGTCGCCGACACCGCCGGGCTTCGCGAGGCCGAGGGCCGGGTGGAAAGGGCGGGGATTGAGCGTGCGCTGAAGCGAGTGGGCGAAGCCGACATCGTGCTCTGGCTCGTCGATGCTGCCGCACCGGTCTGGCAGCCTGCCGACAGTCTCAGAACAGGTTCGGATGGCTTCATGACGGTCTTGAACAAGATCGACCTAGCTCCAGACCGTGCCGACGGCCGCAACGTCATTCCCATCTCGGCCAAGACCGGACAGGGGCTCGACCGCCTGATCGAGGCGCTCGAGGAGCAGGCGGCGGTTGCGACCGAGGGGGGCGCCGGCTCGCCGCTGATGACCCGCGCGCGCCACCGCGTCGAGCTGGAGGGGGCGCGCGATGCCTTGCGCCGCTTCGGCGATGCCTCGCTCGGCCCTGAATTGAAGGCCGAGGAGCTCCGCGTCGCCGCCCGCCATCTCGGCCGCCTGACCGGCCGCATCGACGTCGAGGAGGTACTCGGCGCCATCTTCGCCGAGTTCTGCATCGGCAAATGATTCACGTGAAACGTCCTCGGTTCGGAGCATCCAAGGCGACGCGTCGCGTCCCCTTGATTCACGTGAAACAATGGACGGGCGCGGGCGAAGCGATTACCTACGGGCGCATGAGCCAGGGCTTCGATCAGCGCTTCGACGTCATCGTCATCGGCGGCGGCCATGCCGGCTGCGAGGCGGCTGCCGCTTCTGCCCGCATGGGCGCCAAGACCGCGCTCGTGACCCACCGCTTCGCCACCATCGGCGAGATGTCCTGCAACCCGGCCATCGGCGGGCTGGGGAAGGGCCACCTGGTCCGCGAGATCGATGCGCTGGACGGGCTCATGGGCCGGGTTGCCGACGAGGCGGGAATCCAGTTCCGGGTCCTCAATCGGAGCAAGGGCCCAGCCGTCCAGGGCCCCCGCGCCCAGGCCGACCGCGAGCTCTACCGCATGGCCATGCAGGCTGCGATCGCCGCGACGTCTGATCTCAAAGTCATCGAGGCTGCGGTCGAGGATCTCGCCGTTGCCGATGGCATGGTTAATGGCGTCTTAACCGCCGATGGCCGCCGCTTCGCTGCCGGCGCCGTCGTGCTTACCACCGGCACGTTCCTGCGCGGGCTCATCCATATCGGCGAGCGCAAGATCGCAGCGGGCCGGATCGGCGAGGCCCCTGCCCTCGGCCTGTCGACGCGTCTCTACGGCCTCGGCCTTCGCATGGGGCGCCTCAAGACCGGCACCCCTCCCCGCCTCGACGGCCGCACCATCGATTGGGATGGTCTTGAAGTTCAGAAGGGCGACGACCCGCCGCAGCCCTTCTCCTTCCTCACCGACACCATCACCACGCCGCAGGTCGTCTGCCATATCACCCACACGACCCGCGCCACGCATTCGATCATCGAGGCGAACCTTGCGCGCGCGCCCATATACTCCGGCCAGATCGAGAGCGTCGGCCCGCGCTATTGCCCCTCGATCGAGGACAAGGTCGTGCGCTTCAAGGAGCGCGGCAGCCACCAGATTTTCCTCGAGCCCGAAGGTCTCGACGACGATACCGTCTATCCGAACGGCATCTCGACCTCGCTCCCCGAAGACGTGCAGCTTGCCTTCTTGAAGACCATCGCTGGGCTCGAGCGCGCGCGCGTGATCCGTCCCGGCTATGCCATCGAGTACGACTATGTCGATCCGCGCGAGCTCTCTGCGAGCCTCGAGACGAAGGTGATCGGGCGGTTGTTCCTCGCCGGCCAGATCAACGGCACGACCGGCTACGAGGAGGCGGCGGGTCAGGGCATCGTCGCCGGCATCAACGCCGCGCTCGCAGCGTCAGGCGCCGAGCGGCGGTTCGGATTGACCCGCGCCGACGGCTATCTCGGCGTGATGATCGACGACCTCACCACGCGCGGCGTGAGCGAGCCCTATCGCATGTTCACATCGCGCGCTGAGTATCGCCTCACCCTTCGCGCCGATAATGCCGACCAGCGCCTCACGCCGCTCGGCGAGAAGATCGGCTGCGTCGGCAACGAGCGGAGCATGGCCTTCGCCGCCAAGGCGAGAGATCTCGACGAGGCGGATGCCCTCCTCAAGAGCGTTGCTCTGACCCCCAATCAGGCCGCCAAGCATGGTCTCGTGATCAATCGCGACGGTCGCAAGCGGAGCGCATTCGAGCTGCTGTCTTACCCCGGGATCGGCCTTGAGCGGCTAGCGTCCATATGGCCGGAGCTTAGCGCCGTTTCTCCGCCCATTGCGGCACAGATCGCGGCCGATGCGCGCTATGTCGTGTACGCTAAACGACAGGAGCTCGACATCGCCGCCTTCCGCAAGGACGAGGCCGTAGCAATCCCGGACGACTTCGCCTTCTCGGCCCTTCCCGGCCTCTCGACCGAGCTCAGGCAGAAGCTCGAGCGGAACCGTCCCGAGACCCTCGGCAAGGCGGCACGGCTCGACGGCATGACGCCCGCCGCACTGATGCTTCTCCTCGCGCACTTGAAGAGGGGGCAGGCCGCCCGGTCCGCTTAACGATGGTTAACACGTTAACCATCCGTGGGCCCCAGGAGTTCGCGGAAGCCTTTAAAGTTCCACGTGAAACAATCCACAGGCTGACCAACTGCGCCGAGGTGCTGGCGCAGTGGCAGAAGCGCACGAATCTCGTCGGCCCGTCGACGCTCACCGAGCTCTGGTCGCGCCATTTCGCCGATTCCGCTCAACTTTGTGCCCTTGCGCGGAACGCGCAACTCTGGCTCGATCTTGGGTCAGGGGCAGGCTTTCCCGGGCTCGTGATAGGGATCATCCAAGCGGGCAAGCCAAATTTCCGCATGCATCTCGTCGAGGCCAACCATAAGAAATGCGCCTTCCTTGCCGAGGTCGCGCGCGAGACCAAGGCCCCTGTGGACATCCACGCCATGCGTATTGAAGACCTCGCCGAATGCGCTCAAAGGCTGAAGCCTGATGTGGTCAGCGCCCGCGCGCTTGCGCCGCTCCCGCGTCTCTTCGAATTGGCAGCGCCGTTCTTTGGGGAAAGGACAAAGGGGCTGTTCCCGAAAGGTCGAGAGGCAGAGGCCGAGATTGAAGCCGCCGAGAAGGACTGGGAGTTCGGCTTCCGGCTCCATCAAAGCCTCACCGCGAAGGACTCCCACATCGTCGAGGTGACGGGGCTTCGTCCGCGCGTCGCAGCGAGGGGACCGACGCCATGAGCGCGCTTGCCCCGCGCCGGGCCCGTGTGCTCGCGCTGGCCAACCAGAAAGGCGGAGTCGGCAAGACTACGACCGCGATCAATCTTGGCACCGCGCTTGCTGCCGTGGGCGAGCGCGTTCTCATCATCGACCTCGACCCGCAAGGGAACGCGAGCACGGGGCTTGGCGTCGAGCAGCGGCCGGTCTCGACCTTCGATGTGTTGAGCGGCAGCGCGACCATCGCCGATGCGCGCGTCGCCACCCACGTGCCGCGGCTCTCCATTGTCCCCGCCACCATCGATCTCATGGCCTTTGAGCGCGAGGCCTCCACCTCGAGCGGAAAGCATTATCGGCTGCGCGATTGTCTTGCCGCGATGAGTTCCGCCGAGGATCCCAATGAGGCCACCAGCTATGTCCTCATCGACTGCCCGCCTTCGCTCAATCTTCTCACCGTGAACGCGCTCGCCGCCGCCGATGCCGTGCTCGTTCCGCTGCAATGCGAATTTTTCGCGCTGGAAGGCCTCGCCCAGCTCCTGAGCACCGTCGAGGAGATCAGGGTGAGGCTCAACCCTAAGCTTCATATCCACGGGGTGGTGCTGACCATGTACGATCAGCGCACAAACCTGTCGGATCAGGTGGTCGAGGACGTGCGCCGTGTGCTCGGCGAGAAAGTTTATGCGACCATCATTCCGCGCAATGTGCGGGTGGCCAAGTCGCCGTCGCACGGCAAGCCCGTGCTGCTCTACGATTATCGCTGCACCGGCAGCCAGGCCTATATCAAGCTCGCCTCGGAGGTGATCGAACGCGAGCGGCGGATGCGTGCAGCGTGATCATTTATCGGCGCATAAACGGGAAGGAGACTGCCATGTCGGCGGGCGTGCAAAGGAACAGGCTGGGGAGGGGCTTGGCCTCGCTCATCAGCGGGACCACCGAGGACCAGCGAAGCTTGCCGCTCGCCGCGCTCAAGCCCGGCCGATTCAATCCGCGGCGGAATTTCTCGCAAGACCAACTCGAGGAGCTTGCCGCCTCGATCCGCGAGCGCGGTCTGGTGCAGCCGCTCGTCGTGCGCCCCTCCATGAGCGACATGGAAAGCTACGAGATCGTGGCCGGCGAGCGGCGCTGGCGCGCGGCTCAGCTCGCCAACCTGCATCAGGTGCCAGTCGTCGTGCGCGAGCTGACCGACCAGGAGGCGGTCGAGGTCGCCATCATCGAGAACGTCCAGCGCGAGGACCTGAACGCGATTGAGGAGGGCGAGGGCTATAAGCTGCTGATGGACGGCCACGGCTACACGCAGGAGGACCTCTCCAGGGTGATCGGCAAAAGCCGCAGCCACCTCGCCAACACGCTGCGTTTGTTGAAGCTGCCCGACGATGTCCAGGAGCTGGTCCGGACCGGTGCGATCAGCGCCGGTCATGCGCGCGCTTTGATCGGCCGTGCTGATGCCTCGGCGCTCGCGGCGCGTATCGTTAGCGAAGGGTTAACGGTGCGCCAAATCGAGGCACTCGTTAAGGATGCGGTAACCAAGCCGAAGCGCGACAAGCCGCGCAAGGATGCCGACACCAAGGCCGCGGAGCTTGAGTTGAGTGAGGCTCTCGGGCTTGGCGTCGAGATCAAGAAGCAGGGCAAAGGAGGCGAGAAGGGCGAGCTTTGCATTCGCTATACGAGCCTCGATCAGCTCGAGGACCTGCGCTACCGCCTGCTGCGCAAGCCGGGGCGCTAGGCGCCGCCGAGAAACTCCTCGGCCCGAAACAGCGATTTGAACGGGATGCCCTCTGCCGCATAAAGGTTGGCAGCCCCCTCGCCCCGGTCGAGGATCGACAGCACCAGCGCAACCTTGGCGCCTGCCTCGGTGACGGCCTTGACCGCGTCCATCGCCGAGCCGCCGGTGGTCGTGACGTCTTCAAGGACCACCACCAACTTGCCCGCGATGTCGGCGCCGTCGACGCGTCTCTTGGTGCCATGGTCTTTGACCGCCTTACGCACGAAGAAGCCTTGCAGGTAACGCCCATAGTCGGGGCTCCTCATCGCCACGGGAGCGATCAACGGTACGGCCCCCATCTCGATCCCGCCCACGCAATCGGCGTCGATCCCTTCAAGCTCTTGCAGGATCAGCTCGGACAGGAGTGCTGCTCCGTCGGGGTTGAGCATCGCCGGCTTCATGTCGAAATAGAAATCGCTCTCGCGGCCCGAGGCGAGGATGACCTTGCCGCGCCTGAAGGCGCGCTCCTTGAGCAGCATGAAGAGCTTATTGCGGAGCTCGAGGCTCGCGGTACGCTGATCCATGGATGGCCTCCATTTGGCCCGGAGCATTGCACAAAACGAGACGATCGCACGTCAAATCTTCGACGTGAGCGCGAGCAACAGGCGCTCGGTGAAGGCGCCTTCGAGCTCAGACGCGCGGCGCGAGTGCCTGATCGTCTCCTGGATCAGGGGCAGCGCATGGGCGAGCCGCGAGGGTCCGAGCCTTCGGTAGTGCGCAACGAAAAGATCTTCACGACTTTTGGGGCGTGGAGGAGGCCTGAGGGACCGTAGCGCCTCGTCGATTCGTTGACCGGCGGCTACCGCCACAGCCACCTTGTGCAACTGGGTGAAGTGGCGGGCGAGGGCGATCAGCGCCGCTTGGTTCTCGGTGCCCGACGCCGCAAGACGCTGTAGCTCGCGCAGAGCTTCGGCAGGATCGCCGCTGCTCGCGGCGTAGACGAATGTCTCGAGCGCCGTCTCGGCCGCGTCGCCGACAATCGCGTCGATGTCGTCATGGGTCACGTTAGTTCCGCCTTTGGCGTAGAGCGCGAGCTTCGCCACCTCTGAGCGCGACAGCGCCTGATCGGCGCCGAGCCTCGCCATGAGATAGCGGCGCGTCTCGCCATCGATGCGAAGGTCGGCTTCGGCAAGCTCGGCATCGATGAGGGAGGCGAGGCTGCGCTCATTGCTATAGCAAGGCAGCGCGGCCGCAGACTTGGTGCTCTCGAATACTTTGCGCAACGCCGAGTCGGGCCTGAGATTGCCGGCCTCGACGATGAGCGCGTTGTCGAAGGGCGATGCGAGCAGCACCTTCAAACTTGGCACGTCGAGCCGTGCCCCGGCGGTGACGCGGACCACCTGGCTCGCGGCGAACATCGGCCGCGTGCGAAGCTCGACTTCGAGCCGCGCAGGATCCTCGGCGAGATCGCGATCATCGAGCCGAACCATCTCGGCATCACCGGACGCGCGCTTGGCGAACGCGGCGGCAAGCGCGCTCGCCCTCTCGGTCACAAGCCCTGCGTCGGGGCCGTACAGCAACACGGCCCGGCATGAGCGGTCCGGCGATCTAAGGAAGCCTGCGACGGCTGACGATTTATAGGCGACCATGGTCAGTTGCGGCGTGACACCGCGAGGCAGCGACGCCGAATTCAAAGTTTAGGTTCCAAGGAGTCCTAGAGTGCCCGTTCAGCCCGGGCAACGGCAAGACAGCTTCCTAGGCCGTCGTCGCAAAATAGGACGCGATCCTGGTCTTGATGCTCTCGGCCACGGTTTCCGCCGCACGGTTCTCCGCGTCGTAGCGCGCACGCACGTTGGAGAAGATCTCCTGGAAGCGGTTATATGGCGCCCGCGAAACCGCCGTGCCGACCAACAAGACCTTGTTGTTGGTCACGTCGATCAATTTGTAAGTGGCATTGAGCTCGTAGACCTCACCGGTCGCGTCGCCGCTGATTTGCACGAGCTGATCGGTGACGTGCTCCTTGATGGCGATGTCCAGACGATAGCGCGGCTGTGCTGCGTTCCCGCCGCCGGTGCTGGCAAAGATCAGTTCGTTGCGAACCCTCTGGCCGACGCGGCCAGGAATCGGATTCACATCGACGGCCGCCATCGCCTGGGTAACGCTGGCTCCCCCGACAGTCGAGCCGCCATACATGGGCTGGAAGCCGCAGCCGGCGAACGCCATGGCGCCTGCGCACAGCGCGACCGCTATGGCAAGGCTACGCCACCACATTGACAATCCTCTGCGGCACGATGACGACCTTCTTGATTTGACGTCCCCCGATGGCGCGCACGACATTGTCGAGCTTGAGCGCCGCAGCTTCAATATCTTCCTTCGCGGCGTCCCGCGCAATCGTCAATTCGTCCCGTCTCTTGCCGTTCACCTGAACGGCGATGGTGATGGAGTCCTCAACCAAAAGGGCCGAATCAGGCCTTGGCCAGGGCTCCTCCGCCAGGAGCCGATCATAGCCGAGAAGGGCCCAGCAGTCCTCGGCAAGATGGGGCATCATCGGGGCGGAAATACGGGCGATCAACTCGGCAGCCTCGCGAATCGCGTAACGGAGCCCCGAATCGGCCTCAAGGGCGGTACTCTGCAAGGCCGTGGAGAGGGCATTGGCAAGCTCGTAGATCTGCGCCACGGCGGAGTTGAAGCGGAGCCGCGCGATTGCGCTGGTGACCGCGGCAACGCTTCTATGTGCGGCGCGCCGGAGCGCTTCCGCCTCAGGACTGAATTCCTGTGGCGGCTGCGTTCCCAGCGGAGCGCCTTTGGCGGCGGCTTCGCGCACCAGACGGTAGATGCGCTGGATGAAGCGATGCGCGCCTTCGATACCCGCCGCCGTCCATTCGATGTCACGTTCGGGCGGTGTGTCCGACAGCATGAACCAGCGCGCGGTGTCGGCGCCGTAAGTCGATATGATGCTGTCGGGATCGACCACATTCTTCTTGGACTTCGACATCGATTCGACCGAGCCGATCGCGATCGGCTCTCCGGTCTCGATGTGCACCGCCTTGCCGTCGCGGCGCGTCACCTCGTCGGCAAACACCCATTTTCCGTGTACGTCTTTATACGTCTCGTGCGTGACCATGCCTTGGGTGAAGAGGCCGGCGAACGGCTCATCGAGCGGAGCGTAACCCGTTTTGTGCATGGCGCGGGTGAAGAAGCGCGCATAGAGGAGATGCAGGATCGCGTGCTCGACGCCGCCGATATATTGGTCGACCGGCATCCAATAGCTCACCGCGTTGGTGTCGACCGGCTCGCTCGCGTGCGGGGAGCAGAAACGCGCGAAGTACCACGACGAATCGACGAAGGTGTCCATCGTGTCGGTCTCGCGCTCGGCAGGACCGCCGCATTGCGGACAGGTGACGTACTTCCAGGTCGGATGGCGGTCGAGCGGATTGCCCGGCTTGTCGAACGTCACGTCGTCGGGAAGCTTGACCGGCAGGTCGCTCTCCGGCACCGGCACGATGCCGCAAGTTGGGCAATGAATCATCGGGATGGGGCAACCCCAATAACGCTGCCGCGAGATGCCCCAGTCGCGTAGGCGATATTGCGTTTGGCGCACGCCCACGGGCTTGCCCTTCACGCGTCTCCCAGCGAGCACGTCCGCCATCGTCTCTTTGGCTGCCGTGACGTCGAGCCCATCGAGAAAGCCCGAATTGATCAGCGTGCCGTTGCCGGTATAGGCCTCATCGCCGATGGTGAATTCCCCGCGCTCGAGGCCCGCGGGCAGCACCACGGGGATCACCGGCAGGCCTTGGCTCCGCGCAAATTCGAGGTCGCGCTGGTCGTGCGCGGGGCAGCCGAAGATCGCGCCAGTGCCGTACTCCATCAGGATGAAATTCGCAATGTACACGGGAAGCTCTCCGCCCTCGATCGCGGGATGACGCACGCGCAATCCCGTATCGAAGCCCTTCTTCTCTTGCGTCTCGATCTCCTCGGCCGTGGTGCCGCCGCGCCGACACTCGGCAACGAACGCAGCCGCCTTGGGGTCATGGTCGGCGACGGCCTTCGCCAACGGATGGTCCGGCGCGATGGCGATGAAGCTCGCGCCGAACAGCGTGTCCGGACGCGTGGTGAAGACCTCGATGAGCTCGTGACCCTTTGGCGGATTGATGGTCTCGAAGCGGATGAGCAAGCCCTCCGAGCGGCCGATCCAGTTCGCCTGCATCAGCCGCACCTTCTCGGGCCAGCGCTCGAGATAGTGGAGCGCGTCGAGCAGGTCCTGCGCATAGTCGGTGATCTTGAACACCCACTCGGGCTGCTCGCGCTGCTCGACCAGCGCGCCCGAGCGCCAGCCGCGGCCGTCGATCACCTGCTCGTTGGCGAGCACGGTGCGGTCGACCGGGTCCCAGTTCACTTTGCGCGTCTTGCGATCGACGAGGCCAGCTTTGCGCATGGCGAGGAAGAGGCGTTGCTGCTGATGGTAATAGTCGAGATCGCAGGTCGCGAGCTCTCTCGACCAATCGAGCGACAGCCCCATCGATTTGAGCTGACCACGCATGGTGGCGATGTTGTCGTAGGTCCATTTGGCTGGGTGAATGCCGCGCTCGATGGCGGCGTTCTCCGCCGGCAGGCCGAAGGCGTCCCATCCCATGGGGTGCAGCACGTTATGGCCCTTGGCGCGCATATAGCGGGCGACGACGTCGCCCATCGTGTAGTTGCGCACATGGCCCATATGGATGCGCCCCGAAGGATAGGGGAACATCTCAAGAACATAATATTTGGGACGCGGGTCGTTTTCGGAGGCCACGAAGATGCCGCGCTTCGCCCATTCTGCCTGCCAGTGCTTCTCGCGTTTCGGCGCGTCGTAGCGTTCCGCCGCCATCTCGTCTGACCTGATCGTCGAATTTTGTTTCGCGCGGCAATCGATCCTAAATGGCGGGAACGGTCAAGTTACGGCGATGGCAAAGCCTGCTAGATAGCCGGCATGGCGTCCGCTTCTCCCACCCTCGGCGTGCCTGCGCGCCTCCGTCTCGTCCGGGAAGAGATCGCGCTTGCCGCGCACGCGGCCGGCCGCGATCCCAACTCGGTCAAGCTTGTCGCCGTGACCAAAACTGTTCCGGCGGAAGTCATCGAGCAAGCGATCGCGGCGCGTCAGCGCATCTTCGGCGAGAATCGCGTGCAGGAGGCGCATGCCAAATGGCCAACGCTAAAAGACCGCCACCCTAGCATCGAGGTTCATCTGATCGGGCCGTTGCAATCGAACAAAGTGCGCGAGGCCGTCGCGCTGTTCGATGTGATCGAGACGGTCGATCGACCGAAGCTTGCGCGCGCTCTCGCCGAGGAGATGGCGCGAACAGGCAAGCGCCCTCGCCTCTTCGTTCAGGTCAATACCGGCGAAGAGCCGCAAAAGGCCGGCATGGTTCCCGATGCGATGGACGAGTTCGTCGCGTTCTGCCGCAAAGATCTCGGCCTCGCCATCGAAGGTCTGATGTGCATTCCGCCGGTCGGCGAGGAACCGGCAATGCATTTTTCGCTTCTCGCCAAGATCGCATCGCGCCTCGGCATCAAGGAGTTGAGCATGGGGATGAGCGGAGACTTCGCCCGCGCCATTCAATTCGGTGCCACCTACGTGCGTATCGGCACCGCCATCTTCGGCGCGCGTCCCAATGGCTAGCCCTGCGGATCAGAGCCCTGCGCTTAGCGGTGACCACGAACCGGTCTCGTCTGGATCCCGGGCTACACCTCGAGCTCGTCAATCATCCGGTCGGCACGACGCAGGCGGCTGCTCAGCTCGCTACCGAGATTCGCCAGAAGCTTGATGGCGATCGCAGGAGCTTCTGAGGAGAGAGCGGCAAATTGAGCGCGGCTCAAGGCATAGGAGACGAAATCGTCATCGGCAATGATCGACGCTGAGCGAGGACCCGCATCGAGAATGGCGAGCTCGCCAAAGACGGTCCCAGGCGCGAACGTGACGAGCCGAATGTCGCGGCCAATAGGCTGATGGATAAAGGCGCTGGCAGTCCCTTTGGTCACAATGAACAGGTCCGTGCCGCTATCGCCCTGGTGGAAAATCGTTCCACCTTTTGGGTGTGCCACACGGGTCAGGCGCAACTGCAACGCGGCTATCTCGCCGGGATCGAAATTATGAAGAATGCCGACCTTCTCCAGGGGCAGTTCGTGTGCGGGCGGAGGCTCATCGAGCACCTTGTGCAAAAGGTTGTCCTCTGCCCATTCGATCGCCCGGTCAACGTCCTCAAAAATATGATCGGCTGGGACGTACTCTAAGACCCCGAGGTCCTTGAGTCGCGGCATGACATCGCTGCGCTTGGAAAGTACAAGACCCAGCTGTCTCCCCTTGCGTGTGAGATTGGTTTGGACATCCGAGATGATGCGGGCCCCCGTGCTATCGATCTCGCTGACGCGGCGCAAATCGAGAATGAGCGAGTGGGTCTCCGACCGGGTTGCGGCTTCGATCTCGTCGATGAGACGCTCACCAGTCCCGAAAAACAGTGCCCCCTGCAGCTCCATGACCAGGATCGAACCACCGTGGCGTTCGAGCGCCTTCGATTCTCTGGAATCGCGCGACCTGCGGGAGCTGACGGCATTACATCGATAGCTGCGGCGAATGATTGAGCGGCTCATGCGCACCACGAACAACATCACGGCAATGACGGTCCCAAGAAATACGGCGAGCACGATGTTGACGGTGATCGACAGCACCGCGACCAGCAGGACGACCAGCAGGTCGATCAGGAGCAATCGCCGTTGGCCGCCGGAACTGGCTGTGATACGTTTGACGAGCTGGAAGGACCAGGCGTCGAAATGCTGGACGGCGATGACCATGATTACTGCCGACAAGGCGACGCGCGGCAGGCGAGTTACAACTGGAAAAAGTACGGTGAATGCGAGCAAAATTGCCGCCGCGTTCACCAATACGGAGAGCGGGGTCCGCGCGCCGAAAGCGCGGTTGGCAATGCTCGGTCCGATATTGATCCCGGCGGTGATGCCTCCGAAGTTTGCGGCGACGACATTGCCGATGCCGAGACGCAGCAAAAGGCGGTCGGCATGCGCCCTGGCATCGCCCGGTTGCGTCACGAGCTTTGCGCACAGCAGCGCGTCGATGGAGGCAATGACGGCGAGAGCCAGTCCGCCGCCGAGGATGGTGGGCCAGAGGGCGAGCAGGTCGCCCATGCGGCTCAATTCGCCGATATTTCCCCACGGCGCGTGGCTGAGTGCGTCGGTAGTGGCATCCCCGATAATTGGGCCGAGATACTCGCGCAATCCGCAGGCGATGAGCGCATAATAGAGGCCGGTTCCCACGGCGAGACCGGCCAGGAGCGGCGGAATTCTGGGAACGACTTTTCGAGAGTTCCACATCGCCCCGAACGTGAGCGCGGCGACTAAGACGCTGAGAGGCTTGATCGCAGCGGGATGAGTCAACACGAAGGTGAATGGCTTCGTCTGGTCAAATCCACTCACGTTGGCCAACTGCACAAGAAACAGGAGTGCGGCTGCCGTGTTCTGAAAGCCCGCCACGACCGGATGCGGCGTGTATTTGAGTAGGGTGCCGACTTTGACGAGACCGAACGAGGCCTGGAAGACACCGCCCAAGAGAATGATCAAAAAGAAGACCACCACGATCAGGGCGGTGCTAGTGGCCGCCGGCCCGGCAATTTCAGAGTGGACGAGCCCGTAAAGAAGCGCTCCTAGGAAAAACGTGCTGTTGATCCGCGGCGCGTAAACCGTGGTCGTTTTATCGCCTAGCACGACACTGACGATCGCGACGAAGAACGCGGCGTAGAGACCGGCGAGCGCGCCATTGGCAAAATACTTGTCGCCCAGAGAAACAAGGGCGAACATGCCGAATCCCATGGCCAATGGAATAGCCACAGCCGCGGACACCAGGCCGCCCAGCACATCGTCGCGGACGCTCGATCCCCACGGATGCTGCATCGGTCGCCCCTAGGCAGTCGGGCCCTTGTCCTTCACCGCCAGTCAAAGCGCGGACCGA
This sequence comes from uncultured Alphaproteobacteria bacterium, assembly GCA_963732205.1. Taxonomy (GTDB): domain Bacteria; phylum Pseudomonadota; class Alphaproteobacteria; order Rhizobiales; family Methyloligellaceae; genus Methyloceanibacter. Next base: position 92,815 of record CAVSYE010000002.1, read on the forward strand.
ACAATATCGCATATATTCGTGACTTTCGTGTAGTCGGCGAAAAGTCGAAGCGCGCCTTCAAGGTACCGAGAAGGCGGCAACTTTTCTCTGGGCGAAAAGCCTCGGCATTCGTCTTTTGAAACGCTCTCTCTGGTGTCACGTCCAGAGACGGGCCGCCCATGAGGCGAGGTTCAGGGGTGGACCAAAATCTCGGTGTCACGGCGGAGCTCGGCGAGAAGCGCGCGCAAATCGCGGCGAGAAAACGCGATGCATCCGGCGGTGGGTTTGAGTCCTTCACGCGCGAGATGCACGAAGATGGCGCTCCCCTTTCCTTTCACGCGTGGCCGGTCGTTATGGCCGAGCACGAGCACGAGATCGTAGAGATCATCCTCGCGCGTGAGGCGATCGGCCGTGCTTCTCGGCGAGAGCTTCACGAGACGATTGTAATTGCGGTCGGCGGGGTCCTCGCACCAGCCATCGTCGGCGCGGATCGCGCGCACGGGAAACGGCATGCGCGGGCGCGAAACGCGATCCGAGCGGTACAGCACAAGGCGAATGGGAAAGCGGCCGGCTGGCGTGGTGCCGTCCCCTTCCCGCTTCAAGGTGCGGATGCCCGAGCGGCCGAGCGCGACGCGCCTGACGCCATTAGCGAGTGCGATCCGTCCTTCGCTCGGTTTGCCCGGCGCGGGCCTGACGAGGATCAGCCGCGATCCCTTGATGCCCATGACCAATGACCTTTTCGTGTTCCCGACCCGTTCTCGATATGCTTGTCGGCGCGGCTGGCCCCGCCTACAAATGCCTGCCGAACCCAGTCAGAGGGCCCATGAGCAACGCGCGCAAGATCCTCATCATCGACGATGACGATGAGCTCCGCGAGTCCTTGAGCGAGCAGCTTACGCTGCACGAGGAGTTTGACACAGCGCTTGCCTCGACCGCATCGGAGGGCCTGAAACTGGCCCGCAGCGGGCATATCGACCTCGTTCTGCTCGATGTCGGCCTTCCCGATCTCGACGGACGCGAGGCCTGCAAGCTGCTCCGCCGCGGCGGCTTCAAGGGCCCGATCGTCATGCTGACGGCGCAGACCTCTGACTCCGACACCATCCTCGGACTGGAATCGGGCGCCAACGACTATGTGACCAAGCCCTTCCGGCTCGGAGTGCTGCTCGCACGCATCCGCGCCCAGCTCCGTCAGCACGAGCAGAGCGAGGACGCGGTGTTCACCATCGGGCCTTACACCTTCAGGCCTGCATCGAAGCTTCTCGTCGATGGCAATGGCGGTAAGATCAGGCTCACCGAGAAAGAGACCTCGATCCTGAAATATCTTTATCGCGCCGGCGAACGCGTCGTGACGCGCGACGTGCTGCTGCACGAAGTGTGGGGCTACAACGCCGGAGTGACGACACACACGCTGGAAACTCACATCTATCGTCTGCGCCAGAAGATCGAAAAGGATCCCTCACAGGCCGAGCTCCTCATCACCGAGACCGGCGGCTACAAGCTGGTGCCCTAGAAGCTCTCACCCTGAGGGGCGGCAAAGCCGCGCTCGAAGGGTGAGTCCACATCGTCTCATGCTTCGAGGCGCCGCCTTCGGCGGCTCAGCACGAGGATTCAATCACTCGATGTCGAAATCGGCGATGACGGGCACGTGATCCGAGGTGCGCTTCCAATCGCGTGCCTTGTCGAGCACTGTCATCGAGTGCGCGGCTCCGTCGAGCATCGGCGTCGTCCAGATATGATCGAGCCGCCGCCCGCGATTTGACGCACGCCAATCGTGATTGCGATAGCTCCACCAGGTGAAGAGTTTTTCCTCCGCGGGAACGTGACGGCGCATCACGTCGATGAAGTCGTGTGCGGCAAGAACTCGCTCGAAGCGCTCGACCTCATCAGGCGTGTGGCTCACGACCTTGAGCAGCTGCTTGTGCGACCAGACATCGGTCGGGAGCGGTGCCACGTTGAGATCGCCGACGATGATCATGCGGTTCTTCCGCTTGTTCCGCATCGCCCCGAACCATTCGCCCATCGCCTCGAGGAAATCGAGCTTATGGCGGAATTTCTCGTTGAGGACGGGGTCGGGAATGTCACCACCTGCCGGCACGTAGATATTGTGCAGCGTGAGCGGGCTCTTGCCGTTCGACTCGCCGAGCTTGACGGAAAGATGCCGTGCGTGGCCGCGTCCGCAAATGTCGCGGCGTTCGTCGAGCGTGAAGGGAATGCGCGAGAGGATGGCGACCCCGTGATAGCCCTTCTGTCCGGCGACTGCGACATGGGAGAAGCCAAGCGCGCGGAGCTCGCGCTCCGGGAACTTGTCTTCGATGCATTTGATCTCCTGCAGGCAGAGCACGTCCGGCCGCTCCTGTCTGATGAAGCGGCGCACGAGATTGAGCCTGAGTCTGACCGAATTGATGTTCCAGGTGGCAAGACGGAAGCGCATGAGAAAATCAAAGGTCAGCTCTAATCGGTGCGAAGATAAATCTTGCGCCGGAGCACGGTTGGGAAAAGCGCCAACCGGCTCATTCGGCCAGATCATCAACAAGGGAGGGGCCCCCGACAATGAAGAAGCCCCGGACACGGGGGGGAGTCGGGGCTTCTTCGGGTTCCTTATGGGGGGAACCTTTGGTGGGGAGGGAAGACCCACCAGAGAAACGGCATATCACTTCTTGGGAGAACAAGAGACGACTTTTTGCCACAGCTGGTAAATCTTAATGCCGGCTAGGCGCCTATGCTTTGCGAGAAGATCATTCAAAAGCAACGCTTCATCGAGAAGGCCCGTGAACTGGGCCGCGACGAAGACAAGACTGCTTTCGATGAGCAGGAAGATCGCGTAGGCGCCGCCGAAAGACGAGAAGCCAAAGAAGCCAGTTAGCCGGTCTTCTTAGCGTCCTCACTGTTCCAGTGGTCAACGAGGGCCTTAGCCTGTTCGAGGTCCGTTGCGAGCCGCATCCAAGTTTTTGCCAACTCCTCGAACCTAGCTTTGGCTAGAGGCGATGGAGACTCTGCCGCCAACTTTAGGCAACGCTTGGCGTGCTCGCGACACTCTTTGGGATCACCGGGCATGTGCGCTCCTTAAGACCACCATCCCCGCATCCTGATTCGATTCCAGAGGTTGAGGTCTTAGTCAAGCGCGAAACCTGCACGGATTCGCACACGGAGAAGAAGCTGCAGACGGGGCTTAAACCAGAAGACCTGCCGTGTGCCAGCAATCCCCAAAAGAAAGGCGATTGTATACTTGACAAACCCAAGCGGTTAGCCTATATCTGATTCCAGAAACGGAATCAGGGGCTTACCGAAATGTCAGTGCTTTCCAAGCCGTATTTCCACGATGAAGAAGCGGCCTTCAAGAAGCTAGAGGAGATCGTGTGGCCGGAAGGCCCGATCTGCCCGCATTGCGGCAACAAGGGCGAGAAGCCCATCTACGACCTCGCCAAGACCCGTATCGGGCTCAAGAAGTGCGGCAACTGCCGCAAGCAGTTCACGGTCCGCGTGGGTACCGTTTTCGAGTCCAGCCATCTGCCGCTGCATAAGTGGCTACAGGCCGCGTATCTGCTTTGCTCGTCAAAGAAGGGTATCTCGGCGCACCAGCTGCACCGCGTCATGGAGATCACGTACAAGTCGGCGTGGTTCATGGCTCACCGCTTGCGCGAAGCCATGCGGACTGGCGAGCTTGCCCCGTTCGGGGGCGAAGGCTCCATCGTGGAAAGCGATGAGACTTTTATCGGTCGCGACTACACCAAGAAGCCGAAGGGCTCGCGCAAGGGCCGTGGCTACGGTCACAAGTTCAAGGTCTTGAGCTTAGTTGACCGCACGACTGGCAAGGCCCGCTCGTTCAAGGTCGATGCCGTTGACGGCAAGACGATCATTCCGATTGTGCGGAAGAATATCGCCAAAGAGACGGTCATGATGACTGACGACGCCGCTCACTACAAACATCTAGCCAAGGGCTTCGCCGGTCATGAGATCGTGCAGCACTCGAAAGGCCAGTACGGCTTTGGCGTGATCCATACCAACACCGTCGAAGGCTTCTTCTCGATCTTCAAACGCGGCATGAAGGGCATCTATCAGCATTGCAGCGAGAAGCATCTGCATCGCTATCTTGCCGAGTTCGACTTCCGCTACAACGAGCGCAGAGTGACTGATGGCGAGCGTGCCGAGACCGCGTTGCGGGGTATCCGTGGCAAGCGGCTTCTCTATCAGGGACCTAGTGCATAAGCCGAAAAAGGATTGACACGAGGGATTCACAGCCGAATCGGCATGTGCTAAGCGATTCGTGCGACCTTCACCTGGCGATAAGCGCCCCTGGGTGCTTCCCGAAAGGGATAGCTTGGATTGTAGGTCGCACTCTCTTTAGTAATAGAGCTTCTTTCCGTGGGCCCACGAGTCGACTTCGTGGATGAGCTTGCTCTTGATGAGATCGTAGGATCTATCATCACCAGATTCCCATTTCCGCTGTATCGCCCAAGTGCAGTAGTCAACGGCTTGCAAGCAAGGGTCCGCCGCGGAACGGCAAAAGTTAGTTACCCACGTTTTCCCATGGATGACTTGTTGCACCACGTCATTCACGGCGCTCGTAAAAGCCGCTTGGCCCTTGTGCGTACCCACGGAGGCTGTAGTGATCTGGAGTTCAGTCGCAATGTGGGTAATCTTAGGAGCGACGAACTTGAAATGAAGGTACCAACCGTATTTATAGAAACGGTTCTTCGTTGGTCGCGTCTTCGGTTGGGCCTTGGCCTTCTCTAATATGGTCGCCTGAATCGAAAAGTTCTGGCCTTGCAGCACTTGGAAGACACGATCTCGAATGGCCTGTTTGTCACTCGATGCGTGAAAGAACTCGCGAACTGGGGCTTTTTCCCAAATGAGTTGGCGTCGGAGGTCTAATAGCTCCGTCCCGATAGCACATGAGTCACATGCGATTGTGCAGACTATGAAATAGCGACTTGCCGATGGATGATTACTGAAATTGAAGCAGCCAGCTTCGTCAGCGAAGATGAATAGGCGGGGCATGATGCCAAGACAAAATCAGAGGCCGGACAAGAGTCAATCTGAAAAGTTTAAAGCCGCCGCGCGTGCAACCGGCTGCGATGAAGACGAAGCCGCTTTCGAGGAAAGACTAAGGAAGATCGCGAAGTCCACGCAGCCAAAGCACGGGGATGGCAGCAAGAAGGGACCTCGGAAATGAGGTGCCCCCTTTTGTCACAATCCTGCAACAAAATCTCGCCACGTTAACGGCCACAACACCTAGGCGGTAAACGCCGCTATAGTCATAACTATTGTGGCCGCGGACGAATCGCCACAAGATAAAGGCAGCGCTTTAGACGCTGCCCTGGACATCTCTTGTGGAGACGTGGCTGAGAGGTTTAAGGCGCCCGATTTATAATCGGTGTGGGCCCGCTGACCCGGGCCCCATAGGTTCGAATCCTATCGTCTCCGCCATTGGAGGGGTCGTTCATTTAGGGCGGCCCCTCTAACCTTCTTAGCGCGCTAGCGGCTGGTGCGCGAATCGATTCAACTCTCCAGACGAAGGTACCTAAACATACCTAAACTTTCAATAGCGCTATTTCGGTCTGTGATTGTCCCGCCAGTCGAAGGGCTCTCGTTTAAAATTGCTCGGGCTCGATGATGAGTTAATCGAGCGAGTGCAAGATTTTAGGGAGGGTTTTCTTGGCGCGGCGGAATATCGAATCGTGGCCGCGGCCCTAGAGCACTACATGGCGCACATCTACGACACAGAGCCGAAGGTGAGGGAGCGAGCGGAAGAAGCGCGCGCCGCTAGACTGAAAGCAACCCCGGCCACGTAAGCCAGGGTCTTTGTTAGGAAAGACGAAGGCTCTCCACAGCCAATCGGCTAAGCTCTACAGCATCGGTTATGCCGCTAGCTGCAAGGCCTACGAGCGTTCGGCTAAGCGCAATCGCGAGTTCGCTGGTGCGTGCTTTGTCCTGAGAGGGCTCTCGGTCACATATCACCAACCAGACGGAGTCGAACGCTTGCTCTATCGCAGCGAGCACTATTGGGTCAGATGGGTCTGGCGGGGATTTGCTGGTCATCCACTCCACTCCACGCTTTGCAGGCGGGAAGTCTTAGGCTCTCAGCCACTGGGGCCTGTTGTAGTTATTTGCCGATGATGCGTTTTAGCTTGCTCCCTTAGAATGACAATAGCGAGTCGGTTATCTCGCAACGCAATACCCTCAAAGGCAAACTCAACCGGGGGTTATCTGGATGGGTTTGTGAAGTATACAATCCCCAAAAGAAAGGCGCCCAACCGCTGCGCGTGGTTGGGCGCCAGAAGCGCGTTATTCTCGCGCGCGTGCCGGGAGGGAAGCCGGCACGAGCAAATCACATCTTCGGCTAGACGGGGGGCACTACCGATGAAAAGCGATGTGATCCGCTTCTTGGCGGAACATAAGGTCGGCGAGGAAGGATTTCAACCAGAGCCCCGTGAAAAATTTAACAGCGCGTAAACAACCGTGACGCCCCTGACCTAGGGCGCTGATTCTTCTTGGTTTTCTTTTCGTCGCCGAAGACCGCGGCGACTCCGGCATTGCGCGCCAAGGCGCCCGAGCCCTAGCGGAAGGGCTGGAAACTGTCCGTCGAGTGGAAGAAATCGGCGGCGACCTTACGTCCCGAGACGAGGTCGTTGACGGTTACCTGCGTCGTCAGTCCCTGGGCATCGGTGATCTGCCACTGCTTCAATTGGAGCTCGGGTCCATTGTCGAAAACAAGCTTGATGCTGCCAGAGGCCTCGCCGCTATTGTCCTCGAGCGATATCGCGAGCGTCCCCTCCTCGCTTTCAACGCCGACGATGCGGGCATCGCGACCGAGATCGACGGCGTCCGAGAGCAGAAGCCGGAAGGGAGTCGACTGGATGGGATATTTCTCCACCGTCTTCAGGTCCGAGTCCTCGATCGCAAGGAAGGCGCCGTCGGCAACGATGCGGAGCGAGCTTGGGGGCGCGTAGTCGAACCTGATCTTTCCCGGCCTCTGCACATAGAAGCGGCCGGTGGTGTGCTTGTTGGTCGAATCGACCTGGTCAAAGCTTCCCTGCAAGTTGGTGATACCATTGAAATAGGCATCGATGCGCTCGACGGCCTTGGCCTCCTGCGCGCCGATCAAGGGCGTGGGCCCCGGTGCCGCCTCGACTGCCGCCTGCCAGCCAGCCCCTTCGTCCATGGCCGACGGCGTGATCTCGTCAGCCGGAGGCGCAGCGCCGGTCGGCTGATCGTCGCCGCTGATCGAAGGACGAAGCTGCTCTTGCGGCTCGGTCAGACCCTTCGTCTTGGTATCCGTACCTACCGACCCCGTCGTGACCGCGCTCGGCGAGCTCTTGGCTACGGTGGTCGAAGAGTCCTGGGCGAGAGCAAGCCCAGTCAAGAAGCCGAGCGCAAGGGGCACCCCAAAGAGGAGCCCGGCGGCTTTGCGTCTCGTCATCAACCCCCTCCCCGTCGGCCGGCGCGGATCTCGCGAATGCAATTCGATAGATGATTCAGCCAAATCTGGTCAACTTCTTGGCGGCAGCGGCATTTCGGCTCATCAATAGGGCGTGGCTGCCTCGTCGCCGCCCACCAAAATCTCGCGTTTTCCGGCATGATTGGCCGGCCCGATAAGGCCTTCATTCTCCATGCGCTCCACCAGCGATGCAGCGCGGTTATAGCCGATGCCGAGCCGCCGCTGTACATAGCTTGTGGAAGCCTTGCGGTCGCGAAGCACGATGGCGACGGCTTGGTCGTAGAGTTCGTTGCCGGATTCGCTCATTTCCTCGCCGCCTTCTTCGCCGTCCTCGCCGTCGTCCTCCTCCTCGGTAACGGCCTCAAGATAGGCCGGGACGCCTTGTTTCTTCAGATGGCGCACCACCTTCTCGACCTCATCGTCGGCGACGAACGGACCGTGCACCCGCATGATGCGCCCCCCGCCCGCCATGTAGAGCATGTCGCCCTGGCCGAGCAACTGCTCGGCTCCCTGCTCCCCGAGAATGGTGCGGCTGTCGATCTTCGAGGTGACCTGGAAGCTAACGCGCGTCGGGAAGTTCGCCTTGATCGTGCCGGTGATGACGTCGACGGAGGGGCGTTGTGTCGCAGTGATGAGGTGAATGCCGGCCGCGCGCGCCATCTGCGCGAGGCGCTGCACTGCCGCCTCGATGTCTTTGCCCGCGACCATCATCAGGTCGGCCATCTCGTCCACGATCACGACGATATAAGGCATCACGTCGTAATCCATCTCCTCCTGCTCGTAGACGGCGCGGCCGGTGTTGCGGTCGAAGCCGGTCTGCACCGTGCGCGTCAGCACCTCGCCCTTGGCTTCGGCTTGCAGGACGCGGGCGTTGTAGCCCTTGATGTCGCGGACGCCGAGCTTCGACATACGCTTGTAGCGTTCCTCCATCTCGCGCACCGTCCATTTGAGGGCGACGACGGCTTTCTTCGGGTCGGTGACCACGGGAGCGAGCAGATGCGGGATGCCGTCATAGACCGACAGCTCGAGCATCTTCGGATCGATCATGATGAATTTGCACTGATCGGGCGAGAGCCGGTACAGCAGCGACAAGATCATGGTGTTGATGCCGACGGACTTGCCCGAGCCGGTGGTACCGGCGATGAGGAGATGCGGCATGCGCGACAGATCGACGACGATCGGCTCGCCGCCGATATTCTTGCCGAGCCCGAGTGCGAGCCGTGCGTCGGCGTCCTGGAAGTCCGGCGTCTCGATCAACTCGCGCAGCAGCACAACCTCGCGGCGCTCATTGGGAAGCTCGATGCCGATGGCGTTGCGCCCCGGCACTACGGCGACGCGCGCGGCGATTGCGCTCATCGAGCGCGCGATGTCGTCGGCAAGCCCGATCACGCGCGAGGACTTGGTGCCCGGAGCCGGCTCGAGCTCATAAAGCGTGACGACGGGGCCGGGGCGGACATTGGTGATTTCGCCCTTCACGCCGAAATCCTGGAGCACGCCTTCAAGCTCGCGCGCATTTTCTTGCAGAACCTCGTCGGAGACGCCGCGGCCGCGGTTTGAGCGTGCAGGCTGCTGGAGCAGCCTGATCGACGGGGGCTCGTAGGGCGTGTCCATGCGTGGTGTGCGAAGCGCCGTGTGCTTCTTCTTGTCCTTGGCTGCGCTCCGCGTGATGCGGTAGTTGGGCGCGGTGACGTCATCGTCGACGTCACCCTCATCCTCCTCATCGTCCTGCGCAAAGAGAGGCGCCGGACCGAAGGAGGGTTCGATGCGGCCATCTGGGTCGATTTGCGGCTCTTCCTCGAGGAAGTCTTCGCTCTCGATCTCCTCGTCCTCGTAATCCTCTTCGTCGCGATGACGGCGCGAGAAGAGGCGCTTGAGCTTCGCGCCCGCATGCATGACGAAATGCATGGCGGCTCCGACCCAGGCGTTTGCCCATTCGCTGGCAGCACTGCTCCGCGGCGCCCACAGCTCGATCAGCCGCGAGGTGCTGGTGCCGCAGGCAAACAACAACAGCATGGTGCCGAACACGAAGAACGCGAGACCGGCGACGAACGAGACCGCAGCCACGGGGAGGAAAGGCCCGATGACATGGGCGGCGGCCATGAAGAAATCGCCGAAGATGCCGCCAAGACCGTTCGGCAGCGGCCAGCTCTTCGGCTGCGGCAAGGCCGAAAGCGTGGCGGCAAGCAGGATGACGGCGGCAGGCCAGGCGAGCAGCCGCATCCGCTTATGCTTAGGAACCGTATGGAACACGAGATGCCAGCCCCACGCAGCTAGCGGCAGGAAGAGGAAGATCGAGGCAAGCCCGAGCGATTGGATGGCGAGGTCGGCGACCACGGCCCCCCAGCCTCCGAGCAGATTGCGCGGGGCGGCACGCGTCGCATTGTTGAAGGAGGGATCGTGCACCGACCAGGTGGCGAGGCTCGCCCAGGCGGCGCAAGCGATCGTCACGATGCCGAGCCCATAGGTGCCAAGCCCGAGCCGGCGCAAGCCCGACCCGACCGCTCCCGGCAGCAACTTTCGCCGCCCCTTCGCTCTCCCTCTGATCGCCATCCCTCTAGCCCAATGTGGCGACGATACGCCTCAGCGCCTCGCGCGTGGTGTTAGCGTCATGCACGAGCGCGACCCTCACATAATCCCTGCCGGGATTGTCCCCGTTGGGCTCCGCCCGCCCGAGATAAGCTCCTGGCAGCACTTTGACACCACAGTCTTTCCAAAGGGTTGTCGCGCCCCTCTCGCCGCCGCCGAAATCGGCCAAATTCAGCCAAAGAAAGAAGGCTCCGCCCGGGCGCCGATAGCCGTAGCGCGTCGCCAGAATGACATCGGCCAAATCGAAATTCGCGCGGTAGAGCGCCCTGCCCTGCTCCACGTGCACCTCGTCGCTCCACGCCGCGATCGAGACATGCTGCACGGGAAGCGGAACTTGCGGACACGCCACGTTGCGGAAGCGGCCGAAGGCGGCAATGAAGTCGGGATCGCCGGCGACAAAGCCGGACCGGAGGCCAGGAAGGCCCGAACGCTTCGACAGCGATTGGAAGGCGACGACATTGGCGAGACTGCCGGTCTCCGCATGGGCCGTCTCCAGCGCGCCCGGCGGCACCTCATCGCCATAGATCTCCGAGTAGCATTCGTCGGCGAAGAGGACAAAGTCGTGGGTGCGCGCGAGCGCGATCGCCTTCGCGAGATAAGCGCGCGCTGCGACCGCTCCTTGCGGGTTCGAGGGCGAGCAGAGATAGAAGGCGATCGTGCGCTGAAGCAGCCTTTCGCCGATCGCATCGAGCTCGGGCAGGAAGCCCGCCTCTGCACCGCTCGCCAGGAAGTGAGGCGCAGCGCCGGAGGCCGCCGCCGCCGCATAAGCTTGATAGAAGGGATTGGGGATCAGGACCGCAGGCCGCTTGACCGCAGGCTTGCGCGCGAGTGCCGGGAAGATCGCCGAGAACAAGCCTTCGCGTGAGCCGTTGAGCGGGAGCACATGGCGCTCGGGATCGATCCGGCCTTGGAGTGCAGGATAGCGCCGGCCCATCCAATCGGCGATCGCCTGCCTGAGCGCCGGGATGCCTCTGATCGGGGGATACCGTCCGAACTCGGCGAGATGCTCGTTGAGCACCGGGCCGAGGAACGGCGGGATCAATGCTTTGGGTTCGCCAAGCGAGAGATCGATCGGCGTGGCTCCGGGCGCGATTCCGTCCAGCAGCTTGGCAAGCCGGGCAAACGGCGAGGCGATCAGGGCATCGAGTTGGGTGAGCGCTGCGTCATTGGCCATGGCGGCGGTGTTACGGGAAGGCGGTGCCGTCTTCAATCACCGCTTCGAGCGGACCCCAAAGTAAATGAGCCCCGGCGAAAGGCCGGGGCTCGAGGCTAGAGCAACAGTCAAGGGAGGAGGCGACTAAAGCTCTGTTTTAGCTACGTTTTTGTCCCTCTTTTAGTACGCGCGGGATAATCCTATTGCACCACCTCGCCGTGCAGGTTGATGTCGAGTCCTTCGACTTCGACCGCCTGCGGGACCCTCAAGCCCATCATGATGTCGATCACCTTGAGGATGATGTAGGTCATGATCGCGCAGTACACGAAGGTGCCGGCCACATCGTAGAACTGGATCAGCATCTGGTGGCCGTTGCCGTCGATCAGCCAGCCTTTGCCGGCCGAGTTGATCGCATTGGATGCAAACATGCCCGTCATCATGGCGCCAAGCGCGCCGCCGACAGCGTGCACGCCGAACGCATCGAGCGCGTCGTCATAGCCAAGCGCCTTCTTGACGTGCACCGCCGCGAAATAGCAGACGGCACCGGCGGCGATGCCGATGATCAGGGCCCCCATCGGATTGACGAAGCCCGAGGCTGGCGTGATGGCCACGAGGCCAGCCACGGCACCCGAGACGAGGCCGAGAATGCTGGGTTTCTTGGCGATCATCCATTCGCAGACCATCCAGGAGAGCCCGGCTGCGGCCGTGGCGATCTGGGTTGCGGCCATGGCCATGCCGGCGTTGACGTTGGCGGTCACGGCTGAGCCTGCGTTGAACCCAAACCAGCCGACCCACAGCAACGAGGCTCCGATCACGCTGTATACCAGGTTGTAGGGCGCCATGTTCTCCTTGCCGAGCCCGTAGCGTGGACCAAGCACAAGAGCGCAGACGAGGCCCGCGGTTCCGGCGTTCAAATGCACGACGGTGCCACCTGCGTAGTCGAGTGCGCCGAGCTGACCGAGCCAGCCGCCGCCCCATACCCAATGTGCGATCGGGCTGTAGACGAGCACGAGCCAGGCTCCCATGAAGACCATGAAGGATGAGAACTTCATGCGGTCCGCCAGCGAGCCGGCGATCAGGGCCGGGGTGATGATGGCGAACGTCATCTGGAAACACATGTAGACCGACTCAGGGATTGAGCCTGCGAGTGAGCTCACTGCGTCAATCGTCATCGGCTTCAGCATGAAATAGTGGAAGCTGCCGATCCATTTGTTGAGCGACTCGCTGTCGTTGGTGGTGAAGGCGATCGAATATCCGATGATCATCCACAGCACGGTGATGATGCAGGTCGCGCCAAAGGCTTGCCCGACGGTGGCGAGCACGTTCTTCTTGCGCACCATGCCGCCATAGAAGAGGGCAAGGCCCGGGATGGTCATCATCAGAACGAGCGCGGTCGAGGTCAGCATCCATGCCGTGTCGCCGGTATTGATCGGCGAAGGCGGCGGGGTTGGCGCGGCAGGTGCCGCCTCCTGGGCCAGCGCCGGGTCGTATTTGGCGATCATGAGCACAACGAGTGCTGCAATCACGGCGAAAAGATATTTGGCAAGTCGTACCATCGTCTTCATCTCCCTCTAGAGCGCTGATTCGTTCGTTTCGCCGGTGCGAATGCGCACCGTCTGCTCGACGGGAACGACGAAGATCTTGCCGTCGCCGATCTGTCCGGTCTTCGCCGCGGCGACGATCGCGTCCACCGCTTTGTCGACCATCTTCGCAGGCACCACGACCTCGATCTTGATCTTCGGCAGGAAGTTCACGGCGTACTCGGCGCCGCGATAGATCTCGGTGTGGCCCTTTTGCCGGCCGTAACCTTTGACCTCGGTTACGGTCATGCCTTGCAGGCCGAGCTCGGTGAGGGCTTGTCGCACCTCATCGAGCTTGAATGGCTTGATGATTGCCATCACCAGCTTCATCTGTGTCACCCCTCCATGTTTTGCGGCTGCCGGGTTCTTGGCCCAGAGCGTTCCAGCCGCGTGAACCGTCAAGCAGAGTCAAACCCCGTGCCAAGTCCGCTTTGGGCCTCGAAGTCCTTGGCTTTTAGGGATTCTTTTGCGGATGGTGGGGGAGGGGGGCAGGTCGCTGAGTCAGTTTGCGCCTAATAATCCGGCATAAATCGCCGTTTGCCTATGAATTAGGCATAACTTCTGCCGTTACGCTCCCTGACCAGGCCCTCTTGGGCCGTGGAAGCAACCAACGCGCCGTCTCGCGTGAACAAAGCGCCTCGGCAGAAGCCGCGTCCGCCGCCCGTGATCGGGCTGTCCTGGACGTAGAGCAGCCACTCGTCGGCCCTAAATTTCCTATGGAACCAGAGCGCGTGGTCCAGGCTGGCGAGCATCAGCCTCGGGTCGAACACGAAGCGGCCATGAGCGATCAGGGCCGTGTCGAGCAGGGTGAAGTCCGAGGCATAAGCGAGCACGCATTGGTGGAGCGCGGGGTCATCGCCAAGGCTGCCCGTGGCCTTGATCCACACCTGTTGGGAGGGGGCGCGGTTCTCCGGAGAGAGATAGCGGCCGAGGTCTACGGGGCGAAGCTCGATTGGCCGCTCGCGCTCCCAATAGACTCTTACCTGCGGCGGCAGCCGGCCCATGAGGTGGGCCTTCAGCTCGGCCTCGCTCGGCAGCGCCTCAGGCGGTGGAACATCAGGCATTTTGATCTGATGTTGAAGACCTTCCTCCTCCTTGTGGAACGAGGCGGCCATCGAGAAGATCGCATGACAGTGCTGGACGGCGACCACCCGTCGCGTCGAGAAGCTGCCACCATCCCGGATGCGGTCGACCTCATAGATGATGGGAACGGAAGGATCGCCAGCCTGCAGGAAATAAGCATGGAGCGAGTGGGCGAGGCGTCCTTCGACCGTACGGTTCGCCGCAACCAGAGCTTGGCCGATCACTTGCCCACCGAACACGCGCTGCCAGCCGCTCTGCGGGCTCAGTCCCCGGAACAAATTAACTTCGAGTGTCTCGAGATCGAGGATCGAAAGCAGCTCTTCGAGCGCGCGGCTCATGGGCGAGACCTTATGCGGAGAGTTCTTTTCGCCCTTTAGCAGTTTCGCAACTCAGGTGGAACGTGCATTGCTTTGGGATGGCTCAAGGGCCTTACGCAAAGGGTGGTTTGCCTTACGACGTCGCGATCGCCGGGGGTGGTCTCACGGGCAGGGCGCTTGCGCTCGCGCTCGCCAAGCTCGCCCCCAAGGGGTTCCGCGTCGCCTTGGTCGATGCCGAGTTGCCGCGCGTCGAGGCAGCAGCGGGCAGCAGCGGGGTTTCCGAGGATGCACGCGCACTCGCTCTGTCGGCCGCGACCAGGAACGTGCTCGCCGCGCTCGGCGTCTGGTCCGCGCTCGAGACGAACGCGCAGCCGATAACTTCGATCGAGATCACCGACAGCCCGCTTCATGCCGAGCCTCGTCCGCACTTCTTGGACTTCGACGATGAGCTCGTTTCGGGCGAGCTGGGCGCCTATCTCGTCGAGTATGGCGCGCTCAAGCGAGCACTCGAAGTTGCGGTGAAGAATGAGACGACGATCGAAATCGTTGCACCCGAGACGCTTACCCACTATGCCGGCGACGAGTTCAACGTGACGGCGAAGCTCGGATCGGGCGCCGGGATCAGGGCGCGTCTTCTCGTCGCGTCGGACGGCAAGCGCTCACGGCTCAGAGACTTGGCCGGCATCAAATGCGTGAACTGGTCCTATCCGCAGGTCGGGATCGTCACCACCGTTGCCCATACGCGGCCCCATAACGGGCGCGCCGTGCAGCATTTCTTGCCGACGGGACCTTTCGCCATGTTGCCGCTCGCCGGTAATCGCTCTTCCATCGTGTGGACCGAAGAGAAGGAGAGGGGAGCCGCGATCATGGCGCTCGACGAGAAAGGCTTCACGCGAGAGCTCGCCACACGCTTCGGCGCCAAGCTCGGCGAGATTACGCTTGCCGGTCCGCGCCAATCCTTTGTCCTCGAATGCCAGATTGCGCGATCATTCGTCGCCGAACGGCTCGCGCTCATCGGCGATGCCGCTCACGTCGTGCATCCGCTGGCAGGGCAGGGGCTCAATATCGGCATGCGCGACGTGGCGGCGCTCACCGAGACCATCGTCGAAGCGACGCGGCTTGGTCTCGATGTTGGATCGGCCACCGTGCTCGAGCGCTATCAACGCTGGCGGCGCTTCGATAGTGCCTTCTCCGCGGCGGTGATGGATGGGCTGAACCGTCTCTTCTCCAACGACAGCGCGCCACTCAGAGTCTTGCGCGATCTCGGCCTCGGTCTGGTCGACCGCGCCCCGCAGCTCAAGCGTTTCCTTGTGCGCGAGGCCGCCGGCGCCACCGGAAACGTGCCTCGGCTTCTCAAGGGCGAGAAGGTGTAGCTCATGGAGCAAGCGCTGCTGGAGAAGGCGTCGCCTCGCGACATCGTAGGTACCGCGGCCGATCTGCTCGACCAGGGTGCGGTCATCGATCGACTCTCGCGCCCGCTCACCATCGCCGCCGTAATCGGACTGATCGTCGGTCTCGGCGTGGAACTCGGTGCGCTGCTCGTCGCCGGCATGCTGCTGGTGACGCTTGCGGGCCTCGCCGAGACATATCTTGCGATGCGGACCGGGTTCGATGCGAAGCTGTTCCGGCGGTTGGCCGACGGCAATGAATCCGGCACGTCCGATCCCCGCAAGATCGATGCGGCGCTCGTCGAGCTTAGTCTGCTCGACGAGAGCAAGACCGGTCGGCCCATCGCGCAACGCGCGCTCGGCGCACGCCGGTTCTTGGTGCTGCAAGGATCTGCGCTCGTGTTTCAGATCGCGGTCGTGCTGCTCGCCACCGCTCTCGCTCAGGCACATGCGAGCTGATGCGCATGCTAGCTCTGGTCGAGCTTGCGCGCTTCCTCCGGCAACATGATGGGGATGCCGTCTCGGATCGGGTAGGCGAGGCCTGCGGCGCGGCTGATCAGCTCCTGACGCTTGGCGTCGTAGTCGAGCGAGGTCTTAGTCAAGGGACAGACGAGGATCTCGAGCAGTTTCGGATCGAGGCGCCGCTCGCGCCCCTGGGGTGGGTTCGTCATTGCAGCGACGTCCCTGAGCCATCATCCCGCGCCGCAAGCTCCATCTCGGCCAGCGCCACCAGTGCGTCGGCGCGTGCGCGTAAGTCCTCGGCCTCGAGCAGGCACTGCTTCTCCTCGGGCCCGTAAGGGCTCAGAATCGCCAAGGCATTCACCAGCCGCTCGGTACACGCGCTGTTGATGCGCTCCCAATCGGCATTGAGACCGTTGGCCTGGAGATAGCTCCTGAGCGTGGCGATGAGGCGAGGGCGGTCGACATCATCCTCGCCATGGCCCGACATGAAATCGACTCCATAAGCAGCAAAATCGACGGCGCAGATGCGGAACGGCTCCGCGGTCTCTACGTCGTTGCCGAGCGCAAAACGCGCCACGCCCGCAAGCGTAATCGCCATCCTGCCCTCCTCGCTTTCCTGGAAACTGGCGATCCGCCCGGCGCAGCCGACGCGCCGCAACGGGAAATCCTTGCCGAGCGGCGACTCCGCTAGCCCCGCATCAGGCGAGGGCTGCGCGATACCGATCAGCCGGCTTCCGGCGAGGGCGGCGTCAACCAAGGCAAGGTAACGGGGCTCGAACACGTTGAGCGTCAAAGATGCGCGCGGCAGGAGGATCGCGCCCCGCAGCGGAAATATAGGAAGTGCCCTCGGCAAATCGGCCGGGCTGCGATAGCGGTCGGTAACCCCCAAGAGGTGCTCCTTGACGTCTCAGGCGAACAGCAAAGACGAAAGCCGCTGGCGCCCTGAGATTGTAGCTGGGTCGGTCGGTCCCCAAGCCTCGAAGAGCTGCAAGATCTGCTTCCGCGCCGCGTCGTCGTTCCAGTTCCTGTTCCTGGCGACGAGGATCAAGAGCTCATCGAGCGCTCCGTTGCGGTCGCCCTTGGCGTTCAGCGCGAGCGCGAGATCGAAACGGATTTGCGGGTCTTTCGGTTCCGCGGCCAGCCTGGCCCTCAGGCCCTCGACGTCGCCGGTCTCGCCCGCCTTGCGTGCGAGCTCGAGAGCGGCGCGCGCGCTCGCAACTGGCGCTGCGTCCGCCTGTGCCGGCGGCACGAGCGCAAGCGTCTGCTCAGCACGAGGCAAGTCTCCCGTCTTGATGTAGCACTTGGCCAGCCCGGCAAGACTCTGCACGTTCTCGCGGTCTTGTTGCAGCACCTCTCCGAAGAGCTGCGCCGCTGTGTTGAGGTCGCCGGCGGCGAGTGCTGCCTCTGCTTCTTCGATGTCGGCGGCGACATCGCCTGCCGTCTCGCCGATGAGCCGCGCGATGAACGCATTGACGCGCGATTCGGGCAGCGCTCCCATGAAGCCGTCTACGGGGCGCCCATCCTGAAAGGCGAATACGGCCGGAATCGACTGGACGCCCATCTGGCCCGGAATCTGTGGGTGGTCGTCGATATTGAGCTTGACCAGCCTGACCGCGCCCTTTGCCGCCCGCACGGCCTTCTCAAGAATCGGTGTGAGTTGCCGGCAGGGACCGCACCACGGCGCCCAAAAATCGACCAGCACCGGCACCTCGTTCGACGCCTCCACGACGTCGCGCATGAAGTCCTTGGTGGTCGTGTTCTTGATGAGGTCGGCGTCCGAGGTGGCCACGCCGCCGCTATTCAGAATGGGGGTGTCTACGCTCATGCTCTTTGCCTGTCAGGCGCCACTTTAGCGTGCAGACTAGCATCGCTGGGCGCCCAAAGTCTGGGGGGATTTGCCGTTCAAAGATGGGCTTCCGGTGCGCATTTGGCAACTCGTTCCAAGAACGCGTCCCAGCACGCTCAAAGTGCGAGCACGACCGGCTCATGGCCGCAAGCTTGGATAAAGCGCAGGAGCTCGGAGGTCTCGAGCCTGGTCGTCGCGGTGTTCTCGAGCGGATGACAATTGACCTCGGCAAACTCCATCAATGCCTGGTCGACCACGATGATGACGTCGGCCGCCGTGTGATTGATGAGCGCGAACGGCGTCACCGATCCTCCCGGCACTCCCAGCACGGCTTCGAGCACCTCAGGAGCTCCGAAGCTCAGTCTGCCGAGGCGTAGGGTTTTGGCCAAAGCCTTCAAATCAACCCGCGTATCGTCCTTGGCGACGACGAGCACCATGCGTCCGTCCTTGTCGACCACGAACAGGCTTTTGGTATGTGCGCCCGGCAGCGTCTCGCGCAGGGCGGTCGACTGCTCCACGGTGAACATCGGCGCGTGCTCGACTGTGACGGTGTCGATGCCGAGTTCCTTCAGTCGGGCGGATAGGGTCTCTCGGTCAGTGCGCATGATTCCATTGATAACGCGGTCCAAATGCCGCGTCAGGCGTTCACTTGGCGGGGAGGTAGACATTCAGCCGGCGATCCACTAGATCGTTAGGGCGCAGGCGGCTTCATTGGAACGCGGGTGTAGCTCAGGGGTAGAGCACAACCTTGCCAAGGTTGGGGTCGAGGGTTCGAATCCCTTCGCCCGCTCCAATTTGCTAAGACTTTTCAATTTACTAGTAGATGACGTTTTTAGCGCCGGCCCAGCCGTTTGGCTTCGGTCATCACCCGGTCATCACGAAGGCTGCAAAACCACCCTCCTCTCTAATAGTCTGCAAGCGCCTTAGATTGAGGCGTCGAGCAGCCCCAACTCCAGCCTGGTATCGTTCACGCCCCTTATACGCTATGTGCGTACGCTATGTGCGCCAGGAGACTCGTCCGAGATCCAGTGATTGCCGAGCCTTTGTTCATCGGGCTCGGTGCCCAACTCGAACTTGTACCAGTCATGAATCCCGACAATCTGCGAAAGGGACTCAAGACGGCGATGGAGGCAATGTAGGCGAAGCGCGATTTCGTCGCGTATTGCCTGTTTGGTCCAAAGAGTAGCGACAAGTCGCTGGTTCTTAGGCAGCGCCGCACTTAGCGAGATTTCCGAGCTCTCTGCCTTGGCTGATGCCCAATTGTGATTCCCAGGTGTCGTGCTTTCTGTCTGAGAGCGCCTGGGGTCCGCTTCGTAGCCTTCGAGATCGCCTTAACGGGAGTTTTGCTCTTGGCGTACTTCTTCAAGTCCCTCTCGTCTTGTGTAGTCCATGCGCGCACAACACGCTTTGTCATCCTCGCCATCATGCAATCCCCATGTTGAATTCTTGCGGCGGCACCGTAACAGCACGGCCGCCGAACTCAAGCGCCGGCTCAATTGGATGTAAACTCCGACCATAGGCTAAGCTACCGGGCTCTCGCATCGGCCCGATTGGATGCACGCTCGCCGGTTATGCTCAGCACCCTTAAGTCATCAGTCCAACGGCTCGTAAATGAGCTCACCGAGTCAAAGCGGATTCCAAATCGGCATCGATCTTGGAGGTTTCAAGATCGAGGGCATCCTTATGGATTCCAGCGCCACCGAATTGGCGCGCTATCGCATATCGACGCCATCTGATGATTACGCGGCCACAATCGCTGCAATTCACAAGCTCACAGCTAAGTTGATGCAAGGCATCACGTCTGAAACCAAGATCGGGATCGGTGTGCCTGGGTCAATCTCACCCCTAACTCGCCTCATACAAAACGCCAATTCGAGATGGTTGAATGGCCATCCTTTAGACTTTGATCTTGAAGTAGCCCTTGGGATGCCGGTACGACTCGCCAATGATGCAAATTGCTTCGCCCTATCAGAAGCGACGGATGGTGCGGCAGAGAAGGCGCACATCGTGTTCGGAGCGATCCTCGGAACAGGATGCGGTGGTGGTATCGTGATCGACGGAAGGCTGCTTAATGGACCACGTAACATAGCGGGAGAATGGGGGCACAACCCTCTTCCCTGGGCTACCCCGGAGGAATATCCCGGCCCACACTGCTGGTGCGGACGAAAAGGCTGTCTCGAGACCTGGCTTTCAGGGCCAGGCATGGCTGCCGACCACGCTAGAGCAACAGGCGAGACTCTTACGCCCCTGGAAATTTCCGCTCGTGCCAAGCAAGGGAATAAACCAGCGAGAGCGACACTCACTCGGCACGTCCATCGGCTGGCGCGTGGGCTGGCGCACGTTGTCAATATCCTTGATCCCGACGTGATCGTGCTCGGTGGCGGTCTGTCGCAACTCTCTCATCTCTACGAAGAACTGCCCCTGCTTATAGGACCGCACATTTTTGCCGATCGGGGCTCGGCCGCGGTAAAGCCTCCCAAATGGGGATCCGCCAGCGGAGTTCGGGGCGCGGCCCGGCTGTGGGATCTGGCCGGAGCTTCTTTCAGGCGACTCGGTGAGTTTGGTTAGCGGGCGGCGTCGGCTATCCAACCTAGCTCGCGAGCCTTTTGGTTGGCAGCAGTCCAAGAGAGTGATTGCTCACGAGTGTAAGCCGCCTCTGGGTCATCAGCTTTTAGCTCGGTGCAAATCAACC
Organism: uncultured Alphaproteobacteria bacterium; assembly: GCA_963732205.1. Lineage (GTDB taxonomy): Bacteria > Pseudomonadota > Alphaproteobacteria > Rhizobiales > Methyloligellaceae > Methyloceanibacter. Next base: position 113,339 of record CAVSYE010000002.1, read on the forward strand.
ACGGAGCCTCACCTTTGCGATAGGTCGTCTTGAGAGTCGTTCCGCGGACGTGAACCGAAATTTCCTGGCCATGCACGTCGATGACAAGCTCTTGGGTCATCCCTCAAACCCTCCCCGCTGTCAGTCGTTTTTCATAATGATCCTGGCACCTCTTGCTGATGCAGTCCACATTATCCACAGAAGCAAATTTCGGGCCCGCGGGCCCGATTTGCCCGTGTTTCAGCAGGGGTCGGACTTCGGAGGGATCATGCCATATCAACGGGCATGAGAGTTGTCCTCCAACGACTTAGTGAGGATTGCCCCAAGGGCCAGCCAGGATGCGCCCGGGCGTGCTGAATGAATCAGCATCAACTCGCCGAGGTTTTCTACAGAGCTCGCAAAAGGCATCGCAATTTATTATTACGAACGAGCGGACGTTGTCGGTTCGTGAGGTGAGCCAACGCGTGGCGAGCACAAGATGCGCGCCTTCTCCATCGCACTTTCAGTTCGACGCCCGCCGCGAAGGAAGGCCGCTCACGGCTCCAAAGCGGACTCTGGCAAGCCCGTTCGCGAGCGTGTTTATGAGTTCAGGATGTAACGCCGCCGGCTGGGATAGGGCGGGTATTGGCCTTTGGGCGGCGATACCTGCGTTGGCCCGCTAAAGTAGAGCCGGTACCACTCTCGGCGGCTGAAATGGCGCGGCGCCTCAAACTCGCGTGGGTCGAAGCCCTGATACGCAAATGTCCTGCCTGGCTTGACCTTCTGCGTTCCCGAGCTCGCCGCCTTCGCGCTGCCGGCTGTCGTGGTCCCCGTCACCGCAACCGTGGCGTTTCCCTTCGCTCGCTTGACTTGCGTCTTCGGCGGCGCGGAGCTCGCCACCGCCGCCTTGCGGCTCTGCGACCCTCTCTTCATTCCGGCTACGCTCTTCTTATGCGACTTGTTCTCGTGTTTGCGCGCTCGCGAGCTCGCCACTTCCGGCTCACGGGCCGGGATCTCTCCGCTCAGCACGATCTCGGTGTTCTCGAGACCGAACTCCTTGACTAGCGCAAACAAGGTGGTGGCGTTCTCGGGCGCAATCCGCACGCAGCCATGCGATGCTGGCCTGCCGAGATTTTTTATCTCCAGCGTCCCATCTCGTGATCGCGTTCCTAAGGTTGAGAGGTGGCACGAGCCCTGCGTTGGCGGCATCGATGGACTGTGAGTGTCCGGTCAGTGGGGCTCGTCGCGAAGGTTCAACTTGAAAAGAATTGGCGACAAGACCAGCCCGCCCACAACGAAGATCGTCACCCCGGAAACAATTTCGAGAATGCTGACCGGGAGCAGCAACCGGCTGGCCAGAAGGGGAAAGAGCGACTCCGGGATGTGATCGAGGCCTATGGCCATGCTGCTCGAGGCCATGTGCAGCCTTCGTTTCACGAAGCTGGAAAAAAGATCGCCCGCCATAGCGAACATCCCGATCAGAGCGCCGACCTGCCATCCAAGACCGATCAACGCCGCGCAAATGGATGTGGCAAACACCGAGGCCACGATGCCTCGAATGGTTTTCGAGGGCCCGAACACGGGTTGGCCATCGGCAAAGAGAGCGCCGCCGTCGAGCGAGCGGGCAAACGCATCACCGAAGAGCTTCTTGGCGAGAACAGCTGTCCCGTTGGCCACCAACAGCAAGATCAGCAGCTGCAGCAACAACGAGCCCTGCATAACGGCGCCCGCCTGAAATCGAGTGTCTTATAGCTCGTAAATCGTCCCGCGGATACTGCCGTTGGCACTCAGCGACATTGAAGCGGCGCGGTGTAACGTCCGCTTCCGACATCTTTTCGGACATCAGCGCGTGGCCGGCGCAACGTCGCAAAATGACCCAATGCAGACGTGATCTAGCAACGCTCAACGTGACTTATCGCTGTGCCGCTTTCATCACATTGGCGAAAAGTATGCCAAGGCAACCGACCAGAAGCAGCGCGCCGGGGACAAGCGGCTTACCCGGCATCAGGGTCGTCAAGATCCAAGAGAGCAGGACGATCACGATGATTGCCAAGGCCAGCGAACCGTCATCGACGAATAATCCAACCAACTTCCGGAAGACAGTGCTCAGCATGGTCATGACAAAACCTGTGGCTTAACGCGACGGGTGAGGGCGACAGCGGCGAGCGCGACCATGAGGAATAGGACAGCAAATGCTGGAATAGCAAAGTCCTCGCCGGGCCATGGGACGCCGAGCCCCTCTCCAGTCCAAAATACCCCGAAGGCGGAAAGCATGACTCCGACGGCAAACTTGAGCGTGTTCTCGGGCACCTGGGCAAGCGGTCGATGCACAAGAAAGCCAATCACGACCACGACCAAGCAGGCTGTCAGCGCGCCGAGGCTTGCAGCACCAAGGAGACCTCGTCCAGCGCCGACGGCGATGACGATGAACACGACCTCCAGCCCCTCGAGCACCACGGCCTTGAAGCTCGCAAGCCCGGCCAGCCAATTCAGCCTCGCTTCGTTGCGACGCGCCTGATCGCGCAACTCTTCCGTCTCGGTTGCGAAGGCTGTCGCCTCGTCGTGTAGCGGAATGACTCCCGCGGATCGCAGGATCGCCTTACGCAACCAGCGCATGCCGAACAGTAGCAACAGTACGCCGATGACGAGTTGCAGCAGGTGCAACGGAATTCGATTCAGGAGCGGACCCAGCGCAAGCACCAAGATTACAAGGACCAAGAGGCCGGCAAAGGCGCCCATCACTGCCGGGCGCCAACCGCGAATGGAGGCGACCGCGAGCACGATGGTCAGGGCCTCGACAGCTTCGACAAGTGAGCTGAGGAACGCGGTGGCGATGGCTGGGGCGGCAGATGTCCAGATCATCTAATTCAAGGCACCTGGGGCATCTTTCTACTCCCTCGGCTTACCCTTCACTCAAACGTGGGCGGAGATGAGAGCAAAGTTTTTTACACCCTACTCTCGACGGGATGCACGCCTGCCCGTTGAGGCAGGATGAGAATCAGCCCGATCATCAAAGCCGCAATGAAGATGGAGGCAAGTGGTCGGCTCAAGGCGAGTCCGCCATCATTGAGCGGCTTGCCAACCATCCCTATAAGCACGGTCCCAACTGCGGGCATACCGCGATCCGCCATGATGGTCATGTGGACTACATTCACGAGGGTCATCTCCACCATATGCATGGGGATCACGTCGACGAACATGTGGTCGCCGTGAGCGCCAAAAATCCCGTGCGCTGCACCCCTGAATTCCGTTGCTCGCATAAGCACGGCCCAAACTGCGGGCACGAAGCCATACCCCACGGCGACCATGTCGATTACCTCGTCAGCGGCCACCTGCATCATCCGCATGGCGATCATTGCGACGATCACGGAGCCGTTGAGCTGGCCTGACCGGCAGGGCGCCCACGCACTCAATAGCGGTTTGATTCGCTGGTCCTTCGCCTGAGGCTGGCTGTGACTTCCTTGTGCCGAGGCACTGACCTCGACGATGCTCCTGAAGAGGTTTATGGATCAATCTGAGGACGAAAATGTATAAGCTTTCGGCCGGAGCTTAGGCAGTAGCGCTTGCGAGTTTCAAGAGGCGTTGGATTTCTTCGTCCACCGCATCTCGCACATACTGCAAGGCTGATAACTGAATTGTTACAAGTCGCTTTGACACTGGATCGCCCAGTGGAGTGTTGCCATCCGACTTCATCAGCCTCTCGGAAGGCATTTCAAACTCTACCCACTCTGTTGCCTTTTCGGGGTCAGCATAATTTGCGAGCTGCATGCGAACCCTGGTCAGTGAAACGAACGTTTCAACCAATTGCATCCCACACCTCCCGGTCTGTCATCTGACGATACCGCGATGAAGTTGTCGCAGCAGGGCCGCAAGGAGACGCCCGCTTAGCCCGGTAAAGCATGGAAGCCTCCCTGATCATCGTCGCCTTTGACTATTTCCCGATCCCTCGACCTTAACCTCGGTTAGTTTAGGACTTCAGAACCAGATAACCGCGGCTATCTCGCGGAAGACGTGTAGCGGGAGTGTGAAAGTCATTTGCGCCAAAACTATGCTGTCGGTTTCAAACATGAAATTCATAGCCAGAAAGTATTTCCGTTAGGGAACTGCGATCGTCATCCTTTGCGAAGTGACTGCTTTATGCCGCGATTTGGCCGCTCTGGGGCTGGGGGGCCGCGACGCTACTCGCGCTCGGGCGCATCGCAAACGCGAACGAATGCGCTCCAGACAAGGTGAGGCTCGACGGGTCCGGCCAGAAGGCCGGAGCGACGATGCCTAAGGACGTCACCGACGCGGTGATCGCATCCATCCCGCTTGCTGAAGAGACGGAAGTTGGCGTGAAGGATAGGCTGCTTCGGCTCCGGCGGCTCGAGATTAAACCAGGGCGCGAAGTTCCTTGGCACAGCCATGCTGATCGGCCGGCGATCATTTACATCGTCAAGGGCTCGATCACCGAATATCGCAATACTTGCGAAGACCCACTTGTCCATCATGCGGGTGACGGTCTGTCGCCTGCCGAAGGCGCTCGATCTGATCGCCAGTCCGGCCTTCATCGTCGTCAAGGACGGCGTTCGGTTCCTGATGGAGGATGAGGAAGGTAGCACAGTGGCATGCAGGGTGAGCCATGAGGCAATGCGAGATCATGCCGAGCGCGTTCATCTTTCCGGTACAGATGCGACTGTTTTCGAGGCGTATCGCGAACTGATTGAACAGGTTGCGAGTGACACTTACGACGCTGAAGGCCCTGTTGATGATCATGGCCGAATTATCGTCACCTCCGAGGCGCTCGCGCGGGTTACGCGCAGCGCCTAGTTTCCCGACTTCCGTTAGCCGAGCAATCGACATGCTTATAAAATATGCGACCAACTTATTGGCACCTGGTCTGCGAGGAGCAGACGTTATTGGTCTGAGATTGGCGGGGTCGCGCGCATCTCCTAGCGATGCACGAGGTGAATCGGCGAGCGCGTACAAGCAGATTGTTTTTCTTCCAGGGAAAACTTGCGCGAATTAGTGCGGCACGCCTCAACGCTTCGAATTCTTCTCGAGCTCTTCCACAACGTTCAAGCTAGTGGAAAGCTCGCCAGAACCTCGCGCCGCAGCTCGTCAGGATTGGTCACGCCGTCCGAGGCAAGGATCACCAGCCGCTCATTGATCTCTGCTTTCAACTCAGAATCGTTAGTGAAGCGCGCAAGGAGGTCGCGCGTCTCGAGGACGTTCCAAGCCCCGTCAAATGCAAGGTCGATTGCCGCGAGCGTTTTTGGATCACAATGACAGGAAATTGATCTGTAAGAGCCCATGGCTCCCTCCGCTCTTTTTCAGGCGGGAGCGCGACGCAACTCTCTCAGCCACCGGCGCCTGTGACTGCTTGCCGGTGATAAGATCGAGCCTGCGCCTTTCTAGGACGAATGGCGAGTGAAGATTCGGTGAGCGGGTTGCCGCTTAGCGTGCCGGTCAGCCGCGTATTGTGTTCGTCAAACAAGACTGCCAACTCGCCAGTAGGGGCTGCTGAGCGGGGAGGCGAGCGAGCCTCTCGTCAGCGCGGTAGTAGGTCATTTTGAAAATCCGACTGAACAGATTTAGCCTGTTCAAACACGGGGCGGCGAGAATGCCTAGAGGCCCCAAAGGCCATGAGCTGGCGAAGGCGGCAATCCGCCATCAGGTCGTGCTTAATCGTCGAGCCCCGGCAACACAGGCCGCTCTTCAAAGAAGAATCGCAGCATTTCCTGGGAGGCGTCAGGACCGTGCGGATCGGTGTAAGTTCCCTCTGGGCTGCCGCCGGACCAGGCATGGCCGCTTCCGTGGACGAGCCATTTCTCAACGACCACCGCGCCGGTCTTGTCCCGCGTCACCGTGCGGGTATGCGCACGGGTCGCGGCGTGTCGGGCTTCCGCGCGCTCGACGCTCTCACTAGCCCTTTTCGCCTCGACCATGTTGGCGGCATTCGACGGATGGACGATGTGGTCCGCGTCGCCATGGAAGACGATGGTGCGAATGCGTGGGCTGTCGTCGCCAGTCCCGCGCGATTTCCTTGACCGCCGGCCTCGTAGTCTCGCATCGCCACGCATGGCCGCGAACGCTGAAGGGAGATCGGCCGCCGACCGGTAAGGCAGCCCGGAATGGACGCCGACTGCGGCGTAGAGATCTGGGTAGGTCGCGCCCATCACCGCTGCCATGGCACCTCCGGCGGAGAGACCGGCAACAAACACGCGAGCGGGATCGACAGCGCAATCTGCGATAATTTCGCTGGTGATCCCGGCAATGATGGACGGCTCACCGCGTCCGCGCATCTGGTTCTCGGGGCTAAACCAGTTCCAGCACAAAGATGCGTTTGCGGTTTTGGACTGGTTCGGATAGGCGACAATAAATCCATGCTGCTCGGCCAAAGTATTCATGCGGGTACCCGCCGCGAAGTCGTCGGCATCCTGCGTTCCGCCATGCAGCATGACGAGCAAGGCGCGTCTGACGGTCTGAGGACGGCGCGGAATATAGAGCTTGTAGCTTCGGCTGCCGGCCGCGCAGGCAAATGACCTGCTTAGGAACTGAGCTCCCTCCGGGATCTCGAGAGCCTTACGCGGCCTACCGACTGTCAATCCATCGAGACTGAAGCGTGGAAGCGTGGTACGGCGGAGCTTCGCGAGAGCCTTGCCCAGCGGCCATGCTGTGATCTTTGACGGCTGTGACTGCTCCGATCGAGTGTCCGCCTCCAGCTCAGCGGAGGGCATCATCTCGGGCTCTATGACCTCAGCTGTGAGGTCGATGACATGGGTTTCGATGGCTAGACTTGTGGCCGCCGCTTCGCTCGGGGACTCGGATGGGACCGGCTCCCGGCCCGACAAGGCGCGTTGAATGACGCGTGTGGCTTCGACGAGCTTTTGGGCACGCGTCAGGTTCATTGCCGCACGCATGGCGTCCGCAAAATCTATGTTCATGTCTTCGGTCCTTGAGGGTTGTGAGGATTTTGCGCAGGGGTCACCTAATACGATCGGCCAGCGCGCTCTTGATCTCCTTGCTGGCGTGAAGGGCGCCAAGCACCGTGATCGATTCAATGGTCGCCAAAGCAAGCAAAGGGGTCACGTCGGGGGCAATGGTGGCGAGCCCGAGCACCTTGATGTGAAGCGTTTCACCCGCGGCTTTGATGGCCTCCAGATCCGCGCGCGTATAGTGCCTGAGACCAAGCTCCAGCGTATGCCGCACGATCGATTTCCGGACCTCCTCGCCATGGGCCGCAAGCTGGTTGCGGATCGACGTGCGGATGAAGTCCGTGCGGTTGGAATAGAAGCCTTCCTGCACCAGCAAATCGATGTGGCCGAGGTCGACGTAACCCAGGTTAATTGTGATCTTTTCGGTTTCGCTCGCTCGATCGCGGAGCCTGTGAATTTCAGCCGCCATTGGCCATAACTCCATCTGAATGGATGGTATATGGATGGCAGGGGATGCTTTCAAGAGCTGCCTGACGCGCGGCAAGCCAAGCCGCGGAGCTACCCGCTGCTCTTTCTGTGGAAACGAACCTATTCGGATCACAGAAAAGGAAACGGCCCCAGGAAACGCCCGAGGCCGCTTCATCACTTGCCGTTACACTACGCGGCATCGTCTAACGCTTAGAGTTTGGCGGGCTGCCCCATCTGCTTGGTGGTTGAAGCCTCTTCATTTGGCCAAAGCCACAGCATGAGAATGCCATAGGCGACCGTGAACCCCGTGACAGCTGACGCGAGCCACGGCTGAGGTTCATATGTGCCGTATTTGCCCGCCGTAGACAGCAGCAACCAAACCATCACAAGAAGATACAAACCCGAGATGATCCAGATCAGGAAACTGGCTAACTGGTCTTTTTCTGAACGAAGATTTGGCCGCTGATTTTTCGTGTTCATGCGCCACCTGCAACCCTCAGTCGGGACGTTTGGTCAAAAAGCAGGCTAGGCTGTGATGTGATGTACTGCCGCATCGCGCCCGACTCAAACTCGGCATCCGCGACGTGAATCTTGACTAAGTCGCCAATGGAGACGAGGCCGATCAGCCGGCCTCTCTCGACTACGGGCATGTGGCGGAACCGATGCGTGGTCATTTCCGAGATCAGTTGGTCGACGGTGTCGGCCTCCCGCGCCGTGACCACCTTCTTGGTCATGAAGTCCGAGACCGACTCCTTCAAAACCTTGGCTCCAGATTGTCCGATTGCGTGCATGAGGTCGCGCTCCGATACAATGCCCGCGATCTTGTCGTCGTTCCCCACGATGACGATGCAGCCGATGCCATGCTGCACGAGCAGCTTTGCGATATCGAGCAACGACTTGTTTGCGGTAGCGGTGACGACACCCCTACCTTTAGACTTCAGAATGGTCGCGGCATTCATCTCGTTTTCCTTCAGCCCCCGGAACTTTTCACGGCGATAATAGCTGCGAGGTTCGGTGATGACCCTCAGTCCACCTGCCCGTCCGCGCCCCGGGCCATCTGCGAATTGATTCGCTCAGCGGCATCTGCCGTCACCTTCAGCGACAACACGCGGACCTCCTCGGCCTGGGCCGTCAGTGCATCGACTTGCTTGCGCCAATTGGCCTCCTGCAATTTGACTATGTCGTAGAGGTCCTTGGCTCCCGCCAAGCTCGTCGCGAGGTCGAAGTTGGAATTTACGTTGCGCCTAGCGATATCAATGATTTTGCGGTTGAACGTGGCGGCACCTTTCCCCGCAGCATCAAAGGATCTTTCAAACGCCGCCACCGACGCATCGAAAGCCTCCATCGAGCGGTCACAGGCCTCGCGGGTCTGCGTCACGGTCTTCTCGGCAAGAGCGCGCACGCCTTCCGGAATGGCGGTGTCGAGACCGAGGTGGCCAAGTTGGGCCGTCATGTCACGATAGGCGGCGCGGGCTTGGTCGGCGGCAGCTTGGGGATTGGACGTAGCACTCATCATAGTGCCTCTTGTCAGATTTCGCAGGTGACAACCGCCGGACCCTGGCCCGTAAGGGGCGGTCGTGGTGCTGAGGGCTGATTTTCGGGAAAGGCGGCGTGCACGAAGTTTGGCACGGTAAGTCTTTACCGTCAGCGCCTAGGGATCCGGCGTGCCAGTCTTAAGTATATGGGCCTTGAGGAGTGCCTTTACAAGCCTTGCGCGTGAAAGATATTTCATTACCCGTAATAGTTGAGGCGGCGCTGATTCTGAGACGGGGTCTCAAGACACGCGGTTCGGTGGCCGCCGAAGAAAAATCCCTATTCCAGCCCCGGGGTAGTCGTATTTTGCGCGCCAGGACTTGGTCTCCATGTTTCCGCCTCGCAGCACCTGGCGCGAGAGATTGCAGCCGCCGCCGAGGTTCGTTCGCATCACGCGTGAGCGTGGCGGCAAGGTGCCCTAACACCGAGGAGCAGCCTATCGCGATGCGCGGCGGGCTGACGGCCGAGCAGTATCGTCTCAACGCCGTAAGTGATGGCGCGCTGCAACCAGTGTGGACCACTGCTCGTCGAGATTGACAATCGCGGTCAGGGGCTGGTCGGCTGCTTGACCTACAATCTGTGGGCAGCTCAGGGCAAACAAATTTGGGTGCGGCTGAGCGAGGATGATCTCCGCGTCCTACACGAGCTGCGCCACTCTTGCTTCTATTTAGCCCAAGAAACACCGGTCTCGACGATCCTGAGGCATCCCAATAGTTACCCCTTCGCCCCTCTGGCTTCCCGAGCATGTCCGGTCCCGACGCCACGGCTTGACCGATTGCAGCGGCCCTCCACACTCAGCGCAGCGAAGCCGGCGCGCGAGCTGATCGAGAGTGAGGCCCATCGAGATTTTCAGAAGCCAGCTCATAGGCCGCATTCGAGTTCATTCGGCATCGCGGGCAGAAGCACGCGACGTGCGTATAGCCATCAGCGGCGAATTCCTCGATGGTAGCGTGAAGCGGGTCCATGCGGGGAGCGTACAACTAAATGGGCGCCGACCGAAGCCGACGCCCTAACTTGTGAAGCTAGTAGCACACCCACCTGTAGCCGTATGGGGTCCATTGCCAACAATAACCGACGCCATAGCCGTACCAGTGGCCGCGCCACCAGCGGCCGTGTCCGTGGTGGTGGTGATGGTTCCAATTCCAATTGTTATGTCCGTGGTGATGGTGGCCATGTCCATTATGGCCGTGGCCATGATGACCATGCCCGTGATGTCCGTGCCCATGGTGGCCGTGGCCATGTCCGTGACCTCCATGATGGCCGTGACCACCGTGTCCGTGACCGGCGTAAGCCACTGGCGACACCAGCAGAGCGCAGGCCAGCGTCGCGATAAGGGGCAATTTCCTGAGCATGAATTCCTCCGAGGTCATGTGTTGGGCAATTAAGTTCGAAACGCCTCAGAGGCTCGTTGGTTGGGTTCTTTGCCGCTGGGCGTTGGACCAATGGGAGTAGCAACACGACGACAGACCGCCCACGGGACCGAGGAATGCGAGCTTCTTTATCCCATGGCATCCCTGGGCAAGTCGCCAAGTCCACATCCGCTTATTCAGCCGCGCGCATAAACACCAGCCGATCCGTGCCGGATTCAGCGCCCCAGACTTCGCCCGCACGTCCATTGAGCTGACGCACCGCGGCGTTCGGTTTGTCGCTCGGGAAGCTGTGGAAAGACTCGAACTTGGGATCGAAGCTGAGAACCGCGTTGGCACCGAAATCACTCACCCAGACCTTGTCCTTAATGTCTACATAAACGGCGTAAGCATGCGGCTCATCGCCGGGCAGCTTATAGACGGTCCAGCTCTTCGATGTTGGATCATAGACGCTGAGGTTTCCGACGTTCCACTCGCTGACCCAAAGGCGTCCCTTGGAATCCGACCAGACGCGTCGCGTGCCGGCGTCCTTCGTCTTCGGCTCGATCACCGTGGTCTCGCCCGTTTCCAAGTCCGGCTTGCCAAGAAAGCTGCCAGCAAGCGACACGTAATAAATGTCGCCTGAGGGCGTGGCTGTGATGCCATAAGGACCGACGCCCTTAGGGGCATCCCAGACCTCCATCTTTCCGGTCGCGGGATCAAGCCGACCATAAATTCCGGATTGCCCGGTGAACCAGATCCGGCCCTTGCCGTCAAAGGCAGCGGTATTGAGATTGGCATTGGCGCGCGAAGCGGGCAGGGACCAAGCTTTTATCTCTTTGCTGATTGGATCGACGCGGACGATAGCATTTCGCCCGCCGTCGGTGACCCAGGCCGCGCTGTCCGGACCGACGATCACGCCGTGCGGCGCCGAACCTTTCCCCAGCGGGATCCGCTCGATGCCTCCCGTTTTGGGATCCAAGCGACCGAGCACGCCGGCATGCTGAGCAGTGTACCAGACCGTGGCGTCCGGAGCCGGTGCCACGTCATGCGGATGATCCCCCGCTTGAACGGGAAAATACTTCGCCTCAACCGCACCCGCCGGAAGCGGTATGATCAGCGGCAAAACCAAAGCAGCAACGGCAAGAGGCTCGGCCCACATTGGCTAACCTAGAAAGATGGGGGCTGCGCTGTGTTTAGAAGACGCGTCAGGTCTTAAAGGCTGAACCGCCTTTCATGTTCCCTGATCGTGAATATCAAATTCCCTGATAGCTCGAAAAAATTCCCTGTTCCGTTGCGTAGGGAATTTGGCCACAAGGCGCTAACTTATATATGGAGCGCCTGCCCGGTTTGGAGGCCAAACCCGCGAAAATTCCCTGTATTTTCCTGGTTATCAGGGAATTTGGCTGCAGAGACGCGTTCGCTGCAGCCTCGCAGCACAGCCACCTAGTCGCGGGTTTTCTGCCTCTCTCCATACCTTCGCTAGACGCTCCCGAAGCCCGGAATTGAGCCACTAAGTGGCGGTCTTTTCTCCGACTTGACGCGAGAGAGAGCGCGTCAGCGGACAAATGGCGCGTTTCGCCCTGTTTATCTCTACTGGGCATTTTCAGGGGTCACATTTGTCGACAAGCAGATGGCTGATTGACTGAGCCACCATCAATTCGGCATGTCTGGTCTTGAGCAGTTAGCGGACGTAACGCATCGTCGCTCTTATGTCTGCTAATGACCGATGCTGTCGATAAAGTCGGCGGTGTGACCGGCCTTGGTTGTCCTCGCTACTGCGAGCTGAGTTGAAGCAGTTCTTTGCTTGAGCCGCACCCAGCCGAGGTTGGGGGCTCGACATCGACGTTACGGAACACCACTGGCACGGTGTCACGCAACTAACGCGGTCGCGAGGTCTGGCGGCGGCCACACCAGATGCAGGGCAAGCGTCTTGAGGTTCTGCACGATGGCGGCGAGGTGGAACTCATCGCGTGCGCCGGAGAGCCCACGCAGCCGCAACCGCTCGAAGCCATGGTGGGTCTTTAAGTGTGCAAAACGCATTTCGACCCGCTTCCTCTCATCACGCGACCTGGCGAACGCCTTCGTCCTCATCTGCCAGCGAGCCACATCGCGGGCATCTTCGTGAAGATCACGAGGGATCTTGCGCGGTGCGTCCCTGGTGCAGCATCTCGACCTTAGAGGACAGACAGCACAGTCTCGCTTCGAGGCACGGTAGAGCAGCGTGCGCCCATCGTGCACCGTGCCGCTGGTGCGCAGCGGCTTCCCGTTGGGGCAGATGTAGTAACCATGCCGCTTGTCCCAGATGAAGTCAGCGCGTGAGAAGGTGCGGCTCGCCCTTCTCCCAGACCGGGATGTGCGGTGTGATCCCTTTGTCGTTGACGAGCCAGCCGAGGAACTTGGCCGTCCCATAGGCGGTGTCTGCGGCAAAGTCGCTTGGGCTTCAGCGCGAAGCACTGTTCGGTCCGGTCGATCATGGTCTTCGTCGCAGCCACCTCGTCATAGGTCCTGGCTGGCGTTGCTTCGACATCGACGACGACGGCGTTCTCGATATCGATGAGATAATTGAGCCCATAGCCGAACTGCACCCGCTTGTTGGCCTTAGCCGTCCACGCCGAACAGGGGTCGGACGGTGAGATCACCTTCGGCACTTTGCGATCGGGATTCCGCTCGACGGCCGCATCGAGTGTTTTGCCGTGGTAGCGGCTGGCGTTGGCTTCGAGCACGCTGGCGTCGACCGCAAAGCCCTCACCCTTGACAAGGCCCATGGCCATCGCCGCCCAGACAACGCGCTCGAAGACGTGGCGCAACACGTCGCTCTCGCGGAAGCGGCCCAGCCGGTTGAGTGAGAAGGTCGAATGGTGTGGGATCTCGTCTTCGAGATCGAGCTTGCAAAACCAGCGATACGCGAGGTGAAGCTCGACTTCTTGGGCGAGCCTGCGCTCAGAGCGGATGCCGTAGCAGTAGCCCACGATAAGCATGCGGATCATGAGCTCGGGATCGATCGAGGGGCGTCCGATGTCGCTGTAGTAGGGTTCCAGTTCCTGGTGCAGGTCGGCCAGTGCCGCCGTCACAAACACGTCGATCTGGCGCAGAAGATGGCTCTGCGGAATGCGATCATCAAGGCGGAACTCGTAGAACAGCTTGCCCTGGTCCCGCCTCTGCCGACCCATCATTGCCCGGTCCTCCGTCGCCGATCTCGTCAGCAGACGGAATCACCGTTCGGCGCCACCCTCAACGCCTTTATCGACAGCATCGACCCAAAGCGGACGTAGCGAGCAACGCCGCCCGCCCCGGATCAGCTTTGCGGACGAGCGTTCGGAAAGAAGAGCTGCTGCCCATCGATCTTGTAGCTTGCGATGGCCGCCTGTCCCTCTGAACTGACGAGCCAGTCAATGAAGGCCTGTCCCTCCTTGACCTTTACATTCGGGTGCCGCGTGGGGTTGACGAGGATTACGCCATATTGATTGAACAGTTTGTCGTCGCCTTCAACGAGAACTTTGAAGTCGTCCTTGTTGGCGAAGGCCAACCAGGTCCCCCGATCGGTCAACGCGTAGGCCTGTTTGCCTACCGCCGTGTTCAGCGTCGCGCCCATGCCTGACCCCGTCTCAAGATACCAGGTCCCGCTCGATGCTTTCGGATCTACCCCCGCCTCGCCCCACAACTTGAGCTCGGCTTTGTGGGTGCCTGAGTCGTCTGCTCGGGAAGCGAAGGGAACCTTCGCTTCGGCAATTTTCTTGAAGGCCTCAGGCGCCTGTTTCAGGCCAGCAATCTTGGCGGGGTCGGCTGCGGGGCCCACGATGATGAAATCGTTGTACATGACAGGGTAGCGCTTCACGCCCCACCCATCCGCAACGAATTTCTCCTCGTCGGGCTGTGAGTGCACCAGCACCACATCACCGTCGCCGTTCTCGGCGTTCTTCAAAGCCTGGCCAGTTCCAACCGCGACGACGCGGACCTGGATACCGGTTTTCTTGGTGAAGAGCGGCAGCATGTGTTCGAACAGACCGGAGTTCTGCGTAGAGGTAGTCGATTGGACGACGATGAAGTTATCGTCCGCGCGTGGGGCCAAAGGCGCAAGCCCGAGAAGCAATAGGCTTAAGACCGCCAGCTTAAGATAGTGTCGTCCTGCGAGGCCTCGGGACATGCGTTCATTCCCTTCCGTCAGACTACAAGAGCGCCCTCAACGAAGGCGCGAGCGACATCGCTCTTCGGCTCCCTGAAGAAGCGCGAAGCCGGCTGATGCTCGATCAATTTGCCATGGTGCAAAAAGACAATTTCTTGCGCGAGCCTGCGCGCCTGGCCCACGTCATGAGTTACGGCGATGACCTTGATGCCGCGGCTCCGGGCATCCACGAGCAGCCGCTCGATGGCAAGAGTAGAGGCCGGATCGAGACTCGCGGTGGGTTCGTCCAGAAAGAGGACATCCGGATCCAGGCTCAGCGCTCGTGCCAGGCATAGCCGCTGCTGCTCACCGCCGGAAAGTACGCGCGCCGGCGTGGAGGCACGGCTCTCGAGCCCGGCAAGTTGCAAAGCTTGGTGCGCTCGAGACCGGCGCTCGCTGCGCGCGACGCCACGCAAGCCGAGCGCATAGGCGATATTGGCTACCGCGGTGCGCCGGAGCAGCACGGGCTTCTGGAACACCATAGCCTGACGCTGCCGCATCTCCCCGTTCATCGGCACGCCCGCCCAGAGGATTTGGCCCGCGCTTGGCGCAATGAGCCCGTGCATCAATCTGAGGAGTAGGCTCTTGCCCGCACCATTCGGCCCCATGATCACGCTGACACCCGGGTCCTCGATGACCAAATCGATTTGGTCGATCAGTCGCCCCGCTCGTGACTCAAGGGAGAGTCCTCTGAGCTCGAGCGGCAGAATTTCGTGAGCGGAACGCGCGCCATTCGCCGACGTCGCGCGGGATGTTGGCTTATCAAGCATAGGCAAAACGGGAGGCTATTCTCCGAACTCCCATGAGCGCCACATTGATAGCAAGGGCAATGGCAAGCAAGATCATGCCCAAGGCAAGGGCAAGAGAAATATTGCCCTTCGACGTTTCGAGCGCAATCGCGGTCGTCATGGTTCTCGTCACGTGATCGATATTGCCGCCGACGATCATAACAGCGCCGACCTCGGCGATGCCACGGCCGAAGCCCGCAAGAACCGCGGTGACCAGACGATAGCGCCCGTCCCACAGCAATGTCATCACGATGGCGGAGGACGATGCCCCGAGCGAGCGAAGCTGCTCGCGATATTCTTCGAGCAGGTCCTCGCAGGTTTGTCGCGCTAATGCAGCGACGATGGGAGTGACCAGAATGACCTGGGCGATGATCATGGCTTGCGGCGTGTAGAGAAGTTGGAGCACGCCGAGAGGACCCGCATTTGAGAGCAGCAGATAGACGGCGAGGCCAGCCACGACGGGGGGAAGCCCCATGAGCGCATTCAGAAGTGCGGCCAAAAACCCCCGCCCTGGAAAGCGGTAGACGGCAAGCATGCCTCCCAGGGTGAAGCCGATAAGAGCCGCAATGGCCACCGCGCTGAGCGTGACCTGCAAGGACAGCACAATAATCTCGACCAGTTGCGGGTCAAGACTAGCGATTAGCCGGAGTGCGGCGTGGAATGCGTCGGAAAGGTCGAGCATGGGCACCTCGGCTGACTTGAGTGATCTCCGCCTCGGTTGGCTGGAGATTGGGCCGAGGCCCAAAGTGGGGCTGCTTGCCGATGAAAAGCAAGCGCGGTATCACGAGGGTTGCCTCGTTGTCTGACCACGTATTTGGTACAGTTGGAATAGGAGGCTACGTGGAGCAAAAGGCCGCAAGCAACGGTGGGCCCAATCGCCCGGCGCGAAATGTGGGCTCGCGTAAACGGGCACGGGCCTTTCCCAAGGGACGTCAGCTCGACGTCCAGGCGCTTCGCGAGGTGCGAGAGCTGCTAGGGTCGCGACCCCGCCGGCCCGATCTACTGATCGAGTTTCTGCATCTCATCCAAGATCGCTACCACTATCTCTCGGCGGCGCATCTGCGCGCCCTCTGCGACGAAATGCGACTGCCTCAGGCCGCGGTCTACGAGGTCGCCACGTTCTATTCCCATTTCGACGTAGTGAAGGAAGGAGAGACTCCTCCTCCACCTACGACCATTCGCGTCTGCGATTCGATCACCTGCGCGATCAAGGGAGCGGAGGCGCTGCTCGCTGCGCTCAAGGCCAAGACCAACCCATCGGAGGTACGAGTACTGCGCGCGCCGTGCATGGGAAGATGCGATACTGCCCCGGTTTGCGAAGTTGGACATCGTTTCGTCGACCACGCCACGCCTCGATCCGTGGAGGCCGTACTTCGAAGCGGGGAACGCAAGCCCGAGATTCCCCCTTATCAAAATCTCGCCGAGTATCTGACAGCAGGCGGCTATTCGGTGCTCGAGAGCTGCTGCTCCGGCAGGCGAGACTTCGATCAGATCGTGAAAGAGTTGACCGATGCCGGCCTAAGGGGATTGGGCGGGGCAGGTTTCCCCACCGGGCGAAAATGGAAGATCGTTCGCGGCTATGCGGCGCCTCGATTGATGACCGTCAACGGCGACGAGGGCGAGCCCGGTACCTTCAAAGACCGCTTCTATCTCGAGCGAGAACCCCACCGCATGTTCGAAGGGGCGCTGATCGCCGCCTGGGCGGTCGAGGCCGAGCGCATCTACCTTTATATGCGCGACGAATATCCGGCCGTGCTGCATATCCTGGCGCAAGAGATCGCAGCCCTCGAGGAGGCCGGCATCATTCGCAAGGACCAGATCGAGCTTCGCCGTGGCGCCGGCGCCTACATTTGCGGAGAGGAGTCGGCGATGATCGAGTCGATCGAAGGCAAGCGGGGCTACCCGCGCAACCGGCCGCCCTATATCGCGGAAGTCGGCCTGTTTGGCCGTCCGACTCTCAATCAGAATGTGGAGACGCTCTATTGGGTACCGGAGATCCTGGCCAAGGGCGCAAAATGGTTCGCCGATCAGGGGATCAATGGCGCCAAGGGCCCGCGCTCCTGGTCCGTATCGGGGCGGGTGAAGAAGCCGGGAGTGATCTTGGCCCCTGCGGGGGTGACGGCGCGTGAGCTCATCGAGCGCGCCGGCGGCATGGAGGATAGTCACACCTTCAAGGCCTACCTGCCCGGCGGGGCATCGGGTGGCATTCTGCCGGCAAGCCTCGCGGATCTGCCGCTTGATTTCGGAACTCTCGATAAATACGGCAGTTTCGTCGGCAGCCATGCCATCGTCGTCTTCTCCAACGGTGACGACATAGCTTCCGTGGTCCTGAACCTCTTGCGGTTCTTCAAGGATGAATCCTGCGGCCAATGTACGCCCTGCCGCGTCGGATGCGACAAGGCGGTTGCTTTGCTCGAAAGGCGGGAGTGGGACGCAGAGTTGCTCAACGAACTTGCCCAGGCCATGCGCGATGCCTCAATCTGTGGTCTTGGCCAGGCGGCTCCCAATGCCTTCGTCACGGCGATGGAGCATTTCACCGACGAGCCGAAGCCAGGTAGCGGGTGAGCCGGAGCGGTAATAGAGCGGACGAAGGCGCGAACGACTAGCGAGTTTTTGGCAAGGAACATGCGGACATGACCGACAAACTCCTTTTCACCATCGACGGCAAGGTCGTCGCTGCGCGGCCGGGCGAAACCATATGGCAAGTTGCCCAACGCGAGGGCATCGACATCCCGCATCTTTGCTGGCTACCGGAGCCCGGTTACCGTGCCGATGGCAATTGCCGCGCCTGCATGGTCGAGATCGATGGCGAGCGCGTTCTGGCTGCCTCCTGCATCCGCAAGCCGGCGCCCGACATGGTGGTGAAAACGGCAACCGAACGTGCCGTCAAGGCGCGCCGCATGGTCATGGAGCTCCTGCTCGCCGACCAGCCGCCGCAGGAGGATTCGCCCGACCGTATCTCGCCCTTCTGGCATTGGGCCGAGGTCGAGAGGATCGAGACCTCTCGCTTTCCGGCCCACGGCATTCTGAAGCCTGACCTGTCGCATCCGGCCATGGCGGTCAATCTCGACGCCTGCATCGATTGCGGGCTGTGTGTTCGGGCGTGCCGCGAGGTTCAGGTCAACGACGTGATCGGCATGGCGTTTCGCGGCATCGGCGCCAAGCCGGTCTTCGATTTCGACGATCCTATGGGCCTCTCCACTTGCGTCGCTTGCGGGGAGTGCGTGCAGGCCTGCCCGACCGGCGCGCTGATGCCGAAATCCATCGTCGATCCGATCACCCAGCACGGCAGCCGGGAGGTCGACCGGGAGGTCCACTCGGTGTGTCCCTATTGCGGCGTCGGCTGCCAGATCAGCTACGAGATCAAGGACAACACGATTGCATTCGTGCAGGGCCGCAACGGCTATTCCAACGAGAACCGGCTGTGCGTGAAGGGACGCTTTGGCTTCGACTATGTGAACAACCCGCAGCGACTCATGAAGCCGCTGATCCGGAAGCCCGGCCTGCCGAAGCAGCTTGACGTCGATCCCTCCAACCCATTGACCCATTTCCGCGAGGCGAGTTGGGAGGAGGCCCTCGATTTTGCCGCGCGTGGACTTGCAGCGGTGGCCAAGAAGCACGGCAACGAGGCGATTGCAGGCTTCGGCTCTGCGAAATGCTCGAACGAGGAAGCCTACCTGTTCCAGAAGCTGATCCGGACGCGGTTTCGCAACAACAATGTCGATCACTGCACGCGCCTCTGCCATGCATCTTCGGTCGCAGCGCTCATCGAGGGCATCGGCTCCGGCGCCGTGACCGCGACCTTCAATGAGGTCGAGCACGCCGACGTCATCATGGTCATCGGCGCCAATCCCACGGAAAACCATCCAGTGGCCGCGACCTTCTTCAAGCAGGCGGCAAAACGCGGCGCCACCCTAATCGTCATCGATCCGCGCGGCGTGGCGCTCCGCGAGCACGCCAACTACATGTTGCAATTCAAGCCCGCCAGTGATGTGGCGCTGCTCAACGCCATCATGCACGTGATCGTCGAGGAGGGTCTCTACGACGTGCAGTATCTTCAGGCGTATACCGAGGACTTCGAGCGCCTGAAGCAGCACGTAGCGAGCTACAGCCCCGAATCGGTAGCTGATCTCTGCGGCATCGACGCCAAGACCATCCGCACGGTCGCACGGACCTTCGGTCGCGCCGAGCGCGCCATGATCTTCTGGGGCATGGGCATTTCCCAGCATGTGCACGGGACGGACAATGCCCGCTGCCTCATCGCGCTTGCCTTGATGTGCGGCCAGGTCGGCAGACCCGGCACCGGCTTGCATCCTTTGCGCGGTCAGAACAACGTGCAAGGGGCTTCCGATGCCGGCCTCATTCCCATGTTCTATCCGGACTATGCCGACGTTACGGGCAACGTGGTCCACAAGAAGTATGAGGAGCTCTGGAAGACCCCGCTGTCCAAGAAGACTGGCCTCACCGTGGTTGAGATCATCAACGCGGCGAACGCGGGCGAGATCAGGGGTATGTATATCATGGGCGAGAATCCGGCCATGTCGGACCCCGATCTCGACCACGCTCGGGCTGGCCTCGCCAAGCTTGAACATATGGTGGTGCAGGACATTTTCCTGACGGAGACGGCGATGCTCGCAGACGTCGTGCTGCCGTCCTCGGCATGGCCGGAGAAGTCAGGCACCGTAACGAACACGAACCGGCAGGTGCAGATGGGCCGCAAAGCTCTCGATCTGCCAGGCGACACGCGCGAAGATCTTTGGATCACGGTCGAGCTAGCCAAACGGCTCGGCCTCCAGTGGAGCTACAAACACCCGTCGGAAGTTTTCGCCGAAATGAAGCTTGCAATGCCCTCTCTCGACAACATCACCTGGGAACGCCTGGAACGTGAATCCTCAATCATATATCCGTGCCCGGCACCAGATCACCCTGGCGAGGCGATTGTTTTCGGGGACGGATTTCCGACCAAGACCGGGCGCGCCAAACTCGTGCCGGCTGATGTGCTGCCGCCTGCCGAGGTTCCGGACGAGGAGTTCCCATTGGTGCTGATAACGGGGCGCCAACTCGAACACTGGCACACGGGGGCCATGACCCGTCGCGCCGACGTGCTCGACCAGCTTGAGCCGGGACCGACCGCGAGCCTGCATCCGGCGACGCTGGGACGCTTCGGCGTTGCGCCAGGTCAAAACATGCGTGTGACCACCCGCAGGGGAAGCATCGAACTCGCCGCTCGCGCTGACCGAGGCATTCAGGAAGGGGTGATCTTCATCCCGTTTGCCTATGTCGAGGCGGCGGCGAACATCCTCACCAATCCGCAACTTGATCCTATCGGGAAGATCCCCGAGTACAAATATTGCGCCGTGAAGATCGAGGCCGCGCGTCGGCAAGAACGCGAGCCGACCGGGCCAAGTCTTAACGTGACAGCTTCTGGTCTATAGCCTTAGCTTAACAGGATGGTATCGACCACGCGTGTCGTCGGCGTCATTCTCGCCGGTGGTAAATCGAGCCGGATGGGGGGCGGCGACAAATGCCTATTGCCGCTTGGCGGCAGACCGGTCCTCGCTTCTGTCCTCGCGGGCTTGAAGCCCCAAGTTTCCGATGTCGTTATCAATGCCAATGGCGAGCCTAAGCGCTTTGCGCACTTTGGCCTGCCCGTCTTTGCTGACAGCGTGGCAGGCTTTGCGGGGCCGCTTGCCGGTGTCCATGCAGGACTTGAATGGGTGAAGGCCAACCGTCCCGGTATTCGTTACGTTGTCACCGTTCCGAGTGACACGCCCTTCTTTCCCGACGATCTCGTGCAGCGGTTTTTGCGCGAGCTTGAGCACCATCCGTCACTCCTCGTGGCAGCATCGGCGGAAGGCGTCCACCCGGTCGTTGGACTTTGGCCCGTCGGTTTGGCCTGCGATCTCCAAGAGTGCCTCGAGCAAGGCATGCATAAGGTCGGGGCTTTCACTAAACAGCACGGCGCCGTCGAGGTCTTCTTCCCCCCGGTCAAGGTCGGGGGGAGGCTCGTCGATCCGTTCTTCAATATCAACCGCCCCGAGGAGCTCGAACAGGCCGGCGCCTTTCTCGGGCACCAACCGCGATGACCCCGCCGCTCTTCGGCGTGGCCGGCTGGAAAAACTCTGGCAAGACCACGCTCATGGTTGGCCTGATCGCCGAGCTTGCTGGGCGCGGCTATGAGGTTTCCGTTATCAAGCATGCCCATGCCAGTTTCGAGATCGACCACGAAGGTCGCGATTCCTTCAAGATGCGCGCGGCGGGCGCTCGCCAGGTGGCGCTTTCCTCGCCCAGGCGCTTTGCCCTGATGCGCGAGCTCGGTGGCGCGCCGGAACTATCTTTCGAGGAGGTTCTCGCCTATGCCGGCCCCTGCGATCTAGTTTTGGTAGAGGGATTCAAGCGCGAGATGTTTCCGAAGATCGAGATCCGCAGAGACGGCGCTGCATCCCGTGAGCCGCTCGCCGGAGCGCTTCCACAGATTGTCGCCATCGCGTCCGATCGTCCGGCGGACGAGAAAGAACCGTTGCCGGTATTCCGGCTTGACGCGGTCGCCTGCATCGCCGACTTCATCACCGATCATCTCGGGCTGGGTCAGAAATGACGGCCAAGCTGAATGATGATTGCTTCGTGCTTGATAAGGACCGGATCGCTCACCACGAGGCCCTCGCCATCCTCAGGTCTCGGGTGCACCCCGCAGTGGAAAGCGAAGAAGTTCAACTGGCTGAAGCGGCCGGACGCTTTCTCGCGGAGGCGCTCGTATCGCCTCGACCCATTCCGGCTCACGACAATGCCGCCGTCGACGGCTATGCCTTTGCCCATTCCGCTTACAACAAGGAGAAAGGCGCAAAGTTGATCGTGGCCGGCGAAGCCTCAGCAGGCCATCCGTTCCAAGCCAAGCCCCCACCAGATAGTGCCGTCCGCATTTTTACCGGCGCCGTCATGCCGAGCGGTCTCGATAGCGTAGTGATGCAGGAAGACGCACGCATCGAGCAGATGGGAAATGAGCGTTGGGTGCATATTCCCCCCGGTCTGAAGCAAGGCGCCAATCGCCGCCTTGCCGGGGAGGACTCCAAGCCAGGCGACGTGCTGGTTGAGGCCGGCACGACGCTCCGCCCTCAGGAAGTGGCGACCGCAGCCGCAACCGGGCTTGATCGACTTCGGTGCTATGCGCCCCTCAAGGTTGCCATTATCTCGACTGGGGATGAGATCCTGCGGCCCGGAGAGGCCTTCGCACCTGGCAGGGTTTACGACGCCAATGCGGCGATGCTTAAGGGTCTCATCCAAGCGGTAGGAGGAGAGGCGGTGGATTTGGGCATCTTGCCGGACGACGCCGGGCTCGTCCGCGCGGCTCTATTCGACGCAAGTCGTAGATACGATGCTGTCGTGATCTCAGGCGGCGCGAGCCAAGGCGCTGAGGATCATGTCGTGCGCAGCATTGATGCGCTTGGCAAGCGCCACCTTTGGCAGATCGCCATCAAGCCTGGACGACCGATGAGCTTCGGCCAGATCGGCGACTGCGTCGTGCTGGGACTCCCCGGCAATCCGGTCGCGGTCTTCGTCTGTTTCTTGATCTATGTGAGGCCGGTGTTGACGAGGCTTGCGGGCGGCGTGTGGCCAGAGCCTGTGAGCTTTCCCCTGCCCGCCTCGTTCGCGCAAAAAAAGAAAGTGGGGCGCCGCGAGTTCTGGCGCGCAAAGCTAAAGAGAGAGACCAGCGGGCGGCTGGCGGTAGCCAAATTCGCACGTGACGGATCTGGACTGATCTCGTCTTTGCGGGAGGCAGACGGCTTTGTCGAGGTCGCCGAGGATGTGAGCGAAGTCAAGGAGGGTGATATGGTTGACTTTATTCCCTTCACTGAGTTCGGACTGCCTCCGTCCTGACTTAAGCGACATGGCTGGCTAATTCTCCGCTGATGCGATGTGGATGAGTGAAGATCTCAAAGCCATCCTTTCGGGCGATGGCTACCATAGTCATGCCCGCGGCATCCGCCATGCGCACAGCCAAGGCTGTGGGAGCTGAGACGGCGACGATTATCGGGCCTCCAATGGCTGCTGATTTCTGCACCATCTCGACTGAGACGCGGCTGGTCAGCACGATAATGCCTTGTTGAGGCGTGGTAGTCTCGCGCACGAGTGCACCAGCGAGCTTATCGAGGGCGTTGTGGCGGCCAACGTCCTCCCGCACGGCTACTAGGCCGCAGGTGGGCTCCCAGAAACCTGCGGCGTGCACCGCACGAGTCTCGTGGTTCAGCGTCTGTTGCGGAAAAAGCGAGTTTACGGCCGTCATGATTTGATCCGGCGTGAAGACGAGACCTTCAGCCACCGAAGGCGGTGGTCGCATCGCCTCGAGCAAACTCTCAATGCCACAAAGCCCGCACCCCGTTGGGCCTGCCATCTTTCGGCGGCGCCCCAGAAACTCGGCGGCATGCGGTGACTTCAGCCAGATCCGCAACTCGATGCCGACATCGTCCTCGACGATCTCTACGCTTTCGATCGCATCGCTCGATGAGATCACACCCTCGGTAAGGCTGAATCCGACGGCAAAGTCCTCGAGGTCCTGCGGCGTCGCCATCATCACCGCATAGGATGCAGTGTTGAAAGTGAAAGCGACCGCCGTCTCTTCGGGAATAGCGCGTTCGCTGCGGACTTCACCGTCGGCGCGCCAAATGGAGCGGCGAACGCTAACAACAGGACGAGCCAAGTAATCTGCTCCCCTTGGGATAATAGCCGCTAACGTTAGCCGTTCCCCTTTGAGCTTACCAGGATCCAGGCGAGCCCGAGGCTGGAAATTGGCGTCGCGAATCTAGGACAACGCTTGCGCCACGTGTCATTACCTGACCCCTAGTAGCACTCGATCAGCCACCGTAGGTGGCAGGGGTTTGCCCAGCGTAGCGCTCTGGTTGCCGCCGACAACAGCGTTCTGGCCTCGGTTTTCGTCTGCTTGTGGGGGTAGAGCCGACGTCATCAGCACATCCCTGCTTAGTCCAGTTTTGACCCAAATCAGACGTTGTGCGCCCCGAGAGTCCGAAGCCAGCGAAATCAGTCGTCGAGCATGGCCAATGCAGCCTTGCGTTCTCCGGGCTTCAATCTGAGAAACAGCGTGCGGGCATTCTTGATGTCTCGCTCAGACCCACTCTCCGCGGCCGCCTGTGCGCGGTCGATCGTCGTTTCTTCCATTCGAGATATCCTCAGGTGTCATGCTTCTAGCGCAGGGGGCCCTATCGAAGAGACGGAGCGGACGATCTGGCCGGGAAGATAGCAGGCGTGCAAGGATTCTGATAACTGCATCGCATGTCCGATTCGCCTGCAGGAGCACCTCCATTCAAGGGCCATCGAGCAGCTTATCGCGAGTTGCTGGAATCTCTTTGGTACGCTTCCGATAGATTCGAAAACGAAGGCGATGGCGGCCTTGAGGGAGCAAAACTCGCCTGCCATGCCGTGGCGCGCTTCATTGCCGTCCGTCACGAGAACCCCGGTCTTGCCGCGCCGTTTCTGATGATCATGCAGTCGTTTAATGACCTGGAAGCGGGTCTAGACCCTCCCCTGTTTTCTAAGGACGTCAAGCTTAGGGAACGCGAACGCTCCTCTCAACGGAAGCATCTTCAGATGTTGGCAGCGGTGGCGATGGAGGTGCAGGTGGAACTAGGGATCCAATTGAAAGATGCTGCCCGGCAGGTTGCTGCGGCGGTTCAGAACTGGCCCGCCTTCGGCGCGCAGAAGGTCACCGGGACAACGGTTCGCAATTGGCGTGATCAAGTTCGCAGACAAAGCGACCCTCGCAATTGCCAATTCCAGAAATTGCGCGATCACCTCCTTGCACGACCTGATCCACCCACGGAGATAAAGATGCTGCTAAGGCATCCTCCGGGAGTGCCCACTTCCTAGAAATACCCCGCTAATTTCTAGGAGAGGCCCGAGGCAATCTCCGTTCCGAACCGAACGGAGATTTCCCATGAAAACAGATGCACCCTCTTTTGCTCCTGCCGACTTTGGCACGCAGGAATTGCTCACGCCCGGGGAGGCTGCCGCCTATCTCCGGGTCAGCAAGTCCTACCTGGACAAACTGCGGGTCTACGGCGGCGGACCGAAGTTCGTCCGCCCCGGCAAGCGCAAGATTCTCTACCGCAAGTCGGACCTCGACGCCTGGGCCGCCGAGCGCACCTTCACGTCAACGAGCGAGTACGACGGTCCTACGAAAGACCAATCCGAACGCATGTCCAACAACAAGAAAGAACATCATACGCCAAGTTCGCAGTAATGCCGAGATTAGGAAACTGACTAGGTGTATTGATGAATGATATTACTTGAACGGTTTCCTAAACAGAACTATCGTCCAAGTACAGCCATCCATATCCATTAACAGGAAACTCGTGGTGATCCCAAATGAACGTGATGAACGATGCCCCGACGATGTCGGGAATGTTGATTGGCGAGCCCTCCTTTGCTGACGCCATGGCGGCGATCGAGAAGGCCGAGAGCCTTTCGCCAACTCAAAAGCGCCATTGGCTCACCTCGCTTCGCCAGATGGCGCGGTATCTCGATCGGCCACTTTCGCTCATCCCGACCCGGATCGCCGCGATTGCGGAGGCCGTGAAGAAGCTTCACCCGGCCAGGCTTGGGGTGAAGCCCAAGACCTTCATCAATCACCGCGCCAATGCGAAGGCGGGGCTGCTCTGGTTCAACCGACAGCAGCCTGATTCTGGGCGGAAAGCGCCCATGGATCCTCGCTACCGCTCCCTCTTGGAGCAGATCGAGGATCCTTATGCCAAGGACGTGACGTCGCCGTTCTTCCGCTTCCTGTCTGCCCATGGCATTCAACCCGATGATGTTGACGATGACCATGCCGAGGGCTTCCAGGCCTATCGGAGAGAAACGAGCTTCGGAAAGGTGAAGCTCTCGCAGCACCGGGCCTTGGTCCGCTATTGGAATGCCTCGGCAGCCCGGATTCCTGCATGGCCTCAGATCACGCTCACCGAGCCGCCCTGCGCAAGAGGCTTCACCGGCCCCGCCGTGGAGGACTTTCCGCAGGGCCTGCGCGATGACATCGATGCCTATTGTGAGCGCATCGGCAAGCGCCACAAGACCGTCAGCGGCAGAATCTTCCGGCCGTGCAAGCAATCCACCATCGACACGCGCCGGCGGGAGCTGATCGCTGCCGTCAGGGGCGCCGTGGCGGCCGGCATCCCGCTCGAGGAACTCAAATCTCTTTCCGACCTACTCCGGCCCGACCGGGTCGAGATCCTCCTCGACTACTACTGGGAGAAGAACGGCGAGAAGCCCACGCTCTACACCATCGACCTTGGTTCGAAGTTGTTGGCCCTGGCCCGAAGCGAGGCCCTCGCCGAGGTAGACATCGAGCGGCTGGAGGAAATCAGAATCGCGCTTGAGCAGTACCGCTCCACCGGCCTCACCGAGAAGAACCGTAAGTTGATCCGCCAAATCGCCCAAAGCGACGTGTGGCGGCAGGTGGTGAGGCTTCCGCAGAGGCTCATGGCCGAGGCCCGCATAAGCGCTAAGACGAAGCCCTATAGGGCCGCCGTCACGGCGCAACTCGCCATCGCCATCCTGATCCTCATTCGGGCGCCGGTGCGGATGCAGAACCTCGCCGAGATCCGCATCGGCATCAATCTGATCAGACCGGCAGGCCCAGGCACACCCTACATGCTGGTCTTTCCCGATTATGACGTGAAGAACGGGGTGCCGCTCGAGTTCGCCTTCGACGAGGCCACCACGTCCTTGATCGACGAATACATCCATCAGCACCGGCTGCGCTTAATGCAGGGCTTCGATCACGACTGGCTCTTCGCCGGGGCCGACCGGGAGCACAAAGCCACGAAGACCTTGTCGGAACAGATCTCGAAGCGTCTCTGGAAGGAACTCGGCCTGGAGATCACGCCGCATCAGTTCCGGCATGCCGCCGCCTACATCATGCTCAAGGCGGATCCTGGCAATTACGAGCTGGTCCGCCGCGTGCTCGGCCATCGCAGCATCACCACCACCCGGAACTTCTATATCGGCCTCGAGACGCTCGAGGCCACGCGCCTATTCGGCGAGATGGTCACCGACCTGGTGCAGGGTGCGGCACCAGCCAAGCTCACAAGGAAGAAGCCTCATGGCTGAGAAAATCCGAGCCTTACCTCTGTGCGATTGGCCGACCGCCGACTGCGAAGTCTGGAAGCAGGCCTGCGTCGCAGCCCAACGTTTGCGACCTGGTGGCGCCGCCGCCCGCATGAAAGCTTCGACACGGACGAGCTTGGTCCGGGCCTACGGCTACCTGCTCGAGTTCTGCCACCGAAATGGCTTGCTCGATCAGGATGCCGAGACCGGCGCGCATGTGTCGCCCAAGATCATCGACGCCTTCGTCAATGAACTCCACGGCCGTGTCGGTTCGGTGACACGCGCAAGCTATATCGGCAAGATCAGGCGGATCGCCCAGATTCTTGCACCCGGACGCGACCTCGTCTGGCTGGGGGAGCTCGAGGCCGATCTCTGCTACGAGGCGCGGCCGCGGTCCAAATATCATCGCATCGTCTCCTCCGAGCGCCTGCTGGCGCTTGGGCTCAAGCTGATCAGGCGCGGCGAAACGCGCAAACACCTCACCGATCTTGCCCGCGCCCGGCTGGTGCGCGACGGCCTGATGATCGCTCTTCTTGCGCTTTGCCCGATCAGGCTGCGCAACCTTGCAGAGTTGTGTGTCGGACGCCAGCTAGGTCTTATCGGTGAGACATGGTGGATCATCCTTGCGGCAGATGAGACCAAAAGCGAGCGCCCCGACGAACGGCCAGTTCCTGAAATCATTGCCGAAGCTATTGAGCGGTGGCTTGGGCATTGGCGCTTGGTTTTCCATCCTTCCGATGATTCGCTCTGGCCATCCGTCAAGGGTGGACCACTTGCCTACACCTATGTGGGCCACATCATCACCGAGACCACGCGCAGAGAACTCGGCGTCGCGGTCAATCCTCACCTGTTTCGGGACTGCGCCGTCTACACCGTGGCGAGCAACGCCGGCGACCGCATGGGCATCGCTTCAGGGCTTCTCCAGCACACCGACCAACGTACCGTGGAGAAGTATTACAACAAGGGGGCCTCGCTCGGTGCGGTTCGCCGATACCAGCAAATCCTTGATCAATTGATGGACGACTGAACCAGTGGTGTCGCTCTTCCGGCTGCGATGTGTAGGTTCAAATCCCGGGCTAGATTTGTTCAAGAACGTACCAGGTGGGAGCTAAGGCGGTGGGCATGAAGATTGGTTGCGGGGACACGCACACTGAAATCAGTTGCCACACTGACTAACGCGTCAGCGTGGTAATGGACAATCACCCTAACTCGAGAGCAAACCAGCGGGTCTTGAACAATATTTCCGGATGGCGGCTGCCTCCCCGCGTCGGGCGTTGGAACGGCCCTCATTCAACGCCGGCGTCGTCAAGAAATGGTGCCATGACCGTGAGCACGCTCGAGGCGGTCTGAGCAAGGTTCAGAAAAGCATCGCGCGTCTGGAATAGTCGCGGTGGCAATCCCCGACAATTCATCTCTCTCCTTAAGGCGCTTTGCTCGCCGGGTTCCGTGAGCACCAACCGTACCGTGTCAGCATCTTTGTGAGCGCGTAGGTAGGTCGAAACTCCGTGCAAGTTGCACGCAAAGGTCGCAAGACATTCCTTGCTTATGGTCAGGTGCGCCGAAAATTCTTTGCGTGTCGCGAAGCCGGCCGCGAGAAGTGCCCTTATTACAATTGCCACGTGTTGCGCCGAAACTTGACCGATCCGAGACGCGAGTTCCTGATCTGGCCTGGCAACGGATTCGGGAGCAGATCCCAGATAATTCAAAACCCGCGCAGCCTGTTCTGCGAGCGGATAGAGTTCCGCTAGGAACCTTTGAGATATTTGATCATGGTCGTTGACGCGCATGGTCGAGCGCAAATTGCAAGAATCCTGCAATGCGATTTTCACCAAGCAGAAAGTCTGGCCGCCCGCGACCGATTAGGGTTGAGCGGCTGAGATATTTATTTGCGGTTACACAGATCACTTCTGGAATCATTATGCAGTCGGGGCAAGCTCCACCCTTCGTCATGACGTTGCCCCCAACTTTTATCCAGCGGCGACTGGAGTCGGGCGGTTGCTGATGCCTTCCTCGGTGGTAATGGCGACGGTTCGCGACGCGGAGCCGTCAATGGAGCGCAGCGCTGCGGACCGTCGGGTCGCGGCGTAGGCTTGTGGGGTGAGCCAGCCGAGCCGCGAGTGCGGACGGCTGGTATTGTAGTCGGTGCGCCAAGCGGCGAGCTCAGCACCGGCATGCGCGACCGAGCGGAACAGCGTCTCATTCAGGAGTTCGTCGCGCAAGCGGCCGTTGAAGCTCTCGACGAAGGCGTTCTGCACCGGCTTACCAGGCGCGATGTAATGCCAGGCGATCTTGTGATCGTCGGCCCAACACAGGATCGCTGTCGAGGTCAGCTCGGTGCCATTGTCGCTCACGATCATTTTTGGCTTGCCACGCACGGCCATGAGCCAGTCGAGCTCGCGGGCGACACGGGCGCCCGAGAGCGAGGTGTCGGCCACGAGCAAGAGGCATTCCCGCGTGCAATCATCGACTACCACCAGGATGCGGAAGCGGCGCCCGTCGACGAGCTGATCGGACAGGAAATCGAGCGACCAGCGTTCATTTGGAAGCTGCGGTAAGGCGATCGGCGCCCGCGTGCCCAAGGCCCGCTTGCGACCGCGCCGGCGCCGCACCAAGAGCCGCTCCTCACGATAAAGCCGATAGACCCGCTTGTGGTTCACCATGTAGCCCTCCCGCCGCAACAGCACGTGCAGCCGCCGGTAGCCGAAGCGCCGGCGCTCATGCGCCAAGGCTCTCAATCGCTCGCGCAGCTTAAGATTATCCGGCCGCCGCGCGCGGTAGCGGACGGTCATCCGCGGCACCTCAATCACCGAACACGCCCGCCGCTCGCTCACCGGAAACGCCGAACGTAGATGAACAACAGCCTCGCGCTTGACGGCGGGCGTCACCATTTTTTTGACAGCAGCTCTTTGAGCATCGCGTTGTCGAGCATGGCGTCGGCAAACAGCTTCTTCAGCCGCGCGTTCTCGCTCTCCAGCGCCCGTAAGCGCTTGACCTCCGACACGCTCAGACCCCCGTACTTGGCTTTCCAATGATAGAAGGTCGCGCTGCTGATCCCGTGCTTGCGGCAAACATCGGCCGTCTTCGCCCCGGCCTCCTGCTCCCTCAGGATCGCAATGATCTGTTCTTCCGTATGCCTCGATCGCTTCATCGTCCGGTCCTTCCCTCAAGGCCGAACTCCAGTTCAACCTGGATTAAATCAAGGGGGCAACGTCAGGGTCACCCAACGGGTGAGGAAAAGTAGCGGATCTGTGACCTCGCGGGGATTGAACCCAGTAGTACTGAAGAAGTCGCGGGTGTGATCCAAGGCCATGATTACCATGACCAACCCGCGCAGAGTGTCTACTGAGCCTATGCGCGCGCGTTCGCCGCGATCTAGAGTGACATTGTTCTGGCGAACTGACTGTACCTGATGGTCTTCGAACACCTCGAATGAACTCGGCTCGCATCAATCCGCGGGCGCATCACTGAGATCGATCTCGCCATCAACTACATGGTTCAGGTCCGCGCCCTTAGCTGTCAGAACCATTCGGACCTGAAGTTTGCCTTTGCCGGCTAGGTTTTGCTCCCGAACTACGCGCTCGATAGCTTGCTGTGAAGTGACGCCCACCTCTTTGAGGTATTTGCGCATCGACATATTGAAGCGTTCCATCTAATCCTCCTCTCGCCGTTCTCGTGCGTATGGAAGCTGCGAACCCCATCTCAGCCGATCGTTCATGCCCCGGGACCCGCTCCACGGAGCACATTATGGCCAGCGGTCATGAGAACCGCGTAAAGGCCGGGACCGATTCTAACGTCCGATTTTTTTGGCGTCTGCGACATTGCCGCCACGCTGCTGAAGTCCTAGTTGATCTTCTGGGGATGCGTCCGACGAGTGAAGCTTGGCCGATGTCAGCCAGGGTCGCTACGGCGCGCCAGCCGGAACGTTGGTTAAGATAGCTGCCGGTTAACGCCCGGCCATCCCCCACCACTACACACTCCGCTTTGGAGCTCTAATTTGGAAGATCGCGAGCTTCAGGTTGCCTTACGCGAACATGTCAACGCTCTCGCCGTCGACATTGGTTCTCGCACGCCCTCGATTCCCGGCAGCCTAGTCCGCGCCGGCAATTACATACACTCGGTCTTCGAAGATGCGGGACTCTCTGTGAGGGCACGGCACTACCAATACTTTGGCCAGCGCGTGACGAACGTGCTTGCTACAATTCCGGCTGCCACTGTGGCCTCTGCCTATTACGTTGTGGGCGCTCATTACGATACGGTCCCGAGCACGCCAGGGGCAGATGACAATGCCAGTGCCGTAGCAGTCATGCTGGAACTGGCCGGGCGCCTACGGCAAGCAGACCTGAAGGTGCCCGTCCTCTTTGCGGCCTTCACCCTCGAGGAGCCGCCAGCCCATTGGACAGGCGATCAAGGTAGCCGGGTCTTCGTTCGTAGCTGTCAGACCAATGGTGACAGCGTACTCGGGGCGATCATCCTAGAGATGCTTGGCTATACGGCACCCCGGCAGACCTATCCATTTCTCCGTCGTTGGCCTGGATATCCTGCTCAGGGCAACTTCATTGGGGTAATCGGAAACTGGCATTCGCTGCGCTTTGGACGTGCCGTTGTAAGGGGCTTCCGTAAGAACAGAGATCTGCCAGTCGAGTCCCTATTCGTGCCCTTCAATGGACGGATTTTGCCAGAAACCCGCTTGAGTGATCACGCCTCGTTCTGGGACGCAGGGCTGCCGGCGCTCATGGTTACGGACACGGCCTTCTTCCGGAATCCGAACTATCATCTTCCCAGCGACACGATCGATACTCTTGATTTCGCATTCATGACTCAGCTCGTCAAAAGCCTTGAACTAGCGCTCCTTGAGTTTCCGACGGTGCCCGCCCTCTGGAGTCCTAGTGCTAACGCTTCTCAGGACGGCGCAGAAAGGGAGTATCCTTAGGACCCTGAGATTCTGTGAATAAGTTCAGGAGGTGACGTCATGGCCAAGGATACCGAGAGATCAGGGAGAGGAGAGATTGTTCCGCGCTATTCGAGATCCTTTCGGCGCGCTCCGATCCGAAATGGATCGCCTGTTCGATAGCTTCATGGGCGGGCTACCTACCTTCCCCAGCATGTTCGGGGCCAGCAGAACTCGAGGCTTTGCCCTGATGCCAAGTCTGGACGTCAAAGAAACCGATAAAGAAATTGTGGTCGAAGCCGAGCTCCCGGGACTGGATGAAAAGGATGTCTCACTGACGATGCAGAATGGAGTTCTGACAGTCCAAGGTGAGAAGAACCTCGAGCACGAGGAGGAGAAGGAAAATTACCATGTCATGGAGCGTCGCTATGGCAGCTTCCGACGCTCGCTTCGGATACCGGACACGGTTGACGAGGCAAAGATCGTAGCTCGCTTCGACAAGGGCGTGTTGAAGGTAACCCTCCCCAAACGGGCCGAGGCAGCAAGCGAACAACGCAAGATCGAGATAAAGAAAAGCTAACTCGCTCGGTGTAGCCAAAGGCGTAGTCCTTCGAACTCGAGGATCTTGCCGGCTTTGCTACAACCCTCCCATCCTCGCCCGCATTCTCGGCGATCTGCCGCGCAGGAGCTTGAAGGGAGCGGCGGATGATGTTGATGCCCACCCGCTGGTCTTCATTGTCGGCTTTCAGCGAATCGAGCATCTTTAAGGCTCGAAGCAACGCGACGCCTCCACCCGGGACAATGCCTTCCTCGACTGCGTTGCGTTGCGTGCAGTGCGTGGGCATGCTCGGCATACGCGGCGACGAGATAGTGCATGCCTTCCTCGACATGATGTATGCCGGGGCGCCCCATACTGTGATCATACGGGCCATGCATATCCACCCGACGGTGGCGGAATATATGCCGACGGCTGCTCAGTAACCTCGAGCCGCTGAAGTAGTCTGACGGAGCCCGAGCAATACCGCCGGTTACGATCCCGTAACCAGGAAATCCTCCGCGCCATGAGCGGCGCGATGCGGCAGATTAAGGATGAGCGAACCGAGGGGTCACGAGGTACTGACCCGCGAACCTGTGCCGGTCTTGATGGGCTCCCGTTGGCTCTTGCGTGCCGGTAGCTCAGGCTGAGGCTCATAGCTCGCCATGTGCTTGAGCCACATCCAGAAATACACAGTTGCAGACAGGACGGTGAGCGCGCCCGTGACCCAGATGCATATGGCCACGAACGGCTCAAGCCCGAGCCCGAGGCCAAGCTCTGCCAAGACGAGACTGGCAAGCACGAGCTGGGCAAGGGTATTGGCCTTGCTCACGAGGAGCGGATAGACGGTGATCGGGCGCGACAGTATCCACGATAAGATGAAGGCTCCGATGATAAGGATGTCGCGGCTGACGACGGCGATCACGAGCCAGACCGGCAAATGGTTGGCAAAGCCGAGCGTCACATAGATGCTGACGAGCAGGGCCTTGTCGGCGATGGGGTCGAGATAGGCGCCAAGCTCGGTGTGCCAACCGAAGCGCTTGGCGAGATAGCCATCGGCCGCATCGGAAAGGCCCGCAAGTACAAACAGCACGAAAGCCGCCGCCATCTCATGGGTGATGATCAGCCACACGATGAGCGGCACCAGGATAATGCGCGCCAGCGTCAGCGCGTTGGGGATATTCACGACGGCTCAAACTCCAGGTTGGCCGCCCGTCAAATACGACCGAAGCCATTGAACTCCTAAGATTTAGCAGATTTTTGATGGCTTGGCCGCGCCCTCTAACTAGGCTCCACGGGATGAGCCGATCCGATCAACCTTTACCAGAGACGGATTGCTCCCCGCTGATGCACCAAAACCATCATCGGTCGCTGCTGACACCCGAGTCCGCTCATGTTCGATGATGCGGAAGTCCATGACCAGCGGGAGGTGATCCGACGCCGTGCGGACGAACTGGCTTCGCAGGACCTCGACGCCGAGCACCTCGACCGATCGGCTGCAAAAAATATGGTCGATCCGCAGCATCGGCATGCGCGCGGGAAAGGTTCGTCGCGCCCGCTTGTGCAGCACGAGCTGGGCATCGCGCAACCTGGCCGTGAACATGCGATAGACGACGGACCGGCGCCTGGCATTGAAATCGCCCAGCAGGATAACAGGATCGGGGCAGTCCGGGTGGCCGAGCCAGTTCAGTCCCAGCAGGGTCTTGGCCTGCGCCATGCGCTCGTAGGCCGGCAAGCCGAGGTGCGTGTTAATGATCTGAATCTCGGTGCCGTTCGCCTCGACCGCCGCCCAGAGTGCCCCGCGCGGCTCGAAGCCGAGGCTTCCAGGCAGAGGGCCAGCCTTCACCAAACGCATCGGCAACGCGGTGAGGATGGCATCGCCATAGAGCTCTTCCTCGACCTGAAACGCAGGATGGAAGTGAACGCTCATGCCGAGCAGATGAGCGATGGCATGGGCCTGATCAATGCCACCGGTACGAAGACGCCCAACATCGAGTTCCTGGAGCGCCACCACATCGGGTTGGCAAGAGGCGATCACCTCGGCGATCCGCCGTGGGTCTGCTCGTCCGTCTACGCCGACGCATCGGTGGGCGTTGTAAGTCATGATGCGCAGCGGAGCTGGCCGTGTAGGCTGGTTCCGGCGGTCGAGTGGATTCACAGGCTCCTCTAATCCGTGCTGGCGCACTTAGGCGTTCAGAATCTCGAATTCCTCCTTATCGACCTCCCCGCGGCGCGGCCCGTGCGGCCCGGGGATGAGCTCCATATCGAAAGCGAAGTACTTCGAGGTGCGACCGTCGAGGTCACATACAAACCACGTACTGACAAGGTCGGACAACGACGTTAAACCAGAATGATGAGGCTGTGCAGGTCCAAATCGCCAATCTCATCGTACCCGCTGACAGTCTGCCGACGCCGGATGGGTGCCACTTCCCCGATCCCAATCCCGGTGACACGGTCGACTGCGACGCAGCGGACAGAATAATCGTACCGCATGTGAACGGTCTGTCCATAACGTCCGCAACGTGTCCTCAATAAATCCGGATGGCGATGCGCCGCTCAGGCCCGGGCGCGAGCGATGTCGTGTCGGCTGAGAACGCCGACCATCCGCTTATTCTTGTCGATCACCGGCAACCTGCGGACCTTCAACTCTTCCATGTGCGCGGCCGCCTTGTCGAGGTCGTCTTCCTCTCCGCAACAATGGATGCCTGAAGTCATCACATCGCGCGCCGTTGCGCGGCGGACATCAAAGCTGTCCTTCGCCAGCCCTTTGCAGACGATGTCCCGGTCCGTCACCATGCCGATCAGTATGTCGTTCTCACCAATCGGGACGGCGCCTATATCGTTCTTACGCATAAGATTCGCGATGTCTGTGATGGAAGTGTCTGGGCCAACCCAAAAGGCTCCCTTGTGCATTGCGTCTTTGACTTTCATGATGGAACTCCATTGATCGAGATGAATGGGGGGTTAGGCCAACTTTTTCGAGCATATCGGTTCCCCTGTATGACACGGATAAGGAAATCGAGCCTTGACGTGCATCAACGCAACGGCGACGGGCTATCGCGCACGGCTGGATGTCGGAGCGCTCGGGCGACGAGAACGGTTCGGCGGGCGCGGAGGATACGCCTCCCGAGCTAGACGCCCAGGCCGAATGTGATCCGGCCGCTTGTGGACCGAACATGCCTCGACGCAGAAATCCTTCGACAGCCCTTCGCTATTCCGCCGCGACGGGAGACGACACGCTCGGTGAACTCGCGGAATGGGACCCGACCTTCGCCGCGCTATTTGGAGCCTTGATCTCCGCGAGTGGATTGTCGGACCGGCGCGACTTTCCTTCGAAATAGGCACCCTGCTCGATGGCAAGGCTCTGGTGGAAGATGTCGCCTTCCACATGGCATTGCCCCTGGAGCGTAATACGCAAGCCCGTGATCGATCCTACAAGATGGCCGCGCACAACTACATCCTCGGCCGCAACACCGCCCGTCACCCGCGACTTGTCGCCGAGCAGAAGCGAGCCGTAACGGATGTCGCCCTCAATCTCGCCGTCGACTTGGACCTCGCCTTTTGAGGTGACGTTGCCTCTGATCGTCAGGTCCTCGCCGATAATCGACGGGACCATCTTGCTCGCACTTGGGCCAGGGCTCTTGGAAGCATAGGTTGCCGGCCGCTCGGTGAAGGGCGTCTTCGCATCGCCAACGCCTCCACCCAATTTGGTGATTTTCTCGCCCGACTCGGGCTTCGTCGTGAACATACTGGTACCCTCCATCGCAAAACCTGAGATGCAGCGCCCGGACCGGCGCCAGGTACGCAACTTACGCCACGCTAAACCACTAACAGGGATTGTCAGGGAGCTTCCCGTCGAGGACCCCCAGCACCCACTCCTGCCAAAGAGACTATCGCCTCGCCTTGTTCTCCTCAACCCCGGACCTCTAAGGCGCCGATGAGCTCGAGATCCTGGAAGAAATGGTTCTAACCGCCGAGGGAACGGGACCTCACCCATGTAGTTGATGGCGAGATCGATCTCAGTGACGCGAGCAGAGCCATACTGCCGTGCGAATGATGTAGCGGCGCTTCGCAACATCATGATCTTAGAAAGTGACGAACTCGAAACCCAAGGTATGATGCGTCGTAGAAGTTTAGCTGAGGAGCGCGATGCGTCGCCTCTCCGCCTTTATTGCTGCCTCATTATTTCGTCGGCGAACTCGGCCCTCGCGGATTGGTGGCTCGTAGCCCTTCTGATCGAGCACATGTTTCACTGTCGTCATTCGGCATCACCGCACTGAGGCCCGAATAACGTCGAGGTATCGCGACGGGCGTGTCGGCCCGCATCGTCTTCGATGCCGTGCGCGAGTGGCATCACCCATGTTTCAGTGGTGATGGGCCGAAACGCTCTTGACGATTTCGGACGACAGGTCACTCGGCGCCGAACGGCTGACGTCGCCCAGACTGAGGATGCCGACCATCCGCTTGCTCTTGTTGATGACCGGCAACCGGCGGACCTTCAGCTCTTCCATGTGCCGTACCGCCTTGGCGAGGTCATCGTCCTCGCGGCAGCAATGGATGCCTGGGGTCATCACCTCCCGCGCCGTCGCGCGCCGGGGTGGGAATTTCGCCGCAACCACCTGATTTATCGTGCGGAAAACAGAGCCTGATCCGGTTCCTGCGGCTGAATCAGCGGAAATTCCCTGCACTTTCCCGTTTAACAGGGAAAATTCCCGCAGAGATGGGTTCGCTGGTGACTGCCTCCACCGCCAATTACGCCCTGAAATCAGACGTTTTTACCCAACCAGCATGTAGCGTTCCACAGTTCATTCCCTTCGGCGACGGAAATTGCGGCAAGGGCACGACCCACTCAAATGAGCCATACCTGATGCTCGCCTGATGCTCGTTGAGTTGTACCCAACCCTGGTTGGCGGCGTAAGAAAGCCCGGTGTCTAGACCCTGTCCTTTCCGAAAATCAATATCCGGACGTATTGATGGTGCAGTCCAGCTAGGATCGGAATGGCGAGGATGGCGCCAGATCGTTGGACTGCTCGATGCAAGGGGCATCTTTCTGCAATGCCAAGTGCGTGCGCGCTTGATTGCAATACGCCGCATAGGCAGAAAGGGTTTGCCGCAGGTGCGTCTCGCCGAAGATGACCACCTGATCCAGGCACTCGCGACGCAAGGTGCCGCTCAGTCGTTCAGCACAGCCATTCTGCTACAGCGACCCGGGAGAGATCGGTCGCGGATGCCCATAGTTCTCACCCGAGACGTGAAGACGCGTCCAAAGGCGCGGTCGTTGTCGCGCACCAGGTAGGCTGGCGCCGAGGTCCAGGGAAACGCCTCGGTGATTTGCCGAGCCAGCCACTCGGCTGTCGGATGTCGCGTTATCTCGAACCACAGCAGCTGTCGCCGGCCGTGACCCAGAACCAGGAACGCAAACAAGAGCTCAAAGGTCAGCGTCGGAACTACACATAGATCAATGGCGGCGATCGCTTGCGCGTGGTTTCGGAGAAATGTCTTCCAGTTTTGAGATGGCGGCGTCCCACGCCGCATCATGTATTTGGAGACCGTCGACTGGGCCACCTCAAAACCAAGTTTCAAGAGCTCGCCATGAATCCGGGATGCGCCCTACAGCGGGTTTTCCCTACTCATCCGCCGAATCAGATCTCGCAGACCACGATCAATCCTAGGCCGCCCTGCCCTATGGCGCGATTTCCAACGCCAAAACATTTTGAAACCAGCGCGATGCCAACGCAGGATGGTCTCCGGCTGAACCACCTGCCAAGAAGACTCGGCCAAAGCCGCGTCATCCAGACGAGCAGCGCGCGATCACTGCCAAACAGTCGGAGACGAGGTGGTGCCCGTCGCAAAGCGATTGTCAGCTGATGGCGAAGAAGCAAATTCTCAGCCTCAAGCCGGCACCGCGATTTGAACGGGTCGGTGACGAACCCTCCGAGAGCGTGCAGCATCACAAACATCACTAATAAGGATGCGATGATTCTGCCTTACGATCGATGCGAATCCAGTCCGGATGGAATTTTCGGAAAGGACAGCTGGAACGCCTCGCTGGTGTACTGGCTGCCCTGATCGGAATGGTGCAGCAGAGCCTTCGGCCGCCCACGACGCCAGAGCGCCATGACGAGCGCGTCGGTGACGAACATGGCGAGCGCGCGTGGGATCGCAAACATTGCTGTCAATGATGCGATGATTCTGCCTTACGATCGATGCGAATCCAGTCCGGATGGAATTTTCGGAAAGGACAGCTGGAACGCCTCGCTGGTGTACTGGCTGCCCTGATCGGAATGGTGCAGCAGAGCCTTCGGCCGCCCACGACGCCAGAGCGCCATGACGAGCGCGTCGGTGACGAACATGGCGAGCGCGCGTGGGATCGCAAACATTGCTGTCAATGATGCGATGATTCTGCCCTATGATGCGAATCCAGGCCGGATGAAATTTTCGGAAAGGACAGTGGATCGTCCTTAGGGGCAAGGACGTTAAAACTGTGTCCGCGATGTGCCTTGCATTGGTGAGGCGCAGGCCTCGCGTGTGCCAAGATCGGGTACGCGGCACAATCGAGGGAAAAAATGGAGGACCAAATGGTTCGCAAGCTCTTTCTCGGTTGCGCAGTAGTGGCTGCCCTGTGTTTTCCAGCAACGACCTTCGCAGCAGACCACGACCATCATGGCGATCACGGCGATCACGGTTACCATCATGACCACGGCGATCATCACGACCATCATGGCGATCACGGCGACCATCATAGGCATTGGTACCACGGTCGGTGGTGGGAGTATGGCGTCGGCCCATGTTGGCAGCGGACGCCGATTGGCTGGATTTGGATTTGCGGCGAGTGAGTGCCGTCGCCTAGCGGGACGAAAAACGCTGGGGCTGTCGCGGCGGTGTGCTTTCCGAAAATCATATCCGGACGTATTGATGGTGCAGCCCAGCCAGGATTGGAATGGCGACGATGGCGCCAGCGCGTTGAACTGCTCGATGCAATGGCGCATCTTTCCCTCATGCCAAGTGCGTGCGCGTTTGATTGTAATACGCCACATAGGCGGAAAGGATTCAAGCCGGCCGGCGCTCGCCCTTGGCCGGTTCACGCGCGCAAGCAGATTTGTCAGACAATCTCATGCGGCCCTCCGTGAGCCACCTGCTTTGAGGATCTCGTGTGCCGCTGCCCGGGCAGCGCGGGCCTGCTCGCGGCGCTGAGCGAAGTGCTCTCGAAGACCTTGCACGACAAGCCACGCCTTGGGCTGTGCTGCCTTTTCATCCTCCGGTTCCAACCAGCTCATGGCACGGAAGCGCCCCACCCACTCAGAGACGCTTTGCTGCTTTTCACCGCGGAGACTGCGAACGCCAGAGGTGAAGTCGGAGAGGCGTAAGCGGTCCTTGTCGGAGGCCAACACGAACGACGCGATCGTGCGAATAGTGTCCCGCTCCTTGCCGCCGTTCCCCACCACATCATAAAGCCCGAAGATGTGGTGAGAGTCAGGATGTCTGGGCCAGTTCGGCATTGGGCCGTGTGACCCGTGCTCAACTCAACTATGGACGGCTTGAGTTGTCGTCGAGTGCAGCAGCAATTGCGGCCGAAACCCGATCGGCCGCCGCCACGAGCGCAGCGTCCAGATGCACGTAGGTTGCGGTCATGCTCCTGCTGGCATGCCCCAGAAGGCCAGCGATCGTCAGCTCTGAGAACCCCAGATCGCCCGCGACCGAGGCAAAGGTGTGACGCAGGACGTGAGGCGTCACGTCCTCCAGACCAGCTTGCGTGCATACGCGGCTCAGAACCCTGCGAACGCCAACGAAATGGCCACCACCGTGATCAGCTGGGAATACCCATCTGCCGTCGCCTCGCCAGGGCTGGCTACGAAGCACCTCCATGGCTGCGCTGCCGAGAGGTCTCACCTGGGCCCCGCTCTTGGTATCGGGGAAGTTCACGCCGCCGGCCTCGAGAAGCCACGAACGCTCCAGTGCCAGGGCCTCTTGTCGTCTCAAGCCACTGAGCGCGATGAAGCGGATCACGGAGAGGCCGATCGGGTTTTCGCCGTCGGCGGCAGCATCCCTCAATTCGTGCCCCAGCACCTTGATCTGCTCCAGACTGAGCCGGACCATGCGCCTTTGGTCGGCGAGCTTGCGGGCGCCTTTCGCTGGATTTTCCAGGATCAAGCCGGTGCGCCGGGCATGCTCGAAAATCGTCCGCACCATCCCAAGGCTGCGGGCGGCGACGCTATTTCCACCCGCCGCGATCCCACCCCGCTTCCGTCGGTCGTTAGACCCGGCCGTTGAGGTCCCCGGCTTGGCGGTCTTGCCGCCTGCGATGTCGGCCTGCATCTCCTCGATATCGTGGACCGTGAGATCTTCGACGGCCTTTTTTCCGATCAGTGGTTTGACGTGAGTCTCGATCCGGCTTCGATCCATGGCGAGCGTCGAAGCCTTGATGGGGCGGCCCTTCCGGCCGAGGACGCGCCCGGCTTCAGCCTGCTCGAGATACCAGTCACAGATCTGCGCCACGGTAATGCGGGGCTTACGCGTCTGCCTCTTCTCCTCTACGGGATCGCTGCCGTGGGCAGCAGCCCCGAGAACCTTGCGTGCCTGAAGCCGCGCCTGGTCGGGCGTGATGATCCCGAATCGTCCAAGGGTAGCTTGCCGGAGAGTGCCGCTGCGTCCTCCACCCGTTCGGTAGCGCGCGATGAAGGTCTTGCGACCCGTGGGCTCGATTCGGAGGCCGAAGCCGGACAATCCGGAATCCCAGATGATGTACCGGTCTGATTGCGGCTTGGCAGCCTCGACCAGACGTTTGGTCAATCGTTGCGGACCCTCTTGTCGGCCCGCGATGGCCTTTTTGGTCATCACCGCACCGTTTTGGTCATCACATGGTCATCACCAGAAAGGAAGTCACGGATAACGCCTTGCTACACTGTGCAAAGAAAACCGCATAAAATCAACGATTATTCCAAGCACAGGCAACAATGGAAAACGTGGAAAAACGCCTTTCAAAACCTTGCCAAGGTTGGGGTCGAGGGTTCGAATCCCTTCGCCCGCTCCAATTTCTCCACGCGATCCGAAAATGCGAACGGCCCCTCTTGGGGGCCGCTCTGAACCATGCGACGGATCGCTCCGCCTACCAGGGCCAGCCTGGAGAGGCGCGGAACCCCCGCGGGGCGTTGTAGCCATAATTGTAATTGAAGATGTTGCGCCGGACGCTGCGCGTTTTCTTCCGTCTCACCAGCTGATCGTCACCGCCGCTGTCACCGGAGTTGGCCGCGGTCTTGGGCGAGCTGTACTTGGCGAGCACGACGAAATCACCGCCCTTGGGAAGGGTTGCGGAATTGATGCTGGTATCGCCGATGATCAAGGTCGATCCGGGCGTGAGCCTCTCGGAGATGCGCTGGCGGATATCGTCGGGGATCTGGATGCGGTCGAGTGCCTCTTCGGGCGACCCGCCTTGGACGGTGACCGCCATCCAGCGGGCCTTGGTATCGCCGGGAGCGAACTTCATCACCGTATAGACATGCGTGCCGAGAGGCTCGTCAGGATTGGTCAAGCCAATGGGCGCGTCGAACACGCGAGAAAATTCCTGCCTGACGAAGATGTGCCCAACCGGCGGCTCTCCCTTGCCGGCGACCTTGTAGACCTTCTTCACGAGATCATCGGTGAAGGCGCCGCTCTCGGGCATGTTGTTCGCCTTCTGGAAGGCCTTGATGGCGGTCGCTGTGGCCTTGCCGAGCATGCCGTCAAAGTCCTGGGGTTCGAGATAGCCGAGGTCGGAGAGGATGCGCTGCACGCCGACGATGCGATCGCGCTGGGTGCGACGCGTCACGAGAATGCGGAGCGGCGCGGTGGATCGAGGCTCGGCAGCCTGGATGGCGGCGGCTTGAGTCCCGGCATCGAGCTTCGTCTCGACCACCGAAGGAGGAGCATCGACCGCAGGGGCGGCCACTGCGACCTGGACGGGTGCAGACTCGACCTTGGAGGCCTCGGCCGGCGGAGCGGCGGGAGTAGCTCCAGCGGGCGCGGCCTCTGCGGGGGCAGCTGAGGGTTCAGCCGTAGCAACCGGCGCAAGTGCAGCCGCGGGAGCCGGATCCATCGGTGCAGGCGTCGGCGCCGAAGCGGCAACAGCATCAGCGGTCGGCTCTGGTGCTGGCGGCGCCGTTGGCGTCTCAGCCACCGCCTCCTGAGCGGGGGCAGGCGCTGCGGCAGGAATCGTGACGATAGCGGGAATGTCGGTGGTTGCCGCGCTAACCGTCACCGTTGGTGCGGTTGCGACTGGTGCAGCCGCAGGCATAGCGGACGCGGTCGTCGGCGCAGCAGGGGCAGCGGCGACGGACGTCGGGGCCTCCGACTCGTCGTCGCTGCCGAGAGCGTGGATGGCCTTCGCCGGCGCGCGCTCGCCGCGCGCCATGACGGCATGGCTTGCACGGCCGTCTGCCGGGGTCGGGTCGATCGCATGGGTGTGCGTGTCTTCGACGGCGCCGGCCCCCGTACTGGCGGCTTGCGCGGATTTCACGTCGCCCGCGGCCGCAGTGCTCGCAGCCGTAGCGGGAGCAACGTCGGCCGTTGCGCCACCCTTTGGCGCGACCGTGGCGTGGGAGTTATCATCGATCCCGAGATCGTCCGCTGGAACGTCGGTGGTAATACTGCCAAGCTCGGCCTTGGCCAGAACGACCGGGCGGGGAAGCACGGAATTGGACGGCAGGATCAGGAGGTCGTTGCTCGACTGATGCTCTTTCGGCTGATCGCCCTTCACCAAAGTTGGCGGCGGTGGGGGCGGCAGCGGTTGGAACAGGTTGGGGTGCTCGATCAGGGCTGGAACGGGCCGGTCACGCGAGATCACCACGTTATCGCCCACGCTCGTGATGCTGAAGAGCTTAGGCGCGAACGAATAGGGGAGCCGAATGCAGCCATGAGAGGCGGGATAACCCGGAACGACGCCCGCGTGCATCGCAGTCCCGGACCATGTGATCCGGTTCATCCACGGCATCGGCGCGCCGCTATAGATGTTGGAATGGTGCCAGCGCTGTTTCTCGATGATCGAGAAGGCGCCGAGGAAGGTGGGGTGGGCCGGCATACCCGTCGAGACCTGCGAGGTGGTGACGAGGGTCGTGCCGCGGTAGACGTCGACCTTCTGCGCACCCGTCGACACGACGAGGAAGAGCGGGTCGCCGCTGTCGACATCGGCAATGCCGGTATCGGCCGGAGCCTTCTGCTTCTTTGCCTCGGCAGGCGCTGTGGCAATCGCGACGCTGAGCGCCGCAATGCCAAGAGTAGTGAGAAATGTGGTGGTAGCCCATCTGGCGACGCCAGTCGCCTTGCCGCCCGTCATACGCTCGTTACGCAACGCACTCGCTCCCCGTAGAAGATCGGACCCATAAAGCGAGCCTCCCGAGCCCCCCACGACTCAGACGAATCAAAACTAAAAGAGGCGTCCCAATTTGGCCAGCAAAGCCTTCTGATTGCCTAACGCGGGAGGTGGGCGATGGTTGCAAACTGTCCACAACCCGGTGCAGCCGAAAAAGCTAGCAACTTCGATGGCTTGGCCGAATGGAGGTTACCTTTGTCCACACGCCTGAGCCGCGACCAATGTGCAGACCAGGTGCGAAAAACTTCCTGCTTGTTCCTTTCTCGCAACAGTCCGATTCGGACTCGCCGAAACGCTTGCCAGCGCACCATTGACGAAGGTCAATCTGACCGACGGGGAAGGCGACAATGCGGTCACGCCTGGTCGAAGATATGGCGGTGGAAGTCTGGGAAAGCCCTTGCTTAGGGCTTTGCGCCTCAATACATCCCATGCCCGAGTTGCT
Organism: uncultured Alphaproteobacteria bacterium; assembly: GCA_963732205.1. Classification (GTDB taxonomy): domain Bacteria; phylum Pseudomonadota; class Alphaproteobacteria; order Rhizobiales; family Methyloligellaceae; genus Methyloceanibacter. Next base: position 157,834 of record CAVSYE010000002.1, read on the forward strand.
TTCAGATGTTTCATGGGAGGTTGACATCATGTTGGCTACGAGGCGGCCGCGTTTCTCTTCTATTGCGGTAGCGTTTTGCCTGCTCGCCGTGGGCGTGATGCTCGGCGGCTGCGGCGTCAACACCATTCCCACCCTACAAGAGCAGGCCAAGGCCTCTTGGAGCGAGGTGCTGAATCAGTATCAGCGCCGCGCCGACCTCATCCCGAACCTCGTCGAGACGGTGAAGGGCTACGCCGCTCAGGAGAGCAAGGTGCTGACCGAGGTGACGGAGGCGCGGGCCAAGGCCACGCAAGTGCAAATCCCGCCTGACATCCTCACCAACCCCGAGGCCTTCCAGAAATTCCAGGAAGCGCAAGGCACGCTGACCGGCGCGCTGAGCAAGCTGCTCGCCATCACCGAGAACTATCCCGACCTCAAGTCGAACCAGAACTTCCTCGCGCTCCAGTCGCAGCTCGAGGGGACTGAGAACCGCATTGCCATCGCGCGGCGCGACTACATCCAGGCGGTGCGAGCCTACAACACGGAGCTCAGGACGATTCCAGGCCGCTGGTGGCGCGCCATTCTCTATCCTGATGCGCAGCCGATGCAGAATTTCACCGTCGCCGAGGAGACGACCAAGGTTCCTGAGGTGAAGTTCTAGATCTTGCTTGAGCGAGGGCCTGATGGCCTCGGAGTTTGCCTCAAAGCCGTGGCGCATTGGCGCGGTTCTGCTTGCGCTCGCTGCGGCAGTGTGGCTCTCGCCGGCTCTCGCCGCCGGGCCGACCTTCCCGGAGTTGACCGGCCGCGTCGTCGATGCCGCAGAGCTTCTCAGTCCGGCCGACGAGGCAGAGCTGAGCCAAGAATTGAAGGCGCTCGAGGACAAGAGCTCCAATCAGCTCGTCGTGGTCACGCTGCCTTCGCTCCAGGGTTACAGCATCGAGGACTACGGCTATCAGCTCGGCCGCCATTGGGGCATCGGCACGGCCAAGCTCAGCAACGGCGTGTTGCTGATCGTCGCGCCGAGCGAGCACAAGGTGCGGATCGAGGTGGGCTACGGGCTCGAGGGGACGCTTACCGACGCTCTGTCCAAGATCATCATCGACAATGCGATTCTGCCGAAATTCCGCGCGAACGACTATGCCGGCGGTATTAAGGACGGCGTGCGCGACATCATCAAGGTTCTGACCGGCGACGCTGCCGAGGTCGAGGATCGCGCCAAGGCGAGGCCCGACGCCGATCAGCCCGAGATCGACTGGCTGATGGTGATCTTCTGGATCCTGATGCTGTCGTGGATCGCCTACAGCGTGTACCGCAATGCGCGCTACGCCCAGACCGCGGGCAGGGGGCAGGGCAGGGGGTGGAGCGGGCCGATCTTCCTGCCCGGCCCCAGCGGGGGCAGCGGCTGGGGCAGCTCCGGCGGGAGCGGCTGGGGCGGCGGTGGCGGCTTCTCCGGCGGTGGCGGCAGCTTCGGCGGCGGCGGCGCCTCCGGGAGCTGGTAGATGAAGCCCTTCACCGACGAGGAGCGCGCCGCGATCGAAGCCGCCATCACCCGCGCCGAGAAGACCACGAGCGGCGAGATCGTCGTCGTGGTGGCGCCGGCATCGGGCGGCTACTGGTCGCTCGCACTAATGTGGTCGGCACTCGCAGCACTCGCCGTTCCGCTGCCCTTCATTCTGCTCACCAAATGGCCGGTCGAGTATATCTATCTGCTCCAGCTCTCGACTTTCGTCGTCTGCGTCCCGCTCGCCGAGTTCGAGCCGCTCCGCCTTGCCGTGACTCCGAAGGCGATCCAACGCGCCCGGGCGCACGACAAGGCCATCGAGCAGTTCCTCGCCCAGAACATGCACACTACGCGCGGCCGCACCGGCGTCCTCATCTATGTCTCCTTCGCCGAGCATTATGCCGAGGTGATCGCCGACGACGGCATCTACAAGAAGGTGCGCCCCACGGTGTGGGAGGAGGTGATCGCCGAGCTTACCAGCCATCTTGCCCGCGGCACCCGCGAGCAAGGCTTCATCACCGCGATCGAGATGTGCGGCAAGAGTCTCGCCGAGCATTTCCCGCCCGGCCGCGTCGACAAGGACGAGCTGCCCAACCACCTCATCGTGCTCGACACCTATGGCGGCGCGTAGCCACCAGGCCGTGCGCCGCACGGCCCCCGACCCCACGGCCAAGCGCGGCCTCCTCGGCTGGATCCTGTTCGACTGGGCGACGCAGCCCTTCTACACCCTCGTCGTCACCTTCCTGTTCGCGCCCTATTTCGTGAACGGCTTCATGGACGACCCGGCGCGCGGCTCTTCGCTGTGGGCCTACGCCACCGGCATCGGCGAGCTGATCGCGGCGGCCACGGCGCCGGTGTTCGGCGCCATCGCCGACGCTGGCCTGCCGCGCAAGCCTTGGATCGCGGCATTCTCTATTCTGCTCGTCGCCGGCTGCTGCGGCCTCTATATCGCGGCGCCCGGCCGCATCGATCTCGCGCCGCTCGTGCTCGTCTTCTTCGCCGTCGCCACCATCGGCGCCGAGCTTGCCACCGTCTTCACCAACGCCATGATGCCGAGCCTCGTCGGCGACAAGAGGCTCGGCACATTGTCGGGCCTCGGCTGGGCGACAGGCTATGTCGGCGGCCTCGTCAGCATCATCGTCATGCTGGGCGTCATTGCCGGCGACCAGCACACCGGCAAGACATTGCTTGGCTTGCAGCCGCTGGTGCCGGTCGACGGCGCGCATGAAGGCGACCGCCTGGTCGGCCCGTTCGCCGCGCTGTGGTATGTCATCTTCGCCATCCCGCTGTTTCTGTTCACCCCCGACCGGCCGAGCAAGCCGCTTCAGCCGCGCATCGTGACGGCCGGCCTCAGCCAGCTCGCAAGTTCGGTCAAGTCTCTCGTCAGGCACCACGGCCAGGTGGCGCTCTTTCTCCTCGCCCGCATGCTCTACGCCGACGGCCTTGGCGCGGTGTTCGCCTTCGGCGGCATCTATGCCGGCACCGTGTTCGGCTGGGGACCGCAGCAGCTCGGCATGTTCGGCATCATCCTCATCATCGCCGGCACCTTCGGCTGCGTGCTCGGCGGCCTGCTCGACGACACCAGAGGCTCGAAATGGGTGATCGCCGCGACGCTCCTCCTGTTCATCGCCGCAGCGGTCGGGGTCCTGTCGGTCGACCGCGATCATGTGCTGTTCGTCATCCCCGTCGCGCCCAAGGCGGAAGGAAGCGCCGCCTTCTCCTCGATCGGCGAGAAGGTGTACCTCGCCTTCGCCATGCTGATCGGGCTCACCTCCGGCCCGATCCAATCCTCGAGCCGCACCCTGCTCGCGCGCATGTGCCCGCCGGACAAGGTCACCGAGTTCTTCGGCTTCTTCTCCTTCTCCGGCAAGATCACGGCGTTTGCGGCGCCGCTCGCCATCGGCGTGGTCACGCATGCGACCGGGAGCCAGCGCATCGGCATCGCGTCTGCCCTGTTCTTCCTCGTCGCCGGACTTTTGCTTCTGCTGCGCGTCAAGGAGCGGTGAGGATTTCGCGTGATGGAGCAGCCATGACACGCATCAGCCGGCTCTTGGAAACCGCTCTCTACGTCGATGACGTCGAGCGCTCGTGCGACTTCTACCAGCGCGTCCTCGGCCTCGGACCCGTGCTGCAAACCACGGCCGAGAAGGACATCAAGGACAGGTCGTTTGTCCCGCTCGACATGCCGGGCGGGCAAGTCCTGCTGCTGTTCAAGAAAGGCACCGCCGCCAAGACCGCCACGCTTCCCGGCGGCACCATCCCGCCGCATGACGGCAACGGACGGCTGCATCTCGCCTTTGCCATCTCGGCAGGCGAGCTCGACGCTTGGCGCGAGCGCTTGGCAGCGCACGGCGTCGCCATCGAAGGCGAGATGAGGTGGCCGCGCGGCGGCTTGAGCGTCTATTTCCGCGATCCCGACGGCCATCTCGTCGAGCTTGCCACGCCGGGCCTCTGGCCGACTTACTAATCGCCCATTTCCCCTCTCCCCTTGGGGGAGAGGGCTTTTCGCCGCGACCTCGCGGCGAAGCTTCGCGAGTTCGCATGGCGGAAAGGGTGAGGGGTGATGCAATTTGTCGACGCCGCGCCACGCGAGCGTGTCGCGGCTGACCCCTCACCGCGCGCCTCGCGCTCAAGTAGCGAAGCGGTAGCGCATCCGAAAACGAGGCGCGCGTGCTCTCCCCCAAGGGGAGAGCGGGGAGACTGTAGCTTTCGCTTGCGCCTGGTCGAGGGCGCGGCGCCAGGCGCGATAGGCGCGCAGCTCCTCCGCCGTCTCGACGCCGCGCTCGATCGCCGCGAAATCGGGCCGCGCCTTGATCTCGGCCTCGATCGCTGCGAGCCAAGTCTCGGCGAGATTTGCACAGACCCGCACGTTGCCGCGGCAGGCTTTGGCGCGCTTGCACTTGGGATCGCGGCAGAGATGAAACAGCGCGATCCGGTCGGAGCCGAAGCGCAACGCTCGTTCCATGTCGGCGCGGCTCATCTGTTCGCTCTGTCTCAAGACCCAACTCCTGTCGTTGCTCCAAAGACTCCATGTGTACCGCGGCGTCATTCTCCTCTCCCTTGGGGGAGAGGGCTTTCCGCCGCGACCTCGCGGCGAAGCTTCGCGAGTCGCATGGCGGAAAGGGTGAGGGGTGATTTAATTTGTCGACGCCGCGCCACGCGAGCGTGTCGCAGCTGACCCAAGCCGGAATAGCGGTTCGTCAGTCCCGATCAGTTCAATGACGCACAGCAACCCCGTTCCATGTGTTGCCATCTCGTGAACGACGTGCGAGACGCTGCGATGAAATTGCATTCTCCAAGGAGTTGGCATGAGGAAAGCGCTTAGTTGCAGTGCTGGCAGCAGCGGCCTTCGCCTTGCTTGCGACGGGAGCGTCGGCCGCGGAGCAAACCCAGGCGCAGGTCGAGAAGGTGCAGGCCGCGCTCGATGACTGGCTCGCCAAGCAAGCGCCATCGAAAAGGTGACCGGCATCGCCGCCTATGTCAGCTTCGGCGATACCGGCCCCGCCATCGAAGCCTTCGCCGGCAAGATGGGCCGCGAGCCTGACGCCAAGCCGGTCGACCAGGACACGCTCTACCAGATGGGGAGCACGTCCAAATCGTTCGTGGTCGCGATGCTTCTTCAGCTCGAAGCTCAGGGCAAGCTCTCGAAGCCCAAGGCCGAAGAGGCCTAGCCCGCGGATGTCGCCGACGTCATGAAGTGCCACGTCGGCAGAGAGGCGAGCGCGACCCCATTGAGCCGCGAAAGGACTGAGCGCGCCGCAACGAACAGTCCGTAGACCATCAGCGCGAGAATGAGTGCGAGGCCGAGCCGAGGCACAAAGATGGCGAGCCAATCGAGCGCAGTCTTGTTCACATGATGCGCCCATGCCTCGCTTGCGTCCCACACGCCGGCGAGGATCGGGATCGCCGCATACACGAGGCCGAGCCGGTTTCTCCTGTGCAAGTACGACGCGGCCATGGGCCCACTCCAATTCACTGCCTGCCGAAGGCGCGTCGAGACGGATCGACTATACGATCCAACCGAGCTCGCGCGCCGTGCTGTTGGCGACGCTCCAGGCGAGCGCCTTGAACTCGTCGCGCGTGAAGATGGCCTCAGGATCGTCGGCCTTCAATTCGGTGCAGACGAGCCAGGGTGCGTCCCCCTTGCGATAGGTCATCCTCAGGCAGGTCCCGCGCACCTGGATGGAAATCTCGGGTCCATGCACGTCGACTCTCAGCTCTTGCGCCATCCCTCAACCCTCCCCGCTCGAAGTCAAATCATAGTCTTAGCCGAGCGCCTTGCCGATGCTCTCGGGCGTTATCCACAGGGCTGTGGATTGTTTGGCCGAGGGTGAGATGCGATGCGGCCTGCTGATTTGTTGCGCGTGTGGCCGCCGGGTCACCAATGCGGGCCCGCTTCATGCTCAAATGCCTTTCTCGAACGTACCGAACAGTGGGGGATTTGTGATGCGTACCACCCAGGCGGCGGAGCCGCGCCCTTTAGCTTGGCAGCTCGGCTTCAATCTCAAGACTTACGCTGCGCAACCGTTTCCACCCGTCGCGTGGAAGCAGGTTCCTTCGAGCAACGCACTCAAGTGGTGTGAAGCGGTGCACCTGACGTGGAGCGCCAAGAAGGACTGCGAGCGCTAGGAGCAAAAAAGGGAAGCCCCGGCTACGGGGGGCACGCCGGGGCTTCGGGTTCCATTTACGGGGGAACCTTACGTGATGGGGAGGGAACGCCCATCACACAACCATGTTACGCCCCGGTGTGGCCTTCTAGCAACAGCGATGAACTTTTTGTCGCTTGTGGCGTGCTGTCGCCCCAGTGCTGCCACGGTTCGACAGTCTTGTTGGATTCGACTTCGCGCGACTGATTTTACGGGGGAATGGTAGGTAAGAAGCCCGGCCTAGCTAGCCGGGCTTCTTTTTTTTGCGATTCGGACTCCCCGGGACGGATGCGGATCGAGGCCCGCTAGCCCTCGCGCACGAGGACAGCGCGGTAGGCATGCCACGTGGCGTGGCCGATCAGCGGGAAGGTGATCACCAGGCCGAGGAAGAGCGTCACGAAGCCGAGCACCATTGCGCCGGCAATCAATGCGGCCCACAGCGCCATCGCCTCCAGATTCTTGCGGCACGCTCCGACGCTGATCGTCACCGCGGTGACGACATCGACGGGCTCGCTCATCATCAGCGGCACGGCGACCGCCGAGGCGGCGAACACCGTCGCCCCCAATGCCGTCCCGACGATAGAGCCCACGATCAGGAGACCCACGCCTCGCGGAGTCAGCAACAGGTTTGAAAGGAATACATCGAGCGGGGGCATCGGCTGCGGCCCCATGAACAGCATGAAGAGCAGCAACGCGATCTCGATCCACGCCAGGTAGATCAGCATCAAGAGAAGGCCCATATGAGCGAGGCCCGGATTGGAAAAGCCGGCGCGCAACGTGCCTGCCAGGCTGACAGGCTCTCCCTCTTCCAGGCGGCGGCTCGTCTCGTAGAGACCGGCAGCGAGCATGGGGCCGATCAGAACGAAGCCGGCGGCCAGTACCAGGATCAGCGAGATGAGACCGACCTGCGTGAGCCCGAGCGTCAACAGCAAGCCGGCCACCGCGAAGATCGCGCCATAAGCGAGGCTGACGCGCGGCACGCGCCACATGTCGCGCCAGCCGGCCGCAAGCCAGCTGTAAGGGGCATCGAAGGGAACCTCGCGGACGGCATAAACCGCCGCCACGGGTTGACTCGCTTCTTGCTTGATTGCTTCCGATTGTGTCGCGGCGGCGCCCATCGGTCCCTCGCTGTCGCCTCGTCGAAGAGGACGAGGTCGCTCACATCAAAGGTCGCAACACCTCTCCTATCACCGAAGACGATTTCCTGCCACGTCCTGAATTCGGGGGGAGGTTGGCTGTGGCACGCGCGCGTGCCCGCCCCTCCGAGAGTCTGTCCGGAGCTGCGTGCCTTCTGCTGCGCGTCAAACGCGCCTCAGCGCATGCCGGCCTGGCGGAGATCGTAGGGCGTCGGCCGCCGCGCCAAGAGGTGCTGCGTGATCGAGGAGATCTCGATGTCGATCTCGAGCAGCGACACCGCCTCGCCACGCTCGACCCTGACCTGCACTTTGTCCGGGTCCACCGGGATGTGCTTGCTGATCGCCGCGACGATGTCCTCGCGCAGGATCGGGATGAGGTCGGCATTGCCGGGCGCGCCGCGCTCGTGCATTAGCAGCACCTGCAGCCGATGCTGAGCGGTCTTGGCCGTTGGCTGCCGGCTGAACAGATTGATGAGCTTCATGCCGCCCTCCGACCGAACAGCTTGTTGAGGAGCCCGCTCTTGTCGTTGGGGACGACGAGCGGCACCTCCTCGCCTTTGAGCCTGCGCGCGACGTCGATGTAGGCGCGGGCCGGGGCGCTCGCCGGGTTGCTGAGCGTCACCGGCGCGCCCATGTTGGACGCGTTCAGCACTTCCTTGCTTTCGGGGATGATGCCGAGCAGCGGGATGCAGAGGATGTCGAGAATGTCCTCCACGCCCAGCATCTCGCCGCGCCCCGCGCGCACCGCATCGTAGCGGGTGAGAAGCAGGAACTTGTCCATCCGCTCGCCGTGCCGCGCCTTCGCGGTGGTCGAATTCGAGCAGGCCGATGATGCGGTCGGAGTCGCGCACCGACGACACTTCCGGGTTGGCCACCACGATGGCCGAGTCGGCGTAGCGCATGGCGAGCGCCGCGCCCCGCTCGATGCCGGCAGGGCTGTCGCAGATGATCCAATCGAAGAACGGCCTGAGCTCGCGGATTACGCGGTCGACGCCGTCCTCGGTGAGCGCGTCCTTGTCCCGCGTCTGCGAGGCGGCGAGCAGGAAGAGCGAATCGATGCGCTTGTCGCGAATGAGCGCCTGAGACAGCTTGGCCACGCCCTGGATGACGTGGATCAGGTCGTAGACCACGCGCCGCTCGGCCCCCATGAGGAGATCGAGATTGCGCAAGCCGACATCGAAGTCGATGACGGCGACCCGCTCGCCGCCGCGCGCGAGAGCCGCGCCGAGCGCAGCGGTAGAGGTTGTCTTGCCGACGCCACCCTTACCGGACGTCACCACCAGCACGTGGGCCATGTGAACGCTCCTTTCTTGTTCAGTCCATTGTTGTGAGTTCAAGCGCATCTTTCTCGAGCCGAGCCTGGATGGATGCCTTGCGGAATTGCGGTTCGATGTCGTCGGCCATGAGGTAGTGGCCGTCGATCGACATGAGCTCGGCCTCGAGCCTCTTGCAGAAGATGCGCGCTCGCTCGTTGCCATAGGCGCCGGCGAGCACCCGGCCGCGCAGCGTGCCGTAGATGTGGACGGAGCCCGCGGCGATGATCTCGGCGCCCGAGCCGACCGAGCCGATGACGGTCACGTCGCCATGCGGGTGGATGATCTGCTGGCCCGAGCGCACCGGCTTCTCGATCAGGATCGAGCTCGGCGCCGCCGGGGTGGAGGTTTCGATCGCGGGGGCCGCGGCCTTGTCCTTGCCCGCTTTGCCTGCGGTGAGAGAGGGGACGCGCCCATCGACGCAAGAGGGATCGGCCCCTTCGACCCCGAGAATGCGGATCTCGCGGGCGCTGAGCTCGTCGAGCAGGCTGAGGAAGGCGTCTTTCGCCAGCGAGAGCCCCGAAACGTCGATCACCACCGACTTGCCGGCGAAGAATCCGGGGGAGCGGGCGAGCAGCTTGTCGATGTCGCCGAGCCAGAGGGCGATCGGCGTCTCGGGCTTGACCACGAGCGCATGGAACGTCCCGCCGCGAAACTTGAAAGAGGTGGTGCCCCGAGTTGTTGTCATTTCGTTAACCCCGACGTCATAGGACGGCGTTCGTGGTTAACGACTGGTTAATTTACGGAAGATTAAGCGGAAAAAGTCGGTGGGGTTGTTTCCGGCTAATGCCGGAAGTGGCGCATGCCGGTGAACACCATGGCCAGCCCTGCCCGGTCGGCGGCCGCGATCACGTCGGCATCGCGCATCGCCCCGCCGGGCTGGATCACGGCGGTGGCGCCGGCCGCGGCGATCACCTGCAGGCCGTCGGGGAAGGGGAAGAAGGCATCGGACGCCGCGACCGAGCCTTGCGTCAGGCTGGCGCGGAGATTCTGCGCCCTCGCCGCGTCCTCCGCCTTCCACGCCGCCATGCGCGCCGCATCGACGCGTGACATCTGGCCTGCGCCGATGCCGACCGTGGCGCCCGCTTTCGCATAGACGATCGCGTTCGACTTGACGTGCTTCGCCACCGTGAAGGCGAAGAGGAGGTCGGCGAACTCGGCCTCGGTCGGCTTGCGCTTGGTCACCACCTTGAGGTCGGACTGCGAGACCACGGCATCGTCGCGCGACTGGACCAGGAAGCCGCCGGAGAGCGAGCGGAAGGTGAGCCCTTCGGCGCGCGGGTCGGGCAGGCCGCCGGCAAGCAGAAGCCGCAAGTTCTTCTTCTCGGCGATGATCGCTTTCGCCTCCGCGCCCGCGTCGGGCGCAACGATCACCTCAGTGAAGATTTTGACGATCTCGCGGGTAGCCTCGGCGTCGAGCGGGCGGTTCGCCGCAACGATTCCGCCGAACGCGCTCACCGGATCGCAGGCGAGCGCCTTGGCGTAGGCCTCGGCGAGGGTGGTCCCAAGCGCCACGCCGCACGGATTGGCATGCTTGACGATGGCGACGGCGGCGCTTCGTTCCGGATCGAACTCGGCCACCAGCTCATAAGCCGCGTCGGTGTCGTTGAGATTGTTGTAGGAGAGCTCCTTGCCCTGCACCTGCGTTGCGGTGGCGACCCCGAAACGCTGCTCGCCGGTGCGGTAGAAGGAAGCCGATTGATGCGGGTTCTCGCCATAGCGGAGTTCCTGCGCGAGCTTGCCCGCGATCGTGCGCCGCTCGGGGTTGTGCTCTCCTTCGACGCGCGCGAACCAGCTCGAGATCGCCGCATCGTACGCAGCGGTGCGGGCGAAGGCCTTAGCGGAGAGGATCTTGCGCAAGGCGAGTGTCGTCGCCCCTCCATGTGCCGCCATCTCATCGAGCACGCGCGCGTAGTCCGACGGCTCGGTGACGACGGTGACGCTTGCGTGGTTCTTGGCGCCGCCACGGATCAGAGCAGGGCCGCCGATGTCGATTTTCTCGATGCAGGTGGCGAAATCGGCAGCGCTCGCGACCGTCTCCTCGAAGGGATAGAGATTGACCACGAGCAGATCGATCGTCGGGATCGCGTGCTCTGAAAGCGCGCGCTCATGCGCCTCGTCGCCCCGCACCGCCAGCAGCCCGCCGTGGATCTTGGGATGCAGCGTCTTGACCCGTCCGCCCATCATCTCGGGCGTGCCGGTGACCTCGGCGACGTCGATCACCTTGAGCCCGGCATTGCGCAGCAGCTTGGCGGTACCGCCGGTCGAGACGATCTCGACGCCGTAGCCCGCTAATGCGCATGCAAATTCGGCAACGCCGGTCTTATCGCTGACCGAGAGCAGCGCGCGCTTGATTACTCGCTTTTCCATAGACACGTCATGCCCGGGCTTTAGCCAGGCATCCAGAGGGCAACGGGGTCCGCAGTCAACGGCCCCTGGATTGCGGGGTCAAGCCCGGCGATGACGGTTGGACTAAGCCGCCACCGGTGCTGCGTCGTTCGGATCGACGAGTGGATGACCGCCGCCATTGGCGCCGACGTGCTCGATATTCCACACGATCCTGACCTCGTAGGCCTCGGCCATCATGCCGCTCAGCACCACTTGCGACGAGCGCTGGGGCCCGCGCGCGTCGGCGAGAAAGAAGCTTTCCTCGATGGCAGTCTCCGGCGCGTTCGAGCTGATGCGCCAGGTCTCGCCGTTCTTGAGCAGGAGATTGACGCTGCGCCCGTCGTCGGAAAGTGCCGCCTTGACGCTCGGATGGAGGTGGAAGCGGATGGCGTAGGCGCCGGCGATCAGCCCTTCGGGGCTCGACAGGCCCTTGGGCGCGGTGAGCTTGTCCTCGCCCGAGATCAGCTTGCCGGTCTGGGCGATAAGGAACTGACGCGCGTGGCTGACGCCGTAGCGCGAGAGATAGCCGTCGTGCTGGCCCTTGATGCGGAGATTGTCGCCCTGATCTGAGAGCGTGGCCTGCGCGTTGGCGGGGCCGATGAGCGGCACGCCGATGACTGACGGCTTGCCGTCGACGCCTGAAGAGAACTCGGCCGAGGAGGAATCCTCGAAGGTGAGCGTCGATTGCGCCGCAGTGGAGCGGGCGAAGGGAAGCCATTCCTGATGGTCGAGCGAGGGCGTACCGCAGTTCACGATCACCGGCGCGTTGCCGGAGGCCATCTCCAAGGAGAGGAAGCCCGCTTGCGCGTTATAACTGAGCGCGGCCGCCGGCGCCGGGCCCATGTCGCAGATGAGCTGCATCGTCCCGCAATTGAGCCTGACATAAGCCGAGTTCACCGCGCTCCTGACGTGCGAGCCCTCGACGTCATCGTACGCCAGCACGGTCGCGAGCGCATCGGTCGGCGTGGGTCCGCAGCCGTTGAAGCGGGCGAGCGTGCCGTCGCCGATGCGGAAGAAGCGGAGCATGGGCATGATGCGGTCGATCGCGTCGGTCAGCTCCTTGGGTGGGGTGCGGTCGCGCGCGACGAAACATTGCCTGAGCGGCAGGAGATCGAGCAGAAGCTCGACCAACGCCTCGGGGTTGCGCGAGATGTGCCCGCCGTCGGGCAGGATCTGCCGCTCGAGCTCCTTGCAGAAAGGCCGCGTGTAGCGGTCGACCACCGACTGCTGGTCGGCGATGCAGAGCCCGGCATAGATGAGCGCCATCAGGTTGACGAGGCGCGGCACACCGTCGGGGCAATCGCGATAGCTCGCCGAGAGATAGCGGAGCTGGGAGGTGAGCGCGCGCAGGAACTCCTCATAGGCCTGCTGCTCGCCGCTATCGAGGATGAGCACCGAGTTGGCGAGCCACGAGATCACGCGGCGGCCGACGATGTCCGGCTGCCAGGCGAGCCCTTTGATCGAGCGGCGGAGCCTGACGAAGTCGCCGACGAGAGCCTTGGCCTGCTCGCGCGACAGCTCGCTGCCCGCCGCGCGCAGATGGCGAAGCCAGCCGAAGCCGTACAGCTCGCGCTCCCACCCCTCTGACGGCGGCTCGATCTCGAAGGGAGATTCGGCGTTGAGCTCGGCGAGGCGGCCGGCAAGCCCGAAATGACCGTTGTAAAGCTCGGTGGCGAAACTCGGATCGGCAGTTCTAAGTTCTTGCGGGGCGAGGAGAAGCTGCTCGGCCTGGGAGCCCGGATAAGAGATCGAGGCCATGCCGGCGAGCACGAAGCGGCGGAACGCGCCAGGGCCGCCATGGCGTGTCCCTTGAACGCGCTGCCCGCGCTCTAAGGCCTGATGTTCAGCCGCCATGCTGCCTAAACTCCAAGCTGCTGCCACGCGCATTCGAATTTACGCGCGCGGCCTCCCCGCGCATCCTGAAGCGCCCATTGTCGGGCCGCTCGCCTTCCGGATCAAGCCCGCTTCTTAACTAAGCGTTAACCAGTGCGGATGAGCCGCGCGGCGAAGAACCCGTCCATCCCGCTCCATTCCAGGCTGTCGAGCTTGAGGTCGTCGGGAAACGTCCGCAGGCAGCCGGACGGCTCGATCCATTGGCCCTGGCCGGCAAGCTCCTCGGGCTCGATCCGATCCAGGCTGAGCCCGTCATTTCGCACCATGAGCGCTGCGATCTGTGCCTCGCCTTCCTCGGGCTCGAGCGAGCAGGTCGCATAGACGAGCGCCCCGCCGGGCTTGAGCAGGGTGACGGCATTGTCGAGAAGCCGCGCCTGAAGCGCGGCGAGCGCCGCGATGGCCTTCGGCGACTTCGTATACGGGATGTCGGGGTGGCGGCGGATGGTGCCGGTCGACGAGCAGGGAGCGTCGAGCAGCACCGCGTCGAACGGCGCATCGGTCTTGAACGTGGTGGCATCGGCCTGCACAAGCTCGGCCTTAAGATGAAGCCGGTCGAGATTTTCGCACAACATCCCGAGCCGCGTCTTCGAGCTGTCGATCGCCGTGACCGAAGCGCCGGCACGCGCAAGCTGCGCCGTCTTGCCGCCGGGCGCCGCGCAAAGATCGGCGACACGCTTGCCGGCAACGTCGCCGAGGAGGCGCGCCGGCAGAGACGCGGCAACGTCCTGCACCCACCAGGCGCCTTCGTCGAAGCCGGGCAGGGACTCGATGCGCCCCTTGGGCAAGAGCCGCACGCTGCCCACGGGCAGCACCCGACCTGACAATTGCTCGGCCCACGGCGCGGGCTCGCTCTTGACGGTCAGGTCAAGCGGCGGCTCGACGAGCTGAACGGTGGCAACCGCGCGGGCGCGCGGCTCGCCCCAATAGGAGACCCAGCGCGACCATAGCCAGTCGGGCGTGTTGACGCGCGGCGCATCGAGACTTGCCGCGATCGCCTCGCCTCCGGCGGCGACGCGCCTGAGCACGGCATTGACCAGCTTGTCGTAGCGCTTGGCGCGCGGGTCGTACTGGGCGAGCGTGACGGCGAGATCGATCGCCGCGTGCGGCGGCGTCTTGAGGACGATGAGCTGGGCTGCGGCCGAAAGCAGGATCGGATAAAGCGTGCCGGACTTCTCCGGAAGCCCACGGTCGAGAAAGGTGTTGAGCACGTGGTCGAGCTGGCCCTTGCGCCTGAGGCTCGCCGCCACGATGGCGCGGGTCAGCGCCCGGTCGCGGGCGGGCAGGTTGAACATCGCCCCCCTTTCCAGCGAACGGCCGAGAATGTCGTCGAGCGCCTGCTTCTTCACGAGCACGGCATCGAGAAGCTCGACGGCGGCGCGGCGCGCCGGCAGCCCAACCTGGAACTCGCGCGCGTGAGTCCTGTCCCGCGCCTCTTTGTCGGGCGTGATCATAAGCATTTGCCTATTGGTTTAGCCCCAAGGGCCGCGGCGTGAAGCGGAAGGAGAGGAAGCCCACGGGCCTGAGAAGCCCTCGCGCGCTGGAGCAGCAGAGGGAGGCGTGCTCTCGCCCATCTCACGCGCCATCTCCTGGAGGCGCGCGATGCGGTTCTCCACATTGGGATGGGTCGAGAAGAGATTGTCCATGCGCGCGCCTGACAGCGGGTTGACGATGAAGAGATGGGCCGAGGCCGGATTGCGTTCGGCCGGCATGTTGGGAATCTGCTCGGCTTTCCCCGCGATCTTCCGTAAGGCCGAGGCGAGCTCGAGGGGGCGCTTGCTGATCTCGGCGCCCTCACGGTCTGCTTCATATTCGCGCGTGCGGCTGATCGCCATCTGCACCAGTCCCGCGGCGAGCGGCCCGAGGATGAGGAGCAGCAGCGAGCCGATAAAGCCGACATTGTTGTTGCTGCGGCTGCCGCCGAAATAGAAGCCGAAATTGGCGAGCATCGAGATCGCGCCGGCGATGGTCGCGGTGATGGTCATGAGCAGCGTGTCGCGATGCTTGATATGGCCAACCTCGTGCGCGAGCACGCCGGACAGCTCCTCTTTGGTCACCGTGTTGAGCAGGCCGGTCGTCACCGCCACGGCGGCATGCTCGGGGTTGCGCCCGGTGGCAAACGCGTTCGGCTGCGGATTCTCCATGATGTAGACGCGCGGCATGGGGATTCCGGCCGCGCCGGCAAGCTGGCGCACCAGCGACACGAGCTCCGGCACGCTCGCCTCGTCGACCTGGCGCGCCCCATACATCGAGAGCACCATCTTGTCGGAGTTCCAATAGGCGAACAGGTTCATCGCCGCGGCGACGGCGAATGCGATCAGCATGCCGGACTGGCCCCCGATCAAAAAGCCGATGCCCATGAACAGCGCGGTCATGACCGCGAGCAGGATGGCGGTCCGCAAATAGCTCATTTCAGGCCTCCTCGAAGCCTCGGCCAAAGGGAACAACCTTTGGCTCGCTACACTTACATAGGGAGGCCCAAGGGCTTGCCGCAAGGAGGCCGAAACACTCTGCTAACGCGTCGCGGATAGCCTGTTCACTCGGGTGGGAACCCTCGAAATGAAGAGACTGCTGACATGCCTCGCCGTAGCGGCTACCGGGACGGCTTTGCTGTCCTGCGGCGCTCCGCAAGTGAGCGCACCGGCGGCATCGGCCGCCTATGAGCCCCCGGGCTCTATCGAGCGTGCTCCGCTCGCGCCGCTCGCGGGGGACACCTCCCCGCCCATGTCGATTTCGCCCCCGCCTGCCGAGACTGACGGCGGCTCTCCCTCCCCAAGCTCTGCTCAGGCAGGCTCAGGCAAAATGATCTGGAAGGCGTCGCCGCGCTGGGCCGAGGTCAGAGGCACCGACAAGCTCGAAGGCGATCAAGCCAACTGAAGGGCATGTGGTTTCCGAGCCGGTTACCTGCGCCCGCTCCGTGACTGCTCTCCCCAGTGGAGGGTTCAAGACTGTGCCCAGAGCTTCAGGGCGCATTGCCCGGCGATGTGACGAAAATCGTCGTCGCTCGAAAGCATCGTCAGGCCGTGCCGGAGGCAAAGCTGCGCAAGCAGGGCATCGATCGTTCCGGCCTGGATGCCCGCGCGCCGGCAGCGATTGCGCAAATCGGCGGCTCCGATGTGATCCGTGCGATCCGGCACGAGGAGAGGAATCGCTGAGAAGCGGTCCAAGATCTGCGCCCGGGCCTTTGGAGCCGAGAAGCCTTGCAAAAGCTCCTGGAGGATGAGACCCGTAGTGAGGATCAGCTCGCCAGCCTCGATCGCCCGGATAAGTGCCTGTGCCTCAGCCGCCACAGATGGGAGGCCGCGCCGAAACGCGAGCGACCAGACGCTGGTATCGATGAACAGGCTCAATCGCGGCTCCGCTCGGCCTTATAGTCATAGGATGACTCCCAGTCGAGCTCGCCCATCAGGTCGAGCAGGCGCTTCTGCCGCCTGCGCGCGATAAACTCCACGAGCGCCTTGGTCACGGCCGCTTTTTTTGTGCGCTCACCACTTAACTCGAGCGCCCGTTCGATCAGTTCGGGATCAATGGAAAGGTTGGTTGCCATGTGTGAATCTCCACACAAATGCTGACACAGACCGCCTACGTGGCGCAAGCGGAAAGCCTCCGAACACGAAAGGCCCAACCGATGCGCGCCAGGAACCGCGGAGTGGTTTAAGGCGCGCTTACCTTAACGGTTCGTCAATCGCTCCGCCCCATTCTTGCCTCCAGTGCCGCGTCCACGGGGGAAGCCTCGCCATGTCAGTCGCCCTGCATTTGTCGTCAGCCAAGACCATGACCCGCATGCGCTTGAAGCGGGTTCCGGCGCCTGCCGAAGCGCCGCTCACCGAGGAGCAGAAGCGCCTCATTCGCGAGAGCTACCGCAAGATCGAGCCGGCGATCGACCTCGTCGCCCAGGTCTTCTTCCGCAAGCTGTTCGGCCTCGATTCGAGCCTGCGCGCGAAATTCGCCGGGCCCATCGAAGTCCAGGCGCGCAAATTCACCGCGGCGATGAAGCTGACCATGATCACGCTCTCGCAGGAGGATGAGCTGACGCCGACGCTCAAGCTCCTCGGCACCCGCCACCGCCAGATCGGCATCAGGACGCGCCACTACCGCATGATGGCGAAGGCGCTGCTGTGGACGCTCGAGCAGTCGCTCGAGAGGGACTTCACCCGCGAGACGCGTTCCGCCTGGTCGGCGCTGCTCGACAAGATCACCCGCACCCTGACCTAAGCTAACTTCGGTTCTGCCGGTTATCCACGAGATCGCCGACCACCCCAGGATCGGCGAGCGTCGAGGTATCGCCGAGATTGGAGAAGTCGTTCTCGGCGATCTTGCGCAGGATGCGGCGCATGATCTTGCCGGAGCGTGTCTTGGGCAGACCCGGCGCGAACTGGATGAGGTCGGGAGAAGCGATCGGCCCGATCTCCTTGCGCACCCAGTCGCGCAGCTCGATCTTGAGCGCGTCGGAACCCTCCTCGCCGGCCATCAGCGTGACGTAGCAATAGACACCCTGGCCCTTGATGTCGTGGGGATAGCCGACGACCGCAGCCTCCGACACCTTGGGATGAGCGACGAGCGCCGACTCGATTTCGGCCGTTCCCATGCGGTGGCCCGAGACCTTGAGCACGTCGTCGGCGCGGCCGGTGATCCAATAGTAGCCGTCCGCGTCGCGGCGGCAGCCGTCGCCGGTGAAGTACTTGCCCTTGAAGTGGGCGAAGTAGGTGTCGACGAAACGCTGATGGTCGCCGTAGACGGTGCGCATGATGCCCGGCCAGGCGTCGAGAATGACGAGATTGCCCGTCGCTTCGCCCTCCATGATGTTGCCCTCGCCATCGACGATCGCGGGCTCTACGCCAAAGAAGGGAAGCGTCGCCGAGCCCGGCTTGAGCTTGGTCGCGCCGGGAAGCGGCGTGATGAGGATGCCGCCGGTCTCGGTCTGCCACCACGTATCGACGATGGGGCAGCGACCCTCTCCGATCACGTGGTAGTACCACTCCCACGCCTCGGGATTGATCGGCTCGCCCACGGTGCCGAGCAGCTTGAGCGATTTCCGCTTGGTGCGCTTCACGTAGTCGTCGCCCAGGCCCATGAGCGACCTGAGCGCGGTCGGCGCGGTGTAGAAGATGTTGACCTTGTGCTTGTCGACCACCTGCCAGAAACGCGAGGCGTCGGGATAGGTAGGGATGCCTTCGAACATCACGGTGGTGGCGCCGTTGGCGAGCGGACCATAGACGATATAGGTGTGGCCGGTGATCCAGCCGACATCGGCCGTGCACCAATAGATATCGCCCTCGTGATAGTCGAAGATGTATTGGTGCGTGATCGAGGCAAAGACGAGATAGCCCCCTGACGTATGCAGCGCCCCCTTGGGCTGTCCCGTCGAGCCCGAGGTGTAAAGGATGAAGAGGGGATCCTCGGCGCCCATCTCCTCAGGCGGGCAGTTGGCATCGACCTTGGCGAGCTCATCGTGCAGCCAGCGGTCGCGGCCCTCGGTCCACGGCACCTCGCCTCCGGTGCGTCCGACCACCAGCACGCGCTCGATGCTGCTCACCTTGCGCAGAGCCTCGTCGGCATTGGCCTTGAGCGGGACCTTGCGGCCGCCGCGCAATCCTTCGTCGGCGGTGATGAGGAGCTTGGACCCGCAACCCTCGATGCGGCCGGCGAGCGAGTCGGGCGAGAAGCCGCCGAACACGATCGAATGGACAGCGCCGATGCGTGCGCAGGCGAGCATGGCGTAAGCGATCTCGGGGATCATCGGCAGGTAGATGGTGACGCGGTCGCCGCGCTTGACGCCGTTCGCCTTCAGCACATTGGCGAACTTGCACACGTTCTCGTGCAGCTCTTTGTAGGTGATGTGCTGCGCCTCTGCCTTGGGATCGTCGGGCTCGAAGATGATGGCGGTCTGCTTGCCGCGCTTCTTGAGATGGCGGTCGACGCAATTGGCCGAGACGTTGAGCGTGCCGTCTTCGAACCACTTGATCGAGACGTCCGGGTAATCGAACGTCGCGTTCTTGACCTTGGTGAAGGGCTTGATCCAGTCGATGCGCTCGGCCTCTTTGCCCCAGAACTTGTCGGGCTTCTCGATACTCTTCACGTAGAGCTTCTCGTATTCGTCTTTGTCGATGAAGGCCCGCTCTTTCCATTCCTTCGGGACCTTATAGTCCTGGATCTTATAGTGCTTATGCTCGGACATCTGTCCGCTCCTCCCTACGCGATGCGACGCCGATTGCTTTGCGCCACTCTTCTTGTGCTCCGATATTAGATTGAGCAGGCCTCCTAACGCAAAGCCCGGCGCATCAACTAGACGCCGAAGGCTCCGATGACCGCACCCATGAGGACGAGCACGGCGAGCCAGTAGAGGCCGTCGATCAGGGTAAGCAATGGCTTGGCGCCGCCGAAAGCGTGATTGACGCCCATGGTGGTGATGACAAAACCGAGCCAGATGAAGAAGCCGGTGATGACGCCGCCCCTCACGGTGACGTCGTTGATATGTCCGAGAAGGCCGGCGAGCATCCATGCCATGATCAACAGCGCGACGATGGAGATGGCAAAGGGTACCACTCTCGCCGAGCCCCTCTGCGCCTTGAGATCCGCCTCGCTCTTGCCGATCGCCCTGAGCCAAGGCCTGGAAAGGATCGTGTACCAAACGGCGCCGAGGCCGAAGCCCGCGAGCGCCGCGATCACGACGGCGATGTAGTTGATCCCGGTAAAGTTCATGGCGTTGCCTCCCAAGCGCGCTGCTCGACTTTACCCCAGGAAGGGAGCTTGCGGCACTAAGCTCGTGGGGGGTCGGAAAGCCCGCCCATGGCGCAGACCTTGCGCCATTCGCCTTCCGTGACGGGCTGCACCGAGAGGCGCGAGTTGCGCACCAGAACCATCGATTTCAGCGAAGGCGTGGCCTTGATCTCGGCGAGCGTCACCGGGTTCGGCAGCGCCTTGACCGCGGCGACATCGACGCACTCCCACTGGCCGGTAGGATCGGTCGAGTCGGGGTGCGCTTCCTTCACCACCTTGACGATGCCGACCGCCTGCTTGTCCTCGCCGAAATGATAGAAGAAGGCGAGGTCGCCGCGTCTCATCGCGCGCATATTGTTGCGCGCCTGGAAATTGCGCACCCCGTCCCACTCGGCGCCCTTAGCGCCTTCTTTTTTCTGCTGTGCCCAAGACCAGGCCTCGGGCTCGGATTTCATCAGCCAATAGGCCATGGCTACACCTCACTCCTCGTCGTCGGGAGCATTCATGGTCCACAGCCATGGCCTGATGTCGACCGAGGCGAACAGCCCGACCTTGGCGAAGGGATCGCCCGCCGCGATCTTGCGCGCGGCATCGAGCGATGACGCTTCGATCACCACGAGGCTGCCGTTCATGGTCGCGCCGTCTTCCTGGGTGAACGGTCCGGCAAAGACGAGCGTCTCACCGAGGCTCTGAAGGTACTCGACATGCTGAGGGCGGTTCGCCTTGCGCATCGCAAGGCTATCCGGCTTGTCGGTGCAGATGAGCGCGTAAAGCATGACGCTTCCCCAGAGGTGCGCAGGCTATTGCCCGTTTCTCTGAGTGTCCACTATCTGTTGTTTTTGTCATCGCCCGGCTCCAGCAATCTCTGTCCTCAGTGGTTACTGGATGCCCGCTTTCGCGGGCATGACACCCCGGTAAGCTCGTGCCTCACACCTCGGCGCGGAGGGGGCGGGCGAGCAGCGCCTCGATCGCCTCATCGACGGTGGCCAGCCCCGAGATCACTGCGTGCACGGCCTGCGCGATCGGCATGTCGATGCCGCGCGCGGCTGCCGTCTCCACGAGCGCGCTTGCGGTATAGACCCCTTCGGTGACCGAGAGCCGTTTTCCCAGCACGTCGTTCAGGCTCTGCCCTTTGCCGAGCTCGATGCCGAGTGACATGTTGCGCGATTGCGCACTGCCGCAGGTGAGCACGAGATCGCCGAGGCCCGAGAGCCCGGTCAAGGTCTCGCGTCGCGCGCCGAGCGCCGTGCCGAAGCGCGCCATCTCGGCGAAGCTTCGCGTGACGAGGGCGGCGTGCGCGCTTGCCCCGAACTTCTTCCCCGCCACGATGCCGGCGCCTATGGCGTAGACGTTCTTGACCGCGCCGCCGATCTCGGCCCCGATCACGTCGTCGCTCCAATAGCAGCGGAAGGGCTGGTGGCTGAGCGCATAGGCAAGCGCCGCGGCCTGCGTTTCGCTTGCGGTCGCGAGCGTCACCGCGGCGGGGAGCCCCTTGGCCACCTCGATGGCGAAGCTCGGGCCCGAGAGCACGGCGATCTCGGCCTTCGGCAGCACGTCGGCCGCAACTTGCGACATCAGCTTGCCGGTTGCCTGCTCGATGCCCTTGGAGCAGAGCACGAGCGACTGCCCGTCGCGCAGATAGGAGGCGAGCTCGCCGGCGATGGTGCGGAGATGCTGCGCCGGCGTCACCATCAGGAGGAGATCGCAGTTGGCGACCTCGTTGAGGCGCGCGGTCGCCTCGATCGCCTTGTCGAGCTTGATGCCCGGAAGGAAGGTCTCGTTCTTGTGCTTCTGATTGATGTCGGCGACGGTCTCGGCCTCGTGCGCCCAGATCAGCACGTCGCGGCCGGCGCGCCGGGCGACGATGGCGAGCGCCGTCCCCCACGCGCCTGCGCCGACAATGCCGACGGTCTGAAGTGTCATGGGTCAGTCTTATGCCAGATTTCGGCCGGTTGCCCCACCCGGCAGGCGTGACGAGACGAGCGAAGCTAGGCCTTGACGCCGGCGCCGAGCGCAGGCGGCGCGTCGGGGTCGAGCGGCCAGCGGGCGCGGGCAGGGGCCGAGAGATCGTCGGTCAGTCCGCGTGAAAGCCGCACGGCGCCGGCCCAGGCGATCATGGCGGCATTGTCGGTGCAAAGCTCTGGCGGCGGCACGATCAGGCGGAAGATGTGTTTACGTGCAGTCGTTTCCAGCGCCGCTCTCAGCCTTTGATTGGCGGCGACGCCGCCGGCGACCACGAGGATGCGCTGCGCCCCCCGTCCCGCATGCTCCTCGTAAAGCTCGAACGCGCGGGACACCCTATCACTGAGAATGTCGGCGACCGCCGCCTGAAAACTCGCGCACAGATCGGCCACGTCCTGCTGGCTCAGAGGCGCGCGCGCCATCGCCTCATGCCTGAGCGCGGTCTTGAGTCCGGCAAGCGAGAAATGCGGCTCGTCGCGGCCGATCATCGGCCGCGGCAGCTTGACGGCGGCGCGGCCTTGCGCAGCGAGGCGCTCAACCTCCGGACCGCCGGGATAGCCGAGCCCGAGCAGCTTGGCCGCCTTGTCGAAGGCCTCGCCCAGGGCATCGTCGAGCGTCGTTCCGAGCCGCTCGTAATTGCCGACATCCTTGATGATCAAGAGCTGCGTGTGGCCGCCAGAAACGAGGAGAAGCAGATAAGGGAAGGCGAGGCGGTGAGTGAGACCGGGAGTAAGCGCGTGCGCCTCGAGATGATTGACGGCGATGAAGGGGACCCCAAGCCCAAGCGCGATCGCCTTGGCGGTGGTGACGCCGACGATCAGCCCGCCGATCAGGCCCGGACCCGCCGCAGCAGCCACGCCATCCACCTGATCGAGCTTAAGCCCGGCTTCATCGAGTGCCTGAAGGATCGCCGCCTCGAGCAGCTCGACATGGGCGCGGGCGGCGATCTCGGGCACCACGCCGCCATAGGCCTTGTGCAGGTCGAGCTGCGAGCGCACCACGTTTCCCAGGATCTTTCCGCTCCCGTCGGTCTCGAGCCGCACGAGGGCGGCCGCGGTCTCGTCGCAGCTCGTCTCGATGCCGAGAACGGTCAGAGGGGCTTGGGTCGTCATGGCAGCCTTCTACAGGGAATAAGGGGCACGATTGAAGGGGAAGGCGAAAGGGGCCATTAATGCGCCGGAACAGCCTCGAGGCCAAGCAAACCCAAGGAGTTCCCGCGACTTGCCCGTCCTTCGCATCGGCACCAGAGGAAGCCCGCTCGCCCTTTGGCAGGCGGCCCACGTGCGCGATCGA
The DNA here is from genome assembly GCA_963732205.1 of uncultured Alphaproteobacteria bacterium. Classification (GTDB taxonomy): domain Bacteria; phylum Pseudomonadota; class Alphaproteobacteria; order Rhizobiales; family Methyloligellaceae; genus Methyloceanibacter. The sequence continues at coordinate 180,662 of CAVSYE010000002.1, forward strand.
CTGATCGCGGCGCAGGGCTTGAGCGAAGGAGACGTCGATCTCAGCGTCATTACCACCACGGGCGACCGCATCAAGGACAAGCCGCTACGCGAGTTCGGCGGTAAGGGCCTCTTCACCAAGGAGATCGACGAGGCGCTTCTGTCGGGCACGGTCGATTTCGCCGTTCATGCCATGAAGGACCTGCCCACCGAGCTGCCCGAAGGCATTGCCGTCGCGGCGGTGCTGGCGCGCGCCGATGCGCGCGATGCCTTCATCAGCTTCAAGGCGCCGTCGCTCGCCGAACTTCCGCCGGGCGCGGTCGTCGGTACCTCGTCGTTGCGGCGCGCCGCGCAAGTGAAGCGGCTAAGGCCGGACCTTCGCGTCGCGGATCTGCGCGGCAATGTCGAGACGCGGCTGCGCAAGATCACAGAGGGCGTGGCGGACGCGACGCTGCTTGCTCTCGCCGGGCTCGACCGCCTCGGTCTTGCCGCGCAAGCGACGTCGATCCTTTCGACCGAAGAGATGCTTCCCGCCGTGGCCCAAGGCGCCATCGGCATCGCCATGCGGAGCGATGACGAAAGAACGCGCGCTCTGCTCGCGCCGCTCAACGATGCTCGCAGCGCCACCAGCGTGACTTGCGAACGCGCCTTCCTCGCCCGCCTCGACGGCTCGTGCAAGACGCCGATCGCGGGTCTCGCCGAGATCGACGAGGGCGTACTGCGCTTTCGCGGTCTCATCCTCGCACCCGACGGGAGCGAGTCATTTGCCATCGAGCTGACCGGCGAGGCCGAGTACGCACACACTCTCGGCACTGACGCGGGCGAAGAGCTTCTCGGCCGCGCCGGGCCTGACTTCCTCGCGAAGCTTGCCTGATGCGCATCCTCGTCACCCGGCCTGAACCCGATGCGCGGGATGAGGTCAAAGCCCTTGCTGCGCGTGGTCATGAAGGCGTTGCGGCCCCTCTCCTCGTCATCGAGCAAGTAGAGGACGTGGCGCTCTACCTCGACGGTGCGCAGGCGCTCATCGTGACGAGCAAGAACGCGCTCCGCGCGCTCTCCCATCGTCCCGCGCTCGATGCGGCGCGCGAGCTGCCGCTGTTCGCCGTCGGCGAGGCGACGGCGCGCGCCGCGCGTGAGCTTGGCTTTATCATCGTCATTGAAGGACCGGGGAATGGCGCCGGCCTCGCCGAATTGATCTCAAGCCGCGCCGACCCGCAACGCGGCAGGCTGGTTCATCTCGCCGGCGAGACGGTGGCCTTCGATTTGAAAGCGGCGCTCGAAGCGCGCGGATTAAGCGTGAGCGCGCCTGTGCTCTATCGATCCGGTCCGGCCACCGAACTCCCGAAGCAAGCGTTGCGTTCTATTAGCGACGGGACGCTCGACGGCGTCATCCTCCTGTCGCCGCGGACCGCCAGGACGTTCCTCGCCCTGCTCGAGCGATACGGGGCGCTAACGCAAGGCAAGCGTCTGGTTTGCTATTGCATCTCCGAGGCGGTAGCAGAGGTGCTCGCTCCGCTCGGGTTTCGCGTGCGGGTGGCGGCCAACAAGCGCGAGGAAGATGTCCTTGCGCTCCTCGACTCCGGGGCGGCATCCTCCTGAGGCCCGCGAATCTCGCGGGCGGCTTAAGGTTAAGGCGCAATGGTAGACACTCTCGGCGATCACGATACTCAGAGCGGTGCAGGTAAACGTCCGGCGCCGACCATCGAAGGCACTGCGACCGAAGTCTCAATCGAGGCGCCGGCGGACAAGAAGGCCGCTGCCGAGAGCGCCCCGCCAACAGAGGACGAAGAGGCCGTTGAGTCCGAAGCCGCAACCGAAAGCGAGGCCGGGCCAGAATCCGAGCCCGAGCCGGAACGGGAAGCCCTGCAAGCTCATGAGGAGCCTGAACCAACGGAGCGCAAAGGCCCGCCGCCCGGCTCGACCATCCCCGAAATGAAAAGCTTCGCGACGCATCTCGTCGCGGGGTTGCTCGGCGGACTGATCGGGGTGATCGCGCTCGCCTTCGCCTGGCACCTCATCCCGGCGGGCAAGGGCGAATCTTCCGCCGAGCTCGCCAAGATCAAGAACCGCGTCGCCAAGCTCGAATCGACTCCGGCACCGGTGCCCGACACGAAGGCGCTTGCTGAGATCGACGCGCGCGTCAAGGCGCTGGAGAGCCGCCCCGTGGAGACGCCGCCGGACATCTCGGGTCTCACCGACCGCGTCGCGCAACTCGAGTCGGCGATGAAGACTTTGGCCGATGCGGCAAAGAACGGGGGCTCGGTGACGGACGCCGCCGCCATCACCCAGCAGATCACCGAGGCCGAGCAGCGCATCCAGGCGAATCTCGACAAGGCGCTCGCCGATCAGCACGAGGCGAATGCCAAGACCTTGCAGGCGATGCAATCCTCGATCGACGATGTGAAGGCGAAGGTCGCGGCGCTCGCTGAAGCAGGGCCTGGCGACCAGTCGGCCCTCAAGGCGCTCATCGAGCGCGTCGCCAAGCTCGAGAGCGAGATCGACAAAGGCGTGGCCGGCACGAAGTCGGCTGCCGCGGCGATCGCCTTCGCTAATCTGAGCGGCGCGGTGGCCGAAGGGCGCCCCTACGCGACCGAGCTCGCCACCATTAAATCCTTCGTGTCCGATCCCGGCGATCTCGGGCCTCTGCCCGCCTATGCCGACAAGGGCATCCCGACAGTGCCCGAGCTGACCCGCTCCTTCGCCGCACGCAGGGACGCCGCCCTTGCTGCGGCTGCGCCCGCGCCGTCAGGCTCGCTGATCGACCGGCTGCTCGCGAGCGCATCCGCCCTCGTCAAGGTGAAGCGCGTCGACGAGGCGGCGACCGGCGATAGCGCCAGCGCCGTGCTCGCCCGCGCCGAGGCTCTGCTCGGCAAAGGCGATCTCGCCAGAGCCGTGAAACAGATCGAGACGCTTGACGGCGCCCCGCGGGAGGCGTTCAAGGCCTGGCTCGACGATGCGCAAGCAAGGCTCGCCGCCGACACGATTCTGCAACGGCTCGAAGCGACCTTGCTGGCCTCGGCGAGCGCTCCACAAAAAGCACAAGACTAGCGACGATGATCCAGGTTCTCTTCTTCATCCTCTGCATTATCGGCGCTGCCCTCGGCCTTGCTTGGCTCGCCGACCGGCCCGGCACCATCAATGTCGAGTGGCTCGGCTATCAGGTCGAGACATCCGCGTTCGTCGGCGTGCTTGCCATCGCCGCCCTGGTCGTGATCCTAGTCCTGCTGTTCGCGTTGCTGCGCTATCTCATGACGCGGCCGGCGGCGATCGGCGCGTATCGGAAAGAGCGGCGAAAGGCGCAAGGTTATGACGCGCTCTCGCGTGGGCTCCTTGCCATCGGGGTCGGCGACCGCACCCAAGCCCAGCGTTATGCCGGCATCGCCCGGCGCAATCTTCCCAATGAACCGCTGACGGCATTACTCCGCGCGCAAGCGGCGCAACTGAAGGGCGATAAAGCAGCGGCACGGCGCTCCTTCGAGGCGATGCTCGACCGCCCCGAAACCGAGCTTCTCGGCGTACGCGGCCTCTTCCTCGAAGCGAAACGCAGCAACGACATGGAGGCGGCGCGCTCACTTGCCGAGCGGGCGGTGAAGCGTGATCCGAAGCTTGCCTGGGGCGTCAACGCTCTGTTCGATTTGCAGGCGCGCGAGGGCGACTTCAACGGCGCGCTCGATACGCTCGCGATCGGCCGTCAGAACGGGCACTTCGATGCGGAGACGGGGACGAGACGCCGCGCCGTTCTGCTCACCGCCGAAGCGCGCGAGCTGGAATCGACCAACCCGGAGAAGGCGCTGTCGCTCGCCAGCGAAGCCTTGCGGCTTGCGCCCTCGCTCGTTCCGGCCGCCGAGATCGCCGGCCGCATCCTCGCCACCAGGGGCGAAGCGAGACAGGCCTCGCGCCTCATCTCGCGCACCTGGAAGCTCTCGCCTCATCCCGACCTCGCGCTCGTCTACGCTTATGCCAAGCCCGGAGAATCGCCGCGCGAGCGCCTGAAGCGCATCAAATATCTGGCGAGCCTCACGCCGGGCGACATCGAAGGGCAGATCGCCGTCGCCAACGCGGCGATCGAGGCGCATGAGTGGGAGGAGGCTCGGAACGCACTTGCACCTTATTTCGAAGACCGCCCCTCGGCGCGCATCTGCACGCTCATGGCGCGCATCGAGGCGGGCGAGTTCGGCGACCGTGGGCGCGAGCGCGAATGGCTCGCGCGGGCTTTGCGCGCGCCGCGCGACCGCGCCTGGATCGCCGACGGCTATGTGTCGGACCGCTGGCTTCCGGTGTCGCCGGTCACCGGCGCCGTCGATGCCTTCGAATGGAAGGCTCCAGTCGATGCGATCGGCCGCGGCGACTCGAAGCTTGTCATCGAGGAGCGGCCCGAGCCGCCGATGAAAGAGATCGAAGCCGCGCCAAAGGCTCTTGTGCCAGCCGAGCCGGAAGAGCCGGAAGAGAAAGAGCCTGAGACCGTGGTGGAGGAGGTCAAAGCCGAGGTCCCGCCTCCGTCTCCGCCGCCGGTCAAGAAGGAAGCGCCGGTTGAGCCCGGGGAGCGGCCGAGGCCTAGGCTGTTCGTTCCCGATCGCCCTCCCGACGACCCCGGCGTGACCGAGGCCGAAGCCGACGACAGCCCTGGCTCGCTCGAACGTTTCCGTGCGGCACAAATCCGCTGACGCGCACCGACCCGAGCCGTCGGCTTGCATCGATTGGGCAATGGCATTAAGTCACGGGTCGCGCTTGCCGGGCGCCAATCGCAGGCCGCTGTAGCTCAGGGGTAGAGCGGGGCTTTCGTAAAGCCAAGGTCGGGAGTTCAAATCTCTCCAGCGGCACCACCCCCTTCGGGCAATTTCCCACGATAGACACGCCGCGCCGGGCTTAAGCCTTGAGCGCGGCTGTCATTCCTTTGCCAAATGAGGGAGCGCTTAGGGAGCTAGGTGCAGAACGACACATAGCACCAGGAGCCGCGCGGGGTGCGGACGGCGCATTGATGCAGCGCGATCCGCGAGGCCCGCGAGCAGGATGAGGCGCTGCCCCAACCCCAAGCATAAGGGCTCGAGGCCTGGCAATAACAAGCGAACGCCGCTGAAGGCAGAACGACCGACGCCACGAGAGCGGCAGAGGCAATGAGAAATTTCGTCTTTGTCATGACTACATCCTGCAGATTTTGCGAGCCTGGAGAAAACTTAATCTCGCGCCTTTCTTGCCTGGGGATTGGTCGTCTGTCCCCCAGTGTGCTAAACCATATGGAGGCAGAGCATACGCCAGAGGTGAGAGAAGATGTACGAGAATTCCATGATGCTAAAATTTGGATTGGCCATCACATTACTTATGCTGGCGGCCATGCCCGCACGTGCCGAAGGCGGCGGCGGCACCGCGACCCCGCAGCAGATGCCGGACATCTGCAAGTCCCAGGCGGCTAGTCTGAAGCTCTCCGCCGACGCCACCGATGCCTTCATCCAGAAGTGCACCTCTGCTTCGAGCAATACGGAGCGTAAAGGCGCGATGAGGATGGAAGGCACGAAGTAGGCAGCCCATTCGATTGCACGATTCTCAGGCCTCGGCGCTGTGCCCCGTGCGGCACGCTGCCAGGGTCATTGACGTGCCGGCGGGGCGGCCCGACCGAAGCGCCTGGTCGATGATCACTCTTGAAGATTGCGTGGCCTTTTGCGGGCTGACCGAAGAGGAAGTGCTCGCCATCGCCGAGCACGAGCACATCCCGGAAGTCGCGGCCGCCGCTCTCGCCGAATACCTCTCCTGCCGAGACCACGGCGAAGACCGCATCCGCGACATGATTGTCGACGACATCCGCGCAAGCCAACGACGCGGCGACTGCACCTATGTGAGGACGCTTCTGCACGTGCTGCATCACTTTCTGCGCACGCACCCTGACGCCTGCCCCGAGACCCATCCGTGGAGCAGCCGGTTCTGAGCCCGCAGTCGCGAACTCAGCTAGTGCTGGTGGATGTAGGCGCCGGGAGCCTCGCACAGCGGCACGAACCCGCGTGACGGCGCGCCGATCGCAGGCGGGGCGACCCGTTCGGGATCGCTCTTGCTCTCGAGCCACGAGGCCCATGCCGGCCACCACGAGCCGTCAGCATGAGTGGCGAGGCTGAGCCAGGTATCGGGGTCGACATAGCGGTCGCCCGGCTTGCGGGTCGCAATCATGTAATGGCGGCCGCGATGCCCAGGCTCCGACAGGATGCCGGCATTGTGCCCGCCATTGGTGAGCACGAAGGTCACCTCGGTGTCGGTGAACAGCTCCACCTTGTAGACCGAGCGCCACGGCGCGATGTGATCGGTCTCGGTGCCGATCACGAACATCGGCACCTCGATATCCTTGAGCGCGATGACCTTGCCTTCGACCGCGTAGCGGCCGGCGGTCAGCCGGTTCTCGAGGAACAGCCCGCGCAGATATTGCGAATGCATGCGATAGGGCATGCGCGTCTGATCGGCGTTCCACGTGGTGAGATCGGTCATCGTTTCGCGCTCGCCGAGCAGATATTCGCGCATCATCTTCGACCAGACGAGATCGTTCGAGCGCAGGATCTTGAATGCGCCCGCCATCTGCTTGGTGTCGAGCACGCCCTGATCCCACATCATGTCCTCGAGGAACGCCACCTGGCTTTCGTCGACGAACAGCATCAGCTCGCCGGCCTCGCTGAAATCGGTCTGCGCGGCAAGCAGCGTGATGGTGGCGAGCCGGTCGTCATCGTCACGCGCCATCGTGGAGGCGGCGATGGAAAGCAGCGTGCCGCCGATGCAGTAGCCGGTGGCGTGCACCTTGCGACCAGGCACGATCGCCGTGACGGCATCGAGCGCCGCCATCACGCCCTTGGTGCGATAGGCATCGAAGGTGACGTCGCCGTCCTCGGCGGTGGGATTGCGCCACGACACCATGAACACGGTGAAGCCGCGCTCGACGAGATAGCGCACGAGCGAGTTATGCGGGCTTAAGTCGAGAACGTAATATTTCATGATCCAGGCAGGGACGATCAGCACCGGCTCGGCCACGACGGTGGCCGTAGCCGGCGTGTACTGAATGAGCTCCATCAGCTCGTTGCGATAAACGACCGTGCCGGGCGTGATGGCGAGATCCACGCCGACGTGTAGGCCATCCGTCGAGGGCTCTGGCTGCATCGTCAGTGCACGCCACATGTCCTCCTGTAAATTCTTGGCGCCGCGCATGAGATTGGCGCCCTGTTCCTTCGCCGTCCGGTCGATGATGACGGGGTTGAGCCAGGGGATGTTGGACGGGGACCACACGTCCAGCAATTGGCGCGCCATGAAATCGACTCGCTCGGCGCTCTTTGGCGTCATGCCGCGCACCTCGCGCGTTGCGCTCTGCCACCACGCCTCCTGTGCGAGAAAGGCCTCCTGCCACCAGGAATACGGCGGCTCCTGCCAAGCGGGGTCGGTGAAGCGGTGATCGCGCGGTTGCGCCGGGAAGGGCGGCTCGACGCCATTGGAGGTGCCGCCTGTCACGAAGCGCGTAACTCGCGTGCCGGCCTCGATCGCCTCAAGCCCGAGTTCCAGCAGCCGGCCTGGTGCGTTCGAAAGATGCGAGGCCCAATCGAACCAGGCGGCGTAAAGAGCATACGGCGAAATGCCTTGGGTGAAGCGCGCGGTCACCGCCCGCGACAGGCGGTCCATGGTCTCGAATGAGGGCGCGCTCCAGGCTTTAGCAGGCGGCGGAGCACAAGCAGGCTTCGTGACGAACTTCTCACCGCCTGGATGGGGGCTTCCGAGCCGCGTGCGAGCTTCGTTCATGACAGGTATAGAGGGCTATGGTTCTTGGTAAAAGCTGAAGACGCCCGGATCGGGGCGGACATCTCGTAGCAGCAGGTTCGTTGGACGGCGTTGCGCTCGATCAAGATTTCGATCGCATAGTTTTCTAATTGCCGGTGGAAGCACGCGCGGCGTTTCAATGCGTTGGCTCATTATACAAAGGGATCATCACCACATTATGAAAGTGCGATGACGCTGCGGCATTAAGACGTGCCGATCCCGGCATGGCTGATCGGCGGGTGCGGCAGCGCGAAGACTTGTCCATCGGGCTTCTCGCCGGGCACCTCGATCCAATCCGGTGCGAGCAGCTCGAGGGCGCCGTCGTCGCCGATGGCGAGGGTGTGGATATAGAAGCCCCGCGCGACATCGTCGGTGACCTCCATGACGGGAGAGGGTGCCGACAGAATGGTGAGGTCGCCGCAGTGTCCGATCCAGTCGATGTGGCGGTGGCCATGCATCAGGATCACGCGCTTAGCGAGCGGCCTCAGCTTGCGCACGAACCAATTGCCGTTGATGAGCGCGGTGCCGATGCGCTCCGACAGCGTCTTCGCCTTCCACGGATACTCGACCACATGGTGATGCAGCGCGATCAGCCATAGGGCGCGCGGATATTGTGCCGCCGCATACTCGATGCCGCGCATCTGCTCCGCCGAGATCATGCCGAGGGCGTTGGTGAAGGAGAAATGCGTATCGGCGTTGGAGTTGAGCACGATGACACCGAGCCCGTCGTCTTGGCCCGGCGGCAGCACCATGGGGAAGACTTTGGCCCATAGCTCGGTGAGCCGCTTTGAGAAGAACGGGCGGCCGGCGTCGGCGAAGTGAGAGATCACGCTGCGATGCGGCTCGAGCGCCTCGTCGAGAGTCTTGCCGAGCTTGTGGGTCCTGCGGTCGATGACCTTGACCCGCTTGCCTTGCACCGCGTCCATCGCCGACAGCATCCTGAGTTGCCGCAGGCGGATGTTGGGACTGCCGGGCAAGTCCATGCGTGCGGGGTTTGAGCGGTCGACGATGTTGAGATCGTGATTGCCGGGAAGAATCAGCATGCGCTCAACGAGGCGGGGATAGGGCGCGATCATGTCGAAGAACTCGGCCCATTCGCTTGCGAGCCCCGCATCGGTAAGGTCGCCGCTGATGAGGACGACGTCGAGCGGTCTGTTGGCGTTGAGCGCGTCGAGCTCGGCGAGCAGCCGCCTGAGGCGGACATTGCCGCGCGGACCGAGCCGCCCGCTCTCCAGACGAAAGCCGTAGCGGTCGGCCACGATGTGGACGTCCGAGAGATGGGCGATGTGCCAAGTTCGCCGCTTCTTGGTGCGCGTGCCGAACTCTCGCAGCGTAACGGGCTGCGGCATCAGGGCATCGGCGAAGCCCCAGAACAGCGCGGCGACAGCGAGGTAGAGGTCGACCACCAAGAGGCTGTTGACGAGCGCAACCTTGGCGAGGCGGGTGAAGGAGTCGATCTCTTCGAGCGTGGCAAAAAGATGCGCCCGCGGCCACGCCCAGGCGGCCACCGCGAGCGCCAGCGCGCAGACTAGCACGCCAGCGACGGCAGCAGCGCCCGCGCGGAGCCTGCCCCGGCTCGCGTCGCTTGCATTGGCCGCGAACAAGCGCTCGGAAAAATGACGCAGTACTTCGCGACAGGCGGCGTAGCCGGGCTGGACGAGAAGAGCGTTGAGCGACCAGAAGCTCGTCTCGGCGAGACGGAACACCGGGCGCCAGCCAAGCCAGGCGATCGCCAGCGCAGCAACCAACAGGATCACCGTCCACAGCCCAAGCTCTGGCGAGACGACATTGTCCGAGATCGCTCGGAGCCACATCGTCGTAGCGATCGGGATGAAGCCGAGCACAATGCCGGGAACGACGAGCAGCAGCGCCCAAGCGATGATGAGCTTCGGCCAACTGATCTCGACCAACATGCCGCCCGCAAGTGCCAGCATCGAGCGCTTCTTCGTGCTCGATGCGTCGGCCTCGATGTCGCCCTTGCGCGGGTCGATGATGGGCTCGGTGGTCACTTGAACAGTTTAAGCGATTCCTCGGCAAGAACGCCGCCGGTGAGAGCGATATCGGCGAACGGCGTCTTGTCGGCGATCTGGGCGTCGGTGACCATGATCTGCCCGATCTTGGTCGCAAGTTGTGCGATCGAAGCGCCGAATACCACGCGGGAGATGCCGCACCACACGATCGCTCCCATGCACATGGGACAGGATTCGCCCGAGCTGTAGAGCGTGGTGCCCTTCAGCTTCTCCGGTCCGTAGGCGGCGAGGAAATTGCGGATGGCGACCATCTCGCCGTGCGCCGTCGGGTCCTTCTGCTGAATCCCAAGGTTCCGCCCGCGCGCCAAGACCTCGCCGTTGCCGACGATGACGGCGCCGAAGGGATAGTCGCCTTGCGCCGCCTCTTCGAGCGCGAGCCGCATGAATTTCTCGTCGTCTGCGGCCGCGGGACTTTCGATTCCCCGAGCAAGCGCGTGCCGGGCGATCGGCAACGCAAGTGCGCCGAGCGCGAGCGCCGCAACATTCCGCCGACTTAATCCGATTGCGCGCCGTCCAAGCTCTCCATCGTCCATCGCCTTCGCCTTCTCGCTGCTGCGCAAGGTCAGCGTGGCGCACGTTTCGTGACGCGGCCAGGCTGTGCCGTGGGCGAGCTTAACAAAGATTTCAAGAGACGACGCGCCGCAGGCCGAACGCAAAACTGTGATCGCCGATGGGTTGCCTCGTGAGGCTCCGCTGCGGCACAACCACCTCGCCGAATTCACCAAGGAGGCAAGCTGCGCCATGTCGTTTTCAATGTACCAGGCCTCGGTGCCTGCCTTTCTCTCCATGCTGAAGAATCTCACCGCCATTCTCGACAAGGGCGAGGCTTACGCCGCGGAGCACAACGTCGCGCCCGAGGTGCTGGTCAATTGGCGGCTTGCGCCCGACATGTTTCCCTTTTCCCGCCAGATTCAGATCGCCGCCGATTTCGCCAAGGGGACCTCGGCGAGACTCGCCGGCGCCGAGGTGCCGAGCTATCCCGACGAGGAGAAGACCTTCGCCGAGCTCAAGGCGCGCATCGCCAAGACGGTGAAATTCGTGCAAGGGTTCAGTGCCAAGCAGATCGATGGCTCCGAGACGCGAGACATCACGCTCAAGCTTGGCGGTCAGGACATTCACTTCAAGGGCGAGCCCTATCTCGTGCATTTCGCGCTGCCCAATTTCTATTTTCACGCGACGGCAGCCTACGCGATCCTGCGCAGCTGCGGCGTGCTGCTCGGCAAGCGCGATTTCTTGGGCGAGATTCTGAGGCTTCGTGATTCGCCTAGGCTGAGCTCTGGGGGCGGCCGCGAAAAATGAAGGTCATGGCAATCCCGGCGATGAACCCGCCGATATGTGCCATGTAAGCGACGCCGCCGACATCGGCATTGCCGATGGTGCCGACACCGCTGATGAGCTGGAGCGCGATCCAAGCCCCTAGCACGATGAAGGCCGGCATGGCCACGAGCTGCCGGCCGACCAGCACGTTCACGCGCGCCTGAGGGAACATGAAGATATAGGCGCCGAGCACGCCGGCGATCGCTCCGGAAGCGCCGACATTGGGAACGGCCGATCCGGGCGCGACGGAATATTGGGCGAAGGTCGCGGCGATGCCGGCCAAGAGATAGAAGATCAGGAAGTTGATATGGCCGAAGCGGTCCTCGACATTGTCGCCGAAGATCCACAAGAACAGCATGTTGCCGAAGAGGTGGAGCCAGCTTCCATGCATGAACATGGCAGTGAAAATGGTCACCGCGCCCTCGCCCGGATGTTGCGAGAAGCGCGCAGGGACGAACGCCCACTGCTCGATGAATTGATCGCCGCCGGAGAGCTCGACGAGGAAGAACAGAACGTTGAGGGCGATGAGGACGAACGTGACGACCGGAGTTGTCCGCCGTTGGCTGTCGTCGTCTCCGAGGGGGAACATTTGACGCCCGTGCCTCGTTCGGAAGGGAGTTGAGCGATCATAGCAACGGGGGATGCTAAGTCCATGCGTGTGCACTGCGAAAAACCAAAAATCTGAGCAATTCCCGAGGGGTCCGGCGTAAGGGACACACCGGGAGGGTCGATTAGGGTGGCCCTTGGCGAGTGCAGGGGCTAAAGTGTGAGGGCTACGGGGGTTGGATGGGCGGACGATTCTTCGCTGTCGGTGTCGCTATTGCGCTCGCCATGAGTGTTGGGCTCACGGCTCTGAGCCGCGCGCATGCCGAGGAGGGACCGCCATCAGCGGCGACCGACAAAGCTTCGCCTGCCCATGCCGCCGGCAAGCCGCCTGCCGCCGAGGCCGCGCCCGACGGCGCGAGCCAAACCGACAAAGCGGCCGAGCCGCGCACCAACACCGCCGCGGTCACGCCGAGCGCGGAGCCCGAGCCGCAGTCGCCATCGAGCGCCAGCGCGCCTTCACCCGACGCCGCCCCGACGCCGCCGGCCGCATCGACCGAAAGCGCGGCGAGCCCCGTCATCGTCGCCATCCGCGCCAAGCTCGCCGATCCCGCTACACGCAAAACTGCGGCCTCGGAGGATCTCGCGGCGTTGCAGTCGTTCTATGCCGAGCGAACTGGTTCGCCGCTGTGGATCACAGGCATGGGCTTCTCGGCCCGCGCCCAAGGGGTCATTACCGAGATCGAGAAAGCCGATGATTGGGGTCTCTCCGCTGAGGACTTCGATCTTCCGCCGCTTTCTGAGCTTCCAGCGAACATCGACGAGCAGGCCTCCGACGAGGTCAAGCTCGACATCGCCATTCTGAAATATGCCCGCTTCGCTCGCGGCGGGCGCCTGTCTCCATTGCGGGTCAGCGACCTCCTCGACCAGAAGCTCAACCTTCGCAACCCCACGACCGTGCTGAAGGAGATCGGCGCCGCAACTGCGCCCGACGCTTATCTGCGCGGGCTTCAGCCTAAGCATGTTCAATTCGAGCGCTTGCGCCAGGCGCTGCTCAAGGCCCGCGCGAGGGTCAAGAAGGGGGTCAATACCGCCTATACCCAGCGTCTCATCCTCAACATGGAACGGTGGCGCTGGATGCCCGCCGATCTCGGCACCTATCACGTCGAGGACAATATCCCAGAGTTCGTGGGCCGGGTGATCAAGAACGGCAAGGACGTGTACGCTACCAAGGTCGTGGTCGGCTTGCCGAAATATGCCACGCCCGTCTTCTCGGCCGACATGCGCTCGATCGTCTTCAATCCCGATTGGACCGTGCCCGAGACGATCATCAACGAGGATTTGACGCCTGCTCTGAAGGCCGACAACGGACCCGACCTCTCGATCCTGCGCGATCACGAGCTGAACGTGAGCTATCAGGGCAAGCCCGTGGACCCGGCCCAAGTCGACTGGGGGCGCGTCAATGTCATGTCATACACCTTCACCCAGCCGCCAGGGCCCGACAACGTGCTCGGCAAGCTCAAGTTCAACTTCCCCAACCGGCACGCCATCTATATGCACGACACCATCGAGCCCGAGGTGTTCGACGAGACGGTGCGCATGGCGAGCCATGGCTGCATCCGCGTGTACCAGCCGGCAAAGCTCGCCACCTTCCTCCTTGCCGAGGACAAAGGCTGGTCTGGCCAGCAAGTTAAGGACATGCTCGCCAAGGGCAATAACAGCGTGATCGCGCTATCCCACAGGATTCCGGTCCACCTCACCTATTTCACTGCGACCGTGGACGACAAGGGCAAGGTCCGGACCTTTGACGACATCTATGGCATCGACGCCAAGATGGCCTCGGCCTTGTTCGGTAAAGCGGCCAAGCTTGACGAGCTTGACGCCGATGCCGACACCTCCGGCCGCAAGCGCTCAGCGTGGAACGCCGGGCGCGGCGGCCTGACCGAAGCGATCTCCGGCCTGTTCGGCAATTAGCTTCGCGGGCGTGGCCCTATTTCGCCGATGCGGATTCGGTTGCCCGCTCGATCGCGGCGAGGATGGCGCGAGCAAGCTCGGTAAGGGAGGGATCGCGCGCTCCCATGACCAGAACGAGGTCGCCCTCTTGCGCCTCTTCGGCGATGCGCTCGGTGAGCCACTGCCGCGACGGCGCGAACTCTGCGTGCGTTCCCCTCGCGGCGATTTCGGCGATGATGTCGGCAGCCGAGAAATCGCGCATCGCCGTGCCGCCGGCGTAGAAGATCTCGAGCATCCACAGCCGATCGTGTGGCTTGAGCTCGCTCGCGAACGTCCCGACGAAGTCGCTGCGCAAGAAGCGGGTCGGCCCATAGCCGTGCGGCTGATAGATCGCGAGCACGCGCCTTGATCTGAGCCGCGCCGTCTTGATTGCGGCGGCGATCTTCTCGGCATTGTGAGCGAAGTCGTCGACCACCTCGATGCCGCGCGCTTTACCGATGGTCTGAAACCTGCGCCCGATGCCTCTGAAGGAGGCGAGCGCCTCGGCCATGTCGGCAAGCTCGATGCCCACGAGGCTTGCTGCGGCGATCGCCGCGAGCGCGTTGGCGATATTGTGCGCGCCGGGGATCGGCAGCATGAAGGGCACGTCCTCAACGCGGAAATAGCTCGATGCAGCGTCGAGCTCGACGTCCTCGCCGCGGATATCCGCCTTAGGGGTGAAACCGAATCTGAGCGCGGTGCCGGCGAATCTGTCGAGATTGTCGGCATCGCCCACGACCAGGGCCTCGCGCGCGCGGGCGCGCAAGGTGGCGAACATCGCCGCGACCTCCGCCGTCTCGCGATGGTCGCGCTGGAGATTGAGAATCACCCCGATCGTGGGCGCATAGCGGACGAGCGTGCCGTCGCTCTCGTCGGCCTCGACCACGAGCAGATCCGACGTGCCGGCGAAGGCATTTCCCGGCAGACCTTGCGCCTGCAGTAGCGGCAGGTCACCGCCGGTAATGACGGACGGATCGAGGCCGGCGCCGCGCAGGATCTCGAAGACCATCGCGGTCACCGTCGACTTGCCGCTCGTGCCGGTGATGGCGATCGAGCGATGAGTGGCGACGAAATGGGCCAGCAGCTGTGAGCGATGGACGACCGGGACATTAAGCTCGCGCGCTCTTGCGACATCGGGCACGTGATCCTCGACGGCGGTCGAGACGACGAGCGCCGCGCAATCCGAGGTAACTCCACTGCCGTCCTGCGGGAATACGGCGATGCCGAGCGCCTCGAGCTCGGACCGCAAGCCCGATCGCTCGCCGCGATCGAACGCGCGATCACTGCCGCTCGCTTTGCCGCCGGTCATGGCCTGGAATTGCGCGAGCGCACTCATGCCTGAGCCCGCAAGTCCCGCATAGTGGGACCGGCCGGATTCCTTGGGATCGGGAACACCCGACGCCACCGGCGCCGCAATGAGCACGAGATCGCCTTCTCCCATGCGGTCGAACAGCAAGGTAACGTCGCGGTTCGAGAGCCGCACGCAGCCGTGGCTGGCGATGCGCCCAAGCAGGTCCTCGTGATTGGTTCCGTGCAGGTAGATGTAGCGGGAACGCGAATCGCGGCCCGGGCCAAGGTTCACGCCCTCTTCGAGACCGTCGAGAGTGAGGATACGGGTGAGGATGAGGTCGTCGTTACGCGCTTCGCCGCACCATCTCTCGCCGGTCCGCTGCCGCGAGACGAACACCGCGCCTTGCGCCGCGTCCTCGCCGATCTTCCGGCGGATCTGATGCCAGCCCGGCGGTGTGCGGAACGAGCCTTCCTCTCCGCCAATCCCTTTCCGTGCCGTCGACACGGGCCAGGAGGCAACGGGGACGCCGCTCTCGATCAGAGTGGCGACCTGGCGCTCGGCGTCCACCACGAGCATGCGCTCAGGGATTGACGCCGGCGCTCCTCGGCGCGTGAGGCCTTCGCGCACAAGCTCGAGCGCGCGGTCGGAGGAGAGTTTGTCGATTCCGGAGGTCACCGGCGCACTCTGCCATAGAGGAAGCGCGCGGCGTTACCCTCTTGTTGTAAATTCTTTGAAGAGAGAAAGGACCGGCGGATCGGCCGCCGGTCCTCGATTTCCGGCGTCGCGGTCTACCACCAATAGCGGTAGCGATAGCGCGGCCCGTTCCAATAATACAGCCGGTAGTAATAGCCGTAGTAATACGGGCGGTAGTAGTACCGCGGCCCCCAATAGTTATAGCGGGGACCCCGCCGCCAATAGCGGCGATGGACTTTCTCGACGGGCAGGGCGTGGCTCGCGCCGGCCTCAGTGGCAAGGGCGCTTTGAACTGGCAGCGGCGCGGCCGTCGCTTGGCCAATGGCAAAGGCGAAGCCAAAAACCAGCGTCGCGACGGCTAAGAGTTTCGGGAGGTGGGGCATAATGTTGGTCTCCTGACGCCAACCTCCCCCGGCCAGATCGAGCCCAACCACGGGTTGGCGGCGCCGCAACGCAGGCCAGCCTTAAGCCTGCTCCCGCTTAGAACAGCGGGCCGCCATAGGGGTAGTAGAACTGCCAGTAGCGGTATTGGTAGGGACGCCAGTACGGGTAACACTGCCAATTGCAGCCGCGCGGGACGGCAACCGCGTAGCGCCTGTTCTTGGACTTGTATTTGTAATGCACGGTCTCGAGGAGACCGCCGTTCGCCTCCTTGGTCAGCGTGGCGTGATCGCCGACAAGAAGCGGGGCCGCCGAGGCCGGTAGCGGGGTAGCGACGAAAGCGAGAACCGCAAGAGCGATGGCAAGACGCATTGGGATACTCCCTGCTGGAGCCTGAACTTGTTGTTCTTATCCGCAACGCCATAGCACAGAGCTAGTTTCCACGAGGTTAGCGCGACGGGCCCCTCCGCGACCATAGCCTTGCGGCATCGAATTGGAAGCGAAGCGGCATTTCAGCACAAGCTCCGACTTCGCCATGCTCTTCCGCGACAGGCCGAAGGAAAGTGCGCCGCCACAGGAGAAACCCCCATGCTCCGTCTTTTCGTTGCTGCCGTCGCGTTGGTCGCGCTCGCCATCATGGCTTCCGTGCCGCAAACGGCACGCGCCGCCGAGGACGATGGCATCATCAAATTCAAAAGCGCTTACGACATGCCCGAGACGATCAAGCGCATGAAGAAGGACATCGCCGACAAGGGCATCATGTTCTTCGACGAGATCGATCAGTCGAAACTCGCCGCCGGTGCCGGCGTCAAGCTCTTGCCCTCGATGCTGCTCGTATTCAGCAATCCGCCGCTCGGCACGCTGTTCCTGACCTCAGACCCCGACGCCGGGCTCGATTGGCCGGTGCGTCTCCTGGTCTATCAGGATGCCAACGGCGACGTTTGGGTGGCCTATACCGACTTCGCCTGGATCGCCAGACGCCACGGCATCGCCAACCGCGACAAGGAATTCAAGATGGCCTCCGAGGTGATCTCCTCCATCACCTCGACGGTCAAGCCGCAATAGGCTCTAGAGGCCGAGGTCTAGAGCCAAGCCGACGCGGCGAGCAGGATCAGGATCTCTCCCGTCTGCTCGACCGCGCCGAGCACGTCGCCGGTCTGCCCGCCGATCTGCCTCATGCAGAGGAGCGCGAGCAGGCCGACGGCGGCGGCAAGCAGAAGGGTCGTGATCACCGCCCCGCCCAAACCAAGCGTGAACAGGAGCACGGCGAAGCCGATCAGCGCCGCGATCGCCGGCGTGCCGGAGGGCGGTCGCCCGGCATCGGCCGCGAGCCCGTCTGGGCGGGCCGTGGGGACACGCCGCATGAAGATGGGAAGTATCGCGCGCGCGCCGGTATGGGCGGCAAGCAGCGCGGAAATCGCCAGCGATGGATCGCCGAGGCTCGAGATCGCGCCCGTCTTGAACAAGATCGAGAACACCAGCGCGCAGGTGCCATAGGCGCCGACCCGGCTGTCGCGCATGATCTCGAGCTTCTGCTCGCGCGTCGCCCCGCCGCCGAAGCCATCGAGCGTATCGGCGAGACCGTCCTCATGCAGGCAGCCCGTGACAAGCATCGTGGTGGCGACCGCGAGCAAGGCCGAGACGAACGGGCTGAGATCGAGCTTATAGCTGAGCCAATAGACCAGACCGGCCAGGAGGCCGATTCCGGCGCCGATGACCGGAAAGCTCCAGCTTGCCCGTGCCACGTCGGCGCCTGTCGCGGGCGCGCCTCGCGTGACGGGGAGTCGAGTGAGGAAGGCTAGGCCGTTCCAAAGCTCCGTGCTAAGGCCCCTTGGCGAAATGCCTGTCATCATCGCTGCTGTCCTCCCTCACCCCGACATTCTACCGGAAAATGACCCGCTTCGCCTCATTTGCCGATCTTCGTGCGGCCTGCCTCGATTTGCCTACCGGAGATGAGGAAGCGGCGGTGCTGGTCGCGGCCCGCGAGCAAACTCTCACCAAGCCGCCGCGGAGCCTGGGACGGCTCGAGGAGACGGTCGCCTGGCTCGCCCGCTGGCAGGGCAAGGTCCCGCCGCGTCTCGAGCGGGTCGAGATCCTCGTCTTCGCCGGCAATCATGGGGTGACGGCGCAAGGCGTCTCGGCCTACCCAGCCAAGGTGACGGCGCAGATGGTGGCGAACTTCGCCGCAGGCGGCGCTGCCATCAATCAGCTTGCCCGCGTGGCAAGTGCCGAACTTCGCGTTATTGCGCTTGGTCTCGACCACCCGACCGCGGACTTCACCAAGGGGCCGGCAATGGACGAGGCCGACTTCCTCGAGGCGGTCGCTGCCGGTCATGACGCGCTCTCGCCGGGTGCCGACCTCGTCGTGCTCGGCGAGATGGGGATCGGCAACACGACGGTCGCCGCAGCGATCTCTGCCGCTCTGTTCGGCGGCGGAGGTGCACGCTTCGCCGGACGCGGTACCGGCGTCGACGAGGCAGGCTTGAAGCGAAAGCAGGCGGTGATCGACGCGGGTCTCAAGCGCCACGAAGATGTGTTTCATGACCCGCTCGGCATCGCTGCGGCACTCGGCGGGCGCGAGCTTGCCGCCATCCTCGGCGCCTGTGTTGCTGCGCGGCGCGCGCACATTCCCGTGCTTCTCGACGGCTTCGTCTCGACCGCCGCCGTCGCACCACTGAAGAGGCTTCGGTCTGACGCGCTTGACCATGCGCTTTCCGGCCACATGTCGGAGGAGGCGGGTCACCCCCTCCTGCTCCAGGAGCTCTGTCTTCAGCCATTGCTCGATCTCGGCATGAGACTCGGCGAAGGATCGGGCGCCGCCGTCGCCGTGCTCGTGCTGCGCGCGGCGCTTGCCTGCCATACCGGCATGGCGACTTTTGCCGAGGCTCAAGTGTCCAACAAGGAGACTTAAGCCGCGGCGATGGCGTGGAAGAAGGTGCCGGTGACGTTGCCGCGCCGCCCGCCAGCGGTGCCGAGCGCCTGGCCTTGCCCGCCGGCAAGCTCGGCCAGCGGCGCGTCATTTCCCGTCGCGATGAGCGAGGCGTAGTGGAATTCGTGCCCGCGAACGAGCGAGCCTTCAGGCCCGAGCGGGCTGTCGGCAAGCAACCGCGCCTCGCGGTAGCCGAGATGGAGTTTCTTCTGTGCGAAGCTCGTGGCGTGGCCGAGCAGCCCGGTCATGGCGTGGCTCACGCCGTCTGCATCCTCGAGGCTCTCGCCGAGCACCATATAGCCGCCGCACTCGCCATGAACCTTGCGTGTCGTGGCGAAGCGCCTGAGGCCCTCGCAGAATTTCTGTGCAGCCGCAAGCCGACCGGCATGAAGCTCTGGATATCCTCCGGGCAGCCAGCAGGCATCGCAGCTCTCCGGCGGCGCTTCGTCGGCGAGGGGAGAGAAGGGGACGATCTCCGCGCCCTCCCGCCGCCAGCCCGCGATCAGATGCGGATAGACGAAGGTGAACGCGTCGTCCTCCGCGAGAGCGATGCGCCGGCCGGGCGGCCGCAGGGGTGCGCCTCCGAGAGCAGGCGTGATGCGAGGAGCCGTTGCAATCCTGATGATGCCATCGAGATCGAACTGCCGCTCGGCCAGATCGGCGAGGCGCGAGAGCATCGTCCCGATGTCGCTATGCTCGCTCGCCTGCACCAAACCGAGATGCCGCTCGGGCAGAGCGAGCGCGGCGTCGCGGCTGATCGAGCCGAAAATCGGAACTCCCAGGGACGAAATGGCGCCTGAGACGAGCCGCTTGTGACGTTCGCTGCCGACGCGATTGAGCACGACCCCGGCTATGGTGACGTGTGGATCGAGATTGGCGAAGCCGCGCACCACCGCGGCCGCCGATTGCGACTGCCCCGACGCATCGACGACGAGCAGCACCGGCAGGCCGAAGCGGGCGGCGAGGTCGGCCGTTGACCCGCTCCGGCGCAACGGGGCCTCGATCCCGTCGAACAGGCCCATCACCCCTTCCACAACGAGCATGTCAGCCCGATCCGCGGCGCCACCCATGAGTGCGTCGAGCAGCGCGGGTGGCATGGCCCAGCTGTCGAGATTGACGCTTGGCCGCCCGGTTGCTGCCGCATGAAAGGCCGGGTCGATAAAGTCGGGGCCGGCCTTGGCGGCCTGGACAGCCAACCCGCGGCGGACAAGCGCGGCCAGCAGAGCCAGCGCCACTGTGGTCTTGCCGGCGCCTGATCTAGGTGCCGAGACGATGAGCCCGCGCACGGTCATGGCGCTTTCCTCGCGCCGTGACGCGGCGCGCTTCCCGCTCTATAGCGAAGGTTATGGCAGGGACACCGCCAAAGCTCCGCCGCGGCTGGACCACCGGCACCTGCGCGACGGCGGCCGCCAAGGCGGCCTACACCGCACTCCTGACGGGAACGTTCCCCGATCCGGTCGAGGTGACCTTGCCGGGCGGAACCCGTCCCGCCTTCGCTCTCGCCACCACGGCCAAGGCAAACGGCACCGCGACGGCCGGCGTGGTGAAGGACGCGGGCGATGATCCCGACGTGACCCACGGCGCGCTGATCCTTGCCAGGGTCGGGCCGGGGGCGCCGGGAAGCGGCGTCACCTTCCGCGCCGGCGAGGGCGTCGGCACAGTGACACGGCCGGGCCTTCCGATCGCGCCCGGAGAGCCGGCCATCAATCCCGTGCCGCGGCAGATGATGCGCGCGGCGATCGAAGAGGTGGCGGCTGTGCATGGCGACAAAGGGGACGTCGAGATCGAAATCGCCATTCCCGGCGGGGAGGCTCTCGCTGCCAAGACGCTCAACGGCCGGCTCGGCATTGTCGGCGGACTGTCGATCCTCGGCACGACGGGGATCGTCGTGCCCTATTCCTGCTCCTCCTGGATCGCGTCGATCCGTCAGGGCATCGACGTTGCTCGCGCCGCCGGGGTGAGCCATGTCGCCGGTGCGACCGGTTCGACGTCCGAAGCCGCGGTAAAAACGCTGCACGGCTTGCCTGAGACCGCGCTGATCGACATGGGCGATTTCGTCGGCGGCATGCTCAAACATGTGCGCAGCCACCCGGTGCCGCGCGTTACCATCGCGGGCGGCGTCGGCAAGATGACCAAGCTCGCGCAAGGCCTGCTCGATCTTCACTCGCGGCGGGGCTCGGTCGATCTCGCCGTGCTCGCCGAGCTCGCTAAAAAGGCCGGCGGCACTGAGAAGCTCGCCGCACGCATCCTCGCCTCCAACGCCGCCTCCGAGGCTTTCACTTATGCCGAGAAAGACGGCATTGCGCTCGGCGATGCCGTTGCCCGGGCGGCGCAAACGACGGCCGCAGCGGTCGTCACGGGCAAGCCGATCGAGATCGAGATCGCCGTATTCGATCGCGATGGGCGACTTGTGGGACGCGCGCCGTTTGCGCCCGCTCATGCCGCTCCCCCCCGGAAGCGGCGGCGATAATCGACATTGTAGAGCGCGCTCTCGCGGAAATCCTCCGCTGCCAAGGCGCGTCCGACCAGGATGAGCGCCGTGCGCTCGATCGGATCGGCTGCCAGCTGCGCTTGGATGTCGCCGAGCGTCCCGCGCACGATCCGCTCACCGGCTCGGCTCGCCTCGGCGACCACCGCGACCGGGCACTCGGACCCATAGAACGGGAGCAGCTCAGCCACGACCCTGTCGAGAGCGTGGATGGCGAGATGGATGGCGAGCGTCGCGCCGGTCGCGGCGAAAGCCTTGAGGCTCTCGCTTTCAGGCATTCGTGACGCTCGGCCCGGCACGCGGGTAAGCACAACGCTTTGTGCGACTTCCGGCACCGTCAGCTCACACCCGAGCGCCGCCGCCGCAGCAGCGAAGGCCGGCACGCCCGGGGTCAGCGTGTAGGGGATGTCGCGCGCATCGAGGCGTCTCATCTGCTCGGCGAGCGCGCTGAACACGGAGAGATCGCCGGACTGAAGCCGCGCCACGTCCTGGCCAGCCTTATGCGCGGCGACGAACTCGGCCTCGATCTCGTCGAGCGCCATCGGCGCCGTGTCGATAACGCGCGCACCCTCGGGGCAATAGGCGAGGAGCTCACGCGGTACGATCGAGCCTGCGTAGAGGCAAACGGGACAGCGCGCGATGAGCGCGCGGCCTCTGACCGTGATGAGGTCGGCTGCCCCCGGCCCCGCGCCGATAAAGTGCACCGTCATGGCGCCTCCGTATCGGCGAGCGCGCAGGTGACCGGACCGACAGTGATGCGCGGCAGGATGAGCTTGGCCTTGGGCCCTCCCGCGGCAAGCGCCGCGGCTTCGGCCACCGACGGCACGCCGAACAGCTCCTTGACGCGCGGCGATGAAGATTGCGTCCGGCTCCCGGTCGCTTCGAGGTCAGCCGGCGTCACACGGACAAGCGGAACACCGCGAGCTTCAGCCGCGGCGACGATGCCGGGCTCGTTGGCCTTCCCGTCGGAAGTGGCAATCAGGCGAAGCACCCCACGCGCCTGCTTTGCCTGGGTTAGCGCATCGTCGATGGCGGCTTCGACCTCGGCTTGCGACGCGCCCTTGCGACAGCCAATTCCTGCGACGATCATGGCTTCACCCAGACAAATTGCGTGACCGGCATGGCGGCGCGCCACGCCGTCTTGCCGCCGACCGCGGCGGCTCGCGAGATGGCGATGCGCGTGAGCGTGCCGCCAAGCTCGGCGTGCCGCGCGATCAGCTCGGCCTCCGTTTCCAGCGTCACGGCATTAGCGACGAGACGGCTTCCTTGGCGAAGTGCGCCGATCGCCGCATCGAGCACGCCCCTCTCGCTTGCGCCGCCGCCGATGAAGACAGCGTCCGGCACGGCAAGGCTAGCGAGAACCTCTGGCGCGTGGCCTTCGACCACCTCGAGTCCCGGCACGCCGAGCGCTGCCGCGTTGCGGGCAATGCGGGCAGCGCGGTCGGGGCGCGCCTCGACGGCAATGGCGCGCATGGAAGGATGAGCGAGCATCCACTCGATGGCGACGGAGCCCGCGCCCGCGCCGATGTCCCACAGCAATTGCCCGCGGAGCGGCGCGAGCGACGACAGTGTCACCGCGCGGATCTCACGCTTGGTGATCTGGCCGTCATGCTCGAACAGCGCATCGTCAAGTCCGGAGCTGAACGGAATGACGCTCGCCTCAGCGCCGGCCTCGACCTCGATCGCCACGGTATTGAGCGCGGCGATAGCGGGAAGCGCGAAGTTTGCCGCAGTGTTCGAGCGCACCCGCTCATTCGCGCCGCCGAGCGCCTCGAGCACGGTCATGCGCGAGCCTCCGAAGCCCGTTTCGGTAAGGAGACGCGCGAGCGCGACAGGTCCATCCGAGTCCGAGGTGAGTGCGAGGATACGGGCGCCATGATTCAGATGGGGACGGATGCGGGTGAGCTCGCGGCCATGCAACGAGACGAGCGAAGTCTCAGGCAAGGGCCAGCAGAGCCGCGCCGCCGCAAGGCTGAAGGCGGAAGGGGCAGGCACTACCAGCGTCTCATCCGCCGGGACCCGACCGGCGAGCACAGAGCCCACGCCGTAGTTGAAGGGATCGCCTGAAGCGAGCACGCAGACCAGACGCCCTCGCGCTTTGAGCACCTCCTCGATGCCGCGCGCAAACGGGCTCGGCCAGGCGCTCACCCGCCCCTTGATCAGGGACGCCGCGAGCTTGAGATGCCGCTCCCCGCCGAACACGATGTCGGCACCGGAGACGAGCGCGCGGGCGGTCGCGCTCAACCCCTCGACGCCGTCCTCGCCGATGCCGACGATGGACAGCCAGCGCCTCGATGAGGCAGTTTCCGGTATGGCACGCTCAGCGCGCATGACGCGCATCCTCATCCTTGGCGGCACGGCGGAGGCGCGCGCCCTCGCCGCGGCGCTCGCCGAGCGCAAGGATCTTGTAATTACGTTGTCGCTTGCCGGGCGCACCGCCGAGCCTCTGGAGCAGCCGGTGCCGGTGAGGCGCGGAGGCTTCGGCGGCGCCGGAGGGTTGGCAGAATATCTCCGCACCGAGCGCATCGATGTGCTGATCGATGCCACGCATCCCTACGCTGCCGCGATCTCCGCCAATGCCGCTCAGGCCGCGCGCGCCGCAAACATTCCGCTCGTCACGCTCCACCGGCCGCCTTGGGACAAGGTTCCCCGTGACCTCTGGACCGAAGTCGATACCATCGAAGAGGCGGTGGAGGCACTCGGGCAGGCGCCGCGGCGCGTCTTTCTCGCCCTTGGGCGGAAGGAGCTTGCCCCGTTCGAGGCGGCGCCGCAGCATGTCTATCTCGTCCGCAGCGTCGATCCCGTCGATCCGCCTCTCGCCGTGCCGCACGCGATCTACCTCACCGCGCGCGGGCCGTTCAGCGAGGACGATGATCGCGCGCTGCTCGAGCGCCACCGCATCGATGTGATCGTCTCCAAGAACAGCGGCGGCGTGGCAACCTACGGCAAGATCGCCGCAGCGCGCGCGCTGCATCGTCCGGTGATCATGCTCAAGCGCCCCGTACTGCCGGCGGTCGAGAGCGTGGCGACGGTCGAGGATGCGCTTCGCTCGCTCGATCATGCGATCACCTTTTCCACCGCGCGCGGCGTATAGACGAGCGGCGGGAGGCCGTCGCGCAGGATGAGCCGCGTCTCTGCCGAGCCGACAATGACGAGCGTCGCCATGTCGGCGGCGACACCGGGAGCCTCTGCGAGTGTCGTGATAGCGACGCTCTCGTCGTTACGCCCCACGGCGCGGCCGAAGATGACGGGTGTCGCGGCGGCGAGATGGCGGGCGAGCCGCGCCAGAGCCTCGCCGAGCTGCCAGGGCCGCGCGTGCGATACGGGGTTATAGAGCGCGACCACGAAGCCGCCTTCGGCAGCGGCATCGAGCCGCTTGAGCACGAGCTCCCATGGCTTCAGATTGTCGGAGAGCGAGATGGCGCAGAAATCGTGACCGAGCGGAGCGCCGGCGCACGCAGCGACGGCGTGCATCGCGGTGATTCCCGGCACCACCCTGACGTCGAGTGCGCGCCAATCCTCTGGCCCGGACGCGATCTCCTCGCACACCGAGGCCGCCATGGCGAACACGCCCGGATCTCCGCCGGAAACGACAACGACCTCGGCGCCGCGCGCGGCATGGCGAAGCGCTGCCTTGGCGCGCGAGGCCTCCTCGCGATTGTCGGACGGATGACGTGTCTGATCCTCTCTCTCCGGCACGCGGTCGAGATAAGGACCATAGCCGTAGAGCGCCTCGGCCACGGTAAGCGCGTCGTCTGCCTCCGCCGTGAGATAGCGCTCGTCGCCGGGCCCGAGGCCGACAATGGTAAGCCTTCCGCTCACGGGCGCCCCTCCCAACCCGGCACCAGCACGATGGCGAAATAGGGCGCCGGCGTATCGAGCTTGTCGGTGAGCTTCATCGCTTGCGCGTTCGCCATGGTGCCGCGCTCGACATAGATGGCGCGGTCGAGCCTCCCGGCGCGGTCGAGCGCGCGGCGCACCTTGGGAAGGTTGCGCCCGATCTTCATCACCACGACGGCGTCGAAGTCGGCAAGCCGGCGCTCGAGTTCGAATTCGGGGAGCGTCGCAGGGAGCACCGTAAATACGTCGTCGCCTTGCGCGATCGGGGTCGCGATCGATGACCAGCAACCCGACATGCCGGTCACGCCGGCAATGACCTCGGTCGGATAGCGGGGGCTAAGCCGCACATGGAGATGCATATAGGACCCGTAGAACAGGGGGTCGCCCTCGGCGATCACGGCGACCACGCAACCGGCATCGAGCCGATCGGCGATTGCCGAGGCCGATGCGTCGTAGAATTCGGCGAGCGCCTGGCGATAAGCGGCGTCGGCCTTAGGGATCTCGGTGGTGACGGGATAGCGCAGGGGAAGTTCCTCGACGCTCACCTTGAGATGGGCGGCGGCGATGGCGCGCGCGTTGCTCGCGTTCCCCATCTTGGCGAAATGGGCGACGACATCGGCCTCATTCAGTGCAGCGATGGCGTTCAACGTGAGCAGGCCGGGATCGCCGGGCCCGACGCCGACACCGACGAGACGGCCGGTCATATTCCCTCCTTGGCGAGCGCGTTGACCGCCGCCGCCGTGATGGCGCTGCCGCCAATTCGCCCGCGCACGATCAGATAAGGCACCCCACGTGAATCGCCGGCAAGAGCCTCTTTGGACTCCGCCGCGCCGACGAAGCCCACCGGGACGCCGAGGATCGCCGCAGGCTTCGGCGCGCCCTCATCCAGCATCTCGAGCAGGCGAAAGAGCGCAGTCGGCGCATTGCCGATCGCCACGACGGCGCCGGCAAGCTTGTCGCGCCAAAGTTCGAGCGCGGCGGCTGAGCGGGTGGTGCCCAACGTGGCGGCAAGTTCGGGCACGCGCGGATCGCGCAACGTGCAGATCACCTCGTTCTCGGCAGGCAGCCGCGCACGAGTGATGCCGTGCGCCACCATCTCGGCGTCGCACAGGATGGGCGCGCCGCGCTTAACGGCCTCGCGCGCGGTGTTCACCAGACCCGGGCCGAACGCGATCGACTGAGCCAGGGAGACCTGACCGGCAGCATGGATCATGCGCACGACGATCTCCGCTTCCTCCGGCGAGAAGCGCGACAGGTCAGCTTCCTTGCGGATGATGGCGAAGGAGCGCTCGTAGATGGCGGCGCCGTCGCGAAGATAAGAGGAACGCTTAAGCATGGGCGGCCTCGCGTGGCTCGGTCAGGTTGGCGAGCAGTTCGGGGAGAACATGCTGAGCGAGGTAACTTTCCGGCGTGTCGCGCGCGGTGCCATCGCGGACGAGACCGCAGCCTTGGCCCGTTCCGACGATGGTGAGTGGGGCGGGCGCAGGGTGTGCGCAACCTTTGGCACAGCCCGAGACATGCACCAAGGCGACCACGCCGGGCAGATTTCGCGCAAGCTCCGCGGCAATGGCGCGCGACGCGATCAGTCCCGAAGCGCAGGACGGCGCGCCCGGGCAGGCGACGATGCGCCGCCGCGGGTCGTCTGCGTCGGTGATGAAGCCAAGCTGGTCGGCGGCCTTTCTGATGGTAGCCGCGCGAGTCTCGGTGACAGGGCCGAGCAAGAGCGCGCGACCAGGCACGGACCGCACCCGATGCGCGCCATTTTCCTCGGCAAGGCCGGCGAGTGTGATCAGTGCCTCGGCCTGAGCGTGCCCGAAGGCAAGGCCGAGTCCAAGGGCGCACGCGTCGCCTTTCAGCCGATGAGAATCCGATCGGCTCCGCGACCTTGCGTGCACGCAAATGAGAAGGGGGCTCCAAGCACGCTCCAAGCACGGCGCGGATCGCGCTAACTCCTTTGGCCCGCAACAAATCTGCCGCCCGTGCCTCGGTGCCGAGGCTTGCGATCGCCGCAAGCAGCTCTGTCACGGCATGAGTGGCGGTGTCTGGTGCGATAAGTCCGAGCGGCGTCGCCGAGGCGGCATCGCCGGCGAGGGCAACGTGAAGCATGGGAGCCGCCGGCCTGCCCACTGCGCACAAGCGGATGTCGGCGCTCGGAGCATCGAGATGCAGCGAGCCTCCGCCATCGACGATCACGGAGACTTTCGGAGCGAGTGCCAGGCTTTGCTCCGCAATGGCGCGCCGCAAGCCGGCAGCCAAGGCGTCAGCGTCGATCAATGCAATAGGATCATCGGGAAGCGGGCTCGCGATGACTGAAACGCCGTCGCAGAGATCGATGTCGAGCGAGATGACGATCTCAGCAAAGAGCGGTGCTGATTGAGACGTAAGCCCACGCACCTGCAGACTACCGCGTGCGCTGACCTCCATCACGCCGTTGCCATGCGCACGAGCGGCGAGGCAGAGATGCGTAAATCTATCGAGAGGGATCGGGCCGCCCGTCACGATGCGCGCCAAGAGACCATCTCCGCTCTGCATCGGCTCTGACAGGCGCGGGCAGGCGCCGCGGGCAAAGGGCGAGGTCACGACGCGGCCTCCGCGACTTCTGAGCCGAGCTCGCTCAAGTCGGTATTGAGATCGTTGCGGCGTGGATGCCACAGACCCTTGCGCCGCGCGGCCTCGAGCCGCTCGGCGATGGCGCGCGCCGCTTGTGGGTTCTCGCGCATCAGGAACTCGCGCACGCGATTGTCGCCGAGATAAGCATCATGCACGAGATCGAACAGGGCGCTCGACACCTTGCCGGTCGTCTCGGCGAAATCGGCGAGCCGGTCGACCGTCTCGGCAAGCTCTGCCGCGCCGCGGGCACCGTGGCGCATCTGACCCTCGATGAAGCGCGGATTGACCGCGCGGCTCCGCACGACGCGGGCGAGCGCAGAAGAAAGCGTCCTTGCGCGCGGACGGCTCGCGTCGGTCACGTCGAGCACGATCAGCTCCGGCGCGTTGCCGAGCGCGGCCGCGGCGGAGGCGAAGCCGCCGATGAAGGCCGCATCCTCGGAGCCCTCGAGCAGATCGCGCGCCGGGTCGTCGGAGCCATGCAGCAGAAGGTCCGCTGCAGCGACACGTTGGGCAAACGCGCCCGGCAGCTCGCGGCCCTCGCCCTCGGCGCCGCCGTAAATATGCGACGCGGCGGCAAGATAGGCGGCGCCGACCTCGTCGGGATCCATGTCGCGGCCGAGCAGATCCTCCGCGCCCGCGCCATAGGCCCCCGGCGCATTGCCGAAGATGCGGGCCGGCGCCACGCTTTCCTTGCCGAGCGCGCGCATCTCTGCGGCGAGCGGATTCTCCTCGTTGTCCTCATCCGCTCTCGCGATGAGCTTCACAGCGGCGTCGATCAGAGCGATCTGCGCCGGGAAGAGATCGCGGAACAGGCCAGAAATGCGCCAAGTGACGTCGACGCGCGGGCGGCCCATCGCGGCACAGGGCAGCACCTCGACGCCGGTGACGCGTCCCGAGCCGTGATCCCACACCGGGCGGCAGCCCATCAGCGCGAGCCCTTGCGCGATCTCCTCGCCGCCGGTCCTGAGCGTCGCGCTGCCCCAGAGATCGATGACCAGGGAGCGCGGCATCTCACCGTGGGTCTGGAGATGGAGGCGGATCACCTCGCCGGCGCCCTGCCTGCCGAGATCGCAAGCCGTCGGCGTCGGCAGCATGCGCGGATCGGCGGCAAACAGATTGCGGCCCGTGGGCAGCACGTCGCGCCGCCCGCGCTGCGGCGAGCCGGCAGGTCCCGGTTTGACGCGCTTGCCGTCGAGTGCAGCGATCAGCGCATCGCGCTCGGCCTGAGCGCTTGTGGCCCATTGCGGATCGTCACTATCGGCCCCCGCGCGCCCAAAGACGTGCAGCCCGTCCTTGATCGCCAGGTCCTTGAGGTCGCAAAGCCAGGCGTCGATCTTGCGCAGCGCATCATCGGGATTGGCCCCGGCACCGACTCCCGCCTCGCGCGCGAGCCCGCTTCTCTCGGCGTTCTCGACGATCAGCCGCGCCAACCTCTCACGCCGCCTGCGGTCGAGCCCATCGGCGATTGCGTATTCGTCGACCAGCCGCTCCAGCTCCTGCGCCGCTCCTGACAGGCCGGCGGCGGCGAGGGGCGGCGGCAGATGGCCGATGGTCATGCCAGCGATGCGGCGCTTCGCCTGCGCCGCCTCGCCGGGATTGGAGACGAGGAAAGGATAGATCACCGGCAGCGGCCCGCTCACTGCTTCGGGGAAGCATGAGCCGGTGAGCGCCACCGCCTTGCCCGGCAGCCATTCGAGCGTGCCATGCGCGCCCATATGCACGAGCGCGTCGGCCTTGAAGGCGTGGCGCAACCATAACGCGAAGGCGAGCAGAGCGTGGCGCGGCGGCAGCGCAGGATCGTGATAAGCGGCGCGGCGGTCGTTCGACCGTCCCCTGTCAGGCGGCAGCGCGACGAGAACATTGCCGAAGGGCGCGGCGCGGAAGCGGAAAGCGCCGTCTTGGCCGTCGGGGTCGTCCGCCGGATCGCCCCACACCTCTTCAATGCGCTCGGCCACTTCGATGGGCAGTGAGCTGAGAAACTTCGCGTAGTCTGCGAGGGAGAGCGTTGCCTCATCAGCCCCGCGCGTCACGGCGTCGAGCAAGGCATGCGGCGCTTGCGGCGCATCGCTCACCGCGTACCCCGCTTCGCCAAGATCTTCGAGCAGCGCGACAATGCTTTGCGGCACGTCGAGGCCGACCGCATATGAGGCGCGGCCTCGCGCGCCGGGATAGTCAGGCATCAGCACGGCGACGCGCTTCTCGCTTCGCGGCAGCGCGCGGAGCCGCGCCCACGCCGCGATGCGGTTGGCAACGAGCGCGACACGGTCAGGCTCGGGGCGGCTGCCGAAAGGCGTGAAACCGAGCGCATCGTCGGCGCGAAGCGCATCCTTGAAAGCGAGCGCGCCGGCAAGCACCCGGCCGTCGAGCTCCGGCAACGCGACATGCATGGCGAGGTCGGCAGGCCCGAGCCCACGCGGGTTTTCCTGCCACGCCCCGCGCCGCGTGGTAGCGATCACGGCTTGGAGCACTGGCGCGTCGGTACCGTCGAAGACGGAGGTTTCGCCTTCGCCGCCTGCGGCAAAGGCAGTGGTGGTGACGACGACCGCAGGCTTGAGCCGCTGCAACGCATCGCGCACGAAGCTCATCGCCTCTTGATCCTTGAGGCTCGGGGCGAAGATAGGCGCGGGCGTGAGACCGCGCGCGTGGAGCGCTTCGCACAGCGCATCGATCGGAGCCGTATCGGCAGCGAGCAGCGCCGAGCGATAGAACAGAATCGGGACGGCAGACCTGCCTTGCGCGCATTCGGCCTGAAGGCAGTCGAGCGTTATCACGCCGAAACCGGGGAGATAGAAGCCCATGCGCGGCAGTGGCTCGGGTGCGGAAGCCGGCAGCGAAGTCCCGGCATAGGCAGCGAGCCTCCGCAGCAGCGCGCGTAAGTTCTCGCGGCCTCCTGCGCGGAAATAGGCGAGCAGCGCGACGAGCGCATCAGGCGGAAGTGTCGAGGCCTCGGCGAGGCGTGGGTCGTCGCGGTCCTCGCCGGGCAGCATGGCAAGCGCGACGTCATTCTCGCGCGCCATCGAGGAGAGCGCCTCGACGCCGTAACGCCACCAATCGAGCCCACCGAGAAGCCGTACCACGATCACCTTGGCGTGGCGCCCGCAACTGTCGATCCAGAGATCGATCGACATCGGATGGCGCAGGTCGCGGAGATGGGCGAGCCGCAGCGACGGCAAAACGCTTTTGTCGGCTGCACAGGCGGCGGCAAGCCCTGAGAGGTCGCTGTCGGCGAAGGACAGCACGACGATGTCGCCCGGAGTCTGGCCGAGATCGACCGGCTCGACGAGATCGTCGAATGTCGTTGAGCTGGTCTGAAGGAGATGCATCGTTACCCTGCGAGCGACTTCGCGACGGCGTCGCGGTCGAGACCTTTCAGCCCGATCACCACGAGGCTTCCTTTGCGCGGCTCCGAGACGCCCCAAGGCCTGTCGTAGTAGTGGCTGACGCGTGGGCCGACTGCCTGTACCAATAACCGCATGGCCTTGCCGGACACCGGCAGGAACCCCTTCATGCGCAGTACGCTGTGCGTCTCAGCCGTCGCCGCCATGCGCTCCGCAACGGTCGCCGGATCGCCGATCTCGCCGAGCTCGACGACGAAGCTGTCGAAATCGTCGTGGTCGTGATCGAGCTCATCATCGTGATGGGTCTTGCGGTTCTCGATGTCGTCCTCTGTGCCGACGCCCAGTCCGAGCAGCGCGCCGGGGTCGACCTTGCCTTCGGCGACGGTTACGATCTTGACCGCACGGGGCAATGCGCCGGAGACCCTCACGATCGCCTTCTCCATGCCGTCGGCATCGAGCAGGTCGCGCTTATTGAGCACGACGAGATCGGCGCAAGCGATCTGGTCCCCAAACACCTCCTCGATCGGATCATCATGGTCGAGCGCACTGTCGGCCTTGCGCTGCTTGGCGAGCGCATCGAGGTCGGCAGCGACCCGACCGTCGGCGAGCGCGGCGCCGTCGACCACCGCCACCACGCCGTCCACCGTGACGCGGCTCTTGATCGCGGGCCAATGGAACGCCTGCACCAGCGGCTTGGGCAAAGCGAGGCCCGAGGTTTCGATCACGATGTGCTCGACGGCAGGCTTGCGCGCCAGAATTTGGTCTAGCGCCGGCACGAACTCGTCGGCGACGGTGCAGCAGATGCAGCCATTGGCGAGCTCGACGATGTTCTCCTCGGGGCAGGCGGCATCGCCGCAGCCCTTCAGGATCTCGCCGTCGATGCCGACATCGCCGAACTCATTCACGATGACGGCGAGTCGCCGCCCGTTCGCGTTCTGGAGCACATGGCGGATCAGCGTCGTTTTCCCGGAGCCGAGAAAGCCGGTGACGATGGTGCAGGGAATGCGGGCAAGCGAGCTCATTCACTCTCCTCCGGAAAATCGATAGGGGGCACGCGCGCGATCAGCCCGCGCTTCAGAACTTCGGGACGTCCCCGCCAGGGCATGAGCCCATCCTCGGCGCGGGCGAACAGCTTGGCGCCTTCGATCAGCGCGTCCGCGTCGCGCTCGGCTTCCAGCCCGCCGAATACATAGGCCCAGCCGCCGTCGCGGCGCATGGCAGCGCTCAAGCCGCGATGGCAATTGGCGAGGCAGCGGACGCGCTGCACCTTGAGTCCGGTTCCTTCGGCGGCGCACTTGGTCGCGCGCGCGAGCTTAAGCCCGGGCCGCGGCGCGTCCTCGGGGTCGCCAGGGCGGCGGCAGGTGATGCAGACATAGATCGTGGTCGCGTTGAGCGCCTCGATCTCGTCATCCTCGAGGGTGTCGGTGAATGTCACCCTGACGTCGCTCCTTGGCGTACGTGTTACAGGGTGCTGGGAGCGGCCTTGCTGAACACGGGCGGCCGACGAACCAACCGACGCCGAGGCACCCCGCCCGGCGGCCGACCAGAATCGGCGGTAGGTCTCCTGGCTCGCGGGTCTCTGCCCTCGCCGCCTTCCCGGGACTCCCTCCCAGTGGCCTTGAGGCTTAAGGCTCGCCGCTTACAGTTGCGGGTGCAGCCGCGGCTCGGGGGCAAACCCCTCCCGCGTTCCCTGTTTGCTCTCTACGAGAGACCGCCGAATAGAGGCACTTAAGGGGCGGGGGCTGTCCTTTGTCAATGCGAAGGCTCGCGGCCGCAGCCTTGACGCTCAAGGGCGCGCCTCATAAGGTTGCCGATCGAAGCGAGGAAGCCGGTGTGAGTCCGGCACGGTCGCGCCACTGTGATCGGCCCCACGAAAGGGGCCGGAAGTCAGACCTTCCTTCATCACTGCATTCTAACGGGACGCCTGATCCCAACGAGGTGACCAATGTCAAAATCAATCACAGCTCCAGTTTCCCGCCCGGCGGCCATTCCGCTCCGCGAGATCCTGCCGTGGCTCATATTCGCGATCCTACTCGTGACCATGATCTATTTCGTCGGGGTCGAGGAGGGCGCGACCTCGATCATTCCCGGCATGTACGTGCACGAATTCGTGCATGACGGCCGCCACCTGCTCGGCTTCCCCTGCCACTGACCTCATAGGGGAACATCATGGTGAGAGCTCTTCTGATCCGCGGCATGATCGCGGGCTTTGTCGCCGGTTTGCTCTGCTTCGGCGTCGCCAAGCTGCTCGGTGAGCCACAAGTCGACCGTGCCATCTCCTTCGAGGAATCGCATGAAGCGGCCGAAGCGCCGGCCTCGGCCCACGATCATGGCGACGCGTCCGCGCCGAGTGCGAACACCGCTTCGGCGCATGAGCACGACCACGATGACGGGCTCGTGAGCCGCGCGGTGCAAAGCATGGCTGGCCTCCTGACCGCCGTCGCGGTGTATGGAGCCGCCATGGGCGGGTTATTTGCGCTTGCCTTTGCCTTCATTTACGGGCGGGTCGGGGATTGGAGCCCGCGCATGCTTGCGCTATTGCTCGCGCTCGCGGCGTTCGTCGCCATCTACTACGCCCCGAGTCTGAAATATCCGGCCAATCCGCCCGCCATCGGGGAGCCGGCGACGATCGGCATGCGCACCGGGCTCTATTTCCTGATGATGCTGATTTCGCTCGGCGGCATGGTATTGGCAGTGAGCACCGCTTTGCGGCTATCGGCAAGGCACGGCGGGCTCAACGCGGTGATGGTGGGCGTTGGCCTTTATATCGGCGTCGTCGTGATCGCCTCGCTCATCCTGCCCGACATCAACGAGGTGCCGGCGGATTTCCCGGCCGCAGTGCTGTGGAAGTTCCGCATGGCCTCGCTCCTAATGCAGGCCGTGACCTGGGCCGTGCTCGGGCTTCTCTTCGGCTATCTTGCCAACCGGCTGCTTAATCCGGCGCCCGCCGCCCGCGTGCCGAGGACGGCCTGACGGCCTCGGGGACCAATTCCGCCGGGCAGGGGCTTGTTACCCTCGTGCTCGGCGGCGCCCGCTCAGGCAAGAGCCGCTACGCCGAAACACTGATCGCGCGATCGCCGAAGCCCTGGGTCTATATCGCCACGGCAGAAGTCCGCGACGACGAGATGGCTCAGCGCATCGCCGCTCACCAAGCGCGGCGAGCGGAAGGATGGCAGACGGTGGAAGCGCCCCACGACGTTCCCGACGCCATCGCGCAAGCGCCGGCGAACGCTGCCGTTCTCGTCGACTGCCTGACGCTCTGGCTTTCGAACCTGATGGAGGGAGGCCTCCACCCCGATGTCCAGATTGCGCGCTTGCAAGAGGCTCTCAAGGGACGGAAAGCTACGACGGTTCTCGTCTCTAATGAGGTCGGTCTCGGCATCGTGCCGGATAATGCCCTCGCCCGGCGCTTTCGTGACTCCCAGGGGCAGCTCAATCAAAGAATGGCGGCGCAAGCGTCGCGCGTGGTGATGATGGTCGCGGCCATTCCGATCGCGGTGAAGAGCCCATGACCAAGCCAGTCGATGACAAGGACGCCGAGCGCCATCACGCCAAGATGGTGAAGCGCAAGACCGTGCAGGACGAGGAGGTGGCCGGCAAAAAGATCGAGAAGGGCCTGTTCATCGTCCATACCGGCACCGGCAAAGGGAAATCGACGGCGGCCTTCGGGCTCGCGCTCCGCATGCTCGGGCGGGGAAAACGCGTCGGCGTGGTGCAGTTCATCAAAGGCGCTTGGCACTCGGCCGAGCGGGACGCGCTCGAGAGATTCGGCGACCAGGTGTCGTGGCATTCGATGGGCGAGGGCTTCACCTGGGAGACGCAAGACTTGCAGCGCGACATCGCCGCGGCGACCAAAGCCTGGGAGAAGGCACAAGAGCTGATGGCCGATGCTTCCTTCGCGCTCGTCATTCTCGATGAGCTCAACATCGCGCTTCGTTACGACTATCTCCCCCTCGATCAAGTCATTGCAAAGCTCAAGGCGCGGCGGCCCGGTCTGCATGTGATCGTCACCGGCCGCAACGCCAAGCAGCCGCTCATCGATGCAGCCGACCTCGTCACCGAGATGACCTTGGTGAAGCATCACTTCGCCGCCGGCGTGAAAGCGCAGGAAGGCATCGAGTTCTGATCGATGCCCGCCCGCGCGATCATGTTCCAGGGCACGGGCTCGGATGTCGGCAAGTCTGTGATCGCGGCGGGGCTGGCGCGCGCCCTCGCCGACCGCGGTCTGAAGGTCGCGCCTTTCAAACCGCAGAACATGTCGAACAACGCGGCGGTGACGGCGGACGGCGGCGAGATTGGACGGGCGCAGGC
Organism: uncultured Alphaproteobacteria bacterium; assembly: GCA_963732205.1. Lineage (GTDB taxonomy): Bacteria > Pseudomonadota > Alphaproteobacteria > Rhizobiales > Methyloligellaceae > Methyloceanibacter. The sequence goes on from CAVSYE010000002.1 coordinate 216,179, forward strand.
GCTGCAGGCGCGCGCGGCACGGCTTGAGCCCTCCGTGCACATGAACCCCGTGCTGCTCAAGCCGCAGAGCGAGGTGGGCGCCCAGCTCGTGGTTCAGGGTCGCGTCTACGGCCGCGCCACGGCCGCCGAATATCAGCTCGTAAAGCCCGAGTTGATGCCCTTCGTGCTCGACAGCTTCGCGCGGCTGAAGGAGGAGGCTGACATCGTCCTCGTCGAGGGCGCGGGCAGCGCGTCCGAGATCAATCTCCGCGGCGGCGACATCGCCAATATGGGCTTTGCCCGCGCCGCCGGCGTGCCGGTGGTGCTGATCGGCGACATCGACCGGGGAGGGGTGATCGCGAGTCTGGTCGGTACCAAGGCGGTGATCGATCCCGAGGACGCCGGCCTGATCAAGGCCTTCCTGGTCAACAAGTTCCGCGGCGATCCCAAACTCTTCGCCAACGGCATGGCGCTGATCGCCGAGGCGACGGGTTGGGCGCCGCTCGGGCTCATCCCCTTCTTTTCCGAGGCGCGCCTTTTGCCTGCCGAGGATGCCCTGGCGCTCTCTTCCGCGCGTCCCAACAAGAAGGAGGCGCGCATCAGGATCGCGGTGCCCATCCTACCGCACATCGCCAATTTCGACGATCTCGATCCGCTCGATGCCGAGCCGCCCGTCGACCTCGTGCGGGTGAAGCCGGGAACCGCGCTGCCGGGCGATGCGGCTCTTGTCATCCTGCCCGGCTCGAAGGCGACAATTGCCGACCTCACCGCGTTTCGCGCTGCGGGTTTCGATATCGATCTCGTCGCGCATCTTCGCCGCCGCGGCGGTGTGCTTGGGCTCTGCGGCGGCTACCAGATGCTCGGTCGAGCGATTCACGATCCCGAAGGAATCGAAGGGGAAGCGGGATCGGCGGAAGGCTTAGGCCTTCTCGATGTCGAGACGACCCTTGGCGGAGAGAAGCGGCTTGAGAACGTCGAAGGCGAGACTTTCGAGGGATCGCCCTTCATCGGCTACGCGATGCATATGGGCGTGACCGAGGGCCCTGATCGCGCGCGTCAATTCGCCAAGCTCGGCGGCGAGGCCGAAGGCGCCATGTCTCCCGACGGCCGCGTGATGGGAACGTACATCCATGGGCTCTTCGCCGACGATCGCCAGCGCTCGGCCTGGCTCGAGCGCCTCGGCGCCGGCGAGACGGCGATCGCCTATGACAGCCTCGTCGATGAAACCCTCGACAAGCTCGCGGCGCATCTTGCAGCGCATATCGATCTCGACGAGCTGCTCGCTCTCGCTAGGTGAGGATCGCGATCAGCAGCGCCAGCAAGCCCAGGGTTCCGATCATCACCATGTCCGCGCGGCGGTAAAGCGTGAGCGCGGCGCGGATGTCGTCGGCGGTCGCGCCATGGCGTCCGTCCCCGATCCATGTCCCGTCCGCCGGCTTGCCGCCGTAGGAGCGCGGACCGACGAGGGCGAGGCCAAGCGCGCCGGCCACCGCCGCTTCGGGATAGCCGGCATTGGGCGAGCGATGGCGCTGGGCATCGCGCAGAACCGTGCCGAAGGCTTCGGACGCGGAGGCGCCAGGCGTGAGATAGGCGGCGGAAATGAGGAGTAGGGCCGACAGCCGCGCGGCCGGGAGATTGACGAGGTCGTCGAGCTTGGCCGAGGCCCAGCCGAATTGCTCGTAGCGCTCGGAATGATGGCCGACCATGCTGTCGGCGGTGTTGATCGCCTTGTAGATCGCGGCTCCCGGCAGGCCACCAATGACCATCCACAAGGCGGGCGCCACCACCCCGTCCGAGAAGTTCTCGGCCAGACTCTCGATCGTCGCCCGCGCCACCCCCGCCTCATCGAGCGAAGCCGTATCGCGGCCGACGATGTGCGATACTCTTGCGCGCGCGGTCTCGATCCCTTCATTCTCCAGCGCGAGCGCGACTTGCTCGACATGAGCGTGCAGGCTCCGCTGGGCGAGCAGGGTGCTGGCGATGATGGCGAGGGGGATCATGCCAAGCGGCATGAGCAGCAGCCAATGCTGGACGAGATAGGCCAATGCGCCAGTGGTGAGGGTGAGGACGAGAAGGGCGAGGGCGCCAGCCGCCTTGCGGCGCAAGGGTGGAGCATCCTCATGGTTCAGTCCGCGGTCGAGCGCTCCGACCAGCGCGCCCATCCACATGACGGGATGACCGATTGCGCGCGAGACGCGCTCCGGGTAACCGAGCATGGCCTCGAACAAGAGCGCCAGTAATGTCAAAAGAGCGGACATGACCCTCAAAGCTGAGCTTGCGCCACCCGAGCATGGTGGCGATCTTGGCGCTGCGCGAAAGATGTTTCCGGCTGCGCCCGAACCTTTCCTCGACCTCTCGACCGGGATCAATCCCCATCCCTATCCGCTTTCGCCGCTCCCGCCCGAGCTGTCGACCCGCCTGCCGGACCCCCTAGCCCTCGCCAAGCTCACGGCGATTGCCGCAGCCGACTATGGTGCGCCGTCGCCGGCCCACGTCGTGCTGGGGCCGGGCTCGCAGATCCTCGCGGCGCAGACGGCGTTCCTCCTGGCGCGCGGCCGGGCGGCGATCCTCGCGCGAACCTATTCCGAGCACGCCCGCGTGGCCGAGCTTGCCGGCCATAACGTGGTCGAGGTCGCCGACGTCTCTCAGCTCTTAGAGTTGCGCATCGCCGTCGTCGTCAATCCCAACAATCCGGATGGGCGGATCGTCGCCAAGGACGCACTGCTCGGACTCGCCGATCGGCTCAGGCGGCGTGGCGGTCTCCTTCTCGTCGATGAGGCCTTTATGGATGTGGGCCCCTACGGCGTGAGCCTCGCTGACCAAACGGCGCGCGGCAACATCGTGGTGCTGCGCTCCTTCGGCAAGTTCTATGGGCTTCCGGGCTTACGGCTGAGCTTTGCCATCGCGCCGCCGGAGATTGCCGCGAGAATCGCGACTGCGCTCGGGCCTTGGCCGGTCTCAGGCGCGGCGCTTGCCGTCGGCACCACCGCTTTGGCCGACATGACGTGGCGGGAGAAGACCCGCGGGTCGCTCGCCGAGGCGGCGGCCAGGCTCGATGGGCTGTTCGCCAAGTCTGGACTTGAGGTGATCGGAGGGACGTCGCTGTTCCGCCTGGTGCGGACGCGTGACGCCGCTCAGCTCTTTCAGCGATTGGGTGAGGCCGGCATTCTCGTGCGGCGTTTCGCCGAATATCCCGCTTGGCTCCGCTTCGGACTCCCCGGCCGCGAGGCGGACTGGCAGCGGCTCACGGCGGCGCTAGAGCATTTTCGGGTTAATCCGGATCATAGCCTGCGGCGGCGAAGTAGTTGGCGCATTCCTGCGGACTGAAGGCATCGAGGAGCTTCCCGATCAGGTGCCAGAGGCCCTCGATGCTGCGCTCGCCAGCCTTGCGCAGCAGCGCTTTGAGTTTGGCGAAGGCGTTCTCGATCGGGTTGAAGTCGGGGCTGTAGGGCGGAAGGTAGAGCAGTCGCGCGCCGGCCGCCTCGATTGCGTCGCGCACCTGGCAGCTCTTGTGAGCGGACAAGTTGTCCATGATGACGATGTCGCCGGGCTTGAGTTCCGGCGCCAGCACCTGCTGCACATAGGCGAGGAAGGCGGCGCCGTTCATCGGACCGTCGAGCACCATCGGCGCGGTCATGCCGGTGAGCCTGAGGCCTGCCACGAAGGTGGTGGTCTTCCAATGGCCCTGCGGGATGCCGGCACGCAGCCGCTCGCCTTTCTGCGCCCGGCCGCGCAGGCGGGCCATGTTGGTCGCCGCGCCGGTCTCGTCGATGAAGACGAGTTTGCTGGGATCGAGGTCGAGTTGGTCCTCGAACCAGGCCTCGCGCCGCTTCACGATGTCGGGCCGATCCCGCTCAACCGCATGCGCGGACTTTTTTTGAACGTCAGGCCGCAGCGGTCGAGGAAGGTCCAGATGGTGCCCACGCTCGCCTTGATGCCACGCTCCGCGGCAAGCCGCTGTTGCATCTCCACGATCGTCATGTCCGGCGTCAGTTCGACCAGTCCGAGCAGGAAGGCGCGCTGCGGATCGAGCTTGGAACGCCGCGGCTGGCCCTGACGGCGCGCCGCCCGCTCACCGCTCGTGCGCGCCCGGCGCACCCACACAATCGCCGTGGCGATCCCGATCTCGAATTGGACCGCCGCCCGCCGGGCCGGCATTCCGCCGAGCGCCGCATCGATCACACGATCACGCAAGTCTTGGCTGTAAGCTCGCGCCATGTCCCCCTCCATCCCCAAGGAATGGAGGACTCGCACTGTTCGCTTGATTTGGGAATCCCTTCAGGAATTGGAAAAACCTGAATCTGCTCTAGCCGCGCGGAGCTGACGGTTGGAGCAATTGATAGTCAGTGTGCCCAGCGGCGGGCGTGCGCCTGGGCGGCTTCGAGCGTCCCTTGCGCCTCTTCAGGCAAGAGCCGTGCGATCACCCCCATGGCAAGCTCGACGGAAATCTCGCTGGCCCCGCATTCCTTGAGCTGCTCGCGGAGCCACCCGTAGATTTCCTCGTCACCGGCCTTTAGGCCGACGGCGATCTCTTCCAGCATCTGCACCAACGATTCTGCCGCCATCGTGCCCCTCCAATCGACTTAAAGCCCAAAAGGCTCATGGCTCGCCGTCACGCTTACTCGCGCTTCTCCTGGTGCTCTCTCCCCCAACTCATTCAATCATACTGTGTCTTGTGCGCTTGCGAAGTTGCCAAGCGGCCACAGTTGCCAAGTTTTATCCCTAGTTTGGTCCCGGGCCCACAAAGGGAATGGGCATGACCGAGGCCGTATTGCTGGGGTCGCGCGCCGCTTGTGCGATCGGTTGGCCGGGGAAGGGCCGGCAATAATGCCGCCCGTTCGAGGAGTTGGAGCGCAAGAAGTCCACGTGGAAATGGTTGTAGTGGAAGCGGTCCGAACCCGGGCCGAGCACGGTGTAGAACTCGGCGCAAGCCCCGGCGAAGACCGCTTGCAGGAAGGCCCGCTCGCGTGGCGTGCCGCGCCACCAGCCTTTGGCCACGATGATGGACTGGCCGTTCGCCAAGCGGAAGGCGGCGATGTCGAGGGCATTGCCGAAGGCGTGCTCGGAGATCTTTCCCCAGTTGTTCCCGTCGCGTCCCCGGCAGCCATAGGACGCGATCTGAGTGATCTCGACCACGCGGCTGCCGAAGTAGCGCTGCGCGGCGGGTTGAACCGAGTTCTGGAGCCAGCGGTCCAGCCCCGCCGTGAGCGGGCAGTCGATGAGCGCCGGTGGGGAGACTGCGACCGACCCCCGCGCTAGGCCCGAAACCTTGAGCGGGCGCTCGAGCCCGCACACGCCCGGCCCGTCGATCGGGGTCATCTGCACGATATAGGCGGAGGCACTCACCGCGCCTGATGCAACGCAGGCATCCTCGGCCTGCTGGCGCCACGGCGCCCGCTGGCCATCGTTGAACGTGCCTCCGCCCGCGCAGCCGACAAGCGCTGCGAAGCATGCGGCAATGGCAATGCCGGCGGCGAGATACGCAAGACGTGCCCCCATGGCATGGAGCATGGGGCAAAGGGTCTGAACAATCTTTCAATGAGGGTTAACCGAACCCGGGTAGACCCGCCTGGAACAACGAGCGCTATCAAAGCCGATGGCGCAATGATATGCTTAACGACACAAGGTTGTGCCGCGGGGACCAACCAATCAGGGACAACACCTATGCTCAAGCGCACTGACCTTGCTCGCCTTCTCGCTCTGACGACGCTCTTGATGGCCGGCTATGGGTTTGGCTGGCCGAGCCATGAGGCCCAGGCCCAACAGGTACAACAAGTCGACCCAGGCCCGTTCCAGGGCCGTCGAGGTCCCACCCTGAGCGACGTTTGGGGACCTCCCAAGATGCCGCCCGAACCCAAGGACTTCGGTCCGGGTTTCGACTTTCCGGCTGGAGGCTCTCAGAATCTGAGCTGTGGACCAGGATCTTCATATTTCTGCGGTGCACCGTCGGACGCTCCCTACATCCACTGACCGCCCGAACAACCCCGGCGCTCTTGACCAAGCGCTGAAGGTGTCTGCGCTCCGAAAGGACGCCGCGGGCATTTCCCTTTTGAGGGACGAAAGGGGGCAGGCGGCTTTCAGGTGAGCAGTAGCCACGCCCCGATGCCGATGAGCGCCGTGCTCCAGATGAGATCGAGATTGATCCATCCGCGCTTCAGGAAATCGAGCCCCACCCACCGATAGACGACGAGCGCGACGACGCCCGTGGTGATGAGCATGGCGAGGCTGTGCACGATCACGGCGAGCGTCGCCACCCACAGCGATGCGGTCGCCGGCATGTGATGGGCGTGCTCGCTGGCCTGACCGAGCATCGCCTGATGCTCGAGCGGCATCAGAACCGGGATCAGCATGGCGCCGGCACCATGCGCCGTCGCCATGACGAAGGACCAGACGCCGAGGCCGAGCAGGCCGGTGGTCAAGCCCACATGCACGTGGTGGCGGTGCCCGTAGAGGAGATGGAATAAGCCCCAGGCGAGAAGCAGCACGCCGGAGAGAATGCGGAACACATTCTCGTCGATCATCGTGCCGAGAAAAATCACGGCATAGACGACGACGGCGATCGAAGCGGCATGACCAAGCGCGATGGGGATGAGCGAGACGAGTACCACGCGCTGGCTGTTGCGATAGAACCCGAGCGCGACCGCGAACAGCCAGCCCATGGCCGGGTTGAGCCCATGAAATGCGCCGAGCGCGATCAGGATCAGCCATGGCGAGATGTCGGTCATGCCCAGTCCTCGTCATTGCCCGGCTTGACCGGGCAATCTAGTAACCAGCGCGCGTCTTGATCTGAAATCAGGGGTTACTGGATTCCCGCTTTCGCGGGAATGACAGCCGACGGCGCGTTACGGATAGCAATAAGAGTCGGAAGAGCAGTCCCCACCCTGCAGCCGGACTTGATGCGGCCGGTGGCTGTCCGGCCAGGTCACGAAAAATCGCGGATCGAACTCGATGCCGCCCTCGGGCGCCGCGTCGAGCTTCGCCATCCAGCCGTGAATACCGGACGGATAGAATTGCGGGTCGACGGCGCCGTAGAGCGAGTTGGTGAAATAGATCCGCCTGCCGTCGCGGCTGATCTCGACCATCTGCGGTCCGCCGTTCAGTGGCCCGTTCGCTCCGGGGTGCGAGGCGCGCGCGGCGATGCCGCCGATCCTCACCGTGCCGGTGAGCTTCGGATTGAACGGATCGCTGACGTCATATTGGCGGAGATCGCCGGTGCCCCAGCAGGCGACGTAGAGGAAGCGGTCGTCCATCGAGAGATCGATATCGGTGACGAGCGGCGGCACCGCCCTGAAGCTCTTGAGCAACGGCGGTAGAAGCTCTTCGTCGGCGGGCTCGGCTGGAATCTCGATCACCTTCTTCACCGCCCATTGGTCCCCGTCGCGATACCAGGTCCAGATGGAGGCGGAGAGGTCCTTGAGGCTGATCACGCAATTGACGAAGCCATAGGCTTTGGTCGGATCGTGCGCGGGCCTGAGCTCGAACACGAGCTGATAGTCGGGACCGAAATCGATCTCTTGCAGATGCTTGCGCTTTTGCAGGTCCCAGAAATGCAGGCGTCGCCCATATTGCGCGCCGAGCAGGATCTCGGGCAGGAGCCCGTTCTCGACCGTGTTCGGCGTTCCCCACTCGCTCGTCACCATGGTGTCGTAGGCGAGATGCCACCAGGCATCGTAAGCGAGCTGCTGCGGTCCTCGATCGACCTCGAAGCGGCCGAGCACGTCGAACGTCTCGCCGTCCATGAGGAACACACCGCCGGGCCCGTCGCCCTTGGCATCGCCGAGCGCCGAGACATAGATGCCGCGGGGTCCGCAATGGACGGTGTGCGGCCGGCTATAGCCCGCCGCCTCGATGATCTCCTCCGGCTCGATGACGCGCACGATGGCCGGGTTCTTGGGGTCAGGCTTGGTGTCGATGATATAGATGCGGGAGGAGCGCAAGCCCGGCACCACGAGATAACGCCGCTCCATATGCGGATGCGGCGCGTTAGGGCATAGGCACGACGAGCAGGCATTCCAGCCGTAGTGATGCAGCTCGTCGCCGAGCGCAGGCATGTCGACGCCGCCGACGATCTTCGCATAAGTCGGCGATGACGGGTCGACATCGACCACGGCAAGAGAATCCGGCACGTCGCGCTTCGGCGCGAACGCCGCCACATAAGCGAGCGTCTCGGCGGGCGCTTTCGCCGCCATGCGGGGCGAAGGATAGAATGTGGGATCGGGCGTCCAGCGTGCCATTGTCTCCTCCTCTACCCCCACGCTCCATCATCGCCGCGCAGTGCTTTGTGAGCAAGGAGCGAAAGCACTAGTCGAGGCCAAGTGCCTTCTTGGCCTTTGCCGTGATCGATTGGCGCGTGGAAAAGAATCCCTTCCAGGGATCGCCCCTCAGCCGCTTGAGCCGCGCGGGCAAGGTCGCGACCGAATAGGGCGCCGCGGCTTTGAGTCCCTTGAGCTCATCCCAGCGGAGCGGGCAGGCGACGGGCGCGCCTTCCTTGGCGCGGGTCGAATAGTTGACGATGGCAGACCCGCCGCGTTGATTGCGCAGATAATCGACGAAGATCTTATCCTCGCGGGTCTTCTTGAGCGGGTTCGCCGTGTAGCGGTCGGGGCGCGCTTCGACGAGAGCATCGGCGACCGCCTTGGCGAAGGCCTTCACCTCCGGCCAACCGAGCTTCGGCGCGAGCGGTGCTACGAGATGAAACCCCTTTCCGCCGGTCGATTTGAGAAAGCTCTTGAGCCCGAGATCGGCGAGAAAGTCGCGCACCTCGACCGTCGCGGCCTTCAGCGTGGCGAGATCAAGCCCTTCATCAGGATCGAGATCGAATACGAGCCGGTCGGGCTTGCTGATACGGTCGAGCGAGACGCCCCAATCGTGGATTTCGAGCGTGCCGATCTGCACCAGACCAAACAGACCTTCCTCATCGTCGATGTAGAGATAGGGCTTGTCGGTCTCGCCGCCGGCAATGGGAATCTGTTTGATCGCGTCGCTCATGCCTTTCATGGCGTGACGCTGAAAGAAGCGCTGGCCGTCGATGCCGTCGGGGCAGCGCACGAGGCTGATCGGCCGCCGCGCGACGTAAGGCAGGATGAGGCGCTCGACCGTCTCGTAGTAGTGCGCGATGTCGAGCTTGGTCAGCCTTGCATCCGGGTAATAGACCTTGTCGGGATTGGACAGCGTGATCCCAGCGAAGACGGGGTTCTTGGATTTCTTCGCGGGCTCAGTTTTTGCCGTAGCCATTGCCTGTTCCTCATCCTCCGACGGCTCGCGATGCACCTCGCGCGCCGGCTTGTCCTCGCGCAATCCCTTGAAGCTCGGGTGCCGCAGCCGTCCGTCGCGTGTCCGCTCGGTGAAGGCGATCTGTGCCACGAGCTTTGGCTCGAGCCAGACCGCGTCCTTGCGTTCGACTGCCGGCACCTCCTCGAAAGGCGATTTTGTCCGCTCGAGCGGCTTGAACTTGCGCGCCAGGTTGTCGAAATCGGCAGAGTCGAATCCGGTGCCGACTTTGCCGGAATAGATCAGCTTGCCGTCCTCGAAGGTCCCGAGCAGGAGCGAGGAGAACGGCTTCCCCTTGACCTCGGACCGGCTGTAACCGCCAATGACGAACTCCTCACCTTTGAGGCACTTGATCTTGAGCCAGTCCCTGCCGCGGCCCGAGCGATAGGGAGAGTCCGCGCGCTTCGACATGACGCCTTCGAGTCCGGCCAGACAGGCTTGCGTGAAGAACTCCGGACCTGAGCCCTCGACATAGTCGGCATAGACGAGCCAGTCCGGCACGCCGTTCGCCATCAGCTTGGCAAGCCGCGCGCGCCGCTCCTTCAGCGGCTTCTTGCGCCAATCCTTGCCGTCGAGGTTGAGCAGGTCGAACACGAAATAGCGGATGGAAGGGTGCGGGCTGTCGATATGCTCTTGCAGCGACTTGAAGTCGGTGATGCCCGATGGCAGCACGAAGGCGACCTCTCCGTCGATCATCGCGCTTTCCGCCGGGAAGTCCTGCATCGCCTTGGCGATTGCCGGAAAGCGCACCGTCCAGTCGAGCCCGCTCCGGCTGAAGAGGGTGATCTCATCGCCCTCTTTGCGCGCGGGAATGCGGTAGCCGTCATATTTTGCTTCGTGCAGCCACGAGCGGCCTTCCGGCACCTCGCTGACGAGCGTCGCGAGCTCGGGCTCTATGAACTCCGGCGCTTTCGCGCGGGCCGCGGCTTTGCCGTGCCAGCTTTTCGCCCGGCCGTCTTGCGCACTGTTTGACTTTTTTTTTGAGTCTTGTTCGAGCTCCACACGGCGGACTCGCCGTGCAGGATCTGATCCATGGTGCGGCCGGTCTTCACGCTGGTGTCGTAGGTTTCAGTGGGCTCATCGCCGTCGCCTGCATACTCGTCGCGCTTCTTGATCAGGAGCCAGTTCTGCCGGCCGCGGTCTCCCGGGCGTGGCTTCATGCGCACGAGCACGTAATCGCCATTGAGCCGATGGCCATGCAGGCGGAACTTGAGATCGCCCTTGGCGAGGCCCTCGTCGGGATCGCCGATCGGCTCCCAGGTGCCTTCGTCCCAGAGCATCACCGGGCCGCCGCCATATTCGCCCTTGGGGATGACGCCTTCGAAGCCGCCATATTCGAGCGGATGGTCCTCGGTCATGACCGCGAGCCGCTTCTGGCTCGGATCGAGGCTCGGGCCTTTGGTCACGGCCCAGCTCTTCAGCACGCCGTCATGCTCGAGCCGGAAATCGAAATGCGTACGCGTCGCAGCGTGTTTCTGGATGACGAAGCTGTTGCCTTTGGCCCTGCTGCGCTTCGGCCCGGGCTCCGGCGTCTTGGCGAAATCGCGCCGTCTCTTGTACTCGGCGAGCAGGTCTTTCGCTTCGGCGCGCGCCATGACTTAAGCCGACTTTCGCTTGGGCGTGCTCTTGGCGGCCTTCTTGCCGGCGCTCGACTTGGTTGAGGCGGCGCGTTTTGCCGGCGCCTTGGCCGGTGCTCCCCCCTTGCCCTGCTGCACGCTCTTCTTCAAGGCATCCATGATGTTGATGACCTTGGCGCTGCCGGGTATCTCGGTCGCGATCTCGGGCGCGCGCTTCTCGAGCTTGGCCTGGATCAGCTCCCACACCGCCTCTTCATATTGATCCTTGAACTGCTCGGGTTCGAACTTGCCGGACTTGCGCTTGACCAGCTCCTTGGCGAGATCGAGCGCCTCCTTGTCGACCTTGGTCTCGACGATCTCCTTGTAGATGGGCTCGGCCGCGCGGATCTCGTTCGCGTGGCGCAGAATTTCGAGCAGGAGCCCTTTGCCGAACGGCTTGATGGCGACGATATTGCCGTGGCCGCGCAGGATGAACTGGCCGACGCCGATCTTGCCGGTGTCCTTCAGCGCCTTCTGGATGATGACATAGCCTTCGTCGGCCAGCTCGCCGTCGGGCAAGAGGTAATAGGGCGTCTCGTAATAGCGGACGTCGATCGCGTCCTCGTCGACGAAGCGCACGAGCTCGATCGTCTGCTTCGCCTCGAGCTTCAGCTCGTCGATTTCCTTGGGATCGATCAGGACATATTTGCCCTTCTCGTACTCGTAGCCCTTGATGATCTCCTCGTTCTCGACGGGGCCGACACCCGGCACCACCTTCTGGTAGCGCACGCGCTTGCCGGTAGGCTCGTGAATCTGGTGCATCTCGATGCGCCGCTCTGAAGATGTCGCGGGGTAGAGCTTGACCGGGATGTTGACGAGCGAAAGCCGCAAATGGCCGGTCCAGAATGCGCGGGGTGCCATACTCGCTACTCCTTGGGCGGGAGACCGGGCCTTAAGCCTGGTCAAGACAAAACCGAGCCTGAGCCCCAAGGGTTCCGGCCGGTTGCCCCGGCCGCAATCCTTGGAGCTTGGGCCTATTTCTCTACCTTATAACCATTTTCCTTAAGCATGCGTTCGAGCGCGTCAGGGAAAGTGAGCTTGATCGTTTGGCCGGGGCAGTCGCCGTCCGGGTTGACCGGCTGATCGCAGGTCTCGAGCCCCCAGTCAGACGCCTTGTCGTAATATTTGAGCATGATCGCCCAGGCGCTCTTGCTCTCGCCGAGCAGGCTCTTCTCGCCGACATAGCCGGCAAGGAACCCGTTTGCGTCCGCCTCCTCTTCAGGCGCATCGCTGATCATCTCCTTGAGATAGGCGGCATGCACCGGCTTGAAGCGATCCTCGGTTGTGATGTTCTTCACCTCGCCGTTGTCGATGCCGATCAATTGCAGCGGCGCCGTCGAACACGCATAGCAGCCGAACGTGTAGAGGAAGGCGTTGTCATGTGTCTCGAACTCGTAGCGCCCGTCGCCGTCGAGGTCGGCTGCGAGCAACGGCCCGCCGTCGAACTCTCCGACATCGATCGTCTTCCACACCGAGCCGTCGCCGGAGCTCTCCACCACGCTGGTGTCGGAGCAGCAATGCGCGCCGCCGGTATAGAATGACACCACCACCTCCGGCGTCTGATTTGAGGCGTCGAGCTCTGCGATCTGGAGGCTAACCGCTGGATCGGCGTAGAACGTGTCTTCGCCTTCGAGCTTGGCGACCTCCTTGCCGTTGGCAAAGATGGTGACGATGGGAGTCCGCGTGATCTGCCCGTCGTCGCCTTTGGCCTCGGTATAGCTGAGCGCGGCTTTCACGGCGCCCTGCGAGATCTCCTGAGGCTTCGGCACCGTGCCTTCCTCGCCGCCTCCTGCCTCGATCTTCGGCGCATCGTCCTTGCCCGTGACGTCGGGGACAGCGAGATATTTCGCGTCCTCCTGCTTGATCACCTCGGCGAGGCTCATTTCCGCGAGCGCCGCGCTGGGAACGGCGAGAAAGCCGAGCAAACCGAGAAGAATAAGGCGCGCAGATAAGGTTGCTGACATGGGTCGATTGGGTTCTGGATGCGACCAAGAAGCGTGGGGTTACCGCTTAGCTTTACTCCGTCAGGGCCTCACTTTCCCAGTCCCATCGGGAACCGGGCTCCTGCTTGGCCGTCATGCCCCGAGCATTGGCTATTTGCTTGCTGTGCCAAATGTGCTTGCCTGCTGAGGCCGAATGGCGGTGATGCGCGTTGGATAAAGCATGAATGAGCTGAACAAGAGAATTGAGCCATTCGCTCCAGCCGTGGTCATCACCGGGGCGACGCACGGGCTCGGCCGCGCCTTGGCGGACGAGTTCGCCCGCGGCGGCCATGCTCTCCTTCTCGTTTCCCGCGATGAGCTTGCGCTCAGAAAAGCCGCCCAGGAGCTGTCCTCGGCTCACGATGTCGAGGTGAAGACACTTGCCGCCGATCTCAGCACCGAGGAAGGCTGCGCTGCCGTCGAGCAGGCCCTGCAGCGCTCTGGTCTCTACGCCGATATGCTCGTCAACAACGCCGCCATGATGATGGCGGGCTTCTTCCAGGATCAGGACCTAGCCAAGCTCCGCAAGCTGGTCGATCTCGATGTTCGCGCTGTCGTCGATCTCACCCGCCGCCTCCTGCCCGGGATGATCGCGCGGCGCAAAGGCCGGGTTCTCAACGTCGCCTCGGTCGAAGGCTTCATGCCGGTGCCGTATCAGGCGACTTATTCCGCCACCAAAGCCTTCGTGCTGTCGTTCAGCCGTTCGCTTGCTTACGAGACGATGGGCACCGGGGTCCGCATCTCATCGCTCGCGCCCGGAACCATCGCCACCGAGATGCATGCCAAGGCCGGGGCCGAATATTCGCGCTATGTCCAATTTCTGCCGGCGAAGACCGCCGAGGAGGTCGCGCGCATCGGCTACCGGAAATTCATGCGCGGGCGCAAGGTGATCGTGCCGGGGCTGTTCAACCGTCTCAGCACGTTCGTCGCGCCCTTCGTGCCGAAGCTTCTTCTTGTGCCGTTCATGGGCCTCTTGTTCCGCGTGCGCGACGCCGAAGGCAATCCACAATTGCCCCGCGCGCTGCCTCGCCCTGAGCCCGCCAAGAAGCGCACAACCCCCAAGGTCGAGGACGCGCGCCGCACCGCGCCCTAACGCTGAGATTACTCGTCTGCTGGCTTGGACACCCTGGTCGACCAGATCGAAGCGCGGCAAGCCTCTAACGCGACGTTATGCGCATCTGCCTTGGCGTTCGATTTGATGAGAGCGGCTGAGCAATCGTCGATCTTGCGGTTGCAGGCCTGGGCCTCTGCGAGGCGCCCCTCCTGCATGAGGGCATCGCAGTCAGAATAGCTGCCGCATTTCTCACTGGCGTCGAACGTCGGCCAACCGGTGTCGTCCCCGTCGGGAGGACAGGGGCCCGCAGCTTGCGCACAAGGACCGAGCAGCAGCGCCATTGCGGTCCCCAGGGCCGACAGAGTGACAACAGGCTTCATCGGAGCGTGCTACGATTGTCTAAGCGCCGCAGAGTTTTTCGCCTCTCGTGGCGAGAGGCGGACGCATCATGTCAGGAAGTGGCTATGGGGCGGAGGGCTGACTTGTCGCACCCTCACCGCGAGTAGTTGCGGGGGGTTGCGCCGTTCCGCCGCGATCAATGCCAGACGCTCACTCGTCGTCATCGAGCTTCGGCACCACGGTTGGCTCCTTACATAACCGCTTAGCGTCGGCGTTGGCTTCCTCTTCGGTCTTATAAGAGTCTTTGCCGATCTTGGTAACACTCTTGTCCGTCGGCTCGACGTCGACGACGAGACATTCCTGATCCGACGACCGAACGATCCACCAATCCGCAAGGGCGGGGCCGGCGAAGCTGATCACAATAAGGGAGGCGACGATCAAAATTCTGGGCATGGAGGCTCCGCCTTCTTCTGCTGCACCGAGGAAACGACGGCGGCGATCCGCGCCGAGATCAGGCCGCCGAGCATGCTTAGTCAACTGACCGTTTGGTCGCCAAGCCTGCCGCTTAAGCGACAATAATCACCCCACAATACGCTGCACGTCGTAGTGTTGTCGGGCGTCGTGCCCTTGGGGAGCCTAGGACTTTATAGCAGTTCTTTAATTAAGGCTGGTGGAGCCGAGGGGGATCGAACCCCTGACCTCAGCAGTGCGATTGCTGCGCTCTCCCAACTGAGCTACGGCCCCGGACCGGGGGCATTTAGGGATCGCCCTTCCGCCCTGTCAAGCGAGGCTGACCCCTCCCCCGACGCGACGCTTGCCCTTTTCGCCGCCTCTCCGCTACATGGTCGGCGCAAAGCGAGGAGGTTTGTTGATGGTGCCTTTGATCGGATTCATCGTTCTCGTCATCGACCTCTACATCTGGGTCGTCATCGCCGGCGCTATCCTGAGCTGGCTGATCGCCTTCAACGTGGTGAACACCCACAACCGCTTCGTCTATCAGGTGGCCGATATGCTCTACCGCCTGACCGAGCCGGCGCTGCGTCCGATCCGCAACATCCTGCCCAATCTCGGCGGCATCGATATTTCGCCGGTGATTTTGATTCTGTTCCTGCTCTTCATCCGCGACGTGGTCCTGCTCGGCTGGATCCTGCCGTTGTTCGAGCCCACAGCCGGTCTTTGAGCGCAGACGGTCTCAAGCTCAATCTCCGCCGCGTTGCCGCAGGCGTCATCCTCCCTGTGCGCCTGACGCCGAAATCGGGGCGCGACGAGCTTACCGGCATCGAGACGTTCGGCGGGGAGGCGGTTCTGAAGGCGCGCGTGCGGGCGGCGCCCGAAGCCGGACGCGCCAACGAGGCGCTCGAGAGACTGATCGCCCAGTGGCTGAAAGTCCCGCCTTCGTCGGTCAAGGTCGCGCAAGGCGGCAAGTCGCGGCTGAAGCAGGTGCTGATCGAAGGCGATGGCGCTACGCTCGCGCCGCTGATCGAGGCGCGTCTTCGCGAGCTAAGTTGAGAGAGAGGAAGCGATCTCCGCGACGATCGCCTCTGCCGCGGCGCGCGGGTCAGGGGCACGGGTGATGGGCCGCCCCACCACGAGATAATCGGACCCTGCCTCGATTGTTGTCGCCGGCGTCACGGCGCGCGCCTGATCCTGGGCAGCAGAGCCTTGCGGCCTCACCCCCGGCGTCACGATGAGAAAGTCAGGTCCCGAAGCCTTGCGTATCGCTGCCGCCTCATGGCCCGACGCGATCACGCCGTCGAATCCCGCTTCCCTGGCAAGGTCCGCGCGATGCAGCACCAGTTCCTGCAAGGGATGATCGATGCCCTGCTCGACGAGATCGGGTGCTGAGAGGTTGGTGAGTACCGTCACGCCGAGCAGCTTGAGCGCGCTTTCGCCCCGCCCGCGCACGGCTGCTTCCAACGTTTTCTTGTCGAGGGCGTGTACCGTGAGGAAGGCGACACCCATCCCTGCGATGGCAGCCGTCGCCCTTTCGACCGTCGCCTCGATGTCGAGCAGCTTCGCATCGACGAAGACCGAATGACCGTGGCCGGCAAGCTCTTGCGCCAGCGCGAGGCCTCCTGAGAACAGGAGCTCGAGCCCGATCTTATAGACGCCGACGCTGTCGCCAAGCTTCGAGACGAGACCGCGCGCTTCATCGACGCTCGGCACGTCGAGCGCGACGATGAGCCTTCGATTTGCTTTTGTCATGCTTGGTGTTCGAACGGCATCATTTGCAGAGCGGCGCGGTGGTCTCGTTCCGACGGACGATCCGGCCACTGGCATGTCGGCATTCGCACGCGCCATTGCCGAGATCGCGATAGGGACCGCCGCACAGGCAATGGTCGCGATTGATAAGACAAAGCGAAGGCCCCAACTCGGTCGCGAAGCGACTAATCTTGGCCTCGGCTGCTCCGAGAGGAACGAGGAGCGCTACCACCAGCATCAATCCATTCCTCATCGTGGTGTCTCCTCGGCTCTCAGTCGATTTGCGGGACCGACGGGAGAATCCCGATCCGCGAGGTTACGTGCCCTGGATTTTGCTGATGGTGCTCGCAATAGCAGACGGTGGTTTGGGTGCTCCTCCGCATATAATCGCTGCACCAACCGATGCTGGTCAGGCAGACCTTGATCTGAGTGACCTTCAGGCGCTTGCTCGCCGCGTGAACGTCGGCGCTGGCAATGCCGAGCGGTATCGCCGCCGTCATGAGCACCAGGACGATTTTGCGCATTGTCCGGTCTCCCGGTTCGTTGCCTCGCCAATTCTATCATCTGCACGGGCGCGCCAAGAAGCGATAACCTCTCCTACGAACTCCTCACGAATTTCCGCGCAGCTACGGCGAGCGCTTCGACCACGCCCTTGCACAGAGCCTGCTGGCCCTTGTCCCTGAGGCTTCCGTCAGCCTCGAACGCGTCCATGGCGCGCGGCACGGCGATCTGCTCGGGAATGACGAGGGCGCCAAGCCCGATCGCAAGGACCTGGCGAAGCGTAAGCAGGCTCCGCATCGCGCCGTAATAGCCGGGCGAGGCGCCTGAAATGGCGAACACGCGGCTCTTGAACACTTCGAGCCCGGTCTCGCCCTTTTCCCTCACCCGGCTCACCCAGTCGAGCGTGTTCTTGAGCAGCGGCGTGACGGAAGAATTGTATTCGGGACTCGCGATGAACACGCCCTGATACTCACCGAGCAGCGCCTTGAATTCACGCGCCTTCTGAGGGGGTCCCTCGTTCGCTTCAAGATCGCCGTCATAGATCGGCATGGGATAGTCTCTGAGGTCGACGAACACCGCCTCGATGCCGTTCGCCTCGGCGATATGCCGGCCGAGCCGCGCCAGCCTCTTGTTGTACGAGCGGTCTCGCGTAGAGCCGGCGAAGAACAAGAGCCGCATCCGTCGCTCCCTATTTGTCAGACGTTTGATTGGCGGCCCCGTCGCGCTTGTCCATGCCGAAGATGTAGCGCAGCGGCACGGTCGCGGCGGCGGCAATCGGCGTTGCGAGTGCAAGCCCGAGAAGCCCGAACACGGCGCCGAGCACGAGCTGGCTCAAGATGACGACGGCCGGCGTCAGCGACACCGCCCGCGCCTGGATCAGCGGGGTGAGCAAATAGCTCTCGAGGAACTGGATGATCACATAGAGCCCGACCACCCACAGCGCGAGATCGAGGCTCTCGCCGCCGGCCACCAGCACCATAGGGATGGCGCCGATGATCGGACCGAGATAAGGCAGGAAGCCGGCAAGCCCTGCGAACAGCGCCAGCACGAAGGCGATCGGAACGCCGAGAACGAGGAGACCGACATAGGTCAGGCTGCCGATGACCGCCATGGAGATGCCCTGGCCGATCAGCCAGCGACGCAAGCGCTCGCCGGTCTCGTGCATTACCTCGAGGATGGCGGCGCGGCGCGCGGGCGGCGAAACGCGCGCGACGATCTCGACGTAAGTGTCGGGGTCGGCGGCGAAATAGACGCCGAAAAAGAGCACGATCAGGCCCGCGCTGAATAATCCGACGATGGAGAGCGCGACTGAGGTCGCCCCCGTGGCGATGCCCCAGGGGCTCAGGAATTTGCCCACCACCTCGACGAGGTCGATGTTCTGCAAGATCGACGTCTGATCGGCGAAGCTCGCGATTTGCTTGGTCAAAGTGGTGGCGCCCGCGGCGATCGCCCGCGCGAGCTGAGAGATTTGCTGGGCGAGCGTCGGGCCTGCCGCGGCGAACACGATCACGAGGAAGAGCGCCGTCGACAGCACCACCACCGCCAGCATCAAGAGCCGCGGCAGCTTGGTCAGCTCGGCAAGCGCCTTGCTCGCACCATAGTACACGATGGCGAGAAGGGTGCCGGCGAAGGCGAGCAGGATGGCGGTCCGCGCGTACCAAAGCCCGATGGCCGCTGCCACAACCGCGATCACGGCTGCGGTGATCTTGGCGGCCCGTGCCGCGGCTTGCGCGCCGCTTGCCCCCGTCTGGCCTCTGCTGATCACGCGAGGCGGGCTCGACGGTCATTTGCGGTCTCGCTTGCGTTCGCGCCTGAAGGATTTTCGCTGCGACAGGCGGCTCAGCCGGTCAATCTAAGGCAAACTGCGAGGAGACGGTTAGGCTTACTCGCCGATGCCCTCGAAGAACTCCTTGACCCGTGCGAAGAATCCGGTCGACGCCGGGCTCGTGTTCGGGTTCGAGGCTTCCTCGAAGGCCTTGAGCAGGTCGCGCTGCTTGCGCGAGAGGTTCTTCGGCGTCTCGACCTCGACCTGGATGTAGAGGTCGCCCTGCTGCTTCGAGCGCAGCACCGGCATGCCTTTGGCCTTGAGGCGGAACTGCTTGCCGCTCTCGGTACCTTCCGGAATCTTCACCCGCGTCTTGCCGCCGTCGATGGTCGGTACCTCGATCTGGCCGCCAAGCGCCGCCGTGGTCATGGCGATGGGCACGCGGCAGAAGAGATCGGCGCCGTCGCGCTGGAAGAACTCATGCGGTTTGATGGAGAGGAAGATGTAGAGGTCGCCGGGCGGGCCGCCGCGCAAGCCTGCCTCGCCTTCGCCGGCGAGCCTGATGCGCGTGCCGTCCTCCACCCCGACCGGAATGGTGACTGAGAGTGTGCGCTCGCGGGTGACGCGGCCGGCACCCGAGCAGGACGGGCATGGGGTCTCGATGGTCTCGCCGCGTCCCTGGCACGACGGACAGGTGCGCTCGATGGTGAAGAAGCCCTGGCTCGCACGCACCTTGCCGATGCCGCCGCAAGTGCGGCAGGAGGTCGGCGACGTGCCCGCCTTGGCGCCCGAGCCCGAGCACGCATCGCAGGTGACGGAGGTCGGCACTCTGATCTGCGCCGTCTTGCCCTCAAAGGCCTCGGCGAGCGTGATTTCCATGTTGTAGCGGAGATCGGCGCCTCGCTCGCGCGCCGAGCGCTGGCGGGGCCGGCGCTGCGCGCCCATGAACTCGCCGAATAGATCATCGAACATGGCCGACATCGAGGCCGAGAAATCGGCGCCGAAGCCGTGCGCGCCGGCGGCGCCCATGCCATTGTCGAAAGCGGCATGGCCGTAGCGGTCATAGGCCGCGCGGCGCTGCGGGTCCTTTAAGTTCTCGTAGGCCTCGTTGACTTCCTTGAAACGCTTCTCGGCGTCCGGATCGCCGTTGCAACGGTCGGGATGACATTCTTTGGCGAGGCGGCGAAAAGCAGACTTGATCTCGTTTTCACGAGCGCTGCGCGCTACGCCTAGAACCTCGTAGTAGCATCGTTTTGCCATCGCCCCTCCGGCCCTTTACACCGCCGTCAACCTGGCGGCGCATAAGCCCTCTTGTCTTGGGCAAGAGCGCCGGATTCTTCCCGACCCGGCGCCCGCCATGAACCTTAAGCCGACTTCTTGCTGTCGTCGTCCTTGACCTCTTCGAAGTCGACATCGACGACCTTGTCGTCGCCGCCTGAGGCGGAAGCGGAAGGTCCGCCACCGCCTGCGGCAGTGCCTTGGCTTGCCTGATACATCGCCTCGCCGAGCTTCATCGAAGCTTGCGCCAGAGCGTCGACCTTCTGCTTGATCGCGTCTTTGTCCTCGCCCTCGAGCACCGACTTCACGTCGGCGACCGCGCTCTCGACCAAAGCCTTGTCGCCGGCCGGAACCTTGTCGCCGTAGTCCTTCAGCATGCGCTCGGTCGAGTGGACGAGCGCCTCGGCCTGGTTCTTCACCTCGACCAGCTCGCGGCGCTTCTTGTCTTCCTCGGCGTGGCTCTCGGCCTCCTTGACCATGCGGTCGATGTCGGCGTCGGTGAGACCGCCGGACGCCTGGATGCGGATC
This sequence comes from uncultured Alphaproteobacteria bacterium, assembly GCA_963732205.1. Lineage (GTDB taxonomy): Bacteria > Pseudomonadota > Alphaproteobacteria > Rhizobiales > Methyloligellaceae > Methyloceanibacter. The sequence continues at coordinate 236,693 of CAVSYE010000002.1, forward strand.
GACTGCTCCTTGCCGGTGGCCTTGTCGGTCGCCGACACGTTGACGATGCCATTGGCGTCGATGTCGAAGGTCACCTCGATCTGCGGCACGCCGCGCGGGGCCGGCGGAATGCCGACGAGATCGAACTGGCCGAGCAGCTTGTTGTCGGCCGCCATCTCGCGCTCGCCCTGGAACACGCGGATGGTCACCGCGTTCTGATTGTCCTCGGCGGTCGAGAATACCTGGCTCTTCTTGGTCGGGATCGTGGTGTTGCGGTCGATGAGGCGCGTGAACACGCCGCCCAAGGTCTCGATGCCGAGCGAGAGCGGGGTCACGTCGAGCAGCAGCACGTCCTTGACGTCGCCTTGCAGCACGCCCGCTTGAATGGCGGCGCCGATGGCGACCACCTCGTCGGGATTCACGCCCTTATGCGGCTCGCGGCCGAAGAAGTTCTTCACCGTCTCGACCACTTTCGGCATGCGCGTCATGCCGCCGACGAGAACGACTTCCTGGATCTCGGCGGCCTTGAGGCCTGCATCCTTCAGCGCGTTCTGGCACGGGCCGATCGTCTTCTGGATAAGGTCGTCGACCAGGCTCTCGAGCTTGGCGCGCGTGAGCTTCATGGTGAGATGCTTCGGGCCCGACTTGTCGGCGGTGATGAAGGGCAGGTTGATCTCGGTCTGCTGCGTCGATGACAGCTCGATCTTCGCCTTCTCGGCCGCCTCCTTCAGGCGCTGCAGGGCGAGCTTGTCGCCGCGTAGGTCGATCCCGGATTCCTTTTTGAACTCATTGGCAAGGTAATCGACGATGCGCATGTCGAAGTCCTCGCCGCCGAGGAAAGTGTCGCCGTTGGTCGACTTCACCTCGAACACGCCGTCGCCGATCTCGAGAATGGAAATGTCGAACGTGCCACCGCCGAGGTCATACACGGCGATGGTCTCGCCGTTCTTCTTCTCAAGCCCGTAGGCCAGCGCAGCAGCGGTCGGCTCGTTGATGATGCGCAACACTTCGAGACCGGCAATCTTGCCGGCGTCCTTGGTCGCTTGGCGCTGGGCATCGTTGAAATAGGCAGGCACGGTGATGACGGCCTGCTCGACCTTCTGGCCGAGATAGGACTCGGCGGTTTCCTTCATCTTCTGCAGGATGTACGCCGAGATCTGCGATGGGGAATATTTCTTGCCGTGGGATTCGACCCAGGCGTCGCCGTTGTCGGCGCGGATGATCTTGTAGGGAACGAGCTTCTTGTCCTTCTCGGCCATCGGGTCGTCGTAGCGCCGGCCGATGAGGCGCTTGATGGCGAAGAACGTATTCTCGGGATTGGTGACGGCTTGGCGTTTGGCGGGAAGGCCTACGATGATCTCGCCGTCATCGGTGAAGGCGACCATCGACGGGGTGGTGCGCATGCCCTCGGCGTTTTCGATGACCTTGGGGTTCTTGCCCTCCATCACCGCGACGCATGAATTGGTGGTGCCGAGATCGATTCCGATCACTTTGGCCATGTACGTCCTCTCTTTCTGGCAGACCGTGCGGGCCCTAGAGCGGCACCCGCATCCCTCCCGCGAAACGGAGCGTCGGTCCCCAAGGATTTCGGCAAGCCCGCCGACTCATCCGGCGGGGTTCCGCGGTTATATAGGTGGCAACCCTATGGCCCGCAAGGAGAAGCGGGGAAATGCTTAGCTTCGCGTGAGCGCTTTTCACGATAGACGCTTCCACGCGCCGATGAGGATAGGCGTGAGGCAGTAATAGCGTCCGTCCTCTCCCGCCTCGGCCATGTCCTTCTTGAAGGCTTCGGCGCGAACCGGATCGGCCATGCCGAGTTCGGCCGCCGAGGCGAACAGCGATTGGTAAACACCGATCAACATTGGCGCGATGGCCTTGAGCGGCAGGAACTTCGCTTCGGCGAGCGTGCCGTCAGGGAGCCCGATCCCCGCGGCCTCGAACTGCATGGGGAGCTGCCGCCCGGCCCTGAGGTTCCGCCCATGACCTCTGAACACGCCCTCGAACAGGCGATTGAACTCGCCCATGGCAGGGCAGAGTGGCTCGATCGCGATCGATCCGAAATCGAACTCTTGCGCCGCGATCACGCCGCCCGGCTTGACCCAGCCTTGTATCTTTTCGATCACGGCGACCGGGTCTTGCATATGCATGAGAAAAAACCGGCAGAAGACGAGGTCGAAGGGGGATCCAGGCACGAGCTCGAGGTCGAGCACGTTGGCCTCAACGTAATTGAACTTGGCGCCCCCTTCGGCGCGGAGCGCAGCGATCGCCTGGCCGCCGAGCTTCGCATCGATCTCGATGCCGCTGACGCTGCCTTGAGGCCCGACACGATTCGCCATCAGCCGCATCACCGCGCCCGATCCTGAGCCGACGTCGAGCGCGCTCATACCGGGGTCAAGGCCGAATTGATCGAGCAGCGCCTCGGTTGCGCTCTGCCACATGCGAGCCTGATCGCGAAGGCGCTGATATTCGTCGGCATCCCGGGCGTGAACATAGCCGTCGGGATTGAGCTTCCGCGCCTCGCTCGCCACTTGGCTTGCTCCTTGGTCCTGCCGTTGCGGGCTTATAGCATGGAGGTAGGGCAGCGATGCGGCGGAGCAAAGGGACGTGGAATATTTTTCGGAACGGTTGGACAGGTCGGCGCAAGCCTGGCTTCTCGCCGAGCTGCGCGAGATCATTGTCGAGGCGCCGCTGTTCACGCCCGCCATGCCGCGCTCGGGCACGCCGATGTCCGTGCGCATGACGAATTGCGGACCTCTCGGCTGGGTGACGGACAAAGAGCGCGGCTATCGCTATCAAGAGACCCATCCGCTGACGGGGGGGCCCTGGCCGCCAATACCAAAGGCCTTGCTCGATCTGTGGCGGGAGGTGGCCGGCTACCCTGCAGCGCCTGAGGCATGCCTTGTCAGCTACTACGCGGGCGCCGCCAAGATGGGCTTGCATCAAGACAGGGATGAGGAGGATTTCGCCGCGCCCGTCGTCTCGGTGTCGCTCGGCGACGCGGGAATCTTCCGCATGGGGGGAAAGTCGCGCAAGGACTCCACACAGGCATTCGAGCTCAAGTCAGGCGACGTCGTTGTGCTCGGTGGCGAGGATCGGCTTGCTTATCACGGCATCGACCGCATCCTGCCTGGCACGTCCGACCTCCTGCCTGAGGGCGGCCGATTCAACCTCACGCTCCGCCGCGTGACCAAGCCCAAGTGAGTCGACTTAAACTCAGTCGCCGAGCGGGAAGTCGTCGTTGGCGGCCTTCCGCTGCGAAGAGCCGTTGCCTTGCGGCTGCGCCGCCGGCTTGGCGCCGCCTTTGGCAACCGCGACGAGAGCGGGCCGCAAGCAGCGATCGCCGATCGTGTAGCCGGCCTGCATGATATCGACCACCGTGCCGTCCGGCACCTCGGCGTTCTGCACTTCGTACATCGCCTGGTGGCAGTTCGGGTCGAAACGTTGCCCGAGCGGCTCGATCTGAGTCACGCCGTGACGCTCGAGCACCTTCAAGAGCTCGCGCTCGGTGATCTCGACGCCCTCGAGAAAGCTCTTCAGCGCAGGGTCCTGAGCGGCAGCCTCGGCCGGGACATGCTCGATGGTCCGCTTCAGGTTGTCGCCGACCGTGAGCACGTCGCGGGCGAAATTGGAGATGGCGTAGCGCGCCGTGTCGGCCTTCTCGCGCTCGGTGCGCCGGCGCAGATTCTCCATGTCGGCCATGGTCCGAAGCACGCGGTCACGCATATCCGCGTTTTCCAGCACGAGCGCGTTCAGGTCGTCGCCCACCTGGGTGCCGGCATCTTCTTTACCCGCTTGCGTCTCGGACTTGGAGGAATCGGCAGGTCTTGCCTGATCCTCGTTGGCCTCACGCAAATCGGTCTTATTGTCGGGCATGCTCGCCTCGGCGAGTTGAGTCGGTTGAAAGTTGAGAAGTCAAAGCGGGATATCGACCGTAGAGCGGCAAAAATCAAGGGACAAGGCGACCAAGCAACCTTGCCGTGTAGTCAACCATAGGAATGATACGCGCGTAATTCAGCCGGGTCGGGCCGATCACGCCGAGCACGCCCACGATCTTCTGCTCGGTATCCTCGAAGGGCGACACGATCAACGCCGAGCCAGAGAGCGAGAACAGCTTATTCTCAGAGCCGATGAAGATGCGCACCCCATCGGCCCGTTCGGCCAGGCCAAGCAGCTGGATCAGGTCCTTCTTGGCATCCAAGTCCTCGAACAGCAGACGCACGCGCTCGAGGTCTTCCATCACTCTCACGTCTTCCAAGAGATGCGAGCGGCCGCAGACGATGAGGCTCTTGCGCTCGTCGTTGCTGCCCGACCAGGTGGCGAGGCCCTCGGTCACGATCCGGGCGGTCAGCTCGTCGAGCTGGGCGCGACGCTGCTCGATCTCGGTCTCGATGCGAGCGCGCGCTTCGGCAAGCGTCAGCCCGGCGATGCGGGCGCTGAGATAGTTCGAGGCCTCATGCAGCGAGGAGAGCGGCAGCTCCTCTGCGACCGAGAGAATGCGATTCTCGACGTCGCCATCGTCGCTGACGAGCACGGCGAGCACCTTGCCTCCGCCGAGATTTACGAACTCGACCTGTTTCAAGCGCTTCGACTGCTTGTCGACCAGCACCACTCCGGCGCAGCGCGACAACCCCGACAGCATCTCGCCTGCCTCGGCGAGAAAGTCCTCGGCAGCGCGCCGCCTGCCGACGCCGGCCATGCGGCTCTCGATTTGTCCGCGCTCGTCCTCGCTGATGTCGCCGATCTCGAGCAGACCGTCGACGAAGAGGCGCAAGCCCGTCTGCGTCGGCAGCCGGCCCGCGCTCGTATGCGGGGCGTAGATCAGCCCGAGATTCTCGAGGTCCGACATGACATTGCGCACGGACGCCGGCGACAGCGTCATCGGCAATGCGCGGGACAGATTGCGCGAGCCGACGGGCTCGCCGGTCGCGAGATAGGTCTCGACAATGCGCTTGAAGATCTCGCGCGAGCGCTCGTTGAGCTCGCGGAGCGGCAAAGCGGCCTCGGCCGCTGCCCTCAACTCGTTGGCGTCAGCATGTCGCATTACAGAACGAATTTAGGGTCGCCCCACGACCCCGTCAAACACGTGCGGTTAGAAAGGTTTAGTTGAGCTGGGCAGGCTCGAGCGCGTCCGCGGACGTTATTTCGTCGGGCGCGCCGAAATGCGCGAAATAGCGCGTCCTGATCTGTTCGACCGGCAAGACGATCATCACGTCGGTGGTGCCGAACTGATGGTCGATCGCCGCGCCATCGCCGATAAAGGCGCCAAGCCGGAGATAGCCTTTGATCAAGGGCGGCAGCGCCTTCAGCGCCTTGCGTGCGTTGACGCACTCGCGTGGCAGCATGTTCATGTCGACGCGGAGGTGGCTATGCGCCCGCACGCGCCAGTCCTCCGGCGCAAGCGCGGTGTGGTAGAGGAAGCTCAACGCCTCGGCGTGTGCCGCAGGGTCGGTGCCCTCGAAGCTCGCGCAGCCGATCATCACGTCGGCGCCATGCTCGCGCACATAAGACCACACACCCTGCCACAAGAGCTCGAGCGTGCGCTTGTTGCGGTAGGGCTTGAGCACGCACGAGCGGCCGAGCTCCATGAAGCTGCAGTCGGGCTTGGCCGCAAGCAGGGGGGCGAGGTCGTATTCGCCTTGCGTGTAGAAGCCGTCGTTAAGCTCGGCCACCTCCTGGCGCAGCATGCGATAGGTTCCGACCACCCTTGAGCGCCGCCAGCGCCGTCCGTCGGACGCGTCGCCGCGGTCGATCACGAGCAGATGGTCGAAGACCGCGTCGTAAGCATCCTCGTCGCGCCGCGAGAGCATAGCGAGCGCGTTGGGCACGGCCGACATCTCCTCGTAGAAGACCTTGTAGCGGAGCCGCTGGGCTCGCCTGATCTCGCTCTTCTTGCGTGCGAGCCTCACCTCGAGCGGGCCGAGCTGGCCGTAGATCTTGGGAGGATGAAAACGCCTGCCCAAGGCGGCGACATTGAACCGTCCCCGGCCCATGAAGGGCAGCGCGCCTCTCGGGCCCGGCCTGAACATCAGCCCTGGAAACATCGAACCGCCGCGAAATCTGCCTGCAAAACGTCCTGATGCTGGCTTTATCGCCATTGAAGAGGCCCGTTGGCGGGATCTGTGCTTCGGGGAGTTCCGCGGGCGACCGATGCAACTCAGCCTGCGGTGACTGAACCCAATTCGGCCATAACGATAGCCGGTTAGCAAACCAATTCGAAGCGCGTATGACAGTCTGGGGACGAACGCACAGCTAAGTAGGAACGAGCGTGCGAAGTGTCTAGGCGGCGCCCAGCCCTGTGCCTTGATCGGCCTCGGTTTTTTCTGCGCGCCAGCGCGCAAATAGGGCAGCGAGATCGGCCTTCTCGAAGGGCTTGGCGAGATAGTCGTCGAGGCCCGCGGCGAGGTAGGCCGCGCGGTCCTCGGCAAAGGCATTGGCCGTCAGCGCCACAATCGGCGGTCGTTCGGCGCCGGGACGCGCCCCCTCCGCATAGAGTTCCCTGATTCGCCCTGCCGCCTCGACGCCATCCATGTCCGGCATGTGGATGTCCATGAGCACGAGATCGAAGCCGTTGCCGTGCGCAAGCTCGTTACGCGCCTTGGCGAGCGCCTCGGCGCCGTTTCGCGCGCGGACCACGCGGGCACCCGACTTTTCGAGCACGGTCGAAGCGAGCAGCGCGTTGATGTCGTTGTCCTCGGCGAGCAAGACCAAATGTCCGGCGCCCTCCGCCTTTGCCGCGTAGCGTGCCGTCTCCTCGACGACGCGAAGCTCTGCGTCTTGAATAGGCTGTCTTCCGCGGTCGCCGAAAAGCTGGGTGAGCAACGACAGCGGCCGCACCGGCCTGACTAGGTAGCCGTTGAACCCGGCGGTGCGGAAGGAGGGAATCTCGCCGCGCTCGGCCGGATCGATGACGACTACGGCGCGGGCTACATCGCTCTCCTGTCTGCCGCAGCGGAGCTGGTGGAGGAGGCGCGCTGCGCCTGCCGCGATCGCCGTCCGGTCGGTCAGAAGCGCGGTGAAGGGAATGCCCGTCGCAGCAGCACTCTCGGCGATACGCTCGGCGTCCTTCAGCCTCACGCGCGCAACCGCCGCCCCCATCGCCACCAAAAGATCGCCGATGAGTGCGGCTTCGATGGCGCCCTCGAGCACGAGTAGGACCTTCTCGCTGGAGGCGGGCTTCGGCCAGAACGCACCGAGCTCCACCGGTTGCGGAGGCATCGCCAACGGGAGATCGACGGTAAAGGTGGCGCCGGCGCCGGGCACGCTCGTCACGCCGATGCGCCCGCCCATCTCGTCGATGAGCCGCTTGGAGATGGCAAGCCCGAGTCCTGTGCCGCCGTGCCGCCGCGCCGGCCCCGACTCGGCCTGCTCGAATTCGGAGAAAATGCGCTCGATCGCATCGGGGGGAACGCCCGGACCGGTATCGCGCACCACGAAGCGCAACATGCATTGGGAGCCTTCGACCGCCAGCCGCGCTGAGCCTGGCGCGCGTTCTAGGGTCAGCGCGACGCCGCCCCGCTCGGTGAACTTGATGGCATTGCCCATGAGATTCATCAGAATCTGGCGCACGCGCATCTCATCGCCGATCACCGTGCGCGGGAGATCGGGGGAAGCCAGCCAGCCGATCTCAAGCCCCTTGTCGCGGCCGCGCGGGGCGAGAAGCTCGACGACGCTCTGCGCCGCGTCGGCGACCTCGAAGGGTGCCGCTCTGAGCTCGACCTTGCCGGCTTCGATCTTGGAGAAGTCGAGCACCTCGTCGATCAGCGAGAGGAGAATTGTGGCCGAGGTAGAGATGGCGCGCGCATAAGTGCGCTGCTCGGGCGAAAGCTCAGTGTCGAGCAGGAGACCGGTCATCCCCAGGATGCCGTTCATCGGCGTCCTGATCTCGTGGCTCATCGAGGCAAGGAAGCGCGACTTGGCGTTGCTTGCGTCCATCGCCTGATCGCGCGCGATTGCCAGCGCAAGCTCAGAGGCCCGCTGCTCGGTGATGTCGCGGCCGACGCTTTGGATTTCGCTCACCCGCCCGTCCCCGTCGCGGATCGTGAAGTCCTCCCATATGAACCAGCGAGGGCCGGATAAGGTTGCAAGCTCCACCACGCGGCTCCGCCGCTCGTCGTTTTCACCGGGCAATCCCTTGGCCGACAAATCGTCGTCCCAGGTGTCGCCATTGGCGAGGGGCAAGCGGAGAACCTGTCCGACCGTCATTTCCCGGCCGACACCGAAGGTCCGGCAGAAGGCGTCATTGACGAAGGTGATGCTTTCCTCAGCATCGCGGCGGACAATGATATCACCCTGGTGATCGAGAAGATCGCGATAGCGCGCCTCGCGCTCGCGCACCTCCCATTGCAGGTCCTTCAACGATTCGAGACTCGCATCGAGCCGGTCGGCGAGCGAGGCGAGCCGCTCGCTCGCGCGCTTTTCGCGCCGGGCGGCAATGAGCTCGACCACGATGGCGATGGCGAGGATGAGCGGCACGAGGGCGAGCGTGAGTGTCATGCCAAGCGTCGCGAGCGAGAAGGCGATGAGCGAAGCGGCAAAGAGGGCAAGTGCCGCGCGAAGCCCGATCGATCCGGATCGGTCGGAGGCGAGACGACGCGCGGCGTGGCTCGAATGGCGGGCACGCGCGATTGACCTCGCGCCCTCGCAGCGCTCAGCGCGCGTAAGCTTCTCGTTCCGCTCCACCTGACGCCACTCGTTACGGCCGGTCGTTGCCGGCGGTTTCCCTTGGCCCCCACGAAAGCAGAGAATGCTTGAAAAAGACTTTAGTCAGGCAGGAAGCATTTCGCGCGTCGCATGAAAAGCACAATTAGATCAGATGGTTAAGCGGCAGGTTGGGCCCGGCGCAGAGTCTCGCCGCGATAGCTGAGCGCTTCGGCGATGTGGATGCGTCCGACTTGCTCGGCGGCATCGAGATCGGCCAGCGTGCGGGCGACTCTCAGAGTGCGGTGATAACCGCGGGCGCTGAGCGAAAGCGCATCGGCCGCATCGCGAAGAAGCCCAAGCCCGGCCGGCTCGGGCGAAGCGACCTCCTCGAGCAAGGTCCCATCGCATTCGGCATTGGTGCGGATGCGCTGGCAGCCGAGACTTGCGTAGCGCTCGGATTGGATGGCACGGGCGAGAGCGACGCGCGCCCTGACCTCGGCGCTCCCCTCAGAGGCCTTGGGCAGGACGAGGTCGGCAGCCGAGACGGCTGGAACTTCGATTTGAAGATCGATGCGATCGAGCAAGGGACCCGAGATGCGCGCCTGATAGCGCTCGGCGCATGAGCGCCCCTGGCGGCAGACATAGCCCGGCTCCCCCGCGCGACCGCAGCGGCAGGGGTTCATGGCGGCGATGAGCTGGATGCGGGAGGGGTAGGCGATGCGGTGGTTCGCCCGCGCGATCACAGTCTCTCCAGACGGTCACTTTTCCGGCCTGCGCCAATTGGAGCGACGGCATATTCCCGGTCAAGGTCAGAACGAACCTCGAGGACGTTGCGATCAACACGATCGGCCTATCCGATCCCGGAGTGATTTTCCAAATCAAGAAGTTCAACAGATTGATGAGAAGGTTCATCCCCAACGATACCAAAATCCCCTTCGACCAGATCGTGCTCGTGCCATCGATCAGCTATCCGGTCTCGCTCGACGCACCCGGTTGGGACGATCCGTCCGAGGCGCTCGCGCACGGGACGCACGTGATAGGAGTCATATCGGGAGCTGCCTTCTCGGAGGCATCCGATTTCACCCCGGCCGATCTTGCTCCTTTCAAGGACTATTTCCGCATCGTTCCTTTCAGTCTCTTGGAGCACTCCCAGAGACCGACGATTTCCGATCCCGCTGTAAAGAGCATCATCCAGTCCGCATCAGGAAATGGCGCGATCGTCAACCTGAGCATTCAAGATGTCGACAATTACGATCAGTTCCGATCCACATTCGACGACGCTCCAATCGTCATCGTCGTTGCCGCTGGAAACACACATTTCGAACTGGGAGGAGGCGCAAATGAAGCCGAGGTATACCCCGCAATGTACGGCGGATACACGTCCGACCATGTCATCACCGTTGCGGCGACCACGACCGATGGGAAGCTTGCGCCATTCTCGAACCACAGCAGGGACTACGTCGATATAGGCGCCCCCGGCTGTGCAATCGACTCCATCGCTGACGCAGCAACGCTGAGCCGGCTCGAGCTGGATGGGACCTCCCAAGCGAGTCCGCTCGTGGCCATGACCGCAGCGCTTCTGCAGCATTTCCGCATCCAAGATCAAAGCAGCAAGACTTCACCGCATATCATCAAGGAGCGCATCTTGAGCTCCGTCGACCCCAGGCCCGATCTCGATGTTTATGCCGGCGGCACGTTGAATGTGCTCAAGGCCATCCGCTTCGATAAGGACATCGTTACGCTCAATCAAACCGTCGACAATGACTTTCAGGCAGGAAAGCCCATCTTCGGTGAGATTCAAAAACCTTCCATGCTAACCCCATGCACCGATCAGGACACGCAAAGGCTCAAATCTCTGAATCACATCGTGCCGCAGTTCGGGAGCGGACAATCGCTGCTTAGTTTCGGCAGTGGAAAGGGTTTCAAGATCGTAAGGTGCAACACCAACCCGTTCGAAATTACCTTCGCTGCGGACAACGGCAAAACGCTCCAGCTCAAATCCGATCAGATTGCCGATATTGTCTTCATGAATCCCGCGATGCGACCGCGGGCCCGCTGCGAGAGAAACTAGCGGCCTGCTCCGTGCCCATACCGCGAGTTTCTCGATGGACCGAGGTTCTGAGCGAAGAATACCGCCTAGCGCTTGGGGATCAGCGTATTGGAGGGAAGGCTCGGATCGAGCAGGCGCGCCGCCTGCTCTGCGCCGGTCACCGGCAGCTTCGACTTATCTAAGAGTCCGATCTGCACCAGCAGCGAGGCTTGGTCCCAATAGATATGCTCGTAGACGATCTTGCCGTCCTTGAAGCCCACCACCGCCACGAGCAGCACCACCTTCCGCCCCGTGGGCAGCACACCCGGCAATATGGCCGGCATCTCGCAATCATGAGTGAAGCACACGATCATCTCATCCACCACGCGAGCCGCGTCCACGGTGCGCGAGAGGCGCCTGAGCTCGGTGTCCTTCGGCCAGTGGCCGATGAACCACCTCTCATAGAACCGGCGCACGTTCTCGCGGCCGTTGCCGCCGGTCATGGTCGGCACATGGGTGAGATGCGGCGCCTCATCCATCGTGGCCATCGTGGCCTCGATGTCGCGCGTCTTGAACTCGGCGTCGCAATGCGCGTCAAACACGGCTCCGAGGCCTTTGGAATCCGGCCCTTCAGGATGGGAGGCCATCACGCCCTCCTTCTTGCCTTTTGAGTTTTTACCTTCTTCTCCACCACGTCCCAGATCATGGCGGCAATGTCGGGTCCGCCGAAGGCGGCGATCTGCCTGATGCCGGTGGGCGACGTGACGTTGATCTCGGTGAGATAGTCGCCGATCACGTCGATGCCGGTGAAAATCAGACCGCGCTTCTTGAGCTCTGGCCCAAGCCTGGCGCAAATCTCCTTGTCGCGCTCGGTGAGCGTGGTCGGCTGCGCCGTGCCGCCGACATGGAGGTTGGAGCGGGTCTCGTCCGGCGCGGGCAAGCGATTGATGGCCCCGGCGATCTCGCCGTCCACCAGGATGATGCGCTTGTCCCCGTTGCGGATCGCCGGCACGTAACGCTGCACCATCACCGGCTCGCGGAACGTCATGCCGAGCAGCTCGACCAGCGAGTTGAGATTGGTGTCGCCGGGCGGCACGTGGAACACGGCCGCGCCGCCATTCCCGTAAAGCGGCTTCACCACGATGTCCCTGTGCGTGTCACGGAAGGCTTTGATCTGCTCGGGCGAGCGGGTCACGAGGGTGGGCGGCATCAGATCGAGAAAGTCGAGCACGAAGACTTTTTCCGGCGCGTTGCGCACGGCTCCAGGATCGTTGACCACGAGCGTGCTGGGCTGAAGCCGCTCCAAGAGATGCGTCGTGGTGATGTAGGCCATATCGAAGGGCGGGTCCTGGCGAAGATGCACAACATCGAACTCGGCCAGGTTCACGGTGCGGGGATGGGCCAGCCGGTAATGGTCTCCGGGCCGGTCCTCGACCGTCAGACTATGGCCTTGCGCCATCAGCCTTCCATCGACGAGCGAGAGATTGGCCGGTGTGTAATAGAACACGTCATGCCCGCGCCATTGCGCCTCGAGCAGGAGCGCGAAGGTCGAAATCGCCCCTGATATCGATGCGCTCGATGGGGTCCATCTGGAAGGCAACCTTGAGGGCCATGGCGCCTTTTATATGCGCAGACGCTCCATAAACTCCATCCCTCCCCTTGACGGGGAGGGTGGCGCGCTCTTTTGAGCGCGCCGGGTGGGGCGAAATTGCAGAGCCCCAGCCCCCCACCGGCACGCCAAAGGCGTGCCGACCTCCCCACGAGGGGAGGTATAGGGCTGACGTTTCGTTGCAACTCCGTCAAACAGGGAAGGCGTTGGCGATGTAGCGCGGCCAGGCCCACGGCGCCTCAAGCACCACGTCGAAGGCGATGTCGTGGCCGGCATAGGCCGGGTGGCCCGCGAGCCAATATTGCGCCGCGCGCACGATGCGCCGCTTCTGCCTCGTCGGGATCGTCCAGGCGGCATCGTCGGTTGTCTTACGCCGCTTCACCTCGATGAAGGCGAGGCGCTTGCCCTTGAGCGCGACGAGATCGATCTCGCCGACCGGCGTCTTGTAGCGCTGCGCCACGATGCGGTGGCCTTTGAGGCGGAGCAGAAGCGCGGCGACCGTCTCGGCGAAGAGACCTCTGCGATAGGCTTTTGCCCGCGCCCCCTGCATGGTCATTCGGGCTTTCGCTTGAGCTTGAGGCCAAGCTCGTAGACGCGGGAGCGGGGGACTTGCAGCACCTCGGCCACGCTCCTCACCGCGTCGCGGAAGCTTTCGACGTTGAGCGCCTTGCCGATCTGCTCGACGATCTTTGCATCGCTGACTTCCGCTTCGTCCCTCGACGGCGGCGCGACGATAACGACGAATTCTCCCTTGAGGGCGCTTTCGCTTGGCAACTCGCCGGCCAGCCGGTCGAGTGAGCCGCGGCGGAGGCTCTCGTGCAACTTGGTCAGCTCTTTCGCGATCGTTGCCTCGCGGGGGCCGAGCACCACCGCCATGTCGGTGAGGCTCGAGGCGAGCCGCGGCGCCGTCTCGAAGAGGATGAGCGTGGCGGGAACCTCTCTCAGCTCTTCGAGGCGGCTTCGACGTGCACCTTGCTTCGGCGGCAGGAAGCCCGCGAAAACGAAAGTGTCGGTGGGAAGCCCTGAGCTGGTCAGAGCAGCGAGTACGGACGACGCGCCAGGAATGCTCGTCACCAAGATGCCGGCGTCGAGCGCATCGCGCACGAGCTTGTAGCCGGGATCGGAGATGAGCGGCGTGCCGGCATCCGAGATGAGCGCCACCGATTGCCCCGCGCGGAGCCGCGCAAGCAGCTTCGGCCTCTCCCGCTCGGCATTGTGCTCATGATAGGGCGTCATCGCGCCCGAGATGCCGAAATGGGTGAGCAGCTTCTTGGAGTGGCGAGTGTCTTCTGCCGCGATGAGATCGGCGCGGGCGAGCACCGCAAGCGCGCGCAGCGAAATGTCGGCGAGATTGCCGATGGGGGTCGCCACCAGATAGAGGCCGGGCTGAACCGGCCGCGCGATCAGCTCCGAAAGCGATTCGCTCGCACGGGCGATCGTGCGTCGCCACGCCGCTTCGTCCCGCTCCTCGTCACGCTTGTTTTGCACGGCGTATCGCCCGCTCTAGGCGCAAAAACGTTACGTGATATAGTTGCAGCTCGTCCATCACGTTTGAGACATAAGTTGCGGGCAAGGTTCGGGCGAGGGGAAGCGCCTTCCGGCCTTCGATTCCTGAGGGATCGTTGTGGCCGCAGCCAGGCGCCAAGGCCGGCGCAAGAGCATCGCCCTGCCCTGGAGCAGAAAATGCAGGATCTATTCGGCATCGGTCGCTGGCTCCGTGCCATGAGACCAGTGCTCGCCATGATCCTCGTGGCGGTGCTGTTCTCGGGCTGCGGTGGAGGCAGCGGTGGATTTCCTTCAGGCCCAAGCATCACCGGCTCGGCGGGTGCGGTGAAGGTGGCACTCCTTCTGCCGATCGGCGCGGGAGGATCGACGCAAGGCGTCGCCAAAGCGCTGAAGCAGGCAGCCGAGCTTGCTCTGTTCGACTTCGACAATCCGAATATCGTGCTTGTGCCGAAGGACACGCAAGGAACGCCGGGCGGCGCGCGCGCCGCCGCCGAGAGCGCGATCCACGACGGTGCCGAGTTGATCCTCGGGCCGCTCTTTGCGCAGGAGGTTCAGGCCGTGGCGCCCGTCGCGCGCCAGTCCAATGTCCCGGTCATCGCCTTCTCGAGCGACGAGCAGGTCGCTGGCGGTGGCGTCTATCTCCTGAGCTTCCTCGCCGGCCGCGACGTGCCGCGCATCGTCTCGTTCGCACAGTCGCGCGGGAAGCGCATGTTTGCCGAGTTCGTGCCGCAATCGCCTTATGGGCGCCTCGCCGAGGCTTCGTTCGGCAGGGCGGTGTCGGCCGGCGGCGGGCGGATCGCGATCAACGCGCCTTTGCCGGCGAACGATGCGAGCGGGATGATCGGACCCGTGCGCCAAGTGGCCAACGCGATCAGAGGTGGCCAGCCGATCGATGCGCTGTTCATCCCCGCCGGACGCGAAGCGCTGCCCTCCCTCGCCTCGCTCCTCGCCACCAACGGTCTCTCGAGCGGCCGCGTGCAGCTTCTCGGCACCGGGCAGTGGGACTATCCCAATATCGGCGCCGAGAAAGCGCTGATCGGCGGCTGGTATCCGGCGCCCGATCCCAAGGGCTGGGCCAACTTCACCCAGCGTTATGCCAAGACCTACGGCGCCGCGCCGCCACGGCTGGCGAGCCTCGCCTACGACGCGGTGAGCCTCGCCGTGTCGCTGTCGCAAGGTTTGCCCGGGCAACGCTATTCCGCAAGCCAACTCACGCGGCCGAGCGGGTTTGCCGGCGTCGACGGCCTGTTCCGGCTCCTCCCCGATGGGACATGCGAGCGCGGACTTGCCATCCTCGAAGTGCATGAGGGCGGGCCGGTGGTGATCGACCCCGCGCCGTCGAGTTTCACCACCGCCTCGAGCTATTAGGCGGCCAGCTCGAGGATCAGCCGGTTCAGCACGAGCCTTCCGTCGCGAGTTGCGGCGAGATGCGAGCCGTTGCGCGCGATGAGGCCCTCGCCTTCGAGCGCGGCGAGACGATCTTCGCTCAACCCGGAGCCGCCGATCTCGGCGAGGCGCGCAAGATCAATCCCTTCGGCGAGGCGCAGTCCCATCAGCAGATATTCCTCGGCCGCATCCTCTGCACTCAAGGCATCGTCGCTCACGATCCCATGGCCCTCCGCTTCGACTTGCGCTAGCCAGCCTTCGGGTGATTTGAGCGTGGAGAGGGCACGCCTCACGCCACCGGTGGTGATGCGGGCATGCGCGCCGGCGCCGAGGCCGGCATAGTCGTGCCCATGCCAATAGAGCAGGTTGTGCCGCGACTCAAAGCCCGGCCGCGCGTGGTTCGAGATTTCGTAAGCCGGCAATCCCGCCGCCTCGCATAGCTCTTGGGTGACGACGTACATCTCTTCCGCCAGTTCGCTATCCGGAATGTGTAGCGTGCCCGCCCCGTGGCGCACAGCGAACGGCGTTCCGTCTTCGACGGTGAGCTGATAGAGCGAGAGATGATCCGCGGCATGATCGAGAGCGCGGGCCAATTCTTCGCGCCATTCGTGCGTCGTCTGCCCCTCTCGGGCGTAGATCAAGTCGAAGGACACGTGCTCGAAATGACGCTTGGCGAGTGCGAGCGCCTGCAATGCTTCCTCTGCGGTGTGCATGCGTCCGAGCGTTTTGAGGCTATAATCATCGAGCGCTTGAATCCCGAGCGAGAGCCGGTTAACTCCGGCCGACCGGTAGCCAGCGAAGTTTTCGGCCTCGACGCTGGTCGGATTTGCTTCGAGCGTGATCTCGGCATCGTCCGCGAGGCCCCAATGTGTGGAAATCGCAGCGATGATGGCCGACACTGTGGTGGGCGCCATCAACGAGGGCGTGCCGCCGCCGAAGAAGATGCTCGACACGCGACGCCTCGGAGCGAGCGACGCGAAGTGCGCAAGCTCTTTCAGATAACCAGCCAAGAATCTGGCTTCGTCGATTCCGCCATGGCGGACGTGAGAGTTGAAGTCGCAATAGGGACATTTGGCCTTGCAGAACGGCCAATGCACATAGACCCCGAACGGCGCTTCACTCGGCATTGGAGTAGGCCGCTTCCATCAGCGTCTCGAAGGCGCGCATGCGGTGCGAGAGCTCGTTCTTCAAGGTGGGATCTATCTCGCCGAACGTCTCGCGATGGCCGTCAGGCATGAAGATAGGATCGTAGCCAAAGCCGCGCGAGCCCCGCGGCGGCCAGGCGATCGCCCCGTACACTTTGCCCGTGCTTACGATCTCCTCGCCATTCGGCGCGGCGAGCGCGAGCGCGCAGGTGAAATTGGCGCGGGTGTAGGCGCCGCCGGTTGCCTCAAGCTCCTCGTGCACCCGCGCCATGGCGAGGTTGAAGTCTTTGCCGGGTTCGCCCCAGCGCGCCGAGTGGATGCCGGGTCGGCCGCCAAGCGCCTCGACCTCGAGCCCCGAATCGTCGGCGAGCGCGAGCAGCCGAGCGCCTTGCGCAGCAGCGCGCGCCTTGATGAGTGCGTTCTCCTCCAAACTCTCACCAGTCTCCTCAGGCTCGGGCAGGGCGAGGCTCGCGGCCGACACGCAAGCGATGCCGTAGGGCGCGAACAGCTCGCCGAGCTCCCTCACCTTGCCTTCGTTGTGGCTGGCGATGACGAGCTTCGAGCCGCGATGAAGTGTGCCGGGTCTAAGCAACGGTGATCTTCTGCAATTGCACGAGCTCGGCGATGCCCTTGCGGGCAAGAGCCATCAGCGCGTCGAACTGCTCTTGAACGAACGGCTCGGTCTCTGCCGTGCCCTGCACCTCGACGATGCCGCCAGAGCCCGTCATCACGAAATTCGCGTCGGCGTCGGCTTCGGAGTCTTCGGCATAATCGAGATCGAGCACCGCCTCCCCGCCATAAAGCCCGCACGACACCGCGGCGACATGGTCGCGCAGCACGCCCGCCTTCACCATATTGCGCGCCTGCATCCAGGCGATCGCGTCGTGCAATGCAATCCACGCGCCGGTGATCGATGCGGTGCGCGTGCCGCCGTCGGCCTGAAGCACGTCGCAATCGATGATGATCTGCCGCTCGCCAAGCCCGGCGAGATCGGTGACGGCGCGGAGCGAGCGGCCGATCAGGCGCTGGATCTCCTGGGTGCGGCCAGATTGCTTGCCGGCAGACGCCTCGCGCCGGGTGCGCTCGGTCGTGGCGCGCGGCAGCATGCCGTATTCAGCCGTCACCCAACCGCGACCCTGGCCTTTCAGCCATGGCGGGACCGGCTCTCCGGCGGTCGCTGTGCACAGCACATGGGTCTCGCCGAAGCGGACGAGGCAGGAGCCTTCGGCATGCCGCGACACGGCGCGCTCGAAGCTGATGGGGCGGAGCGCGTCGGGCGCGCGCTTTGACGGGCGGATGATGGTTCAATCTCCCAGTTCTCTGGTTGCAAGCGGGGCACCCTAGAGGAGGCTCGCCCGACGCGGAAGTCCCCTTATCTCGCAACCCTCTTGGCAAGGGGATTGCGCTCTAACGGCGCTCGCCCCAACAGGCTTGCCATAGCATACTGGCCGCTTGGAGCGACTGAGGGGTCGAAATTGAGGGAAGAGATGGCGAGCGAAGCCCTGCCGTCAGGGTTCAGCAGTGGCCCGCAGGCGCCCGCGCTCGACGGCGCCACGCCCGTCATCGCCCAATATTTGGAGATCAAATCGGCGAACGCCGACTGCCTCCTGTTCTACCGCATGGGCGATTTCTACGAGTTGTTCTTCGAGGACGCCGAGGTGGCCTCGCGCGCGCTCGGCATTGCGCTCACCAAGCGCGGCAAGCATCAGGGCGAGGACATTCCGATGTGCGGCGTGCCGGTGCGCGCGGCCGACGACTACCTCCAGCGACTCATCGCCCAAGGTCACCGTGTCGCCGTGTGCGAACAGCTCGAGGACCCAGCCGAGGCGAGGAAGCGCGGGGCTAAGGCCGTCGTGCGCCGGGACGTCGTGCGCCTCGTCACGCCCGGCACTCTGACTGAGGAAAGCCTGCTCGACGCACGCGCACACAATTTCCTTACCGCGCTGTTCCGTGGGCCGCAGGACGGCAGCGAGCCGATGCTCGCGCTCGCCTCTCTCGACATCTCGACGGGAGAGTTGATCGCGGCTTCAGTCAAGCCAGGCGATCTTCCCGGCGAGCTTGCCCGGCTAAAGCCCGGTGAAATTCTCGTTGGCGACGATGTTGCTGGCGACGCCGAAATCCGCAAAGTCATTCACGAGGCTGGCGCCGCGCTCACGCCGTGCCCGCGTGCCCATTTCGATTCGGTCAGGGGGGAGCGCGCTCTGAAGCAGCGGCTCGGCGTCGCCACGCTCGACGCCTTCGGCGCGTTCACCCGCGCCGAGCTCGCCGCACTTGGTGGCCTCCTCACTTATGTCGAGATCACGCAGGTGGGCCGAGCCCCCTTGCTTCGCCCGCCGCGGAAGGAGAGCGCCGGCAGCCTGCTTATCATCGATGCGGCGACGCGCGCCAATCTCGAGCTCGTCCGCTCGAACCAGGGCGCCCGCGCCGGCAGCCTGCTTTCGGCAATAGACCGTACCGTGACCGCCGCCGGCGCGCGCGAGCTCGCAAGCCGGCTCGGCAGTCCGCTGACCGACGTCGCGATGCTGAACGCCCGACTCGATGCCGTCGCTTATCTCGCTGACGAGCCGAGGCTCCGCCAAACCTTGCGCGAGGCGTTGAAGGCTGCGCCTGACCTTGCCCGCGCCCTGGCGCGGCTCGCTCTGGGGCGAGGGGGCCCGCGCGACCTCGGCGCGGTGGGCACCGCGATCAGCTCTGCTCACGCTCTCGCCGCGAGTCTCTCACGCGCAGGCCACGCGCTTGGCCTGCCGTCAGAACTCGCCTCTATCGCCAAGTGCCTCGACGCATCGCCGTCTCGCATCGAGCAGGCTTTGTCGGCAGCGCTTGCCGAGAGCCTGCCGGTGAACGCGCGCGATGGCGGCTTCATTAGAGAGGGTGCCAGCTCCGATCTCGACGAGCAGCGTCAATTGCGCGACGGCAGCCGCCAGGTCATCGCCGGTTTGCAGGCGACCTATGCCGAGGCCGCCGGCATCAAGTCGCTGAAAGTGCGCCACAACAATGTGCTCGGCTATTTCGTCGAGGTCACGGCGACCAATTCGGGGCTGCTGTCGAAGCCGCCGCATTCGGAGACCTTCGTTCACCGCCAGACGCTCGCCAATGTCATGCGCTTCTCGACCCGCGAGCTTGCCGAGCTCGAGGCGCGCATCACGCAAGCGGCAGACCGGGCGCTTGCGCTCGAGCTCGAATATTTCGCGAAGCTTTGCGACGCGGTGCTTGCCGAGCAGCAGGCGCTTGCCGCCGCAAGCGCGGCACTCGCCGAGCTCGACCACTATGCGGGCCTTGCCGAATTGGCCGTCGAGCAGAGCTATGTGCGGCCGAAGATCGACATGAGTCTCATCTTCGCTGTGGAAGAAGGGCGCCACCCGATGGTCGAGCAGACTCTGCGGCGGGGCGACGGGGGAAGCTTCGTCGGCAATGACTGCAAGCTCGGCGAGGGCGGCGAAGGCACGCGCATCCTCGTGGTGACGGGGCCGAACATGGCGGGCAAGTCGACCTTCCTCCGCCAGAACGCGCTCATCGTCGTGCTCGCTCAATCCGGCTCGTTCGTGCCAGCCAAGTGCGCCGCGCTCGGCGTCGTCGACCGTCTGTTCAGCCGCGTCGGCGCGGCAGATGACCTCGCCCGCGGCCGCTCGACCTTCATGGTCGAGATGGTAGAGACCGCGGCGATCCTCAATCAGGCGACGGAGCGGTCTTTTGTCGTGTTGGACGAGATCGGACGCGGTACCGCCACTTTCGACGGGCTGTCGATCGCCTGGGCTGCGCTTGAGTACCTGCACGAGGTGAACCGCGCCCGCGTCCTGTTTGCCACCCACTATCATGAGCTGACCGCTCTCGCCGACAAGCTGCCGCGCGCCGCCAACGCCACCGTCGAGGTCAAGGAGTGGCGCGACGAGATTGTGTTCCTCTACCGCGTAGTCCAAGGGACCGCTGATCGCTCCTATGGCATCCACGTGGCGAAGCTTGCCGGCCTTCCGCCCGAGGTTCTCGCCCGGGCCAACGAGGTGTTGAGGGCGTTGGAGAAAGCCGACGGCCGGCCGAAACCAGCCGATCTCGCCTCCGATTTGCCTCTCTTCCGGGCCGCGAGGGCTCGAGAGCCAAGGTTGGAAGAGCCGTCGGCTTTAGAGCGGGAGATGGCGGCGCTCAACCCAGACGCTATGACGCCTAAGGAGGCTCTGGAGGCCCTCTATCGCCTGAAAGCTCTCCTTGCTAGCGGGCCGTAAACGGGCCATGTGCTAGATTATAATCCACGCCTATGGACCAGCCTGCGCTCAGAACAGCCCCCTATTTCGACCTCGATCTCTTGCGCGAGGAGACCTCGCAGCTTGCCCACGCCTATTCCGGGCAGGACAACTCGTTGCGCAAGGCTCTAGTCGAGAGGCTGCGCCAGCTCGTCGATGAGGCGAGGAGCTCCGCCAAGCGTCAGCTCCAGCAGGATGGCGACGGCAGGACTTGCGCCGAGGGGCTCTCTGCCTTCCAGGACGCTCTGATTAAGCTCACCTACGACTTCACCACCACCCACATTTATCGTGCCGACAACCCCTCGACCGCTGAGCGCATGGCAGTCGTGGCGCAAGGGGGCTATGGGCGCGGCCTGCTCGCACCGGGCTCCGACATCGATCTCCTTTTCCTTCTTCCCTACAAGCAGACAGCCTGGGGCGAGAGCGTCGCCGAGTACATGCTCTATTTGCTGTGGGATCTCGGCTTCAAAGTGGGGCATGCGACGCGCACCATCGATCAATGCGTACGGCTCAGCCACTCGGATATGACCATCCGCACCGCGCTGCTCGATGCGCGGCTGATCCTTGGCGACCAAGCCCTCTACACCGATTTCGAGCATCGCTTCCGCAAGGAAGTGCTCGAAGGCAATGCGCGGCCTTTCATCGAGGCCAAGCTCGCCGAGCAGAATGCGCGTCATGCCCGCGCCGGTGCCTCGCGCTATCTCGTCGAGCCGAACATCAAGGACGGGAAGGGCGGCTTGCGTGACCTCCACACGCTGCACTGGCTCGCCAAGCATCTCTATCCCGACAAGGCGGAAGCCGAGTTCGTCGAGGCCGGCGTATTCAGCGCGCAGGAATATCGGAGCTTCCGCCGCTGCGAGGGCTTCCTGTGGACGGTGCGCTGCGAGCTCCATTTCCTCTCCGGCAGGCCTGAGGAGCGGCTCGGCTTCGACGTGCAGCAGGAAATGGCGGAGCGGCTCGGCTACAAGGGCAAAGGCGGCCTGAGCGGTGTCGAGCGCTTCATGCGCCACTATTTCCTCGTGGCCAAGGAGGTCGGCGAGCTGACCGCGATCGTGTGCTCGGCGCTCGAGATGAAGCAGCTGAAATCGTTGCCCTCGCTCGACACGCTGCTCGCCCCCTTCAGCTGGCGCCGCCGCGCGAGGCTCCGGCGCACCTCCGACTTCCGTATCGAGAATGGCCGCATCTACGCCGTCAGCAAAGACATCTTCGCCAAGAACTCGGTGAACTTCATCCGCCTGTTCGTCGCGGCCGACGAGAACCATGCCTCGTTCTCGCCAGAAGTGCTACGCCAAGTGCGCGCCAATTTCCGTCTGAGCGACGACAATCTGCGCAACAACCCGACCGCCAATCGCCTCTTCCTGCGCATTCTGACCGATTCGCGTGATCCGGAAGGGGTGTTGCGCAAGATGAACGAGGCGGGCGTGCTCGGCCGCTTCATCGGCGATTTCGGCCGTGTCGTCTCGATGATGCAGTTCAACATGTATCACCACTTCACCGTTGACGAGCATCTCATCCGCACCATCGGCTATCTCTCCGGCATCGAGCGCGGAAAGCATACGACCGAGCATCCGGTCTCGACGGAAATCGTGCGCACTATCGACAATCGCCGCGCGCTCTATGTCGCCGCCTTCCTGCACGACATCGCCAAGGGCCGCGACGAGGATCACTCGATGGTCGGTGCACGCATTGCCCGCGAGCTGGGTCCGCGCTTCGGTCTCACCCCGTCTGAGACCGAGACGGCTGCCTGGCTCGTCGAGCATCACCTCGACATGAGCCTGTTCGCCCAGAGCCGCGATCTGAACGACCCTAAGACAATCCGCGACTTCGCCGCCCTAGTGCAAAGCCGCGAACGGCTGAAGCTCCTGTTGTTGCTCACCGTGGCCGACATCCAGGCGGTCGGGCCTGGGGTGTGGACCGGGTGGAAGGGGCAGCTCCTGCGCACCCTTTATTTCGAGACCGAGCCTCTGCTCGGCGGCGGTCACTTGACGTTGAGCAGGAGCGAGCGCGTCGCCCGCGCCCAGGATGCGCTCCGCGAGCGGCTTGCCGGTTGGCCGCGCCACGATCTCGAACGCTTCATCAACCGCCACTATCCTTCTTATTGGCTGAGGACCGACCTCGATGTTATCGCCGAGCATGCGCGGCTCATCCGCGATGCCGAGGCGCAGGGGAGGAGCCTGGTCACCCATATCTCGACCGATGCGTTCCGCGGCGTCACCGAGATCACCCTGCTGGCGCCGAACCACCCGCGCCTGCTGGCCCTGGTGGCGGGCGCTTGTACCGGCGCCGGCACCAACATCGTCGATGCTCAGATATCGACCACGCGCGACGGGATGGCGCTCGACACCATCCATCTCGAGCGCGAATTCGATCAGGCCGAGGATGAGGAGCGCCGCGCCAGGCGCATCGCCGTGACCATCGAGAAGCTGTTGAAGGGCGACTCACGCCTCGCCGATGTGGTCGCGGCCAAGCGCAAGCCCAAGCCCAATCTCTCGGCCTTTACCGTCGAGCCGCAGGTGGCGATCGACAACACCTTGTCAGATGCGCTCACCGTGATCGAGATCAACGGCCTCGACCGGCCCGGTCTGCTCTACGACGTGACGCGCGAGATCTCCGACCTCAATCTCGACATTGCCTCGGCCCATATCGCCACCTTCGGCGAGAAGGCGGTCGATGTATTCTATGTGACCGATCTGACCGGCAAGAAGATCACGAGCTCGAGCCGCGAAGCCGCGATCCGCGAACGCCTGTTGAAGGCGCTGCAAGCCCGCCACGACCTTCCACTCGTTCCCGCCTGATAGCGCATGAAGCTCTATCGCGGGTTCGCAACGGTCGGTGCGATGACCATCCTGAGCCGCGTGCTCGGCTTCGTGCGCGACATCCTGATTGCCGCCGTGCTCGGCACCTCGTTCGTGGCCGACGCGTTCTTCGTCGCCTTTCGCATCCCCAACATGTTCCGCCGGCTGTTCGCCGAGGGCGCCTTCGATGCCGCCTTCATTCCGCTCTTCGCGCGGCGCCTGCATGCCGACGGCAGCGACGCGGCGCGGGCCTTCGCCGCCCAAGCGCTCGCCGGACTCATGGTGCTCCTCATCGTCTTCACCATTCTCGGCGAGATCGCCATGCCTTGGCTCATGCTGCTGCTTGCGCCGGGCTTTCGCGGCGATCCCGAGAAGTTCGCGCTCGCGGTGCTGCTGGCGCGCATCGCGCTTCCCTATCTCGTCTGCATGTCCTTGGTCGCGCTTTATACCGGCGTGCTCAACGCGCTCGGCCGCTTCGCCATTGCGGCCTTCACACCGAGCCTGCTCAACGTCGTACTCATCGCTGTGCTGCTCGGTCTCGTTGCGACCGGCAACGCCGACACCAGTCGCGCCGGCGTGATGCTTGCCTGGGGCGTCGCTGTCTCAGGTCTGTTGCAGATCATCGTCGTTGCCTTTGCTGCCGCGCGCTTCGGCATGAGCATCCCGCTCGAGCGTCCACGCCTTTCGTTCGACATGCAGCGCCTCATGGCGCTCGCCGCTCCCGGCATCATCGCCGGCGGCATCGGCCAGTTCACCGGCGTGATCTCGACCATCATCGCCACGCTGCAGGACCGCGTCGTGTCCTGGCTCTATTACGCCGAGCGCATCGTCCAGCTCCCGCTTGGCGTGATCGGCGTCGCCGTCGGCGTCGTTCTGCTTCCCGATCTCAGCCACAAGCTCCGCTCCGGCGATCATCAGGCGGTCATCGCAAGCGAGAACCGTGCGCTCGAATTCGCTCTCCTGCTCACGCTGCCCGCGGCAATTGCGCTAGTCCTTGCCGCCGC
This sequence comes from uncultured Alphaproteobacteria bacterium, assembly GCA_963732205.1. Taxonomy (GTDB): domain Bacteria; phylum Pseudomonadota; class Alphaproteobacteria; order Rhizobiales; family Methyloligellaceae; genus Methyloceanibacter. The sequence continues at coordinate 261,021 of CAVSYE010000002.1, forward strand.
TCCGATCATGCGTGTCCTGTTCGAGCACGGCGCCTTCACCCCTGCCGACACCGACGCCACCGCCAAGATGCTCGCCGCGCTCGCCCTCGGTCTTCCGGCCTATGTCATCATCAAGGTTCTGCATCCGAGCTTCTTCGCCCGCGAGGACACCAAGACGCCGATGATCTTCGCCGCCATCTCCATGGCCGCGAATGTCGTCCTCGCCCTTGCTCTGTTCGAGCTGATTGGCGGCACCGGCATCGCCATCGCCGTCATGCTGTCGGGCTGGATCAATGTCGCGCTTCTTGTCTTCGCCTTGAAGCGCAGGGGAGAGTTCGTGCTCGATGATGCCTTTCGCCGGTCTCTGCTCGGCATCCTGCTCGCGACGGCCTGCATGGGGCTTGTGGTCTTCGTCATGGCTCGCCTGCTCGACCCGTATTTCGCGCCCTCTAACGGCGTGCCCACACAAGTCGCCGCACTTGTCGGGCTCGTCGCGAGCGGTCTCCTGGTCTATGCGGGGTGCGCGCAAGCCTTCGGAGCTGCCAAATTAAGCGCGCTCATCCAGGAGCTTAGGAGGTAACTGCGGAAGGGTTGGCGACGCCCGCAGCCTCGTTTATGCTGCAGTGCAGCAAAAACACTAAGGGGAGGGCTCCATCCATGCAAGGCCGGCCGCGCCGCAGCGTGCTCTATATGCCGGGCTCCAACGAGCGGGCGCTCGAGAAAGCCAAGACCATTCCCGCCGACGCGTTCATCTTCGACCTCGAAGATGCCGTTGCGCCCGACGCCAAGCCGTTTGCCCGCGCGCGTGTCTGTGCCGCCGTCAAGAACGGCGGGTATGGCGGCCGCGAGGTCGTGATCCGGGTCAACGCGCTCGAGACGCCGTGGGGCACCGACGACCTGCTTGCCGCCTGCGAGGCCAAGCCGGACGCCATCCTTGTGCCCAAGGTCGTGCATCCCGGCGACATCATCAGCGCCGCCAAGATTTTGCAGGGCGCGCATGCAGCGGAGAAGATCAGACTGTGGGCGATGATGGAAACGCCGATGGCGATCCTCAACGCGCGCACCATCGCCGCGACGGCGGTCTACGCCGAGAATCGGCTGTGCTGCTTGGTGATGGGCACCAACGATCTTCTCAAGGAATTGCGCGCGCGCGCACTTCATGATCGTGTTGCGGTCATCCCGTGGCTCGCCATGACGCTGGTCGCCGCGCGCGCCTACCGGCTCGACATTCTCGACGGCGTCTATAACGACTTCAGGGACGACATCGGCCTGCGCGAGGAATGCGAGCGCGGACGCACGCTCGGCATGGACGGCAAGACGCTGATCCATCCAAGCCAAGTCGGCCGCTGCAACGAGATCTTCTCGCCCACCGAGGAAGAGGTCGAGTGGTCGCGCAAGATCATCGCCGCCTTCGGTAAGCCCGAGAACAAGGGGATGGGCGTGATCGTGGTCGAAGGCCGCATGGTCGAGCGATTGCATCTTGCCATGGCTGAGCGCACGGTCTCGATCGCCGATCAGATCCGCGCGATGGAGCATGCTTGCGGCGGAGGCCTGCGCCAAGTCGTTGGCGCGGGCGAATAGAAGATCCGAACGCCCGATCAATCACTGCGGACACTCGATCATTTGCAACCAAACCCGCCATGATGCGATGGATGGACGTGACCCCAAACAAGGAGAGAGTGATGGACCTCTATGTGATACGCCGCCCAAGTGCCTGGGCGAATTTGCAGGAGCTCGAAGCGGCGGGCGCCAAATCGGCCAAGATCGGCAACGACGAGATGTCGGACCGCGTGCGCTGGATCAGAAGCTACGTGATCAAGGAACCAGACGGCCGCATCGGCACGGTGTGCATCTACCAGGCGCGAGATCCCGTATCGATCCGCGAGCACGCTAGGCGCGTTGGAATGCCAGGCGACCAGATTTTTCCCGGTTCTCAACACCGTCATCGTGCGCGACGATCCGAAGGAGGCAACCGAAGCGGCTTGAGATCAGCGACGCCGTCCCCCTTCGCAAGGCGGCGTCGCCCCTCTTTTTTGCGAAAGCTTGCGCCTGCCACGCAGCCACGCCATAACCCGCGGGGACTGAAGGGCCAAGCCGATGCAAAAAACCAAGACCAAGACCCGCGTCTTCTCGGGCGTGCAGCCGACTGGCAATCTCCATCTCGGCAACTATCTCGGCGCCATCACGCGCTTCGTGGCGCTGCAGGCTGATCATGACTGCCTCTATTGCGTGGTCGACCTCCACGCCATCACCGTGTTCCAGGACCCCGACGAGCTCGCCCGCAACACGCGCGAGGTAACGGCGGCCTTCATCGCCTCCGGCATCGATCCCGAGCGCCATATCGTGTTCAATCAGAGCCAGGTATCGGGCCACGCCGAGCTCGCCTGGATCTTTAATTGCGTGGCGCGGATCGCCTGGCTGAATCGCATGACGCAGTTCAAGGAGAAGGCGGGCAAGGACCGCGAGAATGCTTCGGCCGGGCTCTTCGTCTACCCGAACCTGATGGCGGCAGACATTCTGCTTTACCACGCCACCCACGTGCCGGTCGGGGAGGACCAGAAGCAGCATCTCGAGCTTGCCCGCGACATCGCGCAGAAATTCAACAACGACTTCGCCAAGACCATCGCGCGCGAAGGCTATGAAGGCGGCTTCTTCCCGCTGCCCGAGCCGCTCATCACCGGCCCTGCCACGCGCGTGATGAACTTGCGCGACGGCACGCGCAAGATGTCGAAGTCGGACGAATCCGACATGACGCGCATCAATTTGACCGACGACGCCGACGCCATCGCCAAGAAGATCCGGAAGGCGAAGACCGATCCCGAGCCATTGCCGTCGGAGGTGAAGGGACTCGAGCCGCGGCCGGAGGCCGACAATCTCGTTGGCATCTTCGCCGGACTTGCCGAGACGTCGAAGGAGGCGGTGCTGCGCGATTTCGGCAACGCCCCCTTCTCGAAGTTCAAGGAGGCGCTCGCCGAGCTTGCCACCGCGAAGCTCACGCCGATCGGAGACGAGATGCGGCGCCTGATGGCAGACCCGGTCGAGATCGACCGCATCCTGGCCGACGGCGCCCACCGCGCTCACGCCATCGCCGACCCGATCCTCGCCAAGACCAAGGACATCGTCGGCTTCATCAGAAGCTAAGGCTTACGCCTCGACGCCGGTGCCGATCTGGCAGGTGACGCCGGTCCCGCCGAGCCCGCAATAGCCGTGCGGGTTCTTGGCGAGATATTGCTGGTGATAGTCCTCGGCGAAGTAGAACTCGGGCGCCGGCAGGATCTCCGTGGTGATCGGCCCGAGGCCACGCGCCTTCAGCGCCTTCTCGTAAGCCGCCTTCGCCGCCTCAGCGGCACTACGCTGCTCCTCGGTGAAGTAGTAGATGCCGGAGCGATACTGCGTGCCGACGTCGTTGCCCTGGCGCATGCCCTGCGTCGGGTCGTGCGACTCGAAGAAGGTCTTGAGCAACTGCTGGTAGCTGACCTTCGCCGGGTTATAGACAACGAGCACGGCCTCGGTGTGCCCGGTCTTGCCGCTGCACACCTCCTCATAGGTGGGATTGGGCGTGAGGCCGCCGGCATAGCCGACGGCGGTCACATAGACGCCGGGGATCTCCCAGAACTTCCGCTCCGCGCCCCAGAAGCAGCCGAGCCCGAACATCGCCTTCATCGCGCCTTGGGGGTAAGGACCTTTGAGCGCGGCCCCGCTTACGTAATGCGAGGAGGCGGTGGGGATGGGATTGGCGCGACCGGGCAGGGCCTGCTCGGGGGTGGGGAGGGTCGCGGGTTTGCGCTTCAGCGTGAACATGGGATCTCCCGTTTCTAGCGGTTGGTTTCCCCCGACCGAACTCCCCCGTGAATCCCCCTAATTGATGAACACCTCGACCGGCTTCCGCTTCTGCCCGAGCCAATAGAGCAGGACGCCGAGAATGCCGAACACGACCCACGTCGGAGCGTTGAGGATGGTCGCGATCACCGGATCCCACACGACGGGACCGGCATGGCTCACGACCCAGGCCTTGGCCGCGTCGAGGCTTGGAGCGTTGAGCGCCTTCCATTGTTCGCCCATGGGGGTTACGACCCACGTGCCGCCGCCCGCGAGGCTCTTGGTGGCATCGACCACAGCGGCGACCATGGCGACCAAGAGAAGCCAGACGCCGATAATGCGTAGCAGAAGAAGCATGTCTCAGATCATGACCGATTGGAGGTATCTTGCCCTTACATAATCCATCGTCGGCTCGCGTTCAAACCGAGGTTGCTTCAGCTTTGCGTGAGCCTAGGCCCAAGGCTTGCTTGAACGGCAAGGTCGCTTCGCTATAGTGCGGCACTTTTTCAAGGAGGGGTGGCCGAGTGGTCGAAGGCGCACGCCTGGAAAGTGTGTAGGCGGGCAACCGTCTCAAGGGTTCGAATCCCTTCCCCTCCGCCAAAAAAAAATGCGCAATCAGGCTCTTGAGCATATGCGGCTCAATGGCCTAGGCAGATACCCTGTAGACCCGAGCCCTTGATGCAACGGGAACCTTGGCTGCAATCACTGTCGTCGTCGCAGGTTTTCGCCCCAGTCGCTCGCTTCGAGGGGACATTGTCCTCGGCGTCACCCGAAGCCGGATGGCTAAGGCATTCACCATCTACGCAGGTGAAGCCGGGCTTGCAGTCGGCTTCTATCGTGCAGTCGAACGCGAACGCTCGAGTCGAGATGAGGCATAATGACGACGATCAGACTGCGCATCGAGGTTCCCCTCTTGCAGCCCTCTTTAATTGACACCCCTGAATGTCCGAATTTGAACCGACAAGAGCTCGCATGACCCAGGTAATTCAGAACGTGTCGGATACCGCTTTCCTCGTGGCGGGATTCCGCGCCGCCGAGACCGAGCGCGAGAAGCCTCTATTTCGCGACCCACTTGCCGCCAAGCTCGCCGGCGACCACGGCCGGAACATCCTCGCGACCGTTCCCCGAACCTTCGTCGGCGCCTGGTCTGTGGCGATCCGAACGGTGATCATCGACGGCTTCATCGAGCAGGCCATCAAAGATGGCGTCGACACGATTCTCAATCTTGGCGCCGGTCTCGACACCAGGCCCTATCGCCTCGACCTGCCGGGCTCGCTCCGGTGGATCGAGGTCGACTATCCTCACGTGATCGATCTGAAAGCAATGAGCCTCGCCGAGGAAGCGCCGCGCTGCCGTCTCGAGCGTCTTGCCCTCGATTTGACCGATCGTGCTGCGCGCAACGCCTTCCTTGTTGGGGTGAACGCCGAAGCGGGAAAGATCCTGGTGCTGACCGAAGGCGTCACGCCATACCTGACGGAGGCCGATGTCGGAGCCCTTGCCGACGATCTGCGCGACGTCGCCAAGGTTCGCTTCTGGATCACGGACTATTTCTCGCCCGAGGCGCTCAAGTTCGGCGCCAAGATTCGCGCAAATTCATGCGCAACGCCCCGTTCCAGTTCACTCCCAAGGATTGGTTTGCTTTCTTCGCCGAGCGCGGCTGGCAAGCGAGCGAGGTGCGCTACATTTCCGAGGAGGCCGATCGGCTGGGGCGTCCCATCCCTCTGCCGTTGGGGCTTCGGTTTTGGGTGAAGGTCGCGAGCGTCCTTGCCTCGCGCCAGCGGCGCGAGCGGATGCGGCGTTTCGCCGCTTATGTGCTCCTGACCCCGAAGTGAAGGACACCGACGAGACTCTCGCCTTGCTGGAAAAGCGCCTCGGCTGGCGCCATGCCAAGGCGCGGCTTGGCATCGAGAAGGACCATGAGGCTCAGGTCTTCGGCCAGGGCATCAATTTCTTTCACATCGAGAACCTCCCGTTCTCGCATGCGGTGATCCGCTCGGTGCTCATGGCGACAGGTCTCTATTGGCGCGGGCTCGACAACGCCGCAAAGGTCGAGCTGCGGGAGAATCGCATCGCCTTGCCGCGCCTGCCGAAGTCTTTCGACGGCGTCACCATCCTCCAGCTCAGCGATCTCCATATCGAGATGAGCGAGGTCGCGATGGCGCGCGTCGTCGCCCTGCTCAAAGAGCTCAATTACGACCTCTGCGTGCTCACGGGCGATTATCGCGCCAAGACCTGGGGTCCGTACGAGGCGGCCTTGTCGGGCGTTGAGCGGGTACGCGCGGCTCTACGCGGCGATGTCTACGCCGTTCTCGGCAATCACGACACCATTTGCATGGTGCCGGAATTGGAGGCGATGGGGATACGAATGCTGCTCAACGAGAGCGCCATCATCGAGCGCGGCCAAGAGCGCATCCATATTGCCGGCATCGACGATGCGCATTTCTACCAGATGGATAATTTGGAGAAGGCGGCGGCCGACATTCCGCCCGGCGCGTTCTCGATCCTCATTTCGCACACGCCGGAGATCTACCGGCAGGCGGCACACGCAGATTTCGATCTCCTCCTGAGCGGCCATACCCACGGCGGCCAGATATGCCTACCCGGCGGATTCCCCCTCACGCTCAATTCTGTCTTGCCGCGCTACATGGGCGCCGGCGCATGGAAATATCACGGCATGATCGGCTACACCTCGGTCGGCGCCGGCTCATCCGTGGTCCCTGTGCGCTTCAATTGTCCGCCCGAGATTACCCTGCATCGGCTCGAGGTGAAGCGCTAGCCGGGTAGTAATGGTCAGCGCGGCGTGACGTGCCTCTGGGAGCGAGACAGCACATACGAAACAGCCAGGTGCCCCAAGGAGAAGACCGTCACGCCGACAAGCACGTCGAGCCATCCGACCGGGAGGAGGAGGCGGCCCGCAAGCAACGGGAACAGCGACTCGGGAATCTGATCAAGTCCCAGCACCATGGCGCTGGAGGCAAGTCCCAGCCGCCTCTTGATGAAGCTGGAAAAGAGATCGCCGGCAATGGCTCCCACAGCGATAATGGCGCCCACCTGCCATTCAAGCCGCAACAACGGTGCTGCTAACGAGGTGGCGAGGAGCGCAACTGCGACTCCACGAATGGTCTTGGCCGGTCCGAACCATGGGCGGCCGTCGGGGAAGGCCCTGCCCCCGTCGATCGCGCGGTTGAAACGGGTCCCTAACATCAGCTTCGCAAGCAAAGGGGCGCCGTTGGCGACGAAAAGCAGGATGACGAGCCTTGCGACCAAAGCGAAATGCATTGGGGCCAAGTCCATGCGAGATTTGCTGATGCTAGAGACTCTTCCCCGTGCGGTCATCTGCCGCAGGTAGCAACAGTAAGGAATTGCTCCTGGGCGAGGCCCGATCAGGCGGCGTAGGCCACCCAGACATTGGGCTCTTCGTAGGTGCCGGTGCCGCGATCGACGTCGATCTTGATCGGCGCAATCGCGCCATCAAGGGCATAGTCGCCCGAGGCCGCGAATTGCTGCTTGGACCACGTCTCCCAGAAGGGCAGCGGCTCATGCACCACCATCGAGCGCTCGGCGAGGCCGACGATCTTTCCTCCGCTCGCAAGGTGGCTGCGAAGCCAGGGGTCGTAAATGCGTCCGCTGGGATCGGTCCAGGTGACGTACTCGCTGAGGGGGACCCAAGGATGCCTGACCTTGGCCGACGGGCGCACCGGCACAACCACGCCATCGAGCTTCTTGCGCGCGGAAAGTTCGAGGAGCGAGCGGATCATCCTCCTCGCGTAGCCCTTCGACCGATGAATGGCCGGCACGGATACGGCGAGAGCGGCGAGCATGTTGGTGCGGCCATTTTGGCTGCGAGCGGCGGTTTCGACCACCCAATCCCAGCCTTCGGGCGGCAGGTCCGCGAGCCCTGAGCAAGCTATTGGGACGCTGTTGGCGACAGCGACAGGGTAGCCGGTATCCTCGTCGACAAGGCAGAGCTGATACTCCGGATAGGCACCGAGAAGGCCGGCATAGTGGTCGTAGTGAGAGCGCGTGTAGTTAAGAAAACCGAGATTGCTCCAGGCTGCATGCTCGATCGAGGCAGCGGCCTTCTTCAATTCGGGGCTATCGGCCCGCGAACGGATAACGAGATTTGCCGCCATGATAAGCTCGAAATCCTGACCAGTATCGAGTTGCCGCCGCGCATCCACCCGGGGCCTCCCCAGGAGCACTTAGTTAATAATGCGTAAATGTGGCAAGTGCAATTCGTTTGTGCGCGGACAAGGCGAATCCGCACACTGATGGTCTAGGCGGTATCAAAATGAAACATTCACTCGAATCTTGCCGGGGTCTAAGCCGAAAAAACTGATATCGCGAACTTTTCTGCGTTGGGAATACGTGAGCTTAACGCTCAGCCGGCTAATGAGGTCGCTGCGTTTCACATAAATGTTGCGGTGCACTGGTGCCACATAACGAACGGACCGACCACATCAGCGGAGACCTCAGTCGCTTGATCACGTTGATCGGCGTCGCAATTGCATTCTTCGGCCTGCTGCTGCTGGCCATCATTGCCTATGCCGGATGGTCGGCCAACAAGGCAGCGACCGACAGCGAGCGCACCGTTCTCGCCAATGCTCTGAACCAGAGCATTGCGCGCGCCCTGAACGAGCAGAAGAGCGTCGCGTGGTGGGACGATCCCGTGGTCAAGATCACGGACCAGTCCATCGATTACGAATTCACCGACGCCAATTTCGGCATCTTCCTCACCGAGACCTATGGCCACGACGAAGTCTATATCCTGAATGCGAAGGATCGTCCGCTTTATGCCTTTGCCGGTGGGAAGCGGCTCGACCGCTCGGCGTTCGAGAGCCGTCGCCCGGAGCTCGCCCCGCTGATTGCCGAGATAAGGAACGACGACCACTCGCAATTGAAGCCGCGTCCCGACATGTTCAGCGAGTTGAAGATCCACTACAAAGTCCTGGAGGGGATTCACGTCGCGCGCTGGGCGGGGCATATCGTGTTGGTCAACGGACGGCCCGCCGTCGTCGCCGGCATGACCATTGTGCCCAACATCGATATGAGTCTGCTCAAAGGGACGCCCAACCTTCTCCTCAGCATTACCTATATCGACGACGAATTCATCTCGGAGATCGGCCAGTCTTTGCTCTTGCGCGATCTCCAACTCGGTTCTGAGCCGGTCAAGACCGAGGGATTCATCTCGGAGCCCTTCGTCGGCGATGATGGGAACCTGCTTGGCTATCTGAGCTGGATAAATCGCAAGCCGGGCGCTGCTCTTCTCACCATCATCCTCCCGCTCGTGGCCTTCGGCGTGCTGGCGGCCTGGTTCTTGTCTAAGACCATGTTCAACCGCCTCAAGCGCGCTTCGACGGCCCTTGCCCGCAGCGAATCTCAGGCCCGGCACGAAGCCAAGCACGATGCGTTGTCCGGATTGCCGAACCGCGTGCATATGGTCGAAAAGATCGAGGCCTTTCTCAACAGCCCGCTGGTGAAGCGGAACGGTCAGCGCGCGGTCGCCGCCTATATCGACATCGACCGCTTCAAGGACATCAACGACACGCTCGGCCACGAAGCAGGCGACCAATTGATCGCCGCGGTCGCCCAGCGTCTCGTCGGGCGGCTGAGGCCGCACGATTTTCTCTCGCGCTTCGGCGGCGACGAGTTTGCCATTCTGTGCGCTCCGGCGGGGCACGAAGCCGCGGCGACGCTCGCCAAGCGCATCGCGCACGCGTTTGAATCGCCGTTCAGCGTCAAAGGGCAGAATATTCGCGTGACCGCTTCGATCGGCCTCGCCATCGCCCCCGAGAACGGCATGACGGCAGACGAGCTGATGCGCCACGCCGACATCGCGCTCTATGAGGCGAAGAACCAGGGTCGCGATCGCGCGGTTCTGTTCTGCGCCGAGATGGCCGAGCAGGTCGAGCACCGGCGCTCGATCGAAGTGGCGCTCCGCCATGCTCTCGAAGACGATGAACTCGACCTTCACTACCAGCCGATCGTCTCCTGCCAGACGGGCGAGGTGATGGGCGTCGAGGCGCTGCTGCGCTGGGAGCATCCGATCTATGGCGAGATGTCGCCGGCCGAATTCATTCCCATCGCGGAAAACGCCGGCCTGCTGCCGAGCCTCGGCGAATGGGTGCTCGATTGCGCGATGACGGATGCAAAGAAATGGCCCACGCTGGAAGTCGCAGTCAACCTATCGCCGGTGCAAATTCGTCACGTCGATCTCGCGGGGACGCTGCGCAAACTTATCTTCAAGCACGACGCCGATCCCCGCCGCTTTGTCCTCGAGATCACCGAGAACGTGATGTTGGAGGCGACCGACCGCGTCACCGCGATACTCGACGCGATCCGCGCCATGGGATTCAAGACGGCGCTCGACGATTTCGGGACCGGCTATTCGAGCCTTTCTTACCTCTGCACGTTCCGGTTCGATAAGATCAAGATCGACCGCACCTTCGTCGGCAAGATCTCCGAGATCGACACCACGCGGACTATCATCAAATCCGTTGTCGCCCTCGGCCGCGCCTTGGGCATGAGCATCGTCGCCGAAGGTGTCGAGACCGAGTTCGAAGCCGACATGATGGAGCAATTCGGTTGCACGGAATTGCAGGGGTTCTATTTCTCGCGGCCTCTCAGCGCCGAAGAGATGGTGAATTTCCTGAAGAACTTCCGCCCCCGGCGCGCCGCTTCCGGACCCTCGCAGTATCGCGCCGCCATAAACGGCTAGACACGAGCCCTCCCGATTTGCCAGGGAAGGTCGCGAAGCCAAGTATGACGCCTTCGCGGGAAGCCCGCTTTTGTCGACCGAGAGGCCAACACCGGATAAGGAAGCACGCCCGCCGTCGCGCAATGCTGACTATCGCTGGGCGGAGTTCGATTCCGAGGCCTATTTCCAGCATTATTACGGGGATCCTCATCCCGACGACGATTGCGTCATCCGCCTGGCGGTCGCTGCGATGAAATCGGCGCCCCCTCTCGGAGCCGAGCTCGACGTGGTCGATGTCGGCACCGGCCCCAATCTCTTTCCTCTGTTTTGCACTTTGCCTCGGGCCCGCAGCCTCACCGCTTGGGAATATGCCGAGAGCAACGTCGCGTGGCTCGAGGCTGAGCTCAGGCGCCGGGACACGCGGTCGCAGTGGCGGCATTTCTGGCGGGTCACGCGCGAAGCCTATGCGCCGGAGTTTCGCCTTCCCGAAGATCCGATCCCCTTGCTGCGGGAAAAATGCACGATCACCCGCGGCTCCGTCTTCGATCTCCCTGAACGCAGATGGGACGCAGCAACGATGTTTTTCTGCGCCGAGTTCGATCACCGAGAGCAGCGATGAGTTCGAGACGGCGTGCGCCGCTTACGCGCGCTGCGTGAAACCCGGAGGCCTGCTGGCAGGCGCCTTCCTCGTGCGCTCGGCGGGATATGTCGTCGCCGACCGGCCCTTTCCGGTTCTGCACCTCTCGGCCGACGCGATCGAGGAGACCTTTGCGCGCCATGCCGACATTGTGAAGACCGAACTCGTCGGCATCGTCGAGCGCGAAATCAGGAGCGGCTACTCGGGCTTCGTGTTCATCACGGGCATGGCCCGGTGAGGACGGATCCCGTGGCGAAAGACCGCGCCAACCGGAAAATCACCTCTTGCCCTTGAGGGTGGGTTGACCCCAATTCTCGCCGGCCAGACAACCCTTGCGCCTCGAAAGCCATGAACGTCCAGCCACGTAGCACGACAGCGGTCGCGAGCGCAGCGCAAGGAACTGCCGTCGCCGTGCTGGTCGCGATCAGCGTCTGCCACATGCTGAACGACGTGATTCAGTCGCTGATCATGGCCATTTACCCGATGCTGAAGGAGGGCCTTTCGCTCGATTTCGGCCAGATCGGTCTCATCACCTTCACCTTCCAGGCGACTGCCTCGGTCCTGCAGCCGCTGGTCGGCTATGTCACCGATCGCTACCCAACGCCGTACTCGCTCGTCCTTGGCATGAGCTCTTCGCTGATGGGGCTGCTCCTCATCGCCTTTGCGACTGATTACGCAGCCGTCCTCGCCGCGGCCGCTCTGATCGGCATGGGCTCCTCGGTGTTCCATCCCGAATCTTCGCGCGTGACCCGGCTCGCTTCGGGTGGCCGTCATGGCATGGCGCAATCGGTGTTTCAGGTCGGCGGCAATTTCGGCACTGCACTCGGTCCCCTGTTCGCCGCCTTCATCGTTCTACCCTACGGACAGCGCACCATCGCCTGGTTTTCGGTCGCAGCGCTGGTGGCGATCGTGCTCTTGGCCGGCATCGGCGCCTGGTATGGCCGAACTCTCAAGCTGAAGCGCACGGCCCATCCCACCGAACGCGAGGCGATCGTTGAGGCTACTCACGGGAAGGTGGGTCGCTCGATCGCTATTTTGATGGCTCTGACTTTCTCCAAGCACTTCTATCTGGTCAGCATTACGAGCTTCTTCATCTTCTATTTGATCCACACCTATGGGATTTCGGTGCAGCAGGCGCAGCTTCATCTCTTCATCTTCTTGAGCGCGGTCGCGGCTGGAACAGTGATCGGCGGCCCGATCGCCGACAGGATCGGCGCGCGCCGCGTGATCTGGTGGTCGATCCTCGGCGTGCTGCCGTTCACCCTCGCGCTGCCTTATGTCGGGCTCACCGGCACCGCGATCTTGACCGTCTTCATCGGGCTCATTCTCGCCTCGGCCTTCCCCTCGATCCTCGTCTACGCGCAGGGCCTGATCCCGGGCCGAGTGGGGATGGTCGCTGGCCTGTTTTTCGGGCTCGCTTTCGGCATCGCCGGTATCGGCGCCGCGCTCCTCGGCTGGCTCGCCGATGTGACCAGCATCGATTTTGTCTACCACATCTGTGCCTTCCTCCCGGCCATCGGCCTCCTCGCGGCCTTTCTCCCCGAGACGGCGAAGCCAAGAGTTTCCAGAAAGCGAGGAAAGCGCACGGGCGACGGCGGCGCCAGCCTCCATTCGCCAAGATGATGCCTCACGTCTCGCCGATTTCATTTTTTTTGTTCAGGCGAGGTCTTGGCAGTGTCTTTCAAGACGATCGCAGGCGTCCTGAATTTCGCCAGAGTGGGGATCGCAAATGTTTGGGATTTCTGCCCGAATCGGCAAGACCGAGACAGGGGCTACGCCATTGGCTAATATCCGGCCACTGGTGTCCGGCCGGGGCTTTGCCGGGCCCAGGAATCCGAACACTTGCCGAGCGCGGCGGCCGGCAGGCATCAATGGTCTTGCGTGAACCTGCTAGCCCGCTCGGTTGTTAGTCGAAAAGCCATGAACACGAGGGGCAAGCAATGCGTGATATCCGAAACGACCTGCAAGACCGTGCCAATCTGCTAGAGGAGCAGATCAATTCTGCCGAGGCGCAATTCGAGAGCCTCGTCGAGCAACTTCGCACCGAGCACGAAAACACCATCGTGGACCTCAAGGCCGAGTTCGAGGCCGTGAGCCGGCTGCTTGAGGTCGAAGAGAGGCGGCTCGCCAACATGCCCGTGACGCCGGCGCCGGCTCCGGCGCCCAAGGCGCCACCGCCGCCGCGCACCCACGTCCATTCGCCGCTGCCGCATCAGCACGCACCGGTTCAGCCTCAACCCAACGCTCAGATGCGCGCCCAGAGCCCGTCTCAGCCCTATATGCACAGCCGGGCGCAGCACCACGTTCAGCACGTCCAGCCCGACCCGCACATCCAGCAGCCGCAGCCTGAGCCGGTCGTCCAGCAGCCCCAGCCGCAGCAGCCGCTCGCCGATTTCCTCGTGCGCAGGCTGAACGAGCAGGGCGCGATGTCGCGCGACGATTTGCGCTTCCTCGCGGTGCAGGAGGGTTATTTCGACGACGGCGAGGTCGCCGAGCGGAGCGTGCATGCCGCGCTCATCAGCATCAACAAAGCCGGCCTCATTCGCCAATTGCCGAACGGAAACTTCGCGCCCGCTTCGATGATGGATGCGATTAGGCTGCGCCGCGCGATCTAAACGCTGGCACTGGCAACGGGCCGTCCGCGCAAGAGTTCGACGACGTCCTTGCGGACTCTCTCTTCTGCATAGCGTGCAAGCGCCTTGCGGTCGGGAAACTCGTCGAGCGGCACGGGCGGCCCGATGCGGATATTAACGTCGAGCGGACCGAGCCCGAGCAGCTTCCAGGCATGGCTCGCCATGTCCATGTCGCCGTACCACGCGACCACCGGACGGCCACGCCGGCAGAGCGGCAATCCATACAGCTTGGTGTAGGTGAGCGCGAGAGTCTGGGCCATGACCTTGTCGCCCATGGCGCGCCCGCCAACAGGTTTCGCTGCGGCAAACAGCGCCGTCTTGAACGGCACGACCGTGTTGCCGTCGCTCGAGGTGCCTTCGGCGAACAGGACGACGTGATCGCCCGCCTCGAGCCGGTCGAGGATCTCGTTTGCCTTGTCGCCCACCTCGTTCCGCCGCGTGCGGTCGACGAACACCGAGCGTTGGAGCTTGGCAAGCCAGCTCACGAACGGCCAGGACGCCACCTCCTGCTTCGCCACGAATGAGACCGGCGCCACCGCCGACAGCACGGTGATGTCGAGCCAAGAGACGTGGTTGGAGATGATCAGCACGCCTTCATCGCGCGCAACCTCGCCGTCGACACTGAGGCGGATACCGACGATTCGGCAGACCTGGCGATGATACCAATGCGGGAAGGTGCGGGCGAAGCGCGAGCCCGTCCTGAGAAAGAGGAGCTGAAGCGGCATCAACGGCACGGTGAAGGCGAAGAACGCCGCCAGCACGAAGAACGCACGCACGCTTCTCATCGCTCTATCGCCGATCGAGGTTGAGGGGCTTGCTAGGGCAACGGCTCAGTAGCAGGTCCTGCGCCCATAATAGGTGGTGCAGATGCCCTTTAGCGCCGGATTGGCCTTCTCCGGAGCAAGAGCCTCATAGCGGCAATCGGAGCGGATCTCGCCGACGCCCCAGTCCATGGTCGAGCAAACCTCGCGCACGCCGACCGGCTGGTAGATCGGCTCGTCGGCCTCGATTGCATGCTCTGCCAGAGCGGAAGTGCTGAGCATCGCGGCCAACGCCGCAAAGATGATGCGCGTTCCCATCACGCCATCCCCCTTATCTTTTGTTTGACGCTCCTCCACGTTGTCGCTTGTGGGAGGAAGAGTCAAACGGCGGGGCGGCAAGTCTTTATTTTCCGGTCTTGATCGGTGTTCCGAATAGCTCGAGCCGATGGCCGATCAGGCGGAAGCCGAGCTCCCGCGCCACGCTCTCCTGCAGCTTCTCGATCTGCTCGTTGCGGAACTCGATGACCTCGCCGGTCTTCACATTGATCAGATGATCATGATGACCGTGCCCCGCGGGCTCGTAGCGCGCGCGTCGTGCGTCGCCGAACTCGTGACGCTCGAGGATGCCGTTGTTCTCGAACAGACGCACCGTGCGGTAGACGGTCGATAGCGAGATGCGTGGGTCTTGCGCGCTCGCCCGGCGGTAGACCTCCTCGACGTCGGGATGGTCTTCGGCGTCAGACAGAACGCTCGCGATGATGCGCCGCTGTCCCGTCATACGCATGCCCCTCTCGGCGCAGAGCCGCTCGAGCCGGCTTTCTCTCGTCGCGGTCTTGGCCATGGATCGCGCTTAAGCCTCTCGCTGAGAGGACACATCATCGGTGGCAGATGGGGAAAGGGCAAGGCTGAAGATGGCCGCATCGGTCCCATTCTCGTAATAGCGGGAGCGTCTGCCGACGGGCTTCGCTCCCAAAGATCGGTAGAGCCCAAGCGCCGCCGTGTTGCCGTCCGCGACTTCGAGGAAGAGCTGTTTCGCGCCGGCGTCGCGCAGCATGGCGATGGCCCCCTTGAGCAGCGCTTTGCCAAGTCCTGCACCGCGGCAATGGGGCGCCACTCCAAGCGTCAACAGCTCGGCTTCGTCGGAGGCGCGCCGCGCGATGAGGACGCCCGACGGAAAACCGCCGGAACTATCGACAGCCGTGGCGATGAGACAGACCGCATCGGGAGCGGCAATAAACTGCGCCATGGCGGCTTCGTCCCATGGCTTGGCAAAGGAGCTCGCATGCAGCAGGGCCATGACGCGAGCCTCGGGCGGCGTGGCGCGATGGACGACGATTTCGAGCATCAGCGCCTCGCCACGCTTGGCGCTTGCGGTCGTGCGTCGGGCGGTCGGAGATAAAGTGGACGCAGAGTTGTTACAGTGTCCCGTACCTCGAGCGCGATCTCCGCGAGCGAGGCGGCGCTCGGCTCAAGATCGGGCAGGTCAGCTCGGATTCTCCGTCCCTGCCGGGCACACGCCTCGGCGAGGAGCGCGCCGCCGCTCCCGACCGCGAGGTTCAGGTCGGGTGGAAGGCGTCCTGCCGCGTCATCGGGAGCGATCAAAAGCGGTCCGTCGCGGAGCTTCCCCGTTTCATCATAAATCCCGAGATAGATCATGCCCCGCCGCGCATCGACCGCGACGGCGAAGGGCCCGTCGGGCGGGAGGCCGCGCGTGAGGGCGCCGCGTGCCATGACGGTGAGACTGTCGGTGCCGTAGAGCTTGGCGCCAGTGGCGAGCGCGAGCCCGCGCGCAGCGGCGATGGCGATGCGGACGCCGGTGAAGCTGCCGGGCCCGACCGTCGCCGCGATGAGGTCGAGCTCGCGCGCGGAGATCCCTGCCTTTGCCAGCACCTCCTGCACCATCGGCATCAGCGCCTCGGCATGGCCGCGCGCCATCAGCGCCTCGCGCACATGGAGGCTCATCGCCGTTCCGTCGGTGCTGAGCACGGCGTCCGAGCAGGCGCCCATGCTCGTGTCGAGGGCGAGGATGTTCATCGGCGCTTCTTAAAGCATGACCCGGAAGTTACGAACCGGTTTTCCGCCAAGATCGTGCTCATACGAAGTTAAACGATCCGCGCCAGCTCGTCGAAATCGAAGCGCGGCGAGCGCGGGAACAGCTTGCTTGCGTCGCCATAGCCGAGACTGCACAGGAAGTTGGACCTGATGCTGGTGCCTGAGAAGAACTCGCGATCGACGCCTTCATTGTCGAAGCCCGACATCGGCCCGCAATCGAGCCCGAGCGCCCGCGCCGCCATGATGAGATAGGCGCCTTGCAGGGTGCCGTTCCGGAACGCGGTCTCGAAGATCTTCGCGTCCTTCCCCTCGAACCAGCTGCGCACATTGGTATGGGGAAAGAGCTTGGGCAGATGATGATGGAACGTGAGGTCGTAGCCGATGATGGCGCAGACCGGAGCCTTCATCGTCTTGTCGCGATTGCCTTCCGAGAGATGCGGCTTCAGCCGCTCCTTGGCCGCGCGCGACTTGACGAACAGGACCCGCGCCGGGCTCGAATTGGCGCTCGTCGGTCCGAGCTTCAAGAGATCGACAAGCTCGTGCAGCAGTGCGTCGGGCACGTCCTTATCGAGCCAGACATTATGCGTGCGCGCGGTGTGGAAGAGCTGATCGAGGCAGGCCTCTGCGATCTTGCCGCTCAAACCGGCCGCACCTCTTGCACCTCGGGGATGAAGTGCCTGAGCAGATTCTCGATGCCGTGGCGGAGGGTGGCCGTGGAGGAGGGGCAGCCCGAGCAGGCGCCGCGCATGTGAAGATAGACGACGCCCTCGCGATAGCCCTGGAAGGTGATGTCGCCGCCGTCCTGAGCCACGGCGGGCCTGACGCGCGTCTCCAGCAGCTCCTTGATGGTGTTGACCGTCTCCTCGTCCTCCGGCGCGAAGAACTCGCCCGAGGAACTCTCGGACCCCGAAGGCTCGCCCGTGGTGACGGCTTCGCCCGAGACGTAATGCTCCATGATGGCGCCGAGGATGGCGGGCTTCAGATGCTGCCACTCGCCGTCGCCCTTGGTGACGCTGATGAAGTCGGGCCCGAAGAACACGCCCTTGACGCCCTCGATCTCGAACAGGCGCGCCGCGAGCGGCAAATCCTTGCCCTCGTTGGCGTCGGTGAATTCGAGCGTTCCCTGGTCGAGCACCGGCCGCCCCGGAATGAATTTCAGGGTGGCAGGGTTGGGCGTCGCTTCGGTCTGGATGAACATCTCTCGCTCTTACGAAGTCCTTGCGTTTCTTATGCTTCTAACGCGCGAGAGCCCGCTTTCGTCGCGCGCTTACATGTTAGAATTGTTCTAGCCATATTGGCCGCTAAGGCCCCAAAGTCAAGGCGGGCTGCGCCCTGCGAACCGTCTCGCCGTACGGCTCGAATCCCCTCGCCCCTTGTGGGAGAGGGCTTCCTACCCTGCCTTCGCCGAAGCGAAGCCCGTCGACGACGATGCGGTCCAGGGTCGAGACAGCTGTAGTCAAGTTGCGGCTTCGCTTCGGCAAAGGCAGGAGGGGAGAGCGGGGAGTTTGCCGCTCCGCCTGTGCACATGCTTCATCGCCTCGCCGCGGTAACGCGCGAGGGCGTGTCAAAGAGCTCTCCCCCTTCAAGAAGGGGGATGGCGCGCCGAAAAGCGCAAACCTATGGTTCCGCATCCGTTGCCGGACGCGGCGGGCGCCTTCCGGCGCGCCAATCGCGGCGTCTATCCAGCATCGGGCCCCGCTTTCCGTTGCCGGCTATGGCCGGGCGATCAGCCAGCTCCTGGCAGGGGCTCGTAATGGCCCCTGGGGGAGCCCCGATGCCGCCCGAGTACCTGACTTGCGTAGCCAAGCCCGCGGGCGCCGCACCTCGTCCCGCCTCGACGCACGCCTCGCGAAGCGCCCTTCAAGTGGACGAAGCGGTGCCAAGTTTAAGTGCAGTTTGGAGCGCGGGGATAAAGAAGACTGCTGAAGGTCCGCTGAGTGCCCCAAGGGAGCGACCGGGTTAGGACGAGCGCCGCGATTTTAGCGCGCTGTCAGACGTAAGCCAGTCGAAAGCAAGCGGTTGTGCGTGATGGCCCTTAATATAGGATACCCCCCTACGTTATAATGATAGTGGGGGATCCATGACTCACACAATCCGAGAGAAAGCCAAGCTCCTTGCTCGTGTCAGACGCATCCGCGGTCAGGTGGAAGCAGTCGAGCGCGTGCTGGAAACGGAGATCGGCTGCGCCGACGTTCTGCAACTCATCGCCTCGGCCCGCGGCGCCATAAATGGCCTGATGGCAGAGGTGCTGGAGGACCACATCCGCCTGCACGTTGCCGACCCGGCACTCGATAAGGCTCGCCGGCGGGATGGTACGGAGGAACTGATCGAAGTCGTACGGACGTACCTTAAGTAGCGAGAATTGCTAGTGACTCGTCCGCAAATCCAAACCAGCAGCACGCTTCATCAAGCCGCCGAGCGTCAGGCCCATCATGATCAAGCCCGTGCCCATGAGCACGATCATCGCTTCGAATGGCGGCAGGCATTTCGGATTGCGCTCGTAGCGATGGCCGCCGCCGCTGAATGGTTTCGCGTGTGGGAGCCGTTTCCGGCGGTCAGTGTGATCGGGACCTTCGGCCTTCTGGTCGGTGGCTGGCCCATCCTCAAAGAAGCCTTCGACAATCTCGTGCAGCGCCGCATGACTATGGAGCTGTCGATGACGATCGCGATCATTGCGGCTGCGGCCATCGGCGAATTCTTCACAGCGCTGGTGATCACCTTGTTCGTCCTTGTAGCCGAAGTACTCGAAGGCATGACTGTGGGCCGCGGCCGCAAGGCGATTCACGAACTCCTCGAGTTCCTGCCGCGTGCGGTCTCCGTTCGCCGCGCGGGCGCAATACGCTCCGTCTCGACTGAAGACTTGGCGCTTGGCGACGCCGTTCTGGTCGCGCCGGGCGGGCGCATTCCGGTCGATGGAACCGTGCTCACGGGTCATTCCTTTGTCGACGAGTCGCGTATCACCGGCGAGTCGTTGCCGGTCGAGAAGACTGTCGGTGCCCCTGTATTCGCGGGTTCGATCAATCAATCCGGCGCGCTCGAGGTCCGCACCGAGCGCGTCGGCCGCGATACGAGCTACGGCAAGATCATAGAGGCGGTTGAGCGCGCAGAGAAATCACGAGCCCCGGTCCAACGCCTCGCCGATCGCTTGGCGGGATACCTCGTCTATTTTGCCCTTGGCGCCGCGGCGCTGACCTTCCTGATCACGCGGGACATGCGCTCAACGATTTCGGTCGTCATCGTCGCGGGCGCCTGCGGCATCGCCGCGGGCACCCCGCTTGCCATCCTCGGAGCCATCGGCCGCGCTGCGCGCCTTGGCGCGATCGTCAAGGGCGGTGCGTATCTTGAGATACTGGGCCGGGTCGATACGGTCGTCCTCGACAAGACAGGAACGCTGACACTTGGCCGACCGGAAGTGCAGTGCATCATTCCTGCCGCCGGAGCGACAACGGACGAGGTTGTCGCTGTAGCCGCAGCGGCCGAGCTCCGCTCGGAGCATCCGTTAGGCAAGGCCATTGTCGCCTGCGCGCGAGCGCAGAAATGTGCCATCGTCGAACCCGCGCGCTTTGCCTACACGCCCGGCCGCGGCATTAGCGCTGAGGTCAATGGCGATATGGTTCTCGTCGGCAGTCAAATCTGGATGGCGGACAACGGAATAGCCGTGCAGGCAGCCGCCGGTGCTGACGCTGGCGCCGAGATCTTCGTCGCCCGCAATCGGAGGCTGCTTGGCTCGATCATTGTCGCCGACACAATCCGAAGCGAGGCCGAGGGTGCCATCAAGGCGCTTCATCGGATGGGGATAAGAACGATTCTGCTCACGGGCGATAGTTGCCGAGTTGCCGACGCGGTCGGCTCAAGGCTCGGAATCGAGGACATCGAGGCCGAGCTGCTGCCTGAAGACAAGCTTAGAAGAGTGCGGGCGCTCGTCGCGCAGAAACGAGTCGTTGCCATGGTTGGCGACGGCGTTAACGACGCCCCTGCGCTTGCCGAAGCCAATGTCGGCATCGCCATGGGTTCCGGAACGGACGTGGCGCAAGAAAGCGCGGATGTGGTTTTGCTCGGCAATGATCTCGCCCGCTTGGTCGAGACGCTCGCGCTCGCCCAGCGCACACGCGGCATCATTTGGCAGAACTTTGCCGGCACTTTGGCCGTCGATACGGTCGGTATGGGGTTGGCGGCATTTGGGCTGCTGGGTCCCGTGCTTGCGGCCCTTGTTCACGTGACGTCGGAACTCGTCTTTATTCTCAATTCCGCCCGTCTCCTGCCCCGAAATCGCGCGTACTAATCAGCGTCAGCGAATTCGGATCGCCCGGCGCATAGATTGGGTCAAATGCCCACCTCCTGGCACTCTATGCCCCTGCGGCCCGGATTGCAGGCGGAGCTTGCTTTGTGGTATTGGCCGGGCGGGAGAACAACGCGTCGAATATCACAGGGGAGTAGAATGAAGCTCAATCCCGCCGAAGGCCATCCGGCAATGGATTACGCCGAGCATGAGCGGACCTACAAGCTGTTCGTCAAGCTGACCGGCTACGTCATCGTCGGCGTGGTCATCATCATGGCGTTTCTCGCCATCTTTGTGGCCTAAAGCCCGGCAAGCCTTTTTGCCCGGCACTTCCGTTTTCATTCGACCTGGGCCTGATGAGCGCTAGCCTTGCCTTTCCGCACAGGCCGGCGACGGAGCAAAGATGATTGTCATTGGCGTGCCCGCCGAGAGAGAGGACGAGCCGCGCATCGGGATAACGCCCGAGACGGTCAAGAAGCTTGTCAAGGCCGGCGCTTCGGTCACCATCCGCTCCGGTGCTGGGTTGCGCTCTCATTTTTCCGATGAGGACTACGCCGCAGCGGGCGCCAAGATCGTCAAGAGCGATGCCGAGGCGGTCGGCGACGCCGATATCGTGCTGACCGTGCGCCGGCCGGACCCTGCCATCGTCAAGGCGATGAAGAAGGGTGCGGCGTTGATCGGCATGCTCGATCCTTTCTCCGACGCCGGCGGGCTCGATGCTCTCGCCAAGACTGGCGTTTCGTTGTTCTCGATGGAGCTCATGCCGCGCATTACCCGCGCCCAGGCGATGGACGTGCTGTCCTCGCAGTCGAACCTCGCCGGCTACAAAGCGGTGGTGGATGCGGCGGCGGCCTTCGAGCGCGCTCTGCCGATGATGATGACGGCGGCGGGCACCGTTCCGGCGGCGCGCGTGTTCGTCATGGGCGTCGGCGTCGCCGGCCTTCAGGCCATCGCCACGGCGCGGCGGCTCGGCGCCATCGTCACCGCGACCGACGTGCGCCCCGCGGTCAAGGAGCAGGTGGCTTCGCTCGGTGCCAAGTTCATCGCCGTCGAGGATGAGGAGTTCAAGCAGGCCGAGACCTCCGGCGGCTACGCCAAGGAGATGTCTGACGCCTACAAGAAGAAACAGGCCGAGCTCGTGGCCGAGCACGTCAAGAACCAGGACATCATCATCACCACGGCGCTGATCCCAGGGCGCCCTGCGCCGAAGCTCCTCACCAGGGAGATGATCGAGAGCATGCGGCCCGGCTCGATCATCGTCGATCTCGCGGTCGAACGCGGCGGCAATGCCGAGCTTGCCAAGCTTGGCGAGACCGTCCAGCACAAGGGTGTGCATATCATGGGCAAGCTCAATCTCGCGGGCTCGGTGCCGGTGAATGCTTCGAGCCTTTACGCCCGCAATCTCCAGGCCTTCGTCGAGTCCCTGATCGACAAGCCCACGAAGAACCTTGCCGTGAATTTCGACGACGAGCTGGTCAAGGGAACGTTGATCGCCAAGGATGGCGCCATCGTGAATGCGATGATCGCCGAGCGCATCGGCAAAGCCGGCGATGCGTCCGCGGCCGCGAAGCCCGCCAACGGCGACGGCAAGCCGGCTGCCAAGAGGGCTTCCTCCAGGCGCCAGCCGAAAGGAGGGAAGGGATGAGAATGCGTGGCTTGACGGCGAGCCTTCTCGGCCTCGCGGCCTTCGCTCTGATGGTCGCGCTTCCCGCGACCGAGGCGCTCGCCAAGGACGAGGGCGGCCACAGCCTGGTCTCGTTCTTCTCGATCTTCGTGCTGGCGATCTTCGTCGGCTATTACGTGGTGTGGAGCGTCACCCCGGCCTTGCACACCCCGCTGATGAGCGTCACCAACGCCATCTCCTCGGTGATCGTGGTCGGTGCGCTTCTTGCCGTCAGCGTGGAAGCGGTCGGCGGCGTCTCGGCGCAGGGCTGGACTGCAAAGTTGTTGGGCCTTGCCGCGCTCATCATGGCGAGCGTCAACATCTTCGGCGGTTTCCTCGTCACTCAGCGCATGCTCTCCATGTATCAGAAAAAAAAGAAATGAGACGGGTAGGGCATGAGTAACGATCTCGTCGCGCTGCTTTATCTCACTGCGGGCGTCCTCTTTATCCTGGCGCTCCGCGGTCTGTCGTCGCCCGAGACATCGCGGCGCGGCAATTATCTCGGCATGGCGGGCATGGCGATCGCCGTCGCCACGACGCTTGCCGTGGCGCGGCCGTCGGATCCCGTGACCTGGGCGATGATATTGGGCGGTATCGCGATCGGCGGCGGAATCGGCGCATTCGTCGCGCGGCGCATCCCCATGACGGCGATGCCTGAGCTCGTCGCCGCGTTCCACTCGCTGGTCGGCCTTGCTGCGGTGCTGGTCGCGGCTGCCGCTTTCTATGCGCCGGAGGCATTCGGCATCGGCACGCCTGGTGACATCCGCACGCAAAGCCTGATCGAGATGTCGCTCGGTACGGCAATAGGCGCCATCACCTTCACCGGCTCGATCATCGCCTTCCTGAAGCTCTCGGGCCGCATGTCGGGCAAGCCGATCATCCTGCCTGGGCGTCATGCTCTCAATATCGGGCTCGCGCTCGCGCTCATCGTTTGCATTGTCATGTTCTGCCAGCAGCAGAGCGACATCTATTTCTGGGCGATCGCGCTGATCTCGCTCCTGCTCGGCGTGCTGATCATCATCCCGATCGGCGGCGCCGACATGCCGGTCGTGATCTCGATGCTCAATTCTTATTCGGGATGGGCGGCCGCCGGCATCGGCTTCACCCTCGGCAATGCCGCGCTGATCGTGACGGGCGCTCTCGTCGGGTCATCGGGCGCGATCCTCTCCTACATCATGTGCAAGGGCATGAACCGCTCCTTCATCAGCGTGATCCTCGGCGGGTTCGGTGGCGAGGTGGCAGGGCCTGCCGGCGGCGGCGAGCAGAAGCCGGTCAAGCTTGGCTCGGCAGAGGATGCCGCCTTCCTGATGAAGAACGCCGGCAAGGTGATCATCGTGCCGGGCTACGGCATGGCGGTGGCGCAGGCGCAGCACGCTCTGCGCGAGATGGCCGATGGGCTCAAGAAGGCGGGCGTCGAGGTTAAATACGCCATTCACCCGGTCGCGGGCCGCATGCCGGGCCACATGAACGTGCTGCTCGCCGAGGCGAACGTCCCGTACGACGAGGTGTTCGAGCTCGAGGACATCAACAGCGAATTTCCGCAGGCCGACGTCGTCTATGTGATCGGCGCCAACGACGTGACCAACCCGTCGGCCGAGGACGATCCTTCGTCGCCCATCTACGGCATGCCGGTGCTGCAAGTGTGGAAGGCGGGCACGGTGCTGTTCAACAAGCGCTCGCTCGCCTCGGGCTATGCCGGCATCGACAATCCGCTCTTCTATCGCGACAACACCATGATGGTGCTCGGCGACGCGAAGAAGATGACCGAGGAAATCGCCAAGTCGCTTTAAGCCCCCTGCGACAAGGTTAACTGCCTCACAAGTAACGTAGAATCGTCAAACTCCGGCTGAATTTCCCACTATAAAAGCGACCTCTCGCTGCGGGCGGCATGCCCGTTACATTATCTGCGAGAATTGCCTCCCGCCTCTTTGCGGGCGATAAGCTTGAACCAGGTTGGGCTTTTCGCTGAAAGATGCGCAGCTTTTGGCTTTTGGGGGCAGGGGCTTTGGCCCTTTTCACGGTAACCACTCCGGCTTCGGCTCAAGGGATCGCGTGCAGGGATCCGCAAAAGCCGATGCTGGAGATCGACCTGATGTTCGGGCGCAATATCGGAGGCGCGTTGGGTGTAACCGAGCAGCAATGGAGTGATTTCGTGGCGAGCGAGATCAGTCCACGCTTTCCCGACGGGCTTAGCGTAGAGGACGCGGTCGGCCAGTGGCGCGACCGCGATACGCACGCAACCGTCAAGGAACCCTCCAAGGACGTCACGCTCATCGTGCCGCAAGATGCGGATGTGAAAGGAAAAATCGACGCTATCGTCGCCGCCTACAAAGAACACTTCAAGCAGCAATCGGTCGGCGTGGTGATGCGGGCCGCCTGTGTGTCGTTTTAACCACGGATCGTCGAAATGAACCGCTCACTCCTGAATGCGTCATTCAAGTTGTGTTCATCACAATTAGAATAGTGGATTGCCTGTTTTCGCCATCATTAACGAAATGACTTGAAAGGTACTGCCCAAGCCATGTTGAACCTTCTTCTCTCGCTTGCAGGCATTTTTGGGCTGGTCATCGTGATCGGCCGGCTGTTGCATCGCTATTTCATGTATATCCCCGACCGCGCCAGAGTAGCGCCGCAGGAGGCTGGGCTTTCCGGCGTCGAGGAGATCGTGTTCAAGGCGGCGGACGGCACGAAGCTCATCGCCTGGTATCTGCCGGCGCAGGGCACGAAGCCCACTCTGCTCTATTTCACCGGCAATAGCGGCAATGTCGCCGACCGTTCCGGCAAGATCAGGACCATCGCGGCCTCTGGCTACGGCGTGTTCATGCTCAACTATCGCCGCTATGGCGGATCAGAGGGGCGTCCGACCGAGGGACGCAACGCGGCCGACGCGGTCAGCGCCTATGATTGCCTGCGCGCGCAGGGCGTCGCCCCAGGGGATATCGTCGCCTACGGCAAGTCGATCGGCACCGCCGTCGCGACGCGCCTCTCGCTGCAGCGCGAGGTGCACGCGCTCGTGCTCGAGGCGCCGTTCAGCTCGGCGGTCGACGTCGCCAAGCTCATGTGGAAGGGCTTCCCTCTCGGCATGATCATGGTCGATCAGTACCGTACCATCGACCGCATCGGCGAGGTGAACGTGCCGCTCTTCATCGTCCATGGCGGGCGCGATGCGATTATTCCGCTCGACCAGGCGCGCAGGGTCTATCACGCAGCGAATGAGCCGAAGACGCTGGTCGTCGTGCCGCAAGCCGGTCACAACGACCTTTACGAGCGCGGCGCCTTCGAGAAGGTGTATGGCTTCCTCGAGAGCTTGCGTCCTGCCAAGGTCGCCAAGGCTGGGCGGCGGGTCGAGGTCGCAGCGGCGGCGAGCGGCGAGGGCCGCTAGCGGTTCAGGCCGCAATCCATCCGAACCGTCATGCCCGGCCTTGTGCCGGGTATCCCACGATTTCCTGAGTCGCAAAACGTGGATGGCCGGGACAAGCCCGGCCATGACAGAAATTTCGTAAACGGGAGGTGGTGCTAGCGGCGCGGTCCGCGCGGCTTTGCGGCAGCGACGGCGCCACCGCCGCCTTCGCGCTGAGCCTTCTTGCGCGCGAGCTTACGCGCTCTGCGGATGGCTTCAGCCTTCTCGCGGGCACGCTTCTCAGAGGGCTTCTCGTAATAGTTACGGAGCTTCATCTCGCGGAAGATGCCTTCGCGCTGCATTTTCTTCTTCAGCGCCCTAAGCGCCTGATCGACATTGTTATCGCGAACGACGACTTGCACGCGTCTGGATCTCCGATTGGCCGTTGATTGTTAGGAATTGGAGCGGGGGCCAAATAAGACCCTGGCCACAACCGGTCAAGGTCCCGCATCCGGATTTGCTCTAACAGAAGGCGCGTGCGTTGTCCAGACGCTCCGGAGCGGAGGTTACTCCGCCGAGGTCGTGTGCTCGGCATGCGGAATGCAGGTTCCGGTCGTCTCCATCCCGTCCCGCCGCCACATGAATTTCTGGATGTCCGGGTAGTGCGACTCCTTGGGATTGGCCTCGGCCCAAGCCTGCCAGGAATTGTAGGTGCGGACATAGGTGTCGCGCATCTCTTGCTCGGCCTTGAGGCAGTCCTCGATCGTGTCGAAGAGGAGCCCGGTCTTCACCGGGATCGTCCCGTAGATCAAAACCAGCAGCATCCACTTCATCGCCCTGCTCCTCGCGCGGGGAGGGCCGCGCCGTCAGCTCTTCGGATAGAGCCTCGTAGAGTGACCCATCTTACGCCCGGTCCGAGCTTCAGCCTTGCCGTAAAGATGCACCGAGGTCATGGGCTCGACAGCAAGCGTGCGCCATCTCTCGACGTCGGGGCCGATCAGATTGGTCATGATCGCATCGCTGTGACGGGCGGTGTCGCCGAGAGGCCAGCCGGAGATCGCGCGGATGTGGTTCTCGAACTGGCTCACGGCGCAGGCATCGAGCGTCCAATGCCCCGAATTGTGCACGCGCGGAGCGATCTCGTTCACAATGAGGCCCGGCCTCAGTCCTTCCTCGCGCTGGAACATCTCGACGGCGAGCGCGCCGACATGCTGCAGCGCCTCGGCGATCTTCCTCGCGATCTCCGTCGCTTCGGCGAGAAGCGCCGGAGAGCTTGCTGCGGGGACTTTGCTGATGGCGAGGATGCCGTTCTGGTGCACATTCTCGGTGAGATCATAGACCTTGAAGCCGCCGTCGCGTCCCCGCACGGCGATGACCGAAACCTCGCGCTCGAACAGGACGAGGCCTTCGAGCACGGCAGGCGCTTGGCCGATGCTGCACCATGCGGCATTCGCTTCCGATCTGTCGCGGATCATGACCTGACCTTTGCCGTCATAACCGAGGCGCCTCGTCTTGAGGATCGCTGGTGGATTGACGCGCTCAAGCACCTCCTTGAGCTGATCGAGGCTATCGATCGCGGCGTAAGGCGCGACCTCGATGCCAAGCGCGCCGATGAAGTCCTTCTCGGTGCGCCGGTCTTGGGCCGTGGCGAAAGACTTGGGGCCGGGAAACACCCGCGTCACGCGCGAGCAGGCCTCGAGCGTCGCTGCCGGCACGTTCTCGAACTCGCAGGTCACGACAGCGACGGAGGCGGCGAAGCGCGCGAGTGCGGCCTCATCGTTGTAGCTGCCGACTGTGCTCGCAGCGGCGACGTCGCAGGCGGGAGCGCCAGCGTCGTCGGAATAAATGTGCGACTTGAGGCCGAGGCGGCTCGCGGCCGTCGCGAGCATGCGTCCAAGCTGGCCGCCACCCAAGATGCCGATGGTCGAGCCGGGAGGAAGCGGCGCCTCAGACATCGTCCTCGACCGCCTCGGCGATGGCCTCGGTCTGCGCCGCGCGAAAGGCGGCGACGCGGGCGGCAAGCTTCTTGTCGTTGAGCGCAAGGATTTGCGCCGCGAGCAGCCCGGCGTTGGTTGCTCCCGCCTCGCCGATGGCGAGCGTCCCGACCGGCACGCCGGCCGGCATCTGATTGATCGACAACAGGCTATCGAGACCTTTCAGGGTTTTGCTCTCGATCGGTACGCCGAGCACGGGAAGCTCGGTCATCGAGGCCGTCATGCCGGGGAGGTGCGCGGCGCCGCCCGCGCCGGCGATGATGACCTTGAGCCCGCGTTTCTGCGCGGTCGCGGCATAATTGTAGAGCCGCTTAGGGGTGCGGTGAGCGGAGACCACGCGCGTCTCGTAGGGGACTTTCAGGGCGTCAAGGATCGAGGCTGCGGCCCGCAGCGTCGGCCAGTCCGAGCGGCTACCCATGATGATGCCGACGAGGGGCTTCGCAGCGCTCATGCTAGGCTCATGGGAGAAGAGGGGCCGGCTCGCGGGAAGCGCGGGATTATAGGGACGCGGCCTTGCTTGGCAAGGCAAAGTGTCGCGGTTTCAAGCGCTAAAGAGGAGGATGACAGATGACGGATAAGAGGAGAGCCACGCTGATGCGTGCCTATCTCCTCCTTGTCGCGGTCCTTCTCGTGCCCATCGCGCTCTCCTACGGCATCGCGCCGGAGACCATGCTTCCCAAGGTCTTGGATATTCGCGTCGAGGGCGCTGATCAGACCCAGATCTTCCGCGCTCTGATGTGCCTCTACCTCGCGTCCTCAACCTGCTGGGCGATTGCCGCGTTCAAACCGGACTGGCAGCAGCCTGCGGTGGTATGGGCGATCTTCTTCTGCCTTTCGCTTGCGATCGGAAGGGTGATCAGCCTCGTGGTCGACGGTCCGGCGAGCTTGTTGCTCGATGCCTATCTCGGGCTTGAGATCGTCGGTGGCTTTCTCGGCATCGCCGTGCTGGCCTACGCGCGTAGCCCAGGTCCTCGCTAGGCGATGATGTCGGGGAGAAGCTGGTCCTCGATGCGCGCGATCTCATCCTTGAGATAAAGCTTCTTTTTCTTCAGCCGTTTGAGCTGAAGTGCGTCGGCTCGGCCCAACTCCTCGAGCGCATTGATCGCGCTGTCGAGGTCTCTGTGTTCCTGCTTGAGCCGGACCAGGGTCGCCCGGAGCTCGCGAATCTCCTCGCTCTCCATGGACGTCCCCGCTCCTTGTCCTGCCTCTTGGGACGGCCGAAGTATCGCGACGAACCCGAGGGTGCGCAAGGCCTTGGGCGGGGGGCCTTGGCGCAATCCCCACCATCGATGTCACGCCTGGAGTGACAGCAGACCGCAGGGCGGGATTAGACAAAACGGCGCCGATTTGACATGATGTTTGGTCAAGACCAACTGATTATGGAGGTCCGATATGGCGCTTGACGCACATCTCGTTGAGTTGTCTGAGAAGCATCGTGCCCTAGATCGCAAAATCGAAGAAGAGTTGGCAAGACCAACTGCGGACGACCTCAAAATCGCGGAATGGAAGCGTCAAAAGCTGCGTCTCAAGGATGAAATGGAGCGGCTGAAGCACGAGCAGAGCCATTAGCTCGGCCAGCCAGCGTTTATCGCGCGAGGCAGAATTCTCAAGGCCGCGGGGGCGCCGATCATTTGAGTCCTGCGGCCTTCGTTAGGGAGGAGGGGCTTCCCCGCAGGTAGCGGCGCTACGACAATGCGCTTCGGCCGATTCGCCGTGAGGGAGGAAAGGGATGGCAGGTGGAATTGCCTTTGGTTGGCCGACGCGCGCGACGGCACTCGTAGCCGCCGCTCTACTTGTTAGCGTCGCGCCGATGCCGGCCCCGGCCGCCGAGAAGGACCTGACCAACAAAGGCAAGGTGCTGGTCGAGAAGAACTGCTCGCGCTGCCATGCGATCGGCAAAGAGGGGAACAGCGCTCATCCTGAAGCTCCGCCCTTCCGCACGTTGTCGAGCCGCTACCCGATCGAGGATCTCGCCGAAGCGCTCGCAGAGGGCATCGTCTCGGGCCATCCCGACATGCCGATCTTCATGTTCGGCCCGACTGACGTTCAAGCGATCATCGACTACCTGAATTCGATCCAAGAGCAGCCGTCGCCTCCGGCTGAGCAGCCGAAACAGTAGCGCAAATTTCATGATCCCCTCTCCCCTTGTGTTCTCGGAGACGGATTTCCCCAAGGTGGACGAGGCGTGATCAAGGTGGACAAGCCTTTGATTACGCTTGTGGTCGCATGGACTGACGGTCACCGTGATGCACGGTGATTCGCCTACGGGACTACCTATTCCAGGTCCAGGTAGCGAGCAGCTGTTGAGGGACTCCAATGCCGCGACTGAAACTGACCAAGAGCGCCATCGACGCCCTGCCAATCCCTGCAAAGGATATCGTCTATTGGGATAGCGGCTGTCCAGGTTTCGGGGTCAAGGTCACTCCAAAAGGACGCAAGGTCTTTATCGTGCTCTATCGCGTTGCGGGAGCACGCCTCCGCAAATACACGATCGGCCCCTATGGTCGGGTAACGTTGCATCAAGCACGAGTGGCGGCCTTGAAGATCTTCGCCGCCCGCACCGAAGGGCGAGATCCGGGTGCAGAGAAACTACAAGCACGCCACCGCTTGGTAGCGGATCGCGTCGACGACGTGATCGAACTCTTCATCAATGAGCATGTGGCCAACACCCGCTCCGCGCGTGAAATTTCCCGCTTGCTGCGCCGCGAGGTCATCCCGGCCTGGGGAACCCGTAGCGTGCATGAGCTTGGCAAACGTCACGTGATTGAACTTGTGACAGCAGTAGCTGCACGGGGGACACCCGCAGCCGCTAACAAGCTCCTGAAAGTGGTGAAGGCCTTTTTTGCTTGGTGCGTTGGGCGCGCGATTTTGGACCTGTCCCCGGCGAAAGGCGTGGCCGCACCGGCGCGGGAAAGAGCGCGCGACCGGGTGCTCGATGACAAAGAGCTTGCCCGGATCATAAACGCTGCGCGGCAGATCGGTGGCCCCTACCGAGGCATTGTCGAACTCCTAGCATTAACCGGCCAACGTCGTGAAGAAGTGGCGCGACTGACCTGGAGCGAAATCGACCTCGCCAGCCGAACCTGGACGCTTCCGGCTTCTCGCACCAAGAACGGCAAGCCCCACATCGTGCATCTTTCGAAGGCGGCCATCGCCGTGCTGTTGCGTGCCCCGAAGCTGGGAAAATTCGTATTCTCGTTGTCGGGGATGAAGCCGTTTCAAAGCTTCAGTGCGGCGAAACGCGACCTCGACAAGCTTTCCGGCGTCTCGAACTGGCGGCTGCACGATCTGCGTCGCACCTGCGTTTCAGGCATGGCGCGACTCGGCGTTGCTCCGCATGTCGCCGACAAGGTGCTCAACCACCAGAGCGGCACGATTTCCGGCGTCGCTGCCGTCTATCAGCGACACGAGTTTTTAGCGGAGCGCAAAGAGGCCCTGGAACGCTGGGGCGACCACGTTGCCGCTTTGCTCAGCACTCTAGCCCGCCTATCCGTCGCTTAGTCATGGTCAAAATCCCAAAAAGCGGTGTGTCATATCAATTCCTCTTTGAGCGTGATCCTCGCCCAAGAGGGACTGACGTGACGCTGACAGAGATCGTGGCAAAGCTCGGGCTGAAACCGCTCTCGCCGGAAGCCGAACGCGACATTCGCGATCGTCTTGGTTTCGCCCTAGGACGATGGCAGCCACCGCCCGCCACCTCTGACCTTGCCGATGTGATCAGCTCGCTGAACTCGCATGCGAAGGCGTTAGAGAAATTCAATACGGTCGCACAGGTCTCCAAAGGGGGTCATTTGGAAGGCGAATGCCTCGAAAGAGATATGGAGGTTTGCTTCCAATTGACTCAAGAAATCAGGGATTATCTTAAGCTCGAAGATACCGATGCCGCGCACGCCTACTTGGCCGATTTTGCGGACCGATCGGCGGCAGTGTCTTCAGCGGCACGGGCAGCGGCAAAGAGGTTAAAAGCAAATCAGAGGCACAGGTGGCAGATCTCCATACGAATGGTACGACGGCTTCACAGCGGTATTGCTTCACCTCTGCAAGGAAAACGAGATCGATCCGAAGGCCGGGATCGATCGGTATTCACATGCGCTTGTCGGAGGTCTCGCAAAAGTGGCAATGGCCTTTGAGAGATTGCTCCTGCCTTGGATGCGTTCCCCTTCGCCAGAAGCGATGGTAAAGCGGCTACAGCGGAGTTTGCATCGCCTCGCTCGTGCGTCCGCTGCTTAGCCATGCGCTTCAACTATGACGGCTACGCTGGCGTGTCCGTGCTTCGATTTTCCCGGGCAGCAAAATCCCTTATCTTCATCAGCGTGGATTAGAACCACCTGCGCGGCTGCGGTCATCATGCGTGCGCCAAGCAAGGTCTGGTTCCGCGAGCAAATCGGACACGCGCCACGCCCACACCAATGTGATCCTGACCCAAAGATGGGGTAATCGGCCGGCGTACTTGTGGATAGCTGAAGATTTGGGGTGCTGCGCTTCAGGCTGATGGTGAAACGAGGTCCGCATATACGGCCTCAAGCATCAGAAGGAGAAGCGCAGCATGGACCATTTTGCTGGATTGGACGTGTCGGTCAAGGAGACGAGCCTCTGCATTGTGGACGATGCGGGCAGGATCGTCCGAGAAGTGAAGGTTGCGAGCGAACCCGAGGCGCTGCTGGCGGTGCTGACGAACCCCGCCTACCACTTCAAGCGGATTGGATTGGAAGCTGGGCCGCTGTCGCAATGGCTGTTCAATGTTCTCGCCGAAGCGGGCTTGCCGGTGATCTGTGTCGAGACGCGGCACATGCGGGCGGCATTGAAGGCACAGATCAACAAGACGGATCGCAATGATGCACGCGGCATCGCCCAGATGATGCGAGCGGGGCTTTATCGTCCGGTGCATGTGAAGACATTGCGTAGCCAGAAACTGCGCATGCTCTTGACTTACCGCAAGCTGCTGCAGTCGAAGGCCATCGCCATTGAGAACGATCTGCGCGCCACCTTGCGCAACTTCGGTCTCAAGGTAGGCGTGGTGGGGACGGTGAAGTTCGAGGCGCGCATCAAGGAGCTCGTTGATAACACTCCCGACCTGGCCGTTCTGGTTGAACCGCTCCTCATTGTCCGGCGGGTGCTTCGCGAGCAGATCGGCATCCTACACCGCCGCTTGCTGGCCATCGTCCGGAATGATGCCGTATGCCGGCGCCTAATGACGGTCCCTGGTGTCGGCCCTGTGGTGGCACTGACTTATCGCACCACCGTCGACGTGCCATCCCGCTTCAGAAACTCCAAGGCGGTCGGGGCCGTGTTTGGGCTGACACCCTGCAAACATCAATCGGGTGAGAGCGACCGCACTGGCGGGATATCACGGTGCGGAGATGAGATGATGCGGGCATGCTCTACGAAGCGGCCCATATCATGCTGGTGCGTTCGACAAAATGGTCCTGGCTCAAGGCCTGGGCGATGAAGATCGCCAGGCGCCGCGGCTGAAGAAGGCCATCGTGGCCCTGGCGCGCCGGCTGGCCGTGATCATGCACCGCATCTGGGTTGACGGCACTGAGTTCCGCTGGACCAGGGAGGTCACAGCGGCATGACAGCCGCTAGGACCAAATGCGATAGGAGGAAAAACTCGAGCTCCACCGAGCGGGTGGAATGATGTCCCTCGCGGGACGATGGATGAGGTGAGATCGTATGTCCGCTTGGACCTACCGTTGGTCTAGACGGCAAGGCCGCCCCAAAGATTGTTCCGCCTCGTCTTCGAATCCCATGATGGAAGGGCCTTGGTGCCGATTCCGAAGAGAAGCACGAGCCCGTGAGCGACATCGACACTGCAGTCGGTGGACAGTCTGAAGGCTTGACCCCAACCGGCCGATTAGAGAAGCGGACATGTCGCGCGGGTTCGATTCTTTCGACAAGGAAACGCGCGTTGACCGCACCGAAGTAGGCATTCGATGTACTTCTAATTGGAAGACACGCCCGAGTTGTCCAACTTCTGCAACGCTTCGTCGATGGGCTTCTTTGAGCGAAGCGTGTCGGCGCCCTGCCGGCGGAAATTCCTTTAGGCTTTTGATTTGGTGGCCAGGAACTGCTTAGCCGCAGTGGGCACCCACATCTTTAGCGGACCAGCTCGAGATGCGCGGCGGTGTCAGCTTTTGACCCGAATCAGAATCTACGCGTCGTACCAAACCCAAACGTTTGGTTCCTCATAGGTGCCGCTCTGACTATCGAGGTCGATTTCAACTGGCGCCAGCGCACCTTCGAGCGCGTAACCACCCGATCTGTCAAACGGCTCTTTCGACCAGTTCTCCCAGAACGAGATGGGTTCATGCACGACCATCGAGCGTGCGCAGGGCCCAACTACTTTGCCACCCACGGAGACATGGCTCCGCAGCCAAGGATCATAAGGTCGCCCGTTGTCGTCGGTCCATGCCATGTAATCTGCGATCGGGACCCAAGGATGCCGGGCTTTCCCTGAAGGGCGGACGGGCACTACAGCACCATTTAATCCTTTGCTCTTCGCTAGATCGATGAGCGAGCGGATCATTACCCGCGCATAGCCCTTCGAGCGATGGACGGCGGGCACCGAGACGGCCAGCCCGCCGAGCATATTAGGTCGCGTTTCCTTGTTGCAAGCGGCCGTCTCGACCACCCAGTCCCATCCTTCTGGCGGCAAGTCATCTGGCCCTGAACAGACGAACGGGACGCTATTTGCGACGGCAACTGGATAGTCGGTCTCGTTGTCTACGAGGCAGAGCTGATATTCCGGATAGGCATCGAGGAGCTCAGCGTAGTAGTCGTAATGCGCCCGACTGTAGCTGAGATAGCCGAGATGGCTCCACGCGGCCTGCTCGATGGCGAGGGCAGCCTTCTTCAAATGGTGCGCATCGGCCCGCGAGCGCACGATTAGATTTGCCCGCTTGCTGGGAACTTGGACCATTGGTGAGTGCACAGGCCAACCGCATCTGGGGCAGGTAAGGCCGTCCTGCCCGTTTCTTAACCTTAATAGTCGCTAAAAAGATTGCAATGACTAGACGTTATTATCGTTAACGCGCGATGCCCCCCCACGAGAAAACCCCTTGGCGTCCTTTTCTTTAGAGGTGGCGTCATACCCTAGACGGCGGCAGTGGTTGTGTTATCTGGCGAACTCATATGAGCGTGATGTACCTCGAGCGTCTAAAGCGGGTCTTGTCCTCAGAATTGGGGCTGCATCTCGAGTTCAGCTCTGGCGACTCGGAGGAGTCGGTAGAGCTCAGCCGGGAGGCCGCTGACCAAATGCTGCAGGCTCTTCAAGTTATGACGAGCGAGGCAGCCGGCGAAGCGCAGCTGACGCTCACGGTTCTGGGTCACCAAGTTGTACGAACGCCCGAGGCTTATGGGCTACTCCTTCGCACGCAAGAGTTTGGAGACGTCGTATTCTCGTTACCTCAAGTGGTTCTCCAGAAGCTTATAACCGATCTAACGCATCTGGCATCCTCGCCACCGATGTCGAAGACATTTGATTCCGTGGCCACGACAGGAAATGCGCGTGGCAAGATCGGAACTTCTCATCCTTAGGCGATCGACTTCGGTAAGACGGCTGCGAGCCGTTGTGCGGTTATCCGCACCGTGGGTTCGAATCCCACCCTCTCCGCCAATTTCTAGGGGCACGCAATTTGCCGGACTGCGGGCATTGCAAACGCGCTGCAAACCGTTTTACCCGGCTCGGACTAAGAAGGTCCGGCTTTGGCTTTAGAAGAGCAGAATGCCCGCTAGTGCAATTAGCTGACATCGATCGAGTTGGAGCTCGTGCACCTTAAGGCGCCCGGCGAGAATGGGGGCTCGGAGCCGCTCCCGAAGCAGCCTGGCGTCAGATCAGGTTTGCGCCCTTGATACTTGATAGATGGCAAGGACAGCTATGGCCGCGTAGCGTCAACCCATGACACTGCTGTAACGAAGGCGCTAGCCCTCGCCGATCGTCCGCCGCCGCGCTCGGGCGTGATCAGAACTTAAGCGTGGCCGAAGCGCTCGCGCAAACTTGGTATCGAGTCCACGACTTCCTTCGCTAGCGCGGGATTTGCGCTTTCTTTGAGATAGGAGAGCAGGGCGGTGCCGATCTTCTTGATCTGCTCCATGGTGAGGTTCGTCTCTTCGAGTTGGCCTATCGCTGCGACGAGGACGCCTGCGTCCTTACCTACGACGCTGCTAGCAAGGCCACTAAGTGAGCCGAGCATGCCACCTCCTCCAATCACGACGGCGTGCTTTTGCGCCAAGTCTGCCGCGCCTGGGATTTGGTTAAACAACTCGCCCACTTTCGTTGAATTGCCCTCTTGCTGGATTGCCGACAAAATCGTTCCAACAGCGGTTTCAGCCGTAGAGGCATCGACACCGGCCTTGGTCGCGACTGAGTCGACGAAGTCCTGGATCGTCATGCCCATTGGTGACCTCCTAGCCAAATCTCAGTCCGCAAATAGGCCTTGCCTATGCTCCGACGGCGTCCTTGACGCACTTCTTGGTGAAACTGTCCTTTGCGGCACCCGATAGCTCCTTGTCGGCAGCCTGTTTGTCACACGCTGCCGTAGCGTCTTTCTCGCATTTCGTCATGAAGCTGGTCAGTGCCGCTCCTGCGAGTTTCTTGTCGCCAGCTTGGGCCTTGCAGGATTCGTCTGCTGAAGCAGCGGTGAGTGACGCCACTAACGACACTAAGGCGGCAAGTGCCATCGTGAGTTTGCGCATCTGAGCCTCCCTTGGTTCCTCCAAAGGAGATCATCGTCTCAGCGTGAATTGTTGTCACTGACGCCTTGTGTCTCAGGCGGAGATGAAGAAGCACACAGAGCCCACCGCACCCACCGCACCCGCATGCGACCCCCTGGATATGGACGCATTCACGCGTGCGCAATATGAATGGGGGATGTAGTCTGCCGCGCGGCGCTCACATTCGCGGCGTTGCTAACGCAGGCGACGAAGACATTCGTTCAGTGACGCAGCGCCGGGCGGGTTCGCCTTCCGATTTGATCCCACCCCGCAAAAGTGTCGATAATCGGGGAATCTGGTCATGACCGACAAGAAGCCGGCCGCAGACGTTACCAAGGATTGGCAAGCAACGCAGGGCCAGAAGTCCGCCGCCACGCGCCTCCGCCTTTTCGCCGCGCTCTCGTGGATCATTGCCATTGGCGGCGAGATCGCCGGGGTTGTCTTGCTCTACCAGCACAAGTTCGACCACGGAAACCTGCCGCTGCTGATCGGCATTCTGGTAGGGATCGCGATCTTCGCCATCGCCGGCAACTTGCTGTGGAAGGCGGCCAACAGGCACGATCCGGCCCGCGCATCCGACACGTTCAGGTTCTTCTTCCAAAACCAGCTCGGCGCGATCATCACGGTGATTGCCTTCCTCCCGCTGGTTCTCCTGATCTTCACCGACAAAAACATGGACCCGCAGAGCAAGAAGGTTGCCGGCGGCGTGGGTGCTATGCTGGCCGTGATCGCAGCGCTGATCGGGGTCAGCTACAACCCCCCATCGGTCGAGCAGTACACCGTCGACATGAACACGTGCGCGGCCCAGATTAAGGCCGGGCAGCCGACCACAGCCTGTTCCCCGGACGTCGCCGCCCAGGCGCAGGAGATCGCCACGGACTCCGCCACGGTGGCCGCTGCGACGAAGGATGCGCAGCACCCCGCTGGTCAGGATGTCGTGTACTGGATCGCGCCGGAAAACGGAGCGAAGAAGTCCGAGACGCCGCATGTCTTCCACCTCTGCGCAGCCGTGAGTCCGCTGAAGGACAAGACCGTGAATAGCGGCTCCGTAACGGAGGCCTACGCACAGAACGCCACCCGGATCACGAAGCAGATCGAGATGGAACAGAAGCAATGTGGGTTCTCCGCCTCCCAATGAATCTTTCTGCCGGCAGTCAGCCCGCCCCGCATGACGGTTAGCTGTTCCTCGGTATAGGCACCTTGGCGCCGGCACGCTCGCGGGGGATGGTGATGAACCTGGGCGGCGTTCTCTAAAAGGCGCCCCCAGCCGGAGCGATTTGGACCCCATCGGTCAGTTAGGGCCGGCGGGCCACAGTGGCACCTCCGATCCCGTCACAGCGATGGAGGAGCGAGCTGAGCGTGGCCTTGAGATGCGTCAACGGGAGAACCCCGGTCAAGGGGGGCGATTGCCGGGCTTCAGCGCCGATTTCGCCATTCAAATCAAGAACCAAGCTGGCCTAGCCAACCACTACCGCACTGGCTGCGACCAGCCCAACGACCAGCACTGCTCTCGACGCCGCCGGGTTGTTCCTTGAAAGGGATCAAACGGTTTTTGTGCAACGCTGCGTGAGGGGGTGCCAACGCCCGCCCACGTGAATGCAATCATACCGATCCTTGACGCTATTAAAGTCGACAGTGCCTTTTTGATGGCCTGAGTTGCTTGTGGCGTTCGCCGCGCTAGCAAAGGCAAAAAGCAACAAGCAGAAAATGCTCATCCTCATTGGGGAAAACTCCTCTCGATTAGGCGGGTTTGTGCGCGGGGCAATCTCGCGGGCTGACGGGAACTCTCAAGAAGAAGCCTCTTTTCGAGCCGGAAGCATCCGACCAAGAACCTCATCACGTTTTGCCCATTGATGCCACGCCACTGCCAACACATGAACGATAAGAACCGAGCAGATAGCCCAGGCACTCCAATAATGAAAAGTGCCGGCAAGCTGGGAGAGCGCCTTATCCTTCGGCACCATGCTCGGCCACTCGAACAACCCGTAGAACGGCAATGGGTGGCCCGCCGCGCCGGTGAAAATAAAGCCGGTCACCGGCATCAGAATCATTAGTCCATAGAGCAACCAATGGGCCGTCGTGCTGCCGACTTCGTTGAATCGATGGAGTGGCTGTCTGTAAGGCGGCTTACCCGCGATCAAGCGATAAGCCACGCGAGCGAGCACTAGGATCAATACGGTTATGCCCAAAGATTTGTGCACAAAGAGCAGTGAGCCTTTTATAGGGCTGTTGCGGTCAAGGTAGAGTGCCGTGATCCCCAAGGCGATTGCCGTGAAGATTATCGCGGCCATTGACCAGTGGAAGATGCGCTGTGTTCGATCGTAATGGAAAGCCGAACTCGTAGCCAAGTCGGTGACCCCTCACTCCTCGTCGACGCGCGTCAGATTAGAACAATCGCGACCTCACGGTTGAGCGGCAGCTTGCCGCGTATCAGACAGCTAATCCCGGCGGAAGGGAATGACACCCGGCGCCTCGTGGCCCTTCATCATGGCGCGATCGTAGCGTTCGACGATGGTCCTTGCTCGCTCGACCAGATCAGCGTCGAGATTTTCGCCGCGCTCGGTTTGACGGACCATCAGCCGCGTGACTTCAAGCAGCTCGGCCTCGAGCTCGCCGAGGCTATAGAGGCGCTTTGCCTGTTCCTCTTGAGAGAAGCCGGTCAACGACTCCACCTTGGTCAACAACGTGCCGTAGCGGGCTATATTTCATATCCCGCTATCAGTTTCTCCTGAGTTTGCTTGTCGTAATATTTTCGCCAATCGAAACTTAGCAATCCTTCGATCCTCTCGACTGATTTGTCGATCAGACCAGGCGGCTCGCCGGCCTTAAGCTGGGCCTTTAGTTCGAGGAAGGCTTGGTTGGTGCCATCAAGACGCCGGGCCAAGTTTGTCGCAACGTAAAGGAGCGCGGCTGGGTCTTGCACAAGAAATGTGGCAGCGTCGGCAACGTGAAACTGCGAGGGCGCCAAGGTGAGTACGTCCGCGGTATGCGGTTTATCGAGCAGCGCGGAGATCTCGCCGAAGATCACGCCGGGTTCCCCCACTTTTGCAATCTCAGTGCCACCCTTGACGATGCTTACCAGGCCGGTTTTGAGAATCAGCAGTCGCCCCGTTTTGGTGCCTTCCGAGAACACGGTCTCACCCGCGCCGTAGCTTGCAAGCGGGAGTGTGGCGAGCCCTTTCTGCCAGACTTCGGTGTCCATTGGCGGTTCCCATTCTGCTACCAAGCCCGATGCCGACGGTGAAGATGCCGACAACTTATGCGGAAATGATGGCCATGAAGCTTATGGATTGCGACATGCGCATCACTAGCGGACATGAGCGACGGATCACGGATGTCCGCAAACCTCAAAATCCGACCGTAGGAGTAAGAGAGCTTGCAAACGGATTTGCAAACGAGCCACGCAGCACAGCATGTGACAGGGCAACCCAAGCTGGTATCAGTGCATCGGAAATATCAAACTAGAGCACACGCTTAGCTACTGAACAGCACCAACCAACATCCGAATCTTAGAACTCGAAAACCGTTGTACGGGTAACCGTACCGTGGGTTCAAATCCCACCCTCGTCGATTCTGATCCAGAGGCGATTGCCGCGTTCCTGAGGGCCAAGGCGCCGGGTGCCGTTCGTGTTGGCCTCGAGACCGGACCGACGGCCACGGGTTATGGACCGAGCTTAAACGACTTGGCCTGCCAACAAGAGCGACCGCAACGATGCGGTCGGCATCGCCCGCATCATGCAGACCGGCTGGTTTAAGGAGGTGCGCGTCAAGGATCTCGACAGCCACGCGGTCAGGGCACTGCTGGCGAGCCGGGCGTTGCTGGTCCAAATCAAGCGTGATCTTGAGAACCAGGTCCGCGGCCTGCTCAAGAACCTTGGTCTTGTCATCGGCCGTGCGAAGTTCAATGCCTTCGCTGTACGTGCCGAGGAGCTGATTGAGGGGCGTCCCGAACTGGTCGCCGCGGTGAGGCCGCTGCTCGATGCGCGCCAAGCCATCGAGCAGCAGGTCGACGATCTCGACCGCAAGGTTCAGAAGCTGGCCCGTCATCATGCGCAGGTCCGCAGGTTCATGTCCGTGCCTGGCGTCGGTCCGGTCACCGCGCTCTGCTTCAAGGCGACGATTGACGATCCGGCGCGCTTCAAGCGATCGAGAAGTGTTGGCGCCTATGTCGGTTTGACGACCCGGCGTCATGCCTCCGGGGAGCTCGATTGGAACTCTATTCCTCGCAACTTTCGAAAATTTGACCTGATGTTGCCAGCGATATTAAGCTAGTTGGGATCTCGCAGCGCAGTTTCTAGAGCGATTTCCGAGCTGAGTGAATCGCGGGGGATTCCCAAATCGGCTGAGGTTTGATTCAAGATGCATGCTGGTGAGGGAGGCCAGCATGCATGGCCAAAGCCCTTTCGATTGATCTTCGTGAACGCGTTCTGAAAGCCGTTGATGGCGGTCTGTCGTGCCGCCAGGCAGCAGACCGCTTCGGGGTGAGCGCGTCGAGCGCGATCCGCTGGCATGATCGACGTCGCAAAGAGGGTGATTGTGGGCCGAAGGCGTTGGGTGGGGATCGCCGTTCAGGACGCATTGAGGCCTATGCCGCGCTGATCCTGTCGCTGATCGACGAGAAGCCGGACATGACGCTTGCCGAGCTTCAGGCCCGCCTCGCCGAGAAGCGCATCGGCGCAGGCATCGGCACTCTCTGGCGCTTCTTCAAGCGGCGCGGCATCACGCGCAAAAAAAGACGGCGCATGCTGCCGAGCAGGACCGGCCGGATATCCTGAAGCGGCGCCAGGACTGGTTCGATGGCCAGCCTGAACTTGATCCGGAGCGTCTCGTCTTCATCGACGAGACATGGGCCTCGACCAACATGGCGCGGCGGCATGGCCGTGCGCCCAGGGGCCAACGGCTGCGCGCCGGTATCCCATTTGGCCACTGGAAAACCACGACCTTTATCGCTGGCCTCCGCCTTACCGGCATGATCGCCCCGATGGTGCTCGACGGACCGATCAACGGGGAAGCCTTCCAGGTCTATGCCGAGCAGGTGCTGGTGCCCGAGCTGCGCCCCGGCGACATCGTGATCATGGACAATCTCTCCAGTCACAAAGGGCCCGCCGTCCGCCAGGCAATCGAGGCGGCCGGCGCACGCCTGCTCTTTCTGCCGCCCTACAGTCCCGACTTCAATCCGATTGAGAACGCGTTCGCCAAGCTCAAGGCGCTACTCAGAGCCGCCGCGGAGCGAACTGTCGATGGCCTGTGGGACACCATCGGCAGCCTCATCGACCGCTTCACTCCCGACGAATGCGCTCACTACTTCGCCGCCGCAGGATACGATGCAAACTGAACGGAAAGCGCTCTAAAGTCACCGAGCACGTCAAGGCACGGTGACAGTTTGCCGATTACCGAGCTTCAGTCGGTTTCTTCGCGAACGTGGGTTTAGCCAGCGCTACTTGTTGTCCTGGTCCTGCTTATCGTGCTGGTCGTGCTTCTTTGGCTTGCCAGGGGCTCCCGTTACGCCTTGCGCGAGCGAAGCTTGACCTTTCGGTCGGCCCGGACCAGCAGCAACCGGACCGCCAGCACTCCCGAGAGCGTGCGGCCCACTCGGAGAATGCGGCTTGGCGTAAGGTCCAGGTTCTCCGCTGGCAAAGGCATCACCTCCAACGGGGCCATACGGAAGCCCCTTGTGGTCAGGTCCGTGCTGCGCGCCGTTCGGGCCACCTTGGCCCGTTGACCCTGGAACCACCATCGCGTTGGTTGTCGCCGACGGAAGAGCCTTGCTGTGGTCAGGTCCGTGCTGCGCGCCGTTCGGGCCACCTTGGCCCGTTGACCCTGGAACCACCATCGCGTTGGTTGTCGCCGACGGAAGAGCCTTGCTGTGGTCAAGTCCGTGCTGCGCGCCGTTCGGGCCACCTTGGCCCGTTGACCCCGGAGCCACCGTCGCGTTTGTTGACGCTACGACGCCTGTTGGCGTGACAGCCTCGTGGCCCTTGAACTGCCCAGGCTTGGCTGTTGCCGCTACGAGCGGGGTACCGTGGTTCACCGACGCAAAAAAAGCGCGATTGGTGCTTGCGATGTGCTGGTGATTAAGTTGCAGTGCGGTTGGCGGAGTGTGTCTTTCGTGAGACCACGCCACTTCTTGAGCCGAGGGTTGGGCTGTAATGCCCCCGGACCCATTGAAGCTGACATTGTTCACCGTCACGGTTTTGACGACTGTCTTGTTGTAGGTGTTCACGATGAGGGTCGTGTCCACCTTGGTGACGGCCGTGTTGTAGAAGAACACACCATTATTCCAATAGCCGCCCTCGTAGCCGGCACCGGAGTAACCAAAGCCGTAGTTGATGCCGCCGTAATAGCCGACATGCGGCCCCCAATATCCCGCGTGCCAAACGTAACGCCTGCCCTCATACCCCCAGTATCCGGGAGTCCACAGGAGGCCGACAGCGGGCGGTTGCATCCAGGTGCCAGGCACCCAGTAATAATCACCTGCACCATAAGCCCAGTAACCTGGCGTCCAGACGTAGCCCGGACCAGGACAAAATGGCTGGTCGTAAGCCGGAAGAGGCGGCGGAGCGATAGCGATGGAAACGTTGACTGGCGGGGCAGGCGGTGGTCCGTAATAGCCAGGAGGAGGAGTGGGCGGTCCATAATAGCCGGGAGGCGGCGGCGGCGGACCATAGTAACCCTGTGCTCTATTGGCCTCGGCGGCACCGCTGAGCACCCCGACGCCGGCGCCGATTGCAGCACCAGTGGCCGCGCCCCTGCCGCCGCCAAGGATACCCCCGATGATGGCGCCTACGGCCCCACCCTCAACCCCGCGCTCAACCACCTGCGCCGAGGCTGGCGTGCTCGACCAAACACCGGTCCAAAGCAGGCTCAACCCTCCGATCAAACCGGTGAATATACGGATGGATGTCATGAAACCCCTCCCTCTAAAGCCGCTCGATTTCGAGAGCGGCCCCCGCACCAGGACGCTAGCGGTCGACGAATTTTCGCACGAGCCGATCCAACTCTGAGGTCCAATCAAGCCTTCGCTATGGCGGAGAAAATCCCCACAGTTCGTTCAGCACGCATCACGAAGGTCGAAGCAATTCGATATCGACACGCGTGGATGACCGTTTAGCTTAGCCAGAATACCAGCAAAATTTTGGCAAGGCAGCGACGCGCTCGGCTAGTTTTGTCAGCAGACGAAATAGAATGGATCCCCCTGATCACGGGGGACGATGGTTCGCCACAGTAGATGTCCACCTTGGGTCCCTAACCGGAAATCTCTCTATCTCTTGTTCGCGCGCGAAGTTTAGTTCAGGCAGCGGCCATTTCGGGGGCTGATTCTGGCTCGAAGCGTCCGTAGCGTAATGCCAGGGTGGGCAAGACCAAAAGATTGAGCGCCATGGATGTTAGGAGCCCTCCAAGAATAACTACCGCCATTGGCCCTTCTATCTCTCGCCCCGCCTCGTTCATACCGACCGCCAGGGGCAGAAGGCCGAGCGCGGTCACGAGCGAAGTCATGAGGATCGGCGCGAGCCGGTCTGCCGCGCCCCTAATGGCCGTGTCCTCGTCCCAGGGCTTCCCCTCGACGCCGACGAGCCGCTCGTAATGATCGATCATCAGTATTGAGTTGCGCAGCGTGATCCCGAACAGCGTCACGAAGCCGACCATCGATCCAAGCGACAAGAGTGCGCCTGTTGCGAATACAGCAAGCACCTTTCCGACGAATGAGAAGGGAAGATTGGCGAGGACAAGAACAAGGTTGTTTAAGTTGCGCGTGACCATTGAAAGCAAAATCACCATGCCAACACCGGTGATCAGTGCATTGAAGATCAAATCATGCCGTGCCTTCGACTGTGCCTCGGCAGTGCCAGCAAACTCGAGGTAGGTTCCGGCGGGCAGCGGGACGGCTGCCGCAATTTGTGCTTTCGCGTCGGCAACGAAGGAGGCGACGTCTCGCCCGGTCACATTGGCGGTGACGCTTTGGACCCGTCGCGCTCCTTCATGCAGAATTTGATAACGGCCCGAGGTTTCGTATATGTCGGCAATCTGCTTTAGGCGCACGTAGGTGCCGCCCAGCGTCCGTAATGGCAATTCAGAAACCTGGGTGACGCTTTGCCGGCTTTGCGGGTTCAGGATCACGATGACCGGAAACACGCGGTTCGCTTCGTAGCCCTCTCCGACCGTGTCGCCCTGGTAGGCGGTACGGATGAGATCGAGGACGGTTA
This sequence comes from uncultured Alphaproteobacteria bacterium, assembly GCA_963732205.1. GTDB lineage: Bacteria > Pseudomonadota > Alphaproteobacteria > Rhizobiales > Methyloligellaceae > Methyloceanibacter. The sequence continues at coordinate 305,791 of CAVSYE010000002.1, forward strand.
CGGGATCGAGGCCCCATCGTTCAAGGTCCTGCTTACGCAGTTTGACCGTGAGTTGCGGCATGCCGGGGGGCGACTGAATGTGGACATCCGTCGCACCGGGGACGCGGTTCAGAACGCGCGCGATCTCCCGCGCCTTGGCGTCGAGGACATCGAGATCGTCGCCAAAGACGTTGAGCACCACCGAGGCCGAATAGCCCGCGAGGGTTTCTTCGATCCTTTCGGTCAGAAAGGTTTCCACCGCGAAGTTCACTCCGGGGAAACCGGTAAGGACATTTCTTATGTCTCCTTGCGCACGCTCAGCCTGCTCTCCGCTGAGCGGCGTCAACTCAACATCAAATTCGCTGTCGTGCGTGCCCAGGGTGTCATCACTCTGTTCCGCCCGGCCCACGCGCTGCGCGACGGATCTCACGACCGGGAGCTGTTGGAGAGCGGCCGTGACCAGGCCACCCACTCGAAGCAATTCAGCGATTGAAGTTCCGGGCACTGCCGACATGTGGACGATGAAGTGCCCCTCCCTGAGTTCTGGGATGAAGGAGCCGCCAAAGAAGGGAAGTGAGCCAGGCCCAGGCCCGTGACCACAATAGCCGCCGCGATCGCGGCGCGAGGCCGCCGCGCAATGCCGCGCAGCAGGCTTTCCTAACGCGCCCTCGACCAGCGCATCACCGGAGGTTCCGCCGGCTTCATACCCGCGCGCGCAAATAGCGTCATCGACAGCGCCGGGGTCACGGTAAGGGCGACGAGGAGCGAGGCCAGCACTGCTAATGCGTAGGCTACGGCCAACGGGCCGAAAAGCCGTCCGGCGAGGCCGGGCAGTGCCAGCACTGGGAGCGCGACCAGGATTACTGCGAAAGTTGCGTAGACCACGGCGCCTCGCACTTCGAAGCAGGCGTCAAGAACCACACGTGCCAGGGGGGGGGGTACGCTTGGCGGCGCTCTGCATTTTCGCGCAGCCGCCGCAGGATGTTCTCCACATCGATCACCGCGTCGTCGACCACGACGCCAATGGCGATGGCCAGACCACCGAGAGTCATTGTGTTGATAGTGGCGCCGAAGGCATTCAACACAATAACGGCAGCGAGCAGGGAGAGCGGAATCGAGATGCAGGAGATGGCGGCGGCGCGAAGATTGAACAGAAATAAGAAAAGAACCGCGATCACCAGCAAAGCGCCAAGGATCAGCGAGGAGCCCACATTGGCCATGGCGGTGTCGATAAAGTTGGCAGGTCGGAAAATGTCGGCATGAATATCCACGTCTTCGGGCTGCAGGCTCGCTTGCAGATCAGCGAGTGCATCCTCCACTCGCTGTGTGACCTCGACCGTGTTGGCTCCATACTGTTCTGAGACAACGAGCTGCACACCCGGTAAGCCTCCAATCGCGGCACCGCCGATTGGAGGCTCCGGTGCCTCCACTACGTCAGCCACGTTTGCGAGCGTGATGCTCGCGTCTCCTTTACTCACTAAAACCGTGCGCGCCAAATCCTCGGGCGTAATTGATTGTCCCTCGCTCTGAAAGACAATCCTCTGATTTGGCATGTCGATGAAGCCGGCGCCGCGAACGCCGGTGGCGCGCCTCGCCGCGCTCATGACGTCGTTCACGCCGATGCCGTAACGTATGAGCTGGTCCGGATCGACTTGGACCTGAATCGACTTTGCGTCACCGCCGAACACTGAGACCTTCGCCACACCGGGCACGGCAAGCAGCCTGGGCCGGATGGTCCACTCGGCGATCGTGCGAAGGTCCATCAACGGTCGCGCGGTCGATGTGAGGCCAGCGACAAGCATAACGCTTGTGGAGGATGTCAGCGGGGTCATCGCGGGCGGCTCGACAGCCGCAGGCAATTGTGGCGCCTCTTCAGCAAGCCGTTCGGCTATGAGTTGCCTATCGCGATAGATGTCGCTTCCCGGATCGAATGTTACGGTAATGACCGAGAGCCCCTGGATCGACGCCGAGCGCAGGCTGCTTACGCCAGCCGTGCCATTGATCGCGTTTTCCAGCTGCTGGGTAACGAGGACTTCAACTTGTTCCGGCGCTAGCCCCGGCGCCTCGGTCTGAACCGATACTTGCGGCGGCGCGAACTCCGGAAAGAGTGATCCTTGGGCAGGTCTTTGGCGATCGCCATCTGCGTGTGGATGTCCTCGTACCTGTCCTCCGCTGTCTGCCCCACCCTCTTGAGGTAGTCGATCAGCTCCCCGCTCTCCTTGAGTCTCTGGTATGTATCGGGGTGGTTCTCTTCCAGATACTTCCGGTGCAAACGCGCGTAGGCTTGGGCTCTCCCGGAATAGCCTTCACCGTTTTCCCCGGGTACAGCATCCTCGGCACCTCGGATTTCGACTTCACCCTCTTCCGGGCGCTTGGGCTTCTCTGCGGCAGCCGCCCGGCTCTCCCACTTCTGCGCCAATATTTCGTCGTACAGTCGCTCCATCTCCTCTGAGGATGCCTTTGTTTTGAGAAAGCCGCCAACAAACTCCTCTCTCCCGGCGCGGGTTCCCTTGTCAGCCGGCTCCCCGGAACCTAGGAGCTCGGAAACTGGAATAGTCCTCATCACATACTGCTGCGCTGCGTCAAAGTCCCCCTCCGGCTCGCCTTCAATCACTGAGGCCATTCCCAACGCAAATCGGTCGAGCTCAAACACATTCTCAAAATCGACGAAGGCTGTGGTTTCCGTAGTAACGTTGTTGATCACAAACAACTTCAAGTGAGTCTGATTGGCGGCGGTTGCCACGAAACGAATTGTTTCCCTCCCATGCGGGTTTAGGAAATGCTCGACGAGGACCTGCTGAGCCGAGAACGCGGCGATCTTCCATAAGATAAAAGCGACTGTGCCGTACGGGGTGGGGACGGCACCAGACTTGGCAATCAGATTGAAAGGATCAACATTGCTGAACGAAGCCGCGAACTTCGGCTCCTCCCTGTAGACGAGGCAAATTTCTTCGCCGACGGCGGGATCGAACGTAAAGCGGTGAAACTGGCAGCCGGGTCGACCTTTCAGGTCGGCTGGTAGCGGCGGGAAAACGATGTTCGTTGCCCCATGCTTCCAGCGGTTTTCTTTTCTCATGCCGATGAGACGGGTCAGGACTTGAACAGGCGTAGAATTATGGTTCCAGCATCTTTGTTCAATATATCCTGCGAGAGGTGTTTGCCGCTAACCTGCGCCGCCTGCGTCATGCCAAACGTCTATCGCAGGACGACCTCGCATACGAAGCCCAAGTCAGTCGAAGCTACCTGAGCAGCTCGCTCATGGCCCTTATGCGGGCATATGGTCGCCCACTCGATCCGCGACTGTTTCGGACGAGTTCATTTCGTTTTCCGTTGGGGCCTGATGGATTCTGCGGACAAGATAGACGGGCCGCTGCTTGGTCTCGATGTAGATCCGTCCCACGTATTCGCCGAGCAACCCTATCCCGATCAGTTGCAGACTTCCAAAGAACAATATCGCCACCAACAACGACGCGTATCCGGGAACGTCGATGCCTCTGATCAAGATACGCATCAGAACATAGACCGCATAGAGGAGGGTCGCGGCTGCGGTGAAACCACCAGCGTAGGCGCACAAGCGCAAAGGCGCGACGCTGAAGCTGGTCAGGCCTTCAACAGCGAGATTTAATAGCGAAAACCAGGAATATTTCGTTGCTCCTGCGTTACGCTGGTCTCTACTGTAGTCGACGATCCTGGTCTTGAAGCCCACCCAAGCAAACAAGCCCTTCATGAAGCGTTGCCGTTCAGGCAGCCGTCGAAGGGCTTCGACCACCGATCGGTCCATGAGGCGAAAGTCCCCCACGTCGGCGGGCATTTGGACTTCCGCCAATTTATTGTGGAGGCGATAGAACAACCCGGCTGTGTTCCGCTTCAAAAATGTATCGGAATCCCGGCAGTTGCGCCGGGCGACAACGACCTCCGCTCCCTGTTGCCACGCTGCAACGAGCGTCGGGATCAACCTCGGAGGATCTTGCAAGTCGGCGTCCATAGGAATGACAGCATCGCCTCTGGCCTCGTCCAGGCCAGCGGTAAGAGCTGCCTCCTTGCCGAAGTTCCGCGAAAGCTCAATTGCGCGAAAGCGCGAATCACGTTGGGTGAGTGAGATCAAACTCGGCAAGGTGTCATCGCTGCTGCCATCATCCACACAGATGATCTCGAAGTGCAAAGCCGGCATCTCGTCCAACGCGCTGCGAACCGCGCTGAAAAAGGACTCTACTGCCTCCCCCTCATTGTAGAAGGGCACGATGACAGAGATGAGCTTGGCCTTAAGAGTATCAGCGCCAAGAGAGGTCGCCGCGCACTCTGGAGGGGGGCGGTTTGCGGCATGCTCGCGAGCATTTTTTGCGGCAGGTTCGCCAGGGCGCGATTGAACTAGCGACCGTTGTTGTAGGTTGTGCACGGAACCATCCCCCCGACTGCTGGGCTGAATCGTGGTGTGGACCGCGTCAAAAATTAGCTGATAAGGTTGTTGTGGGTCGTCAAAAACGATTCAAATTGGCAAACTCTGAGGGGCGCGATGGCCGTGAGGGCGGCAAGGTTGCCAAGATACATACTTTTAGATGACGTCTGATTCACTGGCGGGCACGGTTTTGACCCGTTCCGACGATTTGTTTCCGCGTTATCGAGGGAACAACCTATCCGCCGCCGCAGCGACGCGTAGCTTTTGGCAGTTCAACCACAAGCCCCGGGGCACCGTCAAGGTTACATCTCGGCATAGCAACTGCCCTCACACGCTTGACCGTCGAGAGTAGGTCCATGCCATGAACCACGCGTTGCAAATCGATCGGGCTAGTTCGATTGCGCAGTCTGAGGGCAACGAAGCCTGGCGATCCAGCCTTCGGCCGTCACTGATGCTATTAGCTCTCTTCGTGATCGTTTGGACTCTGTATGCCGTAATTTCTGCCTCACCCGCCGCAATTCACAACGACATGGCTGAGGCCTATGCCTGGGGACGCGAATTTCAGCTTGGCTACGAGAAGCATCCGCCCTTCTGGGCTTGGATCGCGGGACTCTGGTTTAACGTGTTCCCCCGCGCAGATTGGGCATTCGCCTTACTCGCCGTCTTTAATGCTGGTCTCGGTCTTTACGGCTCTTGGATGCTCATCGGCGACTTCGCCGAGGGCGACAGGAGACTAGCAGCCACCGCGCTTTTGCTACTGACACCCTTCTATACCTTCCTTGCACTCAAATATAACGCCAACTCGATTTTCCTCTCTCTCTGGCCGTGGACGATGCATTTCTTCATTCGCTCGATCGACGATCGTCGACTCGCGGACGCAATCCTATTTGGCCTTTTCGTGGGTCTCGCCCTGCTGTCCAAGTATTTCGCGCTCATCTTGGCCGCTACGTGCTTGGTTGCGGCTCTCGTCCATCCGGCTCGGCGTGCCTATTTTTCCTCGGCTGCTCCTTACGTCTCCGTGCTGGTCACTGCTTTGATTGTCGCGCCGCATGCATGGTGGTTGGTGCACAGTGATGCGCTGCCGGTGGATTATTTCATCCACAAAACCGGATTCGGTATGAGCACGGTTCTCATGGCCTGCGCTACGCTGCTCGCCGGCGTCGTCCTGTTCCACGCAGTCGTCGTAGCGCTCATTGTTTTCGCCAAGCAAAACTATCCGAACTCATGGAGCGCCGCGTTCAGAGCGCGCTGGGCCGAGCCGCGTTTTCGAGTCCTCACGACGCTCGCCCTTTTGCCGTTGGCGCTAAGCGTCATCGCAGGACTCGCATTTGGGCTGAGGCCGAGTACCAACATGACCATCGGCATCTTCAGCCTTGTGCCGCTGCTCCTTATCGAACTTGCCGGCACAGAAGGCGATCATCGCCTTTATCGTCTCGCTCGCGGGCTCGCCATTGGTGTTACGCTCTTCGCACTGGCGCTTTCGCCGGCGATCGCCTTTGGCAAGATCTGGTACCGCGCCGACATCAATTACACCGAGCCGCGAAAGGAACTCGCGCGGGAAGCAACGGAGCTCTGGCACAAAACCACCACGTCACCGCTCCAATATGTTGGTGGGAGCCAGCGTTACGAGGATGCCGTAGCCTTTTACAGCGCCGACCATCCGCATGTTTTCATACATCTCGACTACCGTCGTTCACCGTGGGTGACGCCAGACGATCTGTACCGAGTGGGCCTCTTGGTGGTGTGTTCCGCGACCGACAAACAATGTCTACATTCTGCAGCGAACGTCTCCACACCCCAGACACGCCGTACCGATTTGGACCTTGTCCATTCTTTCTTCGGCTACACCGTCGGACGTGCGAGCTTCGTCGTCACGATAGTACCACCCCATGGATCAGCAGAAGAAGCTTTTGATCATCCGCCAATTTCGACATTAAGGCATGCCGAATGAGAGCGCCATTTCCGGATTCGAAATCCAAAGGCCCGCTGCTTGTGCTGCCAAAGGGTTCCGCCCAGCAGAAAGTTCTCAGCTTTGCAGTTGCGGGCGCAGTCAACACGCTCGTCGATTTCGGCGTCTTTTCGATCCTCTGGATCGTGCTCGGGCTGTCGCCCCTGATTTCGAACGTGTTGGCCTGGTTTGTCGCCGTCTCAGGCTCTTACGTCATGAATTGTTTGACGACGTTTGTTGCAGAATCCAAGGGCCGCGTCTCGCTGCGCACTTATGCGGCTTTCCTTGCGTCCGGACTAGCAGGACTCATGGCAGGAACTTTCGCTCTGATCATTGCAACGAAATTTATTCCCGTCATCGCAGCTAAGCTTTTGGCTATCGCGGCCAGCTTTGCCTACAATTTTTCTCTGGCGCATTTCTTGATCTTTAATCCCGCGAAAGGGAGGTTGATCTTCATCCGAACAGTGGGTGGGTAATATTTACGAACGTGGATCGAGCAGTATTGATCCGGATATGGATCTTCTGGGCCTCATGCGCGCCGACAATATTCTGATAGCTCGTGCTCTCACTTGCTTATCACTGTTGCTGGTGGGGTGCGCAACCACACGCGAGAAACCACCTACTCAATACGCTCTTAGCAATGCCCAAATTGAGGCTGTCGAGGACGGCGTTCGATCTGTGCGAAATAACTTCAGTGATCCTATGTTTCGAATTTTTAGAGCCGCTCTGCGGCAAGACGGACAAATTGACGTGTGTGGTTGGATGACTCCCAACAGGCATTCCTTCGAGCAGCCGTTGACCTGCCCCTGAAGTATCCCCCATCGGGAATTAGAGTCTCGGCATGAGTATGCCCTCTCGGGCGGGGTGAGCAACAGGCCGGCACGGGGAGCCATGACAGAGCGCAGCGTGATGGCCTGTTGCGGTGAGTTTGGCGGCAAAGGCCGCCGGTGTCTGGTAGTCGAGCGCCGAATGCGGCCGGCCCGTATTGTAGTCTTCCGTCCATTCCGCGATCGCGTGGCGCGCATGTTCGAGGCCGAAGAACAGGGCCTCGTTCAACAGTTCATCCCGCATCCGCCCGTTGAAGGATTCCACGAAGCCGTTTTGCATGGGCTTGCCGGGTGCGATGTAGTGCCAGTCGATGGCATGGTCCTTCGCCCAGGTGAAGATCGCATGCGAGGTGAACTCAGTGCCATTGTCAGAAACAATCATCCCCGGCTTGCCGCGCCGGGCGATCAGGTCCGTCAGCTCCCGGGCCACACGCATGCCCGAGATCGAGGTGTCGGGGATCGCGGCCAGGCACTCACGCGTCACGTCATCGACGATGTTGAGAACCCGGAAGCGACGACCATTGGCCATCTGATCGTGAACGAAGTCGAGCGACCAGCGGGCGTTGATCCTGGCTTCGACCAGGATCGGGGCGCGGATGCCAATAGCTCGCCGCCTGGCTCGGCGCTTGCGGACCATCAGCCCCTCGTCACGATAGAGCCGATAGATCCGGTTGATCCCTGATGCCTCGCCCTCCCGGCGTAGCAGGATGAACAGGCGCCGGTAGCCGAAGCGCCGTCGTTCATTGGCCAGCTCTCGTAATCGCGCCCGCAGGGCCTTATCGGGCGGCCGGCGTGAGCGATAGCGGATCATCGTTCGATCCGCGGTAACCAGCGTGCAGGCCCGACGCTCGCTCATCTCCAAGACGCTGCGCAGATGAGCGACGGCTTCTCGCTTGGCGACGGGCCCTACCATTTTTTTGAGAGGAGCTCCTTCAGCGCGGCATTGTCGAGCATTGACTCGGCGAGGAGCTTCTTCAGCTTGCGATTCTCATCTTCCAGCGCCTTCAGCCGCTTGGCCTCGGAGACATCCAGCCCGCCATACTTGGCCTTCCAATTGTATAGCGTGGCTTCCGAGACCCCGTACTTGCGCGCCAGATCGGCCGCCTTGGCGCCCGCGTCGTGCTCGCGCAGAACCGCAATGATCTGCTCTTCCGAAAACCTCTTCCGCTTCATCGTCCGTCCCTCCAGCAGGGCCGGACTCTAACTCGCCGTGGAGGAAATCTTCAGGGGCAGGTCAGTGTGTGCCAAGCCACGTTCCGCTCAACTTGGGCCACAATTCGGGGGACGTTCTAATGTGCGCCATATAGGCCGCGAATAGAATTGCCCCCGCAGGAATAAGATACACAACGGGGGTGGCCCAGGCATTTATTGTAATTAGATTATTGGCCATAATCCCTGCAACCCTCAAGGTGATCGCGATCCCAAACGCGGTGAGAATCTGCCGCCCAGCGGCTCTCGCGTGTCGTGCGTGCATGGGCCAGCAGCGCGATGACGACGAACCCAAAGACGAGTGGATATAAAGGGGTGGAGAGCCGCTGGTGCAGCTCGTAGCGTGCCTGCCCCTTAAATGCAGAATAGAACTTATTGCCAGGGCCGAAATTAATGAGGTCGTAGGTGTTGAGCTCACTAGGCCTGAAGTCTTTGTCTGTAGCATCCTCGGGCGCGAGTTCAGAAAGATCGAGAATATTTTGATCAAATGCTACAATCTGTACCCCTTTGTCCGCCCCTTGAGTATCCAAGCGCTGCACGTAGCCATCGAACATCACGAGAAAGGTGCCGTCGTCATTGGTGAGGATCCGCCCGCGCTCGGCGAGGTAGCTCATGACCTGCTTGGGGTTACGCTCGTCATGCACCAGCAGACCGCGGAGCTCGCCGTCTGGGGTGCGGTCGCGAATATGAAAGGTGAGCCCGTTCTCGGGACTAGAGAAGTTGCCTGGTTGAAGAACTTGCGAGATCAGGTCGGCCCGCACCTGCGTTATGAAGGTGCGTAGCTCGCGCATGGCCGCCGGCGTCACGAAAACGTTGGCAGTCAAGATGCCGAACGAGACAAGACCCGCCAGCGCGATCAAGGGGGCGCCAATTCGCCACACCGGAGCACCGGCAGCCGTCATCACGATTAGTTCGCTGTCCCCGTTCATGCGGTCGAGCGTGTAAAGGCAAGCCATGAGCAGGGCGTTCGGGGCAATGAGCGATACGAGGCTCGGCAGGCTAAGGACGGTCATCTGCAGGAACAGCAGAATACCCTGGCCCTGCGATGTAATCAGATTCAATTCTTTCAACACTGTAGCCAGCCAGACGACTGACGTCAGCGTGAGCAGGATGACGAGGAACGCGTTCGCCGCCTGCCGAAACATGTACCGGCCGAAGAGCGTCGTCACAGCCGTTGCGAGTCCCCCGTTTTGGAACTGGCCGTTAGGCTGAATTTTTGAATCTGTCACTCCGGCCAGGTAAATGAGGCCGTGGTGGCGAAATTCCAAATCGCCGCAATCAATGCGCCGGCAGCGCCCGCCATCCACCAATCGAAGTTCGCGTTGTAGAGCTGCGTCGAAATCCCCACGCCGATAGCCATTCCGACGCTGCAAAGCAGACCGAATGAAGCGAGCCCGGTCAGTATCCGCCAGCCTTGGCGACGACGATCGCGGTAAGTGAACGCGTTGTTCAACAGATAATTCGAAGTCATCGCTGCGAGCGTGGCGGTGGTCTGGGAAACCGGGAAAGAGATGCCCTGTGAGAGCATGGTCCACAAAAGTGCGAGGTGGATCAGTAGACCGCTACCTCCAACCAGGCCGAATTTCAAAAATTGCGCGGGGAGCAGACTACCCGAGACCTTCGTGAGAACGAGTCCGAGATAGTCAAGAACGACTTTTGGATCGAACTTACTTTCGCCGTTAACTCGAGGCCGGAATACAATTCCAATCTCGTGTACCCGAAGTGGCCGCCTTGAAGAGGCGAGTATGTCCAACAAAATCTTGAAACCCCTGGGTGAAAGATCGCGTGCTAACTCCTCCACGATCTCGCGGCGGAGCATGAAGAACCCGCTCATCGGATCGCTCAAAGACTGACCGCAAACAAGCTGCGCGACGTGATTGGCCAATCGACTCCCAAGCTGGCGCCAGCGAGAGAAGCCACCCTCAGCGGTATCGCCTTCGAGGTAGCGGCTTGCCACAACGACATCCGCTTTCCTGTCCCTAAGGAAGCCGAGCATCTGGACGAGGCACTCCTCGTCGTGCTGCAAGTCCGCGTCCATCACGGCGACAAATTCCGCCGAGGTAGAGAGCATACCTTCAATTGCAGCTCCAGCTAGACCACGTCGACCGATACGCCGGATGCCGCGGATGTGCGGATCGGAGCACGAAAGTGTCCGTATCGCCCCCATTGTTCTATCTGGGGAATCATCATCGACAAATATTGCTTCCCAGCTGTGACCCGCCAGGACCTCGGTGAGCCGTCTTGCAAGAAGCGAAATATTTGTTTCCTCGTTCAGCGTTGGAATCACGACGGCAAGGCAGGGCACTTCGTTCTCACACCGCATGCTTCTGGTTGATGCGATCGAGACAGAGCGATTGGAGCTTTTCGTGTCGAGCAGCAATGGAACGTCCCCCGTCGAGGGATCACATCCGTCGGATTAGGTCAAAATTTGCTCGCCAGTGATTCAAAAGTCGTCCGGGTGGTTGTAATTCGGCAACCTTGGCTTGGGGGGGAAAAAGATCATCTGGTTGCCGATTTGAATCGCTTTGGACGATCCGCCACCAACCCAAGAGCGCATTTTTGACGCCGTCATAACCACAACTAAATCATCCAGCAGTCGGGGGCCTTTCGCATGCACGGTTTGGCACGATGCTCACGCGTTCCCGCGCGCGACCCTAATGCATCGCGCAGAGACCCAACTTCGCCCCATGAATCTCCTGCAGCGCTTAGCTCTCCGAGCTGGCTGAGTGTCATGCTGATACTCGCCGTCTTGACCATCATTCGAATCTATGCCGCCGCCCGTGCGGGATTAGCGCCAGACGAGACTTACTACTGGTTATGGTCGCAAACGCCGGCTTTCGGCTACGCCGACCATCCGCCAATGGTGGCGTGGTGGATTTGGCTCTCGACAAGATTTCTCGGCGACACCGCACTTGGAATTCGAATGCCCCCAATCTTAGCTGCGCTCGCGGCTTCGCTCGCAGTGTTTGGAACTGCGCGTCAACTGTTTTCAGAGGATTCGATCGGCCTTCGTGCTGTCCTCTGGTTCAACGCCATAATTCTCATCGGCGTTGGGACCATCTTCAGCACGCCGGATGCGCCGTCGACGCTGTTTTGGGCACTTTCTTTTTGGGTGCTCGCAGCAATCTGGCGGACACAACGTTCTTATCTTTGGCTATTGGTCGGCCTGTTGGCAGGAATTGGCTGCGTGTCCAAATACACGAACCTCTTCCTGGGGCTCGGCATCATCCTGTGGCTTCTCGTCGATCCAAGGGCACGGCGTTGGCTTTCTAGTCCTTGGCCCTGGGCAGGCGGGCTGATTGCTCTCGTTGTGTTCTTGCCGGTCATTATCTGGAACGCGGAGCATGATTGGGTCTCTTTCCATCGTCAATTTGGCCGGATCGCAGCACACGAGATCACGTTCCGCTATATGGGCGAATTCCTCTTGTCGCAAATCGGATTACTGAACCCGATTATCGCGTTTTTTGCCTTGCTGGCCGGCGCAGCCTTTTGGGCAAAACGAGCCGAGGCTCGGTGCGGCCCTTACCTCGTACTTCTTTCCACGATGGCTCCTCTGCTGGCTTACATGGTCATTCACGCAGTTCACGATCGCGTCCAAGCGAACTGGTTGGCCCCGATCTACTCGCAGATCGCTATCGTTGCGGCGGCGCATGTCGGTCAGCAGCGGATGCATCTATTTCGCCGACGGCTGGCGCAGGTAGTGGTTCCCCTCGGGATCGGTCTGTCGACCATCATCCTCCTCTATCTTGCGAGCCCCATCAGGCTGCCGCTCTCAATCCCGAACCCAGGCGATCGGCTTGAGGGTTGGCAGGATCTCGCGACAACCGTTGAGGAGTTGCGAAAACAGAATGGCGCAGGCTGGATCGCGACTGCGAATTACGATGTAAACGCGGAATTAGCGTTCCATGAGCGAAGGACAGCACCAGTTCGAGAGGTTGAGGAGCGCGTGCGCTATGGCTACGCTCCGCTCGATCCCATCGTGCGCCAACAAGCGATCTTTGTTCTATCTGAAAAGGAGATGCAATCCGGGCGTTTCGAACACTGTTTCTCTACCCTAGCACCAATATCCCTGGTCTCTCGGAACGGCGCAAATGGACCGATCGAGCGTTACGTCGTCGAACGCGCAAGCGGTGCCTTATTCCTCGACAAAGGCTGTAGTGGCAATCCTCAGAGGTAGACAGCGCTTCTAATCTGCGAACTGCGGCCAGTTGGTTGGGCCTACCGGGCTTCAAAATACATCGAACGGCACTCCGGGACGTGCCAACAGAAGAATCGACGCGCCGGTTCGCGGCGGCTAGAATCTCTTCGACAATCCGACAGTGGCATCAATGCGATCTGAAGCACGGGTGACCCCAAAATTTGTGCCGATGTCGAAACACCAATCGTGGCCGAATTTATATAGCACGCCTGTATCCAAAGTTACGCTGCCGCCCAAGGGATCTTGCTTTCCGAAAAGCGTCGCGACCTCATAATAGGTGGAGAGCTTTTCGGTCCAGTCATACGACAAGGACGCACTGTTGAGATACTCGACGTGATAACCAGAGCCCGTATCGTTGTGGATGAAATCATATTCAGTCATCATCTCAAGCTCGGCTTTTTCCGAAAGCTTGATGGCGAAAGGGACAGCGACGCCACCTTCGACATGATCTCCGCCAATGACGGTGGGAATGTCTAACCTTGGGATGAAACCGAGGGCCATCGAGCCGGGCTTCTCAAAAGTGTCGTTCCCAAAAAAATTGAGCTTGGCTTGAAGCTCGAGCGGACCCGGCCCCGACTTCCATGTGTCGAACCGGGAAACAGGAAATCTTGTATGCTCGATATTGAGCGGTGGAACGTCCAGATCAATTTCTGCGTAGTTGGTAATACCGAGTCTGATATTCGTGTCGAGAATATCGAACTCTTCCGACACGACGCCTTGCTGGTCCGGCCTTGAAAGCGCATAGCTGAACAAGCCTAATTCAAACTGAATGTGGTCTGCATCCACTGTAAAGGGACTGTCGGTGACGTCGGGGCGGTCGGGGTCAAACTCCCGCAGGCAGCTAGCGGGGGTGGGATTGAACAGTGTGTATTGGCTTTTGTTGGGGCACGTGGACTCGCCCTCCTCCTCATCTTCCGCTGCTAATGAGCTTGCATTCCAGGCTGCGCAAAGCATGGCAGCTAAGAAAAGCGTCGCCATTGATCGGATGATGGAAACTCGCACTGAGCCCCCCGCTCTGGTGCATCTCGGTTATAGGCTGGCGCTAGAGACGCGAAGCCCGTCACCCTCTATCTCAAGTACGTCCCAGGGCGAAGGCCGCAATGGCCAATTTAGTCGTGGTCGTCGCCGCCCGGAGTTTTTCTCCAACGCAACTTTTTTTGCCGCCCTTCATCCCGGGCGTCAGGAAATCGAACACCTTCTTTATTGCCTCGTCGTCGCTCGCGCGATTGGCATCGAACTCTGCGCCCCCAATAAACAGCGCTAGGGCGATGAAGCTAAAACGTGTGGGTGGTGCGGACACCGAACACGGCTGCATTGCCCGCCTCGGTACCATTTGCATTCAATACGTCCCCCCGGGGTTCACGATGTATTGGAAGTCTGGCTGTAGGGTCCAGCCCCGTTGCAGCAGCGCGGTGTAGCAGATCTCAAACGCCAACTCGTAGTTACGCACTGCTTGGCTTCCCGCATGCCGATCAGAAGCCTGTTCGGAGATGCTGCTGTAGATGAGCCCGATGGCAAGCCCATCATCTGGACGGTACGGGATTACGCCCGTTAAAGTCGCGCCTCCATCGACATAGAGGTCGATGAGGTTTTGCGCGGAGGGGGCGCCGATCATTCTGGCGAATAGGGTAATGCCGTTTGCCTCCTCGCTACCGGGTTTGCGCCAGACGAGTTGTTCGACAAGGGCGTACAGCGCCCAGTCGCCTTGGATTGGGCGTCCTGGATTTCCTGTGGGCGCAATCGGAAAGCCGTTCACATCGAAGCGCTGGTCCTCAAACGTCCCGAAATGATTCCAGCCACCAACCTTAATCGTGCCTGCGAGGCCCCGCTTCTGATTGTACTGATAGAACCCCTCCGCAAAGAGGAGCGGCGGATCACCTACGCGAAACTCAAGACCAGCCGGGTCGCACACTTGCGGATCGCCTTGGCAGTTGGGGCCCGCGGGTACTCCGTTGTAGAGCGCGATCTTGAGGCCGTAATTTTCGTGAGGAGTGAAGAGCACTCTGATCCCAGGTGTCGCGAGCGGATATGAGGGACCGCCGTTTGGCAGATCGGCAGCGAACAATGATGGCCAACCCCAGGAGCCATCAAGGAACCAGTCGTCGACGCCTTCGAGCACGAAGAAGTCGCCATCGGCGGCAAGCTGGCCGACCCTGACCGAAAGATGCTTATTGAAGAGGCTCTGCTGCAGCCAAAGCTCGTACAGTCTCGTTGCCGGCGTTGCCTCGAGATTGCTGACCGTGACCAGGCTATGAACGTAATCGGCGGTGATGCTGCGTCCATGGATTTGAAAGGCATCGGTGTAGAAGCAGAGGCCCTTCCACAAGCCTAGTTTCTTCAAATCAGCATTGAGGTGGAGCTCCAAAACGCCATCATAGGTGGCGCCCTGTTTGAACCCGCCTGTCGGATTGGCGAACGTCTCGGCGGCGCAGTAGCCGCCGAGAGCAACTCCGTTTTCGGCCAGCGATTGCCGAATACCCGCAACATCTACGGGGACTACGTCCTCGGCGACGCCGTCCTCGGGAACATCGCAATCGGCATGGGCTGGAGTCACCACGACCATTGCGATAAACAGGGTCACGAGTAGCCCCGGCGACTGGAGATCGAACAGTCGAAAACTCACGGACACCCCTCGGGTTGAACTCCCCTTCAAAAGCTTACCGCAAAAGTGGCAATAGGAAAGCGATGTCCCCTTCTCTGGGCGGTTCGCGAACTCGAGGCAAGGACCCCCTGTCTGGGCGGTGGCGCTGAGGAGCCATCAGGCTCTGAAATGTAGCACGACCTTAAGTCCTGGCTGATTATCAAGAAGCTCAATTCGGGCGCTATGGAGGTCAACGACGGCAGCAACCAAGGCAAGACCCAGTCCGGCTCCTGGCGTGCTTCGGCTGCGATCGAGTCGATAAAAGCGTTTGAAGACGTTCGCGCGCTCGCTCTCCGGGATACCCGACCCATTGTCACTCACCTCTGCGATCGCTTGGCTGTCTCGGCGCGCAAGGGACATGCAAATCTTCGCTCCACGTGGCGTATGGCGAAGTGCGTTCTCGATCAAGTTGACGAACAGCTGGGTGAGGAGTTCTCGATCTCCGCTCACGTGAATATTTGGCTCGATCGATGAGACGAGGGCTTTGCCCATATCTTCCGCAACGGCTGAGTATGTGCCGGCTAGGCTCGCGAGAAGCTCGGATAGGTCAAGATCGGAGAAATTTGCTCGACGTTTGCCCAACTCGATCTGCGCGATTCGGAGAAGGGCGCCGAATGTGGACAGAGCCATGTCGGCGTCCTGGACAGCTTGGTCCACCGCATCCTTGTACTCTTCGACTGAGTTTGCTTCTGAGCGGACTGCTTCCAGTCGCTGCTTCAGTCGGCTCAGCGGTGTCCTTAAGTCGTGGGCGATGTCGCTTGAGACTTGCTTGAGGCCGTCCATCAGGCCATGGAGACGATCGAGCATGTCATTCAGATTGCGTCCGAGTTGATCCAGCTCATCACCAGATCCGCTGGTCCGAATCCGATCGCCGAGATCGCCCCCTATGATTGCGCGCGTGGTCCGATTGATCTCGTCGACGCGACGCAAGAAACCTTGACTGAGTAGGATGCCGCCTGCGAATCCGAGCAGCAACGTGGCGGCAGTCGCCCACACGAATGAGTCGGTTATCGCCTCCTGCGCGTCGTCTATTCGCGATGCATCCGTCGCAATCGTGAAGTAGTCGCCATTAGGCAGCCGCCGGCCCAATGCAAAGAGGACGGGATTGGAGTGTTCGTCGGTTGCGTCGTCGTCCTCGTGCTCTTCATCATCAACCGCCTGCTCACGCCATCCTTCGAACATGCCGAGATTAGGAAGATTACCGGCAAGAGAGCGCCCCGAGGAGCACTGAAGGCCATAGTAGAAAGTCTGTGGCTTTCCGGAGGCGAGACGTTGCTCGATTTCGGTTTCTAGCTCGCTCACCTGCCCCGTTGCAATTTTCGCTTCAAAAGTCGTCATCTCCTCCTGGAGCGACAGCCGAACCTGCTCGCGCAGTGCATCCGTCGTCGTCCAGTAAACGATGCCAAAGAGCACGGCGGTGGATGCGGCAAACAGACCTGCATAAAGCGCCGCGAGACGGAAGCTGCTCGTGCGGATGAACCTAGGCGTCTTCACGGATGCAATAGCCAGAGCCGCGCACGGTATGGAGCAGAGGCTTTGAGAAACCGTGGTCGATCTTACTTCGCAAGCGGCTGATATGGGTTTCCACGACAGTCGTCTGCGGATCGAAGTGGAACTCCCACACGTTCTCCAAAAGCATGGTGCGGGTGATGATACGGCCGGTGTGGCGCATCAAGTACTCCAGAAGCTTGAACTCCTGCGGCTGCAACTCAATTCTCTTGCCCTCCCTGGCTACGCTTCGCTTGAGGAGATCGATTTCTAGATCGCCGACTTTGAGGAATGTTTGGATTTTACTTAGCGGCGCCCGGCGCCCTAGTGCATTCACCCGTGCATTAAGCTCGGCGAAAGAAAATGGTTTGATGAGGTAATCATCCCCGCCCGCCTCGAGACCCTCAACACGATCATCGATGCCCCCAAGCGTGGTCAGAAATAGAACGGGGGTCTTCACCCCCGCGCCGCGAATGGTCTTTACGATGCCGAGCCCGTCGAGGCCTGGTAGCATCCGATCGACGATCATGACATCGTAGTTTTCTCCGGCGGCAAGGAAAAGTCCGTCACGACCGTTTGCCGCGTGATCGACGACGTGCCCATGCTGGCGCAGGCCTTTAATGATGTGCCCCGCCGTCACGTCGTCGTCTTCGATCAACAGAAGTTTCATGTGCGGTGCGGCTTCAACGATGAAGCGCGGACGCTAAGGAAGCATTTCGGGCGCCTCTGCAACGAGGGGCAGCTCCGGTCCGGAGTCGACCGGACCGGGGCTCGCCAGCGTCATTCGCTCTCGTACTCACTCTCCCCTCTTTGTGCTCACCATTTCATTGTCAGCATCGGCCGCTATCACCTTGGTGATCTTGCCAGAGTCGGCATCAACTAGAACCCTCTGTAGAGTATTCCCCCTTGGCGATTTTGATCTCATAGGTCACGACACCATCCTGATTTTCAAGGCCGGTCTCGACAGCCTTGCCGCCGGGTTTCCTGTTCGGCAGCCGCGATCGCCTGTGAGAGCGACGTTTTCGCATTCGTAACGGCGTTCAATTCGGACTGTTGGTCCGTTGAGCCTGTTCTCTCCGGCAAAGGCGACGCCTGCGGCAGCCAGGTCAGAAGGATGTTAGAACGAACCATCGACAAGCTCCATTTTCTGTCAGGTCCTGCAGCGCATGGTCAGAGATCGACCTTTGGGAGGACCTGGCCGGGACCTTACAAATTCGTAAGGTCGTCAATACTGCTCAGCCAATCGGTGGGCGACCGCAATGCCGTCTCGACTAGCGAAATGGGCACCCCGCCTTTCCCAATCGTGTACCAGCTTACCAATTTGTATAGCTCAGGAAAGGTCGGCCCACGGTCGTTCTTCCTATGCTACTTGGCAGGCGACATGCCTATCGCAGCACGAACTCTCGATGCTGTTCCACCAGCTTGGAGAACCTCATGACGAAGATCAGATACCTGACCTGCTGTTTTGCGATGACCGCATTAACGGCTCCTATATCCACAGGCGCCTTTGCCTATGCCGGCGAGAAGTTCTCAGCAGACGCCAAAATCACCATTGAGGAAGCACGCTCAATTGCGCTCAAGGCGCAGCCCGGTGCAATCACGGACGAAGAGTTGGAGAAGGAGAAGGGGGGGAGCGGACTCCGCTACTCCTTCGATATCAAAAGCGGCAAGGTAACCTACGAGGTTGGTGTTGACGCGGTGACTGGCAAGGTGCTGGAAGACTCCAAAGAGGGACGCCATCCGGACTAGGCAATTGGGTGCGACATGACGCGCGTTTCCGACACTTATAGTAAGGTGCCAGCGGTCACACTTGGCTTCTGGATCATCAAGATCCTCGCCACGACGCTTGGCGAGACCTTTGGCGATACCGTTACCATGACCTGGCTGAGGGCCGACGTCATGGCTAACTCAGGGTACCTGATCGGCAGCGCGATTTTTCTGGCGCTCCTTGTGGTGCTGGTGATTGCGCAGATTGTTGCACCCAAATTCCATCCCTTCTTGTATTGGGCGACCATCGCCGCTTCAACGACCTTCGGCACGACGTTGGCCGATTTTGCTGATCGCTCGCTTGGCATCGGCTATACGGGCGGATCTCTCCTGCTGTTCACCTGCCTTATGGTCGTGCTCGGACTTTGGTATTGGTCGGAGGGCACGATCTCGGTGAACACCGTAAGCACGCCTCGCGTGGAGGCGTTCTACTGGGCAGCGATCACCTTTTCTCAAACGCTTGGAACTGCATTGGGCGATTGGCTAGCCGATACTGGCGGTCTTGGATATGAGGGTGGGGCACTTGTATTTGGTACAGGACTCGCGGTGCTCGCCGCGCTGTATTTCTGGACCGATGTGTCGCGCGTGGCGCTGTTCTGGGCTGCATTCATTCTGACGCGACCATTAGGCGCGACTTTGGGTGACTTCCTGGATAAGCCCTTAGAGCATGGCGGACTGGAGCTCAGCAGGCCAATCGCCTCGCTGGTCATCGCCGCAATCATGATCGCCTGCATTCTTATGCTGCCGCAAAGGGCGGGTAGGCATCCAGGGCAAGCGACGAGCTGATAGAGTTGTTGAGTCGGCTGCTTATATTGCGCGCGCCGAGCGGGCACCACAAAAAGCCCGCTGCGCCAAAAGTACCAGCCGGCGAGCACTTCTGTGCTCGAGCACGTCGAGATATCTAGTTCGCAAAATGGATAAATAACAAAATGCCAATCAGTGCGATAACGAGTCCGGCCACAATGAAGCCAAGCAGCTCACGATGGCTCAAGACTTCTTTCCCTCGGCTTACAGGCCAT
Organism: uncultured Alphaproteobacteria bacterium; assembly: GCA_963732205.1. Classification (GTDB taxonomy): domain Bacteria; phylum Pseudomonadota; class Alphaproteobacteria; order Rhizobiales; family Methyloligellaceae; genus Methyloceanibacter. The sequence continues at coordinate 325,263 of CAVSYE010000002.1, forward strand.
AGCTCTCGTGATCCATTGTCGACGATCTTGGCAAAAATCGGCTGACGAGTTTATGAGGGGTCTGGCAAAACTATTCAAATTCGCCAACGTAAACGGCTTCCAAACGGGGCCTCTAATCGACCCTCAGGCGTGGAACTCACGTTCGAAAGGTACCTGGATACCTGGTGGCTCGTCGTGACAAGTGAGATCAGGTTTGTAACCGGAGTTGTCGTTGGTGGTAGCTACAGCAAACGTCAATTCGATGCGCAACCCGGGACCGTTATCGCAAGCCCTCAATTTGGAGCCGTGTAGCCCAGAAACGGCGGTGACAAAGGCAAGACCAAGCCCTGCGCCTTCAACGTTGGCGCTTCGGTCAAGGCGATAGAACCTCTGGAAGATTAGGTCTCTTGCTTCATCCGGCACACCTAATCCATTGTCCGCGACACTTGCTACAATGCTTGATCTGTCGCGGCGGAGCGCAACCTCGATGTTCGTCCCTGTCGGCGTGTGCCTGATGGCGTTGTCAAGTAAGTTCGCCATAGCTTCTTTGAGCAGCTCCCTGTCGCCTCTTATGCAGAGCGACGGCGGGATATCAGCATTGATAGCTTTGCCCTGCTCCTCAGCTGCTGCCGAGTAAGCGTCAGAAACAGTTCGTAGCAATGCGCTTAGATCTACCTCGCCGAAGCTCGATTGACGTGCCCCCACCTCAATTTTCGAGATGCGGAGAAGCGCAGAGAAAGTTCTGAGGATTTCCTCAAGCTCGCGCTGCATATTCTCAAGCGCTGTTTCGTAGCTCGGGTTTCCTAGCGCGACTTTGCGTGCTGCTTCGAGCTTCTGCTGTAGACGACTAAGGGGAGTGCGAAGTGCGTGTGCGATATGGTTCGACAAATATCGCACGCCGTCCATCAAGCTTTGAATGCGGTCTAGCATCTGATTGAGGGTGAGAGAGAGAAGATCGAAATTGTCGTTTGTGCCTCGCAGCGGGATGCGGGATTCGATATGGCCTCTAATGATGGATTCGGCCGTGGCCCTGATCGCGTCGACACGCCGCAAGAACACGCGGCTTAGCAGTAAGCCTCCCAACACACTCAACAGTAAGAATGCAATCGCGCACCAGGCGGCAGCTTCAATCCACGCATGGCGCACGTCTTCGATCGATTCATAGTCGTCCGCAACCGACAGGCGCATACCATTGTCCAAATCGACCGAATGGATGAGCAAAGTACGATTAACCGTCGTGCTCCGGCGTTCGGTCGAAAGTGCCCTCGTGCTCCAACCGAGATCAGTGGGCACAACGGGCATAGTGCCGGCGATCCGAGCACCCTTCGCATCCAGAAGCAAGTATTCAGTACTGAGCGCATTACCGCGTCTCTCAACCTCCTCGATCAGTTCGGAAACGCCCTCGGCTCGCAGCTCGTCTTTGAGGAGTTCGATTTCAGCGTCTATACGCGCCGCCATCTGTCGTTCGAGAGAAAGCTCGATGCCCCAATAGACGACGGCGCCAATGATGATCATCGAACACGCCAGCAGCCCTGCATAAAGCATGGCAAGACGGAAGCTCGCGGTGCGCACAAGTCTAGGCAGGAGGCCTGATGACATAGCCAAATCCCCTAACGGTATGAATCAACTGCGGCTCTTCTCCCCTCGTGATCTTGGCCCTCAGCCGGCTTATTTGGGATTCCACTATTTTGGTTTTCGGATCGAAGTGAAACTCCCAAACCTTTTCAAGGAGCATGGTCCGCGTCACAACCCGTCCGGCGTTTCGCATCAGATACTCAAGCAACTGAAAATCGCGTGGTTGCAGATCGACGACCACGCCTCCACGCGTGACGCGACGCGCGATTAGATCCATCTCAAGGTCTGCAACTCTTAATTTCGTCTCGACCAGAGTTAGCCGAGGGCGGCGGGCCAGCACATTTATCCGAGCCATCAGTTCGGAGAAGGCGAATGGTTTCGTGAGATAGTCGTCTCCCCCGCCTTCTAAGGCTTCGACACGGTCATCAACCTCAGCTAGGGCAGTAAGAAATATCACGGGCACATCAACGCCAGCGGTCCGGAGTGTTTTGACGATTCTTAGTCCGTCCACTGCCGGCAGCATGCGATCGACAATGATTATGTCATAGCGTCCGCTCAAGGCGCGTAATAAGCCGTCTTGGCCATCCGTGGCATGATCGCTGGAATGTCCACTCTTTCGAAGACCGTCGATGACATAATTTGCAGTCTCAAAATCATCTTCGATGAACAAGATCCGCATAAGAAAGCCCCCGATATGACTTTGAGCCTAGGCTTGACGGAGAAGATCTTTGCGCAGCAAAGCCGAACCACCAATCGCCTGACTTTGAGGTGAAATTCAGTCCAACGAGCGGCCTAGGCACCTGACCATTTGAAAGCGATAATCCTCTTCTCAGAGAGTTCGGCTGATGGCCGTCCACTAATCGGTCTGATTATCAAGGTCTGGGGCTCCAATGGGCCCAATCATCGACAACAGCAATCCGGCCGATAATCGGAGTCTTATTCCGAGCCCGTAATCCTTGAACTCGACCGCGTTATCATGCGGACTCACCGCATGAGTGACCGAGTAAAGCTTGCTCCGAGATAGCTGCTTGCGCGCAGATCCCTTGAAACGAGCCCAGGGCGCGGGCGAGAAGACGCCCTGCGAGATTCTCGCTGGCACCCGCGAGGGCAATCGGCTGGCCATCGCCTTCAATGAGCTCGGTCCGCGCTTTCGCTCGCTGGTGCTTGAACTCATCGAGGGTGGCACTGAGAAACTCAAGGTGATTGGGCGGAAGAGTTAGGCCAAGACAACGAGGATCTCTTCGCCTCGTAGCCGCCTGATTTTCGGAACAGCGTAGTTTGTGTATTCCGTTATTGCAGACCTATGATCGAAAGGTGTCCCAAGGCAATTGTTCTCGTCACCTTTGCCGTCACCACTGTTTTTTGCGGTCCCGCTCAGGCGGCGGAAGGCAGCGCGTCGTCACTCCAAGTTACCGCGCAATATGGTGTCTATTGGGCCGGGTTCCACTTTGGCGACGTTCAACTCATCATGGAGGTGCACGGCTCCCGTTACGAGCTGAAGGGGACTGGCCGCTTTTCAGTTCTCGGAGGCCTGATCTACGACTGGCGCGGGAGCACAACGAGCGAAGGGAAGATCTCCCACGGTGGCGCAAAACCATCCCTCTACACGCTCAGCTATTCGGGAGGGGATAAGAAGGGTGGTCGGCGGATCGAGTTTGCCGACGGAGCGGTTACGCGAGTGGCAATCTCGCCAGAAAAGAAACCTAACCCGCGGGACATTCCTGTCACCAAACAGGAGCTTAGAGGCGTTCTCGACCCCATGAGTGGCGCCTTTTTGCGAGCGCGCCCTAACCTCCCTCCGGCTGACTTGAGGGTGTGCAACGAGACCATACCCGTTTTTGAGGGCAAGTTGCGATTCGACATTGTTCTGAGCCCAAAGGAGCAAAGGCGTGTTGAGAGCGAAAGCCCTGATGGCTATTCCGGGCTGGCGGCGGTTTGCGGCGTGAAGTTCGTTCCCATTGCCGGTTATCGGCCGAACGACCCTGCCATCACGTATATGACGGCGAACACGGGAGCCATCGAAGCCTGGCTCGTGCCCTTGCCGAAAACGGGTTTCTACCTTCCATATCGTGTGTCAGTGCCGACAGCCTTCGGATCTGCCTTCGGCCAACTGACTTCATTCCAGATCGAATAGGACGTTCTGGAACTCAAGGGTAAGCACGGAGTTCTGGTGCAATGAGCACGGTCCCTCCGCCAGACTATCGAGAAGAAATCGACATCGTGCGCATCGACCCTCTGACGTTAGAAAGGGTGCGCGCAAGATATGCCAGCCGGGGCATAGCACTTCTCGTCATACTGAATGGAGTAGCGGCGCTCATTGTTCTCTCTGCTTTATCGCATCTGGCTTCGCCGACTGAGCACGCAACCAAGGTATCGCACGCGATGCTTGTGTTTGGGGCAGGCGCAGTAAGCGCGCTTGCCAGTACGTTCTTTGCCTATCTCCGCCGAACAATTTTGCTCCAAGCGCCAGAGCGCGTTCCTGTGCGTGTGGGCTTGTGGTGGCTATCGCTCCTAGCGGCCATTGGCGGGGCGGCATGTTTTCTAATCGGCCTCAACATGACCGGCACGGCCGTCGCGCCCGAGTTGGCGAAGCGTGCCAGTTTCGTGAACGCACCGCCGACACCAGAACAAGGGCCTGCTGGTCCCGCCGGACCCAAGGGCGAGAAGGGTGAGCCGGGTCCAAAAGGCGAGCAGGGTCCACCCGGCCCGAAAGGTGAGCAGGGCTCACCTGGTCCCGCTGGTGCGCCCGCAACGCCGCAAACGCCAGAAACACCGCAGTAGCATGGCGGCATCTCGTGGTCGGAACTGAGCACGCATCAACGCGATGTGCTTTCGATATTTTCCGTCGGTTTGGCCTGCACCCGATTCCGTTGACACCTGCCTAAGCTAATCCCGCCTGCCTCTCGAACTCCATAGGGCTCAGATATCCGATCGTCGAGTGCCGGCGTTTCGGATTGTAGAAGCGCTCAATGTAGTCGAACACATCTGCCTTAGCCTCATCCCTCGTTCGATACAGCTTGCGAGCTGTACGCTCCGTTTTCAGTGACGAGAAGAAGCTCTCCATCGCTGCGTTGTCCCAGACATTGCCCGAGCGGCTCATCGAGCAGATGACACCGTGATCCGCCATCAGCCGCTGGAACTGCTCGCTGGTGTATTGGCTGCCGCGATCGGAATGATGCAGCAGCGCATCAGGCTTGCCTCGCCGCCAGATCGCCATCACCAGAGCATCGGTGACGAGCTGTGCCGTCATCGCTGCACTCATCGACCAGCCAACGACGCGGCGTGAGAAGAGATCGACGACGGCCGACACATAGAGCCAGCCTTCCGCTGTCCAGACATAGGTGAAGTGGGCAATCCATTTGCGGCTGGGCGCGGGTGCTTCGAAGCTGCGGTCGAGCACATTGGCAGCGACGGCGGCAGCCTGCCGCTCACCCTGATCGGGCGGCAGCCGACGCCGTCGTGGGCGCGCTTTGAGGGCCTGCAGCCGCATCAATCGCTCGATCCGATGCAGTCCACACGACACCCCTCCGCCAGCATGTCGTGCCACACACGCCTGGCCCCATAGGTCCGGTCGCTGGCCAGGAAGCTTGAGCGAACCTTGGCGCTGAGTTCTTCATCGCTCCGGCTGCGCTGACTGCACGGCCGTGTCAGCCAGGCATAGAAGCCGCCCCGCGAGACACCGAGCGCCTCGCACACCCATCCCGCCGGCCAGATCCCCCGGTGCTTCGCAATGAAGGAGAACTTCACGTCGATTCCTTCGCGAAGTAGGCCGCGGCTTTTTTTAGGATGTCTCGTTCCGCCTTCAGCTTCGTGACCTCGCGCTTCAGCCGCGCGATCTCGAGCTGCTCCGGCTTCATCTGACCCTGGCCGGGAAAGGCGTGCTCAGGATCGTCCGCAAACTTCTTCACCCAGCTGCGCAGCTGCGACGTGTGCACGCCCAGGTCCTGCGACGCCTGCACGTAAGACACGCCTCGATCCTTGATCAGGCGCACCGCCTCAAGCTTGAACTCTCGCGTGAACTTCCGCCTCTCCATGACCCACCTCCGATCCCATCAAAACACCTAACTCGGTGTCTTTGGAACCGGGTGCAGGCCAGTCTGGTAAGCGCCAGAGAAGAAGGGCCCTGAGGGATTTCTTGCGGACTCTACTATCGGCGGAGTAAAGCTGACTCGAGATCACCCCGAGTCGTGTCATTGCGCAGTTTGATTCAATCCGCCTTATAAGCGATGCGATCGCGTGGCCGCTGTTCAGATTGAGCATAACGGGAACGTTTTCTAGGACAATCCAATCAGGTTTTTCGCGCGCTGTTTCGACAAGGTCGAGCAAATGATCTGTTGCGAGACGGCAAACGGTTAATGAGTGAGACTACCTCTGCGCAATCACAATGGCATCTGTTGCGAGACGGCAAACAGTTATCGTGGGACCATCTGCTGCTTGCCTAGTGTGACCCCCAAAAATGGCCTGTAGAGATAAGAATGAAGAAGCGCGGCGTCTTCGCGCTCAAACCTTCTCTCTTGCGTCATAAGGAACAGCCTCCAATTCGTGGCGCAATTCCGGGCTTCTTCCGGAGCATTCAGTGAGTCTCGGGAGAGCCGAAAAACCCGCGACTAGAGGTGGCTGTGCTGGGAGGCTGCAGCGAACGTGTCTCCGCATTGAAATTCCCTGATAACCGAGAAAATACGCCCCAAAACCGGGCGGATGTTTCGCTTTCAGATGGCTATCAGGGAAGACGAAGGGTTCTTCTGGAAAGCCGAGACTTCAATGATGGCACTGAGGGTTCGGGAGTCTCTGTGGTCGCATCATCCAGGGTTGCCACCATCAACCCTCGGCCGCTCTCCTCCGCGATTTCCGACCCCAAAAACATTTTGAAACCAGCGCGATGCCAACGCAGGATGGTCTCCGGCTGAACCACTTGCACCGCATCAAGAAGGCGCCGGCCAAGGACGAATTTCAGCCTCACGATGCGACTCTAGGCCGGATGGGATTTTCGGAAAGGATAGGTCCTTGGATAAAGGATAGGTCATTGGATAAAGATGCGCCGGTCTCTCGACCCGTTCAGCGGACCGGAATCATTAGTTCACACGCGATCCTTGGCGGACTTCATCACCACTACGTCCGGATTTAGGTTTTCGGTACACACAGCTGTGACGCATGCTACGCGCGGAGATCAGGACAGACCACGCAAGCCAGAGCACGAGCGGAATGAAAAATGCGCCGACCGGTATGCGCTGCAGGGTCATGAGGATCAACTCGGTCCATGCAGTTGCCCAAGTGTGGACGTGTACGCCGTGGTCCTTCAATCTCGCTGACAACGACGCGGTCCAGTTGGCGTCGGGGCTGACATTGCCAAGCATTTGCGCGTAGTCCAAATCCCACCCGTTCATTTCGTCCCCGGCAGTATCAGCAATCAGACCGACGCTTTGGGGGACGGCGAAGAACTCGGTCCAGCTTCGCAAACCGCTCAAGCAAACCTCCCGGAAGACCAGCGGAAAACGAGCACCGAAGGTTGAACTCACCTCGCCGATGATGCGCCAAAACTCGATTTTGCTCGTGCCTTGCGGAACTGCCCATGCCGGTTGCGTCGCCATGTCGTCCGTCTCAAGCATCCTTCTCATCCTCGCCACGGCTCCAGGTTGCGACATGTCGGCGTTGACTCGTGGAATCAAAGCCATCTCGCTGCCGCCGTGACCATTGGCGACGAGGACGATATCCAGGGAATTGGGTGGATAGAGAGCGCCGACCAAGAAGAGCGCCGCACGGAAGTATTCGGGTCGCGAGAGCGGTGAGGTCGCTAGAATCGTGCTCGGCGTCGCGGATATTGGCGGCAGGGCCCGGATTTCCGCCTGGTCGGATCCGGCGCGGAGCAGGAGATAGTGCCCCTCGAAGGCTAGGGCGTTGGTAAAGATCGCGAGATCAAAGCCCAGCCGCCTAGCCTGAATTTCGAGCGCATCCGAGTCTCGTTGAACGAGGAGCGGAAACTTCTTTCCATCCGTGACGATGCCTTCGGCGAGCGTTGCGGCGAGCGGTTTTGAGCTACCACGCAAAATCGCGAGCACAGTGGCGTAATTTTTCGATTGACTCGCTTGCGCCGCCGTCTCGTCGGCGTAATAGACGAGGACTTGGCGGCGAGCCGGTTGGCCCGAGATCGTCTCGTCGGCGAGCGCGGGACTCGCACATAGTCGCAGACTGCCAAGGAGACAGGCGGCTATGACGAATAGCGCAAGGCAATGGCGAAGGCAGGCAGATGCATTTTGCCCGATCGGCATGTGTGGCGCTTTGCGTAACGAGTCGCAAACCAAAACCCCCGCTCAGCATCGAAGCGCCGAGGGCCGATATGCGGCTTGTAATGAGAACCCCTCAGATGCCGAGATTGGCCGTAACTAAGCCTTGCTGCGAGTCGCAGTTACTTCCGTCGTTCGATGACGAACTCGCGTCCGCATCCTGCGCAAGGGCGGACTCCGCGACCAGCAGGCTAATGCCCAGCATGGCAATCAGCGCAGCCAGAACACCAAGAAGCGCACGTCTTTGATCCATAAACATCCCCTCCACTGCCTAGCCTACAAAGTGAGCTTAGGCCATTCACCTTGTTATGGGCAAACAAAATTGCCTATGATCTCCTAGGTCTTTGCCGAGGCGGTGGTTTCGCCTTGCTAGCAGATGCCTCCAGGCGCGCTACCGTCCGTGGACCATTCTGACCCGCTTGATTCTTCCGGCCGCTCGCTGGAAATCTTCATCTCCTCTCCAACTGACGTTCTGGGGGAGCGGGAAATCGCCGAGCGCGTCATCGCCCGGCTGGACGGCATGTGGAGCGCGCATGTCCGCTTGCACGCAGAGCGCTGGGAGCGCCGTCACTACCACGCCGCCAAGAGCTTTCAGGAGGCGATTGGAAACATGGGAACTTTCGACCTGGTGGTCGGGATCCTGTGGAAACGCATTGGCAGTCCCTTGCCGTCGGATCGCTTCCGTCGCGCCGACGGATCATCCTATGAAAGCGGCACTATTTTCGAGCTCGAATCCGCCATCGCCGCGAGCGAAACGGGCGGCAAGCCGCTGGTCTATCTCTTCCGCAAGACCGCTCCGGTGCTCTTCTCCGCAAGCTCCGTTGACGAGGACCGCCACCAGCATGAAGCGCTGCTTGAATGGTGGAAGCGCACGGTGCGCGACGCCGAGGGTCATTTCCGGCGTGGCTACCAGAGTTTTGCCGACCCCGAAGCGTTCGAACAAAGTCTCGAGACCTTGCTTGAGGCGCATTTGCGCGAGGCCGGTCTCATCCCGGCCGGCGTCGCCTGGGACATCAAGACCAAGGGATCGCCTTATCCCGGCTTGATCGCCTATGACAGTACTTATAAGGCGGTGTTTTTTGGTCGCGCCCTCGCGACCGCCAACGCGCTCGAGGAGATAAAGGTCGCCGCCGATCGCGGCGCCCCGGTAATCCTCATAGTTGGTCCAAGCGGCTCAGGCAAATCCTCGCTGGTTCGGGCCGGCCTCATGCCGCATTTCGCGGGACCCAACATCTCCGGTGTCGATTCTTGGCGGCAGATATTGATTGAGCCGTCAACCGAGCCCCTCCTCGCCTTCGCTCAGCGTCTTTACGCAGCCGCCGGTCTGCCGGAACTGGCGGAGGGTCCACAACCGACGCCGGAATCGTTTGCTGCCCTCGCACGCCAATCGGCTGACGCCGCAGCGCAGGCGATAAAGTGGGGGTTGGAGCGCGCCGCCGCAGCACAGCAGCGCAAGATCGGCGGAGGCAGAATGCCCGTCGGTCGCATCCTGCTCGTCCTTGATCAACTCGAGATCCTGCTCGACAGCCCACAGCGAAGCGCGCTCGCCCAACTCACGCGTGCCCTCGTTGAAAGCGAGACAACATGGGTCATTGCGACCTTGCGGAGCGACCGATATAGCGACCTTCAGCGCGACGCTGATTTCGTCGAATTGAGGAAGCGCAGTGCGCTGTTCGACTTGCCTCCGCCCGGTGCCAGCGAGATCGCCGATATCGTGAAAGGGCCAGCGCGATCGGCCGGCCTTGTTTTCGAGGAGCGCGACGGCGTCTCGCTCGCCAAGGTCATCAGCGCCGAATTGACTGGCTCGGACGCCTTGCCGTTATTGCAGATGACGCTGGCGCAACTGTTCGCCGCACGTCAAGGCAAGACACTAACCTACGCTGCGTATGAAGCGATCGGCGGCCTTGAAGGCGCTATCGCCGCCCATGCCGATGCGGTCTTCGCGAAGGTCTCACTGTCCGGCCAGGCGACCCTCGATGCGTTGCTGCGCACGCTAGTGGCCGATATCGACCAGGAAGGTCAGCTGACCGTTCGCACACCTGATCGCAGCGCCATCATTGCCGCGGGCGTAACGGCCGAACTCATCGACAAGATGACCGAAGCCAGACTGCTCGTTAATGCGGAGGGAACCGTTCGCATCGCTCACGAAGCGCTCCTGCGCCGCTGGCAACGCGCGAAGACGAGCCCAGCCTTGCAACCAGAGGCGATCCATCTGCGCCGTCAAATCGAACCTAATTACCGGACCTGGAACCAGACGCGGCTCGACAGCGATCTCTTGCAGCGGGGCACGGCGCTTGCCGCGGCGGAAGACATCGTGCGCAAGCATCCGGGAGCATTTCCCGCCGAGTTAACGGACTACATCGAGCGGTCGGCTGAGGTGATGGCGGCACGCTCGCGCGCCGAAGAATTGCGCGCCGAGCGCGAAGCCCGGCGAGCACGGTGGCAAACCTACGCCGTCACGGCCGTCGCCCTCGTGCTTGCAGCGCTCTCCGTAACAATCTTCCGGCTTTACAACTCTGCGAGCCACAGCTTTCTGCTCGCGCTGTTGACGAGGACCGACCAGTACCTCATCGACGCCATGCCCTCCCACGCTTTTGCCATGGCCAGCACCTTGAGCAAATCGAGCCTGGTAGACCGGGCTTTATCTGGCGTCGGCCTCTCCGATATCAAGAGCGATGAGGCAGTGCGCCTGAGCACCATCAGCGCGATTACGCAACCCGCGAGCGTCGGCCCGCTGCGCACATTGATGCGCGAGAACCCAGCGAACGCCGCGGCGCTTACGGCGGATGGCAGAAAATTCGCCATCGGTTACGCCGATGGCACGATCATGGTAGGGAACGTCGATCGCGGCGGAAAAGACAGCAAACTTCTCGGTCACACGGCGAGGATATGGGCCGTGGCGTTCAGTCCGGACGCCAGGTTTCTCGCCTCAGCCTCCACCCATGAGGTCCTGCTCTGGGACCTTGAGCGGGGAGAGGCAAAGCCGCTTTGCGACGGCGGCTCGAATTTCACCGACGTTGCCTTTGATCCGCGCGGCAAATATCTCGCGTGGTCGTCGCACCAGGGATCCGTCACGGTGTGGGACACAACGGCGGCGACCTTCCAGTCCTTCCGGGATCAGAAGGCGGCGAACGCGGTCAGCTTTAGCCCCGACGGCGCACTTCTCGCATCGTCCGGCGATGACGGCACGATCGTGGTTCGGCGAACGGACGACTGGAGTGTTCAAAATACGATCCGGACCGGCGCGACCGATATCATCAGCATTGCCTTCAACAAGGACGGAACGAAGCTTGCGGCGGCAAGCCTGGCCGGCCCGGTCGATATCTGGACACTGACCAGCGATGCGGAGGTATCGACTCGCTTACAAGTGCGAGCGGAAAAGCGCTGGAAGGTCAGGTACTCGCCCGACGGCGCCACGCTGGCGGTCGCGTCCTGGGACGGCACCATCGGCTTTTGGGATGCCGACACGCTGCAATATCGTGGCACGATCGACGGCAACGACGAGCGTGTGAACGATATCTCTTTCGCCCGAAGCCAGCCGTTGTTGCTGACCGCCGACGAGAGCGGCGCCGTGCGCTTCTGGGACGTCAGAGCGATCAAGCCGGTATTCATTGACACGGCAAATGACCGCCGGGAAACCCTGGTCGGAAGATATAGTCCTGACGGAAGCAAATTCGCCGCGGGGGGAAAGGACGGGCTGGCAACACTCTATCGCGTCGACGAAAATGGTCAGTTCCATCGCGTTTGTACCGTGCAGCACGAAAACTGGGTCACCGGCATCGCCTTCTCGTCCGATGGCAAACGCGTTGTAAGCAACGATCAGGGCGAGAACGGAGCCAAGGTATGGGACAGCGATAGCTGCCAGCCAATCGATATTCCAATTCTTCCGAAAGGCGCCATCCGGAGCGTCACCCTCAGCCCCGTCGGAAATCAGATTGCCTGGTCTGACGATGCGAACAGGATCTGGCTTGCCCGATTGGACGGAACCGACCCGCCTACCGAACTCCCAGCCATCCACACCAATGACGTCCGCGGACTCGATTTCAGTCCCGACGGCACGCTTCTAGTCTCAGCGGGCTCGGACGGGAAAGTTTTGGTTTGGAATACTTCTGACGGCACGCTGTTCCGTCGGCTTAGCGACGGGGGACCGGCCATCTTCACCACGCGCTTCGCAGGCGGCGCCGGAACGTTGATCGCAGCGGGCGGTGTCGAGGACCGAATTCAAGTCTGGGATATCACGCGGCCAAAGGGCCAGGAACTCATCAAAGAGCTTCCGGCCGTTGGAGGCGCTAATCGAACTCGGGTTCAATCGCGATGGGTCAATTCTCGGCTTTGGTAGCGATGCGCGATATATATCCCTGTGGTCGACATCGAGTTGGGACAAGGTCCTCCAACTCAATGTTCTGGTTGGGGTTCGCAGCATTTTTGACTTTAGTCCGAACCACGGCGATCTTGCTTTCGATGGCGAGAACGGCATTATCCGCGTGCTGTTGAGACGAGAGTCGGAGAGCAGGATGCCGCCAAAGGCCCTGCTGCGGGGTATGGACGTTGTTTTTGATGAATTGCCCCCTGATTTTGGAACCGGCCAAAGCGCCGTTACGATCCAAAGCTCTTCCACGTCGTGCGGAGCACCAAACCACTGAGCTCCTAGCGATCGCAGCACGGTTGTGTTTCCCCCGAAGTCGGCTACGGGGATACGCGTAACAAAAAACCGGCCTGACATCGACGCGCGGGAAAGAATGCATCGCGCGGTCAAGCTGCACGTCGGGGCAAAGGATGGCCGCACACTCGACTTGCCGGGTCCCGACACATATCTCGGTCATGATAAGGTCTCCGGTAACGACTCCCTCAGCATGCCGGCTCAAACCGCGTTCGGCCTGCCGATTCTCGTTGGTGGCGCGGAGATGGTTATCCCCTGGACCGACATCGCAAAGGTCGAAGTGACCGGCGCACCGCCCGAGGGCGCAACCGTGAGCTATCAGGACGGACGCCAGGAGGCGGTGCAGATTGAGGACGGGACACTAGAGGCAAGCGAAGCGCTCACCATACACCTTCCGGACGTTGCTAGAATCGATGTGATTCTTTCCGCTCCGGGGCAAGGTGCGAGATCTTGGAAGGCGTGGATGATCCCTCGATCCACTCGCCCCCAGTGAGGTCAAGGCATTTTCGTTGGTGCGCCCATATAAGCCTCTTCTGGAGTAGAGCGCTGTGACGCGCGTGAAGTGCAAAAATCCCGCGTTCATCCATAGTTCTGAGGTGAGATCACTCAATGCACTTACCAAAGTTTCATTTCGAATAACAATCCTGGACGCCCGCGCAAAGCGTAGTGTAATCTTCACAAGTTGGTGTAAACGCGTTAGCTGCCGTGGCGGGAGTAAGTTCATGAAATCCAAAAAAACCTCTTCGCGCCGGGATGTCTTGCACACAGTCGTGCTGTCGGCACTGCTTTCGGCGGCACCTCTGTCCGTAATCGAGGCCGCGACGAGCGATGGACAGGTGCACGCCATCGCGCTCGAGGGTGGCTCGCGCTTGCTAATCAAGAAAGTTGGGGAGAACGACTATCTCGCCTCTCGCGAAGTGGGAGGCAAGGTTGTCGATGCGCAGCCAACTGGCACCTTCAAGGGGATACACGGGCAAATCATCGTGGTGGACCAGGGGCGAGTTAAGAGTGCCAAGTCCGCGACGCCAGGAGCTCGCTCCGATTGGTTCCTTGAGTTCAATCAATGAGATCTGGCGTAAGACCCATTCTGTCCTCGGGTAGAGCATGCCACCGATAGTGCAGGTAAGCGGTCGCGTCGGGTATTCAGTGCAACCTTGCCACTCCCAGCACGATTTTACCCGTGAGTGGGTGGTCAAGGCTTCCAAATTTTGCAATCTCCGATGCAAGTACTGTTACGAATGGAATGAGCTCGGCAATCGCGAGCGTATGAGCTTGTCGCTGTGGAAGAAGATTCTCGTCGCCATCCGAGAGCTGAACACGCGCATGGAGCGTGCGACGGGCCAAGCGCCTTCCGACATCATCATCTGGCACGGCGGCGAGCCTACGGCGCTTCCAAAGCGTTATCTCGAAGACGTCATCCGGCTGCAACACGAGACGTTTCCGGATGCCTGGTTCGAAAACGGCCGCATCAAGAACCGCATTCAGACCAATCTCTACGCCCTTTCGGACGACAAGCTGGAATTTCTTAAGCGCCACAACTTCGGCATCGGCGTCTCCTTCGATGTCCTTCCCGGCGCGCGGGTGGACACGCACGGAGCTCCCACAGAGGAACGCGTGCTCGCCAATATGCGACGGCTGGAAAAGCACGGCATCCGACCTGGTTTCCTCGTGGTCATTGCCAACCATACGGCGCGATCAATCGATTACGTCTACGCGTTCCTGCGCGAGCGGGGCCGAGCCTGCCGGCTGCTGCCTCTGTTCGATGGTCCCGACGAGCGTCCGCTCGACGAGGTGGACGCGGACCGCGCAACGATCAATTCGGCGCTTACGCGCATGTTTAAGCGCTGGTTCGAGGACGGTTGCCCCTTCCCTGTTCGCCCCTTCGACGAATATCTGATGGTGGTAGTGCTGAAAATGCTGGGCTTGCCACGGTGCTTTAAATATGACCGGCGCGCCTTGGGCGATAAGGTTTTCATGGTCAACACCGACGGTCGCATCTATCGCCCCTGCACCGACTATTCGGACGCCTTTGCGCTAGGCAATCTCAGCAATCAGAGCGTCGACGAGATTTTCGCCTCTCCGGTATATTCGGGCAGCCTGGATCGCGACGATGAGGTGATCGGGGCCGTGTGCCGACCGTGCGAATACTACGAAGCGTGTGGCGCCAAGGAGATGTTCGTCGCCAATGACGGCGGCATTGCCGCGCGGCGCTGCATGACAGCGCAACCGCTATTCCGCGCGATAGAGGAATATCTTAAGGCGCAGGGTGTGAACGAGGACGTCATGTGTGGCTATGTCCCCGACGCGTTGCAAGAGCTCGGCTACGAGCCGATGAATTAGCGGGGCTATATCAGCGGCCTCTCTCTCGCGTCCTCTATAAAACAGCGACCTGTCCTTTACGAAAATCATATCCGGACGTATTGGTAGTGCAGTCCAGCCAGGATCGGAATGCTGACAATTGCGCCAGAGCGTTGGACTGCTCGATCAAAAGGCGCATCTTTCTGTAATGCCAAGTGCGTCCGCGCTCGATTGTAGTATGCGGCATAAGCGGAAAGAACTCGCCGCAGGTGCATCTCGCTGAAGATGACCACTTGATCGAGGCACTCGCGGCGCAATTTGCCGATCAGTCGTTCAGCATAGCCATTCTGCCACGGCGACCCAGGAGAGATCGGTCGATCGCGGATACCCATCGCCCTCACCCGAGAAAGACATGTCCGTAGACTCGGTCGTTGTCGCGCACCAGGCTGGCGCGGAGGCCCAGGGAAACGCCTCGGTGATTTGCCGAGCCAGCCACTCGGCTGTCGGATGCCGTGTCACCTCGAACCACAAAAGCCGGCGCCGGTCGTGACCCAGGACCGGGAACGCGAACAAGAGCTCAAAGGTCAGCGTCGGCGCAATGCACATATCGATGGCGGCAATCGCCTCAGCGTGGTTCCGCAGAAACGTCTTCCAGGTTTGCGATGGCGGCTTCGAAGGTCGGGTCATATATCTTGAGACCGTCGACTGAGCCACCTCAAAGCCAAGCATCAGAAGCTCGCCATGGATCCGGGATGCGCCCCAAAGTGGGTTTTCCCGGCTCATCCGCTGGATTAGATCGCGCAGGCCACGATCGATCCTAGGCCGCCCTGCCCTACGACGCGATTTCCAACGCCAAAACATTTTGAACCCAGCGCGATGCCAACGCAAAATGGTGTCCGGCTGAACCACCTGCACCGAACCAAGAAGGTTTGGCCAAAGCCGCGTCATCCATACGAGCAGCGCGCGATCACTGGCTTGCAGTCGAAGACGAGGTGGTGCCCGCCGCAAAGCGATGGTTAGCTGATGGCGGAGAAGCAAGTTCTCAGCCTCAAGTCGGCACCGCGACTTGAACCGGTCAGCGACAAGCATTCCGAGCGCATGCAGGATCGCAAGCATCACTGATAAGGATGCGATGATTCTGCCTTACGATGCGAATCCACACCGGATGGAACTTTCGGAAAGGACAACGGCGGGTTTTCTTCTGGCGCAAAAGATGATGCCACCGCGCTGGTCGTGCTGCGCACGTTGCTGCGGAAGAATACAACCACATTCGTGAAGCTCCAGAACGGCAAGTACGGGCTTCGCACATGGTATCCAAACCTCAAGGCTCCCAAGGAAGGGGCCGTCAAAGAAACCGACGAAGTTGATACCGATAATGACGAGCCCGAGCCGAGCAAACGTCGTGGATTTTGTTCCTCAAGTACCTCGACGACCTTGAGAAGGCCAACGAGCAAAAGGCCGAGCTGGAGGGGAAGAAGTACGAGTACAAACTCGACAAGAAACACCGCTGGTCGGCCTGGGCGGCGCCGAAGAAGCGCGACGGCTCATTCGATCATGACAATGCGCTCACCGGCGACGACCTTGTCGAATTCGTCAATCGCGACCTGTTCCCTTACTTGCAGGGCTTCAGGACACGCGCGACCGGTGCGAATACGATCGAGTACAAGATCGGCGAGATTTTCGGCGAGATCAAAAACAAGTTCCAGAGCGGCTATTCGCTGCGCGACGCGCTCGAGCTTGTCGATGCGCTCAGCTTCCAGACTCAAGCGCAAAAGCACGAGCTGTCGGAGCTCTACGAGGCGAAGCTCCGCAACATGGGCAACGCGGGCCGGAATGGGGGCGAGTAATACACGCCACGGCCCCTCATCCGCGCCATGATCCAGGTGGTGAAGCCGAGGATTGGCGAGCGCATCTATGACGGCGCCTGCGGCTCGGCCGGCTTTTTGTGCGAAGCCTTCGAATATCTACTGCCAAAGGCGGACTCTACCAAAGCGAGAAGGATTCTTCAGGAGCGAACGTTCTACGGCCAGGAGAAGAAGAGCCTCGCCTACATCCTTGGCATCATGAACATGATCCTTCATGGCATCGAGGCGCCGAACATCGTTCATATCAATACGCTGACGCAGAACATCAGTGATATTCAGGAGAAGGATCGCTTCGATGTCGTGCTGGCCAATCCGCCCTTCGGCGGCAAGGAGCGCCCCGAGGTCCAGCAGAACTTCCCGATCAAGACCGGCGAGACGGCCTACCTGTTCCTCCAGCATTTCATCAAGAAGCTAAAGGCTGGCGGACGTGCCGCTATCGTAATCAAGAACGCCCTCCTGTCGAACACGGACAACGCCTCGGTCGCGCTGCGCAAGGAGCTGCTGGAGAATTGCAGCCTCCATACGATCCTGGATGTGCCGAACGGCTCGTTCCAAGGGTCGGGCGTCAAGACCGTGGTGCTGTTCGTCGAGAAGGGCGCTTCGACGCGAAAGATTTGGTACTGCCAGCCCAGCTTGACGCAGACGCTGGGCAAGACCAATCCGCTGACCGATGATCACCTCAAGGAGTTCGTTGCCCTTCAGGCGAAGTTCGTGGAAAGCGACAATTCATGGATGGTCGATATCAAGAACATCGACCAGACCACTTATGACCTCTCGGTGAAGAATCCCAACAAGGCCGACGAGCCGGTGCAACGCGATCCCAAGGACATCATCGCCGAGATGAAAGCGCTAGACACGGAGAGCGCGAAAATCCTTGCTGATATCGGGAGGATGCTGTGAGGGACGGCTGGGTTGTGGATGTTCCTATGGGTTCTCTTTGCGCTATCGAGAGCGGAAGCTCGAACGCCCAGGATGCAGTTGCGGACGCACCATACACGTTTTTTGATCGCTCCAAAAAGATCAAGCGGAGCATGCGTTATTTGTTCGACTGCGAAGCCCTGATTATCCCGGGCGAAGGAGCTGAATTCCTACCTCGTCACTTCGTTGGCAAGTTCGACTTGCACCAAAGGGCTTATGCGCTTCACAGTTTCTCAGAGCAAATCGACGTCAAGTATCTTTACTACTACCTTATTTACAGAAGAGACTATTTTCCGCGCGTAGCGGTCGGTGCGACCGTAAAGTCATTAAGGCAACGGCATTTCGAAAATTTGCCCGTCATCGTTGCGCCGCTTGCTGAACAACAACGCATCGTCGCCATTCTAGAAAGGGCCTTTGCAGGGCTGGCGACTGCGACCGCTAACGCCGAGAAGAATCTGAAGAACGCCCGCGAGCTGTTCGATAGCTACCTCAATTCGGCTTTCAGCAAGGGGCAGAAGGACTGTTCCCGAGTCAGGCTTTCAACAATTCTGTCTTCGCAACCGCGTAATGGATGGTCACCCCCGGCAAGATTTCAGACGGGGAGCGGGAATCCTGTCCTGACTTTGTCTTCGGTAACGGGGTTCGAATATGATGGCTCGCGATTTAGACTCTCAAGCGCACCGACCCAGGAAGGCGCTCACTATTGGTTGGAAGATGGAGAGCTTTTGATCACTCGCAGCAACACGCAAGAACTCGTAGGCCACGTTGCGATTTACGATGGCAATCCCCCCAAGGCCATTTGCTGCGATCTCGTCATGAAGATGAAGGTTGATCGCGACAAAGCCCTCACACGCTATGTCTACTATTTTTTGCGGGCCGCCGCTGCGCGCGAGTATTTTATGACCCGAGCACATGGCGCAAGTTCCACGATGAAAAAGATCAGCAAACAGATGGTGCAAGAGATTTTGGTACCCTTGCCATCGATTGCTGAACAAGAATTTACCGTGGCGAAGTTGGACGGGCTTGCCGACACAACTCATAGGCTCGTGGAAGTAGCTAGAGAGAAGCTATCGGCAATTGCTGACCTTCAGCAGGCGGTTTTGCAAAGGGCTTTCTCCGGCGAACTGACTTCGCCGCCATCTCAAGCCATCAAAGAGGCGGCCGAGTGAATGAGGTGGAGACCCGCGCCGAGCTCATCGATCCTGCGCTGTGGGAAGCGGGCTGGGGCGTGGTCGCCGATAGCCGGGTTCGTCGCGAGACGATCTGCCCAGGTCGCATCGAAGGCGCAGGGCGCCGCGGTCAGCCAGAGATCGCCGATTACGTCCTCACCTTCCGCAATCACAAGCTCGGCGTGATCGAGGCCAAGGCACGGGATAAGCCCGACACCGAAGGCGTGGGCCAAGCGAAGACCTATGCCGAGAAACTGCGAGCGCGCTTCGCCTATTCCACCAACGGTCGGCGCATCTACCAGATCGACATGGAGACCGGCCGGGAAGGCTATGTCGAGCGCTACCCGGCCCCTGACGAACTCTGGGCAAAGGTCTTCGAGAAGCCAAATGCATGGCGCGACCGCTTCGCAGCCGTACCCTTCGAGGAGCGCGGCGGCACCTGGCAGACCCGCTACTACCAGCAGAACGCCATCGAGAACGCCCTGGAGGCGATCGCATCAGGCTCGCAGCGCATCTTGCTGACCCTCGCCACCGGCACCGGCAAGACGGCCATCGCCTTCCAGATCGCCTGGGCGCTTTTCCAAAGCCGGTGGAACCTCTCGCGCGAGCCGACGCGGCGGCCGCGCATCCTGTTCTTGGCTGACCGTAACATCCTGGCCGATCAGGCTTACAACGCCTTCTCAGCCTTTCCCGAAGATGCGCTGGCGCGCATCAAGCCTGACGAGATTCGTCGACGAGGACGCGCACCCACGAATGCCACTGTGTTCTTCACAATCTTTCAGACATTCATGAGCGGTACGGACAACGACGGCAATCCGCTTCCATATTTCGGTGAGTATTCGCCCGACTTTTTTGACTTCATCATTATCGACGAGTGCCATCGCGGCGGCGCCAACGACGAGAGCAATTGGCGCGGTATCCTCGACTATTTTGCGCCCGCAGTTCAGCTCGGCCTCACCGCCACACCCAAGCGCCGCGACAACGTCGACACATACCGCTATTTCGGAGAGCCGGTTTACACCTACTCGCTGAAGGAGGGCATCAATGGCGGCTTCCTCACGCCGTTCAAGGTGAAGCAGATCGCCACCACCCTCGACGACTACATCTACGTGGCCGACGATAAGATCATCGAAGGCGAGATCGAGGAAGGCAGGCGCTACCGCGAGCCGCAATTCAACCGCACCATCGAAATCGAGGAGCGGGAACGCTACCGCGTCAAGCTGTTCATGGACCAGATCGACCAGCGCGAAAAGACGCTGGTGTTCTGCGCGACCCAGGGCCACGCGCTGCTGGTGCGCGATTTGATCAATCAGATGAAGACAAGCACCGATCCGAACTATTGCGTGCGGGTGACGGCGGACGATGGCGCTCTAGGAGAGCAATGGCTGCGAACCTTCCAGGACAATGAGAAATCTATTCCGACCATCCTGACCACGTCGCAGAAGCTCTCGACCGGCGTGGATGCGCGCAACGTGCGCAACATCGTGTTGATGCGACCCATCGGCACCATGATCGAGTTCAAGCAGATCATTGGACGCGGCACGCGCCTGTTCGACGGCAAGGACTATTTCACCATCTACGACTTCGTGAAGGCCTACGAGCACTTCAACGATCCCGAATGGGACGGCGAGCCGATGGAGCCTGAGCCGGTGACGCGGAGACCGGAACGCGAAAAGGAGGAGGGGTTCAATGATGGTGGCGAAGGTGACTATGAGCCAGAGCCGCCGCCGAAGAGGATCAAGATCGAGCTTGCCGACGGCAAGGAGCGCACCATCCAAAGCATGATGGCGACGACCTATTGGGACCCGAGCGGTAAGCCGATCTCGGCAAATCAGATGATCGAAACTCTTTTTGGCGAGTTGCCGCAGTTCTTCAAGGACGAAGACGAACTTCGTCGCCTGTGGAGCAAGCCCGACACGCGCAAAGCCCTGCTCCAAAGTCTCGCAGAGAAGGGTTTCGGCCCGGAGCAACTTGCCGAGATCAGCCGCATGATCAATGCAGAGAAGAGTGATGTCTTTGACGTGCTAGCATATATCGGCTTCGCACTTGCGCCGATAACGCGTTCTGAGCGAGTCGAAGCGCATTTGGGCGAGATATTCACCCGCTACAACGGTAAGCTCCAGTCCTTCCTGGAGTTCGTCCTGGCTCAGTGCATCAACCAAGGCGTCGAAGAACTCGACCAGGAGAAACTCGGCCACCTGCTTGAATTGAAATACCACACGGTTAATGACGCAGCCGAGCAGCTTGGGGGTGTGCCGGTGATCCGCGAGACGTTCGTGGGCTTTCAGCAATACCTCTACCGCTGACGTGG
The DNA here is from genome assembly GCA_963732205.1 of uncultured Alphaproteobacteria bacterium. Taxonomy (GTDB): domain Bacteria; phylum Pseudomonadota; class Alphaproteobacteria; order Rhizobiales; family Methyloligellaceae; genus Methyloceanibacter. The sequence goes on from CAVSYE010000002.1 coordinate 346,319, forward strand.
CCTCAGCCTCACACGAAAATCAAATAGGCGCTGAGCAAGACCAGCAGCAGCGCGAGCGTCACACCGAAGGCGAGGTCGGTGAGGATGCCGGGCGAATGCACCGCCGTGTCGTCGAGCAGCCTGCCGGTGCGCACGAAGCGGACGGTCGCGATCAGGATCGCAATAATCCCAACCGCGATGAAAGCGTGCCCGGCGCCGAAGCCGAACGGTCCCGAATAACGCTCGAGCTGGGCGTGGATCTTATCGCCGAGCGGGGTCGCGTTGAGCACCGTCAGCGCGAACAGATTGAATTTCTCGATGACGAAGCCGAAGGCGATGACGGCGATCCCGGTGCGGAGCCAGGCGAGAAACGTCCGCTCGTTGGCGGCATGGTCTGAATAGTCGCGGATCATCGGGGCCCTCGTGTTTCGCAAGCTTAAGTCCGGGGTCGCGACTATGCGTACGCCGCCGCGCGCTCCGCAATAGCGATCCATTCGGTACCTCCCCCTCGTGGGGAGGTCCGACGACGCAACTTCGATGCGCTACCGCTCCCGCCTTCGCGAAGCCCGCTTCGGCGGGCGAAGGAAGGTCGCTGCTTGAGCGCGGTTGCGTCGTCGGGGTGGGGAGCTTTGAGTCTCACGCGGCACTATGTCCGCCGCAGTGCCCTCCACCCCACCCGTCGCGCTCGAAGATGAGCGCGACTCCCTCCCCATCAAGGGGAGGGATGAAGCTCGTCGAATCGCTACAGCAAGCACGCGAATTCCTAACCACGACGCGGCTAGCGCGATAGGCATCCCATGTTCGCCTACTTGAACCAGCGATGCGGCATCCGCGCAGGCAGCGGCGGAACCCGTTACGCGGCGAGGAGTTGTCAGATCGGAACGGCCCTGCGGAACGTCTCCCCGTTCGCAGGCCGGACCCCACCGACATTGGTAAGAAGCCCCGAGACATCGTTTCGGGGCTTCTTGCTGTGCGATTGAAAGGGGCGGAGCAGCTTTTATTTGCGCATCATCTTTGCGGAAAACCGGTTCCCACTTTTCCGGATGATGCGCTATCGCTCCCGCCTTCGCGAAGCCCGCTTCGGCGGGCGAAGGAAGGTCGCTACTTGAGCGCGATTAGAACCCGAACAGGGCGCGGGTGAAGTCGTTGTCGAGCGCCTGACGCTGGCGACCGCGCGGCGCGTTGCTCCGCGGGCTCCACTGCCCTGCCACCACGTCGCTCTGGTCGCTCGCGACCGGCGTCTCGTACACCGGCTTGCCGGAGAGCGCCGCGATCATGCGCGCGTCGTGGCCGTAGATGTCGTTGAAGGTCGACACCGTGCCGTCATCGTTCACCTTGACGGTGAAGTAGGTGATGTAGACCGGGATCTTCTTCTTGAGCTGGACGTGATTGTCCTCGCTGTAGAGCGCCTGATCGATATTGGCCTGGCTCCAGTCCTGGTCGTGATGCAGCAGGATCAGCGCGAGCTGCTGCGGATTCTGCACCCGCATGCAGCCGTGGCTCTCGGCTCGCACGGCTTGCGCGAACAGGTTCTTCTGCGTGGTGTCGTGCATGTAGACGTCATGCTTGTTGGGGAACAAGAACTTCACCGTGCCGAGCACGTTGTCCGGTCCCGGCGGCTGGTACAGCTCGTAATTCCTGATGTCGGCGGTGCCCCAGTCGATCGAATCGGGGTCGATGTCGCGGCCGCTCGCGCCTCTGATGCGCAAGCCGTGGCGGGCGAGGATCGAGGTATCCCAGCCGCCGCCGAAGAAGCCGCCGCCCTGCTGCAGATAGGGCGCGATCTCCTGCATCTTGATCGAGTTCGGCACGTTCCAATAGGGATTGAACACGATCTCCTGCATCTCGTTGGAGAAGATCGGCGTCTGCTTGTCGGGCTTGCCGGCGACGATGCGCGCCGAATGCACGATCTTGTCGTCCTCGACCACGCGCACCATGAACTCGGGGATATTGACCGTGACGTAGTAGGCGCCCATGTCGTTCGGCAGCCAGCGCCAGCGCTCCATGTTGACGAGGATCTGCTGGATCTTGGGCGAGCCCGCCTGACGCGCCGGCTCCTGCTGGTTGTTGAGCATGCGCCGTGTGCCGGCGCCGACCATGCCGTCGGGCGCGGCGCCGTGGGCGAGCTGGAAGCTCCGCACCGCGTCGAACACGTCCTTGTCGTAAAGGTTCTCGTTATCGCCGGCCGCAATGTCGAGCCGCTTGCGGAGCAGCGCAACCTGCTCGTTCGCGACGCCGAACTTCAACAGCGGACCGTCGGGAATGACGACCACGTCGGGCTTGGCCGGCTCGGCCGGCTTGCCGCCGCCGCGCAACGCGAGCAGCTTCTGGCGCAGCGCCTCGAATTGGGGCTGGTCGGGCTGGAAGCTGCGTAAGTAAGCGGCGGGGTCGGAGCGGATGGCGATCGAGCCCAGCACCTCTGCCGGGTCGGGCAGCATAAGGGTCGGATCGAGATTCTCGTTGAGACGCTGCGGATCGAGCCGCCCGCCCCTGGCATCGTTGGCATAGTCGAGCACCGCATAGCTGAGCTTCACCTCGGCGTCGGCGAGCCAGTCGGTGGCTTTGGCATCGAGCGGATTGAACTCGGCGGGTTTCGGCAGCGCATAGTCAGAGGCTCTGAGCCCGTAATCGTCGGCCTTGGCGATCTCGCTCATGGCCGATTTGGCCCTGTCGTTCAGGCCGTTCTCATCGACCCACAGAAGCGGCTGGTCGGGCACCGAATAATAGTCGAGAAGCGCGAGCTGCTCGATCTTGCGCGCGCCCGTCTTCTGCGACAGCTTGCCTTGGACGGCGATACGCAGCGCTTCTTTCTGGTTGATGAGGTCTGACGGTCCGTCAGGCTCGGCGGCAAAAGCGGGCAGGCTCAAGGAACACGCCAAGATCAGCCCCAAAAGGATTGGCCTCATGATATGCTCCCTCAATCTCTTACCCTGCACGGCCAAGGCGCCGGGATTCGATAGCATCCTAACCGAATAAAGCCCAAAACGGCTCAAATTTGGGCTGATTTCACATTCGATGTTGCCTGTTGCCGATCGGCACCAATCGGCCCTCTTTCTAGGCGAGGGCGAGGATTTCCTCGATGCTGAGATGTCCGGGAACGACGGTAATCGGCACGGGAAAGTCTCCCACATGGCGACCGCTTGCGAGCGTCGTGACGAGCGGCCCTGGACCCGCGGGGTCCTTCGAGGCGCCAAGCACGAGAACGCCGATATCCTGGTCCTCCTCGACCACCTTCAAGAATCTCGGCGGCCTTGTCGCCCTCGCGCACGATCTCCTCGGGCTCGAGATGCTCGAAGCCCATGGCCTTGATCTTGCGGCCGAACAGGCGGAACACGGCGCGCGCCTTGTTGTGCCCCTCCTCGCGCGCGACCTCCTCGATGCCGAGCCAATGCTGGAACTCGATCCCGGGCTCGATCACGTAAAGCAGGGCAAGATGGCCGCCCGTGCGCTGGGCGCGGCTGGCGGCAAAAGCGAGCGCACTCTCGCATTCCGGCGTCTCGTCCACCACCACGAGGAACTTCCGCTTGTGGCCCTCCTGATAGATTTGCCGCTTCTTGCGCGGCTTGGCCGGCACGTGCGCTGGCGCTTTGGGTTCCTCTGGCTTTTTCGTCTTGGGCATGGCATCGGCGCCGTCAGGCGAGATCGATTGCGTAGCGCTTCAGGTCGTTAAGGGGGACGATTTCGAGCGTCGCCTCGTGGGTGGCGCTGAGAATGACGCGGGGCGCGCTCCCAGCCTCGAGCGCCTCGCGCCAGCGCTGGGCGCACAGGCACCAGCGGTCGCCCGGCTTAAGGCCAGGGAAATCGAAATCCGGCTGCGGGGTGGACAGGTCGTTGCCGCGCGCCTTGGAAAAAGCAAGGAACTCGGCGGTCACCTGGACGCAGACCGTGTGCAGGCCGACGTCCTCTGGTCCGGAATGGCAGCAGCCAGTGCGGAAGAAGCCGGTCAGCGGGCGCTCGGAGCAGCTCTTGAGCGGCTCGCCATAGACGTTCTTCTGACCTTCGAGGGGATTCGCCCGCCGCTCCTGCATGGGGAGCGATATTGCCCGATCAATTGCCGAACGGGAAGCCTTGGCGAACGGGATTGCGGTCCGGCAGCGGTATTGCAGCGGGGTCGGCGCTGGCCGCCGTCGCCGTCTTGTCGGTCTTCGGCGCGGTCAGCGCTTTGAGCTGATCGGGTGTCAGCATCGGCAAGGGCGGCCCGGCATCCTTGGTGGCCAGCGCTGCGAGGGCAGCCGGCGTCGGCTCTGAGTCCGCGGTCGGCGGCGTGAAGCCTCCCGCCGTCAGCACGGTGCCGCATTCCTTGGGGAGCTGCGTCATGGTGAGCGGCGGCTTGCCGACCCAGGGCTTGGCGCCGGGCGGCGGCGGCGGCGCCTCAGCCGCTGCGATCGCCGCCTTCTTCAGCATCGCAAACCAGTTGGTGAGCTCCTGGCCGCAGCCGTCGTCGCCGGCAACATCCTTCTGGTTCTCGCAACTGTCCCAATCCGGAGGACATTTGAGTCGCACGTGGAAATGATAATGGTGGTTCCACCACGGCCTGACTTTGGCGAGCCAAGAGGTGTCCGGGCCGATCTCCTTTGCGCGCTCGCACAGCGCCTTCTTGATCGCCGGATGGACGAAGATGCGCGCCACTTGCGGATAGGAGGCCGCCCGCCTGATCAGCTTCATCTGCAACGTGGTGAAAATGGCGGGATCAACGTCGAAGGGGTCTTTCAGCATCGACACAGCGCTCATGTCCTCGCGCTCTTGCGGGGAGAGGATGCGGTCCGGCATCGGTGTGAGCCAGATGTCGGCATCGAGTCCGATCTGATGGCTGGTATGGCCGGTCAGCATCGGGCCGCCACGCGGCTGCGACATGTCGCCGATGAGAAGCCCGGGCCACCCGTCGAGCGCGCGGGCGTCGCTCGCCAGACGCTCGAGATAATCGAGGAGCTCCGGTGTGCCCCAATTACGGTTGCGCGACAGCCGCATGACCTGCCAGTCAGGTCCGTTGATGGGGAGCGAGATGCCGCCGGCAAGGCAGCCTTTGGCGTAGGAGCCGATCGAGCGCGTGGCAAGCGGTGCCGGCGTGGTCGCCGCGCCGAACAGCTCGCGCGCCGGCGGCGGCTTTGGCTGCGCCTTCTTCGGCGCTACAGGCTTTGTCGCCTTGGGGGTGGCGACGGGCGTTGCCGCGGCCCTCTTGGCGGGTCCGGTCACGGTCTCGGCAGCGACCGTCCCACACGACAACACGAGAACGAGGCACAAGAAGAGCCGTCGCATAAGCCCTCGACCCGTTTTCCCCCAAACCCGAAAGCTTGACCCTAGCACAAATGACGGCGGCAATTGGAGCTTACGGGGTTTCTGATTGCTTGGATAATGCAGAGAAGGCCGGCCCCGTTCACGTGACGTTCAGCCGGAGCCCCCAAAATCTGCGCGATATCTTGATTCGCCATCTTGATTCACCCCCGGCGCGGGGGGACAAGTGAAGACGGCACTCCAAGTCGCGCCTCACGGGGGAGGGGGACCCATGCGACGATCCGTGCTTTTGGCTGCGCTTGCCTACCTCGTCCTCGTCGCACCAAGCCTCGCGCAGTCCGGCGTCGTCGCCCATGTCAGCATTTCGAGCCAGCGCATGGACGTCTATGTCGACGGCATGCCGCGCTATACTTGGCGTGTCTCGACCGCGCGGCCAGGCTACCGCACGCCGACCGGCACGTTCAGACCGACAGCGGTCGTCCGCTACCACGCCTCGACCATCTATAGCGGCTCGCCGATGCCCTATTCGATCTTCTTCCTCCGCGGCTATGCGATCCACGGCTCTTACGAGACCAAATATCTCGGCCGCCCGGCTTCGCATGGCTGCGTCAGGCTGCACCCGGCCAACGCCGCCTTGCTCTATTCGCTGGTGAAGCAATACGGCGCCGGCAGCACGCTCATCGAGATCAGCAATTAGGGCGAACGGGGAGGAGATATGACTCTGCTGAAATGGGCGCTGATCTGTTTGTTGATCTCGCTCGTCGCGGGCGCGCTCGGCTACACCGGCGTGGCGCGCGGCGCAGCTCAGATCTCCAAGATCCTGTTCTTCATCTTCCTCGTCATCTTCATCGTGATCATCATTCTCGCCATCACCGCCAACAAGCTGGTGTTCTGAAGGCTCACTCGCAGACCGACGGCGCGGGCACGCCTCTGAAGCGCTCGGTGATCCAGTTGAGCGCTTGTCCGACGCTGTCCTTGGCGGCGAAGGTGTGGCTGACCCCCGGCAGCACGACATACTCGACCTGCGTTCCCTGCTTGCACAGCACCTCTCCGAACTGCTTGGTAATCTCTGGCCTCACCGTCGTGTCGGCCGAACCTTGGGCGAGGAAAACCGGCGCTCCGGCCGGCGACTGACCCGGCGTGTTCCTCAGCATGATCGATTTCCACGGCTCGATTTCGGTGGGATCGGCCCGGAGAAACGGCTCGCGGTTGAGCGGCTTCTCGGCATTCTCGATGGTGGCAAACTCGGCGACCGACTCGATGCAGTCATGCGCCAATTGCTCGAACGCCGGCATGGCGGGGGGATCGACCAGGGTTGACGCCGGGTCACGATAAAGGTCGGACCAGGAATAGAGCGCCATGGCGGTGAGCTCCTTGCCAGCGGGGCTCGATTTGTCGGCGTCGAACAGCTCGACGAGATAAGTGGCTGGCGCCGCCGCGACTACGCCGACGAGCTTCAAGTCGGGCGCATAGGTCGCCGCGATCTCTCCCGTATAGAGCGAGGCATGGCCGCCCTGGCTATGGGCCCCACACGGCGAAGCGGTTCGAGGCGCCGGCATCGGGGAGATCGCGCGCCGCGCGCACGCTGTCGAGCACGGCGCGGCCCTCGCTCTCACCGATGGGTGAATGCCCGGCGTGCCGAGGCCCGGATAGTCGGTGGCGACCACCACATAGCCTCGCGCCAGCATCTCCGCGAGGCCCCAGATCGTGCCGGCGAGATCGGGCATCAGCGAAGGCGCGCAAGGCTCGACCACCCCGCTCGTCGGGTGCGCCCAGGCAATGATGTCCCGGCCTCCGGAAGGAGCCGGCCCTGGCGGGATGAAGATCGCGCCGGAAACGGCGATCGGCTCGCCGTCGAGATGCGTGGATCGGTAGAGCATACGGAAGGCGGTGCCTCCGGCGCCGCTCGGCCCACCCCCTTCGAGCGGCCAGATCCTGTGATGATCGACCCAGGCCGTCCCGAGGTTTCGCCGGGTTGGACGTCATAGATGGCTCTCGCGTCGCCCCCGAGAGAGCAGAAAAGACAAAAAGCAAAGAGGATCCCGGCCAAGAGCCGCAAGTGACAGTCATCGAATCGCATTCATATTCCCCAAATTGATTGTAAGTGGACGGAGGATAGCCGCATCGGACGGCGATTCGGCAACAGCTTCCCATTTCAATCTCGGGAATTCCGAGGCAAAATCGGGCGCGAACGCATGGCTCGGCCGCGCCTGAGGCCTGAGTCTCTGCCTGGTAGCTGGGGAAAAGGACATGTCATCAGCCGCAAGCACCATCGAGGCGTTGGTCAACCGCGTCGGCGGGGTCGCAACGCCCTTCTCCATCGAATTGCCCGACGGCGAGAAGCGCAACCTGGGCGAAGGCACCCCAGAGTTCCACATTGGCCTTCGCAACGAGAAGGCGCTGCGCGCGCTTCGCTCGCTCGATGAAGGCAACATTTCCGAGGCCTATCTCGCCGGCGACATCGACATCGAAGGCGACATGCTGAAGCCCTTCGCGTTGCGGGCCTCTCTCGATGACCGTCACCCGTTGGTTGCCGCTTGGCGCTTCATCGAGCCGCTCCTGTTCGGGCAGGTCTACACCAACAAGCGGGCGATCTCTTCCCATTACAACGCTGACCCCAAGCTGTTTCTGAGCTTCCTCGATCCGATCTTTCCGGCCTATAGCCAGGGCGTGTACGAAAATGACGACGAGCCGCTGTCAACGGCGCTGCAGCGGAAATTCGACTGGGCGCTCGAGCAATGCGGCATCAGCAAGGACACCCGCGTGCTCGAGATCGGTCCCGGCTGGGGCGCCTTTGCCGGACATGCCTTGCAAGCCGGCGCACGCTTCACCGGCATTACCAACTCGGAGGTTTCGCAGAGCTACCTGAAGGGCAAGCTCGCCAATTTCGGCGACCGCTTCGACATCGTGCTCACCGACTTCTACGACTACGAGCCGAAGGAGCCGTTCGACGCGATCGTCATCATGGGCGTGATCGAGCACCTGCCCGACTACGAGCGCGTGCTGAAAAAGTTCTCCGCGCTCTTGAAGCCGGGCGGCCGCGTGTTCCTCGACGGCAGCGCCTGGAAGAAGAAATACGAGCTGTCGACCTTCATGGTGCGCCACATCTATCCCGGCAACCATTCCTTCCTCGTGCTCGACGATTTCATCAACAAGCTCTTCAAGACGGACTTCGAGCTGATGGAGGTGCATGACGACCGCTGGAGCTATTTCCTCACCTTCCGGCAATGGGCGCGGAACCTCGACGCCCACCGCGATTATGTGACCAAGACTTTCGGCGATTTCGAGTTCCGCAAGTTCCGCCTCTATCTGTGGGGCGCGACTTACGAGTTCCTCCACCGCCACCTCGACTGCTACCGAATGATCCTGGAGAAGCCGCTGACCGCTTGAGGTCTCGGCGCCGCTAAGGGGCTTTGACCCCCGACGCCACGCGCGAGTCAGTTGGAGTCTGCATAAGCAAACAAGGAGGAGGCCCTATGTGTGGAAGAAGATGCGAGCATGGTGGGAGCCGCCCGTCACGGCGGAGCGTAATGACGGGCGCCGCGGCGCTTCTTGCCGCCAGTTCATTGTCCCCCGGCTTCGCCCGCGCCGACCAACCGGTTTTGGCCGAACCGCCGCCGAATGCCATCCCTCCTTCCCAGGCGCTCGATCGACTGATGCAGGGGAATGCCCGCTACGCCGCGGGTGAGACCGAATGCAAGGACTACGTGGTCGGCCGCGCCGAGCGAGCGGGTGCGCAATACCCCATCGTGGCGGTGCTGAGCTGCTCCGACAGCCGAGTGGCGCCCGAGCTTCTCTTCGAGCAGGGACCAGGCGATGTCTTTGTCGTGCGCGTCGCCGGCAATTTCGTCAACACCGATGGGCTGGCGAGCATGGAATACGCGGTCAAGATTCTCGGCGTACCGCTGCTCATGGTGCTCGGCCACTCGAATTGCGGAGCCGTCGCAGCGGCGGTTAAGGTCGTGACCGAGCACGCGGAGCTGCCGGGCCATCTGCCGGATCTTGTCGAGTCGATCGAGCCCGCGGTCATTGCCGCCCATGCGAAACATCCGAGCGATCTCGTCGCCGCCACCATTGAGGAAAATGTGCGCCTCAGCGTGAAGCGGCTGATCGAAGACACTCCGATCATCTCCGACGCGCTGGCCGCCAAGAAGATCGCGATCTCGGGTGGCGTCTACGATATTTCTACCGGCAAGGTAGGGCTGGTCTGAACGCGAAGCCGAGAACGCGCTAAGATTCATGGAAGACACGCTTGCGCGCTGGCAGTCGGAGAAGACGGCCGCCTATCTCTCCAGTGCCGTCGCCGCCGCCGAGAGCGATCCCGGCAAGGCGAAGCTGTTCCGAGAGATGGCCGACGCGGCGGAGACGCAGGCCGGCATCCTTGCCAAGGATCTGAAACAGGTCCCGACATTTCAGCCGTCATTGCGATCGCGCCTCACGGCCTGGCTCGTCGGCGTCTTCGGCCCGCGCGCGATGAAGCCGGTCCTGTCGGCCTCGAAGGTGCGCGGGGTGTCGGTCTACGGCGCCAGGCTCGAATCGGACGGACATCCCTGGCCGACTTCCGTCGAGGACGTGGGAAAGCGCCACAAGTCCTATGGCGGCGGTACGCTCAGGGCCGGGGTGTTCGGCGTGAATGACGGGCTGGTGTCGAACACCTGCCTGGTGATGGGCGTGGCCGGCGCCGCGGCAGAGCCTTCGGTGCTGCTGCTGACCGGCGTCGCGGGGTTGCTCGCCGGCGCCTTCTCCATGGCCGCGGGCGAGTTCATCTCCATGCTGTCGCAGAAGGAGATGTTCGAGCATCAGATCGCCCAGGAGCGCGACGAGCTCGAGCGCTATCCGGCCGAGGAGGCCGAGGAGCTTGCGCTCATCTATAACGCGCGCGGCTTGACGATGGATGAAGCGCGGGGCGTCGCCAAGAAGCTGACCTCCGATCCGGAGCAGGCGCTCGATACGCTTGCCCGCGAGGAACTCGGGCTGAACCCCGACGATCTCGGCTCTCCTGTCGGAGCGGCGATCTCTTCGTTTATCTCCTTTTGCATGGGCGCAAGCCTTCCGCTCGTCCCCTTCCTGCTCGGGCTTACACCCGGTGTGCCGATCGCTGCCGCGATCTCGGGCGTCGCGCTGTTCATCGTGGGCTCTGTGCTCAGCCTGTTCTCGGGGCGCAGCGCCTGGGTCGGCGGGTTGCGCATGTTTCTGATCGGGAGCGCCGCCGCTGCCGCCACCTACGGCATCGGCTCTCTATTCAATGTCGAGACGGGGCTATAGGCGTCTCGTGGGGGTGAGTGCTTCCCGTGCAGGACGCTGATCAACGCAATCTGAACCTGCCGCGCGGACCTGCGCCGGGCTCTCGCATCAGCGCAGACTTCGCCCGCGCGATCGGCCGCTTCGCCTATCTGTGGGCGTGGCCGATGGTCAATGTCTACAGTCGCTACTGCTCGATGCGGCGCATCTGGCGCCCGATTCTGATCGGCGGCATCGCGCCCGTCGCGCCGATCAATCACCTCGCCATGCTGCACGATTATATCGGTCCGCGGCAGCGTTACATCACCTGCCCGTCGCAAGACCTGATCTACGGCTTCGGCATTCTCGATCTCGGTCGCGAGCCGGTCGTGGTGCAGGTGCCGGATTTCGGGGAGCGCTTCTGGGTCTATCAGGCGACCGATCTCAGGACCGACGCCTTCGCCGAGCTTGGCGCCATGTACGGCACGAAGCCCGGTTTTTATCTGCTCGTCGGCCCTGGCTGGCAGGAGACGCAGCCCTCCGGCATTACGGCGACCTTCCGCGCCTCGACCAATATCGGCACTATCATCCCTCGGATCTTTCAAGAGGACACACGCGCCGCCTTCCGTCGTGCCTGCCTAGTCGCGCAAGATTGCCGCAAATCGTGCCGATCTCGGCGACCAGGGCTTAAGCAGGGTGCGCGATCGCGGCGCAATGCTTAATGCGACTTTCACGCTTCTCCCCGACACTCCGCCGCAAAGCTTCCCGCACCACGGTTCTCGGAGGAGAGCGCCCATGATCCGCAAAATCCTGACCGCGGCGCTGATCGCGGCCTTCGCTTCGGCCACCAGCCCGAGCTTCGCCTGCACCGGCATCAGCCTCAAGGCAGCCGACGGCGCCGCCATCAGGGGCCGCACGCTCGAGTTCGGCTTCCCCATGCGGTCGAAGGTGCTCGTCATTCCTGCCGGCAAGGAGCTCTCAGGCACGTTGCCCGACGGCAGCAAGGGCCTCGTCTACAAGAGCAAGTACGCCATCGTCGGCGCTAATGCTCTCGGTATGCCCGTCATCCTCGACGGCATCAACGACCAGGGTCTCTCGGTCGGGCTGTTCTATTTCCCAGGCTATGCCAAATACACCGACGTGACGCCTGAGAATGCTAGCCACGCGCTTGCGGGCTACGAGTTCGGTGTGTGGGCGCTGGCCAATTTCGCCACCGTCGATGAGGTGCGCGAAGCGGTGAAGGACATCGTGCTGGTGCCGACGCCGGCGCCCGGTCTCGGCAGCCCGCAAGGCGCCGTCCCCGGGGCGCATTTCTTCCTGCAGGACAAGTCGGGCAAGTCGCTCGTGGTCGAGCCGGTCGACGGCACGCTCAAAGTGTATGACGCCCCGCTCGGCGTGATGGCCAATGCCCCGACCTACGATTGGCACATGACCAATCTCAGCAACTACGTCAATCTTTCGGTGAAGGACGTCGAATTCGACCAAGCTCGGCTCCGTGGCGGTGAATTCCTTCGGCGCCGGCGCTGGTCTTCTCGGATTGCCTGGAGACTTCACCCCGCCGTCCCGCTTCGTGCGCGCTGTCGTCTACAGCCAGGCTGCTGCGCCGAATGCAACTGCCGAGGACGCGGTGCTTTCGGCTTTCCACATCTTGAACCAGTTCGACATCCCCAAGGGCTCGGTGGTGAATTCCGCCGGCGGTGAGGCCATGGACGAGACCACCGAATGGACGAGCGTTGCCGACCTCAAGAATCTCCGCTGGTACTTCCGCACCTTCGAGGACCAGTCGATCCACATGGTCGATCTCAAGCAGGCGGTCGAAGCGGCCAAGGGCGAGATCGCGGTGATCGAGATGGAAGGCACCAAGCAGCCGATCAACAATGTCTCGTCGGAGACGAGCCCCGTCAAAGAAGCATCGAAATAAGAAGCCAAAGGGAGACCCCCATGCTCCGTAAGCTCGGGACAGCAGCACTCATCGCCGCCTTCACCCTCGCCACCAGCCCAGGTTTCGCCTGCACCGGCATCAGCCTAAACGCCAAGGACGGCGCCATGATCAGGGGCCGCACCATGGAGTTCGGTTTCCCGCTCTCCTCCAACGTGATCGTGGTGCCCTCCGGCACGGCCATGACCGGCACGCTGCCTGACGGCAAGCAAGGCATCGCCTACACCACCAAATACGCGATGGTCGGCGCCAATGCCGCGGGCCAGACCGCGATCATGGACGGCATGAACGACCAGGGCCTGAGCTTCGGTCTGTTCTACTTCCCGGGCTTTGCCGAATATCCGGCGGTGACTGCGGCCAATGCCGGCAAGGCCATGGCGCCGTTCGAGTTCGGCACCTGGGTGCTCGGCAATTTCGCCACCGTCGACGACGTGAAGGCGGCGCTCGCTTCGGGCGGCGCCGTGGTGGTCGATACGCCGGCCCCCGGCTTTGGCTCGAGCCCGTCGCACTATTTTCTGCGCGACAAATCGGGCAAGTCGATCGTCATCGAGCCGCTCGGCGGGGTGCTCAAAGTGTTCGACGCGCCGCTCGGCGTCGTCACCAATGCTCCGGCTTACGACTGGCACCTCACCAATCTGCGCAATTACGTCAATCTCAGCGTCACCAACGTGCCGCCGCTCGATCTCGACGGCATCAAGCTGACGCAGCTCGGCCAGGGCGCAGGCATGCACGGGCTCCCCGGCGACTTCACCCCGCCCTCGCGCTTCATCCGCGCCGTGGCCTTCACCCAAGCGGAGGTCCCTTCGGCAACCGCCGATGATGCGGTGCTCACCGCTTTCCACATTCTCAACCAGTTCGACATCCCGAAGGGCAGCGTGCGCGACAAGGCGACTGGCGGGCCCGAGCTCACCCAGTGGACGGCCGTGTCCGACACCAAGAATCTCCGCTGGTACTTCAAGACTTATGACGACCAGAACATCCATGTCGTCGACGTGAAGAGGGCGGTCGACGCCGCCAAGGGCGAGATCAGGACCATCGACATGAAGTCGGAGCAGCCCATCGTGGACGCGTCCACGAGCTTCATGAGCGGGAAGCAGGCCTCTGGCACCGAGCAGTAGCCAACGTACGGTGCTTCAAGGCCACCCTGGGCCCCGGGGGGATTTCCCCCGGGGCCTTTGGTTCATTCAGCGAAAGGGAACGATCCTGCGCTAGGCTGGTTATGCGGCGCGCAGCCTGGCTCGGCCCGCGGCGTGGCTTAAGGCCCTATCGGAGCTTCGAGCATCTTGCTATGCCGGAGGAGCCGGCGCAGGGAGAAATTGCGCTATGCCGCCCCGCTCGCCCTTTCCGCTTCTCGCCTCGTCGTCTGAGTCGCGCACCGCGACGCTCCAGGGCCTCCTCATCGCGGCCATCGTCATCTGCGCGCTCTATTTCGGGCGCGAGGTGCTCCTGCCGCTTGCGCTCGCCATTCTGCTCAGCTTCGTGCTCACCCCGCCGCTCCTGTTGCTCCGCCGGATCAAGGTGCCGCGCCTCTTGGCCGTGGGCATTGTCGTCGCCGTCGCCTTCGGCTTCATCTTCAGCCTCGGCTGGATGATGTCGCGCCAAGCGACCGACCTCGCCGCCGACCTGCCGCGCTACCAGACCACGCTGTCGGAGAAGATCAAGGCGTTGCGCGACTCGCTGTCGACCTCGCTGGTGATGAAGCGGGCGGGCGACGTGCTCAGCAATTTGCAGAACCAGCTATCAGCGCCCGAGGCCGTGCCTCCGCCCCAGCCGACGGTCGGCGCCGAGGCCGAGAAGCCCGGCGAGAAGCCGATCGAAGTGATTGTCAAACAGAACGAGCCGAGCGCGCTCGAGTTTTATCAGTCGCTCGCCGGGACGCTTCTGCCGCCGCTGGCCACGGCCGGCATCGTCTTGCTCCTTGTCATCTTCATCCTGCTTCAGCGCGAAGATCTGCGCGACCGGCTGATCAGGCTGTTCGGCGGCGCCGACTTGCAGCGCGCCACCTCCACCATGAGTGACGCGGCAACGCGTCTCTCCCGCTATTTCCTGAGCCAGGTACTGATCAATTCGGCCTATGGCACCTTCATTACCCTTGCGCTGTGGTGGATTGGCCTGCCGAGCCCAGCGGCCTGGGGAATTCTCGCCGGGCTGATGCGCTTCGTCCCCTATGTCGGCGCCTATATCGCCGCCGTACCGCCTTTGCTCATCGCCGCCGCCATCGATCCCGGCTGGACCACGGTGCTCATGGTCCTCGCCCTCTTCATCGTCGGTGAGATGACCATGGGCCAGGTGGTCGAGCCGCAAGTGTTCGGGCACGGCACCGGCGTCACGCCGATCGCGCTGATCGCCTCGACCATCTTCTGGACCTGGCTATGGGGACCGCTCGGGCTCTTGATCGCCACGCCCATGACGGTGTGTCTCGCCGTGCTCGGCCGCCACGTCGAGGGGTTGGAGTTCTTCGACGTGCTGCTCGGCGATGAGCCCGCGCTCACGCCCGCGCAGAGCTTCTACCGGCGCATGCTGTCGGGCGACGCCGCCGAGGCCACCTATCAGGCGGAGCTCGCGCTCAAGGAGCAGAGCCTCCAAGCCTATCTCGACACGGTGACGCTGCCGGGCCTGAAGCTCGCCGAGCGCGATGCCATCGCCGGCGCTCTCGACAAGGAGGAGATCGACAAGGTCGCCGGCACCGTAAAGGAGATGCTCGACGATCTCGCCGAGTTCGAACCGCGCCGCTGGTTCTTGAAGCTGAGACGGAAGCCGAACCACGACAAGGAGGAAAGCAATGGCAATGGCGGCATCGCCTCCCTGCACGCCGCCGAGGAGGGATTGACCGAAGCCGAGGCAGAGCAGATCAAACCCATCGACCGCACCGAGCTTGCGCCGGGATGGGTGGTCGATGAGCAGGTGCTGTGCATGGGCGGACGCACCCCGCTCGACGAGGCTGCCGCCGCCATGCTCGGGGGCGTCCTGAAGAAGCGGGGGCTCGCCGCCAAGACGCTGCCGCCCGAGACGATTGCTGCCGGCCATATCGCCTCGCTCGGCGAGACCAAGGCGAAGCTCATCGTTCTCTCCTATCTCGGTATCGGCAACAGCCCGGCCGTGATCCGCTACGTGGTGCGGCGGCTGAGGCGCATCCTGCCCGAAGGCACGGCGATTCTCGTTTGCTTCTGGGCGGGAGCTCAGGCGCCCGGCTCGCTCAAGGGTCTGCTCGACACGGCCGAGGCCGACGCTTACGCGACCTCTCTGCCCGAAGCCGTCCAGATCTGCGCTGAATTCGCCAGAGGCGAGCGCGGCAGGACGGAAGATGCGGAAACGCCGCCTTCGGCGCCGGTGGTCCCCGCCGCGACCGAGATCACCGCCGCTTCGAGCGCCGAGGCGGCCGCGCCCGCGGCGAAAGACGCGCCTGCGCCCAAGAGCGAAAAGAAGCAGCCCACTAGCCCGCGAAAACCACAGACTGCTTCAGCGTGACGTCGTCGGTGGTGACGAGCGTCGCGATGGCCTTCGCGATCTTGGCGCCGCCTTCGACCGAGGGCTCGACGTCGTTGGCGTAGTCGTCGTCCTCTGTGACGATCAGCCTCAGATCGATGAGCGGAATGCCGCGCGCGAACGCTTCGCGCGTGATGATGTCGTTGAACACCGAGAGCCCGGTCGCGGCGATCAGATGCGTGTCGGGATCCTGGTAGCGTGCCTCGTAGATGGTGCACACCGCGACCGGTAGCTTCGCCGCCATCGCGCCGTCAAGCATGGTCCGGTAATTCGTCCGGAACTCGTTTCTGATCTGGCCGAGCTTGTAGAGCACCTCTGCGACCGAGCTTGCCGTCTCGTCGAGCAAGTCCTTGTGCTTCAGCGCATCGTTGCCGCCGACGCTCACCGCAAGATTGGTGGCGTCGGGCGGCAGCCGCTCGAGCTGGCTCGCGATGTCGAGCGTGGTCGATCCGTCGATGGCGTTGCTCGATGCCGTCCAGCCCGTTGGCAGATCGGCCTTGAGCTGGTCGATCACGTCGGGTCCGTCTCCGACATAGCGCTTATTGTCGAAGATCGAATTGCCGAGCAGCACGACGTGTCCGGTCACGCCGCCACCCGCCTTGGCGCGCGCCGGCAGCATGGGCGCCGCCGCCAAAAGAGCCATGCCGGCAAGGAGCGTCCGGCGGGAGGGTGTCTGCGGCGTCTCATCGTCCATCTTTCATCGGTCCCAAGGCGCGGCTTCTGCTCCCTCTCCCCGTTGGGGAGAGGGCAGGGTTGAGGGGGTTTTTAGCATTAGATCATGAACATGACAGGCCCCTCACCCGGCCGCTTTGCGGCCGACCTCTCCCCGCCGGGGAGAGGTGGTCCACGCCACACGCCCGAAGAGAAGCGTGATGCAAGCGCCCGCCGCGAGAGCGCCGGCGAGGAAGAGAAGGGCCAAGGTGAAGTCGCCCTTTGCCTGCTTCAGCACGCCGATAATGGCAGGACCAGCGAGCCCGCCGAGATTACCGACGGCGTTGACAAGCGCGAGCCCCGCCGCGGCGCCGGTCCCTGTTAGGATCGCAGTCGGCACCGACCAGAACATGCCGATGGCGGCATAGATGCCGACCGCCGCGAGCGAGAGGGCCACGATCGTGAGCGGAAGCGGCAGCGCCGTCGCCGACCAGGCAAATGCGGCGGCGCCGGCCAGAAGCGGGAGCGCGATATGCCAGATGCGCTCGCCGGTCGCATCCGAATGCGCGCCTGCGAGCACCATGCCGATGCTGGCGAGGGCGTAAGGAATGGCGGTGAGGAAGCCGATTCTGAGCGGGCTGAGCCCGAAGGTCTGGATCACCTGCGGCATCCAGAAGCCGATGCCGTAGAGCCCGATCACGATGCAGAAATAGATGAGCGCGAGGACGAGCACGCGCGGCTTGGTCAGCGCGTCGCCGAGCGCGTGATAGCCGGTCTCCCGCGTCGTCGCCGCCTCATCGGCAAGGACGCGTGACAGCGCCTCGCGCTCTTCGCGCAGGAGCCATTGCGCCTGCTCAGGCCTGTCGTCGAGGAAGAGAAACGCGACGATGCCGAGGAGTATGGCGGGCAGCCCCTCGATGATGAACAGCCACTGCCAGCCCTTCAGCCCGGCGAAGCCGTGCAGCTCGAGCAGAGCGCCGGAGATCGGAGCTCCGACCATGGTCGCGAGCGGCACCGCCGCCATGAACAGCGAGACGATGCGCGCCCACTCGCGCGCGGGGAACCAATAGGTGAGGTAGAGGATGATGCCGGGGAAGAAGCCCGCTTCGGCGACGCCGAGCAGGAAGCGCATCGCATAGAAGCTCCTCTCGCCGCTCACGAGCGCCATGGCGACGGCGATGATCCCCCAGCTCACCATGATGCGCGCGATCCACATGCGCGCGCCGAAGCGTTGCAGCGCGAGGTTGCTTGGCACCTCGAACAGGAGATAGCCCACGAAGAAGATGCCCGCGCCGGTGCCGAAAACCGACGGGCTGAAGCCGAGATCGGCGTTCATCGACAGAGCGGCAAAGCCGACATTCACCCGGTCGAGGAAATTCACCGCATAGCAAAGGCAAAGGAAGGGCAGCAGACGGCGGGCAGCCTTGGCGATGGCGCTTTTTGCCGCCTGGTCTGTGTCCATTCGCGCCCCCCTGTCGCACCCCAATATACGAAGCCTGAGACGGCGACTCTCACCAAGCAAGGCACCGCTTAAGGGAGTATCCTTCCCCCGCCAAGCAAACTGATTCGAATGGCTCTGTGGAGGAGGCTCAAATGGCGATGACAATGGCACAAGCGTCGGCCGCCATGCGCGAGGCCATGCGCGAGACGGTCAAGCGTTATTCGACTTGGTATCTGCTTGAGGGCATTTTCCTCATGATCGCCGGCATCGTCGCGCTGGTCTATCCGTACCTTGCGTCAGTAACCCTGATTTTCCTGCTCGGCTGGATTCTGATCATCAGCGGCGTGTTGCAGGCGATCGGCTTGATCGGGGCCAAGGACGTGTCGCACTTCTGGCTGCAGCTGATCTCGGCGGTGCTTGCGATCGTGATCGGCGTGCTGTTGCTGCGCAATCCCAATGTGGGATTGGTGGCGATGACCTTGCTGCTCATCATCTTTTTCATCGTTGAGGGCATCTCCAAGATCATCTTCGCCCTCAACATTAGGCCGTTCTCGGGCTGGATCTGGGTGTTCCTGAGCGGGTTGATCGGCATCCTGCTCGGCGCTTATTTATGGGCGAACATGCCGCTCGCTTCCGAGGTCGTGCTCGGCATCCTGCTCGGTATTCAGCTGATCGTCGAAGGCGCGGCGCTTGCCTTCCTCGCCTGGATGGTGCGCTCGAGCTAGGCGCTCGCGGCGTTAAGACGCTGGAGCAGGGCGCCGTGCCTCTCTTACGGCGCACCTGCTCCAGGTCTCGCTAAGGGCGGGGTGCAGCTTCGACGAAGCGCGAGTACACCCAGCCCACCTCTGAGGTGGCGGGGTCCGTCACCTGCACCCAGTTCCCCTTGCGGCTCGCGACTCTGAGCTTCGTGCCCTTCTCGGCGACTTTGATCGTTTCGGCAGTGGACGAGGGAGCTGACCGCAAATTGGCGTAGCTCGAGAGTTCGACCCACTCCTCCTTGCCGGCCGGGACTTTCCCCGGCGCGTCGCTGATGGTGACAGAGTTCATCGGAATGCTCGCCGCTGCCGCCGATGTCGCACCGGTCGGCGTTGGCGCGGGCGCTGACGGCAGCGGCAGCGCGCTCGGCAGAGCCGACGGCAGTGGCGCGGCGGGGTGGGCGACCGCGCCTCTGAGTTCCGCGAGCCTCGCCTCGCCATCGGTGACGCCGAGCGCCTTCGCCCGCTCGAACCAGGCCGTGGCCTCCTTGGGATCGGCCTTGATGCCTTGCGCGCCGATCTTGTCGATGAAGGCCTGATCGTAGGTCGCGCACAAAAGTAGCGCCGCCTCGCCGCTTCCGGCCTCTGCCGCGCGTTTGAAATAGGCCCGCGCGCCGGCAAAATAGCCGACATCGATCATCTTCTGGCCGTGGGCGATGAGGTCGTCGACGCGTCCGCTCTCATCGGCGCGGAGGATGAGCGCCTGCTTGGGGTCGGGGGCGATGTCGAGGCGGGTCACGGCGCTGGCGAGAATGGTGCCGTCGGCGGCGACGAGATCGACATGAATGTCGGAGCCGCCCGTCGCCTTCGGGGGAACGCGCAGACGCAAATCGCCGATCTCGTCGGGTCGCAAGCTCCATTCGCTCTCGCCGTACGGGCGCCCCTGCGAGAAGGTGGCGCCATCGGGCAGAGCGCGGATGGCGATGAGGCTCCGCGAAGGGAGCGCCTCGTCGGTGTCGAGCGTGACGTCGAAGGCAACCTCGTCCCCCGCCTTGGCCACGAGGTTGACCGGAGCGGTGAGCGCGATATCGGGCTCCGGCCGCGCCGTGTCGAGCGCGTCCGGCGTTGCTGTGACCGAGGCCTGCTGGGGTGCCGGCGCCGGCGTCGCAACGTCGATCGCGGCCTCCGCGGTGTTATCGAGCGCGGTCTCCGCCGTGTTTGCCTGCTTCGGCATTGGGATGCCGCCTTGCCACAGCAGCAAAAGGAGAAGCGCAGCAGGAATGAGCGAGACGAGCACAAGCGCCGTGATGATCCACCGGCTGAGTACAGGGATAGGCGCCGGATCTCGCCCCTGCTGCATGATCACCGTCGGCTCGATCAGAGGCTGGCCGGCGCCGGCGGTGAAGCCCTTCTGCCCCTCGGGGGCGAAGCGCTCGGCCATCGAGGATGGGGTCGCTTCGCCCCCCGGCTTTGCCTCCTCGCGAACTTCAATGCGGACTTCGCTGGCGAGGCGCTCCGCGAGACTTCGCGGTGTCTTCGCCGATTGAGATGGACTGAGCGCCCATTGGCCCATGGCACCCTCCTACGCGACACACAAAAAGACGGAGGCCGACCGGCCGAGGCCGGCAACTTTGGCCGTCAGTTATTCCCCTGGCTCTTGCTCCACTCGACAAAGGCTTTGAACAGATCGGCACGCTCGGCGTCCGACAGCGGCGCTCCGCTGGCGGGCGCGGCTTGCGCCAGGAACGTGTCGAAGCTCTTCTTGATGCTGCCGTCAGCCGTCGCGGTCTTCACGCGATCGATATAGGCCTGGGACAGCGGCGAGCGATGCCAGCCTTCGAGCGTCGCCGCGTAATTGACCTCGCGCCATTTGGGATGATGCGGCGGCTTGAGGAACTGATCGAAATTGGTGAAGAAGCGATCGACGAAGCGCCCGATCTTCTTGTAGCGGGGGCTGTCGTCGTTCCAGTTGAAGGAGACGAGCACGGCGCACACCGCGACCGTGTCGACGCGGCCGCCGGCCGGGATCAGGTCGGGATAATCGTCATGGGTGAGCGTGGCCGGATAGTAGCTGTCCTCGAGCGCCTTGGCGTAAGGCACCGGCAGCAGTTTGAGCCCGCTCGTATCTCTGAGATTGGCAAGGATGGGTGCAGGCTTCCCCGTCACCACGATAGAGCCCGCGATCTCGCCCGAACGGAGCTTCTGCAGCGCCTCATCGTCGCTGAGATGGAGCTGCTTCACGTCGATGCCGAGCGCCTCGAACACAAGACGCCCGGTGATCTCCGCGCCGCTTCCTTCCGCGCCGAAATTCACCGGGCGCCCTTTGAGATCCTCGATTGAATTCACGTCGTCGCGCACGAGGACGTGCATCTCCTCATTGAACAGCTTGGCGACATAGGCGATCTGGTCGATGAAATTCGGACCAAGCTCGCCGGTGCGGGCGAAATATTTGAGGATGTTCGCTTGCGTGACACCCATGTCGACGCCGCGCAGGAAGAGCACGTCCTTGACGTTCTGCGCCGGCCCTTGGCCGACCATCGGCACGACGCGCAAGTCGTCGCCATTCAAAACTTCGGCGATATCCTGAACGATGGCGAGATCAGTTCCGGTCGGGCTGCCGGCCATGATCGTCACCACGTTCTCGTTCATGCGCGAACGGAAATTGTCGCGGATGGTGTCGGCCTGGGCGGGGCTTTTGGCGTCGGATTTGGCGTCGTCCTTGGCTTTGGGCGCGGCGACGGCGGTACAGGCGAGCAGGCAAAGCCCGAAAGCGAGGGCGATACGCATCACTAATACCTCTTTGGCGCGCGACCCGTTACCCACCGGCCCCGCCGCTGCGCGCCAACGGAAGAGCACGAGAGATGCAGCAAATTGTCTTGGAAAAGCGAGCGATCGCCTGACCGCTCGCGCCTTCCCCCTTGTCCGGCCGCAACTCCCTCAGGCCCTCATGGGAAGTGATGTTTAAGACGCTGTCAAGCAGTCATCGCTATGCGGCACAATAATACCTTAAGAACGCCTTAACTGTGGCAATGATATACTGAAGATGTCAGGATTAAGGGCAGCAAGACCAAGCATATAACCACCAAAAGCTTCAAGGTTACAGCACTTAAGCCGTAACCGTTGAAGCTTTTTACTCGAGGCACCCGGCAACGCAGCGCGCCTCAGCCAATCAAACGCGATCGCTTGTAAACCGGTTCCAGCGAACCACACAAAATCCGAAACGCGAAACGGCCATCTACAGAGAGCTAGCCCCTCGACAAGGTGAGCCTGGCCCTCCCTCTGCGGCTCGTGACCGTCACGGCGAGGCTGTCACCATGCTGAACAAGGTCGACCCTTCCGGTTTGTCGTCCGCGGCCGACCCAACCGCTGTAGTGATTGCCGCCGACCCGCGCGACGACGCCCGAGAGATCGTAATGGCCGCTATTGGTCTCGCATTGCGACGAGACGAGGTAGCGTTGCGCGCCGCCCGGCGTGTATCTCACCTGGCATTGCACCCTATCGGCGCCCTTGGGATAGGTGACGATGCCCGAACCCCGCCACGATCCTTCGATTGTGGCGGCCAGGGCCTGTGTCGATAGAAGCGCGCCACCTAAGACGGCGAGCGATAGGAGAAGACGAGGACGCATGAGTGGAGCTCCCCTACACGTTGTTGAGTGGTGAAAGAGCGAGAACGCGGGAGCAGCGCGTCCGGGTTCAGGGCGAGCGCTTTGCCGCAGCTTGGCTTAGAGCCGGCCTGGGCGCCTAATCGGCGTCCATCTTCAGCGCGGCGATGAACGCCTCTTGCGGGATCTCGACGCGGCCGAAGCTCCGCATCTTCTTCTTTCCCGCCTTCTGCTTCTCGAGCAGCTTGCGCTTGCGGGTGATGTCGCCGCCATAGCATTTGGCGGTCACGTCCTTGCGCAACGCGCTGATCGTCTCGCGCGCGATCACTTTGCCACCGATCGCCGCCTGGATCGGGATCTTGAACAGGTGGCGCGGGATGAGATCCTTGAGCTTGTCGACCATGGCGCGGCCGCGCTGCTCCGCGCGGTTGCGGTTGACGATCACCGACAGTGCATCGACCGGCTCGTTGTTGACGAGGATCGCCATTTTGACGAGGTCGCCTTCCTCGTAGCCGATGATGTGATAGTCGAACGAGGCGTAGCCGCGCGACACCGATTTCAGCCGGTCATAGAAATCGAACACCACCTCGTTGAGCGGCAGCTCGTAGACGACCATGGCGCGGGCGCCGGCATAGCTCAGATTCTTCTGCCGTCCACGCCGGTCCTCGCACAGCTTGAGCACTGAGCCCAGATGTTCGTCGGGCACGAGGATGGTCGCCTCGATCCACGGCTCCTCGATCTTGGCGATCTTCTGCGGCTCGGGCATGTCGGCCGGGTTGTGCAGCTCCTTCATCGCGCCGTCGGTGAGATACACGCGATAGATGACCGAAGGCGCCGTCGCGATCAGGTCGAGATTGAACTCGCGCTCGAGCCGTTCGCGGATGATCTCGAGATGGAGCAGCCCGAGAAAGCCGCAGCGGAAGCCGAAGCCGAGCGCGGCGGACGTCTCCATCTCGTAGGTGAAGCTCGCATCGTTAAGGCGGAGCTTGCCGACCGCTTCGCGCAAGGACTCGAAGTCGTTGGCGTCGACCGGAAATAGGCCGCAGAACACGACCGGTTGCGCCGGCTTGAAGCCGGCGAGCGCGGCGGGCGCGGGACGCTTTTCCTCGGTGACGGTATCGCCCACGCGGGTGTCGGCGACCTGCCTGATCGAGGCCGTGAAGAAGCCGATCTCGCCCGGGCCTAGCCGGTCACGCATCTCCTGCTTGGGACGGAAGATGCCGACGCGGTCGATGCCGTAGGCGGCGCCGGTCGACATCAAGCGGATGCGTTGACCCTTGTGCAGCGTGCCGTCGAAGATGCGCACCAGCACGACGACGCCGAGATAGGAATCGTACCAGCTGTCGATCAGGAGCGCCTTGAGCGGCGCATTGGCATCGCCCTTCGGCACCGGCAAGCGATGCACGATCGCCTCGAGCACCTCCTCGACACCCTTGCCGGTCTTGGCCGAGATCTCAAGCGCCTCGTGGGCATCGAGCCCGATCACGTCCTCGATCTGCTGGCGAACCCGTTCGGGTTCCGCAGCGGGAAGATCGATCTTGTTGACGACGGGGATCACCTCGTGATTGTTGTCGAGCGCCTGATAGACATTGGCGAGGGTCTGCGCTTCGACCCCTTGCGTCGCGTCGACCACGAGCAGAGAGCCCTCGCAGGCGGCGAGGCTGCGGTTCACCTCATAGGCGAAGTCGACGTGACCCGGCGTGTCGATGAGGTTGAGCTCGTAGAGCTCGCCGTCCTTCGCGCGATAGTCGAGGCGAACCGTCTGCGCCTTGATAGTGATGCCGCGCTCGCGCTCGATATCCATCGAGTTCGAGCACCTGCTCCTTCATCTCCCGTGCGCTGAGGCCCCCGCAGAGCTGGATCAGCCGATCTGCGAGGGTCGATTTGCCGTGGTCGATATGGGCGATGATGGAGAAGTTGCGGATGCGGGAAAGCGGCGGAACCTGATTATTCATGGCGGGTTTGGTACGGGAGCAGCCTGCTCAGGGTCAAGCGCAGCCGCGGGGAATTGAGGCGAAAGGGTGGGGGGAATTGCCTCATTGTCGTGGACGTTCGAGGCTACATCATGCTCGTGTGACAAATCGCAGACGATTAAATGGAGGCATTTGATGCTCAAGAAGATCATGTTTGCCGCTCTTGCGACCGCTCTGGTTGGCGCCGTCGCGCTTCCAGTTCAGTTCACTTCGGCCGAGGCGGCACCGCTGTCCTGCAAGCAGGCGGCGAAGCTCAAGTTTCCGACTGATCACAAGGCCCGTCATGCCTGGAAGAAGGGCTGCGTGGCGGCTTGGAAGGCCTCTCAGAAGGCGTAAATTCAGGTCGCGCCGGATTACGGCTATAATAGCGAAGAAAGGGGCCTCCGGGCCCCTTTCTTTTGAGCAATTTCGCTCAGGCGTTACATCGGAATACAGCCAGGGCGGCCCTGCACCAAGATTATCTTGGGTTGCAAAACAGGTTAAGAATAGCCGATCCCGGGTGGGGCGAGGGATCAACTGAAAAGCAACAACGTTTATGAAAGCGGAACTTCGCGGTTGACGAAGTTTCACCGCTAGGGCCTTATCAGCCCGCGTAACGTTGCGTAGTCATTCACGGGAGTAACCTTATGCTTAAGAAAGTGTTTTTGGCCTCCGCGGCCTCGCTCATCCTCGCCGGCGCCACGGTGACCATCTCGCCGGCCCCGGCGATGGCCTGCCACAGCGGTTGCCACAAGGCGCCGAAGGCCATGCATCCGAAGGATCGCAAGGCGCGCCATGCTTATGTCAAGCACTGCAAGGCCAAGTACAAGGCCTGGAAGAAGGCGCACAAGAAGCATCACTTGTTCGGCAAGTAGGCGTTTCCCAGCCTTAGCCTGTTGATGAGATTGGAGGGCCCGCGCTGGCATGCCAGGCGGGTCGCCTCCGAGCTCGCGCCCGGCGTCAGATGCCGGCGTACCACTCGTAGCCGAGATCTTCCCAGAAGCCGCCCCTACCGCCGCGAATGGTGGCGAACTCATCGACGGCTTCGATCCGCATCACGTATTTCGCCATCTTGTAGCCAAGCTGCCGCTCGACGCGCAGCCTGAGCGGCGCGCCGTGCGCCACCGGCAGCGTCTCATCGTTCATCTCGAAGGCGAGGATCGTCTGCGGGTGGAAGGCGTCAACGAGCGCGATCGATTCGTAATAGCGGTCCTTCTCCTGACCCGTGTCGAACAGGTTGTCGGCGCAATAGAACACGATGTAGCGGGCGTTCTCTTTGAGCTTCGCCTTGTCGAGCACGGCAGAGAGAGGCACGCCCTTCCATTTGCCGATGCAGCTCCAGCCCTCGACGCAGTCATGTCGCGTGATCTGGGTGCGCGACGGCATGGCGCGGAGATCCTCCAACGACAGCTCGAGCGGTTGCCCGACGAGGCCGCCGACGGCGAGCTTCCAGTCGGCGAAGCCGTTCTTCACGTGGGCGAGATAGCCGGGCTCCTGCGGGTCGGTTGAGCCGTTCGCCTTGAACTCCTTGGAGAGATCGGCTTCGGAATATTCGCGCGCGAGCGCCTTCGGACTTATCAGCGCCCGTTGCGCGACACGCGTCAGCGTTTCGCCGGAATCGAGCACGCGCTTGACCCAGGGCTGATCGGAGAGGTCGTTGCATCCGCCGAGTAGGGCCGTGCTCGCTGCCGCGAGCCCGCTGAGGAAGCCGCGCCGATGGATTGAGCGCTCTCCGCTCATGGCTTTTTCTCCGCGGGCTCGATCACGTAGCGGCCGGTGATCATGGACCTGAGATTGTTCCAGACGCCCGACAGCAGCACCATGACGATGTGGATGACGACGAAGAGGACGATGCCGCTCGCGGTGATGAAGTGAATCGTGCGCGCCGTCTGCCGTCCGCCGAGGACCTCGAGCAGGAAGGGGAAGGCCGCGTCCATGCCCGGCGACATGGCGATGCCGGTGATCAGCATCAGCGGTAGAAGGATGAGCGCAACGATGAGATAGGTGATCTTCTGCAGCACGTTGTAGCGCTTCGCCTCCTCTCCCCTCGGGAATTTCAGCCGAGCATGTTCGAGGATCGAGGCGCCGATATGCTTGATCTCTTTCCCTGACGGCGCGAGGTCGCGGCGCAGATGGCCGCTCACCAGGCTCCAGGCGAGATACACGAGGCCGTTGAACACGAACAGCCAGGCGAAGAAGAAATGCCAGCGTCGCCCCATGGAGAGGTCGCGATGGCCGGGGAGGGTGATCGACCAGGGAAAGCCGCGTTCGTCGTAGTCGCCATTGGCATCGGTCGCGAGGCCAAAGACGCCGGTGGTGTCGAAGCTGTGGCCGAAGATGTTGGTGATGCCCTTGGCTTTGTCGCCGTCCTGCACGCCTTCCATGGACAAGATCGGGTCGTCGAATGTGGATTTCGATCCGATGTAGAGCGCGGGGTGGGCATTGAAGATCTGTAAGCCGCTCATCAACAGGACCAGCAGCACGAGCGCATTCAGCCAGTGCGTGATGCGCACCGCGCCCGAATGCCGGTAGATGACCTCTCTCTTCTCCATGGCCCTAGCTATGGGCGGCGACGGCGTTCGGATGCAGCCTCGAGGCTAGGACGGCTTGCCCCAGATCTGCTCGAGCCGCTGCGCGCGCCCGCAGCCCCATTTGTAGTACTTGTAAGCGATCGGATTCTTGTTGTGGTAATCCTGGTGGTACTCTTCGGCCGCCGTGAAGGTCGTGACCGGCCTGATTTCCGTCGCCACCTTCTGTTTGAATTTGTCGGCGATCTCCTGCTTGGTCTTCTCCGCCAGCGCCTTTTCCTCGTCGTCGCCGACGAAGATGACGCTCTGATAGGCACTGCCTTTGTCGCAGAACTGACCGTCGGGATCGAACGGGTCGATATTGTGCCAATAGTGGTCGAGAAGTTGCGCGTAGGTGACCTTGGCGGGATCGTAGGTCACCTTGACCGCTTCCTTGTAGCCCTCATGGCTGCCATAGGTCGGATTGGGCGCGGTGCCCCCGGCATAGCCTGAGGTCGTGTCGGTGACGCCGTTCACCTCGTCGAACGCGGCCTCCATGCACCAGAAGCAGCCGCCGGCGAAGATCACGGTCTTGGATTCTGCCGCCGAGCCGCTTCCCGAGCCTGAGGCGACGAGGAGAGCCCCCAACAAAGCGGCCGTCAGCACCGCGCATATCCATCTCGCCAACATGAAAGCTCTCCAGGTTGATTTGGCGTGAACCTAAGAAAGCCGAAGATGCGGGCATAGTGACTCTCGCGCGACCGTGAACTGAATTGATCCCTCTCGTACGCGCTTCGAGTGCTTGGGGAGGCGCGCGGCTTGGGTTATTGAGGGCCATGCAACAGCGTCTGTCTTCCCTGCACGACAGCATCAAGCCGGCCTATGACGTGGTCGTGGTCGGCTCCGGCTATGGCGGCGGGGTCGCCGCCTCGCGGCTTTCGCGCGCGGGCCAAAGCGTGTGCGTCATCGAGAAGGGCAAGGAGTTCGCGACAGGCGAATTCCCGAGCCGCCTACCCGAGCTTCGCCGCGAACTTCAAGTGCACGGCGGCAAGATGCGCGCAGGCTCGCGTACCGGCCTGTTCGATTTCAGGCTGGGGTCGGACATCCATGTGCTGGTCGGTTGCGGGCTTGGCGGAGGCTCTCTCATCAATGCGGGCGTGGCACTGAAGCCCGACGCGCGTGTGTTCGCCGACCGCGTCTGGCCGGAGGAGATCCGGACAGACGGGCTGCTCGCGCAAGGGTTCGAGCGGGCGGCGGCGATGCTCCGCCCGGCGCGCTATGCGAAAGCAGGTGAACTCATCAAATATCGCGCGCTCGAAGCGGCAAGCTCGGGCCTCGGCAAGGGGCCGGTCGCGGCCCCCGTGGTGGTGAGCTTCGATGAGGTCGTGAACCCGGCTGGCGTGGCGCAGCCCGCCTGTACGCTGTGCGGCGATTGCTGCTCAGGCTGCAATGTCGGCGCCAAGAATACCGTGGCGATGACTTATCTTCCCGATGCGCATGTCCATGGCGCCGAGCTCTTCACCGAGCTTGCCGTGAGCCATATCGAGAAGCGCGGCGGCAGCTGGCGCGTCCATTTCGCGCCGTCGGATGCGAAGGATGGCAGCTCGAGCTTCGTCGACACCAAGACCGTCATACTTGCCGCAGGCACGCTCGGCTCGACCGAGATCCTGCTTCGCTCGCGCGAGAAGGGGCTCGGCTTGTCCGACCGGCTCGGGATGCGCTTCTCGGCCAATGGCGACATCATCGCCTTTGCCCTTGGCGGCAAGGAACGGGTGAATGCCGTCGGCGTCGGTCATCCGCCGAAATTCGTCGGCGACGCGATCGGCGCCGCGGTCTCAGGCCAGCTCGAGCTTTCCGACGCGCACGATCTCGACCGCTCCATGATCGTGCAGGAAGGCGTGCTCCCGTCAGCGCTCGCCCCGCTTCTGCCCGTGTTCTTCATCGCCGGCGGCAGGCTTCTCGGCGCCGCCGAGAGCCTGATCAAGGGCGTCTATCGCGGGCCGTTATCGCATCTCCACACCTTTTTCGTCGTCTCGCACGACGAGGCGAGGGGCCGCATCATCCTCGACAACGGCAATGCCAAGGTGGAATGGCCTGGCGTGGCGGACGAGCCGGTCTATGCCCGCGTCGATGCGGCGCTGACCAAGGCGGCAGAGGCGGTCGGCGCTCGTTACATCAAGAGCCCGCTCGCTGCGACCTCGATGGGCACCAAGCCCGCGACAGCACACCCGCTCGGCGGTTGCGGCATGGGGGACGACGCAACGACCGGCGTGGTCAACCACAAATGCCAGGTGTTCGACGGCAAGGGCGACGCAAGCGTGCACGCCGGCCTTTATGTGTGCGACGGCTCGGTCATCCCGCGCTCGATCGGAGTCAACCCGCTGCTCACCATTACCGCTCTCGCCGAGCGCGCCATGCTGCATCTCGCCCGCGACCACAATCTTGGGTTCGAGCACGCGACCTCGAGGCGCGGCGAGCAGACGCTCCCGATCGGCTGACTTGCTCCTGGGCCTCCAGATAGATTAGAATGATTCTAGACTAGTCAGTTCAGGAAAAACGGCATGAAACGCTTCTCCGAGCTCTCTGAGCAGGAAATCCTCGCGCTCGCCATCACCCTCGAGGAAGAGGACGCCCGCATCTATCGCGACTACGCCAACGGGCTTGAGGAGACCTATCCGGCCTCGGCCAAGGTCTTCGCCGAGATGGCGCGCGAGGAGGACCATCACCGGCAACGGCTGATCGAGCTGCATCGGCGGAAATTCGGCGAGCACATTCCCCTGATCAGGCGACAGGACGTGAAGGGCTTCGTCGCGCGTCGCCCGACATGGATGGTGCGCCCGCTCGGTCTCGATACCGTGCGCAAGCAGGCCGAGATCATGGAATGCGAGACGCGCCGCTTCTATGAGCGTGCCGCGGAGCGCGCGAGCGATGCCGGCGTGCGCGAGCTGCTCGGCGATCTTGCCCAGGCCGAGCAGGGCCATGAGACGCTTGCCGCGCGACTGGGCGAGCGGATCCTCACCCGCGGCGCCCGCGCCGAGGAGGAGGAGACGCGGCGGCGCTTGTTCGTGCTGCAAGTGGTCCAGCCGGGACTCGCCGGACTGATGGACGGCTCGGTCTCAACGCTCGCCCCGCTCTTCGCTGCCGCCTTCGCCACGCACAATACCTGGGAGACCTTTCTTGTCGGCCTCGCCGCCTCGGTCGGCGCCGGCATCTCCATGGGCTTTGCCGAGGCCTTGTCTGACGACGGGTCTCTGACCGGTCGCGGCCATCCTCTGATCAGGGGCGTCATCACCGGCGCCATGACCGCGCTCGGCGGCATCGGCCATACGCTTCCTTTCCTCATCGAGGATTTCCGGGTGGCGACGAGCGTCGCTTTCGCCGTCGTCGCCATTGAGCTGTGGATCATCGCCTGGATCAGGTCGCACTATATGGACACGCGCTTTCTCCAGGCCGTCTTCGAGATCGTGCTCGGCGGCGCCATCGTGTTCGCCGCGGGAATCCTGATCGGCAGCGCCTGAGAAAGCGCGCTTCTGCATGCCGTCGCTTGCGCCCGTGCCCGCCCGCTCTTAACCTGACCCGAAAAGCACTCGTCCGCGATCTCGAGGGAGGCGGAAGTGGCGGGAAAGCGGCATCTGGCCTCGCTTGCAGGCGGAACGGCGCTTCTTGCGGCGCTCTTCACCGGCAGCGCGCTCTATGGCGCGGCGCGGGTCACGCCGTGCGATACCACCGAGCTCACCGCTTCGATCGGAGACAGCGCGGCCGCCAGAGGGCCAGGCCTCGATCGCATGACCATCGTGCTTGTCGGCGATGCCGGCTTCAACCCGACCGATGCCCCCGTCGA
Source organism: uncultured Alphaproteobacteria bacterium (assembly GCA_963732205.1). Lineage (GTDB taxonomy): Bacteria > Pseudomonadota > Alphaproteobacteria > Rhizobiales > Methyloligellaceae > Methyloceanibacter. The sequence goes on from CAVSYE010000002.1 coordinate 376,864, forward strand.
CGCCAAGGGTGTGCACAAGGGCCGTAAGGTGACGCCCTTCGCCGACATGACCTCCGGCATCGGCAAGGACATCGACGGCGACCTCGCCTTCGTCAATCTCGAGACCGTTGTCACCGACCGCAACGACCTTAAGCCCGAGAAGAAAGGAGGTGGCGACAAGGATGCGCCCTTCCACTTCAGGAGTCACCCGGCGGCGGTAAAGGCCCTCATCGATCTCGGCTTCAACCTGTTCTCCCTCGCCAACAACCACGCCTCTGACTATGGTGCGACGGGGATCGAGGAGACGCTTTATCATCTGGCCGTCGCCAATACCGAGCGCGCCATCGCCTATGCCGGCATCGGCAGCAATTTCGCGGAGGCGATCAAGCCCGCTTGCCTCGATCTCGACGGCACGCGCATCGGCGTTGATGCCATCGGCATCATCTCCGGCGACGACCCGCAATATCGCGCGACCGACAAGAGCGCCGGCCAGGCCTCCTATCGCAACCGGACCGATTTCGAGGCGGTGGTGAACAGGCTCGTCGCACTGCCGGCCGATTACCGCATCCTGTCGATCCATTACGGGCTCGAAGGCCGCGTCGTTCCCGACGACCGGCAGCTCGCCGACTGGCGCGATTATGCCGCGAGCGAGAAGGGCATCGACCTGATCATCGGTCACCACGCGCATGTGGCCCAAGGCGTCGTGCTCGACGGCAAGTCGCTGATCTTTTACGGCATGGGCAATTTCCTGCATCCCGGCACGACCGATCTCAAGCGCTTCGGCATCTGCCGCGACTATGGGCTGTTGGCCAAGGTGCATCTCGCCCGCATCGATGGCGCCTGGCGCGTCGAGGCGATCGAAGCGATCCCGCTCACCAATACGCAAGCGAAGCCTGCGCGCTTCGCCGCCAAGGACGCAGAGCTCCGCATCGATGCGCTGAACCACCTCGCCACCGGGCTCGACGATGCGGCGAAGGGCGCCAAAGGTGTGCGCTTCACGCCGCAAGCCGACGGCTCGGGGCTTTATTGTGCCGACGGGGCTGCGGCTCTCGGCGGCAAGATCGGCACGCTGTGCAAGGACTGGCTGCCGGCGGCAGAGTCCGACAAGCCGATTGCCAACAAGATCGCCCAAGCCTGTCAGGACAAGCCGTTCTACGGCCAGCCGTCGGTCGCTAGACGCCGCGCGCCTTCGACCGATAGTCGCGAGCCTTCGCCCTTCCCCTTCGGGGGCCTCCGCCAGTTCTAGCCGAGCCCCGCGCTCCCCCCTTCTAGCTCCTGAGCTCACCACCGGTGGCCTTGGTCACGGCCGCGACGATCTTCGCCGCGACCGCCTCGATCTCCGCGTCAGTGAGGGTCTTGTCGCGCGGTTGCAGCGTGACCTCGATGGCGAGCGACTTTTTGCCCTCGGGCACGCCTTGGCCGGTGAACACATCGAACACGTCGACGCCACTGATCAGCATGCGATCAGCGCTCGAAGCTGCGCGCACCACGTCGCCAGCAGCTACGTCGCGGTCGAGCAGGAAGGCGAAGTCGCGCCTGACCGGCTGGAGGTCTGAGGCATCGAGCGCGGGCTTGGCCGTGCCTTTCCGCTTCGCTGCTGGCAGAGCATCGAGAGTGAGCTCGAAGCCCGCGATCGGGGAATCGATCTTGAGCGCGGCAAGAAGATCGGGATGGAACTCGCCGAACACGCCGAGCACGGTCTTGGGCCCGAGCTTGAGCGCGCCGGAGCGGCCGGGATGGAACCAGGCGGGCGCCTCGCGCGCGACGGTGAGATTGCTTTGGTCGATGCCGAGCGCTGAGAGCACGGCCATCGCGTCCTCCTTCACGGCGAACACACAAGCGGGCGGCGCCTCGCCCGACCAGTGCCGGCCTGAGCCTTCCATGTTCGAATGCCCGAAGCGCACGCCCGACGCGGCGACGAACTGATCCTCGAGCTTCGCCCCGCGATAGGCCTGGCCAAGCTCGAATAATGCGCCGTCGGCAAAGCCGCGGTCTCGGTTCTTCTGCGCTGCGGTGATCAGGCCCGGCAGGAGCGACGGCCGCATCACCGCAAGCTCCGAGGAGATCGGGTTGCTCAGCACCAGCTCGGCCGCGCCGCCGCCGAACAATTTCGCCTGCTCGGGCGCTATGAACGACCAGGTGACCGCCTCGACGAACCCGCGGGCGGCGAGTACCCGCCGCGTGAGCCGCTGGCGTTTCTGGCCCTCTGTGAGCACGGGCTTCGCCACACCCGCCTCGCGCCGCATTGGTGTCGCCGGCACGTTGGCCACGCCCACGAGCCGCACGACCTCCTCGACAAGGTCGACCGGGACTGTGATGTCTGGCCGCCAAGAGGGTGGCGCCGCCTTGAGCTGCTTGCCCTTGCCGTCGAGCTCGACGCCGAGCGCCTCGAGCAGGTGCCTGATCTCCCGCGTGTCGAGGTCGAGCCCGCTGAGCCAATTGATGAGACCGGGATCGAACTTGAAAGGGTCATTCGGCTTCGGCGCCTTGCCGGCGATTTCGATCCTGCCCGCCTTGCCGCCGCAAATCCCGAGAACAAGCGCGGTCGCAAGATCGAGTCCGGGCACGACGAAATCGGGATCGACGCCGCGCTCGAATCTGAACCGCGCGTCTGACTGGATGTTGAGCCTACGCCCGGTGCGTGCCGTGCGCTTCGGATCGAAATAGGCCGACTCGATGAAGACATTGCGAGTTGCTTCGGTTACGCCTGTCTCCTCGCCACCCATCACCCCACCCAAGCCCAGCACGGTTCGGTCGTCAGCGATAACGCACATATCGGAGTCGATTTTGTAAGTCCTGCCATCGAGTGCGGCGAACTCTTCGCCTTGTCTGCCGAGTCGAGTGTGGATGTCGCCATGAAGCTTGTCGGCGTCATAGACGTGCAGCGGACGCCCACGGTCGTAGGAAATGTAATTGGTGATATCGACCAGTGCGTTGATAGGTCTGAGCCCGATCGCCTTGAGCCGCTTCTGCAGCCAGGCTGGCGACGGGCCGTTCTTGACGCCTCGAACCAAACGGCCGGCAAAGATGGGACACGCGCTGGCGCTCTCCTTGTCGAACTCGAGCGCGATCGGGATGGGATTGGCGAAGCCGCCTTTGACCGGCTTGACCGTGTCCTTCTTGAGCTTGCCGAGACCGGCGGCGGCAAGATCGCGCGCGATGCCGCGCACGCCGAGGCAGTCAGGCCGGTTCGGGGTGATGGCGACATGGATCATCGCATCGTCGAGGCCGAGCGCGGCTGCGGCGGGACTCCCAACCTCCGCGTCGGCGGCAAGCTCGATGATGCCGGTATGCTCGTCCGACAGCTCAAGCTCGCGCTCGGAGAGCAGCATGCCGTTCGAACTCGACGCCTCTGATCTTGGCCTTGGTCAGGGTGAGGTCGATGCCCGGGACGTAAGAGCCGACCGGCGCAAACACGCCTTTGAGACCCGCGCGCGCGTTTGGCGCTCCGCACACGACCTGAAGCATGCCGCTGCCGGTATCGACCTCGCACACTTGAAGCTTGTCGGCGTTAGGGTGCTTTTCCGCCTTAAGAACCTCCGCCACGCGGAAGGCTCCGAGCGCGATCGCGGGATCGAACACTTCCTCGACCTCGAGCCCAATGCGGGTGAGCGTGTCGGCGATCTCCTTCACCGACGCCTTCGTGTCGAGATGCTCCTTGAGCCAAGCATACGTGAACTTCATGGCCGCACCTTGCTTCCCGAACGAGAATCGTTGTCTGGCGCGATCGGTGCGGCAGAGACCCCTCCCCCCTTGTGGGGGAGGGTAGGGAGGGGGGTGCGATCCAAATTCCGTGCTTGCGTCTTACCCCCCTCCGCGCGACGAAGAGGCGCGCGTGCTCCCCCACAAGGGGGGAGCGGGGAGTCCGCGGTGATGCTCAGAATGTATTCGAGCACACCTTCCAGGTTGCTCAGCACCTCATTGTTGGGGATTCGGATGACGCGATAGCCCTGAATTTGTAGCCAGCGGTCCCTGACTGCATCGCGCGCTGCCTGCGTCGTAGAAAAATGTTGGCTGCCGTCCACTTCGACGACTAACCCGCGATCGTGACAGACGAAGTCAAGGATGTAACGTCCTAGAGGCACTTGGCGACGAAAGCCAAGTCCTTCAAACCGGTGTGCGCGCAATGCGTACCAAAGTTTACGTCCGGCACGTGTCATCTCCCGTCGGAGCGACTTCGCTCGTTTCTTCTTCGCATCTGAAACGATAGCGTGCAGCATGGATTACGACAGACCCCCGGCAAGGGTGGGGATGGCGAGAGGCGCGAAGCCGTAATGCTTGAGCCAGCGGAGATCGCCAGAGAAGAACGCGCGCAAATCGGGCATGCCGTATTTCAGCATGGCGATGCGATCGATCCCCATGCCGAAGGCGAAGCCTTGATAGCGCTCAGGATCGAACCCGACGTTCTTGAGCACGTTCGGATGCACCATGCCGCACCCCAGGATCTCGAGCCACTGATCGCCCTCGCCGATCCTGATCTCGTCGCCGACTTTGGCGTAGCCGATATCGACCTCCATCGACGGCTCGGTGAAGGGGAAGTGGCTGGCGCGGAAGCGCATCTTGACCTCCGGCACTTCGAAGAACGCCTTGCAGAACTCCTCGAGCACCCATTTCAAATGGCCGAGATGCGTCTCCTCGTCGATGACGAGCCCCTCGACCTGATGGAACATGGGCGTGTGGGTCTGATCAGAGTCGCAGCGATAGACGCGGCCGGGCGCGATGATGCGGAGCGGCGGTTTCTTTGCCAGCATCGTCCTGATCTGCACCGGGCTCGTATGGGTGCGCAGGACGGGGCGTGAACCGTCGGGCCGTTCCGCGAAATAGAACGTGTCGTGGTCCTGCCGCGCGGGATGCTCGGGCGGGATATTGAGCGCGGTGAAATTGTTGAAGTCGGTCTCGATGTCGGGCCCCTCGGCGATCGAGAAGCCCATATCGGCGAAGATCTCGGTGATCTCGTCGGTCACCTGGCTCACCGGATGGATGCGGCCCTCGGCAAGCGGTCCTTCGCGCACGGGGAGCGTTACGTCGGCGCGCTCGGAGGCGAGCCTCTCGCCGGTGGCGGCTTTGGCCAGCACCTCGCGGCGCGCCTCGAGTGCTGCGACCACGCTCTCCTTCAAGCTATTGACCGCCTGGCCGTAGCTCTTACGCTCTTCCGGCGGACGCGAGCCGAGACCCTGCATCAGCTCGGAGACGCGACCCTTCTTGCCGAGCGCTGCGACACGCACCTCTTCCAGAGCGCCGAGAGTCGAGGCGCGCTGAATCGCGTCAAGCAGCTCGCTTTTGAGGGTTTCGAGCTCCGCGCTCATGGCCTTCGGCTCCCAATCCCGGAACCAGCCGGGGAGGGATCAAGCCCGCGCTGCGGCTTGCGCGGCCTCGACCAGACCCTGGAAGGTTTGCGGCTCGTGCACGGCGATGTCGGCGAGCACCTTGCGGTCGAGCTCGATGCCGGCCTTCTTCAGCCCGTCGATCAGCCGACCATAGGTGAGGCCGTTGGCACGCGCCGCAGCGTTGATGCGCTGGATCCACAAGGCGCGGAACGTCCGCTTCTTCACCTTGCGGTCGCGATAGGCATATTGACCGGCCTTCTCGACTGCCTGCTTAGCGACGCGGATGGTGTTCTTGCGGCGGCCGTAATAGCCCTTGGCCTGCTTGATCACCTTGCGGTGGCGAGCATGGGTGGTAACGCCGCGTTTCACACGGGACATGACAGTGCTCCTTCGAAGCTGAGCCTCGAGCCGCTAGCGGCCGTAAGGCAGGAAATTCTTCTTCACGATCTTCGCGTCTTCGTCCGACAGGACCATGGTCCCGCGCGCCGTCCTGATGAACTTGGTCGGGCGCTGGATCATGCCGTGACGCTTGCGCGAGGCTTGGCACTTGACCTTGCCTGTGGCCGTGATCTTGAAGCGCTTCTTGGCACCGCTCTTGGTCTTCATCTTGGGCATTTGGCTTCCTTTTCTTTTCAGCCCACGCGAGCCTCCGACGAGACGGGGGCAAGCAATTTCGACGGTTTGAAAGCATGCGAGCCGCCACGGCATGCCCCGCCGGGCGGCTCCTCAGGAAGCGCCTTATAGGGTTGTTTTGGGCCCGAACGCAAGGGCTAGGCAGCCCTTAACCATGCCACTTAAGTCCGACTTAGGGTCGCTCGTCTATGAGATTGGGCCCGCCCATCTGACGGCACTCGGGCTGAACTTTGCACAGCGCATCTCGATGACCAAGCTGTTACGCGCTCCTATTCACCGGCTGGGCCGTTGGTTCCGGCGTCAGAGCCGGATCGGCCGCGATCTCATCATCATGGGAGCGATCATGCTCCCGATCTACGTGGGTGCGGTGTGGTGGGACGCTTTCGACAAATTCCTTGCCTTCACCAACGAGCCTGAAAGCGATGCCATTGACTGGCTCATCATCCTGTTCGTTTTTCTCGGCGTGGGCGCAAAGATTTACTCCGTCCGGCGGACCGTCGACTTGCATCACGAGATTCGCCGCCGGCGCAGAGCCGAGCACGACGCCTATCAGCTTGCGCGCCAGGATGTTTTGACTGGCTTGCCCAACCGGCGCTGGTTCGTCGAGGAATTCGACAAATTGAGTTGCCAACAGAATGACGGCGAAGCCTGTGCGGTGTTCGTTATCGATCTCGACAATTTCAAGCCGATCAACGACGTTTACGGTCACCGACTGGGCGATGAAGTTCTCCGCGTCATCGCCAAGCGCCTAAACCAACTCGCCAAGGGCTCAGCCGTCGCCAGGCTCGGCGGCGACGAGTTCGGCATCATCATGCATTATCGGCGCAACAGCGATGCGCCTGAGCGTTTGGCACGCCGAATCGTGCACGATATCTCGAAGCCGATCCCTCTTGCCTCGCTGGCGCTACAAGTCGGGGTCAGCGTCGGCGTCGCCACGTGGGTGCCGGGCATCTCCGGCAATCGCAGTATGTCGGACCGTGACGGAGCTCCGGTCCACACCGCGCTGCGCCAAGCCGACATGGCCATGTACTGGGCCAAGGCCGAGGGCCGCGCGCGCTACTGCTTCTTCGACCGCACCATGGACGAGAGACTGCAACAGCGGGTGGAACTCGAAGCCGAGATCGCCGGCGCGATCAAGGCTGGACAGATTGTTCCGTACTATCAACCCATCGTCGATATCGAGACGAAAGAGACCGTTGGATTCGAGGTCTTGGCCCGCTGGCATCACCCGGTACGAGGCGTGTTGGCGCCAGAGTTGTTCATTTCCATCGCCGAAGACACCGGCAATATCGGCGCTATGACCGAGCTCCTCCTCAAGCAAGCGCTCAGCGACGCCAAGACTTGGCCCGATCGCCTCTTCGTTTCCTTCAATTTCTCGCCGAGGCAGATTTCCGATCCGAGGTTGGCGACGACCATTCTCGGATTGCTTGCCAAATCCTCTTTCCCGCCGCATCGCCTCGTCGTCGAGATCACTGAAAGCGCCGTGGTCCAGAGGCTGCACGACGCCAAGGCCGTGCTCCAGTCGCTGCGCAATGTCGGCGTGCGCATCGCCCTCGACGATTTCGGCACCGGCTATTCGGGCCTCTACCATTTGCGCGAGCTCGATCTCGACATCATCAAGATCGACCGCTCGTTCGTGACCAAAATGCTCGACAAGCCCGAGGAGGCCAGGATCGTGAAGGCGATCGTCAGGCTAAGCCACGCCCTCGGACTGCACACCACGGCCGAGGGCATCGAGACCACACAAGTTCTCGAGCGGCTGACCAAGCTCGGCTGTGACACCGGTCAGGGCGACCTGTTCGGCGTGCCGATGCCGGCGGCAACTACCACGACCGCTATCGCCGAACATGCCGGAAAGAGACCCCATCGCCGCAGAGCATAGGGCGACGCGAGCGAACATGCCTCGTTAACGCTGTGTCTTAACGGGTCTTTGCCAAGTCGAAGCGCAGGTTCCCGACCACAAAGCAGCGGACAGTGAAGCCATGGAAGCAGGAAAATTTCGGTCCGCCTGGGAGGCACTAGTGACCTGGTATCAGGGCAAGACCAGAACGTATATCGATCTCTTGATCATCAGCGCCGCCGCCATTCCGCTCTACCTCCTGCTCGTGAAATATGATGCCTTCGATCGCGTCGATGAATGGACCAGCCGATACGAGGCTTACGAAATCGACGAACTGTTCTCGCTCGGCTTTTGTCTCGGGCTAGCGGCGGCAGTGTTCGCCTGGCGCCGTCTGACTGACCTTCGCAAGGAGAATGTCGAACGGCAGGCCGCAGAACGCGAGTCGCATCGGCTGGCGCGGCACGATGTGCTTACGGGTCTGCCCAACCGGCGGCGCTTCCTGGAGGAATTTCCGAACTGGACCGGTCACCTTCGTCAAGACGAGGTCTGCGCGCTTTACGTGGTAGACCTCGATCATTTCAAGCCGATCAATGATCTTTACGGTCATCGAATCGGGGACGAAGTCCTGCGTGTCATTGCCGGGCGCCTTACCGAAATTGTCGACGGTGACGGCTTGGTCGCACGCCTTGCCGGCGACGAGTTTGGCATCCTGCTGCGCTGCCACGCGGGCGATGACGCGCCGATGCGCCTGGCCAGGCGCATCGTCCATTCCATTCCGAAGCCGATCGCTCTTGCCTCGCTGTCGGTCGAGGTCGGGGTAAGCGTCGGCGGAACCATCTGCGGTGGCAACCCGGACTTCAATAAGCATGACGGTAGCGCAGTCGAGACGGCACTGCGACAAGCCGACATGGCGATGTACCGGGCCAAGACCGAAGGTCGCGGCGTCTATCGCTTCTTCGATGCCGCCATGGATGAACGGTTGCGCGAGCGGGTGCACCTCGAACGCGAGATCAAAAGCGCGATCTCCCATGGCGAGATCGTCCCCTACTATCAGCCGCTGGTCGACCTCCACGATGAACGCATCCTCGGTTACGAATTGCTGGCCCGTTGGGAGCATCCGACGAGGGGCATTCTGCTTCCGGAGCTCTTCATTCCCATCGCCGAAGATACCAACTGCATCGGTGAACTGACCTACAGCATCTTGGCGCGAGCGGTGCGGGAGGCCAAAGACCAGCCGCCAGAATTATTCCTGTCGCTGAACCTCTCGCCTCGGCAATTTGCCGACCCGTGGCTATCGCAGAAGATCCTGGCCATTCTCACCGAGGCTGGCTTCTCGCCCAAGCGGCTCGAGATCGAGATCACTGAGACAGCGGTCGTGCAAAGACTTGAGGAAGCAAAGGCGACGCTGCAATCCTTGCGCAATCTTGGGGTCCGCATCGCGCTTGACGATTTTGGCACTGGCTATTCGGGCCTGCACCATCTGCGCGAGTTGCCTCTCGACACCCTCAAGATCGACCGCTCCTTTGTCCTGCACATGCTGGACAAGCCGGAGGAAGCCAAAATCGTAGGAGCCATCGTGGGCCTCAGCCAGTCTCTCGGCCTTCACACGACGGCCGAAGGTATCGAGAGCAGGGACGTGCTCGACAAGCTGATCCAGCTCGGTTGCGAGACCGGCAAAGGATTTCTTTTCGGGGAGCCAGAAGCTCGCGCTTCGTTGCTCAAGACCGCCGAAGCCAAGCGCCACATCGCCTAGCGCGGCGAAAGCACCATCACCATCTGCCGGCCCTCGAGCCGGGGCTCGGATTCGACCTTGGCGATGGCCAAGGTGTCCTGCTTGACGCGTTCGAGCAGCTTGGTGCCGAGCTCCATATGCGCCATCTCGCGGCCCCTGAAACGCAAGGTCACCTTGACCTTGTCGCCTTCCTCGAAGAAGCGGCGGATCGAGCGCATCTTCACGTCGTAGTCGTGGATGTCGATGTTCGGCCGCATCTTGATCTCCTTGATCTCGACGGTGCGCTGCTTCTTGCGCGCCTCGGCGGCCTTCTTCTGCGCCTGATATTTGTACTTGCCGTAGTCGAGGATCTTGCACACCGGCGGTTCTGAATTGGGCGCGATCTCGACCAAGTCGAGCCCTGCTTCCACGGCGCGCGCAAGAGCTTCGGACGTGAGAACCACGCCGACATTATTGCCGGTGGCGTCGATGAGTTGGATTTTGGGGATATCGATGCCCTCGTTGATGCGAGGGCCGCCCTTTTCGGGCGCAAGCTTCATAGGCCGTCTTACGATGTCTCATTCTCCTCTGTGAGAACGCGGGCGCTTCCCCCGTGCATGGCGGGGCGCCGACGTTCTTTGCTGCCGCTAATCCACACGGGTTGTACAGGATGGGTAGCGGCCTTGAAAAGTCAAGCCAGCATCGTGCTCGCAAACGCGAGAGAATTCACTCGCCCTCCTCGTCTCCCGCAGGGTGCGGATCTTGAGGATGGTCAAAGCGTTCGGCCAAATCGGTGCCGAGCAGCTCGTCGTAAACCCGAAGCGTCTTGACCTGCATCTGTGCCAGCTCGAACAGAGTGGTGGCACGCGCATGCGCGCGTGCGCCGATTTCGAGCCGCCGATGCGGCGACAATCCGAGCGCGAGCGCGATCTTGGCCGCGAGCGCGTCGGAATCGCCCGGCGGAACGAGCCAGCCGGTGAAGTTCGTATCGCCGTCGGCGGCTACGACCGTTTCGGGCAGCGCGCCGAGATTGCTGACGATGACGGGACAGCCCATGGCTTGGGCCTCGATGCTGGTTCGGCCGAAGGTCTCGGCAACGAGCGAAGGATTGATCGCGACATGAGCGGCAAGGAAGGCCGCCGGCATGTCTTCGCAATGGCCGACGAGCAGCACCTTCCGTTCAAGCCCGAGCCGCGTAATGAGGTCCATCAATTCCTCACGATAGGCGGCCTTTCTTGGAGCGTCGCCGGCGAAAACGAAGACGGCGCCGTCGAGCGCCCCTTGGGCAGCGAGCGTTGCTGCCGCCTCGATCGTGTTGCGATGGCCCTTCAGCCTGGTCAAGCGCGCAGCCTGCAGCACGATTTTTGTCTCAGGGCCTACGCCCCAGCGCTCGCGAAGCTTGGCCACAGGGCGAGGCGGCACAACGAGCGGATCGAACGTCACCGTGTCGATCCCGCGATAGATGATGCGGATGCGTTCGCGCGCGACTTGGTGGCGCTCGGCGATCAGCTTCGCCGTGTAGAGCGAGTTGGCAATCACGCGGTCGCCCCGGCCCATGACGCTGTTATAGGCCGCCTTGATCGGCCCGAAATTGGCGTACGCGCCGTGATAGGTGGTGACGAATGGTCGCCCGGTGCGGCGCGCGGCAAGGAACGCGCTCCAGGCCGGCGCGCGGCTTCGCGCATGGATGAGATCGACGTCTCTGTCCTTGACGATGCATTCGAGCGCCTTGGCGTTGGCGAGGATGGTGAAGGGGTTCTTGCTCGCCACAGGGAGGGTGATGACCTCGCCGCCTGCGCGGGTCACGGCCGTCGTCATGCGGCCGCCGGCGGTGGCGACGAGCGCAGTGGCGCCGGCGCGGGCGAGCGCCTCGGCGATCTCGACGGTCGCCTGCTCGCTCCCTCCGGTGTCGAGGCGCGGCACGACCTGCAATATGGTGACCCCGGTCATCGACTGTGGTTTGGTCCGTGAACGGCTACTGGTAGCCAGGGCTTCTTATGATGGACGACCAAGAACCGCAATTCCTGGAGGTGGGCTCAGGCGAAATGCGGCGCCGCATCGCCTATCGCTTCACCGACCGGGAGGCGAGCGCCGACCTCGCGCTAGTCTGGCTGTCGGGCTTCCTCTCCGACATGGGGAGCACCAAGGCACTCGTCATGGCCGCGTTCGCGCGCGAGCGTGGCTTGCCCATGCTGCGCTTCGACTATTCCGGGCATGGACTTTCATCCGGCAGTCTGCTCGAGGCCTCGATCGGCGATTGGCTGGAAGAAGCCATCGCCGTGCTCGACCGCCTAGGCGGGAGGCGCCCCCTTATCGTCGGCTCCTCGATGGGCGGATGGATCGCGCTTCTCCTCGCGCGTCACTTGGCCCGTATCGGTCAAATCGAGCGGCTCGCGGGCCTCGTCCTCATCGCGCCGGCATGGGACATGACCGAGCGGCTGATGGCGCACCGCATGACGCCCGAGATCAAGGCGGCGCTCGATCGCGACGGCGTTCACTACGAGCCTTCGCTCTACGGTCAGCCCTACCCCATCACCAAGCATCTGATCGAGGAGGGACGCAACCACCTGATCGGCGTCGACACCCTCCATCTCGATATGCCGGTGCGGATTCTCCAAGGGATGTGCGATCCCGACGTGCCGTGGGGCCACGCGCTTGATCTCGTCGATCTCCTATGCTGCGGCGATGTCGAGCTCACCCTCATCAAGGACGGCGACCACCGCCAGTCGCGCCCCGAGGATCTGCGGCGCCTCGAAACGACCGTTGCCGCACTCCTCGCGGAGATTCAGGCTTCGACATAATCGGCGATGCTAGTGGGTGCAGGAACGACGAGACCGTCGGCTTTCAGGCCTTCGATGTGGAACCGGATGGCATCGCGAATCTCGTTCTCGCGCCCGGGCTTGTCGCGCTATCTGCACCTTCTTTGTCATTGCCCGGCTCGACCGGGCAATCCAGTAATCCTGATATCAAAGATAATCGAGATCAGGGATTACTGGATTCCCGCTTTCGCGGGAATGACGTGGATGCCCGGCACAAGGCCGGGCATGACGAATCATCGGGCAATGTTCTTTTCCAATAGCGAAGCAAGACCCTCGCGATAAGTGGGATAGCGGAGCCTGACGCCGAGCTCGGACTTGATGCGGTTGTTGGTGATGCGCCGGCTCCCTTCATAGAAGCTCCGCGCCATGGGCGAGAGGTCAGCCTCGGCGAACGCGACTTCCGGCGGCGGCGGCACGCCGAGCAACTCCGCGGCATAGGCCACGACCGCGTCGGGCGCCGCCGGTTCGTCGTCGGCGACGTTGTAGATGGCGCCTGCCCTTGGCCGCGCGATCGAGGCTTCGAGCACGCCGGCGATGTCGGCGACATGAATGCGGCTGAACACTTGGCCGTCTTTTTTGATGCGCCGCGCCGTGCCGGCGATCAGTTTGTCGAAAGCGCTGCGGCCTGGGCCATAGATGCCGGCGAGCCGGAACACCTGCGTCGGAATCCCCTTCTCCTCGCCGAATTTGAGCCAGGCCTCTTCCGCCTCGGCTCGCGCTTCGGTGCGATCGCTGTTGGGCCTTGGTTGCGTCGTCTCGTCGACCCAACGCCCGCCCTGGTCGCCGTAGACTCCAACCGTCGACAGATAGCCGATCCATTCGAGCGTCCCGACGGTCGCGATTTGATCCCGATAATGCGCAAGCACCGGATCGCCCTTGTGCCCTGGGGGGATCGAGTGGACGAGATGGGTGGTGCCCTGCAGCAGTCGCGTGACGTCGCGATTGCTGGGCTCGCCGGCGAAGCTCGCCATCTCGTAGCCCTGCGCTCTGGCCTTGGTGAGATTGCCCTCGTCCCGTGCCGTCCCTGCGATCTGCCATCCCCCCGCGGCAAGACGCGAGGCGAGCTCCTGGGCAGAGAAGCCGAGGCCGAAGGCGAAGAGCTTCTTCATGCCGCCTCTCCCATCCATTCTCCCCGGACCGACGGGTCGGGATCGGCTGCGCCCCGCGCACGCAAGGCGGCGAAGCGATCGGGAGCAAGGCGCGACAGTGCCCACACCGCCATGGCGCGAACGAGCGGAGAGGCATCGTCGAGCCGCGCCTCGACGAGCGGAACGAGCGCGGCATCGGCCGAATTGCCGGCGGCGATCAGCACATTGCGCACGAAGCGGTCGCGCCCCGTGCGCTTGATCGGCGTGCCGCGGAAGCGTGCGCGAAAGGCGGAATCATCGAGGACGAGAAGCTCGGCGAGCGGGGGATTGTCGCTCGCGGCTTTGACCGCCAGCGCCGTATCGCGCGCGGCTTGCGCGAATTTGTTCCACGGGCAAACGGCGAGGCAATCGTCGCAGCCGAAGATGCGGTTCCCCATGGCGGCGCGGTAGCGCGGCGCGATGTGCCCTTTATGCTCGATGGTGAGATAGGCGATGCAGGCGCGAGGATCGAGATGGTAAGGCGCGGTGAAGGCTCCGGTCGGGCATATGTCGAGACAACGCCGGCAGGCGCCGCAATGATCGTCCTCCAGCGCATCGGGCTCGATCGCGGCGCTCGTGAAAATTTCGCCGAGAAAGAGCCACGAGCCGAACTCGCGCGACACGAGATTGGTGTGCTTGCCCTGCCAGCCGAGTCCTGCGCGCGCGGCAAGCGGCTTCTCCATCACCGGCGCGGTATCGACGAAGAGCTTCACTTCGGCTTCCGTCATCTCCTGCACTCGCGCTGCGAGTTGCTTCAGCTTCGCTTTGAGGATGTCGTGATAGTCGGCGCCTTGCGCATAGACCGAGATCGCTCCGCGCGACGGCTCGTTCAGGACCGCGAGCGGATCGCCGGCCCGCGCGTAGTTCAGCCCGACCAGGATGACGGTGCGCGCCTCCGGCCAAAGCGCAAGCGGGCTCTTGCGGCGCTCGCTGGTATTGGCGAGCCAGCCCATGTCACCCTCGCGGCCTTCGGCGAGGAACGTCGCCAGGGCTTCTCCGGCTCCTGCCACGGGATCGGCCGAGGCAAAGCGCACCGCATCGAAGCCAAGCGCCTTGGCTTCGGCGGCGATCCGGCCCTTCAACGTCTCTGCCATCGGTTCCTAATACGTCATTCCCGCGAAAGCGGGAATCCAGTAACCACCGATCTCGGTTAGCGATAAGCGCCGGGCTTACTGGATTGCCCGGTCCAGCCGGGCAATGACAGGCATTTTTTGGACGGATCAAAGCGTCAGAAGTCGAGATCGGCATAGGTGCCCGAGGGCGAGAAGCCTGCCAGCCGGTCCTGCAGCAGCGGCCTGAACGACGGCCTCGATTTCAGCAGCGCGTACCAGTTCTTGGCCGCCTCGTGCTCCTCCCAGGGAACCTCGCCGAGATAGTCGAGCGCCGAGAGATGCGCCGCAGCGGCGAGATCGGCGAAGCTCATAGCATCGCCGCCAAGCCAGCTCCGGCTCTCGGCGAGATGGCCGATATAGTCGAGATGGTAGTGCAAATTCTCATGCCCCGCTCGCATCGCCTCCATGTCGGGAGACGAACTCTGCGGACCGAACCGGCGGAACACCTTCTCTTCGACCAGATAGGCGGTGACTTCGTCGTGGAACTTGCGGTGGAACCAGTCGACCAGACGCCGCGCTTCGGCGCGTGCCTTGGCATCGCCGGGAAACAGCCGGAAGCCCGGCGCGTCGTGCCCATCCCTCCCTGACATGATGTCGCTGAGATATTCGGAGATCGCATAGGCGCCGATGATCGGGCCATGCTCGTCGGCGATGAGCACGGGCAGCGTTCCCGCCGGATTGATGTGCAGGAACTCGGGCCGCCATTCCCAAGGCTTCTCCTCGACGAGCTCGACCTCGACCCCGCACTCTGAAAGCGCGAGGCGGATCGACCGGGAGAAGGGGTCAAGAGGGTAGTGGAGGAGTTTCGCCATCGACCCGTCGGTGGCTAGACGTTGGAAGAAAATGAATCGCGCGGGCTAAGACCTCGGTATAGAACCTGCACGCGCGCGGAACAAGCGGGGCGAGGGGCTATGACCATAGAGCAGATCGCGGTGGTGCAGGGCATCACCGAGTTTCTGCCCATTTCGTCCTCAGGGCATCTGATTCTCATCCCCAATATCATGCACTGGCCGGACCAAGGCCAGTTGACTGACGTGATGACCCATTTCGGCACGCTGCTCGCCATCCTCATCTACTTCTGGCGCGACGTGTGGAAGCTGATCCTGGGCGGGCTCAACCTGCTCAAGGGCAAAGTCACCGACGACGGCCGGCTCGCCATCTATATCGTGCTTGCCACCATCCCTGCCGTCATCTTCGGCGTCATCCTCAAGAAATTCGGCTACACCGACCTCGAGCGCAACGTCGCCATCGTCGCCTGGAACACGATCCTCTATGGCATCCTGATGATGATCGCCGACATGGTCGGTCCGCAGGAGCGCACCATCGCCAATGTCACTCTGGGCAGCGCGCTGATCATCGGGGTGGCCCAGGCGCTGGCGCTGATCCCCGGCACGAGCCGCTCCGGCGTGACCATGACCGCGGCGCGCTTTCTCGGCTTCACCCGGCCCAACTCGGCGAGCTTCTCCTTCCTGCTCGGCATTCCCGCCACGGCAGGCGCCATCGTGTTCTCGATCGGCGATGCGCTCGACAATGGTGGCGGCGTCACCAAGGATCAGCTGTTATGCGCGGCGCTTACCTTCGTCGCCGGCATCCTCGCCATCGCCTTCCTGATGACGCTGCTCCGCCGCATCAGCTTCCTGCCCTTCGTGCTCTATCGCATGGTGCTGGGCGGATTCCTCCTCGTGATGCTCTACACCTGAGCGTTTACGGCTCTGGACGGTAGACCGAGAACTGCCCGCGCGGGCGATATTGCTCGAGATAGTCGGGGACGACGCTCTCGACCGCGATCGGCTCGATTCCGAGCCCTTCGAGCGTGCGATGGGCGCGCTTCGCCTCCTCGCTGACCACGTTATCCGTTTCCAGCATGCGCACCTGGTCGATGGTGAGCAGCGGCTTCGGCAACAATTGCAGGAAGGCGCCTTGCAGCTTGGCGAGGAAGAACGGCTCGCTCAGAAGCAGCCGCTTCCGCATCGTGTAAGCGAGAACGCGCTCCATGATTTCCTTCATGGTCAGCACTTCGGGACCGCCGAGCTCGTAAGGCGCGTCGGCCTCCGTCTTGCCGGTCAGCGCGGCGATGACCGCCTTGGCCACATCGCCGGCGAATACGGGCTGGATGCGCGTCTTGCCGCCCCCGATGAGAGGCAGGACGGGAGAAAACTGTGCGAGGCTTCCGAAGCGGTTGAAAAAATCATCCCCGGGACCGAACACGATCGAGGGCCTGACGATGATCGCCTTGGGATAGACGTGCCTCACCGCCTCTTCGCCCGCCCACTTGCTGCGGCCATAGTAGGAAGGCGCGTCGGCACTCGCGCCGATGGCCGAGACGTGGACAAACGCGCGGGCACCTGAACTGCGCGCAGCTTCCGCGACATGCCGCGCACCCTCATCTATCACCGATTTGAACGTCTGCTTGCCGGAGGAGAACAGGATGCCGACGAGATTGATCACGGCGTCGGCGTCTTCGGCGGCGGCGAGTAGCGAGTCGGGGTAGCGGACATTGGCCTGCACGGCATTGATCTGGCCGACCCCGCCGAGCGGCTGGAGGAAGCCCGCAAGCTCGGGGCGCCTGACGGCGATGCGCATGCGTGCGCCGGTCTTGGCGATCGCGCGCACCACGTGCCGCCCGATAAAGCCTGAGCCGCCATAGATCGTGATCAGCGCCCGGTTGTTGAGAGTGATCGCCAAAGAAATTCCCTTCCTTCACTCCATCCCCCTGCAAGGGGGAGGGTTGGAGAGGGGGTCAAAACCGCCTTGCGACCCCCACCCGGCGCGTCCGCCACGAGTGGCGCCCGCGCCGACCTCCCCCTTTCAAGGGGAGGGGATGCTGAACCAATACACGAGCGGGTTAAAGGCTTGAAGGGCGCTTCTCCAGCAATTGACTTTGGCCGAAGCCGATCGTACCTCCTGGCGCTCAAGCCCAGGTGGCGGAACTGGTAGACGCGCTAGCTTCAGGTGCTAGTGCCCGAAAGGGCGTGGAAGTTCGAGTCTTCTCCTGGGCACCATTCCCGCTTTCTTAAGCGCTCGTGTCCATAATGCGCGCCGCCGAGGAGCGCACGCACATTGAGCCAGCCACAGGCCCCGGAGCTTTATCAAGGCGACCTGCCGCCAGGGCGCTTCGCCGGCGCGCGGAGCATCGCCATAGACACCGAGACGCTCGGGCTGAACCCCTTCCGTGACCGGCTATGCCTGGCGCAGCTCTCGGCAGGAGACGGCCGCGCCGCTCTGGTTCAGTTCAAGGGACATTACGAGGCCCCCGAGCTCAAGCGTCTCTTGGCCGATGAGGGCGTGCTCAAGCTGTTCCATTTCGGCCGCTTCGATATGGCCGTGCTCAAGCACTATTTCGGGGTGATGCCGCGGCCGGTCTATTGCACCAAGGTGGCCTCCAAACTCGCCCGCACCTTCACCGACCGCCACGGGCTCAAGGACCTCTGCCGGGAGCTGCTCGGAATTGAGCTCTCCAAGCAGCAGCAATCCTCCGATTGGGGGGCTCCCGAGCTGACCCCGGACCAGCTCAATTATGCCGCGAGCGACGTGTTGCATCTGCACGCGCTAAGGGAGAAACTCGATGTTATGCTGAAGCGCGAGGGCCGTGATGGGCT
Source organism: uncultured Alphaproteobacteria bacterium (assembly GCA_963732205.1). Classification (GTDB taxonomy): domain Bacteria; phylum Pseudomonadota; class Alphaproteobacteria; order Rhizobiales; family Methyloligellaceae; genus Methyloceanibacter. The sequence continues at coordinate 395,011 of CAVSYE010000002.1, forward strand.
CGCCCGCGCCTGCTTCGAGTTTCTGCCGACGCGTGTGGAGCTTGATTTGCGGGGCTGGTCCGAGATCGATCCCTTCGCACACTAGGCGCGCGTTCTCGGCGAGGGTTCAGCCCAGGGGGCCCCGTGAGGCCTTGGGCAACAAGCCGTCGCAAATTGATCAAAGTCCTGCGGCTAGCTGTCTAAACCCGGCGATTTTGCCGGCATTATCGGGAGCCTCGGGTCGCAAGGACCCTCGGGCGGGGACATGACGGTTGAAGCGACTCTCGGCTCTGCTGGCCGGCGCTACCATGTACGCACGGTCGCGGAGGGCGAACGCGCCTTCCGCAAGGCCGCGCGCCATAGCCGTCTTGTGGCGATCCTGCGCAAGGTGCTTCCTGTTTTTGCCGTGGTCGTGCTCGCCGCTTATTTCATCTCCTCGCGCCTGAGCGTCACCGTCGGCGACGTCACCGCGAGCATCAGCGGCGTGCAGGTGACCGACGGCGCGCTGCGCATGACCAAGCCGAAATTTCAGGGCACCGACAAGAAGAACGGGGCCTATGTCATCTCCGCCGAGTACGCCGACCAGGACCTGAAGAACACCAAGATCATCAGGCTGCACGCAATCAAGGCCGACCTCTCCACACCGACGGGGAGCTGGTCGCGCATGGAGGCAACCCGCGGCGTTTACAACAACGACTCCGATCGTCTCGTGATGCTGGACAAGATCACCGTCGCAACAAGCTCTGGCGTGACGGGCGAGCTCACCTATGCGAGCCTCGACACCAAAGACCAGATCCTTCGCGCGCATCAGCGCGTGCATTTCGAGCTGCCGAACGGCACGGTCAAAGCAAGCGCGCTCACGTTCAGCTCGCCCGGCCACGTGCTGACCTTCCGCGGCAACGTGCGTGTGCATATCGTCAAGCCGCAGCAGGATGCCGACGCGAAGTCGGTCGATGGCAAGCCGAAGGCGGTTGGGGCGCAAGCGCCTGAGGCTCAGCCGAACCACACCGCCGCAGCCAGCTCTGCCGCGGACACGACCGGCACTGCGCCAGACACGAGCGCGTCTACGCCAGACACGACCGGCGCTGCGCCAGACACGAGCGCGTCTGCGCCAGACACGACCGGGACTGTTCCCGATGAGATGGCTGTCCCGCCCTTGCCGCCGGTTTCCCGATGAGCAGGCCCAGCCGATTTCCCACGCTTCTCGACGCTGCCGCGCGGGCGGCTGCGCTTGCCATCCTTGTCATGGCAACACCGCTCCAGGCGCAGACGCTCACCAACAGCTTCGGCGGCCTGTCGCAGAGCTCCAAGGATCCGATCGACATTGAGTCAGATGTGCTCGTCGTGCACGACCAGCAGAAATACGCGACCTTCAAGGGTAGTGTGAAGGCGGTACAAGGCACGACGACGCTGCGCGCCGACCAGCTCGACGTCCACTATGTTGGTGGCGGCGACCAGCTCACCGGCCAGGCAAAACCCGCTGCCGAGAGTGGTGCTGCCGCCAATGGCGCTGCAGGCGACACCAAGCCGGCGGCGGGAAGCGGCAATGATCCGGGGGCCCAGATCACCAAGATCGAAGCCAAGGGTGACGTCATCATCAACAGCGGCCAGGACCAGACCACTACAAGCGAATGGGCTCTCTACGACGTGCCGTCGCAACTCGTCACAGTGGGCGGCAATGTGGTGTTAACCCAAGGTCAGAATGTGCTAAAGGGAGACCGGCTCGTCATCGATCTGAAAACGGGCGAGAGTCGATTCGAAAACCCAGGGAATACCGCGGCCGGGAGCCGTATCCGTGCGCTGTTCGTTCCGAACAGCGACGCTAAGGCGAAGGGGAAGTCGAGCGATGCCGCATCGGCAGCAGCGGCGAGCGGTGCGGCGACGACCGTTGATACCGGCTCTGCCGGAACCGGCGACGACGGCGCTCCGGCGCCGGAAGCAAGCAAGCCCGCCGCCCAGGATGACCAGCCCTGGTCCATCGTCCCGGGTGTCGCCCAGTAGGCGGGGCCAAATGCTTTATCCGACGTTAACCGGCCAACGCTTCAACTGAGGGGGAGCGGAAAGGTCAGTGGGCAAATTGCTGTCATTTCCAGGGCGCGACGCCAACATCGCCGAAGCCGCGCCGGCGCACGCCGACACGCGCCGGCCGCGGCCCGCGGCGCCGGCAAATCCAGCGCCTGTGGCGCCGACGCCGGCAGTTCCGGCGCCGGCCCCCGCGGCCCGAGGAGGTACGGCCCCGGCATCTTCAGCGCCGGCGGCACGCGTTCCGGCCCAAACCCGGCCCGCGCCCGGGATCAAGGCTGAGCCTGCCACCGGGTGGCTCACGGTCCGCAACGTGGTCAAGAGTTTCAAGAAGCGCACCGTGGTGCGCGGCGTCAGCCTCGATCTCAGACGCGGCGAAGCGGTCGGTCTGCTCGGACCGAACGGGGCGGGAAAGACCACCGTGTTCTACATGATTACGGGCTTGATCCCCGCCGACGAAGGCTCGATCAAGATCGATGGCCGCGACGTGACCAAACTTCCGATGTATCGTCGGGCTCGGCTCGGCATCGGTTACCTGCCGCAAGAGGCGTCGATCTTCCGCGGACTTACCGTCGAGGAGAATATCCTCGCCGTGCTCGAGATGGTGGAGTCCAACAAGGCCGAGCGCCAAGCGCGGCTTGATGCCCTGCTCGAAGAATTCCGCATCACGCGCCTCAGGAAATCGCCGGCGATGCGGCTATCGGGCGGTGAGCGGCGCCGCGTCGAGATCGCGCGCTCGCTCGCCTCGCGTCCGTCCTTCATGCTGCTCGACGAACCCTTCGCCGGTATCGATCCGATCGCCGTGGGCGATATCCGCGCCCTCGTGCGCCACCTGACCCAGCGCGGCATCGGCGTTCTCATCACCGACCACAATGTGCGCGAAACGCTCGACCTCGTCAGTCGGGCTTATATTATCCATGATGGCATGGTGCTCACCCACGGCACCGCGCACGAGGTTATAAATAACGAGGATGTCCGCCGCGTCTATCTCGGCGACCAATTCAAGATCTGAGCGTCTGATCGCGAGTGAGTTCGATAATGGCGATCAACACAAAGCTCGAGCTTCGTCAGACCCACAATTTGGTCATGACGCCGCAGCTGCAGCAGGCCATCAAGCTGCTGCAACTGTCCAATCTCGAGCTGGCGAGCTTCGTTGAGGCGGAACTCGAGCGCAATCCTCTGCTCGAGCGCGCTGAGACCGAGGAGGCTGCCGGCGAATCTGCCGCCAACGGCGCCAAGACTGACGATCATCGCGAAGCCGAATCGGGATCGGCCGAGGCCTCTGTCGACGCCGAAGGCGAGCCCTCGGAGCCGGAGGACTTCGTCGATCTTGAAGCGCCGGGGGCTGCGGGAAGCGATGCCATGGATGCCGAACCTCAAGACGTCTTCCCCGAGTCCGACGGGTTCTCTCCCGGCGCGCTAAAGGACTCCGGCTGGGCGACGCTCACGCAAGGTCAGCGCGCCGAGGGCGACGAGGAGTCGAACCTCGAAGCCTATGTCGCCGAGGAGCGCACGCTGCGCGACCATCTCACCGAGCAGCTCATGCTTGCCTTCGCGGACCCCGCGCGCAGGCTGGTCGGCCAGCATCTCATCGACATGACCGACGAGGGCGGGTATCTGCGCGGCGATCTCGATGGTCTCGCCGAGCTTCTCGGCGCTTCGCTCGATCTGATCGAGGAAGTGTTGTGCGGGATGCAAGGCTTCGAGCCGTGTGGCGTGTTCGCACGCGACTTGCGCGAATGCCTGACTCTTCAGCTAAAAGAGCGGGACCGTTGCGATCCGGCCATGGCGGCGCTCATCGAGAATCTGCACCTTCTCGCGGCTCATGACCTCGTCGCGCTGAAGCGCGTGGCGCGGGTGTCCGACGAAGACCTGTGCGACATGATCCAGGAGGTGAAGCGGCTGAACCCGAAGCCCGGGCTGAAATACGGCTCGAGCCCCACCCAGTCGATCGTTCCCGACGTGCTGGTGCGCGCGCTTCCCGACGGCAGCTTCTATGTCGAGCTGAACAGCGACACGCTGCCCCGCGTTCTCGTCAATCAGTCCTATTACGCGACCGTCTCAAAGTCGACGACCCGCAAAGAGGACAAGAGCTATCTCGTCGACTGCCTACAGACGGCCAATTGGCTGGTAAAGAGCCTCGATCAGCGCGCCCGTACCATCCTCAAAGTGGCGCAGGAGATCGTGCGCCAGCAGGACGCCTTTCTGACCTATGGCGTCAGGCACCTGCGCCCGCTCAATCTGAAGACCGTGGCCGATGCGATCTCGATGCACGAATCGACGGTGAGCCGGGTGACCGCCAACAAATACATGGCGACCAATCGCGGCCTGTTCGAGCTTAAATATTTCTTCACCTCGGCGATCGCGGCGACGTCGGAGGGCGATGCTCATTCCTCGGAAGCCGTGCGTCACCGCATCCGCGAGATGATCGAGGGGGAGCCGGCGAGCGACGTCCTGTCCGACGACAAGATCGTCGAGCGGCTCAAGGATGACGGCATCGACATTGCCCGCCGCACCGTTGCCAAGTACCGCGAGGCGCTGCGTATTCCCTCTTCGGTGCAGCGCCGGCGTCTGAAGAAAATCTCGCTGGGCGCGAGCCTCTCCCCTTAAGCTAATCCCTTGGTCTCGCAGGCGAATCCTGTAAAGGGGCGGTTGCGAAATAGATGGTTTGACACCACTTTCCGTGGGGTCTAGCTTCCGGCCCCTTGGTGGAGACCGAACGAGGTTGGGCGCTCAGGCGTTATACGCCGGGCGAGAACGGCTCCCAAATTAGCGGCAAATCCTGGGAAGCGCGTTGTGAAGGGGCTTGCGAGAAGTCTTCCCTAGGCGATGACGATACAAGTTACTGGAAAGAATCTGGATGTCGGCGACGCGCTGCGCACTTACGTCCAGGAGCGAGTTGCGCACACCGTAGGGAAGTTCATCGGGCGTGACCTTAAGGGACATGTGCGCATCGAGAAGGAGCACGGGGAGTTCACGACCAACTGCATGATCCATTTGTGGCAGGGGATGAGCCTCGAGGCGCATGGCGTCGCGTCCGACGCCTATCAGAGCGCCGACCGCGCCTGCGAACGTCTCGAGAAGAGGGTCCGCCGCTACAAGTCTAGGCTCAAAAAGCATGGGGATGGGGAGACCCCACGTAAGCAGACGCAAGCTGTGTCTTACGTCATCCAAGCCTCGCAAGAGGAGCAGGAGGAACGCGATGAGGACAATCCAATCATCATTGCCGAAGCCAAGACTCCGGTCCACGAGATGGCGGTTACCGACGCCGTGATGCAGATGGATCTCTCCGATCAACCCTTTGTCGTGTTTCGCAACGCAAGCCACGGCGAGATCAACGTGGTCTACCGGCGCGAGGACGGCAATATCGGTTGGATCGATCCTGCGATGCCATCGCGCTTATCGAGCGCAACGGCAGCGCAAAAGAGCTCGCGCTCGAGCAAAGAAGGGTCAGCGCGGGCAAGAGCCAAGAAGGCGCGCGGTCAGCGCTAAGTGACGACGCGTTGCGTTCCCCCAACGAATCCGATGGGTATGACAATGCAATTAGGTGATTTCATCTCGCCGGAAGCGGTGATTCCTTCGCTTAAGGCGAAGAACAAGAAGCAGCTCTTGGAGGAGTTGTCCGCGCGCGCGGCGCGCCTCACGGGCCTCGAGGCGCGCTACATCTTCGACGTGCTGTTGCAGCGCGAGCGGCTGGGCTCCACCGGGCTCGGCCAGGGCATCGCCATCCCCCACGGCAAGTTCGCCGGGCTGAAGCACATCGTCGGCATCTTCGCCAGGCTCGCCGAGCCGATCGACTTCGATGCCGTCGACGGCGATCCGGTCGACATCGTGTTCCTTCTGCTTGCGCCCGAAGGTGCTGGTGCCGACCATCTCAAGGCCTTGGCCCGCATCTCGCGCCTGTTGCGCGAGGGAAGCGCCGTCGAGAAGCTCCGCGCGTCGAAGGACGCATCCGCGCTTTACGCCGTGCTCACCGAGGAAGCCGCCTCCCACGCCGCTTGATACGAGCGCTCGCGGTCAACGCGGCGCGAGTTCAGCGATCAGCTCGTTTGCGGCTTTGGCCATCATGTCGAAGCCGCCTACGCTGAATTCGTTCATCGATACGAAGACGCCGACGCCGCGCGACGGCGCGAAGGCGAGGTAGCTGAATTGGCCCTGAAGCCCGCCGGTCTTTTGCAGGATGAGCGGCCGGCCGCCGTCGGGCCGCATGACGACCCAACCCAATCCCATCGCATCCGCCTCGCCGGCCTCGTCAAGACCGAAGACCGGATTCATCCAGTCACGATCGACATAGGCCGCGTGATCGAGAAGCCGCATCTCCGCGTCTTTCGTGGCAAAACGGTCCATATGCCAAGACAGCCAGCGCAGCATGTCGTTCGCCGTCGAGTAGAGTCCACCAGCTCCGTGGATGATCGGCGCCGTCTCGACGATGGGCAGCTGTGAGCCGTCGAAATTGTGGCCCCGCATGGTGCGCGCCTTGTCGGCCTCGGTAAGATCGAAACGCGTATCTTTGAGCCCTGCCGGGCCGAGGACACGCTCTTTCAACAGATCCGCGTAAGGTTTGCCTGCGGCATTGCTCAGCGCTACTGCGAGCAGGTCGAAGCCGAAATTGGAATAGAGAAACCCAGTGCCCGGCGGGAACAGCAAGGCATCGGAAGTTAGTGAGGCAATGTAGTCCTGTTTCGTCCCCATCAGCGTCGGGCTGTTGCCAGCGGCCTTGACCTCGGCCTCGCGCGGCAGACCTGAAGCGTGGGTAGCAAGATCGACGAGCCTGATCGATTTGCCGTCGCGCTCGGGGATCATGACATTCCAACCGAGCCGGTCCTGCAGCTTGTCGGTCAGGTTTACCGTACCGTCGGCCGTCATGCTTGCCAGGGTCGCGCCGCAAAAGACCTTGGTGATCGAGCCAATGCGCATCAGCGTGTCGCCGTCTGGCGCCTTTTCGCTGCCATCGGACATCTCGCCATAGCCGCGCACCACTATCTCACCGTTGCGGATGGCACCGATCACGAGGCCGGGGACCTTCGCTCCCAGAAAAATGAAGGTTCCCGTGAAATCGACGCTCTCCGCCAATAGCTTGTCTTCGGCCCTAGGTTGGCTCACGCCGATGGAAAGCGTGAAGCAAAGGGTCAGCACCGCAACCCACGCCCAAACCCGAACACGCCTCGAATCCATGCTCTAATCCTCCCACTCCTGGCTTGAAGCGCGCGAGCCTACTACGGCGGTCCTGTTCACGAAATCACGCGATGGACTGCGAGGAGAAAATTTCTTCGCAGCTACCCCGATGCTTCAGGATGGTGCCATCGCCATGCGCCTCGAACAGAAGGCGCGCGGGAAGGAATTGGCGTTGGATTGGGAGGAAACGCTAGTGCACGCTGACCGGCACGAGGTCGTTCTCAATGGCATTGGCGATGGCCGCATTGCGGCTGTCGGCGAGCGCGATGGGCGTGCCGTCGGCACCGAGCACGGCAAAGAGATCGATGCCCTTGGGTGCCTTCTGCAACGCCGGGAACAGCTTCTCGGCCACCTCGGGATCGAGCTGCTTGATATAAGCCACCTCGCCATCGCCGAGTTGCGCGAGCTCGCGGCGGCTCATGAAAGCGCGCGTGAAGTCGTCTTCTTTTTCTTCGTATTCGTTCATCGAACTCTAGGCCTCCTGACGAGGATGTGGCGAAGGCGAACTCAAAATTCAATCTCAGCCGGCGGTAAGGATGCCGACCTTCTGCACGCGCTTCACTTGGCGCGGACGCATAAGCTCGATGGCGAGCAAGCCATTGTTCAGTTCGGCCTTGCGCACCTCGACGGCGTGGGCGAGCGCGAAGCTCCGTTTAAATTGGCGCGCGGCGATGCCGCGATGCAGATAGTCCTTGGCCTCGTCGTCGCGCTGCTTGCCGGAGACGACAAGCTTCCCGTCCTCGACACTGACCTCAAGCTCTTCCGGCCTGAAGCCGGCAACGGCTAGGGTGATGCGCAAAGCCTCGCCACCGGTCTCGCCGTCGCCCAGCAACTCGATGTTGTAAGGCGGATAGCCCGAGCCTCCTTTCGCCGTGCCGCGGAGATCGCGTTCGGCCGCAAGCGAGAGCCACAGATTTCCATCGAGAATGGTCATACGCGACATCGGAGCGAATGCCTTTTTAAAAGCGGCTGCGCCCGAAGCTGGCGTTCTTGAGGCCCTGACGGCGCCTCAGGAAATGCCCGGCCCGCCGCGGCACCGAGCAACTCAACTCGGCTGCGCATATGGGGAAATTGCGGTGCAAATTCAAGCAGAGGGGGCCGCCCCTCATCCTCCGCTATCGCCGGTTGACGCCCTGGACTAAGCTCCGGCCCTCTTCACGTTTCCGTGCGGGTTCCTCACACCATGATCTGGCAGGTCAGCTCAAAGCAGGGCAACAATTCAAACGACGGAAAGAGCTCTGCCACCGCCTTTGCGTCTCTGTCGCGCGCAATCGATGCGGCTTCGGCGGGCGATACGATCCTCATCGCTCCAGGCGCCTACGATCAGGACCTGCCGGCGCGCGTAAGCGAGGCGCGCGCCGCCAATATCGTCGTCTCCGTGGCCGGCAGCTAGATATGGCGAGCGGAGCTGAGCGGCTGAAGACAGGCCTCATCCTGTTCCCCGGGATCACCCCGCTCGATGTGGTCGGACCTTACGAGGTGCTCGCCCGCGTGCCTGAGCTCGACGTCCTGCTGATTGCCAAGACCAAGGGCGAGGCACGAAGCGAGCTTGGGCTTGCGCTTGTCGCCGACGAGGATTTCGCCTCTGCGCCCGATCTCGATGTCCTCTGCGTGCCGGGAGGGAAGGGGATCGTCGAGGCAGCCTCAGATGCCGCAACGATCGACTTCCTCAAGCGGCAGGGAGCGAGAGCCCGTTACGTCACCTCGGTCTGCACCGGGGCGCTTCTGGCCGGTGCCGCCGGTCTGCTCACAGGCTACCGCGCCACGACGCATTGGTTGAGCCTCGATCTTCTTCCCTTGGTCGGCGCCATCCCGGTGAACGAGCGGGTGGTCAAGGACAGGAACAGGATCACGAGCGCCGGCATCACCGCAGGCCTTGATCTCGCACTTGCGCTTGTCGGCGAGATCTCCGGCGAGCGTCAGGCCGCCGACAATTGAGCTGATGCTGCAATACGATCCCGCGCCGCCCTTCAAGTCGGGCAGTCCAGCGATCGCAGAGGCCACGCTCGTACAAGAGGTGAGCGCCGCACGGCGCGCGCTTCAGGACAAGCGGCGCGCCTTCTTTACGATGTTCGAGAAGTGAAACCCGCCTACATCTCGCTCGGCTGCTCGTCGTTGCCTGCCGTCTCGATGACGCGCAGGCGCTTGACGGTCAGATCGTCGATCTCGACCGAGCCAAGATGAAGCCGATCGGCATCGGCACGGAGGATGCGCAAGCGCCCAATGGCGAGCGCACCGATCGCGAGGGCTCCAACCGCGAAAGCGCCAAGAGCGAGCGCACCAATGGCGACCGACGGCACGCTCGCCGGCGGCAGCTCGAGATAATCGTGCCTCGATCGGCGTCGCATGGCCGGCGAGCCTACGACGGATCAGCTACGTGCGAAACCGGAAAGCCCGCGCGTCCTTATCGTGACGCCGCCCGATGCTTTCTTACGTGCACGGGAGGAGTTGCCTCGGCTCCCGAACAGTAAATCGCGTCAAAGCTGCCTGGCTCGGCCAAACAGCGGTGATGACGATCTATGATCTGGGGATTGTAAACGCCCGTGGCCGCCAGCCAAGGCGCAGCAATGAATGCTACAAGAAATGACATCCAACCCTCCCTCCTGAGTTGCTGACCAAGAGAGTAACATCTTGATTCGGGCTTATTCTATGGCGCCATGGAAATGCTTCGCCAGTGTTGCCCGTTTGGCACACGCTGCTCGCGCCGGCAAAGCCGCTAGGAAGCTAAGGGGATTGGTGGAGCCAGGCGGGATCGAACCGCCGACCTCGTGAATGCCATTCACGCGCTCTCCCAACTGAGCTATGGCCCCAAATGGTCAGAAACCAGAAATCAAAAGCCTGAAGCCAGCAAGGGTGCGGGCCGGATTTCCGGCTCTCACTTAGGCGCGCGCCCTCCAAGGATCAAGAAAAATGCATTTCGGCCGGGCCAAACCACCAGTGCCTTCCGCCTTCTGGTTTCTGGCCTCAGGTCAGCTTTCTTCGCCGGGGCCGCCGCCGACAATGCCGGATACGTCGGCCTCGCCTTCTTCCTCTTCCTCGAGGAAGGTGTCGTCGTCGCCGGCGGGCGGAATCTCGGGCGCGTCCTCGCCGAGGTCGGCGATCTCCTCCTCATCTTCGATCGGAGCCTCGGCGCCACCCTCCTCGACCTCTTCGAGGCTGATGACGTCTGGGGTCGCCATCACCGGCGTGTCGGGCTCGACCACGACCGGCTTGCGTGGCTCAGGCGCGGCGCGCTCGGCGCGCCGCGAGGAGGTGGGTGGCGTTACCTGATAGACGGCCTGGCAGACGGGACAGGTAATCGGCGAGCGGTTCAAGTCGTAAAACCGTGCCCCACAGCTCGGGCAAACGCGCTTGGTTCCCCGTGCGGGTTTCGACATTGATAAGCCTCGATGCTTGATTGAGTTGCGCTCCCCATTGCCACGCCGGACCTGTGCTGTCAAAAGCTAATCGACCGCGTGAAAACAGCGAAAAAGAACCAATGCCGCAGCCCTTGACTTCAAGCCGTTCAAGGCGCCTTTCCGGGCGGGCGCGCGTACCTGGCGACAAGTCGATCTCCCATCGCGCCTTGATTTTGGGGGCGCTCGCCACCGGACGCACCCGCATCGAAGGGCTGCTCGAGGCCGAGGACGTGATGGCGACGGCACAGGCCGTGGCGGCGCTCGGCGCCGAGGTGAGGCGCATCAACGGCAGCGTCGAAGTGATGGGCCAAGGCGTTGGCGGACTACTTGCGCCAAGTGCGCCTCTCGATTTCGGCAATTCGGGGACGGGCAGCCGGCTCATGCTGGGCGCCCTTGCCGGCAATCCGATCGAGGTGGAGCTGACCGGCGATGCCTCCTTGTGCCGGAGGCCGATGGGCCGCGTGCTTCGGCCGCTCAACCTGATGGGGCTCGAGGTCGAGGACGCGCGCGCCACTCTGCCGCTCAAGATCCGCGGCACCGACGATCTCATCCCCATCATCTACGAGTTGCCGGTGCCGTCAGCGCAAGTCAAGTCGGCCATCCTTCTCGCCGGCCTGCATGCTCCCGGCAAAACCACCGTGGTCGAGGCGTTGCCGACCCGCGATCATACCGAGCGGATGCTCAGTCATTTCGGCGCGGAGCTGGCCGCCGAGGAGCGGGGAGAGGGGCACGCTATCACCGTCACGGGCGATGCCGAGCTTCACGGCACCTCGATCACCGTTCCGGGCGACCCGAGCTCTGCCGCCTTCCTCATCGGCGCTGCGCTGATCACGGAGGGCTCGGATATCGTCATCGAAGACGTACTGATGAACCCGACCAGAGCCGGCTTCGTCGAGACCTTGCGCGAGATGGGCGCCGATATCGAGGTGCTCGATCTCCGCCTTGAGGGGGGTGAGCCGGCGGCTGATCTCCGCGTGAGATCAAGTGGGCTAACCGGCTTGTGCGTGCCGGCGATGCGCGCGCCTTCGATGATCGATGAATATCCGATGCTCGCCTGCCTCGCCGCCTTCGCCGAGGGGGAGACACGCATGGAAGGCCTCTCGGAGCTCAAGGTGAAGGAGAGCGACCGGCTCGCCGCGACCGAAGCCGGGCTCAAGGCCTGCGGGGTGAGAGTGCGCATCGAGGGCGACGACCTGATCGTCGAAGGCGAGGGCGCAGTCAAAGGCGGCGGCGTGGTGGAGACGCATATGGATCATCGCATCGCCATGGCTTTCTTGACGCTGGGTCTCGGCGCGCGCGAGCCTGTCACCGTCGACGACACGACCATGATCGCGACGAGCTTCCCCGACTTTCGCGCGCTGCTGACAAGGCTCGGCGCCACGTTCTCCTAACTCCAATCGCTGTTTTGTCGAGGGCATTTCGATATGGACATCACGAGCATTTCGGTCGGCGACAATCCTCCGCATGAGATCAACGTCATCATCGAGATTCCGCAAGGCGGCGCGCCGGTGAAGTACGAGATGGACAAGAAATCGGGTGCGATGTTCGTCGATCGCTTTCTCCACACCGCGATGTTCTATCCGGCAAATTACGGCTTCATCCCCCATACGCTGTCCGAGGACGGCGATCCGGTCGATTGTCTGGTCGTGTCGCCGACGCCCGTGGCACCGGGGGCCGTGGTGCGGGCGCGGCCGATCGGCGCGCTCCTTATGGAAGACGAGCACGGGATCGACGAAAAGATCATCGCCGTTCCGACCGACAAGCTTCATCCCTTCTACAAGCGCGTCGGCAGCTACCGCGATCTGCCCGAGATCGTGATGGAGCAGATCGCCCATTTCTTCGAGCACTATAAGGATCTCGAGAAGGGCAAGTGGGCGAAGCTGAAGCGCTGGGCCGATCCGGGCGAGGCTGCCGATCTGATCCGCGCCGGCATTGAGCGCGCCAAGGGCGCGGCATGATCATCGCCATCGACGGGCCGGCGGCTTCAGGCAAAGGCACTCTCGGCAAGCGTGTCGCGGCCTATTACGGGCTCGCTCACCTCGACACCGGCAAGCTCTACCGTGCCGTGGCGCGCGACACCTTGGCGGCGGCCGGAGACCCCCGCGATGTGCGTGCAGCCCTTGCCGCAGCAAAGGCGCTCAATCCCGTGACTCTCACCGATGCCGGCCTCTATAACGGCAAGATCGGCGAGGCGGCCTCCCTCGTCGCCGCCCATCCCGAGGTGCGCGAGGTGCTTCTTGCTTATCAACGGACGTTTGCACGGCGGAAGGAGGGGGCCGTGCTTGACGGCCGCGACATCGGCACCGTCATTTGCCCCGATGCCGACGTGAAGCTGTTCGTAACCGCGAGGCCCGAGGAGCGCGCGCGGCGCCGCTATCTCGAACTGAGGCAAAATGGGAGCCCCACCACCGAGGCCGAGGTGCTCGCCGATATCAGGCGGCGAGACGAGCGCGACCAGAACCGCCCCGCGGCGCCCCTTCGCATGGCCGAAGACGCAGTCTTGCTCGACACCACGAATTTGGATATAGACGCCGCGTTCAAGGCAGCTATCGAGCTTATTGATGCTGCGATGGGCCATGCGGGGCAGGCCGTTTGAGGCTCCTGCCCATTTTGCATTGGCGCACCACTTTTTCGAGGTTTTCCGCGGAATAGCAAGCGGAGGCGCTAGTGGCCGGGAACGGGCCGCTGCGAGCCGGGCTTGTGACATCCGCGGCCGACCAATCTGGATCGTCGGCCTTGGGGCCGAACGATGAAGCGAGGACGATATACGATGCGACGGCGAGTAGGAGCCTAGATGACCGAGCCGCAAGCGAGCGTAAGCCATCCGAGCCGCGACGAGTTCGCAGCTCTTCTTGAGGAGTCGCTGACCGGAACGGCGCTCCAGGAAGGCAGTGTCGTCAAGGGCACTATCGTTGCCATCGAGAAGGACGTGGCCGTCATCGACGTTGGCCTGAAGACCGAAGGCCGCGTGCCGCTCAAGGAATTCAGCGTCACCGGGCGCACCAGCGATCTGGCCGTCGGCGATGAGGTCGACGTCTATCTCGAGCGCGTCGAGAACTCTGCCGGCGAAGCGGTGCTGTCGCGCGAGAAAGCACGCCGCGAGGAAAGCTGGACCAGGCTCGAGGAGAAATACAAGGCGAACGAGCGCGTCGAAGGCGTGATCTTCAATCGCGTCAAGGGCGGATTCACGGTCGATCTCGACGGCGCCGTGGCATTCCTCCCCGGAAGCCAGGTAGACATCCGTCCGATCCGCGACGTGGGCCCGCTGATGAACGTGCCGCAGCCCTTCCAGATCCTGAAGATGGATCGCCGCCGCGGCAATATCGTCGTCTCCCGCCGCTCGGTGCTCGAGGAGACGCGCGCCGAGAAGCGGAGCGAGATCGTCGCCCGCCTCGAAGAGGGCCAGGTCATCGACGGCGTGGTCAAGAACATCACCGACTACGGCGCCTTCATCGATCTCGGCGGCATCGACGGCCTGCTCCACGTCACCGACATGGCATGGAGACGCGTCAACCATCCGAGCGAGATCGTCAATGTCGGCGACACGGTGAAGGTGCAGATCATCCGCATCAACCCCGAGACCCAGCGCATCAGCCTTGGCATCAAGCAGCTCGAGGCCGATCCGTGGGAAGGCATCGCCGCCAAGTACCCGGTCGGCTCCAGGTTCAAGGGCACGGTCACCAACATCACCGACTATGGCGCCTTCGTCGAGCTTGAGCCCGGCGTCGAAGGTCTGATCCACGTGTCGGAGATGAGCTGGACGAAAAAGAACGTCCATCCCGGCAAGATCGTGTCGACCAGCCAGGAGGTCGAGGTGCAGGTGCTCGAGGTCGATCCCGACAAGCGCCGCATCTCGCTCGGCCTGAAGCAGACCCAGGAGAATCCGTGGGTCGCGTTCGCCATGAATCATCCGGCAGGTACCGTCATCGAGGGCCAGATCCGCAACATCACCGAGTTCGGTCTGTTCATCGGTCTCGATGGGGGCATCGACGGCATGGTGCATCTGTCGGATCTCGACTGGACCAAGCCTGGGGAGGAAGCGCTCAAGGAGTACAAGAAGGGCGACACGGCCAAGGTCGTGCTGCTCGAGGCCGACTCCGAGAAGGAGCGTATCAGTCTCGGCATCAAGCAGCTCACCACCGATCCGTTCGCCACCGGCGCGCCGTCTGCCAAGCTCAAGAAGGGCATGCGCGTCACCTGCGAGGTGGTCCAGGTCAAGGACAACGGCCTCGACGCGAAGCTGCTTGACCACGACCTCACCACCTTCATCAGACGGTCCGACCTGTCGCGCGACCGCTCGGAGCAGAGGCCCGACCGCTTCGGCGTCGGCGAGAAGTTCGATGCGGTGGTGACGCAGGTCGATCCCAAGGCGCGCAAGGTGTCGGTATCGATCAAGGCGCTCGAGATCGCCGAGGAGAAGGAAGCCGTGGCCCAATACGGCTCGACCGACTCCGGCGCTTCGCTCGGCGATATTCTCGGCGCTGCGCTCAACAAGGCTAAGGGCGAGGAGGGCGACGAGACGCCCGCCAAGCCGAAGCGGAAGCGCGGCGCCAAAGACGACGGCGAGGACGAGCACGAGGCGGACGAGTAGAACGGTGCGCGTCGCGTGACAGCGACACCATCCGCCCCTGAAGCGTCCGGCCCCGTGAGCGAGGAAGCATGGCTCTCGACGCCGTCAGCGTGACCGACCGCCGCCGCCTCAAGCGGCGGCTCACCGCCTGGCGCATCGCCGCCGTCCTGTTCGCGATCCTGTTCTTCGGCGCGCTGATGCTGAGCGATAGGAACTTCGCGAGCTCTGCCGGCTTCTTGCCGCATATCGCCCGCATCACCGTCTCCGGCATTATCACCGACGACCGCAAGACGATCGAGTTGCTGGACAAGGTCGGCAAGTCGAGCCAGGTCAAGGCGGTAATCCTCGACATCAATAGTCCGGGCGGCACCACGACCGGCGGCGAGGCAATGTATGATGCGATCAGGCGGCTCGCCGAGAAGAAGCCGGTGGTCGCCGTATGCGGCACGCTTGCGACCTCCGCCGCCTATATTGTCGCGCTCGCCACCGACCGTATCTTCGTCTACGGCAATACCATCACCGGCTCGGTCGGCGTGCTCTTTCAATGGGCCGACGTGACCGAGCTTCTTCATACGCTCGGCGTCAAGGTCGAGGAAGTGAAGAGCGGCCCGCTGAAAGCGGTGCCGAGCCCGTTCGAGCCGGCGGATGAGAAAACGCTCGCTCTGTCGGAGGAGATGGTGCAGGAGGCCAAGACCTGGTTCGTCAACCTCGTCGCCGAGCGCCGCAAGATCGATCCCAGCACCGTTCCAGGCCTCACCGACGGCCGGATTTACTCCGGGCGCCAGGCCGTCGATCTCAAGCTCGTCGATCAGATCGGTGACGAGAGAGATGCCAAGACCTGGCTCAGCAAGGAGCGCAACGTTTCGTCTGGTCTCAAGATCGTCGATTGGAAGCCTGCGGAAGAAAGCTCTGGTGTTTTCGGCTGGTTGATCCACTCCACGGCCTCTTTGGCCGGCATTTCTGCCGAAAAAATTACCGGTTTCTTGGGCCAAGTTACCGCAACCCTCAAGCTTGACGGTCTTGTCTCGGTTTGGCACCCTGCTTCGGGTTAGCGGGGGTACGGCGGCGGCGGAGGACCGCGCCGAGAGTGGGGCGTCTCATGATCAAGTCCGAGTTGATTCAAAAAGTGGCGGCTGCCAATCCGCATCTCTTCCATCGCGACGTGGAGCGCATCATCAACATCGTGCTCGATGAGATCACGGGTGCGCTGGCGCGGGGCGACCGGGTAGAGCTGCGCGGGTTCGGCGCCTTCACGGTGAAGCATCGGGCCGCGCGGCAGGGACGCAATCCCCGCACCGGGGATACGGTCTTCGTCGAGGACAAATACGTACCGTTCTTCAAGACCGGCAAGGAGCTGCGCGAGCGGCTCAACCCGGCCTGAGGCCACTGGCCTTTCGGGCATTCCTGGGGTATTGGCCTTAGGCATTCTCTGGGAGCTGCCCCGTGTGGCGGAAGATCGCTATTGGCTTCATCGTGGTTCCTGTCGGCGTGGTGCTGATCGCGCTTGCCGTGGTGAACCGGAAGCCGGTCGAGCTCGTCCTCGACCCTTTCGGCGCCCTTAGTCCTTACCTCTCTATCGAGGCGCCGCTGTTTTTGCTCGTACTCGGCGTCTTCGCAGTCGGGCTGATCGTGGGGGGCATCGCCACCTGGTTCACCCAAGGCAAATGGCGGCGGATGGCCCGCGAGGAGGCGCGCGAGGCGCGCGAGTGGCGCCGCCAAGCCGACCGGCTGGAAAAGGAGCTGGAAGGCCTCGACTCGACTAGGCTCAGGGCCCGTTTACCGGCTGACTAGCATCCGGCTCGATTTTCGGCCTTTCTGTCCCCATTTATGTTGCACTGCGGTGGACTTGGAGCCGCAGATTTCATAGGGTGGCGCCGCAGCGTGCCTTTTTTGAGCCGCCACCCCTCACCTAAGAGCCTGACGTGCCGGTTAAGGTCAAAATCTGCGGCGTGCGGACGTCTGCCATTATCGAGGAAGCGGCCAAAGCCGGTGCCGATTTCATTGGCCTCGTCCTCTTCCCCAAAAGCCCTCGCTATGTCGAGCTTGAGGAGGCGCGGGTGCTTGCCGCGATCGCCCGCGGCAAGATCGGCACAGTCGCCGTCCTGGTCGATCCCGACGATGATCTGGTGGCCGGCGTTGCCGAGCGGATCCGTCCCGACCTAATCCAGCTTCATGGCAGCGAGACGCCAGAGCGTGTCGCCGCCATTAAGGCGAAGACAGGTCTTCCAGTCATGAAGGCCATTCCGGTCGCGGATGTCGGCGACGTGAAGCAGGCCAGCGACTATGCCGTATGCGCCGATTACATCCTGTTCGATGCCAAGGCAGCTCCCGATGCTTCGCTCGCCGGCGGCAACGGCGTTCCCTTCGATTGGCAGACTCTTTCCGGCGCAAAACCACCTTTCGCGCTCTCTGGCGGCCTCACCGCGGAGACGGTCGGAGAGGCGATCCGGATGACGGGTGCCGCCCTGGTCGATGTCTCCTCCGGCGTCGAAATCGCGCGCGGCGAGAAGGATGCGAAGCTCGTCACGAATTTCATCAAGGCCGCTAAGCAGGCGACGGTGCACCCAAGGGCCAAGGCGTCATGAGCGCGCGGACCGACCAGCTGAATACCTATCGCGGCGGGCCCGACGAGCGCGGCCATTTCGGCATCTATGGCGGCCGCTTCGTCGCCGAGACGCTGATGCCGCTCATCCTTGATCTCGAGCGCGCCTATAGCGACGCCAAGGCCGATCCCGCATTCCAGGCCGAGATGGACCGCTATCTCGCCACCTATGTCGGACGGCCGTCGCCGCTCTATTTCGCCGAGCGCCTCACGCAACATTGCGGCGGCGCCAAGATCTATTTTAAGCGCGAGGAGCTCAATCACACCGGCGCGCACAAGGTGAACAACGTACTCGGCCAGATCATGCTGGCTCTGCGCATGGGCAAGAAGCGGATCATCGCCGAGACCGGAGCCGGCATGCACGGGGTCGCCACGGCCACGTTATGCGCCAAGTTCGGTCTGCCTTGCATCGTCTATATGGGTTCGGTCGATGTGGTGCGGCAAAAGCCGAACGTGCTCCGCATGAAGATTCTCGGCGCCGAAGTTCGCGCCGTCGAGTCCGGTTCAAAGACGCTGAAGGACGCAATGAACGAGGCGTTGCGCGATTGGGTCGCCAATGTGCACGACACGTTCTATTGCATCGGCACGGTCGCCGGCCCGCATCCTTATCCGGCCATGGTGCGCGACTTCCAATCGGTGATTGGGCGCGAGACGCGCGAGCAGATGTTGGAGGCTGAAGGCAGGCTGCCCGACTCGCTCATCGCCTGCATCGGCGGCGGCTCCAACGCCATGGGCCTGTTCCATCCCTTCCTCGACGAGCCTGGGGTCGAGATCTACGGCGTTGAAGCCGCGGGTCACGGGCTTGACAGCGGCAAGCACGCGGCCTCGATCGCCGGGGGAAGGCCTGGCGTGCTGCATGGCAACCGCACCTATCTCCTGATGGACGACGACGGCCAGATCGAGGAGGCGCATTCGATCTCCGCCGGCCTGGACTATCCAGGCATCGGTCCTGAGCATGCCTGGCTCAATGACGTGGGCCGGGTCAACTTCCTGTCGGCGACCGACGATGAGGCGGTGGCGGCATTCCAGCTGTGCAGCAAGCTCGAAGGCATCATCCCGGCGCTCGAGCCGGCGCACGCGATCGCGCGGCTACTCGATATCGCGCCGACCAAGCCGAAGGATCACCTGATGGTGGTGAACGTGTCGGGCCGCGGCGATAAGGATTTGGATTCCGTTGCGAGTTATCTCGCCGCCAAAGCACGAGGCTCGAACTGAGTTGGTGACCCGCATCGACAAGAAATTTGCCGAGCTGAAGCGCGAGGGGCGCGCAGGGCTCGTCGCCTTTATCACCGCCGGCGATCCGGATCACGACACCTCCCTCGCCATCTTGAAGGGCCTCCCGGGAGCGGGCGCCGACATCATCGAGCTCGGCATGCCCTTCTCAGACCCCATGGCCGACGGTCCTGCGATCCAGGCCTCATCGCAGCGCGCGCTTCATGCTGGCCAGACCATGAACAAGACGCTCACCATGGTGAGCGCCTTCCGCAAAGCCGACGATACGACCCCGATAGTGCTAATGGGGTACTACAACCCCATATATATCTATCCAGTGGATCGCTTCGTCGCTGACGCCGCCAAGGCTGGAGTTGACGGTCTGATCGTGGTCGACGTGCCGCCCGAGGAGGATGCCGAGCTTCGCCCGCAAGCAAGCGAAGCGGGGCTCAACTTCATCCGCCTCGCCACGCCCACGACTGACGTCAAGCGTCTGCCGGCCGTGCTCGCCCATACGTCGGGCTTTGTCTATTACGTCTCCATCGCCGGTATTACCGGCACGAAGGCGCCGGACTTGGCGGACGTGAAGGGCCATGTCGGTCGTATCAAGGGAGAGACGAGGTTGCCCGTCGCGGTCGGCTTTGGCGTCAAGACGGAAGAGCAGGTGAGTGCGATAGCTGGCATTGCCGATGCCGTCGTGGTGGGCTCGGCTTTGGTGAATACGGTCGCGCAGAGTCTCGACGGCGAGGGGCGCGCGACGGGCGCGACCAAGCCGCAAGTGCTTGGCCTTGTTTCGCGTCTCGCCGCGGCGCTGCGTCATCCGGCTGAAGCCGCCGCGCTTTAGACGTTATGCGATGCGAGTATTGGTTGTTTTGAGAGTTTGGTAGACCCGTGAACTGGATCAATAGCGTCGTCAGACCCAAAATCCGCAATTTCCTTCGCAAGAAGGAGATGCCGGAGAATCTTTGGGTCAAATGCCCCGAGACGGGGCAGATGATCTATTACAAGGACCTGGAGGCGAATCAATTCGTCGTCCCGGGCTCCAACTACCACATGCGTATGTCGTCCTCCGCGCGGCTCAAGTCGCTGTTCGATAATGGCGAGTACGAGACCCTGCCGCTGCCCGAGGTGCCGGCCGACCCGCTCAAGTTCCGCGACGAGCGCCGCTATAGCGACCGGCTCAAGGATGCGCGCGGCAAGACCGGCCTGACCGACGCGGTGCTCGCAGGCTCCGGTCACCTCGCGGGCCAGAGGATCGTCGCCGCCGCGCAGGATTTCGACTTCCTCGGCGGCTCGCTCGGCACGGCTGCGGGCGAAGGCGTGATCGCCGCCATGCGCGCCGCGGTCAAGCGCGAGACGCCGTTCATCCTGTTCGCGGCCTCCGGCGGCGCGCGCATGCAGGAGGGCATTCTCTCGCTGATGCAGTTGCCGCGCACGACGGTGGGAGTGCAGGAACTCCGCGAGGCCAAGCTTCCCTATATCGTGGTGCTGACCCATCCCACGACCGGCGGGGTGACGGCCTCCTATGCCATGCTCGGCGACATCCACATCGCCGAGCCCGGCGCGCTTATCGGCTTTGCCGGCCCGCGCGTCATCGAGCAGACCATCCGCGAGCAGCTCCCCAACGGCTTCCAGCGCGCCGAATATCTCCATGCCCACGGCATGGTCGATATGGTCGTGCATCGCCACGCGCTGCGCGGTACGATCGCCCGCATCTGCAACCTGCTCACCCACCGCAAGCCGGGAAAAGATATCGCTGTCGCTGAAGAGATCGACGGCAAATTGACGGCGAGAGCCCCTCCGTCCACCATCCATCTCAGCGGCAACGGTCTCGACAAGGCCTTCGACCACGACGAAGAAGAGGTCTTGACGGGGGGCGCCGGCAATGGCGCTAATCCCACTCCGCCGCCTACCAGCTGACCGGCTTCAAGGCCTTGACCACTCTGCCCCACAGCGACGGGCGCTCCTCGCGCCGCCCGAAAACCTCGGCGAGCGAAACGCTGCTCGAGCGCCTGAAGAAGCTGCACCCGCAATCGATCGATCTTTCGCTCGGGCGTATCGAGCGCCTGCTCGCCGCGCTCGGCCATCCCGAGGCGAAGCTGCCGCCGGTGGTGCACGTCGCCGGCACCAACGGCAAAGGCTCGTTCCTCGCTTTCCTCCGCGCGATCTCCGAGGCGATGGGTAACGGTGTGCATGTCTACACCTCGCCCCATCTCGTTAATTTCCACGAACGCGTCGTACTGGCAGGCCCTCATGGCGCGAGTCCTATCGGCGAGGACTACCTGGTCGATTGCCTGGCGCGCGCCGAGGCTGCCAATGGCGGCGAGCTTATCACCTTGTTCGAGATCACGACGGCGGCGGCTTTTATCGCCTTCTCCGAGGTGCCGGCCGATCTCCTTCTGCTCGAGACGGGACTCGGCGGGAGGCTCGACGCGACCAATGTGGTGAAGAAGCCACTGCTTACCGCCATCACGCCGATCTCGATCGACCACGTCTCCTTTCTTGGCGACACCATCGCGGCAATAGCCGCCGAGAAGGCGGGGATTCTGAAGCCTGGCGTCCCTTGCGCGGTCGGCCGCCAGGAGCGCGAGGCGTTCGAGGTCATCGAGCGAAGGGCAGAAGAGGTTGGCGCGCCGCTCTATGTTGCAGGTCGCGACTTCGATGTTTTCGAGCAGCAGGGACGGCTCGTCTTTCAGACCGACTCGCGTCTCATCGATCTTCCTCTGCCGCGGCTTATGGGACGCCACCAGATCGACAATGCCGGCAATGCCATTGCCGCTGCCAGCGTCGTGTTTGGCGAGGCGCTCAATGTCCGCGCGCTCGAGCACGGATTGACCCACGCGCAATGGCCGGCCCGGCTGGAGCGTCTTTCAGCCGGCGCGCTTCATGGCTTTGTGTCTGACGGAACCGAGATCTGGCTCGACGGCGGGCATAACGCCGCCGGCGGCCAGGTGATCGCCCATGCTCTGGCGGAGCTTGACGAGCGTGTGCCGCGCCCCGTCCATCTCGTTTGGGGTATGATGGAGACCAAGGACGCGCACTCTTTCATTGCCCCGTTCAAGGGGCTGGTCGGGCGCGTCTACGCCGTTCCGATCCCCGACGAGCCGAACGCTTTCAACGCACGCGATCTCGCCGCGGTCGCGAGAGCCGAAGGTTTCGACGTGGTCGAGGCCTCGAGCATTCCCGACGCGCTCACCCGCTTGCGCGAGTCTCTCGGTGAGCCGGCGCGTGTATTGATTTGTGGCTCGCTCTATCTTGCCGGACACGTGCTGAAGCTGCACGGCTAGTCGCAACTCCGCCGGGCAGGACGAGCTGCAGCGGTGCTTAGGTCGTAGCCCCGACCGTGCCGTTGATCCAGGCGGTAAGCTGGTTTTTCGGGTAGGCGCCCTTGAGCGTGCCGGCCACCTCGCCATCCTTGAACAGGATGAGCGTCGGGATCGCCCGCACGTTGTAGAACGAGGGCGTGCGCGGGTTCTCGTCGATGTTCAGCTTGGTGATTCGCACCTTGCCGTTTAGCTCCTTGGCGATCTCTTCGAGAGCGGGTGCGATTTGCCGGCACGGACCGCACCATTCGGCCCAGAAATCCACGACCACCGGCGTCGAGGACTTCAGCACCTCGGTCTCGAAATTGTCGTCCGATACTTTTTCAGTCGCCATCTGTGTCTCCTAATACCGGCAGGGCCACGCGAACAACCGGGCGCGGCTTCCGGCTCCCGAACCTAGGTATGCGCCCCGATGCCGTCAAGGCTTGGCGCGGGCGGCCAGGATGCGCATCTCCGCGTGATCAAGCGAAGTTGATGGAATCTCCATAAGATTGGGCCCGTCGGTCCACAAAAGCGCCGCGCGCAAGGCTTTTCCGGGGAACAGCCGCTTGAGCGCGAGGCGGTAGGAAGCGAGCTGGTCGATATAGGCCGGCGCCACCTCCTCGACGTCTTTGGGGGGCGGCCGATTCGTCTTGTAGTCGAGGATGAGAAGATCGTCCTCGAGGATGGCGAGCCGGTCGATCTGGCCCTCGAGGTCATAGCCGTTCTCGCCGTCCCCGATCTTGGCCACGACCGGCACCTCGGCGAGGCTGCCCGGCTGGAACAGAGGCGCGAAGCAGGCATCGCGTATGATGGCAAGCGTCTCGGCCAGGATCTCCTGCTGCAACTCCGGTGCAAGGCCTTCGCCGCGCGCCGAGACGAAGGCCTGCGCTGCCCGCTCCCGGTCTTGCGGCTCGAGCTCGGGGAGATGCTGGAGAAGGGCATGCACCAGTCGCCCGCGCGCGAATCGGTGATTCGCAGCAAGCGACCGCGGCCCAAGCGGAGGCTGGAAGGCAAACGGCGCCTCGGCACCTTCAACCGGCGAAAGCGCGAGCCGCGACGGGGTGAGCCTTGCCCTCGCCCGCTCTGGCCGAGCCGCCGTCGTCGCCCAGGCGGGAAGCGGCGTGGAAGCGGAACGCTCGCGCTCGGGCTCATAATTTTTCACCGGCTCAGCCTGGGCGCACTCCATCCGGCGCACTGGCGTGCCGTCTGGCGTCACGACCTCGGTGAGGAGCCCGCCGAGCCCGTCCACGATCAGGGGATACCATGACTCTTTCTCGGGCGCTTCGCGCTGTCCTTGCCAGCCGCACACATAGAGCCGGTCCTGCGCGCGCGTCATCGCGACATAGAGAAGGCGGTGAAACTCCTCGCGCTCTGCCTCTTTGAGATCCTCCTTGGGTCCCTCGATCTCTTCGAGATCGGAGCGGCCGCCCACGGCCCAGACGATATGTGCAACCTCTTCGGGCGGCTCGCCGGGCCGGGGCAGGGGGAATAGCCTCACGCCTTGCGGGCGCGGAGCCATGCACGTGTCGGGCAGGAACACGATCGGTGCTTGCAGTCCCTTGGCGCCATGCACCGTCATGATGCGGACCTCGTCGCGGCCCTGCTCCATGTCGCGCTTGATCTCGACCTCACCGCCGCGGATGAGATCGATGAAGCCTTGCAGCGAGGGCGCGGCGTCGCGGTCATAGGCGAGCGCAAGATCGAGAAACTCGTCGATCGCCTCAGCCGCCTCCGGCCCTAGTCTGATCAGCATGCGCTCGCGCATCATCTGCCCCTCGGCGCCGAGCAGCTCGGAGAAGAACTCGTAAGGGGGCAGGAAATCCGCTCGGGAGAGCCAGCTTCTTAAGCGCTGATGGGCTTCGGCGAAGCGGGCATCCTCGCGCGACTTCTCCCTGAGCGCCGACCACAGCGAGCGCGGCTCTCTCCCATAGGCGAGGTCGAACAGCGCATCGTCATTGAGGCCGAAGAGCGGGCTCTTCAGCACGACGGCGAGAGCGAGGTCGTCCTCCGGCATGAGCAGGACGTCGGCAAGCGCGACGAGGTCTTGCACCGCGAGCTGGTCCATCAGCTTCATGCGGTCGGCGCCCGCGACCGGAACGCCCTCGCGCTTAAGTGCGCGGATCATGGGTGTGGTGAAGGGATCGCGGCGCCGCACGAGGATGAGCACGTCGCCGGCCTTGATCGGCCGCCCTTGGGAGGGAAGCTCCTCTTCCTCGGCGATCCACGTCTTGATCAGGCGGGCGATGCGCCGGCAGAGCGCATCGACTGAACGCGCGCCGGCATTTCCTTCTTCCCAAGGCGAGAAGGCGTCGGCCGGCTCGGGCTTCGTCTCGGCCTCCGGCTGCCACAGCTCGACCAGCCCCGCCTGTCCCACGCGCGTCACGTGATGCTGAATGACCGCAGACTCCGCAAAGACAAGGCCGTTGGCCGCAGCCGGCTTGGCGAAGACGGCGTCGACTGCCTCCAGCACGGGCGTGGTCGAGCGGAACGACAGATTGAGCGGGACCTGATGGAAGCTCTGGCCCGCTGCTTCCGCGCGCCGCTTGAAGGCGCGGCCGATCGCGCCGAACCGGGCAGGGTCTGCGCCCTGGAACGAGTAGATCGACTGCTTCTCATCGCCCACGGCGAAGATCGTGCGCGGCCGCTCGCTCGCTCCGGCGCCGGCGAAGAACTCCTCGGCCAGCCGCTCGACGATCGCCCATTGCGCCGGGTTTGTGTCCTGCGCCTCGTCGACCAGGATGTGATCGACGCCGCCGTCGATCTTGTACAGCACCCACGCGGCGGCGCCTGCTCGCGACAGGAGATGCAACGTCCTGACGATGAGATCGTCATAGTCGAGCGCGGCCTCGGCGCGCTTTCGCCGCTCGTAATCGCTCATCACGGCGTCGGCGAGGATCAGCACCGCGCCGCTCGCCTCGGCAATGCGGAGCTTGGCAAGCGTTAGGTCGAGAGGCACGAATTGGTCGCGCGCGGCTTCGAGAGCGGCGCAGAGCTGTGGCGCGGCATCCTTCATCGCCTTGCTGCACAGCCGCTGGCGCGGTTCGTGGTCCAGGCCGCAGAATATGGGTTTGAGAGCCGCGGCGCGCGATTCTCCCGACACGCGCTTGGCCGCCACCAGACTCGCCTTGACGCGCTCGTCGTCGCCAGTCGTACCATATGTTGCGAGCGCGTCGAGTAGCGCGTCGATCTCGCCATCCGAAAGGACATCGGCCATCTTCTCGTTCAGCGACTCTTCCTTCGCTTCGGCGACGCCGAGCAAATCCTTCAAGGCACGCGGTTCGGCCTCGGCCCAATCGGCGCGGCCGTCGTGATAGGCGACCATGCGCTCCATCTC
The DNA here is from genome assembly GCA_963732205.1 of uncultured Alphaproteobacteria bacterium. GTDB lineage: Bacteria > Pseudomonadota > Alphaproteobacteria > Rhizobiales > Methyloligellaceae > Methyloceanibacter. The sequence goes on from CAVSYE010000002.1 coordinate 420,608, forward strand.
GGCGCGCTTGGCGAGCACCGCGTCGATGACCTTGCGGAAATAGAATTCGCTCGCGAGCGTGATCACACGCGCGAGCGCCTGACCGAGCGCGCTCTCGCGGTCCTCCGCTGCGCGCGCAAACACGGCGTCGAACGCCTGACGGCGGAGCTGCGCCTGTCCCTGTTCATCGAGCACGGTGAAGTGCGGCGTCACCTGCGCCTCGAGGGGAAAGCGCTGAAGGAGCCGCTCGCAGAAACCGTGGATTGTGTGGATCTTGAGCCCGCCTCTTGCTTCGAGCGCCCGCGCGAAGAGCCGCCTCGCCTTGCGCAGGTCGCTGCAGTCGGGCGCGCGTTCCATCAGCGCTTGCAGCTCGTTGTGAAGCTTATCCTCGGAGATCGTCGCCCAGGAGGCGAGGTCCTTGAGCAGGCGGTTCTGCATCTCCGCCGCCGCCGTCTTGGTGTAGGTCAGGCAGAGGATGGATTCCGGATCGAAGCCCGCGAGCAGGAGCCTCTGCACGCGCTTGACGAGAACCGCGGTCTTGCCGGTGCCGGCGTTGGCCGACACCCAGGCCGATGCCGACGGATTTAAGGCGCGGGCCTGATTGCGGTCGGCGTCCTCGGGGAGGGCGGCGCCGGCGCTCATCGGAAATCCTCGTCGAACTCTTGCGTCAGCCATTCCTGGATGCGGGCGAGCTGCTCGTAGTCGTCATAGTCGTAGGCGTGGGCAAAGGCAGGTCCTCGCCGGCGCTTCACCTCATAGGGCATGTCGGGATCGTCATAGCGCGCGATGAGCCGGAGCAACTTCGCGCGCGCGTCCTGCGCGAGGTCGTTCGCCGCTCTGTTGCCCGCGGCCCGCTCGCTGCCGCCCTCGGCGCGCCCCGATGCGCCGATATAGACGAGAGCCTTGACGGGATGTGGGCCAAGCTCGGCAAAGCCGCCGCTTTCGGCGATCGCGGCTTCGAGCGGAAGCTGCGGCGCCGACAGCTCATCGACATGCCCCGCCCTGGGAGGCGTCCCCGTCTTGTAGTCATAGATCGCGAGCGCGCCATCCTCGCCAAGATCGATGCGGTCGGCGCGGGCGGTGAGTGTGAATCTCTCGGTGATCTCGAGCCTGCCGTCGAGCTCGGCAAAACTGGTGACAGGTTGCGCGCGACGCACCGGCTCGGTCGCCGCGAACCAGCGCGCGAAGCGGGCGAAACTCGGCCGCCAGAAAGCCGCGACCAGCGGCGAGCCACCGAGGTCCTCGAAATGCTTGTCGGCGCGCGCCATCAGCTCGGCATAGATGTCGGCCGGCAGTATGTCGGGATGATCGCGGGCGAAGTCGTGCAGGCTCTCGTGGACGATGGTGCCGCGCAACGCCTGGTCGGGCTCGGTGCCGAGCGGCTTCAGCTTATCGAGCTTCAGAATGTGCCGGGCGAAGATCTCGTATGGATTGGCGATCCATCGCTCGATCCGGGTGACGCTGAGCGCGCGGGGTCGCGCGCCGACGGGTGGGCAGGGGCGGGGCGCCTCGGCCGGCGCGAAGCTGGGCGCGCGGTCGCGCTCGCGTGCCCATTCGACGAAGGGCTGCTCAGGCCTGATCCGCTCTTCGAGCTTCGCGGCATCGACCAGCGCAAGCAGCCGTTGCAGCCAGCGCGACGGCACCGTGGGCACGCCTTCCACCTTCAGCGCGCGGGTGAGATAGACGCTTCTCGCGCCAAGCGCTTGCGCGAAATCATGCTCCGAGCGGCCGGTGATTTCTTCCGGCGCTGGCAGCCCGAGCGCCTGACGCATCGGGCGGCTGAGCCAAGGTCCCGCCTCCTGGGTTCGGGGCCAGACGCCTTCGTTGAGGCTTCCCAGGATCACGACGTCAGGCTGCTGGAGCCTCGCCTCGAGCGGACCCCAGATGAAAAGGCGGGGGTGCGCAGGGTAGGGAGGCCGCACCACCTCGCCCACCAGCAGGCTGCGATAGAACGGCGGATAAGATCGAGCATCGATTGAAAGCCCTTCGCCAGCCTCGATCAGCTCGGCAACAAGCGTGGCCAAAGCCTCGCCCGCCTCGTCCTGCCACAGCCGCGAGGAGGCGCCTGTGACATCGCAGGCCAAGGCTTCCGCCACCGCCACATGAGCATCAGCAAGCTGCGATGCCGTCTGCTCTGAGCCCTCGGCAAAGTGGGTCACGAGCGGGGCGAAGGCCACCTCCAGATCGCCAATGAGCTTAAGGCCGGCCTGCTGCTCCTCCTCGCCGATGCGCGCGGGGCGGGGACGCCGCTCGCCGGGATCGCGCGCAGCCTCTAGCGCCTCGCGTGCACCGGCAAGTCCTTCGCCCACATAGACGTCGCGGAAGGCACCGCGCTCAATCGCCCGTGCCGCGTTGCGAATCTCAAACGGACGCCGCCTGAGCAGGGTCATGGGATGCTTGAGCAGCGCCATCAGTGCAGCCGGTGCGAAGTTCGTCTCGATCGCTCCGAGAACGAGATCGAGGAAAGCGCCGGGCACGGTCCTCGCCACCGGCACGCCGGCCGAATCATCGATCGAGAGGTCGTAACGCTTGAGGCGAGCGGCGACGCGGCGCGCAAGCACGCGGTCAGGCGTCACCAGCGCCGCGGTCTTGCCCTCCGTCTCGATACAGGACTTGAGGATCAGCGCAATGGCCTCGGCCTCGTCATGGGCCGTCGGCGCGACCACGAGCCGGATGCCGGCAAGCCCATTGGCGAAACTTGCGCGTCCATCAGAGAGAAGGTCGCCGCCGGCGAGGAAGCTCTGCCACCGCTCGGTGCTCTCTGCCGGGCGGAGCGCCTCGCTGATCAGCGCGAGACGCGCGCGCTGTATGGCGTTTGGCGCGGCTCCAGGCACATCGGCGACCTCGTCACGCGTGACGCCGAGCTTCTTCAGGAGCCCGGCCATGCCGGCCTGCGGGTGCTCGGGATGAGCGGCGAGGCTCGCCCAATCCTCAGCGTCAAGCCCACGGTCGAGCCCGGGCAGCACCACTGCGCCGTTCGGAAGCGAGGCGATGACCTTGAGCAGTCGCGCGGTCGCAGGCACCGTTCCGGTCGATCCCGCGGCGATTACGGGATGGGTCGAGCCCTTGACCAGGCGCTCGGTCTCGAACCGCATCAATTCGTTGCGGCGGGCAACCGGCGAGATGAGGCCATTGTCGGCGAGGTAGTCAGGCCAATGCTCGGTGACGATCTTGAGGAAATCGACCGTCTGCTCCCAATGGACCGCCATTTCGACGGGAACGAGCGTCTCGATTTCCACGAGCGAGATTTCCTGCGACTCGATCAGGTCCATGAGCCGCGCCAAGTCGGCTGCGAGATGTGAGGCTTGCGCTGGGGTTGCGACCCATTGCACCGGGAGAGTGTCATCGGCGGCAACGAGAGCTTCCGTGCGCAGCCGCCTCGTCCAGGCGAGCACGAGCCGCATCAAGGCTATGCGCCTTTCAATGCCGCCAATCGCTCGAGCGCTCGCGCCGCCATCCTCCTCAGCACCACTTGCGGCACCGAGGATCAAGGCCGCCTCTTCGTCGGGATCGCCGAGAGCTTTGATGCGGGGAAGGAGCAACGCCTCGTTCTCGGCCTCGGCGAGGAAGGCTTCGCGCAGGGCGCGCGCAGAGCGTCGCGTCGGGAGATAGATGGTCGTCAGCGGAAGAGTGAGTGGGTCCGGTTTGGCCCCGCCCGGGACCGGCAGGTCGCCCGCAAGGACGGCTCTCGCCAGCGTCGTGAGGAACGGCGCCGAAGGCGCGATGGTATAGAGCCTCTGGCCCCCCTTCTGGGGCTCACGCACCTTCATGCTCGAACGACGACTCGGCTTCCGCCAATGCGTCCGGCGAGCCGACATGCATCCAGGTCCCGTCGAGCCTCATCCCGTAAAGCCGGCCTTTCGCGAGCGCGCGGTCCCATAACAGGTTCAACGAGAAGCGGCCGTCCGGAGCGTCCTTGAACAGCCTCTCGTCGCACAGCGAGACGCCGGCAAAGGCAAACGGCACCACCTGCCGCTCGCCGCGTCGGGTGAGCTTTCCGTCAGGCGCCATGGCGAAGTCGCCTTTGGCGCCATAGCCGATGCTGGTCGCAACTGGCGCAAGCAGTAGGAGGCAGTCCATGGTTGCCGGGTTCCACAGCTTCGACATGCGGGGAAGCGCGGGCGCTGCGCCCTCGCTCCACACCGAGTTCGGCATTATGGATGAAGAACGGCCCGCGGCCCAAGAGAGGCAGCGCCTTCTTCGCGCCGCCGCCCGTGTCGAGGAGCATGCCGCGCTCGTCGGAGATCACAATCTCGGGCGGCTTGCTCTTGCGGGCGGCGAGATGAGCTTCGAGCAGGTCGGGAAGGTAATGCACATTGACCACGGCGGTCTTGACGCCGGCCTGCGCCAGCCGGTCGAGCACGTGATTGATGAGCGGGCGACCCGCAAGCGGCACGAGCGGTTTCGGCATGGTCAAAGTGAGCGGCCGCATGCGTTCTCCATAGCCGGCCGCCAGCACCATTGCGGTCCTCGCCTCGCCGGCCTGCGCCTCACTCATGAGAGCTGTCCTGATCAGAGAGCCAAAGGCGGGAACTCGGAAGCACGGGGGAATTCGCGCTCATAGAACCGGCGCAAGCGCGCAAGCCCGGGATGAGCGAGGTCGCGCTCAAGATAGCGCGCGACCCGCGGGATATGAGCGAGATAGCCGCGCTTGCCATCACGTTTTGCCAGCCTGGCAAAGATGCCGAGGATCTTCGAGTTGCGTTGGGCGCCAAGCGTTGCATAGTGCATGCGGAACTGAGCGCTCGAAAAATGCTGGCTTTGCGCGCTTCGGGCGGCACAGTAGCGAGCGAGTTGATCCCGTTCAAGCGCCTCGGGGACGTCGAGGCGGGCGTCCTGAAGCAGCGAAACGAGGTCGTAGGCGAGCGGTCCCCTAAGCGCATCCTGGAAGTCGAGCAGCCCTATCCGCTTCACCCCCACGCGCATCGGCAGCCACATTAAGTTTGGCGAGTGGTAATCGCGCAACACCCAGCCGCGATGGGATTCCGCCGCCTCCCCGAGCAGGGGGCCCCAAAGCGCCACGAACTCCTCGCGCAAGGCCTCCGGCATGGGCTTGCCGTGCAGCGCCGGCCAGAACCAATCGATGAGGAGCGAGGCCTCGGTCAACATGGCGTCGGCGTCGAAGTCCGGGAGGCAGTAGGGCGCGTGGCCTTCGATCGGCAGGCGCTCTCGCGGCGGCGTCTCGGCGAGCGACAGCAGCACGTCGACGGCAGCCCCCCAAAGCTCTGCCATGTCGTGGCGCTTGGCGACCTCTGCTGCGAACACGCGGTCTCCGAGATCTTCAATGATCAAAAAGCCGCGGTCGAGATCGAAGGCATAGATGGCGGGCGCCGACAGCGAGCATTCGCGGAGCGCATCGGCCACGGCGACGAATGGCGTCACGTCCTCGGCGAGATGCACGAGTTGAGAGTACGGCTTGCCGTCGCGGATCGGAGGACCGTCGGGCTGGCGCGGCGAGTTCATCAACACGGCGCTGCGGCCGGGCAGCACGAGGCGGGCATAAGAGCGCGTCGAGGCATCGCCTTGCAGATATTCGGCGCCTGCGTCCGCGTAAGGGGTCTTGTCGAGGAATTGGCAGAGCTCGCGCACGCGATCGAGCCGCTTCGCCCAAGTTCCATGTCCCGTCAAAACGAGCCGGCGCATGTTTGGCGTCGCCGTCTCGTCAATGGCAATGTCGAGGCGGTCTTGCGGGAGCCAGCTCTCCGCGCGCTCAGGCCACTCGACCAAGAGCATGCCCTCGGCCAGCGCATCGTCGAGCCCGAGCTCGCCAAGCTCAGAGGGCGCGAGCCGATAGAAGTCGCAATGGGTGACGGTGAGCCGGGGTGTATCGTAGCGCTGCATCAGTGCGAAGGTCGGGCTCGGGACCTCACCTTCGCCGCCGAGCCTCTCGACCAAAGCTCGCGCCAAGGTGGTCTTGCCGGCACCGAGCGGACCAGAGAGTGCAATCACGTCGCCTTGCTTCAGCGCGAGCGCAAGGCGGCTCGCGATGATGTCGAGCCTGACGAGGTCGACATCGTCGAGGCTCCAAACGCTGCTCATCCGGCGCGGCTTGACTTCAAGCGCGGCTCCTCGGCCTGCGCTGCCTTCCTCTCTTTTGTCCTGAGCGTCTGCGAGAGTGGCAGCCGAACCTTGACCCGCGTTCCTTCCCCCGAACTCGAGGAGAGAGTGACGGTGCCCCCATGCAGCTCCACCAGGCTCTTGACCATGGAGAGCCCAAGCCCGGTGCCGCGATGGCGCGAGCCGTGTGGGCGGCTCTCGAAACGGTCGAACACCGCCTTCTGATAGTCCTCGGGGATGCCGACCCCTTGATCCTCGACGGTAAAGGCGAGCATCGAATCCTCGCGGGCGCAGTTGAGCGCGATCTTGCCGCCCGAGGGCGAGAACCCGATCGCATTGGAGAGCAGATTATAGAGGATCTGCGTCACCCGGGCTCCGTCGGCGACGAAGGTGTCGACGCCAGGCTCGATCGCGATGTCGAGCGTCATGTCGTTCTGCTTGAGCCGTTCGTGCACGCCGTTCTCGGCTGCCTCGACGAGCTCCCGGACGTTGACCGGAGAGAGGTTGAGCTCGAGCGTGCCGGCATCGATGGTGGTGAGGTCGAGAATGTCGTCGATGATGGCCTTGAGCGTGAGCCCGGAGGCAAGAATGTCGCCGACATATTCGCGCTGTTTGTCGGCGAGCGGCCCGAATGCGGGGCTGGCGAGAAGCTGGGCAAAGCCGAGGATCGAGTTGAGCGGCGTGCGGAGCTCGTAAGAGACGTGGGAGATGAAGGTTGACTTCACCCGGTCGGCCTCTTCCAGCGCCTCGTTCCGCTCGATTAGAGCCCGCTCGACGCGCTTTGCGTCCGACACGTCGTTATAAGTGAGGAGCGTGCCGCCATCTGGCAGCGGCAACGCGGCGCAAGCGAGCACGCAGCCATCGGCGCGGTCGATCTCCCTCTCGTAGGAGCGCCGCTCTGAGACGATCGCGGTAACGGCCGCCTTGGTGCTCTCCCACTCCTCCGGCTCGTCATAAAGGGCACGGCATTCCTCGATGATCTCATCGATATGCGGCTCGTTGTCGAGCTGATGCGGGGAGAGGCGCCATAGCTTGGCGAAAGCCTGATTATAAAGCCTGAGCCGCCCGTTAGGGGCAAATACGGCGACGCCTTCGCGCAACGTATCGAGCGTCTCGCGCTGCACCTGTGTCAGCGCGTTGTAACGGCTCTCGAGCCCGATCCGCTCGGTGACGTTCTCGTAGAGATAGGTCGCCCCGCCGCCTTCGCTGTCGGCGATCACGTGCAGGGTGCGGCCATCGGGGAGGTGCCAGAGATCCTCCACCTGGGTATCCGCGCCGTAGCGGGAGAGCCAAGTCTTCTTCCAGTTGCGATAGTCGGCCTTCTCGGGTAGCCGCCGCTCCTGCCGCAGCCGGTCGAGGATCTCTCCGTCGCGCGGATGGGTTGCGAGCCATGCGGGGTCGAGCTGCCAGAGCTCGACATAGGCCTGGTTGAAATGGGCAAGCCTCTGGCCCCTATCGAATACGGCGAAAGCGGTGGCGAGCCGGTCGAAGCTCCTGAAATAGGCTTCGACGCTCTGCTTCGGCTCGGGTTGGGCGCGCTCCGCGATGATCGCCTGCGTGTCGAGCAGCGTGCGCAGAGAGATGACCTGATCCTCGAGCTGCCGATGCTTGGCGGCGAGCTCGGCAAGCTCGAGCCTGCGGCCATAGAGGTCGCGCACCTTTAGCACGAGCCTGCGGCCGGCGACCCGCCCGTCGACTTCCACGAAGCGGTCGCGCAAGGTCGAGAGCATGAGATTGAAGGCCTCGCCCTTGTCGACCAGCGTTCGGAGCGCAAGGTCGAGCGCCGAGGCCGAGGGCGCATCGAGCCAGCTCTCGAACTCGAGGAGCGCATTTGCCTCGCGCGGTACGCCGAGTCCGATCGGCAAGTTCGCGACCAGAAGATCGGGCTCGCCGCTCTCGGAGACGAGGAGAAGCGCCTGCGGCTCGACCGTGAGAATGGTCTCGAGCGTGCTTTCGCTCACACGGTAGTGCTCGGCCTCCTGTGCGGCAGCGGCGGCGGCGGCGCGCGCGCGCTCAGTGGCGCGCAGACAGGCGATCGCCGTGCCGACGGCAAAAGCGATGATGCCGAGATTGATGCCGAGCGTGAGCAGGGTCCGGGCGTCGAGCGCGTCGCCGCCAGTGGCAGCGAGCGCGCTTGTGGCGGGGAGGAGAAGCGCAGCGGAAAAAAGAGACACGCGGAACAGCACCCTTGGCCACCTCGCTGAAGGTGCCGCCTTGCCCCCGCTCATCCGCATGGTCGTGTTGTGCTCCGCGCCGCCGTCCATGGCCTCGCCTCGCGCCGCTAAACGCTGCCACAGACTAGAACGCGGGGCTCCCTCTGCCCCACGCGAACCCAAGGCGAATCAGGCGTTAGCTTAGCTGCATCGTGGACTCTTGCCCACTGGGCTGCGCGCTTTGGTTAATCCAAACATGCAGGCTCGGTTGCCTGACGCGTTAGCGTCGACGCTCTTCCCATACCTCCCCCTTGTGGGGAGGTCCGACATACCGCAGGCAGCGTCGGGGTGGGGTAGGCCGTTAACCCCACTCGCCGCGCCGAAAGGCGCGACTCCCTCCCCATCAAGGGGAGGGATGGAGTTCGCCGCGCCGCTTAGGCACGCCTCGTCTGCCTCTCAGGATGAGGATTTGCCCTCATGGTGAGGGCCCGCGAAGCGGGCGTCTCGACCATGAGGCGGCAGGCGCCTAGTAGCGGTAGGCCTCGGGCTTGTAGGGGCCTTCGACCGGCACGCCGATATAGTCAGCCTGGTCTTCGCTGAGCTTGGTCAGCTTGGCGCCGACCTTGGCGAGGTGCAGCCGCGCCACCTTCTCGTCGAGCTGCTTCGGCAGGGTGTACACCTTCTTCTCGTATTTGCCGGGATTGGTCCACAGGTCGATCTGCGCCAGCGTCTGATTGGTGAAGGAGGCGCTCATGACGAAGCTCGGATGGCCCATCGCGTTGCCGAGATTGACCAGCCGCCCCTCCGACAGAAGGATGATGCGCTTGCCGTCGGGGAACTCGATTTCATCCACCTGCGGCTTGACGTTCTCCCATTTGAAATTGCGCAAGGCCGCCACCTGAATCTCCGAATCGAAGTGACCGATATTGCAGACGATGGCGCGGTCTTTCATCTGCCGCATGTGGTCGACGGTGATGACGTCCTTGTTGCCGGTCGCGGTGACGAAGATGTCGGCGCGGGGCGCTGCGTCGTCCATGGTGGTGACCTCGTAGCCCTCCATCGAGGCCTGCAGCGCGCAGATCGGGTCGATCTCGGCGACCAGCACGCGGCAGCCGGCGTTGCGCAAGCTCGCGGCCGAGCCCTTGCCCACGTCGCCGAAGCCCGCGACCATCGCCACCTTGCCCGCCATCATCACGTCGGTGCCGCGGCGGATGCCGTCGACCAGGCTCTCGCGGCAGCCGTAGAGATTGTCGAATTTCGACTTGGTGACGCTGTCGTTCACGTTGATGGCGGGGAACAGCAGCGTGCCCTTCTTCTGCATCTCGTAGAGGCGGTGCACGCCGGTGGTGGTCTCCTCGGTGACGCCGCGAATATTGGCTGCGACCTTGGTGAACCAGCCGGGCTCACGCTTGAGCCGCTCTTTGATCGCGGCGAACAGTACCTCCTCCTCGTTGGTCGCCTTGTCGAGGAAGGCGGTGTCGCCCTGTTCGGCGCGCACGCCGAGATGCACCAGCAGCGTGGCGTCGCCCCCGTCGTCGAGGATCATGTTCGGCGTGCCACCGTCGGGCCATTCGAAGATGCGGTTGGTGTAGTCCCAATATTCCTCGAGGCTCTCGCCCTTGAAGGCGAAGACGGGGATTCCCTTGGCGGCGATCGCGGCGGCAGCATGGTCCTGCGTCGAATAGATGTTGCACGAGGCCCAACGGATGTCGGCGCCGAGCGCCTTCAGAGTCTCGATCAAGACAGCGGTCTGGATGGTCATGTGCAGCGAGCCGGCGATGCGCGCGCCCTTGAGCGGCTGCCTAGCGGCATATTCCTCGCGCACGGCCATCAGCCCCGGCATCTCCGTCTCGGCGATGTCGATCTCTTTCCGGCCCCACGAGGCAAGGCCGATGTCTTTGACGTGATAGGTCATGCCGCATCCACTCCGCGCTGCTGTCTAGATAAAGATATAAAGAAGTCCTTATATGATAGGGAGGCTGGCGGCCCAGGTCAAGCACCCTGGGACTTTTCGGACCCTTTCACGCTACGCGCCCGCTTCTCGGAGCAAGGGGAGCCAAGGGCGACATTAGGAACGGCCGTCTTCACACCGGCGCTTCGTCCTGACCTTCCTCAAAGACGACTATCCCATGATCCGGTAAGCTCCTTCACGTAAGGCCTCGGTAAGGCCCTGGCCCCATTTATTGCGGAGCTTCCCTTCAGGGTGCGGTGTCATGCTCGATCCCAAGCGCAACGGTCTGCCGCGCGAGGTCTATGTCTGGGATCCGTTCGTGCGGATTTTCCACTGGACTTTGGTCACGGCCTTCACGGTCGCTTACCTCTTGACCGGGGAAGACGTGCTCAAGGTGCATGTCTGGGCGGGCTATGTGGTTGGCGCGCTCGTCGTGGTGCGCGTGATCTGGGGCTTCGTCGGGCCGGCGCATGCGCGCTTCTCCGACTTCGTCTATTCGCCCGGCGCCGCGCTTCGTTACGTGCGCGACTTGGTTCTGTTCAGGGCCGAGCGCCATCTCGGGCACAGCCCAGGCGGCGGCGCCATGGTGGCGACGCTGCTCGTCTTCCTTGCCGCGACGGTGATCACTGGGCTCGTGGTTTATGGCGGAGATCAGCAGGCAGGCCCGCTCGCCGGAATGTTCACCAAGGACTTCGGCGAATCCTTCGAGGAGGTGCACGAGCTGATCGCTAATATCACGCTCGCGCTCATCTTTGCGCACATCGCCGCCGTGATCCTCGCGAGCCTCGTGTTCCGCGAGAATCTGCCGCGTGCCATGGTTACCGGCTACAAGCGGCGGCTATGACTCGATCCTACGTCGCCCACCGGCTCGAACGAGCTGGTAGACCGTCTGCGAGGACGGGGCCTCCTCTAAGGTCTGGCTGACAAATAGAAGGCGCCCATGACAACGCAAAGTGCGATGAATTGCAGGGCAACCCGCCAGCGCATCAACTGTTGGCTGATTTCAGGCCTGGGCCTGACCGCCATATTCAGGAGCCCGAGCACGAGCACGATGGCCACTGCTCCCAGCGCGAGCGGGATGGCGAAATAGGTAAGCTCGGTCAGATCGAATCCGGCGGATGCGTGCCTAAGCGTTCCGATGAGGTTGGCATAGAAGTAATAGAGGCCAATCGCGACGAACGCGATGATGCTTCCGGCAAGCCCGAAGGCGAGCACGTAGCGGACATTATGTCCTGTCACGCCTGCTCTCGCATTGTCCTCGGATAGAACGACCGGCACGTCTTCGTGGGTCTTTGCCATCGCCGCCACCTCCCTGCCTCATGCTCGGATGCGCCGAGGGACGGACTATCGCTACGCCATAATAACACGCGGAATGGCGATTTGTTCGTCCGCTGCCTTGTGGGGCGCCGCAAGCCCACTTGCGAGCCTCGGACTAGGGTGCTTGCCGCAAAAAGATCCGCATCGACTGGAAGTCGAAGGTCACCGCGTAGGGTTTGAAGAAATCGTGCCCCACCATGCCGGCGAGGATGAAGCCGAACACGGTCTCCCATGGGAACGGCCCGTCATAGAGGCCAGGCACGTCTTTTTCCTCGACGTCGCCAAAGGAAAGTCGGCTTACGGTATAGGGCACGATCTTCAGCGTTCCGCCCGCGCCCGCGCCGGAGTAGGCTTTGTCTTCCTCGAGCTTGATCCCTGCATCCTTGATGACCGGCTCGGCAAGCTTCACGCCGGCGCCGGCGAGACCCGTGTCGACGAAGAGGAGCGTCGGCGACAATGTCTCCACCCGGCCCCAGCCCACCATGAAGTGATCGCTCGCCATCCAGATCGGAACCGCGACGCTCTTGGCTGACGGCTCTGCCAAAAACGCGGTGAGGCTCTCGGGAGTCTTACGGCGCAACACGAGCTGGCCGTTCGGATAATCGAGGGTGACGAGGAAGTGGTAGAAGAGGGTGGTGCCGATCACGCCGTCGATGCGCCTCACCCCCAGCCCCGCCGAGAGCTGGCGCAAAGGAAGTGTTGCGGCGGGCAGGTTGTTGACGGTCCAGTCGCCAAGGGTGAGGGAGTCAATGCGTGACTGCCCAACATCGGTGTGCTCCCCGCCCGAAAACGTACCTTGCACCTTGCCGAAATTTGGAAGGCCAAGCTCCTTGGCGAACTCCGTGTCGAGCCCGACCTCCGATCCCCCGGTGTCGATGAAGAAGGTGACCTCCTCGCCACCGTTCACGCGCACAGTGACCACCGGCAGCGGACCGGCGTTGACGAATTTGAGGCGCGTGACATCTCCGCTGCCGTGCAACTCATAAGGCGTCTGCCCCTTGAAGCTTTCGAGCTTCGCGACGTTCAAGGTTGGATATTGCTCGACGATCAGCTTGTTGGTGCCGACATCGACGCCGCTGAGAGCATTGGCTGCCTTCTCGAACTCGTCGCGGCGATAGAGGGTTTCCGCCAGCAGAACTCTTGCCGTAGTGTCGCCAGGGTCCAAGCTAAGCGAGCGCTGCAACCAGTCTTGCGCTTCCTCGAGCTTGTTCGCGAGGAGCGCGATGCGGGCGAGCTGAAAAATCGCCGCAACATCATTCGGAGTCTGAGCGAGAACTTGCTTGTAGATGTCAGCCGCTTCCGCGAACTTTCCCGCCTCAAAGAGCCGATCGGCGGATTCGATGTCGGATGACGCGGGCTCGGCGTGCCCGGAGAAAGTCGAAAACGCAACCACCACTGCGGTCGCGATGCAGAGGCAGGCATGTCTCATGCTCGCTCAGCGACCGGAAGCGCCGCCCTCTCAATCCTCTTCACCGAACCCTGACTCGACGAGCGCGATGAGCGCTTCAAGCGCCTGGCTCGCCTCCTTGCCTTCCGTCTCGATCAGGATCGAGTGGCCCTGGCCCGCCGCCAGCATCATCAGCCCCATGATCGAGGTGCCGCCGACCGTATGGCCTTCGCGCGTGACCCGCACATCGGCGGTGAAGCGGGCGGCGCAGCGCACGAATTGCGCCGAAGCCCGCGCATGCAGCCCCTTCTTGTTGGGAATGACCACCTCAGCGAAATAGAGGCCGTCGCGCGCTTCCTTCACTTTGTCGCGCAGCTTGCCCACTCTAGTTGGGCGCCAGAATCTGACTGGCGACGCTGATATATTTGCGCCCGGCTTCTTGCGCCTGAGTGATGGCCTCATCGAGCCCGCACTCGCCGCGCACGCTCGCAAGCTTCACCAGCATCGGCAGATTGACGCCGGCGATGACCTCGACATTGTCGTGGTCCATGGCCGAGATGGCGAGGTTTGACGGGGTGCCGCCGAACATGTCGGTGAGCACGACCACGCCTCCACCGCTATCGACGCGCTGGAGAGCCGTCAGCATGTCGCTTCGCCTCTCGTCGAGATCGTCATCGGGGCCGATCGAGATCGTCTCGATCTGCTCTTGCGGTCCGACCACGTGCTCGAGCGCTGCGCGGAACTCGTGCGCAAGCTTGCCGTGAGTGACAATGACGACGCCAATCATGGTGAGTCCTTGAATGCTGCCCCCGGCGGAAAGGCCGCTATCTTTGTCGGGTGAGGGGACGAAGGCAAGTGAGTTCCTCGAGGTTAACTGGGAAGATCGCGTTCTGCCCACAAGAGCGCCAATTTCAACTTCATGGCAGCGGAAGCCTCGAACGGATCGAGCTTGATAAGCTTCACCGGGATGCCGGCGATCATGGTCCGTTCCCACGGATGCGGCGGCATGCGTGGAACCTCTTTGGGCCCGACGAGATCGCACACGAGGATGACATGCGCTTCGGCAGGGACAGGGACCTCCATGATTCCAACCCCCCTGACCTCGATCTTTCCGGCAATAGAGGAAGGCGCCGACGCCACGAGCTCGCCGTTGCCGTTCGGTGTGATGAAGACTTGGTCATCGGCAACGAGTAGCGGCTGGTCTTCGCCTTCGCCGGAGAGCGCGAGGAAGCGCAAGGCGAGATCCGACTTGCCCGCGCCTGACGGTCCGCGCAACAGCGCCGCGCGCGTTCCGAGCGCAACGCAGGTGCCATGCACGAGCTCGCGCCGCTCAGCCACCACTTAGGCAGCCGGCAGGCGGATGACGAAGCGCGCGCCGCCGCTCGTCCCGTCGCCGCGATCGCCCTTACCGCGTCCGACGCCGGCAGGCGGGCGGTTCTCGGCCCAGATCCGCCCGCCATGAGCCATCACGATCTGCCGCGAGATGTTGAGCCCGAGTCCTGAGTTCTGGCCGAAATTCTCTTGCGGCCGGTCGGTATAGAAGCGCTCGAAGATACGCTCGAGATTCTCCTCGGGGATTCCCGGTCCTTCGTCCTCGATCGCCACCTGGATTTCGTTGCCGATGCGGCGCGTGACCAGCGCGATGCGTCCTCCGGGCGGCGAGAAGGAAATGGCATTTTCAAGAAGATTGACGATGACCTGGCTCAAGCGGCTGTCATGGCCAAGCACGCGATAGGGCCGTGCGCCCGGCGCATAGGCGATGTCGGCTACGACCTCCGGCGTATCGCCGCGATGGATGTCGTTGAACAGCGACACGGTGGTGCGCAACAGCTCGGCCATGTCGACGGGCCTCGCATCCTCACGTGCGAGCTCAGCATCGAGGCGGGAGGCGTCGGAGATGTCGCTGATCAGACGATCGAGCCGCTTCACGTCGTGCTTGATGATCTCCATCAGCCGCTCTTTCGAGTCCTCGGTCTTGGCGAGCGGCAAGGTCTCGGTCGCGCTGCGCAAAGAGGTGAGCGGGTTCTTGAGCTCGTGCGCCACGTCCGCCGCGAAGCTCTCGATCGCTTCGATCCGCCGATAAAGCGCGTCGGTCATGTCGCGCAGCGCGCCCGACAGATGCCCGATTTCGTCGGTGCGGTCGGTGAAGTCGGGGATCTCGGCGCGCGCCTTGACGCTGTGGCGAACGCTCTCGGCCGCAGCCGAAAGCCGCTGCACCGGGCCTGCGATGGTGTTGGCGAGAATCACCGACAGCACGATGGTCACCGCGGCGGCGAACAGCGAGACCCGCACGATGCCCCAGCGCTCGGCCGCCACAATGTTGTCGATGTCACCGCCGCGCGTGGAGAGCAGGAGCACGCCGAGCACCGCGCGCATGCGCTGGATCGGCACGGCGACCGAGACCACCAGTTCGCCCTTGTCGTTGACCCGGACGATCGGCACCGAGGTGCCGGTGAGCGCGGTGGCCACTTCGGGGTAAGCCTTGCCGTTGGCGCCGCCGATCTCGGTATAGAGTGGCAAATCGTATTGGTTGAACCGCGTCTTCACCGCCCGCCAGAACGAAGTGAGCGCATCGGGCTTCTCCACGCCGGGCGGCGGCAGATCGTAGCGGAGCACCTCTCCGCGCGAATAGAACGTATCGGAATCGAGGATCAGCGCGCCGTCGCGATTATAGATGCGCGCACGGCTTCCCGTCGGCTTGACCAGAGGCCGCAAGATCGGGGCCGCGCGCTCAGGATCGATGGTGAATTCGAGCGAGTTCGCCAGCGCGTCGTCGTCGTCGGCCTGGCCCTGCTCGGTCTCGAGCAGTTTCTCGGGATCGAGTTGGACCTCGTTGGTGTCGACGCCGGCGGAGGCGGCGATGGCGCGGGCGATGATTTCCCCTTGCGTGAGCAGGCTCTGCACCTTGGCGTCGATCAGGCCGGCGCGGAACTGGTTGAGGTAAAGAATGCCCGAGACGAGGATGGCGAGCCCGATCAGGTTCAGCACCACGATGCGGCGCGTGAGGCTTGAGAAGCCGTGCCGGAAGGGGAGGTGCTCGGCGAGCCAGCGCGAGGCGCGGCGAGTGCGCGACAGCGTCACCCGCAAGGCACGGCGGAACCGCTCCCTGATGGTGGCGACGTCAGGCCGCTGCCAGGACCTGTCCGCCTCGGCGGTCATTGGTCAGACCCGTCACTCTTTGAACCGGTAGCCGACGCCATAAAGCGTCTCGATCACGTCGAAGCTCTGATCGACCACCTTGAACTTCTTGCGCAGCCGCTTGATGTGGCTGTCGATCGTGCGATCGTCGACATAAACCTGGTCATCATAGGCCGCATCCATCAAGGCGTCGCGGCTTTTCACCACGCCGGGCCTGGAGGCAAGGGCCTGCAAAATGAGGAATTCGGTGACGGTCAAGGTCACGGGACGGTTGTCCCATACGCAAGTATGGCGCTCGGGGTCCATCTTGAGCTTGCCGCGCTCGAGCACCTTGGATTTGTCCTCGACCACGGGCGCGCTGCCGTCGCGGGGCTGAGCGCGCCTGAGCACGGCCTTGACGCGCTCGACCAGGAGCCGCTGAGGGAAGGGCTTCCTGATAAAGTCGTCGGCGCCCATCTTGAGCCCGAACAGCTCGTCGATCTCCTCATCCTTGGAGGTGAGGAAGATGACCGGCAGCTCGCTCCGCTGGCGGAGCCTCCTGAGCAGCTCCATGCCGTCCATGCGCGGCATCTTGATGTCGAGGATGGCGAGGTCGGGCGGGCTCTCGGCGAAGCCGTCGAGCGCGCTTGCGCCGTCGTTGTAGGTCTGCGTCTTATAGCCTTCCGCCTCGAGCACCATGCGCAAGGAGGTGAGGATGTTACGATCGTCGTCGACAAGTGCGATTGTTGGCATTGTGGGGGGCCCTTGCGGCGATTGATGGTTTAGGGATGTTAAGGGTTCAGGGGCTGCGCCAATTGTGGCAGGAATGGGGCGCTTCTCGCCCACCCAGCTCTATCGCAATGCAACAATTATCGTTATGGCGCAAGTAAATAAGTCTCCAGAAACGCCCTCGCGGCAGGACATCGCAAGCGCCGCGAGAGCGCTCGTCCGCAGGGCTTTCAAAGGCTCGCTGGCAACCATCGACGCAAAGGCCGGCTACCCTTACGCCTCGCTCGTTACGCTTGCCACCGATGCCTCGGGCGCTCCCACCCTGCTCATCTCGAACCTCGCCCGGCACACGGCGAACCTCGCCAAGGATCCGCGCGCCTCGATCATGGTTGACGAGACGGGCGCTCTGGCCGACCCCCTTCAGGGGGCGCGGGTGACCCTCTACGGCACGGTCGAGCGGGCGAAGGACGAGGCGGTCAGGCGGCGCTTTTTGGCGCGTCACCCGGAAGCCTCCTTCTATGCCGACTTCCCGGACTTCGCCTTCTTCCGCGTCGCCGTTGAAGGCGCCCACTATATCGGCGGCTTCGGCCGCATCTTCGATCTCGCCCCGAGCGAGCTCCTGGTTTCGACCGAGGGTGGCACAAGCCTGATCGAGGCCGAGCCCGAGATTGTCGAGCACATGAACCAGGATCATGCCGACGCGATCGAGCTCTACGCAACCGCGTTGGCCGAGGGTGAGCCCGGACCTTGGCGCATGACTGGGATCGACCCGGAGGGCTGCGACATCATGTGCGACGGGCAAGCGCGGCGCATCCTGTTCGCCGAACCCG
This sequence comes from uncultured Alphaproteobacteria bacterium, assembly GCA_963732205.1. Lineage (GTDB taxonomy): Bacteria > Pseudomonadota > Alphaproteobacteria > Rhizobiales > Methyloligellaceae > Methyloceanibacter. The sequence goes on from CAVSYE010000002.1 coordinate 438,128, forward strand.
TCGCCGCTCCGGCCGAAGCGCGCAAGGAATTGGTGAGAACTCGCGACCGAAGCGCGCGCTGGGCGACAATAACTCGCATGCGCCGACGCAGCCTGACGATCGTGATGTTCGGCCTCGTGCTGCTGGCATCGCCATCGCAAGCCGAGACGCCTGACGAGATCCTGAAGAAGCCGCTCCCTCCTGTGTTCGATCCGTCGGCGATCGACCACAGCGTCAAGCCCTGCAGCGACTTTTACCAATATGCCTGCGGCGCCTGGCTCAAGGCGAACCCGATACCGCCCTCCGAATCGAGCTGGTACCGTTACAGCGATCTCGACGATCACATCACCGCTGTCCTCGCCACCATCCTCGAAGAAGCCGCCTCCGGCCAAGGCGATAAGACTGAGCAGCGCCGCAAGATCGGCGACTATTACGCCTCGTGCATGGACGAGGATGCGATCGAAAAAAAGGGACTGAAGCCGTTTCAGCCCGAACTCGAGCGCATCGCCACGATCAAGAGCAAGGCTGGCTTCGCCGCTGAAGTCGCCCATCTCCACCGCATCGGCACGAGCCCCTTGTTCTTTTTCTCTTCGACCCCGGACTACACCGATACCAGCACGATGATCGCAACGGCCGATCAAGACGGCTTCGCTCTTCCCGACCGCGACTATTATCTGACCGCGGACTTCGGGGGAGAACGCGCCGACTATCGCACCCATGTCTCGCGCATGTTTCGTCTGCTCGGCGATGACGCAAGCAAGGCTGAAGCCGAGGCCGATGCCGTGCCGCGGATCGAGACCGCGCTGGCCAAGGCTTCGATGAGCCTGGTCGATCAACGCGAGCCGAAGAACATCCACAACAAGATGACGCTTGCGGCGTTCACGGCGCTCACGCCCTCATTCGATTGGAAGACCTATCTCACCGCGATCGGCGCACCGTCATTCAGCGACTTGGATGTCGCCGATCCGGGATTCTTCAGAGGCATCGAGCCCGCGCTCAAATCGCTGCCGCTCGACGACTGGAAGTCTTATCTGCGTTGGACCCTCATTCACGGGTTCGTCTCGGTGGCGCCGGATGCCTTCGTTGATGAGGACTTTGCCTTCTTCGGCCGGCGGCTCGACGGCCAGGCAGAGATCGGTGAGCGATGGAAGGCTTGCGTCGACGCGGTCGACGACCAGCTCGGCGACGCGCTCGGGCAGGCTTATGTCGAGCGCGAGTTCAGCGGGGAGGCGCGGGAGCGCGTGCTCGCCATAATGCACGCGATCGAGCGCGCGATGCAGACCGATATCGAGCAGATCGACTGGATGAGCGAGACGACCAAAGCGCGCGCTCTGGAGAAGCTCGCCGCCATGGGCGAGAAGGTCGGCTATCCCGACTCCTGGCTCCGCTATTCGGACCTCGAGATCGTGCGCGGCGATGCTCTGGGCAACTCGATGCGCGCGGCAGACTTCGCCTTCGCCCGCGAGATCGCCAAGATCGGCAAGCCGTTCGATCGAAGCGAATGGAGCGCGACCCCGCCGACCAACAATTCCTATTACGACGACCAGGCCGTGGACATGACCTTCCCTGCCGGCCTCCTCCAGCTCCCGAATTTCGACGCGAACGCCGATGACGCGGTCAATTACGGCAATCTCGGCGCGCTCATCGGACATGAGCTGACGCATGGCTTCGATGACGGAGGCCGGCACTACGACGCGCACGGAAATCTCAAGGATTGGTGGACGAAGCGGGATGCTAAGGCCTTCGAGGCACGTGCCGCGGGCCTCGCGCGCCAATATGGCCGCTTCGTCGCGGTCAAAGACCCCTCTAATCCACGCAAGGACGTGATGGTCGATGGCGAACTCACGCTCGGCGAGAACACGGCCGACAATGGCGGCGCCTGGCTTGCTTACGAGGCCTTCCGCAAGACCGCAAACGCCAAGGAGGGCAAGGACGGCTTGGGGTTCACACCCTTCCAGCGTTTCTTCCTCAGCTACGCACAAGGGTGGTGCGAGAACGAGACACCGGAGTCGGCCAAGGAGGATGCCAAGACCGACGAGCACGCGCCGGGCAAGTACCGGGTGAATGGCGTGGTCATGAATATGCAGCCGTTCCGCGAGGCCTTCGCCGGCAAGGTGGGAACGCCGATGGCTCCGGCCAAGATCAACCGCGTCTGGTAGGATTCGAAAGTGTCGGTGTCAATCGCGTGAAGCCATGATGACTCTCCGAGCGCTCATCGGATTCGCTCTCGTCATCATGATGGGAGCGTTCGCCCAGTTCGGCACCGCCGGCGCGCAGGAGCGTTGGGCCACCTACTCCAATCCCCGCTTCGGCACGACAGCCGACTATCCCGCCGATCTCTTCACGGCGCAGGATCCTCCTCCCGAGAACGGCGACGGCGCAACGTTCCGCACAGCCGACGGCCGCGCGCAGCTTGCTATCTATGGCGCTTACAATGTCGATAACGACACGCCTGACAGTTACGTGGCCAAATACGAGGAGTTGAGTAGCGCTGCTTACAAGCGCGTCACGGCTGAGTTCTACGCCGTGTCGGGAACGAGCGGTGCCGACATCTACTATGACCGCTGCAACTTTCCGCCCCATAATGACGACATGCTGAACTGCATTCACGTCGTCTATCCCGCGCGGGAGAAGGCGTTGTTCGATCCGATTGTGACGCGCATCAGCAAGTCCCTGCGGCGCGGCTGAAGGCGCTCGGGCGGCAAGAGGTGCTGAGCCGAGACGGCAGGCTAGCGTCGAGACACTCCGACGGCCGCCTTGCCTTGAAAACGCGGCTAGATCGGTGGTAGCTAGGGGATGAATTTCCGCCTTCAACCCGTCATCAGGAAGCTGGGGACCTAGCCGCATGAGCGTTCAGTCGAAGATTGCGCCTGAAGGAGCCAAGACGTCCAACCCCAAAGTCCTCGCCTTCGTCGAGGAAGCCAAGGCCCTGTTCAAGCCTGAATCGGTCGTATGGTGCGACGGCTCGCACACCGAGTATCAGCATCTCCTGAAAACGCTGGTCGATGGCGGGACGGCCATGTGGCTCAATCCGGAGAAGCGGCCGAACTCGATCCTGGTGCGCTCCGACCCGGCCGATGTCGCGCGCGTCGAGGACCAGACCTATATCTGCTCCAAGTCCAAGGACGACGCCGGCCCGACCAACAACTGGTTCGATCCCGCCGAGATGAAGGCGACGCTCACCAAGCTCTATGACGGCACCATGGCCGGCCGCACCATGTATGTCCTGCCTTATTCCATGGGCCCGATCGGCTCGCCCATCGCCGGCATCGGCGTGATGGTCACGGACAGTGCTTATGCCGTCGCCAACATGCACATCATGACCCGCGTGGGGGATGCGGTGTGGAAGGCGCTCGGCAATTCGGACGATTTCGTGCGCGGCATGCATTCCGTTGGCTATCCGCTCCCGACGCCGACCACCGCCGATGTGCCGTGGCCGTGCAACAAGACGAAGTACATCTCCCACTTCCCCGAGACGCGCGAGATCTGGTCCTACGGCTCGGGCTATGGGGGCAATGCTCTGCTCGGCAAGAAGTGCCATGCGCTCAGAATCGCGAGCGTCAAGGCGCGCGACGAAGGCTGGATGGCCGAGCACATGCTCATCCTCAAGCTCACCAACCCGGAGGGAAAGTCGAAATACATGGCGGCGGCGTTCCCCTCCGCCTGCGGCAAGACCAACCTCGCCATGCTGATGCCGACCATCCCCGGCTGGAAGGCCGAGACGATTGGCGACGACATCTGCTGGATGAAATTCGGCGCCGACGGCAGGCTCTACGCCATCAATCCGGAGACCGGCTTCTTCGGCGTGGCGCCCGGCACCTCGACCGAGTCGAACTTCAACGCCATGGAGACGCTCTACGCCAACTGCATCTACTCCAACGTCGCTCTGACCGATGACGGCGATGTGTGGTGGGAGCAGATGAGCGAGGCGCCCGCCCACACCACGGATTGGATGCGCCGCTCATGGACGCCCAAATCTGGCCGTCCCGCCGCCCATCCCAATGCGCGTTTCACTGCGCCCGCGTCTCAGTGCCCGGTAATTGCGCCGGAATGGGAGGACCCCAAGGGCGTGCCGATCGACGCCATCCTCTTCGGCGGCCGCCGCGCCACCGTCGCGCCGCTGGTGACGGAAGCCTTGAACTGGCGACACGGGACGTTCCTGGGCTCGATCATGGCGTCCGAGAAGACGGCCGCCGCCGCCGGCAAGATCGGCGATCTCCGCCGCGATCCGATGGCCATGCTTCCCTTCTGCGGCTACCACATGGGCGACTATTTCGCCCATTGGCTGAAGATGGGCGAGAAGGGCGGCGGCAAGATGCCGAAGATCTTCTACGTCAACTGGTTCCGCAAGAACGGCGACGGCAAGTTCCTGTGGCCGGGCTACGGGGACAACAGCCGCGTGCTGAAATGGATTTTCGAGCGCTGCGACGGGACGGCCAAGGCAGTCGATACGGCGATCGGCAAGCTGCCGGCGGACGGCTCGCTCGATGTCAGCGGACTGAAGATCGTTCCGGGTGACCTCAAGGAGTTGACCAGCGTCGACAAGGACGGCTGGAAGGCCGAGCTGCCGCTCATCAAGGAGCATTTCGCCACCTTCGGCGCTAAGCTCCCCAAGGCGCTCAACGAGGAACTGTCCGCTCTCGAGAAGCGTCTCGGCTAGCCGCTCATTCTCCGATATGGACGGAATTCGCAGAACCTCTCCTGCGATAGGTTGACATGTGATGAACATGCGACCATGGTTAGCGCATGTCAAAGATGATCCAGATACGAAACGTTCCCGACGCGTTGCATAGGCGGCTCAAGGCGCGCTCCGCTATGGCGGGTATGTCGCTGTCGGACTACCTTCTTGCCGAAATCCGGCGCGTTGCCGAGCGGCCGACGATCGAAGAGCTCCGTGCCCGGCTCTCGGCGAGGCCTGTGGCAACCCCCCGCGAGGCGCCAGCACAAGCGGTTCGCGCCGAGCGCGACAATCGATGATCGTTATCGACGCGTCGGCCCTCCTGGAGTCTCTCCTGCGCACATCGGCTGCCGCGCTCGTCGAGAAACGGCTATTCGACTCGGAGGAAACGCTGCACGCGCCGCATTTGCTCGATTTGGAAGTGGCGCAAGTCCTCAGGCGCTACGCGCGGACCCGCCAGATTCCTGAGCCACGCTGTAGCGCGGCCTTGGAGGACCTCGCCGACTTCCCCCTGGTCCGGCATCCCCACGACTTCTTGCTGCCGCGCATTTGGGAATTGCGCGACAATTTGAGCGCCTACGATGCCGCCTACGTCGCTTTGGCGGAAGTGCTCGATGCGCCACTTTTGACTCGCGATGAGCGCCTCGCCGCAGCGCACGGCCATCACGCCCGAATCGAATTCGTATGACCTGATGGGTAAGCAGGGCTTGCCGCATCGCGTGGTTCGCCTTAGGCAAATTCCATGAGCAAAACGAAAGGCGTCGTCGCGGCCGGACACGAGCTGACCGCCCGGGCGGCTGCGGAAATTCTCGAAGATGGCGGCAACGCTTTCGACGCCGCTCTCGCCGCCACCTTCATGACGTTCGTTGCCGAGGCGGTGTTTTCCTCGCCGGGGGGCGGCGGCTTTCTCATGGCGCGTCGTGAGGGCGGGGATGACGCGAACCTGCTCGACTTCTTCGCCGAGACGCCGCTGAGGCGCCGCCCGGAAAGCGAGATCGACGTCTATCCGATTTATGCCGATTTCGGCCCCGCCAAGCAGGAATTCCATATCGGGCCTGGCTCGAGCGCGACGCCCGGTGTCGTGCCCGGCCTCTTCGCCATGCACGAGGCGCTCGGCACGCTACCGATGAAGCGCCTGGTCGAGCCGGCGGTTAGCGCCGCCCGCCAGGGATTTCCGCTCACCGACTTCCAGGCTTATCTCTTCACCGTCATCGCCCCCATCCTGACTGCAAGCCCTGGCGTGGCAAAAATCTTCGCGCCTGACGGCAAGCCGATGAAGGCAGGCACAACGTTCCGCAATGACGAGCTTGCCGAAACGCTCGAATGGCTCGCCGAGGACGGCGCACGGCTCTTTGTCGACGGCGACGTGGGTCGAGCGATCGTCGCGCAGTCGCGCGACCAGGGTGGCTATCTCACGCCCGATGATCTCGCGCGCTACCGCGTCGCTTGGCGCGAACCCCTCAATTGGCGGCATCGGGACGCGACCGTCGCGCTCAACCCGCCGCCGGCCGCGAGCGGCGCTCTCATCGCCTTCGGCCTCGGCTTTCTCGCGGCGCTCTCCGAGCACGGCGGCGTTCTCGGTGCGCTCGCACTTCATGCTGCCATGGAAGCGACCAACGAAGCGCGCGCGAGCCATGGCGAGACCCTCGCAGCGCGTCTCGTCGCAGGCCATCTCGCCAAGGAGATCGACCGAGCGGCGCGCCGTCCCGCGTCCTATCGCGGCACCACCCATGTCAGCGTGATCGATGCGGAAGGCAACGCCGCCGCCATCAGCCTCTCCAACGGCGAGGGCAACGGCCAGATCGCCGGCAAATTCGGCTTCATGCTGAACAATATGCTCGGCGAGGAGGATTCTCACGAGCGGCAAGCCCGGGGACTGGCGTCCTGCCACGCGCCTGTCGTCGATGATGGCGCCGACCATCATTTTGCAGAGAGACGGCACGGTGACTGCGATGGGGACCGGCGGCTCGAACCGCATCAGGTCGGCCATTCTCCAGGTCGCCGTCAATCTCCTCGACCGCGGCATGACTCTCGAACAGGCGGTGGGGCACCCAAGGCTTCACGTCGAACGCGACGGTAAGACGAGCTTCGAGCCCGGCTTCGGCGAGCGCGAGGAGCGCGCGCTCCTGGCGCTCGGCGAGCGTGGGCATGCCTGGCCCGCGCGGAACCTCTTCTTCGGCGGCGTTCATGCCGCAAGACGCCACCCCAAGGGCGCCGTGGAGGGAGCCGGTGATCTGCGCCGTCAGGGCGTTGCGCTAATTGTCTGAGGTAGTCCGCAAGCCCGTCGCAAAACGTCAATCGGGCGTCGCAGATTGACAAATGGGCGCCAGCGCCACGGCGCAAGATACCCGCTGCTTCGGAGAGTTGGGGGGAGGGCGCCATGAAGAACGCAATCGCCATACGCCATGTGGCCTTCGAGGATGCCGGGACGCTCGAAGGCGTGCTCGAAGATCGTGGGCTCGACCTCACCTATCTCGAGGCCGGCGTCGACGATCTCGGCCCGGCACGCGACGCCGACCTCCTCGTCGTGCTCGGCGGCCCGATCGGCATCTACGAGATCGACCGCTATCCCTTCATCAAGGGCGAGCTTTCGACCATCGAGACGGCGGTGAAGAAGAACGTGCCGGTGATCGGCATTTGCCTCGGCTGCCAGGCGCTTGCGGCGGTGCTCGCCGCCCGCGTCTATCCGGGCAAGCAGAAGGAGCTCGGCTGGGATGAGATGACGCTCACCCCCGAAGGCAAGGCCTCTCCGCTCGGCGCCATCGAGGGCGTGCGCGTGCTCAACTGGCACGGCGACACCTTCGACCTGCCGCAGGGCGCGACCCGGCTTGCCTCCTCCACGATCACACCGAACCAGGCCTTCACCTATGGGCCTAACGTGCTCGCGTTGCAGTTCCATGTCGAGCTGCCGCAGCGCGATTTGGAGAAATGGCTGATCGGCCACACGCTCGAGCTATCGAACTCCAAGGCCGATCTCGGACAACTACGCGCAGAGACGGCGCGCTATGCGCCCGCCGCCAACGACGCGAGCCGCAAGCTGTTCAACGCCTGGCTCGATAGCGTCTCGGCCTAGCTCCCTTGGATTACTGAACGGGCTGCTCGGTACGGACGCGCGGAACGGCGACCGACTCCCCGGGCTTGGTCGGCAGATCGGTGATGATCGCCTTGTGCACGAGGTCGCCGCGGCCGTTCCACCACGTCGTGGTGAAGGCGTCGCCGTCCTTGATCAGATGCGTCCATACGATTTCGCCGGGATAGTAAAACACGCTCCAAGGCCCAAGCAGCCCCTTCGGAACATCCTCGAAGGTGATGTCGACGTCGTTCCCTTTCGCAACGTCGCCCTTGATGACTTCGAGCAGCTCGACATTGGCACTGTAATTGCGCAGAGGCTCGCCGGTGTGCTCGTCTTTCGACACCGAGACGCAGGTGACGGACAGCACGCGCACCAGCGCGACGAGATCGCTCTTGGTCAGGAGGTCCGTGTCCGACATCGGCGCGGGCAGCGCGAGCGCCGGGCTTGCGGCGGTAATGGTGAGGACCAGGGCGAAGGAGGCAAGGAGGAGTTGCATGGGCAAACCCGCGGCGAGGTGAGGGAGCGCTATTGTGCTCCGGCCACTCGCATTACTACAACCAAAGCTTTGGTGATGTTCGGTTGGCTTCCGGGGTTTGTCATCGCCCGGCTTGACCGGGCGATCCAGTAACCCGCGACATCGGTTTGATGCGAACGCGGTGATTACCGGATTCCCGCTTTCGCGGGAAGCAAGGCCCGCAAGTAATATCAAAGACTTTGCGTTTCCCAAGGGCGGAAACGGCACTGAGGCCGATCAAAGGGTTAGCCCCGAAGGTTTCCCAAATGAGTCCGACTGCAAAGCCGAGCTAGAGCCATGCAGAAAGCGCCTAGACGCAACGCGCCAGCGCGCCGCTACACCCGTTAAAAGAGCCTGCCGGGAATGTGGTGCTCCCTTTCTCGCAAAGCGCTCGCAGGGCTTCTGTTCGGCGCGCTGTCGGAAGCGATACCATAACCGCAGGCAACAGCGCGGCGTAGACTTTTACGATCTCGTCATGGCTATGCGGTTTGACCGCGATGACGCGTGTCGCGAGCGCGCATGGACACTCTTGTCTCGTATGGCGTCCGACTTTCGCAAGCTCGACATTCGTGAGCGCGACGGCCGCCCGAGTTGGGACTCGGTTAAAGCGGTGAAGGCGCGCAATACGCATCTCGCCGCAACTGTCGTCGGCGTTAACATCGCGGGGACGCGCCCACGATGACGCGCGGCCAACATGCGACCGCCGCCCACGAGGAGCGGCGGCGCAATCTCCATCCTCGCAATGATCGGTATGAACTACCGCCCGCTGCTTCCCGGCGACCGAGCGGCACGCCCATCGTTGCGATCAAAGCGCGCGGTCGAGTTAGACCATGACCCGCGCGCTGCGTTCGGCGACGAACGTGATGATGATGGTCTAGCGGATGGCGGTCCGCGCATCAACACCGCAACCAAGCAGTGCGGGCAACGCTGTGCCCATTGCGACCCGCGACCATAGAGACCGGGCATCCCCCGGGGAAGGTAACACGACGATGACGTTGCGCCAGCGAGGGTGGCTCCTCGACACGCACGGCATCGCGGGAGCGCCCTGAAAAGCTCCCGGTTATGGACGGCATGGGGACAACGCGCCGGGTCGCCGAGAAAGGCGGCCAAGGGTAACGAGTACATAGTCGCGGCCGTGGTCGCGACTCCTCATAGCCAGAGGCCCTAGAGAGGCGGAAAGGTCTCTCTCGGGATGGAAAGGGCGAAGCTATGCGTTCAGCCCTAACCGGGTTGTGGGTTCCGATGGTTTGCCAATTCGCGCTATGCTTCAATGATGGACCCGCTGCATGCCACAATCGAAGAGTTCGCTGCCGAGGGCTATACCCACGTCGAGTGCTCTTGCCCGCACTGCCGTAAGATAAGACTGCGGCCGATGAGTTGGCTTCCCAGAATCTCGATGGGCCTCACTATCGCTCGCGCCCAAAGCTCGTCAACTATCTCCATCGGCTTCAAAAAGGGCGACAACGTCAGGCGTGTCGCTAACTTGGTTTACCGGCGGGTCAGGGACGAAATCAGGCGTCCCGCTATCACCCTGCTCGGGAGCTATAGCCTCGATCCAAGTACGCCCTTTGTCCTCTTCGATACGAAAATCTGGTCCACTCGTATCACGGCAGGGCTCAAAGCCGATGCTCCGCAGTGCGCAGGCAACATACATCTCCCAATATTTAGATTCGGGATCAGCTGCGAACCTTATTGGAAAGTCACGCTCGGCCAACTGTCGATACCAGCCCCACATCCGATTGATTTCTTCGCGCGCCTGCGAAGCATGCGGATTCGCCGAGTCCAAGAGATTGGTTGTAATTATGTGACGCTGACCGCGTACTAAACTGAGTTCGTCTATGAACGTCATTAATGCGCGGCTTCCCAGTTGTCGCCGGCGCGCGCGTCGACCTTGAGCGGCACCTTCAATTTCAGCGCGGGCTCTGGCGATTTCTCCATGACATGCCGCGCCACCTCCATGGTCTTCTCGACCTCGCCCTCGGGCGCCTCGAACACCAGCTCGTCGTGCACCTGCATCAGCATGCGCGCCGAGAGCCCCGCCGCCTCCAAGGCAGGGACCATCCTGATCATGGCGCGGCGGATGATGTCGGCCGCCGAGCCCTGGATCGGCGCGTTGATGGCGGCGCGCTCGTAATTGCCGCGGAGCGAGGGGTTCTTGGTGTTGATCTCGGGGTAATGCACCTTCCGCCCGAACAGCGTCTTGACGTAGCCCTGGCGCCGCGCCGTCTCCTTCATCGCCTCCATGTAGTCGCGGATGCCGGGGAAGCGCTCGAAATAGGTCTTGATGTAGGCGCCCGCCTCGCTCCGGCCGATGCCGAGCTGGGCGGCCAAGCCCACCGAAGAGATGCCGTAAACGATGCCGAAATTGATCGCCTTGGCGCGGCGGCGGACGGCGGGGTCCATGCCTTCGATCGGTACGCCGAACATCTCCGACGCCGTCATGGCGTGGATATCGAGCCCGTCGGCGAAGGCCTGACGCAGCGTCGGCGTGTCGGCCATATGGGCGAGCACGCGAAGCTCGATCTGGCTGTAATCGGCCGAGATCAGCTTCTTGCCCTTGTCGGCGACGAAGGCCTTGCGGATGGCGCGGCCCTCGGGCGTGCGCACCGGGATGTTCTGCAGGTTCGGCTCGACTGAGGCGAGCCGTCCCGTGGTGCTCGCGGCAAGCGCATAGGTCGTGTGCACGCGGCCCGTGCCGGGATTGATGTAGGTCGGGATCGCGTCGGTATAGGTGCTCTTGAGCTTGGCGAGCACGCGCCAGTCGAGAACCTTGCGCGGCAGCTCGTGACCCTCGGCGGCAAGCTCTTCGAGCGCCGCCGCATCGGTGCTCCAGGCGCCGGTCTTGGTGCGCCGCCCGCCGGGAAGGCTCATCTTGTCGAACAGGATCTCGCCGAGCTGCTTGGGCGAGCCGATATTGAAGTCCTCTCCCGCGAGCGCCCTGATCTCGTCCTCGAGCCGGGCGAGGGTCTGTGCGAACGAGCCCGACAGCGAAGCGAGCGTCGCCCGCTCGACCTTGACGCCTGCGCGCTCCATCTCGGCCAGCACGCGCGCGAGCGGCCGCTCCAGTGTCTCATAGACCGTGGTCACGGATTCGGCAGGAAGCCTCGGCTTGAGCACGAGCCACAACCTGAGCCCGATATCGGTCTCCTCGCCGGCAAACTCGGTGGCACGCGCGATCGCCACGCGGTCCATCGCGACCGAGTTGCGCCCCGATCCCATGACCTCTTTCTCGGTGAGGCAGGTGTAGCCGAGAAGCCGGCCTGCGAGCTGCTCGGGCAGATGCTCGGCGCGACCCGCATCGAGCGCATAAGACATGAGGCAGGGATCATCGACAGCATCGAGCATGATGCCGTAGCGCGCGAGCGCCACCATGTCGAACTTCGCGTTCTGCACGATCTTGAGGACGCTTGAATCTTCGAGGATCGGCTTCAGCAGGTCGAGCGCCTCGCGCATCGGAATTTGCGCGAGCGTATCGCCGGAAAGATCGAGTCCGTCCGAGGCCCGGTGCGCGAGCGGAATGTAAGCCGCGTGACCTGGGCGCACGGCAAGAGCCACGCCGACAAGCTCGCCCTGCATCGGGTCGGCCGAATTAAGCTTTGCACGAAAAGCGAAGCGGCCGAGATAGCGCGCCTCAGCCAGAAGTTCGGACAGTCGCCGCGCATCGATGATCGTCTCGTAATTGAAGCGATCAAAAGCCATCGCTTCGAGCTTTGCGGCCCGCATCACTGCGAGCTGCGCCGGCGTGTGTCCCGCGATCGGCTTGCTCTCTGGTGCAGCCTCGCCACGTGGAGAACGGCGCAAAGGATGGTCGTAATCGTTCTTCTTCTTGCGCTGCGGCGTTTGTGACGGCGCCATGCCCTCGGGCAGCGGTGCGCCAAGCCCTTCGGCCACACGGCGGAGCAGCGTGGTGAATTCGAGCTTGCGCATGAAGGCCGTCAAGGCTTGGGCATCGGGATGGTGCACGGCAGTCTCTGCGAGCGTCACCTCGAGCGGCACCTGCGTGTCGAGGATGACGAGGGTCTTGGAGAGCCGCGCCTGGTCGGCGAAGGTCATGAGATTCTCGCGCCGCTTGTCCTGCTTGATCTCGGAGGCACGGGCGAGCAGCGTCTCGAGATCGCCGAACTCGTTGATCAGCAATGCCGCTGTCTTGACGCCGATGCCGGGAACGCCGGGCACGTTGTCGGAGGAATCGCCGATCAGGGCCTGCACCTCGACGACCTTGGAGGGCGGCACGCCGAAGCGCTCGATCACCTCGGCCTCGCCGATCGCCTTGTTCTTCATCGTGTCGTACATGATCACCCCTGGCTGGATGATCTGCATCAGGTCCTTGTCGGAGGACACGATAGTGACGTCGCCGCCCGCCTCGAGCGCCTCGCGGGCGTAGGTGGCGATCAGATCGTCGGCCTCGTAGCCCTCCTTCTCGATGCAGGCGACGTTGAAGGCGCGAACGGCGTCGCGCACGAGCGGGAATTGGGGAATGAGGTCGCCGGGCGGCTCTGGCCGGTTGGCCTTGTAGCCGTCGAACAGATCGCTCCTGAACGTCTTGGCCGAATAGTCGAAGATGACGGCGATGTGGGTGGGCGGCGCGAGCTCTCCCGTCTCGCGCAACAGCTTCCACAACATGGCGCAGAAGCCATGCACGGCGCCGACGGGCAACCCGTCAGAGGGCCGCGTCAGCGGCGGAAGCGCGTGATAAGCGCGGAAGATATAGCCCGAACCGTCGATCAGATAGACGTGGTCGCCCTTCGCCACCGGTTTGCCGGCGGGGCTGTTGTTTTTCTCTGCTGCCATGATCGCAGGAATATAGGGATTGAGCTTGTCTCAAGGGAGTCGCTTGCGGGCCTCATCCACTATCCCGTCATGCCCGGCCTTGTGCCGGGCATCCACGTCTTATGGCCGCGGCAAATCGTGGATGGCCGGGCCAAGCCCGGCCATGACCATGGATGGAGAGACTAAGGCAGGGTCTCGAGCTCGCTTGCGCGCTTCATGCTGCCCGGCGCGAAGGCCTTGTCGGGGCCGCCGAAGGTCTTCTCGATATATTCGCGGAAATAGGTGTCGAGCACCGGGAAGGCGCGGGCAAAGCGCGTGAAGTCCTTCTGTGCGATGAACAGCACCACGGAATCCTCGATCGCGACCACGAGGCCTGTCCTTAGCGCCGATTTGATCAGCACCCGTTCGCCGAAATGGTCGCCGGGCCCGAACAGCTTGGCGAAGTGCTCGCCCGTCTCGGGATTGTCGATGGTGAGCTGGAACGCGCCTCTGACCACGGTATAGAAGCCGTCGATCAGCATGCCCGGCTCGAACACCGTGTCGCCCTTGCGGTAATGGACGTAGCGGGTGGCGGGCGGCGCCGACTGGATCTGCACGATATTTGGCGGCATGACGCTGTTCACCAGCCAGTTGATGCCGACCCTGAGTTTGGAAACGAAGCCCGGCAGGAACGAGAGATAGAAGCCGCGCCAGAGCAGCCAGGCGAGCGTGCCCGAGAGCTTGATGCCATAAACGTCGGCCACCGCCTTGCTCATGCCGAGCGAGGCGAGCGAACCCTTGGAGGTGTAGGCAAACGGCTTGGGCTCCTTGTCATCGAGCTCGGCGAGGATGTTTGAAGCGATCTGGCGCCCCTCGCGCACGGCGAACTGCGCCGTCTGCGGCGCGTAGAGCAGGGGGTCGTCATCCGGGTCGTCGGCGAGCGGAATGAGCGCCGCGTCGCCGAGTGCCCATACGCCCTCATGGCCCGGCACGCGCATGAAGCGGTCGGTCTTGATGCGGCCCCACTTCATGTCGAGCCCCAGCATGCCGACGAGCGGATGCGGGCCGTTGCCGATGGTGGCGACGATGGTCAAGGTCGGGATGATGCGGCCGTCGGTCAGTTCGACGGCGGAACCGGTCGCCGACTTGGTACCGACACCGGTGAGAACCTCGACGCCGTGCATCTGCAATCGGCGCGTCGCGTAGTCGGCAAGATCGGCGGGGAAGGTCGGCAGGATGCGCGGTGCATATTCGATCAGGTAGAACTTGACCTCGTCCTCGCGGATGTTCGGGTAGTATCTCAAGGCACGGCGGACGAGTTCGCGCACTTCGGCAATCGTCTCGACGCCCGAGAAACCCGCGCCGACCGTGACGAAGCTCAAGAGCTGCTGCTTGATCTCGGGATCCTCGGTCACGTCTGCCGTCTCGAGGCAGCCGATGACATGCGTGCGCAAACGGTGCGCGTCGGCAAGGTCCTTCATGGTGAGCGCATGCTCGGGCAACCCCGGGAAGCGCTTCAGGTCGACGCCCGTGCCGAGCGCGATGACTAGCTCGTCATAGCGAAGGTCGATGGGAATGCGCCGCGTGCCCTGGACGACGATCACTTTCTTCTTGTCGAAGTCGATGCCCATGACCTCGGCCTGGCGCACTTGGATGCGGTGGAGCAGCTGGCGGAGCGGCACGACCGCATCGGCCGAATGGATGGAGGAGGCGGCGACCTCCGGCAGGAGCGGCTGGAAGACGAAATAGTTGTTGCCGTTGACGAGCTCGACGTCGAGCTTGCCGCGCCCCTGCCGTTCGAGCGCCTTGGCCGCGAACACGCCGCCAAAGCCGCCGCCGATCACAATGACTTTCTTCTTAGCCATGGGCATCTCTGGGCTCGCCCCAGCCTCGTAATGTCCTTCGGCCCTTACCTACGCCAATGCTGCAGCGCGTCAAGTCGCGGCTTGGCAACGGTTTGAAGGGATCTGCGCACTTAGAATGTGGGGTCTAGGAAACGGAAAAGCACCTGCCCAGGAGCACAGAAGCCCCAAGGGGAGGGCAAAAATGCAGCCCGCCTATGAGTTCGATAGCGAGAGCGCCGGTGCGCCGCGGCGTTGCCTCAGCTCGGAAGCGGGCACGGGCGCAGAGGGCCTGAGCCGCGCCCAATCGGGGCGCCTGAACAGGAAACGCAGCCGCGTATCCTTCACCCCTTCGTAGAACAGGAGCGGCGTGATCGCGGCGACCGTGGTGACGATGAGCGCGACGACACCGAGGTCGAGGTCCGGAGCGAATTTCAGCAGAGCGACGCGCGTCATCGCCATCGGCAGGAAGAAGGCGAGATAGACCACGATCGAGTTCTGCCCGGCATAGCGCAAGGGCTTGGCGATGCCCGTGGTCGTGAGCAGAACTGAGAGAGCAACCACGGCGAGCGCGCCGACGAAGCCGAGCCCGAGCGAGACGACCGGAAGGTCCGAGTAGCCCATGAACACCATCGCGGCTTCGAACGCCGCCCACACCATGAGCAGGAAGATCGCGGCCCCCCGCCTCTCGGCGACACGCGCAGCGAAGGCGAACACGTAAGGCGCGAGCACGTAGCCCGAATAGAAATAGACGAAGCGGGCCGAGAACTCGTCGATCACGGTCGAACCGGTGTGAACTTGCGCAATCTGGAGCAGCGCCGCGGCCGACCACATGATGAAGGGTGGCACGTTGCGCAGCGCCTTGGTCACCACGAAGAAGATGGGAAGGAGATAGATGAACCAGAGCGTGCCGAACGGTTCGACGTAGGAGATGGCGTAGGCCCTGGCGACGCCGGCCCAGCCCATATCGCCGGCGAAGGAGAAGGCCTTGAAGGCGAACTGGATGGTGACCCAAAGCGCATAGAAATAGGCGAAATGCAGCACCTTACGGTCGAGGTAATCGCGCCAATCCCGGTCGATGACCCGCGCCAGGAACAGTCCCGAAATAAGAAAGAAATCGGGCATCCGGAAGGGCTTGGCGAAGGCGACCACCGGCCCCATGAAGCTCGCGGCGCCCGCCGCCTGCTCGACGCCGAGCACCGAGTGCATCATCACCACCATGACGATGCAGAAGCCCTTGCCGTAGTCGACGAAGGCCACGCGGTCTTGGTTAAGCTGCACGATGCGCCTCTTCCTTACCGTCCCGCCGCGGGACGCTTCAGGCACGCGTTGCAAGCCTGAAGCCAGAAACCGGAATCCAGGGACCAGAAGGAGCCATTGATTTTCGGCTTCCGGCTTCTGATTTCCGGCTTCTGCTTCCGGCATCGGCCGAAGCGTTGCTTAATTGGGAGGCTTTAGTTTAGGGTCCGGAAGCGCAAAGCACCCGTAGCTCAGTTGGATAGAGCGTTGCCCTCCGAAGGCAGAGGTCGCAGGTTCGAATCCTGTCGGGTGCGCCAAACCTTCACAAAGCCCCTATCGGATGCAAGGCCATGAGAAAAACCGTCAGCTTGTTGGCGACCGGCGTTCTGCTCGTTCTCGGAGCTGCGGCGGCCACCGCGGCGGAATCGGTCCATTCGGCGGATGATCATTCCCAAGCCGGCGCGAGCGATCAGGGCAAGCACACGGGAACCGCGGAGTGCCCGATCAAGAAGACGATTGATGGCAAGACCTACTGCTTCCAGAACGATCCGGCGCTGACAAAGCCCCAAGGGGGCGGCAACTAGTCAGGCTACGCGCTCGACCGGTCCAGTCCCGAGCGGCGGCCTCTCGTCACAAAGATGGAGACAGAAATGAGGATGTTACTTGCGGCCGCTGCGCTGCTCGTTGCCGTGTCGAGCCTAGCAGTAAGCCCGGCGCGGGCCGACGATTTCCCCTGCGTCAGCACGACCTTCAACTTGCTGTCGCCGAACGACAAGGTCTGCATCAGCGATTTCGACGATCCCGAGGTTCCGGGCGTCACCTGCTTCATCTCTCAGGCGCGCACCGGCGGCTGGGGCCAGCCCTTCGGCCTGAACGAAGACCCGTCGAATTTCTCCGTCTCGTGCCGTCAGCTCGGGCCTATCACCGTCGACATCTCCAAGCTGCCCGCGAAAGAGGAGGCCTTCACCGAGAAGACCAGCATCTTCTTCAAGCGGACGCGCATCTACCGCATCCCCGACGTCAAGCGGAACGCCATTATCTATCTCGCCGTCAGCTCGAAGATCATCAACGGCTCGCCGGCAAACGCCACCAGCGTCGTACCGGTCATGCCGTGGCCGAAGGGTTGACGGCTATCTGAGACCAGCAGTCACGCCCGGCCATGGCCCCGCCCGTCCTCCTGCTCAAGGACATCCACCTCTCCTTCGGCAGCACGCCGCTGCTCGACGGCGCCGAGCTTTCCATCTCGCCGGGCGAACGGCTGTGCCTCGTCGGACGTAACGGCTCCGGCAAGTCGACCCTGCTCAAGATCGCCGCCGGACTCGTCGAGCCCGATCGCGGTAGCCGCTTCGTCCAGCCTTCGGCGACGATCCGGTATCTGCCGCAGGAGCCGGACTTTGCGGGGTTTGCCACGACGGGCGCCTTCGTCGCTGCCGGGCTTGCGCCGGGAGACGATCCGAACCGCGCGCGCTATCTAGTCGAGAGCCTCGGGCTGACCGGCGAGGAAGAACCGGCGCGGCTCTCGGGCGGCGAGAGCCGGCGCGCGGCGCTGGCCCGCGTGCTTGCGCCCGAGCCCGACATTCTTCTGTTGGACGAACCCACCAACCATCTCGACATTGCGGCCATCGAGAGCCTCGAGGCCGAGCTGAAAGCGTCTCGCTCGGCGATTGTGATCATCAGCCACGATCGCCGCTTCCTGGAGAGCTTGTCGCAAGCGACCGTCTGGCTCGATCGCGGCATGACGCGCCGGCTCGACAAGGGCTTCGCTGCCTTCGAACCCTGGCGGGACGCGATCCTCGATGAGGAGGAACTGGCGCGCCACAAGCTCGAGCGGCGCATCGTGCAGGAGGAGTATTGGCTCCGTTATGGCGTGAGCGCGCGGCGGAAGCGGAACGTACGCCGCCTCGATGCACTTATCGCCCTGCGCGACCAGCGGCGGCGGGAGAAGCAGGCGAGCATGCCGCAAGAGGTGAAGCTCACGCTACAGGAGGCCGGCGAGACCGGCCGGAAGGTGATCGAGGCGAGGCACCTCGCCAAGAGCTATGGCGGCGTGGCCGTCGTGCGCGACTTCAGCACCAAGATCGCGCGCGGCGACAAGGTCGGCATCGTCGGCCCAAACGGTGCGGGCAAGACGACGCTGATCAACATGCTGACCGGGGCGCTCGAGCCCGACTCCGGTCACGTCAAGCTCGGCACCAATCTCGAGATCGCCACCCTCGACCAAAGACGCGAGAGCCTCGACCCCGCCGCTTCGGTCGCGGCGACGCTCACCGGAGGGCGAGGCGATCAGGTGATCGTCAATGGCGAGTCCCGCCACGTCATCGGCTACATGAAGGACTTCCTGTTCAAGCCGGAGCAGGCGCAGAGCCCGGTCAGCTCGCTGTCTGGCGGCGAGCGCGGGCGGCTCCTGCTGGCGCGCGCTCTGGCCAAGCCCTCGAACCTCATGGTGCTCGACGAGCCGACCAACGATCTCGACCTCGAGACGCTCGACCTGTTGCAGGAGATGCTCGCGTCTTACCCCGGCACGCTCATCCTTGTGAGCCATGACCGTGACTTCCTCGATCGCACCGTCACCTCGGTGATTGCCTCCGAGGGTGACGGCAAATGGATCGAATATGCCGGCGGCTATTCCGACATGGTGGCGCAGCGCGGCCACGGCGTGAACGCGCTCAAGCGCGAGAAGCCGGCCACTAAGAGCCAGCCCAAGCCCGCGCCCCGCGCGTCGCGTTCCTCGGAGGCGAAGAAGCGCCTGAGCCCCACCGAGCAGCATGTCTTGAAAACATCATCGGCGCGGATCTCCGCGCTCGTCGAGGAGATCAAGCGCCTCGAGGACCTCCTCGCCGACCCGGACCTCTATGCGCGCGACCGCGCAGCCTTTACCGCGGCAGGCAATGCGCTCGCCAAGGCGCAAGGCGAGCTTGCCGCCGCTGAGGAAGACTGGCTGAGACTCGAGCTTCTGCGCGAGGAGATCGAAGGCGCTTGAGGCGAAAAGCCCCGATCGCGCCGCGTCGATGCCACTTTCGCAAGACAAGAGTTCCGACCTCACCGGAGAAAGTCAGGACTTTGCAGCAGCGAAATATCGTCGTGGCCGAACGGCGTCGCCGCCTATTGGAAGGCCCCATCGCGCCGGCGCTCATCTCTCTCGCCATCCCGATCATCCTCGGCAACGCGCTCCAGTCGGGCTATCAGCTCACCGACGCCTTCTGGGTCGGGCGGCTCGGCGCGTCCGCCGTGGCTGCCGTCGCGGTCAGCTTTCCTGTCACTTTTCTCGTCATCGCGCTCGGCGCCGGGCTGGCCATGGCAGGTGCCACGCTGATCGCGCAATATATGGGCGCAGGCCGCCAGGACATGGTGAACCATGTGGCGGCGCAAACCATGGTGATGGTGGCCATCACCTCCGCCGTGCTTGGCACGCTGGGCTATATCCTCACCCCCTATCTGCTCGAGCTTCTCGGCGTCGCTCCCGACGTCTATGCCGGCGCGCTCGGCTTCATGCGCGTCTCGTTTATCGGCATCGTCTTTGTCTTCCTCTACGCCATGTTCCAGGCGCTGATGCGCGGCATCGGCGAGACGCGACTGCCTCTCATCATTGTGTTCGGCACCGTCCTGCTGAATTTCGTCCTCGATCCCCTGTTCATCTTCGGTTGGGGCCCGGTGCCGGGGCAGGGCGTCATGGGCGCTGCCCTTGCCACCCTCGTGACGCAGGGCCTCGCCGCTCTGCTCGGCATGGTCATCCTGCTTGCAGGCCGTCACGGTATCGAGCTGTCGTGGCGCGCCCTTGTGCCCGATCCGCCTTACATCAAGCGTGCCTTTCTGCTCGGCTTCCCCGGCTCGGTCGAATTGTCGACGCGCGGGCTCGGCCTGATCGTCATGTCCTTCCTGGTGGCAAGCTTCGGCACGCTGACCACTGCCGTTTACGGCGTGGGCTCAACCGTCCTGCAAGTCGTGACCATTCCGGCGATGGGCCTGTCGATGGCCGTCTCGACTCTCGTCGGCCAGAACATCGGCGCGGGCAACATCCAGCGCGCGTCGCGCACCGCGCTTCTCGGCGTCGCGCTTGGCTTTGGCATCCTCAGTCTTGTCGGGGCGATCGCTTTTGCCTTTGCGCCGTCGATCGTCGCCTTCTTCGTGCCGGGCGATGCTGACGTGATCGGCGAAGGCGCGCGCTTCATTCGCATCATGTGCCTCGCCTGGGGCGGTATGGGGGTTCAGCTTAGCGTCGTTGCCGCCTTTCGCGCCTCCGGCAACATGCTCATGGCCATGGTCATCGCCCTCGTGTCGCAATTCATGATTCAGTTTCCGCTCGCCTACGTGTTGTCGAAGCACACGGTGCTGCACGCTGGCGGTCTGTGGTGGTCCTTCCCCGTCACCAACATTCTCGTCGCGCTCGTGTCGCTCGGTTGGTTCGCCAGAGGCTCGTGGAAGACCAAACGGCTGACGGAAGAGGACGTGGAGACGGCAAAAGTCGCCGACGAGACCATCATCGAGGAAGGCATCCGCTAGGCGGCAAGGCAACTCAGGCGCTCTTCGATTCTCCCGAGACCGGACGGGCCGCCGCTAGCTCGCACTTGACGTGTTCAGGGCTACGGCGGCGCGAATGAGCGCCTTCAACGCCTTCTCATTGATCTTGTCGCCCTCATGGAAATCGATGGCGCGCCTCACGCTGCCGTCGAGACTTCGCGTTAAAGAGGCGCGCAGGGTCCTCGAGCGAGGCGCCTTTGGCGAAGGTCAACTTCACTTTGTCTTTGTAAGTTTCTCCGGTGCAGATGATGCCGGCCTGCTCCCACACGGGAACCCCTAGCATCGCGTTCGACGGCTTTCTCCATTTCACCTCCTCAACGAGGTCGGGATCGGCTTCTTTGATGAGAGCTCGGAGGCGGGCGAGCGTCTTGCCCCGCCAGTCGCCGAGCGCCGCGATTCGCGCGTCTATCAGTTGAGATGGAGACTCGGGTTTCTGCGCTCCGCTCTTCTTCATTCCCGTTTCCGTCAGTCGACCCGCGCCAGGACCTGCTCGAGGTTGGCAAAGAACTTCTGCCATCCAAATTTGGCGCCCTGGTAGGCCTGCCCCTGATCCGGCCGGAAGCCAGACTGCTCCATGCGCAGGTTGGTCCCGGTGCTCGTGGGCGTGAGAGTCCAAGTGACGACACTCTCGAGACCATAGGCCGCCCACGTGTAAGACAGCGTCTTGTTCGGCTCGACTGCCACGACCTGACAGTCGACAGCGCCCCAGTCGGCGCGAAGATGGAAACGGTGATCCACGACAGGCTTGAAATCGTTTTTCATCAGCCACTCCTCGATCAGGTGTGGTTGCGTGAGCGCGCGCCAGATCTTTTCCGGCGGGTAAGGAATCTCGCGTTCGACAACGACGGAGCGCATTTTGGTCGACGTTTCGTTCATTGGTCCATCCTTCCCAACAGGTCTTCGAGATCGTCGAAGCGACCGCGCCAGAACGCGGCATAGAGCCCGATCCAGTCGATCAACGGCGCGAGGCCCGCGGGCTCCGCGCGATAGTGAGTCTGCCGTCCGTCCCGCCGATCCTTCACCAAGCCAGCAAGCTTGAGCAGGCCGAGATGCTTGGAAACGGCCGGCTGCGAGACACCGGCCTGAGCGGTCAGGACTCCGACCGTGAGCTCCCCCTCACGGCAGAGCCGCTCGAACAGCGCCCGGCGCGTCGGGTCGGCAAGCGTGGCGAAAACCTTGTTCTTTTCGAGCAACATAGCTGAATGTATAACTCAAGAGTTATGAATTCGTCAAGCATCTTGGGGGTAACGGTGCATTGTCCGCCGATGCCGCGGAGAACCAAATTCCGTGTGGGAGAGTTAGTTGCGATGGGGATAGTCCCGGCACATCGTCATCAAGGTCGTGCACAAAGCCTTCTAGATGAGGTAGAGGCCGTCCGTTTCGCGTAAAATGAGGCCTCGCATTTGCGCCTGGCGGAAGGTGAGCTCAACAGAGGAGATGACCATGAGGAGAGTTCTTTTCGTGACAGCAATAGCCGCGATCGCGCTCGTCGGCCTGTCGGCCAATAGCTGCGGTGAGAAGAAGGAAGAGGCAACGCCTCCGGCCGCCGCTCCCGCAACGCCGCCAGAGACGCCGCCGGCTACGCCTCCCGCAACGCCGCCGGCCCAGACGCCGCCACCGGCTCAGTAGTAGCTAAATCCGAGATTTTCGGCCCGGCCGCTTTGCGCCTGTTGCGCCTTGCCGCCGGGCCGGCCTTCTCTTTACGGGGCGTGCACCGGAAACGCCGCCACGATTGGCGCAAGCTCGCGCGCGCTGTCCCAATCGCCACCCTCCCGTGTCAATCCGAGCCTGACGATGACAAGGTCGCGTGAGGGAACGACGGCCACGATCTGCTCGTCGTGGCCGAGCATGTAGTAAGCATCGTTGGGCATCGGCGGCTCGCCGCCTCCGCGCGATCCGGGCAGCTTCAACCACACATGCGCGCCATATTCGCCGTTGGGCGACAGCTTTGTCGGCGCGAGGCTATAAGCGACCCAGCCCTCGGGCAGGATGCGGGTTCCCTCCCACACCCCGTCATGCAGGAAGAGGAGGCCGAGCCGCGCGAAGTCGCGCGCGGTGGCATAGAGGAAAGACGAAGCGGCGAAGATGCCTGAGGCATCAGGCTCGAGCACCGCGCTCGTCATGCCGATCGGGTCGAACAGGCGCGTCCGTGGAAAGCGGAGATAGTCGCGCTCGTCGCTGAAAGTCTGGCGCAGGACTCCGGCGAGGATGGTGGTCGTTCCGCTCGAATAGGCCCAATGGGTGCCGGGCGGAAAAGCGAGCGGCTTGGCGGCGGCGAAGCCCGCCTTGTCGCCTTTGACGAACAGCATCTGGTCGACGTCGCTCTCGGTATCGCCATAGCTTTCATCGAAGGCGAGCCCGCTCGTCATGCGCATCAGCTCGTCGAGGGTGATCGCTCCCCGCGAGTCGCCTTGATCGCGCCATTCGGGCATCAGCCTCGTGTCGGTCAGCGCAAGCTTGCCATCACTAACGCGTAAGCCGATCAGCGCATTCACCACGCTCTTGCTGATCGACCACCCGATGAGGGGCATGGCGGCATCGAAGCCGGGCGCGTAGCGTTCGGCCACGATGCGACCGCCTTGCACCACGACGAGCGCACGCGTGCGGCGGGGACGCGCCGGATCTGGCTCGGCAAAGACGTTGTCGATCGCCCGGTCGAGCGCTGCGTGGTCGACCCCTTCAGGCAATGCGCCGGTCTCGACCCTCTCGCCTTCAGGCCACATCGCATTCCGGTTCTGAGCGTGGGGCGATGCAAAGAGGTTCGCGGCTTCTGCATTAAGCTCGGTCTCGGAGCGGCCATCGAGCAGCGTGCAGCCGAGACCTTCGCGGTAGATCGCCGTCTGCCGACCGATGCCGAAAGCCGAGGCGCTGACGCGCTTTGCCTTGCGGTCGATCTCCGGCTGGAACAGGACGAGCAGTTCGTAGCCCTTGCCGCTCAGAATCCTCGTCGCGCAGCGATTGCGGCTCGCGGCCCGAGATGAAGATGCCGGCGCACAGCGTCTGCGCCATGTAGCCCGAGCCGAGCAAGGCAGTGCGGTAGATGTGGGGGATCGCGACGACCGCGCCCAGGACCAAAAGGGCGAGGCAAAGGCTAACCCAGACCGAGCGTGACGATCCGATTCGCATCGCCCAGCCTATCCCGGCCCGCTCATCTCTACTTGGGCGGCGCGAAGAACTGGTCGCTGAAGGGCGAGGTGCTCGGCAACCGGATCACGATGAAGCCGCGGTTGATGCCCTGGTGGCAGGCGTTGCAGGCGGTGGTCAACGCGGCATAGCCTCTGAGGAATTTCGGACCGTCCTTGGCCGTGATCGCCGCGCCCATCTCTTTGATCGGGTCCACCGTCGCCCCGACATAATTGACGGGGATCCCCGAATAGAGGGTTGCCGCATTCTCGAGGCCTTGCCTGATCTGCTCGAGCTCATAGCGCGCGAGGTCCCAATTCCTGTTCCTGCCCGCGAACCAAAGCTTGATGTGGCGCGACTGGATGGCGCTCATGATGTCGCCAAGGGCTGGCACGTAAGTCTCTCCTTGGGCGAGCGCGAGCGGCGCCAGCGCGAGACCAAAGAGCAACAGAACGATCGACACGAGAACTCTCATCTTGGCCTCCTTGCCGCTTAGCCGATCGTCCGCGCCGCCTCGAGAACCTCCTCGGCGTGGCCAGGCACCTTCACCTTGCGCCAGATGTGGCGAACGACGCCCTTGCCGTCGATGAGGAAGGTCGCGCGCTCGATGCCCATGTACTTCCGCCCATACATACTTTTCTCCACCCAGGTGCCGTAAGCCTCGCACACTTTGCCCTCTTCGTCGGACGCAAGCGGGAAGGGAAGCTCATACTTCGTCTTGAATTTGTCATGACTTGTGACCGAATCGCGCGAGATTCCAATGACGGCAGCCTTCGCCTTGGAGAAGTCGGGCAGAGCATCGCGGAAGGCGCAAGCCTCGGCCGTGCAGCCCGATGTGTCGTCCTTGGGATAGAAGTAGAGCACGACCGTCTTGCCCTTCAGCGCCTTCAGGGAGACCTTTCCGACCCCATCGGAGGGCAGGGTGAAATCAGGCGCCTTATCTCCAACCTTGAGGCTCATGTCGTCCGTCTCCTTCCCGCTCGCAGCGTCAAACCAGGTCCTTGCTCATCCTGACATGGGGAATGGTGTTCTCGTCAAACGGCTCTCCTTGGACCTGATACCCGAAGCGCGCGTAAAACCTCTCGGCGCCGAGCCGTGCGTTCAGCACGATGCGTTTGAAGCCCTCGGCTCTCGCAAACCCTTCAGCATGCTTAAGAAGTTCGGCTCCGATTCGCTCCCGCCGCCGGTCCTCCGCGACCGCCATCTGGCGGAGCTGGAGCGTCTCGCCGTCGATCGGCTTGAGCGAAACCGAACCCACCACGGCGCCACGGGAGAGCGCGCAGAAATGCCGGCGGCGCGCGTCGTCCGCAAGCTCCTCCTCGGTCAGACGCAGGCCGAGCGGAGTGCGCAGCACGGCTTCGCGGAGGATGAGCGACTGCCGGTAGAGGTCCGAGCCGAGCGGCGCCTCGACAATTCTTATTCCGTCTTCGTCGCTCATGCTCATGGTGAGAGCTTGCTGATTCCTGTCGAACGCTCCGCGCGCGCCGCCCGCTCGCGCTTACCACGCCGCGCGCGCTCCCGCAGAAGGGTCCTGGAAACTTTTTCATGGTCATTCTGCCTCATGAGGCCAAAAACCTCTTGCATCGCGTGAACGCGGGTGTACATAGCGCCTCGTTTAACTTGAACATCTGCTGGTTGGAGGGAGGACGCCATGTCCAGTGACGCCCTCTTCCAATTGGGGATGGACTTGGATCATGGTTCAAGCACCGCCCAAACGGAAGAAAAGCATTCCCGGTGCGCCTCTCTCCCAGAGGAACGCAAGGACTTTTTCTGTGAGCGAGATGGGGTCCGTTATGCGGGCACTCATCTCATCATCGATCTCGTTCGGGCAGAGCGGCTCGACGACCTAGAGCACATCGAGCATACGCTTCGACGTTGCATCGAGGTCGCTGGCGCCACGCTGCTGCATATCCACCTTCACCACTTCACCCCTAATGGGGGCGTATCGGGTGTCGCGGTTCTTGCCGAATCGCACATCTCGATCCACAGCTGGCCGGAGTACGGCTATGCTGCGCTCGACGTCTTCATGTGCGGGGCGACCAATCCGAGGGCCTCGATCGAGGTGCTCAAGGAGGCGTTCTCTCCTCGGAAGATTCTGGTCAAGGAACATCTGCGTGGGAAGGAAATGAGCCGATGGACCGTAAGGTCGAAGACCGTTGGGTTGAAGAGACGCTCCACCGTGGCTTCCGTTGCCGCCTGACGGCCGACCGGATTCTCTTCGACAGCGAGACCGAGCACCAGCGCCTCATCATCTTCGAGAACGCCGATTTCGGGCGGGTGATGATGCTCGACCAGATCGTGCAGCTCACGACCAAGGACGAGTTCATCTACCACGAGATGATGTCGCACGTTCCGCTGTTCGCCCATGGCAAGGCGAAGAAAGCCTTGATCGTGGGCGGCGGCGACGGCGGCGTGCTCAGGGAGTGTCTCCGCCACCCCGAGCTCGAAGAGGTCACGCTGTGCGAGATCGACCGCGGCGTGATCGATCTTTGCCGGACCTACTTCCCCGAAATCTCCGCCGGGGCCTACGACGATCCGCGCGCGCGGATCGTCATTGCCGACGGCACCAAATTCGTGGCCGAGACCGACGACCGCTTCGACGTGATCATGGTCAACTCTACCGATCCGGTGGGGCCCGGCGCCGTGTTGTTCACGCGGGAATTCTATGCCGGATGCCGGCGCTGCTTGGCACCGGGCGGCTTGCTCGTGACCCAGAACGGCTTGCCGTTCCTTCAGGCCTCCGAGCTCAAGCAGAGCGTCGGCTTCTTCCGCGAGCTGTTCGGCGACGCTTACGCCTACCTCGCCACCACGCCGAGCTATTTCGGCGGGCCGATGTCCTATGGCTGGGCGACCGACAACAAGAAGCTGAGGCGGCATAAGAAGCGGAGGATCGCCAAGCGCTACGATGAGGCCGGCGCCTTCGCCACGCGCTACTGGCGGCCTGACGTCCATGTCGCCGCCTTCGCCCTGCCGACCTACGTGCGCGAGCTGGTCGAGGGCTAGTTTCATCCCTCTCATTTTACGTCATGCCCGGCCTTGAGCCGGGCATCCAGGAGCAACAGGCTCGGAAGTCGCAGCCCTGGATCGCTGGGTCAAGCCCGGCGATGACGTGAGAGAAGGGGGGTCACAGCCGGGCGAGCGTCGGCAACTCGCCGACCAGTGGCCGGCAATAGGCATCGAACGCAGCGCTGACGTCGTTCGCTCCCGAGATGAACTCGGCCGGCACGTGGCGGGTGCGGCGGGCCACCGCCTTGAGGTCGGCGCGGGCACAGTCGCTGCGATAGGCGTCGGGCGCCTTAGAGGTCCTCACGATGATCACCGAGGCGCTCCGATCGCCCTTCGCGGCAAGCTCGGCCGCGTAACGGCCGACGGCGCGGGCCTCCATCGCATCGACCGGGGAGGGCTCTGGCCAGCAGCGCTGGATATAGCCGAACGTATCGGCACGCACGCGTGGCGCCTTGCCCCCTTTTGGCGTCAGCCCCGTCTTGACCAGGTCGGCGAGTCCATCGCCGAGCGCGCCGGAGCCCGAAAGCTGCACATTGCCGTGGGCGTCAACCTCCCCCGAGCGCATCAGCTTGGGCGCGATCTCGGCGCCTGTTGCGTCGCGGATACCTTCGCTCACCGCGATCTGGCAACGCCCGAGCTTGGCATAGACCGCCTCGACATCGGCGAGGAAGGTATCGGTCGAGAAGGCCACTTCGGGCAGGTAGATGAGGTGGGGCGCCGGCCGGTCAGGCGGCGAGGCGCCATTCGCCAGTGCCTGCCGTGCGAGCGCTGCGGCCGCGGTCAAGAAGCCAGCATTCCGCCCCATGATGACGTTGATCTTGATGCCGCCGAGACTCGCATTGTCGAGCCCGTCGCCCGCAAGAGCCATCGCCACGTAGCGCGCGGCGGAAGGAAAGCCCGGCGTGTGGTCGTTCTCCAGGAGATCGTTGTCGATCGTCTTCGGGACGTGGAAGCAGTTGAGCTCGTAGCCTGCGGCCTCCGCCTTCTCGCTCACGATGCGGCAGGTGTCGGCCGAGTCGTTGCCGCCGATATAGAAGAAGTAGCGGATGTCGTTTGCCCGGGCGCCCGCCAGGATCTTCTCGCAATAGGCCTCGTCGGGCTTGTCGCGGGTTGAGCCCAGCGCCGCCGACGGGGTGCGCGCGACCGCCTCGAGCCTCGCCTTGTCGGTTGAGGTGAGATCGGTGAGCCCCTCGCTGCCGGTCTTGATCAGCCCGCGCACGCCGTGGCGCATGCCGAAAATGCGCTTCACCTGGCCCGAAGCGGCAAGCCCAGCCTTCAGGCCTTCGATGACGCCGACGAGCGACTGATTGATGACGGCGGTCGGGCCTCCCGACTGGCCGATGACCGCATTGCCGGTGGGAAGATCAGGCACTGGGCGTCACTCCTGTTTGCTGAGGAGGGCGGAGAATGCCCAACGCCTTGGAGGCTGGCAAGGCGACGGCGACCCGCAAAGCAGCGAAAGGCGTTATACGAGAAGGCTCATGGTTGGGATGGGGCGCGAGGTGTTCGCCTGCGTGATAAGCTGATCTGGCCGGAAAAAATCGTGTGTGGGCATTCGGATCATGAACAATCCATCAACCTCCAAAATTTCGTATTGAAACCCAGCAGAAAATGTCAGTCAGAGCGGCGCTCGCGGGTAACAGAGAGCCTCTTCACGGAGGAGGCGTGGCGCGATAATCGATTACTTACTGAATTCCCGCTTGACGTTCACCCTGGCCGAGATTCAGCACTAAGCTTACAATGCCGCATCGGATGTGGAGTACGAGCCATGAGCGCAAGCGAGCAGGAACGGAAGAATGTAGCGGTCGACTTGGTGAAGTGCGCATGCACCGACTGCATCTGCGTCTTCAATGCCAAGCAGGGCCTTGAGCGGGACGGACGGGTATATTGCAGTGCCACGTGTGCCGACCATCACAAGAGCGGCGCCGGATGCAAACACGCCGGCTGCGTCTGCCACGGCTGAACGCACAAAGCGGGTGCGCTTGGCATTCGGCGGCGTAACTTGTCTAGGTTTCCTTGTCACCGTGGGGCTCGCGGCCTCAAGTGCGGTCCTCGCGGCGAACGATACGAGTCTTAGCTCGTGCAACAGCGGGGCTTCACCCGAGCAGCAAATCGCCGCTTGCACCGTCTTGATCCAATCGGGCTCCTATCACGGCCAGGACCTTGCGCGCGCTTACTTCAGCCGGGCCGTGGGGTACCTTCGGAACCAAGCGACAGACAGCGCGATTGAAGATCTCAATGCTGGACTGGCGCTCGACCCCAGCAACACCACGGCCCTGTTCAACCGCGCCGTGGGGTACGAGTCGGAGGCCGATCCGGATCGTGCGCTGAAGGATTACGACGCTGCCATCAAGCTCAAACCGGACTACCTCAAGGCCTTGACCAACCGCGCGGCGATCTATTTCGAACAGGGTCAATTCGATGAGGCCATCGAGGATGAGACCCACGTCATCGCCCTCAATCCAGCGGACCCGGCGGCTCTGGCAATGCGGGGCAGGAGCTATGCCGGAAAAGGCGACTTCGCCCTCGCCGTTGCCGATTTCGACCAAGCTGTCAGGCTGAATGAACTTCATTTCATGCCCCCTTCCGGCTCCGTGCTGTATGACCGCGGACTTGCCCTGCTCGCTGTGGGCGAGGACGACCGCGCCATCGGCGACTTCAATCGGGCCATCGTATTGGCTCCCGACAATCCGGTCATCTTCGAAGGCCTCGGCCTTGCGTTTCTGCGGCAAGGACAATTCGACCAGGCGATTTCTGATTTCGATCAAGCCTTGAAGCTGCGGCCTGCGTTGGCGGGCGCCCTTTATGGGCGGGGCCTCGCCAAACGCAAGAAGGGCGAAGTGGCAAGCGGCGACGCCGATATCAGTGCGGCGACGGCGATGAAGCCTGATGTCGCCGAGGAGCTTTCGCGCTATCGCGTAATGTGAGGGCGGTTTTCACTTCATGCCCGAGCTTTCCTCGGGAGTAGGAAGCCCGCTTTTTGGTGCGAAGCGGACGCGTCTGTGATTCAAATCGATCGAATCTGCGGCGAGACCAGTTATAAAGGAGGGACAAAAAAGACGGGTCTCTGGGAGGAGATGGAGGAGAGCCATGATAAGCTTTCTAGGCTGCAGCGATCAGGCTATCGCCGTTGCCAACGGCGTGACCACGCTCGCACTTCTCGAACATATGGTGGAACGCAAGATGCTGACACGCGCTGAGGTGTGTTCCATTATCGAAAGCGGCATCAAATGCCTCGAGCCGCGCACCAATGTCCGCACCATCAGCGAGGCGGTGCATTTGATGCGCGACCGCATGCTGCCGATATTCGCCGAATAGCCGGCGAAACAAGCACGCGAGCACCATCAATCATGGTGCCGCAACAGATGCAGGCTGAAGAGTCGGTCTGGATCGGTCCAGGCCTTGACCGGCTGCCAGCCTGAGGCGCCCGCGAGCGCCTGAAACTCGCCGACCGTATATTTGTGGGAATTCTCGGTGTGGATGCGCTCGCCTTCAGCGAAAGTGAAGGCGCGGCCAAGCACATGCACCGTCTGGCGGCAAAGACTCACGAGATGCATCTCGATGCGCCCGTCTCTCTCGTTATAGACGGCGTCATGCGCGAAGCGGGAAAGGTCGATGTCGCCTTGAAGTTCGCGGTTGATGCGGGCCAGCAGGTTGAGGTTGAAGGCAGCGGTCACGCCTTTGGCGTCGTTATAGGCGGGGATCAGAATCGAGGTGGATTTCTTCAGATCGACGCCGATGAGGAACCGGCTGCCCTTGCCCAGGAGCCGTGCAGCATTGGCGAGGAAAGCGCACGCGTCTTTCTGGGTGAGATTGCCGATGGTCGAGCCGGAGAAAAAGCCGAGCCGTCTCTTTCGCTGCGCGATCTGAGGCAGCGTGCGCGTCTTGGTGAAGTCGGCGATGAGCGGCAGGATGGTGAGGCCAGGGTGTTGCTCCAATAGCCACGCGGCTGCTTCCTGTAGGCTCTCGGCCGAAATATCGATGGGGATATAGGCGGGCATGTTGAGGAGCGCGCCCATCAGGAGGCTCGTCTTGCGGGAGGACCCCGAGCCGAACTCGATCAGCACGCGCGAAGGGCCGACCAGCTCTGCGATCTCCGCGCCATGAGCTTCGAGTAACGCAGCCTCGACCCGTGTCGGGTAATATTCTTCGAGCTTCGCGATCTCCTCGAACAGCTCGGAGCCGATCGCGTCATAGAAGAAGCGGCAAGGGATGGAGCGCTTGGGGCTCGTGAAGCCCGCGAGCACCGCCAGGGCAAACTCGTCCGCCCTAGGCGCACGCTTCGCCCGTTCGCTCTCTACCGGAACGGTCGACCCGTCCGGGAGCTGAAACGCGACTTCACCGTCCATCACGCCTCGCTGGCCAGGCGCAGGCCCATGAACTGCCAGCGCTGATGGGGATAGAAGAAATTGCGATAGGTCCGCCGCACATGGCCCTCTGGCGTCACGCACGAGCCGCCCCTGAGCACGAACTGATTGCACATGAACTTGCCGTTGTACTCGCCGACGGCGCCGGCCGCGGCCTTGAAGCCGGGGTAGGGGAGATACGCGCTCCCCGTCCACTCCCACGCATCGCCGAACATCTGCTGGAGGCCGATGCCATCCTTTGCCGGCATGGCGCGCAAATGTCCCTTGCCGAGCGTGCGACCTTCGACCGGCCCGCCAGCTGCCGCGATCTCCCACTCAAACTCGGTAGGAAGCCGGTATCCGGCCCAGCGGGCAAAGGCATCGGCCTCGTAATAGCTCACGTGAGTGACCGGCGAGGCGAGATCGACCGGACGGAAGCCGAGCAAACTCATCTGGAAAAAGCCGCCGTCGCCCTCTTCGAAATAGAGCGGACCTTCCCACCCTTGGCTGCGCACGGTGTTCCAGCCGTCAGCAAGCCAGAGCACGGGCGTCTCATAGCCGCCATCCTCGATGAACTCGATCCACTCGGCGTTGGTGACGAGGCGCGATGCCAGTTTGAACGGGCGAATGAGCTCCTCATGCGCCGGCCCCTCATTGTCGTAGGCGAAGCTTTCGCCATGGTGGCCGACCTCGTAGATGCCGCCAGCGAATGACACGAACTCGAGCGGCGCTGCTTCGCCAAGCGCGATTCCGGGGCTGGCCTGGCGGTAAGCCGGCTTGAGCGGCTCAGCAGCAAACAGGCTCAAAATATCGGTGAGGAGGAGCTCCTGATGCTGCTGCTCGTGATTGATGCCGAGCTCGACGAGTTCGACAGCCTCAGGCGCCAGATCGCGCTCGAACAAGCGGCCGAGCGCTTCGTCGACGAAGGCGCGATAGGCGCGCACCTCATCGCCCGACGGGCGCGTGAGGAGGCCGCGCTTGGGCCGCGGATGACGTGGCCCAACGCTCTCGTAATAGGAGTTGAAGCAATATTCGAAGCGCTCGTCGAACACCTGATACCCCGGAAGAAAGCGCTTCAGGATGAAGGCCTCGAAGAACCAGGTGGTGTGCGCGAGGTGCCATTTGGTCGGGCTCGCGTCGTCCATTGCCTGGACGACCTGATCCTCGTCGCTCAAGGGACGCGCAAGCTCGCTCGACAGCGCCCGCGTCTCCATGAGGCGCATCTTGAGCGAGAGAAAATCGGCTTCCGGACTTGGCTGGGGCGTGGCCACTCTGACAGTGCTTAAACTCATTTATTGGCTCCCGGTCGGCCTGTGGTGTGAAAAAGCCCAGGAGTTCCGGGCCAAGTTCGCCTAAGCACTTTGAACGCCAGATTTACCAGCTTGTTCCGCCTCATGAAATGAGGAACCATGCATCAAAACTTAGTGAGCGCAGTTTGATTCTCTTTGGAGTTCCACGATGAGGGAAGCCACCGCCAGGAAGGATGATGCGGTCGTTTGCCTCGACGGGCGCCAGTCTGAAGTCGCAGCCGAGCTTCAGCGGGGCGTCTGTCGCGCCTTCCGCACCCTCGGTCATTCGGTCGTCACCGAACTGCCGCTCGCCAATGGCCGCCGTGCCGACGTAGTGGGACTATCGGCCTCAGGCGACGTGCTCATCGTCGAGATCAAGTCCTGCCTGCTCGACTACCGCAGCGATGCCAAATGGCAGGACTATCTCGATTTCTGTGACAGGCTCTATTTCGCCGTCGCCGCCGATTTCCCGCGCGAGGTGATTCCCGAAGACGCTGGGCTCATCCTCGCCGACCGCTATGGCGCCGAGCTCGTGCGCGAAGGCCTCGAGGAACGGCTGTCGGCCGCGCGCCGCAAGGCCATGACGCTCATCTTCGCTCGCGCCGCCGCACTTAGGCTCCAGCGCCACCTCGATCCCGGCAGCGGTTTGGAGATGTAAGCCATTCACCGTCATGCCCGCGAAAGCGGGCATCCAGCCTGGGCCTTCGACGATTACGCACGAAAGCGATTACTGGGTCGCCCGGTCAAGCCGGGCGATGACAAAAACCGGGGTGGGACCGCTTATTTCGGGGCGCGCTTGGCCAGGATGCGCTGCAGCGTGCGCCGATGCATGTTGAGCCGCCGCGCCGTCTCCGAGACATTGCGGTTGCACAGCTCATAGACCCGCTGGATGTGCTCCCAGCGCACGCGATCGGCCGACATCGGATTCTCCGGTGGTATCGCCTTCGCCGTCGTGGATGCGACGAGCGCGTTGTAAACATCATCGGCATCGGCCGGCTTGGCGAGATAGTCGACGGCGCCGAGCTTCACCGCGGTGACGGCCGTGGCGATATTGCCGTATCCCGTCAGCACCACGGCTCGGGCCTCGGGCCGCACGCCCTTGAGCGCCGCGATGACGTCGATGCCGTTGCCGTCCTCGAGCCGCATGTCCACCACGGCGAAGGCAGGCGGTCGCCGCCTGAGGGAGGCCAATCCCTCCTCCACCGAGGCCGCCGCCTCGACCTCGAACCCGCGCGTCTCCATGGCGCGCGCGAGTCGCGCGAGGAAGGCGCGATCATCATCGACGATGAGAAGAGTGTTCTCGTGGGGAATACGCGCGCCCTCTACGGCGACGGCCTGATGAGCTTCCATGTCCGAGCTCCTGCTGCTGCTGCTCCTGCCCAACCCTGAAGACATAAACGTCGAAATGACGGAATGATTCCTCGTGCGAGCGCTCGCGGTTGGCTAAGGGCTAATAGGCTTTGTGACGCTGAGCAAGGGTACCAAAGTATAAGTCGAGAGTGAAATGAACTGCTCGTAATGTGCCTACAAGGACGGCAAAGGCCGGAAAACCGGGCCTTTCTGAGAAGGCTAAAGTGCCACAGGCTCTGGCGCGAGTTTCGCCTTCTCGGCATCGGGCGCCCGCTCGAATCTCGACCTCGGCCACATCACCGTGACGACGGCGCCTTCCTGAGGCGCTGGGCGATTGGCCAGAGCGAGTGTCGCGCCCGAGCGCTCGAGCAGCGTCTTGGCGATGAAGAAGCCAAGCCCCATGCCGATATGCTCGTCGGGCGCCTCCTGTTGGAAGCCGTCTGCCGGCCGCGTGGTGACGAACGGCTCGCCGAGCTGCTCGAGCACGTAAGGCGGAAAGCCGGAGCCGTCGTCGGCGATGACGATCTTGACCTCATCCTCCGACCAGGTTGCATCGACCTCGACCTTGGTGTTGGCGAAGTCGACGGCATTCTCCAAGAGATTGCCAAGCCCATAAAGGACGCCGGGGTTGCGCTCGGTTACGGGCTCAGTCGCTGGAGAGCCCCCTGCTGTGGCAGCCGAAGCAGGCCCGGTCCTCACCTCGATCGGCACGGCGACGAGCCGGTGCGGCGCAACCACCTCCTCGATGAGAGAGCTCACCGGCAGCCGCGACACGATGATGTCGATCTGCTCGCCGCGCGCGGCAAGCTCAGCCAGGATGTCGCGGCAGCGTTCGGCCTGGGCCCGCAGCAGGAGAACATCCTCGTAATGGGGATCGGTGGACCTCGCATCGCGTATCAGCTCCTTGGTGACCACGGCGATGGTGGCGAGCGGCGTGCCGAGGCCATGCGCCGCGGCGGCGGCGAGCCCGTCGAGCGCAGAGAGCTTCTGCTCGCGCGCGAGCACCATCTCGGCCGCTGCCAGCGCCTCGGACATGCGCCGCGCCTCCTCTGCCGTTCGCCAGGAATAGAAGCCGATGAACAGGATGCTCGAGACGAGCGCCGCCCACATCCCCATGACGTAGGGGAAGGGGAGGAGAAGGTCCGAGTGATGGAACCAGGGGAGCGGGTGGTGGAAGCTCGTAAGCACAGTCGCAGCGGTGATGGCCATGACGCCAAGCGCAGCGGTGACGCGGAGACGCAAGGTCGAGGCTGACACCGCGACCGGAGCGATGAGCAGGAAAGCGAAGGGGTTCTCGAGCCCGCCGGTGAGATACAGCAGCGCGCTCAGTTGGAGAATGTCGAAGCCGAGCATCATGAAGGCGTAGCTCGACCGGAGCCGCTGGCTTGCCGGATAGCGGATGCGCAAGACGACGTTGAGCCAGGCCGCGAGTGCGATCACCGCAAGGCACCAGCCAATCGGCAAGTCGATGCCGATCACCCAATAGGCGCCGATCACGGTCAGGCTCTGGCCGAGCACCGCGAGCCAGCGCAAGCGCACGATGGTCTGGAGTCGGAGCCGGGTCTCGCCCGCTCTCGGCGGGTCAGGAGCGCTGGCGCGGCGGGTGGTTTGAACTCTTGTCGGGGGCAGCCATAGGTGAAGTCTAACACGTGGCGACGGGCCATAATTCCGACAAAGCGGACGCGCAGCGCAAGGTCATGGACGAGAGAGTGGTGAATTCGGGCGAAAAGCCTCGCGCGACGCTCTCGGAAGCCGGCGTCCCTGTTGCCGTGCGCGATCTGACCAAGATTTATGGGACGGTCACGGCGGTCGATCATATCAGCTTTACGCTGAAGCCCGCGACCACGGTCGCCCTGCTCGGCGGTAACGGCGCCGGCAAGACCACGACCATCGCCATGCTGCTTGGGCTCATTGTGCCGACCTCGGGCGAGGTGAGAGTATTCGGCGCCGATATGAGCAAGGAGCGGGGCCTCGTCGCCCATCGGCTCAATTTCCAGAGCCCTTACGTCGATCTCCCGTCCAGGCTTACCGTTAATCAGAACCTTGCCGTCTATGCGCGGCTCTACGGCATCGCCAACGCGAGCGAGCGCATCGCCTATGTGGCGCACGATCTGCAGATCGAGTCGATGCTCGACCGCGATACGGGCAAGCTCTCGGCTGGGCAGAAGACGCGTGTGGGGCTGGCCAAGGCCTTTCTCAATGCACCCGAGCTTCTTCTGCTCGATGAGCCGACGGCTTCGCTCGATCCCGACACCGCCGACTGGATCAGGCGGAAGCTCAGAGACTACGCCCAGAATCGCGGCGCCACGCTTCTGCTCGCCTCGCACAACATGGCAGAGGTCGAGCGCCTGGCCGATCGCGTCATCGTGCTCGACCAGGGCCGCATCATCGAGGACGAGACCCCGCGCGCTCTCATTGCGACTTACGGACGCAAGACGCTTGAAGATGTGTTCCTCGACGTGGTTCGTAGGCGCAGCCGGCAAGGCCGCGAGACTGCGGATGACGGCATGCCGCCCGCGAGGAAAGCATCATGAGTCTGGTCGAAGCACACGACGGCGGAGCGGATCCCATCCTCCTGCCGCCGACCGGCCTTGCCGCAAGTGTCCGCCGCATCGGCGCGCTCGTCCGCCGCTACATCTATCTTCTGCGCAGCTCGGGCGTCAGGCTGGTCGAGCTGATCTACTGGCCCTTCCTGCAGATGCTCACCTGGGGGTTCCTGCAGAAATATCTCGCCGGCACCTCGAGCCCGCTCGCGCAAGGGGCTGGCGTGCTGATCGGCTCGGTTCTGCTCTGGGACATCCTGTTTCGCTCGAAGATCGGATTCTCAACGACTTTCATCGAGGAGATGTGGTCGCGCAATCTCGGCAATTTGCTGACGAGCCCGCTGCGGCCTTACGAGCTTGTGGCCGCGCTTTGCCTGTGGAGCGTGATCCGCCTGAGCGTCAGCATGGTGCCGGTCGCCGTCGCCGCTTATTTGATTTTCGGCTTCAACTTGCTCGATCTCGGTTTCGCGCTCGCCGCCTTCTTCGCCGTGCTGGTGCTGACGAGCTGGTCGCTCGGGCTGATCTCGGCCGGCGTCATTTTGCGCTATGGCCTCGGCGCCGAGGAACTCGCCTGGTCGCTCGCCTTCGTGCTTCTGCCGCTCTGCTGCGTCTATTATCCGGTCGCCGTTCTGCCCCACTGGCTGCAGGTCGTCGCGCTCGCTCTTCCGCCGACCCATGTGTTCGAAGGCATGCGTTCGATCCTGCTGCACCACGTCTTCGACGTGAGAGAGCTGTGGTGGGCGCTCTCGCTCAACGCCGTCTACCTGCTTGCCGGCTATCTCATCTTCAGCCGCTTCCTCGCCAGCGCCCGGGTCAACGGAACGCTGCTGCAGTTGGGTGAGTGATGCGAAGCCGTCTCGTCATCATCGTTCTCCTCGGATTCCTCATCGGCGCGCTGGGGGGCGCGGCTCTGCTCGTCCTCACCAGAGGCACGCAACTTCCTGCGGTCGAGACCTCGGGCAAAGCGCTGATCGGCGGCCCCTTCACCCTCGTCGACCAGACTGGCAAGCAGGTCACCGACAAGGACTTCCGCGGCCGCTATATGCTCGTCTTCTTTGGCTACACCCATTGCCCCGACGTCTGCCCTGCCGAGTTGCAAGTCATGTCTCAGGCTCTCGACGATCTGGGGCCCAAGGCATCCGAAATCGTCCCCGTGTTTATTAGCCTCGATCCAGAGCGCGACACGCCTGAAGTGATCGGGGCTTATGTCAAGAATTTCAGCCCAAGTCTTGTCGGCCTGACGGGATCGCCTGAGCAAGTGGCCAAGGCTGCTAAGGCATATCGCGTGTCGTACTCGAAATTCTACGCCAATGGCCAAGACAACAAGAACAACTATAGTGTAGACCATTCGACGTTTCTCTATCTAATGGATAAGAATGGCGAGTATGTTACACATTTTAATTTTGGTACCCCGCCCGCGCAAATGGCTGAAACTTTACGGCGCTACCTTTAGCCGCGTGCTCTGACGCCTCCCGCGTCAAACTGTCGTTGCATTGCAGCATAGAATCACCATCTGATTCCGCGATGCAGCATCTCGGTGTATCGTAAGCGGGAGGTCGATCCGTGCTTTACCATCTGTATGAGCTGAACCAGGCTGCTTTGACTCCTGCGCGGGCCGCGGCCGACGCCTATCGGATGCTATTCCGCAACCCGCTCAATCCGGCGGCTTACACGCCGCTTGGCCGGAGTGCGGCGGCGGCGCTCGAGCTGTTCGAGCGAACCACGCGCCGCTATCGCAAGCCGGAATGGGGCATCAAGAACGTCGAGGCCGGTGGCCGCAAGGTCGCCGTGCACGAGCGCGTCTTAGTTTCGAAGCCGTTCTGCAATCTCATCCATTTCGAGCGTGACGTGTCGATTTGGCGGAAGCGCCGCGACCCGAAGCTTCTGATCGTTGCCCCGCTCGCAGGCCATTACCCCACGCTGCTCCGCGGCACTGTGCGCGACCTCCTTCCCGACCACGACGTCTACGTGGCCGAATGGCAGGATGCGCGCTTCGTGCCGCGCGCAGCCGGTCCTTTCGATCTCGACACTTATATCGACTATATCATTGATTTTCTTATGTTCTTTCGTGGGAACGTGCATGTGATGGGCGTCTGCCAGCCGACCGTCCCGGTGTTTGCCGCCGTGTCGCTGATGGAGGCCATGAACGATCCTTACGTGCCGCGTTCGATGATCCTGATGGCCGGTCCGATCGATGCGCGCGAGAGTCCCACAGCAGTCAACGAGTTCGCCAAAGGGCGCACCCTAAACTGGTTCCGCCATAACGTGATCACCCAGGTGCCATGGCCCTATCCCGGCATGATGCGTCTCGTCTATCCGGGCTTCCTCCAGCTCAGCGGCTTCATGGGGATGAATTTGGACCGTCACATCACGGCTCATCGCGAGTTGTTCCAAAATCTCATTCGCGGTGACGGCGATTCCGCCGACAAGCATCGCGAGTTCTACGACGAGTTCCTTGCGGTGATGGACTTGACCGCCGAGTATTATCTCCAGACCATCGAGACGGTCTTTCTCGAGCACAAGCTCCCCAAGGGGGTTATGGTGCACCGCAATACTCTGGTTGATCCAGGTCAGATTGAAAGAGTGGGGCTCATGACCGTGGAGGGGGAGAAGGACGATATCTCTGGGCTGGGCCAGACCTATGCTGCACAAATTTTGTGCAAAAACCTCGGTTCCTCCATGCGCGAGCACTACGTTCAGCCGGGGGTCGGCCATTACGGCGTCTTCAATGGATCACGTTTCCGCGCGGAAATAGCCCCGCGAATCCACAATTTTATCAAGACACATCAACGCCGTAGGGGAATTTTGGCGAGGGCCTTCGGCCTCGCTGCCTAAATCACAGGCGCGCATTCCCTGAAATCACTGTGCTACTGTACTGACCGCCGATTCGAGGGCACCGGTCGGCAGTAGGGAGCGTAACTATGCTTAAGCGACTCAATTTTGGTCGCGGCGAGACTATCGAGGTCAAGGTCCGCGGGCTTGGTATTCCCATTCTGCTCAGGCGGAGCGCGCGCGCCCGAAGGTTCAGCCTCCAAGTGAGCGAAGCGCGCCGTGGTGCCGTTCTGACCATGCCCGTCTATTCGAGCTTCGCCGACGCCGATGAGTTTCTTTCCCGCCATCTCGATTGGCTGAAGGAGCGGGTCGCCGGCCTCTCTGAGCCCGTGCCGTTCACCCATGGAGCCATCGTGCCGCTGCGCGGCTATGCGCACGCGCTCCGCTTCGCGGGCTTCGTGCGGCGGCGTGGCGTCGTGTGGATCGAGGAGCCGGAGGATGCCAAAGCCGCTCCCGCCTGGCCTGAGGGCGCGCATGTGTCGGTGCGCCGGCTGCCGCGACTTCACGTTACGGGCGAAGAGGAGCATGCGCCGCGCCGTCTGCTCGACTGGCTAAAGCGCCAGGCGCATCTCGATCTCAAGACACGCGTCGAGGTACACGCGCGGCGCCTCGATCTTTCGCCGAAGCGCATCTATGTGCGCGACCAGACCACACGCTGGGGCTCATGCTCGACGTCGGGCGCACTGTCCTTCTCCTGGCGGCTCGTACTCGCGCCGCCCTTCGTGCTCGATTATCTCGCCGCGCACGAGGTGGCGCATCTTGGCCACATGAATCATGGGCCGAGATTCTGGGGTCTCGTCGAGCGCACCATGCCGCGGCATGAGGAAGCGAGGACCTGGCTCAGGAAGCACGGCGCGAGCCTGCATCGCTACGGCGCCGAGGGGATGCTGCTCTCTTCCCGCGGCTATTCGCCGAAGCGCAGCATCGAATGACCCACGACCCTTTTGCATTGAATCGTCATGCCCGGCCTTGAGCCGGGCATCCAGGAGCAAGAGGCAAGGAACGAGTGGCCCTGGATCGCCGGGTCAAGCCCGGTGATGACGGTCAGGGTGGATAACGTTCACCCGTCGCCTCCGCCGCCGAAAATATTGATGACGCGGCGATAGAGCGGCTCGTCTGAGGTCTCACCGCCGCTTGTGGCCTCGGGGGCTGACCAGGGAAGCCGCGCCGCCACCCCTTGGAAGCCTGTCGGCTGCGTACCGGGCAGCGCGAGCGTCGGCTTGTTCTGATGGGCGTAGAGCATGACGTCGTGCCAGACCATGGCCGGCAACAAGCCGCCCACGACGTTCTTCTGCATGGGCGAGCCGTCGTCGTTGCCGATCCACACCCCGCCGACGTAATAGGCGGTGTAGCCGATGAACCAGGCATCGCGCGAATTCTGCGTCGTGCCGGTCTTGCCCGCCGCGATCTGTCCCGGGATTCCTGCGCGCCTGCCCGTGCCGCGCACGACGACCGTGTTCAGCATGTCGTTCATCTCTCCCACATAGGTGAGAGCGACCACCTGGCCCGTGGTCGAGCGCTGGCGCTGATAGAGCACCTTACCGTCGCCGTTTCGCACCCTCTGAATGATGTGAGGCATCACCCCCTGACCGCCGTTGGCGAAGGGCGCATAGGCGCTCGTGAGCTCGAGCAGATTGACTTCTGCCGTGCCGAGCGCGATCGACGGGTTGTGGTGCAGCTTGGAATGGATGCCGAGCCGCTTCGCCGTCCGCACCACCCGCCAGGCGCCGACCTCTGCCCCGAGCCTCGCTGCCACTGTGTTGAGCGAATAGGTGAGGGCATCCCTGAGGGAAACCTCGCCATGATAGATGCCGCTATGATTCCTCGGCGACCAGCCCGCCACCGTGGTCGGCCCGTCATAGACGCGTGAGTCTGGCGTGTAGCCGCTCTCGAGTGCCGCAAGATAGACGAACGGCTTGAAGGCAGAGCCCGGCTGGCGCTGGGCCCTGAGCGCACGGTCGAACGGGCTCGTCGAGTAGGAGCGCCCGCCGACGAGAGCCTTCACGCCGCCTTGCGGGTCGAGCACCACGACCGACCCTTCGCTTGCATCGACTTCGCCCCCCTTCTCGTCGAGGATCTGACGGAGCGAGGCTTGCGCCTGGCGCTGCAGTCCGGCATCGATCGTCGTGTCGACGATCAGGTCGCTGTCCTTGTCGTCGACGAATTCGGGAAGCAGATCTGCCACCCAATCGACGACGTAAGGGTAGCCGGTATCGTCCCCCTTGGCCGACAGCTTGAGCGGCTGCTGGCTCGCCGCGCGCGCCTCGTCCGGCTTGAGGTAGCCGGCCTCGACCATGTTCTCCAGCACCTCGTCGACTCTCGCTGAAGCGAGCTTCACGCTATGGGTGGGAGAGTATTTGGACGGCGCCTTGAGCAGACCGGCGAGCAGAGCGGCCTGAGACAGCGTCACGTAGCGCGCCGACTTGCCGAAATAGTGTCGCGAAGCGGCCTCGATGCCGTAAGTCCCGCCGCCGAAATAGACGCGATTAAGGTAGAGCTCGAGGATCTCGTCCTTGTTGAAGCGCTGCTCGAGCCAGATGGCGTACACCACCTCTTCCAGCTTGCGCAGGATGGTGCGCTTGGGCGAGAGGAACAGATTCTTGGCGAGCTGCTGAGTGATGGTCGAGCCGCCCTCGACCACTGTGCCGGCGCGCGCGTTGCGGAAGCTCGCACGAATGAGGCCGATCGGGTCGATGCCCCAATGCGAATAGAAGCGGCGATCCTCGGTCGCGATCACCGCCTTGGTGAGGTAGGGCGGGAGCACGTCGAGCCTGACGTGACCCCGGCGCAAGCCCCGCTCGGCGAGCACCGTGCCGTCCTCGGCGAGGATGGTGACGTTGGGCGGCCGGTCGTCGAGCGCGGCGATGATGGGGTCTGGCACGCTCGAGATGAAATAGACCATCGCGAGTC
The DNA here is from genome assembly GCA_963732205.1 of uncultured Alphaproteobacteria bacterium. Lineage (GTDB taxonomy): Bacteria > Pseudomonadota > Alphaproteobacteria > Rhizobiales > Methyloligellaceae > Methyloceanibacter. Next base: position 480,118 of record CAVSYE010000002.1, read on the forward strand.
CGACCACGATCGTGCCCCAGATCGCCGCAAGCAAAGTGAAGCGGATCGCCTTGTAGAGGAGGGGGTGCTTGGCGACGACGCGCTTGAGCCGCCGCCTCGAGCGCCGGGTAACGCGGGCGGGAGAGCGCTTACGTGGGGGCGCCCCGCGGCGCGACCCGAAGACCGGCTCGATGCGGCGCTGACCCTTGCCGCCCGGCCTTGCGCTCCGCCGCGCGCCGTCCATGGTCTACCCGCCTTTTTCGACAAACGAGGAGCGCCCTCGCGCCGATGCCCGGCGGTAGCGCGCGCCCCACGCGAAAGCTCTGGCCGAAGCCTAGGCGTTCCGGATTGACACAATGTTAAAGGATTGACGCACCTTGGCCTGACTCCCCGCACCCGTTTTGCTAGTATTCCGTGGGCCAGGACCCGAAAGTTGCACCGACGGCGGGGTGTAGCCTAGTGAGGGAGGTGCAGGGTGTCGGACGAAGTCTCTCCTATCCAAATTAGTGATCGAGCATTCCTAATCGCCAGCACGATCGAGCGATGCCCGAAGACCATGATGCTTCGTGAGTTGATGATGAATGCTCTAGAAGCCGCCAACCTCGCACCCGAGTCGCAGCGATATGTCATTTTCAGTGTGAGAGCTTTCGACGGCGTTCCAAAACTTGCGATTTGGAATACTGGCCCAGGAATGGACGGCGAAGAAGTCTACCAGATGTGTGATCTCGCAGCTTCAATCCAAAAGAACCTCGGTTTGGACGACAATTTTGGGATGGGTGCAAAAGTGGCTTCCCTGCCGTCCAATCGATTGGGACTCCGATACCGATCATGCAAGGGCGGGCTTGTACACGAAGTAATCCTCTGCCAGCGCAAGGGAGTGTATGGGCGGCTTCGCCGCCGAAGCGAAGACGGCAGCTATCTAGAAGTAATCGATGTAACCGATCTAGCACGAGCCGACGGTTTCGACCTCACTTATGATTGGACTGAGGTAATACTCCTCGGAAATCACGCCGATCAAGACACAGCTCGGGACCCTTTTGATGGTGATCCACCCTCAGACACGCAGTGGCTCGCAAATTATCTCTATCATCGATTCTACAGACTTCCTGCCGGCACGCTTACGATCTTGAGTCGCGGCACTCACAAACTTGGGGATGGCACCCGCAAATTTGGAACGTTGGCCGCCCGTGGCGAAGCGGGAGTCTTCGAACGAGCCGAGTCAGTGATTACCGAGGACGGCATTGTTGTGCACTATGTTTACGATGCACCCTACGAACGATCACCTAGCCACAACAAATCGGTAAGTGGAGGGTTGCAGAGCGACGTGAGTTTATGCGCCATCGTATATAAAGACGAGATGTATGATGTGCGTAAGGGGCGCGCCTGGACCATCGACGCGCCGTTGTTCGGAATCCCTTTTGGCGCACGCCATATTTCGATTCATATCGAACTACCAGGCAATAGTGCCGTAAGGCCCGAAGGATATAGGCAATTCATACGACGCGTGCACGGAGAGCAATCACAGGTGCACGTGACGGATTACGCGCAGCTTGTTGCGAAATACCGCCCCAAATGGCTTATCGATTTAATACGGCTTTTTGCACCAGACAGTCCTTCCACTGATGCCATTCGCTCGGAGTTGCAACGACTTCTTGATGAGCTCCGCGTCAAGCGCGTTACGCCACGCACTGACGCTAACGGGCAAATCTCACTGGGGTCGGGCAACGGCACGGCAGTAACGTCATCGCATGCCGCGACGCAGCGACCTTCTGCGAACAATGCTCATCATCACATTGACCTTACTGAGATGCCTGAGGGAGCGCGAAGAGCGGATTTGTGGAAAAATAGGGAACGAGCGCCCGAGATCATTCCTGTTTGGACTGAGGCGGAAGTTGCAGAAAAGGAGATGAGGGGTCGCGCTGGGCGATACTACGCGAATGGGCAGCTATTCATAAACATGCTATATCCAGCGGTGCGCGAAATGGCGGCTCAGTTAGAACGGGAGTATGCTAGCGCGCCCGACATCGAGCAGCTTCGTCAACTTGCGAAGCAACTTTCTGAGGAGACGATCCAGCGTCGCGTCGGCTATGCAGTTGTGTATGCGTTGGCCAAGCAGGAAAATAAGGAATGGACGTTGGAAGCCGTAAATCAAGCGCTAGTGCCAGAGAGCTTAAGCTTGGCAGCCGATGCGTATCGCGACTCGTTGCAATCGGCGCGGAGAAAGATTGGCACTACCTTCCGTCTTGCTCGGCAGCCAATCGAATCTGAACAATCAGACGTTGGACTCCACTGAGTAGCTAGACGTCGAGATTGGCAACTTGCAGCGCGTTCTCTTGGATGAACTCGCGCCTCGGCTCGACCTCCTCGCCCATCAGCCGCGAGGTCACGGCGTGTAGGTGATGACGATGAGTCCGTCGGCGCCCTTGCCGCCATCGCGCCCCACGCCGGCGCTGACATAGCCGCCGCCGCCGCCGCCGGCGCCAAACATGCCACCGTTGCCGCCGACTGCCTGGGCCCCGCCATTTCCGCCTCCGCCCGAGCCGTGGGCAGCATCCCACTCAGTGCCGTTCGCGCCAGAGGGCGTAGTGCCGGAGTCGCCGGTGCCCCCATTGCCCGGCGTTGCATCCGAAGCGGCGGCTCCGGAGCCGCCGTCTCCATTAGGTCCAGCAGCGCCACCGCCGCCGCCGCCCGCGGCAACGCCAGCGCCACCCCCAGATCCGCCGTCTCCGCCACTGCGGGTGACCGCACCTGGACCGGTGCTATAGGAGCTTGCGGCCTGACCCGCGGTTCCAGCCGCCTTGCCGACGTGAGCGCTGGCGCCCCTCGCGCCACAGGCATCTCCCGTTGCGGGGAAGGACGCGCTGTTGAACCATGTATCTCCGCCAGCCGCCGCGTTGCTCGTGTCGCCAACTGCTGCCGTTCCGGCGACGCTGCCAGCGCCGACGGTGTACGAGACTGAAGCGCCGGGGGTCAGGTTCAGATTGACGCTCTTGGCATAGGCGCCACCGCCGCCACCCGAGCCCCCGACATTGTTGTCGGTCCGAGCGCCCGTCCCGCCGGCGCCGGCGCCAAGGCACTCGATGCTGTTGTTCATGTTGTTCCAATCGGTGGGAACGGTCCAGGTGCCGCTGCCGACGGTCAGGAATTCCACAAAAGAAGGATGGGCGTTCCGCACCAATGCGTCGAAGAAAAGCAGCCAGAAATTCGGGAAGCGCATGCCGGCGCGGCGTGTCTGCGGATCGCTTTCCATGCGCGGGCCCCAGCGACCGGTATAGCCCTTGTACATAGGATCGCCGGGCCAGAGAATTTGCACTTCGCGATCGACGGTCGAGTCGTAGCGCCGGCCGTCGATAATGTGATTGTCCTCGCTCTGCCAGTCATTTGAGCGGCTCTGGTCGACGTCGGGCGGCCGCATGCCCTTCGGGTGCACGACCTTGCCGCTCGACGTGTTGACGGTATCGACTGTGGGGCTTGAAGGTCCCGCCGGGGCTACTCCGACGACATCAAGACCGCTCGATTCCTCGAGAGCCCCGGCGATCAGCCCGGAGATGCCACCCACCGCCGCGCCGAGCGGGCCAAGAATACTTCCGATGCCCGCGCCCGCAACCATCTTGGCGATCACGACGAAAACGCCTCCGATGACGCCGAAAACGTCGCCGACCGTAGTGTCGTCGTCCGGAAGCGGAGGAATCTCTCCTGCCGGCGCTTCCGACAGTCCGCAAGACCCGGTGGTGGGATCGTTCGAGGTCAGCGGACCCACGACCGACGGCTGCTCCGTCGTGAGGTAAAGCGCGTGGCTTCCCCGCGCCACCGCGAGACGAGGATGCGTCTCTTGGAAGACCTCAGCCGCGCTCCACAGGAGTACCCGCATGCCGGTGCGGACCTCCTTGTCGCCGACTTTGATGATGCCGGTATTGCGGTTGGACAGTCCGATCCATTTCGGGGCGCGGTCCGCGCTTGGCGAAGGGCGATCGAGCAGGATGGAGACGCATGTCCAATCTCCGGCGAAACTGCCGAACTCTTTCGCCTGATCGACAAAGGGACAGCCACTCAATCCTTCATCGTGGCCGGGATAGAATAGGTAGTAGCAGATGAGCTCAGGGGCGATGAGAAACGGGTTCGAACCGGAGAACAGGTCGATGAAATGGATGATGGTGTCGCCGGTTTCGAGCGCTGAATTGAACAGAGGACGGAGACGGTCCGCGTCGAAGAACTCGGCGTGATACCAGAACCTGCTCCCGTTGAGGTCGGTATCGGTGTTGTAAAGATCGGCGATGCGGTCGAGATTGGCGTAGCGGTTGGCAGAGGGAAACGGCGACCCAGGAGCTTCCCAGCCCGCCAGGTCGAGGAAGCACTCCTTGTCGGGTGGCGTCTCGAGAAAATCGAAAGGACCGCTCGGAAGGCCCTTGCCAAGGAAGACCCCGCCTTCGTTCGACAGCGCGCGGAGCGTGTTCGCCTCCACCACCGGCATGTTTTCCCAATCGCCAAGCGTCAGGAAGGGAGTGCTCGCCTTCCACAGCGCGCAGTGCTCGAGATAGCGCTTGGCATCGCTCGGGAAGAAGCGCTCTGCAGGCACGGTCGCATCGCCGCCGTGGAAGAACAGGACCGGCTCGAAATCCTTGATCAGTTGCAATTGCTCATCTGTCGGAGGAGGCATTTTCGGTCAACTCGCCTTTGCGCCTGAGTTCTCCATGCCCAGAATCGCTTTGATCAGCGCCTGAAAGTCAGGATCGCAATCGAGCGACGGCAGGAGCTTGATCAGCTTCTTCAGACAAGGATTGTTGAGCTCGGCGAGGAGATCGGGATCGTCGAGCGACAGCAAGCCCTCGGCCTTGAGCCAGTCGCGCATTTTCTTGGCGAGCGCCTGCATCTCGGGGCTGCCGACCTTGCCGGCTCGCCACAGGTCGGCATATTCCCGGCCCATCTCCTTGAATTCAGCGATCTTGTCCGCGCTCATCTGCGAGATTTGCGCTAGGAGATTGGCCTGGAACGCGCGCACGAAGTTCGCGAGCCAATAGGCGCATTCCGGATCCCTGCGCGGGGCCTCCTTCAACTTGCGGAAGAACTCGGCCCAGCAGTCAGCGAGACCGGGCGTGAACGGCCTGTCCAAGAACCCGTCCGAGATTGTGTTCGGATTGCTGCGCCAAATCTTGACCGACGCGATGTCGCCGGTGAGATGCTGGCTCGGGGCGCCGATCCTGTTGCCGATGAGTATCCCTTTCGGGCCGAGCCCCGGCACCTGGCCGGGCTTAATGCCTCCGCCTCCCGCGCCGCCGCCGCCTCCGTCGGGAAGCACCCAACTGTCGAAGCCCCACCCGAGCTGGTTCATGCCGTCGTGGCGGAAGGAGAAGTGAAGCCAAACGCCGAAGGGGACCTGCGCGAGATTGTAGGTCTCACCGAGGATGTCCATGAAAACGGAGCCCTGGCCGTCCACCCTGATGCGGAAGCTGCCATCCGCATCGATCACAGTCCCGGCACCCTGGAACCTCGCCTGGATTTCGACGATGAGGGCGCGGATGTAGCCCCAGGGATCGTTGGGGCGGCGGGGAACGGCGATCTGACTCTGCGGCGATGAAAAATGGAGACCGATCTGGCCGCCCGGAAGCGGCGCGACGGTGGAAGGAGTCCCGTCGCTATGCCAAGGCGATCGATCGGCAGCAATCGTGCCCCAGCAATACTCGTGGTGACAGATGAGCTCCCACACTGACGTCGCCGCCCCGCCAGTTACTTTACTCAGTCAACCGACAATTGCACCGGGGGACGGTCGCGGACAAATCACTTTTTGCGACAGCGTGTCATATCGCGCTCACCAATCCGACGCTGCTTCAGCGTCGACTTGCTCTTTCGGCAATTCGCTCCGCCGATTGCACCGACGGCGAGCGAGTCTGTCTGAGCTTGGTTGCGGATGCCCAAGGCTAGACGTCGAGATTGGCGACTTGCAGCGCGTTCTCCTGGATGAACTCGCGCCTCGGCTCGACCTCCTCACCCATGAGCCGCGAGAAGATGTCGTTTGCCTCGTCGCCTTCCTTGATCTTCACTTGGAGCATGGTGCGCGTGTTGAGGTCGAGCGTCGTGTCCCAAAGCTGCTCTGGGTTCATCTCGCCGAGGCCCTTATAGCGCTGGAGCGTGAGACCCTTGCGCCCTGCCGTCATCACCGCGTCGAGCAGCTCGCTCGGCCCATGCACGACGAGGCTCGAATCCTTCCGCTTCAACGTTGCGGGCTTGGCGTAAACCTCCTGCAGATGGGGGGCGAAGGTGTCGAGCTTGAGCGCATCGGCCGAGGCAATGAACGGCCCGTCGATGAGATGCGATTCCATCACGCCCCGAAGCTCGCGCCAGAAGCGAAGGCCGCCTTCGGGGAGCGCCTCGCCATGCCACCCTTTTTCTGTTTCCTCCGAGAGCGCATCGAGCCGCTTGGCGATGTAGGTCGCCGCCGCGTTCGCCTGCTTGGCGTCCTTGAGCCGTTTGCCATCGAGCGCGCCGGCGATCGCCGCCTGCTCGACGATGAAGCGCGGATAGCGGCTGTGCAGACCTTTGAGGATCGCGGCGATCTTGCGCGCGGTCTCGACGATGTCGCGTAGGTCGCCGCCGCCCCGGCGCGCGCTGTCTCCGGTGACGAGGAGCGCGTCGTCGAGACCCTCGCCGATCAGATAGTCTTCGAGCGCCTTTTCGTCCTTGAGGTAGCGTTCGGACTTGCCGCGCGCCACCTTGTAGAGGGGCGGCTGGGCGATGAAGAGATGCCCGGCCTCGATCAGAGACGCCATCTGACGGTAGAAGAAGGTGAGAAGGAGCGTCCGAATATGCGAGCCGTCGACGTCGGCGTCGGTCATGATGATGATCTTGTGGTAGCGGAGCTTCGAGAGATCGAACTCATCGCTGATGCCGGTGCCGAGCGCCGTGATCAGCGTGCCGATTTCGGCCGACGACAGCATCTTGTCGATGCGCGCACGCTCCACGTTGAGGATCTTGCCGCGCAAGGGCAGAACCGCCTGGAAGGCACGGTCGCGCGCTTGCTTGGCGCTACCGCCGGCCGAGTCGCCCTCGACCAGGAACAGCTCCGATTTTGCCGGATCGCGCTCCTGGCAATCGGCAAGCTTGCCCGGAAGGGACGCGACATCGAGCGCGCCCTTGCGCCGCGTCAGCTCGCGCGCCTTCCGTGCCGCCTCGCGTGCGGCCGCCGCCTCCACGATCTTCTGCACGATGTTGCGCGCCTCGCCCGGATTCTCCTCGAACCATTGCGACAGGGCCTCAGCCATCACGCTCTCGACCACGGGCCGCACTTCCGAGGAGACGAGCTTGTCCTTCGTCTGGCTCGAGAATTTCGGGTCGGGAACCTTCACCGAGAGCACGCACGTGAGCCCTTCGCGTGCGTCATCGCCCGTCAGCGCCACCTTCTCCTTCTTGGCAATGCCGGACTCGGCGGCATAGGTGTTGACGGTGCGGGTGAGCGCCGCGCGGAAGCCGGCCAGATGCGTGCCGCCGTCGCGCTGCGGGATGTTGTTGGTGAAGCACATTACGTTCTCGTGGTAGCTGTCGTTCCACCACAGAGCCGCTTCGACCAAGATCTTGTCCTGCTGGCGCTCGACCACGATCGGCTCGTTGATCAGCGGATGCTTGGTGCGGTCAAGGAAGCGGACGAAGGCGCGAAGGCCCCCTTCATATTTCATCTCCTCGACCTTCGGCTCCACGCCGCGATGGTCTGACAGCGCGATGCGGACGCCCGAATTCAAGAAGGCGAGCTCGCGCAGACGATGCTCGAGCGTGGCATAGTCGAACTCGACCATGGTGAAGGTCTTGGGCGACGGCACAAACGCTATGCGCGTACCGGTCTTGCCGCCGGCTTTGCCGACCACCTTCAGCGGCGCTTCGGGCACGCCGTCGGTAAAGCGCATGAAATGCTCGTTTCCGCCGCGCCAGATGGTCATCTCGAGCTTCGCGGAGAGCGCGTTCACCACCGACACGCCGACCCCGTGCAGGCCGCCCGACACCTTGTAAGAGTCCTGGTCGAACTTCCCGCCGGCATGGAGCTGAGTCATGATCACTTCGGCCGCCGAGACGCCTTCGCCCTTGTGAATCTCGGTCGGGATGCCGCGGCCATTGTCCTCGACCGTGACCGAGCCGTCGGCGTTCAGCGTGATCAGGATCTCGTCGGAGAAGCCGGCGAGCGCCTCGTCGATCGCATTGTCGACCACCTCGTAGACCATGTGGTGGAGGCCGGAGCCGTCGTCGGTGTCGCCGATATACATGCCGGGCCTCTTGCGCACGGCATCGAGGCCTTTGAGCACTTTGATCAACTCGGCACCGTATTCCGCCGCGGCTTCGGCTTTGCGTTTTGAAGCTGGTGTCATGGGTCCTTGGAAGAGGTTGTTGGCGTGCCGGCGGGCCTCCGCCGGCATGCAGGAATCAGGCTGTAATCTTACCCCAATTCACTGCCAAGATTTGGGCGTCTTGCGCGATTGGGGTGAATAGGTCGCGGTCGGTTCCAGTCATCCAGGCCTGGGCGCCAAGCCGCAGGATTTCGCCAAAAAGCGCCGTTCTCCGGGCTTCGTCGAGATGGGCTGCAACCTCATCCAGGAGGACGAGCGGGGCGGCGCCCTCGACATCCTTAACAAGCTCGGCTTTGGCGAGGATCAGCCCGATCAGAAGCGCCTTCTGCTCCCCTGAGGAGCACTGCTCGGCAGGGGCATTTTTCGGCCCGTGAATCACTATTAGGTCGCTCAAATGCGGTCCTTCAAGGGCCCGCGCTGCTGCCCGATCGCGCTCGCGTCCCTCGCTCAACACGCGGCGAAACTCGTCCTCGACCTCGGTCGCCGAGCGGTTCTGTAGAGCCTCTTCGAGCATGCCTTGAAGGGAAAGCACCGCATAGGGGAAGGGTGTGTCCTCCCCCCGGGCTTCGCGCGTGTGCTCGATCAGCACTACGAGCCTGTGTAGAACATCGAGACGCGATGCCGCGATCGCCACCCCAGCCTCAGCCATCTGCTCCTCGAGTCCCTCGAACAGAGCACGCGATCCTTCGCGCATTTGAAACAGCCGGTTCCTCTGGCGCATCGCCCGGTCGTAGCGGCCAAGCGGCGAACGCATCTTGGGATCGATGGTGACCAGGAGCCGGTCGAGGAAGCGCCGCCGCTCGGACGCAGAGCCAGTGAAGAGACCGTCCATCGCCGGAATCAACCAGACGAGCTTGACGTAATCTCCGAGCGCCCCCGCGCTCTCGTCCTTGCCGGCGATGCGCACGGTCCGCCCCGAGCTCTGCTCACGCGAGCCAGCGGGCAGCCCCGTTCCGATCTCGACCTCGCCTCGCGGCGACACGACTTTCGCCGCGACGGCAAAACCGCCGGCGCCGTCTTTGCGGCAGAGCTCGCTATAGGGACGGCCGCGCAAGCCATGACCGGGGCCGAGCAGCGATACCGCCTCGAGCAGATTGGTCTTGCCCGAGCCGTTATCGCCCACGAGCACCACGGGCTCTGGCCCAAGGCTGAGCCGCACGCTCGCATAGTTGCGGAAATCGGTGAGCTTCAGCTCTTCCACGAAGAGCCGCGTCACGGCCGCGTTTGCGGTCTTCGGCACCGATGACGTGATCTCGCCCTGCTCGCTGCGGGAGGCTCTCATACCCGCATCGGCATGAGCACGTAGAGCGCCGACTGATCCTTGGCGTCACGCACCATGGTGGGCGAGCCGGGATCGGCGAGCTGGAACTCCGCCGTGCCGCTTTCGAGCTGCCCTGCAATGTCGAGCAGATAGCGCGCGTTGAAGCCGATCTCGAGCGGGTCGTAGCCGTACTCGACGGGAAGTTCCTCGGTCGCGCTGCCGCTCTCGGGATTGTTGACCGAAAGCGTGAGCTTGCCGTCGGTAATGGTGAGCTTCACCGCGCGGCCCTTGTCGCTCGACAGCGTCGAGACGCGGTCGACGGCCTGCGCGAAGGCGGCGTTGTCAACCTCCATGCGCTTGTCGTTGCCTTGCGGGATGACGCGCTCATAATCGGGGAAGGTGCCGTCGATCAGCTTGGAGGTCAGCACCACGCGCGCGGTCGAGACGCGGATCTTCGACGGCGACAGCTCGACGCGCACCTCGCCATCGGCGTCCTCGACCAGCTTGGCGAGCTCGAGCACGGTCTTGCGCGGCACGATCACGCCCGGCATGCCCTTGGCGCCGGAGGGAAGCGGTAGCTCGACCTGGGCGAGCCTGTGACCGTCGGTCGCGACCGCGCGCAGCATCGGCTTGCCCGAAGCTTCGGTCGCGTGGAGGTAGATGCCGTTCAGATAATAGCGCGTCTCTTCGGTGGAGATGGCGAAGCGCGTCTTGTCGATGAGGCGCTTCAAATCGGAAGCGGGCAGCGAGAAGCTGTAGCCGAGATCATCGACGCTCAGCGCGGGGAAATCGTCGGCGGGCAGCGTCTGGAGCGAGAATTGCGCCGGCCCGCTGGTGATGACGAGGCGGCCCTGGTCGCCGTCCTTGACGAGCTCGATATCGTTGCCCTCGGGAAGCTTGCGCACGATGTCGTAGAACATATGGGCGGGAACGGTAGTCGAGCCTTCGCCCTTGGCGCGCGCCGAGACCGTCTCGACCAGCTCCATGTCGAGGTCGGTCGCGGTCAACTTCAGCTCGTTATTGCTCGAGCTCAGCAGGACATTGGACAGGATGGGAATAGTGTTCCGCCGCTCGACCACGCTTGCCACATGGGCAAGCGCGCGCGAGAGACCCGCTTTGTCGATGCTGAGCCGCATGGCCCGTTACCCCAATTCTTGTTGATTTTCTCCCGGTGCGAAAAGCTTAGGCCGTAGCCTTGTCGAGCTCCGGTCTAAGCCGCCGATCCGAGCGAAGAGGCTAAGACTTCCCGTCGAGAGACCTTGCCGCGATAAGGGCCGCAATTCAAGTGCCCCGCCCGCCTGCGGAGGCCGCGAAAACCGCTCCTCCATCTCCGATTTGGGACCTCTTTCACTCAAGAGCGGGCGGGGGACGCCTTGGGGTGAGGCCCCAAGCCCCCGCCGCGCCTTCCCTCTAGTCGCGCAGCAAGCGCTTCAAAAGCTCGATCTCCTCGCGGAGCTGATTGTCGTCATTCATCAGCTGCTCGATCTTGCGGATCGCGTGCAGCACGGTGGTGTGGTCGCGATTGCCGAACCGGCGGCCGATCTCGGGCAGCGAGCGAGAGGTGAGCAGCTTGGCGAGATACATCCCGATCTGGCGCGGTCGCACGATCGAGCGGTTGCGCCGCCCCGAGAGGAGGTCGCCGCGGTTCACGCCATAGTGCTTCGACACCGTGCGCAGGATGTCGTCGATGCGCACGCGCCTGGGCTCTGCGCCGCGCATGAGATCGCGCACGATCTGCTCGGCGATCTCGAGCGTCACCGGCTCGTCGGTGAGTTGATAGCTCGCGCGCAAACGGTGGACCGCGCCTTCGAGCTCGCGTCCGCTCTCGGTGAGCCGCTCGGCGAGGAAGGCGAGCACGGTGTCGGAGACATTGAGCCCGCGCGTCTCCGCCGATGCCTCTTGCGCCCGCTTCTCCAGGATCTTGTGGCGGAGCTCATACTCCATGGCGCCGATTTCGGCGACGAGCCCGCCGCCAAGGCGCGAGCGCATACGCATGTCGAGCTTGTCGAGCTGGATCGGGGCGCGATCGGCGGCGACCACGACCTGCCGCCCGCCATCGATCAGCGAGTTCAGCGTGTGGCAAAACTCCTGCTGGATGGTGGGCCCTTGCAGGAATTCCATGTCGTCGATCAGCAAGATGTCGATCTTCCGCAGCTTCTCCTTGAAGGCGAGAGCATCACGCGCGCGCAAGGCCTGTACGAAGCCCGACATGAAGCGTTCGGCGGTGAGGTAAAGCACCTCGGACTCCGGCCTCCGCTGCTTCACGTCCCAGGAAATGGCGTGCAGGAGATGCGTCTTGCCGAGACCCACATTGCCGTGCAGGAACAACGGGTTGAACAGAGCTTGTGGGGTCGAGAAGGCGGCCGCGACCTCTTGCGCGGCGGCATAAGCGAGGCGGTTCGAGGCACCCGTCACGAAGCTCGCGAAGGTAAGCCTCGGGTCGAGAGGCGAGCCCTCAAATCCCCCATAGCCGGTCCTAAGCGGCATCGGCAGCGGCATGGCCTCAGGCACAGCAGCGGGGACAGGCGTGGCCATGCGCTTCTGGCGCGCGAGGTCGCTTGACCCGTCATTAGTGAAATGCGGCTGCCTTACCCTGAATTCAACGCGCTCGGCCGTTGGCCACTCGGCCCGCGCCAATCTGAGCACGGACTCATAATAGTGCGTTCTGAGCCAGTTGCGGAGGAAGCGAGTGGCCACGGTGAGGTGAATGACCTCATCGTCCACCAGGTCAAGCTCCACCCCTCGGAACCAACTGGCGAAGACGTCTTCTCCCAGTTCTGCGCGGAGCCGGCTTTTGATTTTTGCCCAAGCCTCGCTTGGCGCGCACTGCTCTTGCTGTGCCACGGTTCTTGCTCTTTCCCATTCGTATTGTTCGCGCCGTTACGCACCGCACGCCTCATACCTGAGCAGTCAACAAGATCGACGCGGACAGCCATGACCGTCCCTTCGACGGGCCGTACTTCCCTAGCCTTGTTGCCAGGGAAGGCCCGCCGCCTTCCAACCTGTAACAGTCCCGCGATGCCTCTCATCGTCGAGCGGACCTTCGAAGCCGCAGGCGACGTTGTGACAATTGCGGTACCCCACCGACGCCATCGCTTTGGCCGCAGCCATGCTCCGGCTTCCCGAACGGCAAATGAAATAGAGGTCGTCATCCAATTGGACGCCGAGCGCCTTGAGCTCACCGGCCAAGCGGTCGACAAAGCGCGGATCGACGGCCTGATCGGGAAAGGTCTGCCACTCGACGAGAACAGCCCGCTTTCCGAGAGGCCCGAGATCCGGAATGCCCACATAGGTCCACTCCGCCCTCGTGCGCACGTCGACAAGCTGCGAGCGAGGTTTGGATACGAGGCCTTCCCAGGCCGAGCCGATATCCACCTCATCTGCCGCGTTATCGCCGTCACTCGCGCCCAATAGAAGCCTTCCTCCCCGTAAAACCTCGACACATCGAAAGTACAAATTTGATGCAGCCCACTATAGGTTGGGCCTTGGCCCCGAGTATGACACGATAACCCACAGGTTACGCATCAACAACTCACAAGATTTCCACCTTCCTTATGCCAGAGTCAAAGAGAACCTGCCCCGGCTACCACCAGGCACAAGATACTCAATTGTGAAGGAGGGGGATGCCCCGTTCGGATGATTGAACTATACACATGCCTTCCACGCTGATCAAGCGATGCAAGGCCGACTGAGCTTGATAAAATAAGCTATCAACAGAGCACTCAGCCGCCTTTTCCAAGCCTCTGTGCCATAAGACAAATTCATGACTAATCAGCCCCTCGGCCGGCTTGCAAGCCCGTGTTCTTGAGGCGAAACCGCTGAAGGAATTTTGTTGGCGGGCGAAGTCAGGATCAACCGTCTCGCGACGCCTCTCCGGTAACTCCAAGGTCAAGCAGTTGAAATCTTCGTTGAATTGACATCTTGAGACGCGCCCAGGCCCGCGTTTTCCTTGTTGCTCTAAAGCAACAGCCGCGGCTTTTTTTGGAGAAGCGCTTGTCCGAGCGTCAGGGAGCGCCCAAGGCGCCCACGCGTTTGGCGAGCCGAGACACCTTGCGAGACGCAGTCTTGCGATGGCTCATGCCCTTCTGCGCCGCGCGGACGATGATGGGCTCAGCCTCTTTGAGCGCAGCCTGGGCCGCCTCTTTATTGCCGGAGGCAATCGCGTCCTCGACTTTGCGAACCGCGCTCCGCACTCGGCTTCTGCGCGCCTTGTTGACCGCGGTGCGGCGGATGGTCTGACGAGCGGCTTTCTTTGCCGATTTGGTATTCGCCATGGAGTTGTTCCTCTAAGGCGCCGCCCAGCCACAGAGCGCGGCGGATAAAGCGCTTAAGAATGAGCGGATGATTGGGCGCCTCTATACCGAGCGCAACCTCAAGCGTCAACCGCACGAAATGCTGGGTGCCGGCGCGATTGACAGAGGCCGTCGGCGATGGCTCTTCTGGCGCGACCTGAGCGGGACTAAGCGTCGGAACCGAGGTCAGTAGCGAGCATATGCGAATTTTGGTTACCGGCGCCGCCGGCTTTATCGGCTACCACACGGCCGAACGTCTGATCGCACGCGGCCACGAGGTGATCGGGTTCGACAATCTCAATCCCTATTACGACGTATCGCTGAAAGAGGCGCGGCTGGAGCGGCTTACGCGCCACAAGTCCTTTCGTTTTATCAAAGCCGACGTCGACGATCCGACAGTGGTCGAGGCAACCTTCGCCGAGGAAAAGCCGAGCCGCGTCGTGCATCTCGCGGCGCAGGCCGGCGTCCGTTATGCGCTCGACCACCCACATGCCTATATCGCTTCAAATGTCGCCGGTTTCCTCCATGTGCTCGAAGGATGCCGGCACCACGGGATCGAGCATCTCGTCTATGCCTCATCGAGCTCCGTCTATGGCGGCAATCGCGCGCTGCCCTACAAGGTCGGCGACAACGTCGATCACCCGTTCAGCCTTTATGGTGCGACCAAGAAGGCAAACGAGCTGATGGCGCATTCCTACGCGCATCTGTTCAATCTTCCCGTCACGGGATTGCGTTTCTTCACCGTCTACGGCCCGTTCGGCCGCCCCGACATGTCGCTCTTCATCTTCACCCGCAAGCTCCTCGCTGGCGAGCCCATTCCGGTCTTCAATCACGGCCACCACGCCCGCGATTTCACCTATGTCGACGATGCGGTGGAAGGCGTGCTGCGCGCGCTCAACAAAGTCGCGACGCCTGATCCCGATTGGCGCCCCGAAGCACCAGACGCGGCGACCTCGTCTGCTCCCTATCGCATCTACAATATCGGCAATCATTCCCCTGTCGCGCTTCTCGACTTCATCACCCTGATCGAGAAGGCAACGGGCAAGAAGGCCAAGCTCGAGATGCTCCCGGCGCAGCCGGGCGATGTCGAGGAGACCTACGCCGATGTCGAGTCGCTAAAAGAGGCGACGGGATTCACTCCGAGCACGCCGCTCAAGGAGGGCGTCAATCGCTTCGTCGCGTGGTACCGCGACTACTACAAGGTGTGACGGCGCGAACTGCCTGGGGAAACCGCCGGATCAGCGGTTCGTGAAATGAGGCTTGCGCTTCTCGATGAAGGCGGCCATGCCCTCTTTCTGATCCTCGGTCGCGAACAGAGAATAGAACTGGCCGCGTTCGAAACGGCTGCCCTCGGCCAGCGTGGTGGCGAAGCCGCGATTGATCGCCTCTTTGATCATCATCACCGCGTGCTGCGAGAGATTGGCGATCTTGTCGGCAACCTTCATCGCCTCGTCCATCAACTCGGCCGCCGGAACGACGCGGCTCACCAGATTCGAGCGCTCGGCCTCCTCGGCATTCATGCGCCGCCCGGTGAGGCAGAGCTCCATGGCCTTGGCCTTGCCGACGGCGCGGGTGAGCCGCTGCGTGCCGCCATTGCCGGGCATGATGCCGAGCGTGATCTCGGGCTGGCCGAACACGGCAGTATCGGCGGCGAGGATGATGTCGCAGGCCATGGCGAGCTCGCAGCCGCCGCCCAGCGCATAGCCGGCCACTGCGGCGATAATCGGCTTCCGGCAGGTTGAGATGCGGTCGAACGGCGCGAGGAAGTCGCTGCCATAGGCCTCGACGAACGTCTTCTTGTGCATCTCCTTGATGTCGACGCCGGCGGCGAAGGCCTTCTCGTCGCCGGTGATGACGATGCACCCGATGGACGAATCGGCCTCGAAGATGTCGAGCGCACGATTGACCTCGCCGATCAGCTCGGCATTGAGCGCGTTGAGCGCCTCCGGCCGGCTGAGCGTGACGAGCCCGACCTTGCCTTTGGTCGAGACAAGGATTGTGGCATAGGCCCCGTCGCGTTTGGGTGTCGCCGGCTCTGGTTGGTTGGCGGTGAAGACATTCAAGAACATGATCGTTTCAGTCCCCTAGTGTTGACAGGTTGGACAATAGAAAGTCGACCGTCCTCCCTGGACGATGCGGCGTACGGTTCCTCCGCAGCCTTTTCTCGCGCAAGCCTTGCCCTCGCGGCCGTAGACCTTGAATCGGTGCTGGAATTCTCCAAGCGAGCCGTCGGCGCGCTTGTAGTCTCTGAGCGAGGAGCCGCCTGCCCTGATGGCGTCCTCGAGCACCGTCTTGACGGCCTCGACGAGCGCCTTCGTCCTTTTTATCGGCTTCCCCGTTTTTGTGGCGAGCGCACTCGCAAGCGTCTTCGGCGAGATCCGCGCGCGAAACAGCGCCTCGCATGCATAGATGTTGCCAAGCCCGGCGATCAGTCTCTGATCGACGAGCGCCGCCTTGATCGATGTCTTCTTGCCCTTGAGCTTGGCCGCGAGCGATTCGGGCGCGAAGGACGGCGACAGCGGCTCGACGCCGAGGCCTTTGAACAGAGTGTAGCTCTCAAGTCCGTCGGCACGCACGAGGTCCATGAGGCCAAATCGGCGCGCATCCGAGTAGCGGATCGTTGCGCCGTCGCCGAGATGAAAGACGATATGCTCGTGCTTTGGCGGCTCGGCTTGAGTGTGCGCGAAGCGGCCCGGCTTCGCGGCCGCGCCGTTGGCATGGTCGATCGCGAAGCGGCCCGTCATGCCAAGATGCATGACCAGCACCTCGCCATCATCGAGTCTCGCGAGCAGATATTTCGCCCGCCGATCGAGCGCCTCGACTGTCCGTCCTTCGAGTCGCTCGGAAAAGTGCTTCGGCAAAGGGAAGCGCAAGTCTTTCCGCCTCTGCTCGACGCGCGCGAATTCGTTGCCGACCAGGATCGGCTCAAGGCCCCGTCTCACCGTCTCGACCTCAGGAAGCTCGGGCATTAGATATCGCACCGCAAAAGAGGTTCCATTGCGGTGCAACAATAGCCTGATCTTGGGCCTTGCGCTATTGTCGCTTCCCATGTCGGAAGACCTTGAGAACGCTGGCCCCGAGAGGCGGAAAACGAGCTTTGGCTTCGCCTCCGTCGCCGAAAGTGCCAAACAGGGCCTGGTGAACGAGGTTTTCGCCAGGGTCGCCCGCAACTACGATCTGATGAACGACCTCATGTCAGGGGGCCTCCACCGGCTGTGGAAAAGCGATCTCGTGAGCCAACTCGCGCCGCCGAAAAGCGCAGTTCCTTACGCGCTGCTCGACGTCGCGGGCGGCACCGGCGATATCGCGCGGAAAGCACTTGAAGCGGCGGGCTCGGACACCCGTGCCGTGATCTGCGACATCAGTGCGGCAATGATGGAGGCGGGGAGGGCGAGGGCAGGGGGGCTGCAGAACCGCCTTTCCTTCGTGCAGGGCAATGCCGAGTGCCTGCCCTTCGCCGATCGCAGCTTCGACGCCTATACGATCGCCTTCGGCATCCGCAACGTCACCCACATCGGTGCCGCGCTCGCCGAGGCCTTCCGCGTGCTGAAGCCTGGCGGTCGCTTCCTGTGCCTGGAATTCTCGGCGGTCGAGGTGCCTCTGCTCGACACGCTCTATGACGCCTATTCCTTCAACGCGATTCCTGTGCTTGGCGGTCTCTTTGCTGGCGAAAGCGCCGCCTATCAATATCTGGTGGAAAGTATCCGGCGGTTTCCCGATCAAAAATCTTTCATGCGGCTGATCGAGACTGCGGGCTTCGAGCGCGTGCGTTATCGCAATTTGACCGGCGGGATCGCCGCTATCCACTCAGCCTGGCGACTGTGATGATTGACCCGTTAAACCCGGCACTAATTCCGCTCCCCCCTTGTGGGGGAGCACGCGCGCCTTTTTGGCGCGCGGAGGGGGGTATTTCTGAGCGCCAGACTTCCCGGCTCACCCCCCTCCCTTCCCTCCCCCACAAGGGGGGAGGGGGGAGCAAGTGGGGAGGTCACGGCATGAACGCCATCGCCGATATGGTGCGACTGACGCGAGCGGGCGCCGTGCTCGCCTGGTCCGGCGCGCGTGTCTTCCCCGAGGATCGGGACCTGCCGGCGCCGCTTGCCCTGTTCGGCCGCGTGACCGCTCCGCTCCGCAAGAACGGCGCGAGCGGGGACGGCAACGAGACGAAGCTGTCAACTGCGCTCACCTCGCTCGGCCCTTCTTACATCAAGCTGGGCCAGTTCCTCGCCATCCGCGACGACATCATCGGACGGGAGCTCGCCGCCGATCTCGCCACGCTTCAGGACCGGCTGCCCCCCTTCTCCCAAGCCGACGCCCGCAAAGCCATCGAGGATGCCCTCGGCGCCCCGATCGACAAGGTTTTCGCCGAGTTCGGGCCTTCTGTCGCCGCGGCCTCGATCGCACAGGTGCACAAAGCGAAGGTCCGCGGGCTCGAGGGCTCGCTCAAGCCCGTCGCCGTCAAGGTGCTGAGGCCCGGCATCGAACAGCGCTTCCAGCGCGACCTCGACTCTTATTTCTTCGCGGCCCGCATGATCGAGCGCTTCCACCCGCGCTCGCGGCGCCTGCGGCCCGTCGCCGTGGTCGACACACTCGCCAAATCCGTCGCCATCGAGATGGACTTGCGCATGGAGGCTGCCGCCATCTCGGAGATGGCCGAGAATAGCAAGAACGACGAAGGCTTCCGCGTGCCTGTGGTGGACTGGACGCGCAGCGCCCGCCGCGTGCTGACGCTCGAATGGATCGACGCCATCCCCATCGCCGATCACGAAGCCCTACGCAGAGCAGGCCACGACTTGAAGGCGCTCGGCGCGCGGCTGATGCAGACCTTCCTCCGCCACGCCATGCGCGACGGCTTCTTCCACGCCGACATGCATCCCGGCAATCTCTTCGTCGACACTGAGGGCAGGATCGTTGCCGTCGATTTCGGCATCATGGGCCGGCTCGGCGCCAAGGAGCGGCGCTTCCTCGCCGAGATCCTCTACGGCTTCCTGAACCGCGACTATCGGCGCGTGGCCGAAGTGCATTTCGAGGCGGGCTACGTGCCGCGCAAGCATGCGGTGGCGCAATTCGCCCAGGCCCTGCGCGCGATCGGCGAGCCGATCATGGACCGGCCCGCGAGCGAGATCTCGATGGCGCAGCTGCTCGGCCAGCTCTTCCAATACACCGAAGTGTTCGACATGCAGACGCGGCCCGAGCTTCTCCTCCTGCAAAAGACCATGGTGGTGGTCGAGGGGGTGGGGCGGAGCCTCGATCCGGATCTCAATATCTGGGTCGCTGCCGAGCCCGTCGTGCGCGAATGGATGGAGAAGGAGCTTGGCCCCGGCGCGCGGCTCGAGGCGGCGGCCGAGGGGGCCGTCAGCGTCGGCCGCTTCATGGGCGAAATTCCGAAGCTGCTCGGCCAGGCCGAGCGCACCGCGGATGCCTTCGCCGCCATCATCGACGAGGGCTTGCACCTCGACGACCAGACGGTGGAGCGGCTCGCCGAGGCGCAAAGCCGGCAGAACCGGGCGAACCGCTTCGGCATCTGGGTGGTGGCGATCGCGCTCGTCGTGATCGCGCTCACGCTCCTCTTTTGATGATTGGTTATTAACCCCAGATGATAGTCGCTCGTCCCGGCCATCCACGATTTTGATCTGGTCCAAAGCGTGGATGCCCGGCATAAAGCCGGGCAGCACCGCGGAGTGGTCATAACGTGCAGAACAAACGCATCCTCCTGATCGTCGGCGGCGGCATCGCCGCCTATAAGAGCCTCGAGCTCGTGCGCCGCTTGAAGGAGCGGGGCGCTAGCGTGCGCGCGATCCTGACCAAGGGCGGCGCCCAGTTCGTCACCCCGCTCTCCTTCTCGGTGCTCAGCGGGGAGCGCGCCTTCACTCATCTGTTCGACCTCAAGGACGAGGCCGAGATCGGGCATATCCAACTGTCGCGCGAAGCGGACCTGATCGTGGTTGCGCCCGCGACCGCCGATCTGCTCGCCAAGATGGCACATGGGCTCGCTGATGATCTCGCCACCGCCGTCCTGCTCGCCACCGACAAGCGCGTGCTCGCGGCGCCCGCCATGAATGTGCGCATGTGGGATCATCCCGCCACGCAGAGGAACCTCGCCACGCTCCGCGCCGATGGCGTCCGCTTCGTCGGGCCTGACGAGGGTGAGATGGCCTGCGGTGAGTATGGCCTCGGTCGCATGGCAGAGCCCGCTACCATCCTCGAGGCCATCGCCGGTCTGCTCGGCGAAAGCGGAGCGGCGTCGGCGAAGGTCATGCCGCTCAAGCCGCAAGGCCCGTCACTAGCGGGCCGGCACGTGCTCATCACCTCAGGCCCTACGCAGGAGCCGATCGATCCCGTGCGCTACATCGCTAACCGCTCCAGCGGCAAGCAGGGCCATGCGCTTGCCCGCGCCGCTCGCGCGCTCTGCGCTAGGGTGACGCTCATAAGCGGGCCTGTGACCCTTCCCGATCCCGAAGGCGTGCGCGTGGTCAAGGTCCACACCGCCCACGAGATGCTTGCCGCGACGCTGTCTGCGCTTCCTGCGGACATCGCCATCTGCGCCGCCGCCATCGCCGATTGGCGTCCCTCCGACGAGGCGCCGCAGAAACTGAAGAAGCCCACTCAGGGGAGCGAGGCGACGCTTACGCTCACGCTGAACCCGGATATTCTCGCGACCCTTGCAACGCCCGGCCCTTCGCGCCCGCGCCTCGTCATCGGCTTCGCCGCTGAGACTGAGAACCTGATCGAGAACGCCACGTCGAAGCTCAAGAGGAAGGGCGCGGACTGGATCGTCGCCAACGATGTCTGGCCGGGAACCGGCGCCATGGGCGGCGACCGCACGCAAGTTCATCTCGTGACCGGGCAGGGCGTCGACGATTGGCCGCCGATGAGCAAGGACGAGATGGCAGCGCGGCTGCTCGCCCGCGCAGCCGACGCGCTCGCAGCGCTTCGCCCGGCGGCGGAATGAGCGTCACGGTCCGCGTCCGCCGCCTTCCCCACGGCGAGGGCCTGCCGCTTCCCTCGTATCAGTCAGGGCACGCCGCGGGGCTCGATCTCACCGCTGCCCTGCCGGAAGATGCGCCCGCAGAGCTAGAGCCAAGCGACCGGGCACTCGTGCCGACAGGGCTCGTGATCGAGTTGCCTGAGGGCTACGAGGCGCAAGTGAGACCGCGCTCGGGCCTTGCACTGAAACATGGCGTCACGGTGCTGAATAGCCCGGGCACGATCGACGCCGATTATCGCGGCGAGGTTAAGGTGCTGCTCATCAATCTCGGCGCCGAGACTTTCCTCATTCGACGCGGCGATCGCATCGCCCAGCTCGTCGTCTCTCCGGTGACTCATGTCGAAATTATCGCAAGCGATGCGCTCGGCGATACTGAGCGCGGCGAGGGTGGTTTCGGCTCGACCGGCCAGTAACAATTAGAGGCCGTCATGCCCGGACTTGATCCGGGCATCCAGGCCGTTACCTCTCGGGGGAGCTGAAGCGCCCGTGGAATGGATTGCTGGGTCAAGCCCGGCAATGACGAAATGGACCCGATGACATACATTCAGTCCATGCTCACCCCTGACGAGATCCTACGCTACAAGCGCCACCTCGTGCTGAAGGAGATCGGCGGCGAGGGCCAGCAAAAGCTAAAAGCCGCGCGCGTCTTGATCGTGGGCGCGGGCGGGCTCGGCTCGCCGCTCATGCTCTATCTCGCGGCTGCCGGCATCGGCACCATCGGCATCATCGACGACGACCGCGTCAGCATCGACAATCTCCAGCGCCAGATCGCGCACGAGACGAAGAGCATCGGCAAGTTCAAGACGAGGAGCGCGGCGGAGGCGATCGAGCGCATTAACCCCAATGTCGAGACGCGCCTCTACACCACGCGTCTCGTCCCGGAGAACGCCATCAGCATCATCCGCGATTATGACATCGTCGCCGACGGCTCCGACAACTTTGCCACGCGCTACCTTGTCAATGATGCCTGCTATCTTGCCGAGCGGCCGCTGGTGTTTGCAGCCGTCGGTCCCTTCGATGGCCATCTCACCACCTTCCGCGCCTTTGAGAGCGATGAAGCAGGCACCCCGCGTCCCTCTTATCGCTGCCTGTTCCCCGACCCGCCGCCCGACGGCACGGTGCCGCCCTGCTCGGAGACCGGCATTCTCGGCGCGGTCGCCGGCGTCATCGGCTGCCTCCAGGCCGTCGAGGTCATCAAGGAGCTGCTTCATCTCGGCGAGGGACTGGTGGGAAGGCTCCTCCTCTATGACGCGCTCGAGGCGCGCTTCTCGACCGTCGCTTATGCCTGGGACCCGGAGAATCCCCTAAACGGACGCGAGCCGCGCTTTCATGACCTCTCGCACCTCCGCAAAGCCGCTGCGGGGGCCGATGCCTGATGGGAGCACCTAAAGCGCTATTCTCTGTCATCGCCCGGCTTGACCGGGCGATCCAGTAATCACTGCAAGAGTTGTGGTTACTGGATGCCCGCTTCCGCGGGCATGACACCAACAAAGGTCTGACATCATGCCGACAGAAACCATCACCAGCTCATGTGTCATCGCCGGCGGCGGGCCCGCCGGTATGATGTGCGGGTTCCTGCTTGCCCGGGCCGGTGTCGATGTGCTCGTGCTCGAGAAGCATGCCGATTTCCTGCGCGACTTCCGCGGCGACACCATCCACCCCTCGACGCTTCAGATCATGTACGAGCTCGGCCTGCTCGATGCTTTCCTCAAGCGCCCGCATTCTGAGGTGCACGAGCTCGCCGGCGACATCGGCAACGATCGCATCGTGCTCGCCGACTTCTCGCATCTGCCCTCCCACTGCCATTTCATCGCGCTGATGCCGCAATGGGACTTCCTCGATTTTCTTGCCGAGCAGGCAAAGAAATATCCCTCGTTCAAGCTCAGGATGCTGGCCGAGGTCGATGGTCTGTTGCAAGACGGCGACAGTGTAGTTGGGGTGGCCGCGAAGCTCCCGCGAGGCCGGCTCGAGGTGAGGTCCAGCCTCGTCATTGGCGCCGACGGGCGGCACTCGACCGTGCGCGAGAAGGCGGGGCTCAAGGTCGACGATCTCGGCGCACCGATGGACGTGCTGTGGTTCCGCCTCCCCAAGAAGCCCGAAGACGGCGGCCAGACGCTCGGCCGCATCCAGGCGGGCGTCGTCTTCATCATGCTCGACCGCGGCGACTATTGGCAGTGCGCCTATGTCATCCGCAAAGGCGGCTTCGCCGAGCTGCGCCGTGAGGGGCTCGACACATTCCGCGAGGCGATCGTGGCGCTCAACCCAAAGCTCGCCGATCGCGTTCACGTCATTGGCTCATGGGATGACGTGAAGCTTCTGACTGTTGCGGTCGATCGTTTGCAGCGCTGGTATCGCAAGGGACTTCTGTGCATCGGCGATGCCGCCCACGCCATGTCGCCGATCGGCGGCGTCGGCATCAATCTCGCCATCCAGGATGCGGTGGCGGCGGCGAATATCCTGTGGCAGCCGCTCCGCGACGGCACTGTGAGCGAGGACGATTTGCGCCACGTTCAGGAGCGGCGCGAGTGGCCGACGCGCGCCATGCAGGGGCTTCAGATCTTCATCCAGGACCGCATCATCTCGAGCGTGCTCGCATCGAAGACACGGCCACAGGCGCCCGCCGTGGTGAAGTTGCTGAATGTGTTCCCCATTCTCCGCCGCATTCCGGCGCTGCTGATGGGGCTCGGCTTTCGGCCCGAGCATGTGCGCGTCCCCGAACCCCCGAGTTAGCACCCACGGCTTCATAGCGGTGCCTTCTCCAGCGCGAGATCCGGCTCTCCGCAAAGCGCGAGCATCCTCGCGCGCACCGCATCACGCAAGCGGACGGCCGCACTGAAGTCGCTTCCATCGGGCCGCACGGCCCTCCCAATATGCACAGTTATGTTGCTCGGCCGGGGAAACCACTGTCCGCCGCGCAACGCCGACCGCGTGCCGCCGATCACAATCGGCACCACCGGGATGCCGGCCTCCGCGGCAACCTGGAACGATCCGAGACGAAATCCCAGGAGGCCCGGCATCCGGGTCAACGTGCCTTCTGGGAAGGAAACGATACGCTCGCCGGACAGCGATGCGTCGAGCACCTTGCGCGTATCCTCAACGCCGCCTTCAACGTCGGTTCTGCGCACGAACAGGGTGCCGGTGCGGCGCAGGAATGGACCTGCGATCCGCTGGCCCGCCAGCTCCTCCTTGGCGACAAAGGAGAGCGGACCCGAGATCACTGCCGAAAGCACGACAGGGTCGAGATAACTCGAATGATTGACGGCAAGTAGCACGCTCTGCGCGGGCAATGGCTCTTCCACCTCGACCTTGGGCGACAGCCCTGTGAGCCACAAAAAGCCGCGCGCTGCGGCGTGGATCACCTGGTGGCGCCAATCCCAACTCGGCAGAAGGAGAACAAGGGACCAGGCCATGCTGGCGCCTGCGACCAGCACTGCCCACCAGTAGCCTGCATAGAAAAGGTCAAAAATCCTGCGCTGGAGCCGGCGGGCGCGATGGCCAAGCCCTGACAAAGAGAGCCTCGTCAGTTGCCACCACAGCGCATGGCCCTTCTTCGAAAGCGAGCCGGTTTCGTATAGCGCGCGCGCGGCAGACCGCCGTAGCTTGCCGCTGGAGGTCTTCGGTACCGTGCCAGGCGGCGCCAGCACCACCTCGTCTGGCGCCATATCGAGCTGCGTCGTCGCCGCGTCGACTATCCTGTTCCTCAGCGCTTCGATTTTGTCCGGTGCGGTGAGGCGCGTTTCGACAAGCAGCACGAGCCGCTCCGTGCCCGCGCCGCCCAATGTGCTGGGAAACGCGGCCACGCATCCTTTGCGCACACCTTCCAGACCGCCGACGAGTTCCTCCAACTCCTGCGGGTAGATGTTGCGCCCGGCCTTGATGATCATGTCCTTGGTGCGGCCGGTGATGAACACGTCACCGCTGGCGATGTATGCCCTGTCTCCGCTTTCCAGCCATTCGCCATCGAACAGCGCCTTGGTCTTCTCCTCGTTCCTGAAGTAGCCTCGCGTTGCGGACGGGCCTTTGAACTGGAGCCGCCCCTCGGTTCGTTCGGGAAGCTCGACGCCGGCCTCGTCGACAATCCGAATCTCATGCCCGGGAATCGGCCGGCCGCAGGCCACAAATTCGAGTGCGGTCGCATCGCCTGGCTGTGCTGGACTCGCCTTTCCATCGCGTGATAGCGCCGAGCGCTGCACTCGATCGACAATTGGTCCTCGTCCGACGGGAGGAACAGTGAGGCCAACGGCGTTCTCGGCCAAGCCGTAGACCGGGGCCATGGCTTTGGGCGAAAATCCGAACTTGGCAAAACGAGCGGTGAAGCGGGCGATGGTGGCGGGACTGACCGGCTCCGCTCCATTCATGAGCATCCTAAGCGAACTAAGATCGAGACCCTCGATGTCTTCGTCATGCACATTTCTGCAGCACAATTCGTAGGCGAAATTCGGTGCCGCCGACAGCGTGGCCCGGTGGTGGCCCATCGCGCGCAGCCATCGTCCCGGGGCGGCGAGAAATGCGAGAGGCGACATAATCACCGTCGGGACGCCATAGTGGAGCGCACCCAGCCAGGCGCCGATTAGCCCCATATCGTGATAGAGGGGCAGCCAGCTCACGAATACGTCCGATGAGTTCGCAGCAATTGCCTCCCCTGTGGAGCGAATGTTTGCCAGGAGATTTGCGTGTGTGAGAACGACGCCCTTGGGGTCGCCGGTGCTGCCGGACGTGTATTGGATGAGCGCGATCGTGTCCGGGCCGGCCGGTAGGGGCTCTCCGGTTGCTCCCACGCGTGACAGTTCCTTCACCGTCTCCACATGACGCAGATCCTCGGCCAGTCCCAGCATCAGCTGGCCAACAGTGCGGATTTCAGATCCGATGATGAGAAGGCTCGCGCCGGCGTTCCTCAGAATGGCGGCTTGCCGCCGCAGATGATCCTCGACCTGAGCTCGCCGGAACGGGGGGTAGACGGGAACGGGCACGCCTCCCGCATAGAGGACTCCGAAGAACGCCTCGAAAAACGCAGCCTCCGTGGGCAACATGATGGCCACGCGATCGCCGGGCTCAAGCCCCCGCTCGATCAGCCCTGCAGCTACGCTGCAACTCTCCCGATCGAGTTCGGCATAGGAGATCGTCTGTACCTCGTCTTCGCTGTGCCATAGCAACACATGCGGTCGCTCGCCGTGTGAATGTACGTGATGCGCCAGAACCCCAATGAGGGTCGCCTCGGAGAATGGTGTGACAATCTCCGGCAGTTCTGTTAGCTCCGGCGGCAGCGCTTCCATCGCCGCCGCACTATGCGGAGCTGCGGCGACAAGCGCCTGTAGAAGGTCACGCGGCGTGCTTGCATCCGCAAGCCACTGGTCGGGCAGGCGAACCTTGAATGCCCGGTCGATCCGCAGCACGAGCTCGGCTCGACCCAAGCTGTCGAGCCCCAGATCTCGGTCAAGGTCGCTGTCGAGGGTGACGGCGACCCTGCGTTGCAATTCGGGATGTAGCTCCCAAACCAGGTCCCTCACGAGCCGGGTGAATCTTGCGACGACCTCGGGACTGGCTTTCTCCAGACTGTTTCCAGCGGAATGCTGCGGCGAGTCGACCATTTAAACACGCTGCCTAAAGGTGCGGCTTGCAAATGAACAACTCGATGCTCGCCGCCCGATTTAGGGAGGCCCTAGGCGGCAGCTTGAGCAAAGCGAGTTCGAGGCTCTAGACGAGTTGTGCCATGAATACAAATCAACAGCATTGTATCAAAAACCGGGCCAGTCGTGATCTCATCCTCGCGTGTGGACCGGGCGTGCGTTGGCGTGAGTTTTGGATATGAAAAGGTTGGGTCTATGCGCGAGGCAGACGTTGGAGGACCTGATACGTTGCTGCAGAGCTAGCACGTGCTGCCGCTAGCTCCAATCGTTCCAGGGGCGGCCGCCGGCGACCTCCCACTTCCCTTGCGTGGGGTAGATCAGGGTGCAGAAGCGCGAGGTGTGCGGCTTCTTGAGTATGTCGAGATAATCGACATAGCCCCAGAAATGGATCGGGTCGGTGAAATCGATCTTGAACGTCACCGGCAGGATGACGCTCGACGCCGGATCGTTCGGGCTCATCCCATTGCTGCTGCTGACGACGAGCTCGAACTCTTTTGCGCCGCCCCCCTCGTAGACGGGGGTCTCGCCTTTGGGCGGCTTCTTGGAGAATTGCCCATAGACCCTGGTGAGGATGCCGGGCGTCCGCCCCGGATTGTCGACCCGGAGATGGACGGTCGTCTCGGTGCGCGCATCGTCGAGCGTGATATTGGTCGGCGTGACGAAGAGATAGGCCCGCTCCACCGCTGGGATCTGCTCGGCCGCGACCCGCGCCGCCGCTGCCGTTCGCCTGGTGTTAATCCAGAGCAGGACGGTCGACAGCACAAGGATTCCGGCGAAGGTCGCAATCGAGCGTTCTGCCGAGCCGAAGGCGACATTCCACGTCGCACCGGCGCAGGAAAGGACGAGGTCGAACCCTTGCTTGCCCTCGGCGCAGCTCCCGATACCGGCTGTGGGCTCGTCTTCGCTCTCGCTCAGAATTCGGCGCGGAGTCGAGCGCATGGCCACCTCCCGGCTGATCGCCCTCAGCGGAATTGCCATGGCTTGCCGGGAAGGCGGCTGAGGACCAGACAAGCAACAACAGAGCCGCAAGCAATCTCAGCATCGCGCAATTCGCCGCCCCGAAAGCCACTTGGTCGGAGGACTGTTATACAAGAATTGGCGATGGAGTCAGCAATCGTGGGCAGCCGAAAACCGCCATTTTCCGCTCAGAACATCGCCGGATGAACGCGATCAGGCGGCGCATGGCCGTCGAGGAAGGTCTTGATGTTGATGATGACCTTCTCGCCCATGTCGACGCGGCCTTCGAGCGTGGCCGAGCCCATATGCGGCAGCACGACCACCTTGTCGCTCTTGACCAGCTTCGGGTTCACTGCGGGCTCGTGCTCGAAGACGTCGAGACCCGCGCCGGCAAGCTCGCCGTTCTCGATCATGCGGGCGAGCGCATTCTCGTCGATCACCTCGCCGCGCGCGGTGTTGACGATATAGGCGTTCGGCTTCATCAGCCCGAGCCGCCGAGCCGAGAGCAAATGATAGGTCGCCGGCGTATGCGGGCAGTTGATGGAGATGATGTCCATGCGGGCGAGCATCTGGTCGAGGCTGTCCCAATAGGTCGCCTCGAGCGCCTTCTCGACGTCGGGCGCCACGCGCCGCCGGTTGTGATAGTGAATCTGTAAGCCGAAGGGCCGTGCGCGCTTGGCCACCGCTTGGCCGACGCGGCCCATGCCGACGATGCCGAGCCGCTTGCCGTAGATGCGATGTCCGAGCATCCAGGTTGGCGACCAGCCCTGCCACTCGCCATTCTCCGTCTTGAGCATCATCGCGCCCTCTGTCAGTCGGCGCGGCACGGCAATGATCAGCGCCATGGTCATGTCCGCCGTGTCCTCGGTGAGGACGCCGGGGGTGTTGGTGACGATGATCGAGCGGTTCCGCGCCGTCTCGAGGTCGATATTGTCGACGCCGGTGCCGAACTGGGAGATGAGCTTCAAGTCCGGACCCGCCTGGCTCAGGACGGCGCGGTCGATGCGATCGGTGACGGTCGGCACCAGCACGTTAGCGGTCTTGACGGCCTCGATCAGTTCCTCGCGCGAGAAGGGTTTGTCGTCGAGATTGAGGCGCGCGTCGAACAGCTCGCGCAGCCGAGTCTCGACCACGTCGGGAAGCTTGCGTGTGACGATAACGATCGGTCGATCAGCCATTAAAGGGTCCAGCCAGGATGGAAGCGGGGTGGGGGTCCTCCCCGCAAGGGATGAGCGCTTGTTGCCAAGGCCGTCGCTTTTTCTAACAGAAGCGCCTTTGCCAGATAAAGCCTGTTCTTGGCTCGGGCCACGATCCGTTCACTTTTCTGGTCCATGCAAAAGACAGCCGATTCGGGCCGCCGAATCGGCCTTCCTGGCGTCAATTGGGGCGCGCAGGCGGGGGATTTGCGACCGTGTGGTATCGCCTCTTGATCGGCATTGGCTTGGCGTTTGCGCTTAATGTCGCGCCCGCAAATGCAGCCGATACCGGAGCTAAACAGGCCTTGGTCACGACGGGCAAGGACGGCCTGCCGGTGCCGCGCTTCGTGAGCCTCAAATCCGATAAGGTAAACGTGCGCAAAGGACCCGCCACCGATCAGGCGATCGTCTGGGTCTTCTCCCGCGCCGGCCTTCCGGTGGAGGTGATCGCCGAATCCGACAATTGGCGGCGCGTGCGCGACAGCGAGGGCGCCGACGGTTGGGTGTTCCATAGCCTGCTCAGCGCGCGGCGAACGGTCCTTGTGTCCCCTTGGTCCAAGGACCAATCGAATGTTCCGCTCTATTCCTCGAAATCGACGAGCTCTCGTCCCGTGGCCCAGCTCCAGGCCAACGTGCTCGGCAATGTGATGAGTTGCGACGGGGAATGGTGCGAGCTGTCGGTCGACGACTACACCGGCTACGTCCAGCAGGACCAGCTGTGGGGCGTCTACAAAGGCGAAGAGATCAAGTAGCTAGCGCTTGTCGACCAGCCTGACGAGCACGTCGACGCGCGAGATGGTCATGCCCTCAGGAGCCGCAGGCAGCCCCTCGATCCTGATCGAGCCGGTGTCGATATCCAGGAGCGTGCCGGAATGCTCGCAGAAGAAATGGTAGTGGTTCGAGGTGTTGGTGTCGAAATAGGCTTTGGCGCCTTCGACCGCGACCTCGCGCAGAAGGCCTGCCTCGGTGAATTGGTGCAGCGTGTTGTAGACCGTGGCGAGCGACACCGGCACGCGACGGGCTTGCGCCTCCTCATGCAGGGTTTCGGCCGTCACGTGACGGTCACATCCGGAAAACAGCAAAGAGGCGAGCGCAACGCGCTGCCGCGTCGGCCGGAGTCCCGCCTCGCGCAGCAGTCTGGCGATGTCCACTGATCTCGTTTCGCTATGCATCAATTCCCCGCAGCTTGGCCGCCGCGCCTTTCGAGCTCGAATTTACTTGCAAATATAGGCTGAAGCATTTCCTGCCGCAACGCTGGGCGATTTGATCTAAGTCAAACCGCGATGGCCCTTAACATCTTCTCGTGAGCGCCGAGCGCCCCCGCGTCGAGAGCCAAATTGCAGCCGAATCTGGGCGGGGCCAAGGGCTTTGGAGCCGCTCGCGGGCTTTTGATGGGCGCGCGACTGTGTTAGGTAACGCCTGAGTCTTCCATTGGTGAAGGTCGGCCAGAGTGCAGAAACCGATGCATGAGAAGCGGGGGCAATTCGACTACGAGCATTTGCTCGCTTGCGCGCGGGGCGAGCTGTTCGGCCCGGGCAACGCACAGCTGCCGCTGCCGCCGATGCTGATGTTCGACCGTATCTCCCAAGTCGAGGAACAAGGCGGCGAGCACGGCCATGGCCGCATCGTTGCCGAGCTCGACGTTAAGCCCGACCTCTGGTTTTTTTCCTGCCATTTCAAGGGCGATCCCGTGATGCCGGGCTGCCTTGGGCTCGATGCCCTGTGGCAGCTGCTCGGCTTCTTCTTGGGCTGGCTCGGCGCGCCGGGCAGGGGCCGCGCGCTCAGCGTCGGCGAGGTCAAGTTCTCCGGCATGGTTCTGCCCACCATGAAGAAGCTCGAATATATCGTCGAGCTGAAGCGTGTGATCAGGCGGAAGTTCACGCTCGGCACCGGTGACGGCTGGATGAAAGCCGACGGTGAGACCATCTATACGGCCAAGGATTTGAGGGTCGGCCTCTTCCAGGCGGGCGAAGCCGCTCCCGCCAGTGTTTGATCCTTCGCCAGACGGCTCTGGTTTCCAAGGACTGTGACCCCATGAGACGCGTGGTCGTGACCGGGATGGGGATCGTCTCCTCGATCGGCAACAGCGTGCAGGAGGTCCTGGCGTCGCTGCGCGAGGCGAAATCCGGCATCGTCAAGGCCGACGCCTATGCCGAGCTTGGTTTCCGCTGCCAGGTTCATGGTGCGCCGAAGCTCGACTGGGAGGGAATGATCGACCGCAAGGTGCGCCGTTTCATGGGAGCCGGCGCCGCCTGGAACTACATCGCCATGGAGCAGGCTATCCGCGACGCGGGCCTCGAGGAGAAGGACGTCTCCAATGAGCGGTCCGGGCTCATCATGGGTTCTGGCGGCCCCTCGACGCGGGCCATCGTTCAGGCCGCCGACACCACGCGCGAGAAGGGGCCCAAGAAGGTCGGTCCCTTCGAGGTGCCGAAGGCCATGTGCTCGACCAACTCGGCGACGCTTGCCACGCCTTATCATATCAAGGGCGTGAGCTATTCGATCTCCTCCGCCTGCTCGACCTCAGCGCATTGCATCGGCAATGGCACTGAGCTGATCCAGCTTGGCAAGCAGGACATCGTCTTTGCCGGCGGCGGCGAGGAGCTCGATTGGACGCTCTCGGTCTTGTTCGACGCCATGAACGCCATGTCGTCGGATTTCAACGACCGCCCCGAAGTCGCCAGCCGCGCCTATGACGCAGACCGCGACGGCTTCGTCATCGCCGGCGGTGGCGGCGTGGTTGTGCTCGAGGAATTGGAGCATGCCAAAGCCCGCGGCGCGAAGCTTTATGGCGAGGTTGCCGGCTATGGCGCGACCTCTGATGGCTACGACATGGTGCAGCCCTCGGGCGAAGGCGCGGCGCGCTGCATGCGCATGGCCATGCAGAACAACGTCAATGGCGGCATCGACTATATCAACCCGCACGCCACCTCGACTCAGATCGGCGATGTGCGCGAAGTCGAGGCGATCCGCGAGGTATTCGGAGATAAATGCCCGCCGATCAGCGCCACGAAATCGCTGACCGGGCATTCGCTCGGCGCCGCTGGCGTGCACGAGGCGATTTATTCGCTGCTGATGATGAATAACGGCTTCATCTGCGAAAGCGCCAATATCGAGACGATCGATCCGGCCGTTGCCGACATGCCCATCGTGCGCAAACGTCAGGATAATGTCGCCATTAACGCCGTGATGTCGAACAGCTTCGGTTTTGGCGGGACTAACGCCACACTCGTGTTTCGTCGTCTGGATGGTTGAAGAATTGGGGGCCGACGCGGGGTCGACCCATAACCAGAGTAAGTGAAATGGCAATAACAAGAGATATCGCAGAGCCGCGGCCCTTGATGGCGGGGAAGAGAGGGTTGGTGATGGGGGTCGCCAACGACCGCTCTATCGCTTGGGGGATTGCGCGGGTGCTGCATGGCCAAGGTGCCGAGCTTGCCTTCTCCTATCAGGGAGGAGCGTTCGGGCGCCGCGCCGTACCGCTCGCCCAGTCGATCGGCGCCAAGATCATCGAGGAAGCCGACGTCGAGAAGCTGAAGACCGTCGAGCGCGTGTTCGACGTCATCCGCAAGAAATGGGGCTCGCTCGATTTCGTCGTGCATGCGCTCGCCTTCTCCGACCGCAACGAGCTGAAGGGCCGCTATTGCGACACCACGCGGAAGAATTTCGAGCACACCATGGTGATCTCATGCTTCTCCTTCACCGAGGTGGCGAAGCTCGCCGCCGATCTGATGCCTCAGGGCGGCTCGCTGCTCACGCTCACTTATGGCGGATCGACCAGGGTCGTCCCTTGCTACAACGTCATGGGCGTGGCCAAGGCGGCGCTCGAGGCGTCCGTCCGTTATCTCGCCTCCGATTTCGGACCGCAAGGGGTCAGGGTGAACGCGCTCTCGGCGGGGCCGATGCGCACGCTCGCCGGCGCCGGCATCTCCGACGCACGCACGCTGTTCCACTACCAGCAGAGGAACGCGCCGATGCGCCGCTCGCCGACCCTCGATGAGGTTGGTGGCGCAGCGCTCTATCTCCTCTCCGATCTGTCGGGCGCCGTGACCGGCGAGATCCATTTCGTCGATTGCGGCTATTCGACCATAGCCATGCCGCATCTCGGTGCGCTCAAGACCCTTGATCAAGTCGAGGAGACGGAAGCACCGGTCGAGAAGGCGCCGCGCGAGGCCGCGCAGTGAAATTCGTTAGTATGGAGGCAAGGCAATGGCCGAGCTTGTCGTTCTGATTTGTCTTCTGTCCAACCCGACCGAGTGCAGCGAGAAGGGCGTCCCCGAGGCGACCGCCCCCGACGTCGTGAGCTGCTTGAAAATGGCAGGCGACAAGGCCGACGCATGGCAGAAGATCAACCACCAATATTTCGTCATCGGCTGGCGCTGCGAGGTGAAAGGCAACTCCCCGGCCACCCGCTAGCGTGCGGGCCCAACACAGAAGAAGAAAATGGCCGGGACGAGCCCGGCCATGTCACGCTCAATCGATCGTGGGCTTAGCTCGCAGCCGCTTCCGCCTTCTCCAGCTCCTTGCCGGTCTTCTGGTCGACCACTTTCATCGACAGCTTGACCTTGCCGCGGTCGTCGAAGCCGAGCAGCTTGACCCACACGACATCGCCTTCCTTGACCACGTCGGTGACGGCTTTGGGCCGTCCGTCAGCGAGCTGCGAGATATGGACGAGGCCGTCCTTCGGTCCGAAGAAGTTCACGAAGGCGCCGAACTCCATCACCTTGACCACCTTGCCCTTGTAGATCTCGCCGACCTCTGGCTCGGACGCAATCGACTTGATGCGGTTGATGGCGGTGCGGATCGACTCGGCGTTGGCCGAAGCGATCTTGACCGTGCCGTCGTCGGATATGTCGATCTTGGCGCCGGACTCGGCCACGATCTCGCGGATCACCGAGCCGCCGGAACCGATCACCTCCCTGATCTTGTCGACCGGGATATGGATCGTCTCGATGCGGGGCGCATATTCGCCAAGCTCCGGCCGGGCTTCGTTGATGGCCTGGTTCATCTCGCCGAGAATATGCATGCGGCCCTCGCGCGCCTGGTTGAGCGCGACCTTCATGATTTCCTCGGTGATGCCGGTAATCTTGATATCCATCTGCAGCGAGGTGACCCCCACTGACGTCCCGGCCACCTTGAAGTCCATGTCGCCGAGATGGTCCTCGTCGCCGAGGATGTCCGAGAGCACGGCGAACCGCTCGCCTTCCTTGATGAGACCCATGGCGATGCCGGCGACGGAGCGCTTGAGGGGAATGCCCGCGTCCATCATGGCAAGCGACGAGGAACACACCGTGGCCATCGAGGAGGAGCCATTGGACTCGGTGATCTCCGACACGACGCGAATGGTGTAAGGAAACTGCTCACGCTCGGGGAGCACCGGGTGGATGGCGCGCCAGGCAAGCTTGCCGTGGCCGATCTCACGCCGTCCGGGAGAGCCCATGCGGCCGACCTCTCCCACCGAATAAGGCGGGAAGTTGTAGTGCAGCATGAAGGTCTCTTTGTAGGTGCCCTGGAGAGCGTCGACATATTGCTCGTCCTCGCCCGTGCCGAGCGTGGCGACGGCCAACGCTTGCGTTTCGCCGCGAGTGAAGAGAGCGCTGCCATGGGTGCGCGGCAGGATGCCGACCTCGCAAGAAATGGGTCTCACCGTCTTGAGATCGCGGCCGTCGATGCGCTTGGACGTCGTCAGGATGGAAGAGCGCACGACGTCCTTTTCCGCTTCCTTGAACGCGCTCGCCACTTTCGCGGCCGCGGATCCATTGTCGTCGGCGGGAACGAGCGCGGCAACGACCTTGTCCTTGATCGCGGCGACGCGGTCGCGGCGCTCATGCTTGCCGGCGATGCTGTAGGCCTCGCGCAGCTCGCTCTCGCCGAGCTCGCGCACACGCACGACGATGTCCGCCGCGTCGTCCTTGGCCTTCACTTCCCATGGCTCCTTGGCGGCGCGCTCGGCCAGCTTGACGATGGCATCGAGCACCGGCTGGAAGTGCTTCTGGCCGTAGACCACGGCGCCGAGCATCACCTCCTCTGGGAGTTCCTTGGCCTCCGACTCGACCATCAGCACGGCGTCGGCGGTCCCAGCGACGACGAGATCGAGCGAGCTCACGCCCATCTCGTCGATCATGGGGTTCAGAACATATTTTCCCTCGATATAACCGACGCGCGCGGCGCCGATCGGCCCGAGGAATGGGACACCCGACAAGGTCAGCGCGGCGGAGGCCGCGACCATGGCCACGACGTCGGGATCGTTCTCCATGTCGTGGGAGAGCACGGTGGCGATGACTTGCGTCTCGTTCTTGAAGCCCGGCACGAAGAGCGGCCTAATCGGCCGGTCGATGAGCCGCGAGGTGAGCGTCTCTTTTTCGGTCGGGCGTCCCTCGCGCTTGAAATAGCCGCCGGGGATTTTGCCCGCGGCGAAGGTCTTTTCCTGGTAGTTGACGGTCAGCGGGAAGAAGTCGATTCCCGGCCTTTCCTCCTTGGCGGCGACGACGGTGGCAAGAACGCTCGTCTCGCCATAGGTGGCCAGCACGGCGCCGTCGGCCTGGCGGGCAATGCGCCCAGTCTCAAGCTTGAGCGGGCGCCCCGCCCATTCGATCTCTACGGTCTGTTTAGTGAACATGTGTGTGTCCCAATGAGTGGGGATGGATATGCCGCTCCGCTCGCCCGATGGCGGCGGGGCAGCCTCTCGTCAGCAATGCGCAAGCCAAATTGCTTGGTGGCTCGTCATGACGATAGCCGTCACCGGCGAATACCCAACCGGTTGATTAGCTTCTGATACCGGTCTGCGTCGGTCGACTTGACGTAGTCGAGCAGCCGGCGACGCTGGCTGACCATCTTGAGCAGCCCTCGGCGCGAATGGTTGTCCTTGCCGTGCGTCTTGAAATGTTCGGTCAGATTGGTGATGCGCTCGGTCAGGATGGCGACCTGGACCTCTGGTGAGCCGGTATCTCCGGACTTGGTCGCATATTCCTTGATGAGCTCTTGCTTGCGCACAGCGCTAATCGACATCGGATGATCCTTGTAAGTTAGGGGGTTGTACATGGCCGGGCCAGGATGTCGTCCAGCACGGTCGGTTCAAACAATAGGCGCGCGAGCCGCGATGGCGACCGCGCGCGATGGGTGCAATATAGGGATTATCGCGCCAGAGACCAGAGGGATTTTGCTTTCCTTGGCCACCGTTAACAGCAGGAGGCTCAGCGGGGCAGATTGAAGATGCGCTTCGGCCTGAACTCTCCCGCATCCATCTCGCCCAAGGCGACCAGCGTGCCCTTCGAGGTGGCATAGGCCGTTCCGCTTAAGATCGGTGCGTCGCGCCCGCGCAACAAGACGGATTGTCCTTGCCTGAGCCTGGCCGCATCGGACAGGGACAGCGTAACCGCAGGAATGTCGCCAAGCGCGGTCTCGACCGGCTTGAGCGCGCTTTCAAGCGCATCACCGTCTGCCTCCTTGAGAGCCTCTAGCTCGGCAAGCGTCACGGCGTCTGCCTCGCCAAAACACCCCACGCGCGTCCGGCGCAAGGCCTCGACATGGGCGCACGTGCCGAGCGCCTTGCCGAGATCGCGCGCCAAGGCCCTGACATAGGTGCCCTTGCCGCACTCAGCTTCGAGCAGGCAATGATCGGGATCGGGCCGGGAGATGAGAATAAGCCGCTCGATCGAAACTATACGCGGCGCAAGTTCGAAATCTTCCTTCTCGCGCGCGAGATCATAGGCGCGGGCACCATCGACCTTGAGCGCCGAGAAGCGCGGCGGAACCTGTGATATCCCGCCGGTGAAGCGCGGCAGGATCGCCTCGATGGCCTCGGTCGTTGGCCGAGCTTCGCTCGTGGCGATGACCGCGCCTTCCGTATCGTCGGTGTCGGTCTCGGTGCCGAAACACAAGGTGAAGCGATAGGTCTTCAGTCCCTCGACCGCGAACGGCACTGTCTTGGTCGCTTCGCCGAGCGCGATCGGCAGCACGCCGGTTGCGAGCGGGTCGAGCGTGCCGGCATGTCCCGCTTTGGCCGCATCGAACAGCAGCCTCACCTTGGTGACGGCCTTCGTTGAGGTCATGCCTTGCGGCTTGTCGAGGATCAGCCAACCGCTGACGGGTGAGCCTTTGCGGCGTCGCGCCATGGTGATGGAGCCCGTAGCCTAGCCTTTGAGGTCGCGCACTACATCGGGCGAAGCGAGCAGCTCATCGATGCGGGCCGATGCCTCGAACGAAGTGTCAACCTTGAACCTGAGCTCGGGCATGAACTTGATGCTGACGCGCTTCGCCACCTCGCCGCGCAAGAAGCGCTTATGCTTGTTGAGATGCTCGACCGCCTCGCTCGCCTCGCCGCCGCCAAGGGTTATCACGTAGGCCGTGGCGAGCTTGAGGTCGGGGGTCATGCGTACCTCGGGCACGGTGAGCGAGTGTCGGGCCAGCACCTCGTCCATCACCTCGCCGCGCGAGAGGATATCGGCGAGCGCGTGACGGATCAGCTCGCCCACTTTGAGCTGACGCTGCGACGGCGCTCGCCCTTTGTCGCGTTGGACCATGGGAAATGCCCTCGACTAGAGGGTGCGCTGGACGTGCTCGACCTCAAAGCACTCGATGACGTCGCCCTGACGCATGTCCTGATAGCCCTCGAAGGCCATGCCGCATTCCTGGCCCGCCACCACCTCTTTTACCTCGTCCTTGAAGCGCTTGAGCGTGGAGAGCTTGCCTTCGTGAATCACCACGTTGTCGCGGATGAGCCGGACATGGGCGCCGCGCTCGACCTTGCCTTCGGTCACGCGGCAGCCGGCGACCTTGCCCACCTTGGAGATGGTGAACACTTGGAGCACTTCGGCATTGCCGAGGAAAGTCTCGCGTCTGGTTGGCGCTAGCAGGCCCGACATCGCCTGCTTCACCTCATCGACCAGGTCGTAGATCACGTTGTAGTAGCGAATCTCGACGCCGTCGCGCTCGGCGGCCTCGCGCGCTTGAGCGTTGGCCCGCACATTGAAGCCAAGGATCACGGCGCCTGACGTTGCGGCGAGCCCGACATCCAACTCGGTGATGCCACCAACCCCGGCATGCACGACGCGGGCACGCACCTCGTCGGTACCGAGCTTGTCGAGCGCCGCAACGATCGCCTCGACCGAGCCTTGCACGTCGCCTTTGACGAGGAGGGTGAACTCCTTGGTGCCGGCCGCCTTGAGGTTGCTCATCATCTGCTCGAGCGTGCCGCGCTGGCCGGCGACGGCGAGCCTCTTGCGCCGTTCGCGCTGACGGTAGCTCGTAATCTCGCGGGCCCGCGCCTCGTTCTCGACCACGGCGAATTGATCGCCGGCCTCAGGTGCCGAGTCGAAGCCAAGCACCTCGACGGGGACCGACGGGCCCGCGCTTGCCACATGCTCGCCATTCTCGTTGATCAGCGCACGAACACGGCCATAAGCCGAGCCCGCGACGATGAGATCGCCGAGATGCAGCGTGCCGCGCTGGATCAGAGCGGTGCCGACGGGTCCGCGGCCGCGCTCGAGTTTGGCCTCGACAATCACGCCTTCCGCGGCGCGCTCTGGATTGGCCTTGAGCTCGAGCACCTCGGCCTGCAGCCCGATTGCCTCGAGTAGCTTGTCGAGGCCCGTCTTCTTGAGCGCCGACACCTCGACCTCGAGCGTCTCGCCGCCCAAACTCTCGACCACGATATCGTGGCTCAAGAGCTCGGTGCGCACGCGCTTCGGATCTGCGCCCGGCTTATCGATCTTGTTGATGGCAACGATGATGGGAACGCCCGCGGCCTTGGCGTGATTGATCGCTTCGACCGTCTGCGGCTTCACGCCGTCGTCGGCAGCGACCACCAGGACCACAACATCGGTCACCTGCGCGCCGCGCTGGCGCATGGCGGTGAACGCCTCATGGCCCGGGGTGTCGATAAAGGTGATCTTGAGACCCGCCGGCGTCACCACCTGATAGGCGCCGATATGCTGGGTGATGCCGCCCGCCTCTTGGCTGACGACATTGGTGGTGCGGATGGCGTCGAGCAGCGACGTCTTGCCGTGATCGACATGGCCCATGATGGTGACGATCGGCGCGCGTGGCTGCAAATCCTCGACGTGATCCTCTGCACCGATGAAGCCTTCCTCGACGTCGGCTTCGGACACGCGCCGCACAGCATGGCCGAACTCCTCGGCGATGAGCTGAGCCGTGTCGGCATCGATCACGTCGGTGATCTTGTGCATGTCGCCGTCGCGCATCAGCACTTTGATGACGTCGACCCCGCGCTCGGCCATGCGGTTGGCGAGTTCCTGAATGGTAATGACCTCGGGGATGACCACATCGCGCTGGATCTTCGCCTGGCTCTGGGGCCCGGTGATCTGCTTCTTCTGGCGCTCCTGCCGGCGCTTCAGCGAGGCGAGGCTCCGCTGACGCTGTTCCTCGTCGAGCGCGTTGATGATGGTAAGCCGGCCTCGGACGCGGCGCTCTTCGCCGCGGCGCGGCGCCACCGGGCTCTTCTTATGGCGGGCGTCCGCCGTGCGCGGCGGCTCTTCGGCCTCCTCCTTCAAGAGGTGCTTGCGGACGTTCTCCTCGCCGACCTTGCGCGCCTTGGCTTCGGCCTCGTGCCTCTGATCCTCTTTGACTTTGCGCTCGGCCGCGAGCTTCTCCTCTTTGACGCGCTGCTCGGTCACGGTAAGCTCGAGCACGGCAGCCTGCTCGACGCGCAGGCGCTCGGCCTCGCGCTCGCGGGAATCCTTCAAGGCACGGCTGCGTGCGTCCTTCTCGTCGTCGGAGAGCTGGCGCAGCACCTGGCCCTTGGGACGCTGGTGTTGGGGGGTCTCCTCGACCTTGGGCTTCTTCTGCAAAGTCTCGGCGACAACGCTTACCTGCGGCTTCGGCTTCGCCTCCTCGACCGGCTGCGGAGCAGGCGTTCCGCCGATCGCGCGGCGCTTCTTCTTCTCGACCAGAACGGACTTCGAGCGCCCATGGCTGAAGCTCTGCCGCACATGGCCAGATTCGACCGTCCGCCGCGCGTTGAGCGTCATCTTGCCGCCGCCGCGCGCGCCCTTGCCTTCAGTCTCGTTCGCCTCGCTCATTCTTTGTCCGTATCCGATCCATTTTGATCTGCGAATGCAGCAAAACCCTCGCGAAAGCGCTCTAGACGCGAGGCCGCCGCGAGGAATCTAAGAGCCGCTCCGCCCTGGATCAGGGCAGCATGTATCACATTTGTCCGCCCTGATGCCAAACCCAATTCGTCGGCGCCGAAGTCCTTGACCGCCGCATAGGGCATTTCGCCTACCCTTGCGCGGAATTTGCCGTCAAGCTTGCGGCAACCGTCTTCGGCCGCCTCGCGGGCATGGACGAGCGCGAGCACCTTGCCCTTGGCGATCGCCTCCTCGACCTTGGCGGTGCCGAAAACCACCTCTCCCGCCTTGTTGGCCAAGGCGAAAGCGCCGAGCGCCGCATCGGCGAGAAGGTGTCCCACCTTGTCGGCAAGCCCTTCAGGAACCTTGACTTCTGCCTTCAGGGCCCGGGCAAAGACATTGCGCTTTGCCGCCTCGGCGACCGTGTCATGCGCGGTCGTCAACCAAACGCCCCGCCCGGGCAGCTTTTCCTTGAGATCCGGGACGATGGTCCCGTCGGGGGCGAGCACGAAGCGCAACAGCTCGTCCTTGCGGCGGCTCGTGCGCGTCAGTGCGCAACGGCGGAGGCTTTCCGCCGGGTCCTTATCGCGCTCGAGCTCCGCCGCTTGATGCTGCAAGGCTTATGTCTCCGCCGAGCCTCATCAGGCGTCCGCGCCGGTTGAGGGGGCCTCGCCCTCGGGCGCGCCTTCCTCAAGCGCACCCGGCTCAGTCTCCTCAGCCTGCACCAGCGAAGCCGCGTCGATCCAACCAGCCTTGACCCGCGCATCGAGGATCAGCTTCTCGATCTGCTCGCGACTCAGGCGGAACCCGGAGAGGACGCCGTCGTGATGGATCGTCTCCTTCTCTTTATCTTTCCGCTCCGTCCAACCGGCGAGGTCGTCGGTCGCGCAATCGGCAACGTCCTCGACCGTCTTGATCTTGTTCTCGCCGAAAGCGACCATCATCGCCGTGGTGACGCCGGGAACCTCGGCGAGCTCGTCGGCAACGCCAAGCGCCTTGCGCTTGGCGTCAAGCTCGGCCTCGATCTTCTCGAGATGCTCACGCGCGCGGGTCTGGATCTCGGCGGCGGTATTCTCGTCAAACCCCTCGATCGAGGCGATTTCTGACGGCTCGACGAACGCCACCTCTTCCACCGAGGAGAAGCCCTCGGAGGCGAGCAGCTGGGCGATCACCTCATCGACGTCAAGCGCCTCCATGAAGGTCTGCGACCGCTCGGCGAACTCGGCCTGGCGCCGCTCGGACTCTGACGCCTCGGTCATGATGTCGATGTCCCAGCCGGTGAGCTGTGAAGCGAGCCGCACATTCTGGCCCTTGCGGCCGATGGCGAGCGACAATTGCTGGTCGGGTACCACCACTTCGATGCGTTCGGCGTCCTCGTCGAGCACGACCTTGACCACCTCGGCCGGCGCCAAGGCGTTGACAATGAAAGTCGCAGCGTCGGGCGACCA
The DNA here is from genome assembly GCA_963732205.1 of uncultured Alphaproteobacteria bacterium. Classification (GTDB taxonomy): domain Bacteria; phylum Pseudomonadota; class Alphaproteobacteria; order Rhizobiales; family Methyloligellaceae; genus Methyloceanibacter. The sequence goes on from CAVSYE010000002.1 coordinate 521,280, forward strand.
CTGGATTATGTCGATCTTCTCGCCCTGGAGTTCGTTCACCACGGCCTGCACGCGGCTGCCGCGCATGCCGACGCACGCGCCGACCGGATCGATGGAGCTGTCGCGCGACACCACCGCGATCTTGGCGCGGCTGCCGGGATCGCGTGCCACCGACTTGATGGTGACGATGCCCTCATAGACCTCGGGCACCTCCTGGGCGAACAGCTTCGCCATGAACTCTGGGTGGGTGCGCGAGAGGAAGATCTGCGGACCGCGCTGCTCGCGCCGCACGTCGTAGACAAAGGCGCGGATGCGGTCGCCGTAGCGGAAATTCTCCCGTGGCAGCGTCTCGTCGCGCCGCACGATTGCTTCGGCCCGGCCGAGATCGACCACGACGTTGCCGTACTCGACCCGCTTCACGATGCCGTTCACGATCTCGCCGACGCGGTCCTTGTACTCCTCGTATTGGCGCTCGCGCTCCGCCTCGCGCACCTTCTGCACGATCACCTGCTTGGCGTTCTGCGCGGCGACGCGGCCGAAATCGAGCGGCGGCAGCTCCTCGGCAATGAAGTCGCCGATCTGCGCCGCCGGGTTCCGCCTGCGCGCCTCTTCGAGCGAGATCTGGGTCGCCTCCATGGTGACCTGATCGACCACTTCGAGATGGCGGGCGAGCCTGATCTCGCCGGTCTTGGGATCGACCTCCGCCTTGATCTCGTTCTCGCTGCCATAGCGGGACTTGGCCGCCTTCTGGATCGCGTCCTCCATGGCGGCGATCACCACTTGGCGGTCGATCGACTTCTCGCGCGCGACCGCGTCAGCGATCTGCAAGAGCTCCAGCCTGTTGGCGCTAACGCCTGCCTGAGCCATGTCTGTCTCTCCTCCACTCTATCCATTTGCCGGCAGCGATATCGCACGCCCGGCGCTAAATCCACTAAGCGGGCTTCTTGCCCGAAAGATCGGCCTTGAGGCCTCCGATATCGGCTACGAGCTTCGCCTCGCTGATGAGCGAGAAGGGCAGCCCGACCACGACCGGCTCCTCATGGCCTTCGAGCTCAATCTTTAGCCGCGCCTCGTCTTTGGCGGTGCCTTCGATCACGCCCCTGAAACGTTTACGTCCGTCGACCAGCTCCTTCAGCTCTACCTTTGCTTCATGACCCGCCCATAACGCGAAATCGCTCGGGCGGACCAAAGGCCGGTCGATGCCGGGCGATGAGACCTCGAGCCGGTAGCCTGCGGGCATCGGATCGTAGGCATCGAGCACCGGCGAGAGCCGGCGGCTGATCGTGGCGCAATCCTCGACGCTCATTCCGCCCTTCGGCCTCTCGGCCATGATCTGCACCGTGCCGCCGTCGCGGCCCGAGACCTTGACCCGGACCAGTCTGAAGCCGAGCTCCTCGAGCACGGGCTCGGCAAGCTCGGCCACCGTCCGCGCCGGCCCCGTCTCCTGCACGAAGCGGCGGTCGGCGTTCGCTGAGCGGCTCGACATTAACGACAAGGCCCTGAGGCTAGGCTCGCAAAAGATGGCGCTGGACCTAACAAAAAGGAGCGGGCGAAGGCCCACTCCTGATCCAAACCAATCATGAGTTCGAGCGTAATATACGAGCTTTTTCCGCTGTTTCAAGCGGCCATGGCGCCCCTTCGCCCCGGCTTTAGGGCTCGCCCACCACGTCCTTTTGCATACGCTCGAAATCGTTGATGCGCTGATAGGAGAGGGCGCAGAGGCACGATGAGTAGTTGCCGCCGATCGCCGTGCCGCCGAAGGCGAGGCTATCCTCCAAGGTGCAGTTTGCGTCGCGATAGCCGATCCACTGCTTCTGCGCATCCCTGAGGTCGGCCATCTGCGTCGAGGGATCTTGGCCCATGTCCTTGCCGGCGGCGCGGATCCTGTCCTGCATCGCCTTGTAGGCCTGGTTGAGCGCCGCATCGGCCTTGTCGGCGGCGCGCGCGACGCACGCCTTATACTCGGGGTTCGAGTGCGTCTGCGCCTCGCAATCCTTGTAGCAGGCGGCACTGATGTCGGGTCCGGCAAAGGCCCTGACCGGCACCGCAACCAAGGCCAAAGCCAACAACAGCACGCGCATCATCGACCTTCCTGCATCTTCCTGCGACGTCCACGATCGAAATAGGTCGTGATCACTCTGATCTCGTCATCTGTCTCCGCATAGGCAACGCGCAGGATTCGGCCGCTCCGTTCTTGAATTCTCCTGAAGGCTACGTGATGCCCGGGCGTCGAGGATCAGGCTCGACCGCGTCAGGCTGCGCCATCGTTTGCTCGACCCACTCTCGCTCTATTCGGCGTTCAACGAGCATGTCTTCGGCATGGTCAGTGAAATTCAGAGGCTTTCGGACCATTCGGCCGCGTGCCTACTCGGCAGCGGGGGGCAGCTTGGCGTCTGCCGCGAGGTGCTTTCTCGCATCTAGCACCTCGATGGCGACAATCCGGCCATCGGCATCGAAGTCGAGCACGATGCAGTCGGAGACCTCTTCACTCTCGACGATGGGCGTCTCGGCAAAGCGGACATAGAGAGCGTCAGCCTTGGCGTCGTAGGTCGTCCGCATACCTCATCCCCTTGCAATTCATGAGGCACTCTATCCCAGGCGAGACGCCTTAGACAGTTCCCGCTAGGCCCTAATGAAGCTCAGATAGGTACACTTCCGGGTCTGGGCTAAGGCCTTCCGCTCGTAGCGCGTCTCGGGCCAGCCGGCAGCGCGAGCCGTCCAGTCTGACGCGCGCTCGGCACGCCAAACAAATGCGCCGCTCTTCTCCATGAGGAACAGAGTCTGCGCGGCATAGTTGCCGCTGTCGCTTGCGAACCTGAGCTCGCCACCGGGACGAAGCACGCGAGCAAGCGCGGCGACCGTCGTCTCGGACACGAGCCGGCGCTTCAGCTGCCGCTTCTTCGGCCAAGGGTCCGGGAAGAGGACGAAGATGCGCGCGACCGAGTCGTCCGGGAGCCAAGCCAGCACGTCGCGCACGTCGCCGTCATGGACGCGAACGGTCTTAATGTCCTGCATCTCGATGGTGCCAAGCAGGGTGCCCATGCCGTTGACGAACGGCTCGCAGCCGATGAAGCCTACGTCTGGGTGTTGCTCGGCCTGCCACAGCAGGTGCTCGCCAGAGCCGAAGCCGATCTCGAGCCAGACGTCGCGAACCGGCACTGAGAAGATGTCGGTGAGCTTGACGGGTGCGCGCTCCTTAAGGTTAAGGCGCAAGCGGGGCAGGAGCTCTGCGATCAGGCGCTCCTTTCGCGCGCTCAAGGGCTTGCCCTTGCGCCTGCCATAAGACCTAAGCGGTTTCGGTCCTCCCGCCTCTCCCCGGGCATCCCGCATTTGCGCTAAACTCCTGTGAACCGGCGGATTTTGCGCCGCGGGCCAAGCGTCGGCCCCAGCTCAAAGATCGCCGCGTTTATAGAGGAGGATAAGCCGTGCTGTACCGTTGGCGTTGGGCTCTTCTCTTTGGTCTAGCTGCGCTCCTGTGCAGCCAAACCGCGACCTTTGCCGAAGCGACTTTCTCGATATGGTCGGCCCAGCGGCCGTCGTTGCTCCTGCACGTGACCAAGAAGTCGGTCATCGACAAGAGTTGCATCATGATGTGCGACCAATGGGGCGAGCACGGCTGTCTGAAATGGGTAATGCGCTGCAAAGGCGACCCCGGCTATCCGAAGGGATTGAGCATCGCACAATAGCGCGCGTTAGCTTCGACGCCATCGCGCTCGCTGGCGTCTCGTTGTCGGGCGATTAAGCCATTGAGCTTTGCGGCAGTGATCCTAGGTCAGCTCCGCGCGGATCGGCTCGACCAGATCGAGTCTCTCCCACGAGAAACCGCCGTCATTGTCAGGTTGCCGTCCGAAATGGCCATAGGCGGCAGTCCGCTCGTAGATCGGGCGCGCTAGGCTAAGATGCTCCCTGATGCCGCGCGGAGAGAGATCCATCACCTGCCGGAGCGCCTTCTCGAGCTTGTCCTCGGCGATTTGTCCCGTGCCGTGCAGGTCCACATAGAGCGAAAGCGGCTGCGACACGCCGATCGCGTACGAGACCTGGAGCGTGCAGCGGTCGGCGAGCCCTGCCGCAACGACATTCTTGGCGAGATAACGCGCGGCATAGGCCGCAGAGCGGTCGACCTTGGTCGGGTCCTTGCCGGAGAAGGCGCCCCCGCCATGCGGCGCCGCGCCGCCATAAGTGTCGACGATGATCTTGCGGCCGGTGACGCCGGTGTCGCCGTCAGGTCCGCCGATGACGAACCGGCCGGTGGGATTGACGTAGAATTTGGTCGAGCCGTTCACCCAGCCCTTGGGCATGACCTCGTCGACGAAGCTGCGCACGATCTCCTTGACCCGCTCTTGGCTGACATCTTCCCCATGCTGCGTGGAGACCACGATTGAATCCGCGCGCACCGGCTTCCCGTTCTCATAGAGAAGCGTGACCTGGCTCTTGGCGTCAGGCCCGAGCTCGGTCGTCCGCCCGGTATGCCGCGCCTTGGCCATCTCATGCAGGATCTGGTGGGCGTAGTAGATAGGCGCCGGCATCAACGGCTCGGTCTCGCGGCAGGCATAGCCGAACATGATGCCTTGGTCGCCCGCGCCTTCGTCCTTCTTGCTTTCGACGTCGGCGTCTACGCCTCGGGCGATGTCGGCCGACTGCTCGTGCACATAATATTCGAACTCTGCGAGGTCCCAGTGGAAGCCTTTCTGCTCGTAACCGATCTCGCGCACGGCGCGTCGCGCCGCCTGCTCGATCATCTCGCGCGTCACGCTCTCGGGTCCGCGCACCTCGCCGGCCATGACGATGCGGTTGGTGGTGACGAGCGTCTCGATCGCCACGCGCGAATGAGGGTCGGCGGCAAGATAAAGGTCGACCACGGCGTCGGAGATGCGGTCGCACACTTTGTCGGGATGGCCCTCCGACACGGACTCACTGGTGAAGACGTAATTGGCGCGGGACACGTGGGGACCCCCTGTTGTCACGGAAGGCCGATCGGCAGGATGGCCGCGGCCGTTCTCGCAAACCACAGCGGCCGCAGCCGGTCAAGTTCCACTTGACCGCCGCCGAAATGTTTAGGAAGCGCCTCCGCTCGCGCTCAACGCCCGCACGAGGTCGACGACGCTCTTGCGCACTTTGGGGTCGGCGATCTTGACGAACGCCCGATTGAGCTCGAGCCCCTCGCGGCTGTTCAGGAATTCGAGAATGAAGGCCTCCGAGTCGGGCTCCGCCATCCCGCGCACGGCCGGACCGTCGCCACCGATGTGAGGTGCCTCTTCGAAGAAGAACTGCACCGGCACATCGAGAATCCTCGCGATCTGGAACAGCCGGCTCGCGCCGATGCGGTTCACGCCCTTCTCGTATTTCTGAACCTGCTGGAAGGTTAGTCCCATGCTTTCGCCGAGTCGCTCTTGGCTCATGCCAAGCAGCATACGGCGCAGTCGCACCCGGCTCCCGACATGTGCGTCAACCGGGTTAGGCTTTTTGCCTGCCATTCGCTCGCTCGTAAGAGTCATGGTCAATCAAAACAAAGGGAAGCTACTCACAATCTTGATGAAAATTATTCCCTTCGCGCGACGTTCATACGGGCGCGATGTACCCCGCGTCAAGCGCGCAGGGTAGCGCAGAGCTCAGCGAACCACTTTGTGCTTAATGCTGGGTCCGATTGGTTGCACGCGGCAGGCGAGCCAGCACCCGAAAGCAAGCAAGATCACCGAGATTTCGATGAGGAATCCCAACCTAGCAAACAAAGTTTGCGGGCCCGCTTTGGGCAGTTCGGAATCGATGGCACCTCTCTCGCCGAGACCGATCTCGGCGAGAATTCGTCCGTAGGCGTCGACCATCGCCGAGATTCCGGTATTGGCGGCGCGCACCAACGGTAGCCCTTGCTCGACGGCGCGTACGCGGGCTTGATGGAAATGCTGGTAGGGGCCCGCACTCGAGCCGAACCAAGCATCATTGGTGATGTTGAGCAGCCAACCAGGTCGCGCGGATTTCTCGACGACATCGTCGGGGAAGATGATCTCGTAGCAGATCAGCGGGCTCGCCGGCGGGGCGCCGGGTATGGCGAGCAGGCGAGGCCCATGTCCCGCCGAGAATCCGCCGCGCACGCCGGTGAGCTGCATGAGGCCCAGGCTCTCGAGGAAATCCTCGAAGGGAAGATATTCGCCGAACGGGACCAGGTGGGTCTTGTCGTAGCCGCCGACGACCTTGCCCTTGTCGTCGATCACAAGCAGACTGTTATAAATGCGGGTCGCGCTGAGCGCACCTTGGGTGTCGCGCTCTTCGACGAGACGCGCCGAGCCCACCAGCAGTGACGTACCCTCCGGCAGCGCCTCTCCGATCATCGCCAGCGCTTCGGGGGAGTCGGCGAGCAGAAAGGGCACGGCCGTCTCGGGCCACACCACGAGCGAGATGCCGGTCAAGCCCTTCGGTCCCGACTTGGTGAGATCGAGATAGTCGGTGAAGATCTCGGCGCTATTTTCGGGCCGCCACTTGGCGGCTTGATCGATGTCGGCCTGGACGATGCGCACGCGGATGCCGGTGCCTGTCTTGTCGGCGCGAGCAAGCCTTTGCTCGCCCCATAACGTGCCGGCGCCAAGAAGGAGAAGGAGCAGGGCGGCCAGCGCGATTGCTCCTTTCCCTCCGGCAAGTCCTGAGTCTCGGGGCGCCGCGATGGCAGCTAGGCTCGCGAACAAGAGTACGGCGAGCAGGCTCAGGGCATAGACCCCGAACAGCGAAGCGATCTGCATCATCGCCTCACGGCCGAGGATCGCATAACCCACGAGATTCCAGGGAAGACCCGTCAGCACATGACCGCGGGCGTACTCGGCAAGACCAAAAGCGATGGCGAGAGCGAAGGCTCTTGCCACGCCCGGCCACCACATCAGCGTGGCGAGAGCGGCAGCAGCGACGAAGAAGAGCGCCATCCCGCCAGGGAGCGCGGTCATGACGAAAGGGATGAGCCAGCCATGCCGCCACGGCTCGACGAGAAAGGCCTCGGCCACCCAATACAGCCCGGCGAGGAAATAGCCGAAGCCGAACCAGAAGCCGATGAGAGCGGCGCATTTCAGTCGCAGGCCCAGCTCTCGATGGTCGCGGTAGCACCCGTCGAGCAGCCAGATGAGCGGCCCGAAGGTCAGAAACATCACGGGCCAGAGATGCAGCGGCGCGAAGGCGAGCACCGAAAGCGCGCCGAGAGCCACGGCGAACAGAGCCCGGCGCCATCCCGTGAGGCTCGCGACCCAGGTCGCGGCGGCAGTCATGCTGGACGCGCTCCCATGACGCTCAAAGCGGTAAGGGGGGAGCACGTCGCCCCGGCTCATTCCGGCTTTTGGGTGTCAGAGGCTTCCGCCTCCGCAGTGGCCGCGTCGCCCTCCTTCGGCGGAAGGTGAATGCATAGCTTCTTGATCCGGCGCGGATCGGCCTCGAGCACCTCGAACTCGACGCCGCTCGGGTGGCGCATGAGCTCGCCGCGCGCGGGGATGCGTCCGGCAATAGAGAAAACGAGGCCGCCCAGCGTATCGATCTCCTCCTCGAGCTCCTCCGAGACGAGCTCGATCCCAAGATGCTTCTCGAGGTCTTCGATCGGCGTGCGCGCGTCGGCGATCAGCCCAAGCCGCGGATCGGTGTGGATCAAGGGCTCGTTCTCCACGTCGTGCTCGTCGGCAATCTCGCCCACCACCTCCTCGACGAGGTCTTCGATGGAAACGAGGCCGTCGGTGCCGCCATATTCGTCGACCACGAGCGCAAGATGCAGCCGCGTCATCTGCATCTTGAGCAGAAGGTCGAGCACCGACATCGACCCCGGAACGAAAAGGATCTCGCGCGCGATGCCGATGCCGGCCACGCTGCGCGCAAGGTCGACCTTGCCGAGATCGAGCGGCGCGGTTTCCCCCACCTCCGCCGCGGTGGTGATCCACGACATGAGATCGCGGATGTGGATCATGCCGCGCGGATCGTCGAGCGTCTCGTGATAGACCGGGAGGCGCGAATGCTCCGCCTGGCGGAAAACGCGCATCAGCTCATCGATGGTCACCGTATCGTCGACGGCGATGATGTCGGCGCGCGGCACCATCACGTCCTCGACGGTGAGCTTGCCGAAGCGCAAGATGCGCCGGAGCATGTTGCGTTCCTGGCTGCTCAGCGTGTCGCTCTTGCTGCGGGCGAGCGCGTCCTCGATCAGCTCGCGTAGATCGGGCTCCTCGCCGAGACCGAAGGTCTGAAGCAGGCGCTCGAACCAGGACGCTTCCTCCTCTGCCGGACGCTCTTCCTCCTTGGGAAGATCATCGTCGGCGATCGGAGCGTTGCTCATCGCGTTACCTCCACGGGCCGCTCGTTCCGCTCGGCGTAAGGGTCAGCGATGCCAAGCAAAGCGAGCGCCTTCCTCTCGATGCTCTCCATCTCCTCCGCCTCATTCTCCTTCATGTGGTTGAAGCCGAGCAGATGCAGCATGCCGTGCACGACGAGATGGGCGACGTGATCGGAAAGCGCAACGCTGCTCTCTTGCGCTTCCTTCGCAGTGGTCTCGTAAGCGAGCGCGACATCGCCGAGCGTGCCCGCCTCGCTCAGATCGCACGCGAGCGTGTCGTTCGCAGGGAACGACAGCACGTTGGTTGCGGCGTCCTTGCCGCGCCAAGTCCGGTTCAGCGTACGCATCTCTGCATCGTCGGTCAGAAGGACGCTGACTTCATACGTTGCCGTTGCAGACGGCCTTCCCGCATTGAGGCCGGCGCGCGCCGCGCGGGCCACCATGGCATCAGTCACGCCGGACGCGCGCCAAGCTCCGTCATGACGCACGACAGAGACGTCGAGCCGGGAGCCCACCTCCCGCGCCGCGCTCTTGCGACTAGGGCTACCGTCAGCCATTGCGCCCACCCTTGGGGGGAGCGGATTCGTAAGCATCGACGATCTTGCCGACGAGCTCGCGGCGGACCACGTCGGCTCTCGAGAAGGCGATGTGGTCGATCTCCTCGATGCCCTTGAGGATGTTGATCGCCTCGATCAGGCCCGAGTCTTTGCCGGGCGGCAAGTCGACCTGGGTCGGATCTCCGGTCACGATCATCTTGCTTTGCTCGCCAAGCCGCGTGAGGAACATCTTCATCTGCACGCTCGTACAGTTCTGCGCCTCGTCGAGAATGATCACGGCGTGCGACAGGGTGCGGCCGCGCATGAAGGCGAGCGGAGCGATCTCGATCACGCCGGTTGCGAGTCCGCGCTCGACGCGCTCGGGCGCGAGCACATCGTAAAGGGCATCGTAAAGCGGCCTGAGATAGGGATCGACCTTTTCGCGCATGTCGCCGGGCAGGAAGCCAAGCCGCTCGCCGGCTTCGACTGCGGGCCGTGACAGGATCAGCCGGTCGCATTGCCCACTCTCGAGACATGAGGCGGCATAAGCGACGGCGAGATAGGTCTTGCCGGTGCCGGCGGGGCCGGTGGCAAAGACGAGGTCGTTCTTCTTGAGCGAGTCGAGATAAGAGCTCTGCGCCGGCGTGCGTGCGGTAATGAGGCGCTTGCGCGTCCTGATCTGCTGCGCTTCGGGAAGATCGGCCTGAACGCCGTCCTCTTCCGTGGGCTCGACGGTCCTGGCATGACGGATGGCGCCCACCACCTCGGCAACGCCGATCATCTCGCCTTGCGCGAGCCTGCCGTAAAGCTGCTCGAGCACGGACTTGGCGGTGACGCAGGAGGCTTCGGGGCCACGCAGGCTCACCGCGTTGCCGTTGACCACCGCCTCGATGCCGAGGCGATCCTCGAGCACCGCGAGATTGGCGTCATAGTCGCCGAGGAGATCGCGCACGAGCCGCGTATCGTCGAAGAACACGACCGTCGGCTCTCCGCCGCCATTGGCATGAGTGGCGGCCGAGCGCTTCAGAGCCGCTCCGCGTCCCCGCGCCAATGACGATTTCCTTCCGCTGGCCTTGCTGGTCACACGGCCGCCTGAATTGGCTCGCGCCATGCAAACCCCGAATTGATGACACCGTGAAGACTGTTCGGGCCCGCGGCCAAGATGTCAACCTCGACGATCTCGCCGATCAACTCTGAAGGCCCCTCCGCATGCACCGCCTGTAGATAAGGTGAACGCCCAGCGATCTGTCCGGGTTTCCGGCCGCGACTCTCGAACAGAACCTTGAGCTTGCGCCCCACGGTCGCCCCATCGAAGGCGCGGCGGTGCTGGTCGAGCAGGGTCTGCAAGGCCGAAAGCCGCTCGCGCTTTACCGTTTCGGGGGTCTGGTTCTCCAAGGTCGCGGCGCCGGTGCCCGGGCGCGCGCTATACTTGAAAGAGAACGCCTGGGCGAAGCGAGCCCGCCCGACGAGCGCCATGGTGGCCTCGAAATCCTCATCGGTTTCCCCTGGAAAGCCGACGATGATATCGGTCGAGAGTGCGATATCTGGCCGCGCCTCGCGAATCTTATGGATCAGCGCCTCGTAGTCCTCGGCCGTGTACCTGCGGTTCATAGCGGCAAGGATGCGGTCTGAGCCCGCCTGGAAGGGAAGATGCAGATAGGGCATCAGCTTCGGCTCGTCGGCAAAAAGCTGGATCAACTCATCATCCATGTCGCGCGGGTGGCTCGTGGTGAATCGGAGCCGCTCGATGCCAGGAACCTGGGCAAGACACTTGAGCAATTTCGCGAGCGACCAGTCGCGGCCATCTGCATCGGCGCCGTGATAGGCATTGACGTTCTGCCCGAGCAGAGTGATCTCGCGAGTGCCGCTCGCGGCGAGGCTTTCGACCTCGGCGAGAATCTCGGTCGGCGATCGTGAGTACTCGGCGCCGCGCGTATAGGGCACTACGCAGAAGGTGCAGAATTTGTCGCAGCCTTCCTGCACCGTCACGAAAGCCGAAATTTGCGTCTTGGCTCTGCGCCGCGCGGGCAGATGGGCGAATTTGTCCTCCGCCGCGAAATCGGTTGCGATCACGCCCTTGCCCGTCGTCTCGGCTTGCGCGACGAGGTCGGCGAGGCGGTGATAGCTCTGCGGCCCAACGACGATATCGACCACGGGCGCCCGCGCCATGATCTCCTGCCCTTCCGCCTGGGCGACGCAGCCGGCGACTGCGATCAGCGTGTCGCGGCCTTCTCTCTTCCTCGCTTGCTTGGCGATGCGCGCGCGCCCAAGCTCCGAATAGACCTTCTCCGCCGCCTTCTCTCTGATGTGGCAGGTATTGAGAATGACGAGGTCGGCCGCATCCTGATCCTCGGTCAGACGATAGCCGAGCGCGCCGAGCGCATCGGCCATGCGCTCGCTGTCGTAGGCATTCATCTGGCAGCCGAAAGTCTTGATATGCAGCGTCTTGGGCATTCTTTATCTATCTATAGGGGCCTCGGCCCGCCCCTGTTTGTTGGGCAGCGGCGGCGCCTTCGTCAAGGGCAGAACCCACTAGATAGGGTTTTTTGGCTATCGCGGGGCATTTCATGGGGTGAGCAGGCGTTTGAAAGTCTCGGGCAGCATCGCCGGTTCGATCTGCTCGAAAGTGCATTGCCGGGGAGACTTGTCGGGGCGGAAACGAACGAGCTTGGTCCCGTGACGGAAGCGTTCGCCGGTCACCTGGTCATAGCGCACCTCGACCACGAGCTTGGGTTTCAGCGGTTCCCATTCGCCCGAGCGCTCAGTGCTCCAGCGGCTCGGACCTCCCGGCGCCTTGCCGGTGAAGCCGGGCGGCGCGACGAGCGCTTCGAGCCTCTTGGTGAGCGCCGGACGTTCTTCGTTGGTGATGGTCGAAGTGAAGCCCACGTGGTCGAGCTTGCCCTCTTTGTCGTAGAGACCGAGCAGGAGCGAGCCCACAAGCCTGCTTCCACTCGCATAGCGAAATCCCCCCACCACGCAATCGGCGGTCCTGATCTCTTTCACCTTGAGCATCGCCCGCTCGCCGGGGATGTAGGCGCCGTCGATGCGCTTGGCGACGACCCCATCGAGAGCACCGCGCGCATCCTTTAGCCACTGCTCGGCCAAGTCGCGGTCGCGCGTATAGGGCGAAAGCTTGAGGTCCTTCCGCTCGCCAGCTTTCTCGTAGAACGACTCGAGCGCCATGTGCCGCTTGCTGAGCGGCACTTCAATCAGACTCTTGCCGTTCGCATCGAGCAGCATGTCGAACAGGATGAGAAGGGCAGGGGTCTCGAGCGCGAGTTTCCTGATGCGGCTCTCGGCGGGATGGATGCGCATCTGCAACGCATCGAAGGGCAGCGTGTCGCCGACCGGGATGGCGAGCTCTCCGTCGAGCACGAACTCCTTCGGTTTGAGGCGGAGCAGCATCGCCATGACTTCGGGGAAGTAGCGCGCCAGCGTCTTGCCGGACTTCGCTCGCAGGTCGACCTCGTTGCCGGCGCGATAGGCGAGGCAGCGGAAGCCATCCCACTTCGGCTCGAACTGCCAACCCTCGTCATGCGGAAGCTCGGTGACGAGCTTCGCCTCCATCGGCTCGATGCCGAGCGGCACGGCGAGGTCTTTGAGTGACGGGGAAGCCATCCAATCGTTATTGCAGGCGCACCACGACGCTGTCGGCGGCGCCGGTTGCGTCGGTCACAGTGAGCCTGACGAAGCCGGGCCCGTCAGGCTCGAAGAACAGTGTGCGCGTGTTCTTCCTGCCCGGGATCGGCATGCCGTTCAGCAGGACGTTGAGCGGAGGCGTGCCGCCCGTGATCTTTATGGCGATCGGGTCCGGCACCTGACCCGCCGCGTGCGAGAGTTCGAGGCTCGCACCGTTCGGCGGGAACACGATCTGCACCTTCGGCGTCATGGCCTCGCCTGCGCTGTCGCGCGGCTGAAAGCGCCTGAGCGGCGGCGGAAGCTTTGCTGAAGAGGCTATCAGCACGCCTTTCGGTGCGCGCGGCAGAGGCTGCGGCGGGCACCCGAGCCGCGCGAAGGCATCGAACAGGATCGGTGCTGCCGTGACCCGCCCGCCGAGTCCGACGACCGGCGCGCCGTCTGGGCGCCCAGCCCATACGCCAATGGTGTGCTTGCCGTCGAAGCCGATCGCCCAGGCGTCGCGATAGCCGTAACTTGTCCCGGTCTTGAACGCGATGCGTCCGCCGGCAGCATTCTCGGGTGGCGGACTGCCGAGCAGAATATTCCCCACATACCAGGCCGCGACCGGCTCGATGAGCCGCCTCGGAGCCTGTAGCGGCTGGCCAAGCTGTTCGACCAGCGGCGCAACGGTGCCCTGCCGTGCGATCCCGGCATAGAGCATGGTGAGATCGATCAATCTGACGCCGACGCCGCCAAGCCCCAGCGCAAGTCCCGGTGCCTCGTTCTTTGGCAGCACGAGCGTGCCTCCAGCCTGCGCGAGCCGCGCGATCAAGCGGCTCGGGCCGACCTCGTCGAGCACGGCGACGGCAGGGGTGTTCAGCGACCATTGCAGGGCCCGGCGCACGGTGACCGTGCCCTGGTAGGTCAGATCGAAATTCTCCGGCGCGTAGTTGCCGTAGTGGATCGGGTGGTCGTCGATCAGCGTCTCGGGATGGATCAACCCGTCCTCGAAGCCGATGCCGTAGATGAACGGCTTGAGCGCCGAGCCAGGGGAGCGCACCGCGCGCGTCAAGTCGACTTGGCCGGCGCGGCGAACATCGAAATAATCGGGCGAGGCGACGCGCGCCAGCACCTCGCCGGTCGCGTTGTCGATGACCACGATGGCGACCGACAGATCCGGCCCGAGACTCTCGGCCCGCTCACGCGCGAGCTTCTCGAGCACAAGCTGCAGATACGCATCGATGGTGAGACGCAGCACGTGCTCTTTGGGCGCGCCGAGGACCGCCTCGTCGGCGGAATGCGGCGCGATGAGCGGCATCGGCTTGCGCGCGGTCGGCACCGGCTCTTGCTTGGCGTGGGCAATCTCGGCGGCGCTATAGAGGCCGCGTCCGGCGATGCGATCGAGCACGCGGTCGCGCGCGAGTTTTGCAGCTGCCGGATCGCGATCGGGCCGGCGGATCTCGGGTGACTGCGGCAGCGCGACGAGAAGTGCGGTCTCTCCGAGCGTCAGCCGCCGCGGCTCCTTGCCGAAATAAGCAAGGGACGCCGCTCGAATTCCTTCGAGATTGCCGCCATAAGGCGCGAGCGTGAGATAGAGCGACAGGATCTCAACCTTGGACAGGGCGCTTTCGAGCTGAAGAGCGCGCACTGCCTGATGCAGCTTGGCATAGAGCGAACGCTTGGTGCGCGGCTCGAGCAGGCGGGCGACCTGCATGGTGATGGTCGATCCGCCCGAGACGATGTGGCCCTCCGTCGCGAGTTGATACGCCGCGCGGCCCATGGCCAGCGGATCGACGCCGTGATGGTGGAAGAAGCGCTTGTCCTCGTAGGCGAGCAAGGCCGCGATGAAGCGCGGATCGACATCTTTGCACGTGGCAGGCAAGCGCCAGCGGCCTTCGCTGGTGAGATAGGCGCGGAGCAGCTTGCCGTCGCGATCGAGAACGACGGTCGAGACTTCGAGATCGCGCCCGAGCGGGGCAGGGCCGAACGCTTCGAACAGGCCGGCAATGCCGCCTGCAAAAGCAGCCGCAATCCAAACGAGGGCGATCGCGATGATAACGAGCCGCCAGCCCCAAGGTGCCCTTCCCCCCTTGTGGGGGAGGGCAGGGAGGGGGGGGAGTGGTTTGTTCTGAGCTGAGGAATTACCCCCCTCCGACCGCTCAAGGAGCGGTCGTGCTCCCCCACAAGGGGGGAGCGGGGAGTTCGCAGCGTCCTTCCTCTCAGTGCTCATTTCGCCGGCGCGACCGTAACCTCCCCGGTTCCCGTCCGGCCGAAGCGGTCAGGCCGGTACATGTCCTCAACCGCCGCCTGCGGCAGCACGTAGCTCCCGGGCGAGACGGCGCGCACGACATAAGCGACCGTGAACACGGGCTTGTCGTCGCTCCGCCGCTCGAAGGCCGCGGCGAACCGGTCGTCGCGGAATTGGGTGAAGGAGGGCTCGCCCGCGTCTTCGATCCAGTCGAGCGTGCCGGTGTCGCCGGAGGAGACGAGATGGGGATTGTCGATCTCGAACCCTGCCGGAACGTAGTCGATGAGCGAGACGCGCGCGAATTGCGGTTGCGGTTCGGTCACTTTAAGCACGACGACGAAGCGATCGTTCTGCTTGGCGTGGCTTGGATCGGCATCGGCGCCGTCGAGCGTGTGGAAGCTCCGCTCGATGGAGAAGCCATGGTCGGCCGCGGGCTCCGGCGTCTTCGGCGAGCCGCTCACCGAGATCACGGCGTCGAGCGGGGCGTCACCGCTATTGGTCACCGTGAGCGGCGTCGTCGTGAGCTGATCCTCACCGAAGGTCCGGTAGAGCGGGCCCGCTTCGCCGCCGTCATTGACGGTGAGGCTGACATTCTGCTTGCCGAGAGCGCGCGCGGCGAGCACGAGCCAGGCATCTTCCTGCGTCGAGGTGTAGATGACCTTGTCGCGCGCCTTGTCGATGCTCTTGGTGGCGCTGACCAGGATCAATTTCGGCGCGTCGCCTTCGGCGGCGAGCGTGACTACCGCGGCGGCATCGCGGAGCGGCGAGCCGTAGTCGATGCGCCCGCCCTCATAGCGCACGTCGGTAGGAAGCGAGGCGAGCGCGGCGTTGAAGGCCTTCTCGGCTCTCACCCTGTCGCCCATCATCGCGAGCGCGGCCGCGATCTCGGCTTTGGCCGTCGGCGTACCGAGATCGTCGAGCTTCACGTCGGCGATGTATCTGAGGTCGCCGACCGGCGCCATGCCGTTGCGGGCAAGCACATAGAGCGCGTAAGCGAGCGCGAGCCCGCCGTCGGTCGAGACCTCGGGCGCAGTGCTCACGTAATTGCGCAGGCGGTCGAGCGCGAGCTTGAACTGATCGTCAGAGACGGAGAAGCCGCGCGCGCGGGCGCGCGTCAGAAAGTCCGTTGTGTAAGAGTTGAGCCAGGCATCCTCTCCGCCCGGCGACCACAGCCCGAACGAGCCTTCGGAGCCTTGGCGGGCGAGCACGATCTCGATCGCCTTGGCCACGCGCTCGTCGACTCCGGTGTCGACGGCGAGCTGCGCATCGAGCGCCATCTCGTTGACATAGAGGAGAGGCAGAGCGCGGCTCACGATTTGCTCGGTGCAGCCGAGCGGGTAACGGTCGAGTGCTTGCAGAAGGCTTGCGACGTCAAGCGCGGCAGACGGCGTCACCGAGAGCGCGACCTTGCCGGTTCCGGGTACGAGGTCGGCGAACACGTCGCTGGTCAGCGTGATGCTCTCGCCCGGATTGAGCGGCTTCACCGTGCGGCGCGCCAAGACCTGCGTTGCGGGCTTCACCTCGAGTGGATATTTGCGCTCGACGCTGAAATCTCCCGGCCCTGTCACGGCGACCGTTACAGTGCCGTTGCCCACACCGGTCGCGGAGATTGGAAGGCTCACGCCGCCGCGTTTCTTGGCCTCGAGCGGAAGCGTCTTGTCTGGGCCTTCGACCGCGAGCGGGCCTTCGGTCGAGACTGCGATCTGATAATTGCCGGTCTCGCCTTCGACGTTATCGAGGTCGAGCCTGAGCGTGCTGACGTCGCCCATCAGCAGGAAGCGGGGGAGCGTGGTGGTGAGCACCACGGGGTCGCGCACGACGACGTCGGCCGAGGCATGCCCTACCTTGTCGTTGCTCCAGGCGACCGCCATTACGCGCACGGTGCCCACGAAGGCCGGGATATCGAAGCTGACCTCCGCCGTCCCGTCAGCACCGACAGAGACGATGCCGGAATAGAGCGCAAGCGGCGGCTGGGTGGGCGGGCTTCCGTTCAGCTCGCCTGCGCCTCCGTCGCCGCCGGTCCTGATCTGGCCTTTGGCGCCCTGCATGCCGTCGATCAGCTGGCCGTAAAGGTCGCGGATCTCTGAGGAGAGCTGGCGCTGGCCGAGATAGTAAGTGTCGGGGTCAGGCGCCTTGTAATTGGTGAGGTTGAGGATGCCGACATCAACGGCGGAGACGACGACGCGCGCCTGCTCGTTCGGCGCGAGTCCGCTGAACTTGATCGGCACGCGCAGAGTGGTCTCGGGCCGGATCAGCCCCGGCAGGTCCATGGCGACGCCGATCGTGTGTGCGGCCTTGTCGATGCCGAACCACTGAATGCCGATGGCGCGGCTCGGCATGCGCTTCTCGGCCTCATCGAGCGGACGGCGAAGCGTCGCGACCACGTAGGCGCCGGTGCCCCAATCCTGCCCGACGGTAAGCGGAAGCTTGGCGAGTCCCGGCTGCACGTCGGTCGTCGTGGTCGTGAGGAGCTTGTCGCCGATCACCGCGAGCGTCACCTGACCCGCGCTTCGCGCCGTCACCGCGACGGTCATCTGATCGCCCGGCTTGTATTCCGGCTTGTCGAGAGCGATCTCGAGCAGGTCGGGCGTGTCGGCCGAGGCCTCGGCATAGAACCCAGCATCGAAGCCGTAGGTGGTCTCCGGTCCTTGCGGGTCGGCACTCGACACTTCGAGCCGGTAGCGACCCCAGGTCACGGGGACCGAGATCTTGCCGAGCTTGTCGGACGCGACGTCGATCACCCCGTCGGCGACGCGGCGCGTCACCTTGACGGGCTCGTAGTTCCAGTAGCCGTTGGAGCGATACCATTGGTACTTGGACTCGATGCTGAGCAGCTGCCATTTGAGCCCCTTGGCCTCGATTTGCTTGCCGTCGGGCGCGACCATGGCGACGTCGAAATTCGCCGTATCCTGGTCGTTGAGCGAGCTGCCGGTGAAGAGCGACTTCACCCCAATCATGCTCGCGGCCGGCACGATGGGAAGCGAGAGGCTCCGCTGCACCGCCCTGCCGCCGGGCTCTGCGAGCCTGACGGTGATGTTCGCCGCAAGCGGCTTGGTGGAAGGCGGCAGCTTGCTAAGATCGACGGTGAAGGTTGCGTTGCCTTGCGCGTCGGTCTGCGGCAGGTCGGCAAGCGGAATGGCCTCGGTCGCAGCCTCGTCTTCTTCCGGCTCGTCCTTCGCGTTCCGCCCGAACACATAGCCCGCATAGCCCGGGCGCTCCTCGGTCCTGACGATGTTGACCTCACCTTCGAGGTCGAGGCCCGAGGCCGGCGCGCCATAGAGGAAGCGCCCGTCGAGAGTGATCTTGGCCGGTGCATCAGGCGCGATGCTGGTCGCATTGGTGGTGAGATCGAACTCGAGCCGATCCGGCACATAGTCCTCGACGAGGAAGCTCACGTCGCCGATCGAGGGCCGCTTGGGATCGGAGTAAACCGCGACGCGCCAAGTTCCGGTCGGCGCCGATGAGATGATGGGGACGCTCAGAGTGCGCCCGCCCAGCCCCTGGTCGGGAACCACGGTGCGGCGATACTCGACGCCGTCAGGCCGCTCGACCACCATGGTAAGATCGACGTCGGGAACGGCAATGCCGGCGGCGTTGCGCAGAAGCGTGGTCACATAGACGGTCTCGCCGGTGCGGTAGACGCCGCGCTCGGTGAAGACGAACGCGTCAAGCGCGCCGGGTGGCTCGCGCCCCGCCACGCCGCGATCGGTGAGATCGAAGGCCGATGCGGTGAGATTGAGGAAAGCATAGTCGCCGCCGGCGCTGGAGGCGACCAGCATGGCTGGAGCTTGGCCTCCTTCGCCGCGTGAAAGACCGGGCTCGAAAGCGACGGTGCCGGAAGAGTCCGTCTTCTTGACCGAGAGCACGTCATTGTTGCGGGCGAGCAGCCTGATCTCGACATCGCCGACCGGGGAGGTGGTCGCGAGCGAATTGACGAAGGCATGTATGCCGTCAGAGCCCGAATACGCCGTGAGCCCGAGATCGGAGACGACGAACCATTGCGTGGCGCGCTCGCCGTAATCATCGCCTGGAACATTGGCCGGCTGCGCGGCGAGCAGATAGACGCCCGCTTGCATCGTCGGTACCGCCTCGTTGACAGGGAAGGCGGTGGTGATCTCCTGGTTGAGCTCCTTCTCCACCTTGAGCTCGCCGGCCCACACCTTCTCGCCCTTCTGGCTAGCGATGTCGTCGAGCGAATAGCTCTGGAGATTGCGCTCGAAGTCGTAGCCGAGCACGTTGTCGAGCAGGCTGCGGTCGCCGATCCTGTAGATCGAGACTTTGAGCGTATCGGTGTTCACGCTGACGAGCGGGATGCCCTCCTGGCCGGTGCGCGGCAGCACATAGGCCTTGCCCGCGACCCTGACCGACGGGCTCCGGTCGCGCACATAGATGGTGAACTCGGCATCCTTGAGCAGGGTCTCGTCGACCGTGGAGGGGAGCCCGGCCCGGAGTGTGATCGAATAGGTGTCGCCGTGCTCGAGCCCTTCGACGCAGAGCTGCTGGTCGTCGACCGAGATCGCCGGCTTGTCTTGACCCGCGACGGACACGAACGGCGCAAAGTCGGTGCGCTTCGGCAGCTTCTCCGAGAACTGGAAGCAGGCGCGCGGGGAGGCTGAGTCGGAGTCGACGCTGAAATTGGAGACGCGGAAGCCGTATTTCTCCCTAAGCGACGCGTACACTGCCCTGAGCTCGGGCGTCTCGTCGAGGGTGAGGGCGAGCTTGAGCGAGTTCAGTGCCTGGCGCCACTCGTCGCGCTTGCCGAAGGCATTGGCGAGCGTGATCAGCGCCGCCGCCTCGTCCTTAGGGTTCGTTGCCCGCTGATAGGAGATGTAGGCTGCGGTGGTCGCGTTCTCGAACCGCGTCGAGCCGTCGTCCTCGTCGCTGAACGGGATCGATAGCCAGATATCGGCGAGCTTCCGCCAGGCGGTCGCATCGTTCGGCGCGACGGTGACGATCTGTACATAGACGTCGGCGGCGCTCGCCAGATCTTGCGATTTAAGCAGAGCATCGGCGTCTTGCTTGAGCTTGATCAGCGGCTTCTCGACGGTGCCGGCCCGATCCTTGAGATCGGCGATGAGCGTGATCGCCGCATCGTCCGAGGCATCGTCTTGATAGGTCTTCTTGGCGGCGAGGGAAGGGGTGGCTAGGACAAGGAAAAGCGCGGCGACGAGGCCGGCGCGGAACCATGCAAACATTTGTTTCCTCCGGGGACCCGCCCTCGGGCAAGCGGGCGCAAGACCGCTATCGTAATCGAGCCATGTGACGGAAACCAGTGCCCCGCTCTGATCTTAGTCGGCAAGTGCCGGAAGTGCCGGCCAGCCAAAGACTTCGGCCGCCCGGCGGATCAGCGCCTCGGCGAGGATCGAGCCATTGTCGGAGTTGGTCATGACCACCACCCCCTGACCTGCGCCGGGAATGAGGATCAGATAAGACTGATAGCCGACATTCTGCCCGCGCTTCATGACGATGAGCGTTCCGTTGCTGTCGGCAATGGCAGCGCCAAGACCGTAGGGACCGACGGATTGCGGCGTCAACATCTCGCGCGCGGTCTCGGGCGTCAGGAAGAGTTCGCTCTCTCCTCGCCAGGCCCTGCCGACGAGGAGCAGGAGATTGGCAATGTCGGTCGGCGTCGACCACAGTCCTGCCGCGGCATGCTCGGGAAAGACATGAAAGCCGCCGGCAATCTCGGTGCCGTCGGCAAGATGGCCGGTCACCGCCTTCGCAGTCAGGTCTTTCGGAAGCGGTTGCGCGAAAGTTGAGCCGGTCATCTCAGCAGGCTTCAGCACGAGATCGTCCATCGCTTCGACGAAGGGCTGATGCAGCGTATCGACCACCAACGCTTCGGCGACCTCATAGCCGCCGCCCGAATAGTGATAGGCGCTCCCCGGCACGGCGATCACCGTCACGGGAGGCGAGTTGGCCAGAGGCGTCCCGTCGAGAATTTGCGTGAGCGTCGGCAAGGGAGCTCCGACCGCATAGCCGAGAAAGCCCGGCACGCCGATCCCCGCTGTCATGCTGAGCAGCCCGCGCAAGGTCACTTTGTGCTCCTGGTCGAAATCGTTGGCCGGTACGTGCCAGGAGGTCAGCCCTTTGTTTACGTCCGCATCGAGAGAGAGCGTTTTCTGATCGACGAGGCGCATTGCACCGATGGCCGCGACGAATTTCGACAGTGACGCAGCCTGGAACAGAGTGTCCGGCGTGGCGCCTTGTCCGTAAGCGCGCGCGAAGGCGATCTGGTCTTGATCGATCAGGGCGATGCTGACCGAGGGAACATTGAGCGCCGCCATCGCCTCGCCGAGGCTGAGGGTCTTGGTCGCGCCGCCGATGGTGATGCTGAGACCGGACTCCAGTGCCTCAGGCGCGGCTGCTTGTGCCGTGGATAGAATCGAGAAGAAAGCGGCAATCGCGATCGCGGCGAGCTGAAACCGCCGCACCAACCTGCCCATCATGGCTCTCCTTGAGCCTTGCTCTCGATCTCGCTCGCGAGCGTGCCGATTTGCCCGCGCACCCATTCGTGGCACTCGTCACGGTCATAGCTCGAATGCCAGAAGAGCCTCAATGGGAAGGCGACGCTGGCGAAGGGCTGGTAAATACGGACGAGCCCGAATTGCCGCTCGAGGATCGAGGCGAGCGAGGCCGGGAGGGTGAGGAGTGCGTCGCTGTTCAGCGCAAGCAGGAGCCCGACCAGCACCGAGGAGACGCGCGCGGAGATGCGGCAAGACACCCTTGCAGCGGCAAGGGCGCGGTCGATTAACTCGAGTGCCGGCAAGGAGTTCACCGCGATATGGTCGGTGCTGGCGAAGACGAGCGCCTTTGGGCGGCGCTTGGCGAGCGGATGGCCGGGATGGGCGAGCGTGACCAGCCTGTCATCCACGAGCTTCAACACGCGGATGTCGGGCGCCTGAACCGGCAGTCCTTCGATGTCGATCACGAAATGGCTGCGGCCGGCGCGCAGTGCCTCGATATTCTCCTCGCGATGCGGCGGCATCCAGCCGACGCGGACGCTCGGCGCAAGTTGGGCCAGGCGCTGGCGGAGCGGCTGCACCAGGATCAGCTCGCCAGCCTCGCTCGCGGCAATCGCGAAGTCGCGCGAAGCAAGCGAAGGATCGAACGGCTTGTTCGGCCGAAGAAGGCTCTCCATGCCGGCGAGAATGACGTGAACCGTCGGCGCAAGTTCGAGCGCCTTGGCCGTCGGCACGAGCTTCTGTCCGGCGCGGACGAACAGCTCGTCAGCGAAGATCTCGCGAAGCTTGGCGAGCGCATGGCTGATGGCAGACGAGCTTCGCCCCAGCCGTTCGGCGGCCCTGGTCACGCTCGCATCGACGAGCAACGCGTCCAGCGTCACCAGGAGATTGGCGTCGACTTCCTTTAGATGCATTTCATGCAACTATTCGGCTGAAAAAAGTTCACTTCATGCATGTTAACTGCTTCGCTACTGTGTTGACAAGACATCCGGCTGCCCAGCCCGGGTGTCTGAAATGTCTTGGCGAAAGCTAGGATGTTTCCTCATCTCAGCCTTGCGGCGGCCCAAAGGTTCGCGCCGGCGGGCCGTCGCAAATTTCTGTCGAGCTGAGGAAGAAATGGGGGGTGGCAGGGACAGGGGTGACCATGTTTCGCAATTCATGGACGGTGTGCCCGATCGCAGCGTTTGCGCTCGGCCTCTCTCTCGGAGTCTCCCCCGCCGTCGCCGTGCCGTCGCCCAAGGATGTGCTCAAGACCTACGCCGACATTGGTCAGGCCGCCTATTCCGATGCGGCCGACACTGCGCGCACGATGCAGCTCGCCATCGATGCGTTCCTCACCAACCCGACCGAGGACAATCTCCGCGCCGCGCGTGCCGCCTGGATCGCCGCCCGCATTCCCTACATGCAGACCGAGACCTTTCGCTTCGGCAACCCGGTCGTCGACGATTGGGAAGGCGAGGTGAATTCCTGGCCCCTCGATGAAGGCCTGATCGACTACGTCGACACCAGCATTTACAGCTCCGATTCCTCCGAGAACGAGCTCTACACCGCCAACGTCATCGCCAACACGTCGCTGACCATCGGTGGCAAGAAGATCGACACCTCGAAGATCACCAAGGAGCTTCTCGCCAAAGTTCTTCAGGAGGCAGGAGGCGTGGAGGCCAATGTCGCCACCGGCTATCACGCCATCGAGTTCCTGCTGTGGGGTCAGGACTTGAACGGGACGGGCCCAGGCAACGGCAATCGTCCGGCCACCGACTACGACCTCAAGAATTGCACCCACGGCAATTGCGATCGCCGCGCCGAATATCTCCGCACCGCGACCGATCTTCTCGTCGACGACCTGACCTGGATGGCGGCGCAATGGGGACCTGACGGCTCGGCGCGCAAGAAGGTCGTGGACGGCACTGACGACGCGGGGCTCGCGGCGATCATGACCGGACTCGGTAGCCTGTCTTACGGCGAGCTCGCCGGCGAGCGCATGAAGCTCGGACTCATGATCCACGACCCCGAGGAGGAGCACGATTGCTTCTCGGACAACACGCATGCCTCGCTGTTCTTCGACGCGCTCGGCATCCGCAATGTCTATCTCGGCACCTATCGCCGCGCCGACCGCTCGCTCGTTACCGGTTCTAGCATCTCGGATCTGGTGAAGGCGAAGTCGCCGGAGATCGACGCCGAGCTACGCGCCAAGCTCGACGCCACCATGAAGGCGATGAACGTGCTCTATCTCCGCGCGCTCACCACCGAGTCCTACGATCAGATGATCGGCGAGGGGAACGACGAGGGCAACGCCGTGGTGCAGAACGGCATCGATGCGCTGCTCGATCAGACCAAGTCGCTCGAGCGCGCGGTCGCCACTCTCGATCTCAAGACCATCAAGTTCGAGGGGTCCGACAGCCTGGACAATCCTGGCTCCGTGAAGGAGAGCAAGGCTGTCACCGGGGCCGAGGCGCGCTGAGCGAGAAGCAGGTAGGTTGAGGTTGGGACTTTGTCTCGAACGTTCAGCTGGGGCATACGTTATAACATAACACCATCAAGACTTCGCAATTTGGCTAAGAATGAGCGCCCCGGGGGACTTCAAGAATGACTGCGTGGCAGCTGGCGCTGAGTGATCTTGTAAGACCGTTGTCGTCGATCAGGCGGCTTGCTTCCAATTGTCTGAAGGCACTCGGCGCCGCCTTGCTCCTCTTTGTCGTTATCTCGCTTGGCCCGAACGCGGCGAAGGCCGATTGCGAGGTGACCGATACCGGCACCCCCGATGACGTCGCCTTCAAGTTCGACGTCGGCCATGCCCGCCAGGCGCTGGCCAAGTCCGGCATCCAGTTGAGCGGCACGTATTACGGCGAGTCGTTCGGCAACTGGGGTGGTTTCAAGCAGGGCGTCACCTATGACGGCGTGCTCGACATGCATCTCGATGCCGACATGAGGAAGCTTGGGCTGTGGAAGGGACTGTGCTTCCACATGAATGCCTTCCAGATCCACGGCCGCAGCATCACCGCCGACGATATCGGCGGGCTGATGCCAGTCTCGAACCTCGAGGCCACGCCCGCCACCCGTCTTTTCGAGATGTGGTTCGAGCAGCACATGTTCGATGGCCGCCTCTCGGTCAAAGTTTGGACAGCTAGCCGCCGACCAGGAATTTATCCTCTCCGAAAGCTATGCGTACTTCTTGAATGGCACATGGGGGTGGCCCTCGATCGCAGCCGCTGATTTACCAAGCGGTGGCCCCGCCTATCCATTGGCGACGCCGGGCGTTCTCGTAAAAATTAAGCCCAACGATCAATGGAGGCTTATGGCTGGCGTCTACAACGGCGATCCTGCGGACCCCAACTGCCCAGACCCAAACCCCCAGGTCTGCAACAGTAATGGGCTTGATTTCAGCCTGGACAGCCCTCCCCTCCTCATGATCGAAGGTAGGTACAAGTACAATCAAAGCGGACAGCTTCCTGGAGTCGTAAAGATTGGCGGCTGGAACCATTTTGGCCCTTTCACCGATCAGCGCTTCGATTCTCGCGGCAGGCCGATTGCAGTGACGGGCAATGCTGGCCAGCCCACCGACGGCGACTGGGCGATCTACGGCATCATTGATCAGCTGATCTGGCGCTCGCCCGGCAGTGAAGACGCAAAGGGTGTCGGTGTTTTCGGGCGCATCATGGGTGCACCCTCGGAACAGAATCTCGTCGACTTCTATGCCGAGGGTGGGATCACCTTTACCGGAATGGTTCCGCATCGGGGTGACGACGCCATCGGCGTCGGCTTCGCGTATACTGGTATTTCCGACCGGGTACGCGGCTTCGACAGCGATTCGGGCCTATCCGTTCTTCAGAATTACGAGGCAGTTTTGGAAATCTGCTACACGGCCCAGCTCAAGCCCGGCTGGACGCTGCAACCGGATTTCCAATACTTCTTCCAGCCGGGCGGTAACGTCCCTGGCGTGTCTGATGCGACGGTCCTGGGAGCGCGCACCACTATCAGCTTTTGACGAAGGACGCGTGCACCCACCCCGTTACAAATATCGTGACCGCTTGGCGAAGCAGCCGAAAGAGAGATGGCTGGGGCACGCGGAAGCCCTCCTCGTCGGCGTGATCGCTTTCGGGGCGGCTTTGCCGCTGCTCGTCGGCGTTTGCGTCACCTATGGCGCCGGGACTGACGCGGCGCTCGACAGCCTGCTCGCGCCAACGACCGATTTCACCAAGCTCGAACCGGGCGAAGCAAAGCCGGGAGGTGAAGCCACCTCGCGCGGCTCGATCGATACGTCGAATGCCTTCTCGCTCTCCTCCGGCAACATGGACTTCAAGCGCGAGCTCGACTTCAAGGTCGGCAACGGCATCTTCCGCAAGAACTGGGTCTCTGCCCCGTCGTCGACGGACGCCTCCGACGGGCTCGGACCTCTGTTCAACTCGCGTGCCTGCCAGAACTGCCATCTGAAGGACGGACGCGGGCACCCGCCACTCTCCTCCGACGTGCCCGACACTTCCGGATCGATGTTGGTGCGGCTCTCGGTGCCGCCATCGACTGACGCGGAGAAGGCGCTTCTCGCTGCCCACAAGGCGAACTCTCTACCTGATCCGACCTATGGCGGTCAGCTCCAGGACTTCTCCATTCAAGGCATCGAGGCCGAAGGCAAGCTCAAGATCGACTACAAGGAACGCAAAATGGAGCTTGCCGGCGGCGAGGTCGTCAGCCTGCGCGTGCCCGTCTATTCGCTCACCGACTTGGGCTATGGTCCGGCAAATCCGGACATCATGTTGAGCCCGCGCGTCGCCCCGCAGATGATCGGTCTCGGTCTGCTCGAAGCGGTGCCCGAAGAACGAATCCTCGCCAATGCCGATCCCGACGACGCCAACAAAGACGGCATCTCCGGCAAGCCCAACGAGGTCTGGTCGCGCGAGCACAACAAGGTGATGCTCGGCCGCTTCGGCTGGAAGGCCGGCGTGCCCACCATCACGCAGCAGGCGGCCGAGGCCTTCAATGGCGATATCGGCCTCTCGACCACCATGATCCCCAACGGCTCCGGCGACTGCACCGAGAAGGAGAAAGAGTGCATCGACGCGCCGAGCGGCAACTCGCCCAAATATCAGAACGTCGAGGTGGGTGACGACCTGTTCAACATGGTGGTGTTCTATTCGAAGAACCTGGCCGTACCCGCGCGCCGCAACCCCGACGCCCCTGACGTGTTGAAGGGGAAGGAGATCTTCTACAAGATCGGCTGCACCGGATGCCACAAGCCGAAATTCATGACCGGCGACGCACCAGGCCAGCCGCATTTGTCGCACCAGCTTATCTATCCCTATACCGATATGTTGCTTCACGACATGGGCAATGGACTTTCCGACAACAGGCCCGAAGGCGAGGCGAGCGGCAATGAGTGGCGCACGGCGCCGCTCTGGGGCATTGGCCTTACCGGCATCGTCAACGGCCACACCCTGTTTCTGCATGATGGGCGCGCGCGCAACATCACCGAGGCGGTCCTCTGGCATGGCGGTGAGGCCGAAGCGTCGCGCGACAAGTTCGCCGCGCTGCCCAAGGCCGACCGCGACCGGCTCGTCGCCTTCGTGAACTCGCTGTGAGCGACGTGGCGAGACACGCCGGGCGAGCAACCCTTCTCGTCGCAATTCTTACGCTTGCGCTCTGTAGGGCGCTCCCGGCAGACGCCGGCACGGATTATGGGGCGATCGCCAAATCCTCGCTGACCGAGGTGATCCGCCCAGGCTATTCGGCTCTCTCTGCCGCCACCGGTTCTCTCCGAGACAAAGTGTCTGCCCTGTGCAAGCAGCCCTCTGCCAATACCCTACAGGATGCCAAGACCGCCTTCGCCGGTGCCGTCGATGCCTGGAGCAAGGTCGAAATCTTCCGCTTCGGACCCGTGGTCCAGGATCACCGCTATGAGCGGCTGTTCTACTGGCCAGATCCGAAGGGTCTCGGACTGCGGCAGGTGCAGGAGGCTCTCACCAGGCAAGATCAGTCGGTGACCCTGCCGGACGAGCTCGCGGCGAAGAGCGTGGCGCTCCAGGGCTTCCCCGCGCTCGAATACCTCCTCTACGGCGACGGCGCCGATGTCCTCGCCCAGAAGCCGGTCGAGGACCTGACCGAGCCTCTGCCCCAAGTGGAGGGTGCGTTCCGCTGCAGCTTCGTTTTGAGCGTCGCCACCAATATCGATCGCATCGCGAGCAACGTGGTCGAAGACTGGCGCGAGGGCTCGGCCTATGAGAAGGCGTTTCTTGGCCCCACGCCCGACAATCCCATCTATCACACGCCGAAAGAGGTGACGCTCGAGCTGTTCAAGGCATTTTCTTCGGGCATCGAGCTCGTGCGCGACCAGAAGCTCGGCAAGCCGCTTGGGGCGAGCGTAGCCGAGGCAAGGCCCAAGCTCGCCGCCTTCTGGCGGAGCAACC
Source organism: uncultured Alphaproteobacteria bacterium (assembly GCA_963732205.1). Taxonomy (GTDB): domain Bacteria; phylum Pseudomonadota; class Alphaproteobacteria; order Rhizobiales; family Methyloligellaceae; genus Methyloceanibacter. The sequence goes on from CAVSYE010000002.1 coordinate 548,813, forward strand.
TCACTTTCGCTAACGCGATCGGCAATCTCGAAGGCGTGATCCTGCTCTTCAACAAGGGCGGCTTCGCCGGGGTGGTCGATGCCGATTCGCCGGGCGTCTCCAATTCGATCCTGTTCGACCTCAACCACGCCATCGAGGTTCTGCGCGGCATGGACAAGCCCTTCGCCGATGTAGCGAGCGACGCGGAGCTGCGCGCCAAGCTCGAAGCGTTGCGCGGCGGGCTGAAGAACGCGGGCCAGACCGCCGGTGACATCATCGCGCGGAGCGCTGGGCTAAGCTTCGGCTTCAACGCAATGGATGGAGACTAGCCATGCGCCTCGATCGCCGCTCGCTTCTGGTCGGCCTGGCGAGCGGAGCCGCCATGCTCGCCCTGACAAGCGGAGTGAGGGCTGCCTTCGAAACCGAATGCTTCGCCGCCGCGCGCAAGGACGATCGCGGCGCCTACTCGGCCACTCTCTTCAGTCTGAACAGTGGCGACATCCGCTCCGTCGAGCTGCCCGGCCGCGGCCATGACATCACGCTCAAGCCGGACAGCAGCGAATGGGTGACCTTCGCGCGCCGGCCCGGCCGCTTCGGCGTGGCAATTCCGGTCGATGCGCGCCCGCCGGTCTGGTTCGCCAGCAAGCCTGATCGCCACTTCTTTGGTCACGGCGTTTTCTCTGCCGACGGCAGGCTGCTCTATTCGACCGAGAACGACTATGAGGGCGCGCGCGGCGTCATCGGCGTGCGCGACGCCACCGACGGCTACCAAGAGATCGGCGAGTTTCCCGCCCATGGCATGGAGCCGCACCACATCCAGCTGCTGTCCGATGGACGCACCATGGTGATCGCTAATGGCGGCATCCGCACGAGCCCAGACAGCGAGGGTGAGTTGAACCTCCCCGACATGCAGCCTTCGCTCGTCTACGTCGATGTCGAGACGGGCGATCTCCTCGAGGAGCAGCGGCTCGAGGCCTCTCTGCATCGGCTTTCGATCCGCCACCTCGCCATCGCCTCCGGCGACATCGTCGCTTTCGGTTGCCAATATCGCGGACCCGAGCCGGATGCTCCGCCGCTCATCGGCTTCCATCGCCGCGGCGAGCCGCTCGTCGTCGTGCCGGCGCCGAAGGAGACGCAAGTGGGATTGCGCAACTATATCGGCTCGGTCGCGGCCGATGCCGGAGGGGCATCGTCGCCGCGTCGGCGCCGAAAGGCGGGCTCATTACCTATTGGGACGTTGCAGGCCGGCGCTATCTCGGCGTCTCGGACCTGAATGACGGCTGCGGTCTTGCTCCGACTCACCGAAGCGCAAGCTTCCTGCTCACAAGTGGCGAGGGCTGGCTCGTCACGGCCGGCGCCGACGGCGAGGCCACGCGGCAATCGTCGAACTTTAGCTGGGACAATCACGCGATCCTGGTGCGCTGAGAGTCCCCGCTCTGCCCGCAAAACCGGCTCTTCATAGCCCTTTGCACAGCGGATACCAGGCGTTCCGGTTCCTATTCTCACCTTATTTATCGGGCTAATCTCGGCCAAGTACGGGATCCATGCACACACGACCGAACCAGACGGTGCCGGCGCGAGCGCGCTTTCCGCAGCTGCCGGCGCTGAGCCCGAAGCTGAAGCTTCCGCTCATGATTGCCGGCGTCGTCGTCGGTGTCTTCGTCGTCGCGCTCATCGCCGTCAATCTGCTCATCTCGGCGGATTGGGTGCGCGACCGCATCGCCTCGCGCATCAAGGAGCAAACCGGCCGCGAGCTCACGGTGAATGGCACGACGGCTCTTCTGTTCACCCCAAATCCGCATGTCGTTATCACCGAGGCGACCCTCACCGATCCCGAAGGGCGCGCGGGAACCGCCGATGTCGCCATCGGCCGGCTCGAGCTCGACCTTGCCTTCAGCCAGCTATTGAGCCGCCAAGTCGATGCCGATCGCGTGGTCTTGGTCCGCCCCGTTCTCACTTTGCGCCTTGCCAAGGACACGCGGCCTCGCGAGCCCCGGGCCGACAAGCCAGCGAATGTCGTCAAGACCGCTGACGGCGATAGGCCAGAGCGCGATGTGCGGCTCCAGGCCGTGAGCATCGAGGACGGCACCGTCGACATCATCTATGACGAGAAGGGCACCGAGCGGCGCATCGAGCACATCGATGCGACGGTGAGCCTGCCCGCGCTCAGCGATCCGCTCACCGCCACCGGCAAATTCGTCTGGAAGGATCAGCCGGTCGATTTCGGTGTCGAGGTAACCACGCTTGCCGATCTCCGTGCCAAGCGTCCCGCCCGCGTCGTGGTCTCGCTGGACAATCCTGCGATTGCCGCGCGCTTCGAGGGCGATGTCATGACCAAGCCGGACTTCTCGGGTCATGGCGATCTATCGGCCAAGGTTCATTCGATTCCCTCTCTGCTCGCTTGGATGCGCGAGAGGCCGCCTGCCGCTACCGCCATCGGCGATGGCGAGCTCGCAAGCAAGCTTGTCTGGACCGAGCAGGAGGTGACCTTCAGCGAGGCGCGCTTTGCGCTCGAACACGCGAGCGGGCAGGGGCAGGCCGTGGTGACCCTGCAGAGCCCACGCCCTTATGTTAGGGCGGCGCTTGCACTGGATCACCTCGATCTCAACCCGTTCCTCGCGGCCAAGGGGTCCTCCGGCAAGTCGCCTAAGCCGGAAGCGAGCGAGAAAGCTTCCGCGGAGATTCCCGTTCCGCCGCAAGCCGACTCCGACGTGACGACCTCCTCCTCCGCGGCGCCCGCCAACAAGAGCCCTGATGCCGGAGAGAGCGCAGGCGCCGATCAAACGGCACCCGAGGCGAGCGCGGAGGCCGATCAGTCCACCCCTGCCACAGCGGACGCGGCGCCCGCAGCGGAGCAAGCAGCTCCCGCAGCTCCGGCCTCGGCACCCGTCGCCCCGCCGGCCGCCTTCGACGCCGACGTCAATCTCAATGTGCGCCAGACCCGCATCGCTCATCTCGAGCTCGGCCCAAGCTCGCTCGGCATCGTCTTTCGCGACGGTATCCTGACCGCGACGCTCGGCGGGATGGAGCTCTACGACGGCCATGCCGTGGGCAAGATGGTCCTCGACGCGGCCAAGCCCGTGCCGACCTTCACCGGCAACTTCCGCCTCGATGGCGTCCAGGCGAAGACTCTTCTGAGCGATGCCGCCCAGTTCAGCATGATCTCGGGTAAGACCAAGCTCGAGCTTGAGCTCAACGGTACCGGCAGCACGGCCGATGAAATCAAGTCCTCCCTGCAAGGGCAGGGCAATGTCGTCATAAGCGATGGCGCCATCGAAGGCATCGACTTGACGTCGATGATCAGCTCGATCGGGCAGGGTCAAATCCCCGATTTGCGCCAAGGCCCTGGCGCCAAGACGGAGTTCAGCGATCTCGGCGGGAGCTTTACCATCGCGAACGGTGTCATGGAGACCGACAACCTGAAGATGACGAGCCCGCTGCTCCAGGTTGCCGCCGCGGGCAAGGTCGACCTGACCCAGTCCACCATCGACATGTTGGCAAATCCCGAGATCGTCGCGGGCGAGAAGGATAAAGGTGGGGCCAACGGTCTCGCCGGTCTCAGGGTGCCGGTCAGGATCGAGGGCCCATTGGACTCGCCGAAGATCAAGCCCGAGCTCAAGGGCATGTTCGCGAACCCCGAGCAGGCCAACAAGACGGTCAAGCAGATCGGCGAGGCCATCCAGAAGAAGTTCAAGGGCAAGCCGGTGGGGGAGGCTATTGGACGCTTGCTCGGCAATATCCAGATCGGGCCGCACGGCGGCGACAGCGAGGGTGCCGATACCGGAGAAGCGGAAACGCCGCCGGGGAAGAAGCAATCCTCAAAGTCGCAGAAGCCGCCTGAGCCTCAGGCCCAATCTGACGGCGATAGCGGCGGCGACAATGCGGCTCCCGACGAGCCTGAGGATCCGGATATCGCGCGCATCCTCCGCTAGGGGGATCACGCCACCGCTTGCGCCGTGGAGCCTGACGCTTCGCCATCGAAAGTGATCAGCGTGCACATCCGGATCGCCGAGGCCCCGCATATCGCCGGCCTGTCTATAGACATGGACGGGGCCCAATGCGTCGCTATCTGTGTTGTTTCGTTGCCGCTACTGCACCTCATATTGAGACTCAACAGAGCCTCAGTCGTTTAACCGCGCGTCAGCACTTTAGATTTAGAGATCGCATCGAACCGGGTTTCTAAGCCAACGGGCAACCTCATCCCTATTGGGGCGTCGGCTTCGGTTCGGAGCCACGGCATTGGCAAACGCGCAGGTGCGAACGTGTCGGACAAGCTCAAGAACGAGGAAGCAGATTGGTATGCGAGGATGACGTTTTGGCTTGCGCTCGCCGCTTGCCTAATAGGCGGGGCAAGCGTCTTCGTAGCTTTTATCAATTAACCTCGCGCGCAACCATCCAAGACCTCGCCAACGTCTCCGCGCTTTGATTGACTTCAGCCGAACCAAGCCACGCCAATCTTGCGCCCGGCTTTCCAGGCCACGCGTGCTCGGTGAGTTTTACCGCCGAGGGAAACTTCGATTTGAGGGGACAGAAACATCGCTGACGGCAAGACCAACAGCGCCCCATGGTCTGAGAGGTTTTCGACTATGCAATCCGTGATCGACAAGCCATCGTTGAACGAAATGCGGCCAGCCATAGAGACTGCTTTCCGCGGTTCGCGTCTCCGCTCCAGCGACCTTTGCTTGACGCCAAACATGGAGAAGCAGATATCGGAAACGTCACCTAACCCAAACAATGTTGTGAAACTGTAGTTTGCACCGAGTTAATCTCCACACGTGCGGCGGGTCCATTATCCCAGCCCCTCAATTTGTCGTGGTTCTCTCACAGTTTCCTTAGCTGTTGAATGTTACCCTGCCTTGGGGATCCAAATTTGTCAGCTTCGGAGCGCCCCATGAGGTCGTCGATACAGCTCCTCGAGGAAATCATCCGCGATTTAACAGCAATGCACTTAAAGCTCATCCACCATCGCAGTGAGGGTAAGACCGCGATCGGGGGAGTGGCAATAGATGAGCTGATCGCAGAGATTGACAGCGGGATTCGTAATCGGGAGCACATGCTGGCCTGCTTCAAAGCCGAACTGGCGGCCTCGGAAGCGGCAACTCGCCTTGAAAATGAAGCCGTTCCAGGAGACTCGTCCTAGCGCGCCTCGGCGGCTCTCCAGCCGCGGGCCGGCTCGAACCGGTAAAAAAGCCCCGGCCAGCGTGATGACCGGGGCTTAGTTGGTGCAGAGATTGGACGACCAGACGATCGTCGCCAAAACAGGATAGCTGATTCTGGCCAACGCGAATCGTAGTTGAGTAATTCTAATTACGATAAGTGCTGTTCCCCGTGCTCTTCTCTAGACCGCACGTACGAGCAGCAGAGCGGTGAGAGCGGCTCTCGTGCAGGTCGCGAGGCCTCGACCGTTTCGTTCGATTCTTGTCACTTGTGGTCACAGTGCCGTGGTAAGCGCGGACCGATGCAAGAACCAAGCAATTATGGGGTTAAAAGCATAGGTCGAGGGGTGGTCGATTAAATTGTCAAATCGCCGCTGTCGACGACAGCGAGGCTCTCCCATATAAGCCCGGCCATGTCTTCCATCCCTCCGAAAATCGGTTTTGTCAGCCTGGGATGTCCCAAGGCTTTGGTCGATTCCGAGCGTATCATCACCCGGCTCAGGGCCGAAGGCTATGAGCTATCCGGAAGCTACGAGGGCGCCGACGCAGTCGTGGTCAACACCTGCGGCTTCCTCGACAGCGCCAAGGAAGAGTCGCTTGAGGCGATCGGTGAGGCGCTTGCCGCGAACGGCCGCGTCATCGTGACGGGATGTCTCGGCGTCGAGGCCGAGCGCATTCGCGCGCGGCATCCGGACGTCCTCGCCGTCACCGGTCCGCATCAATATGAAGCCGTCGTCGCTGAGGTCCACAAGGCAGTTCCGCGCCCGCACGATGCCTTTCTCGATCTCGTGCCGCCACAAGGCTACCGGCTCACGCCCCGCCACTACGCCTATTTGAAGATTTCTGAGGGCTGCAACAACACTTGCAGCTTCTGCATCATTCCGTCGTTGCGCGGGCGGCTCAAGAGCAGGCCTCTCGGCGAGGTGATGCGGGAGGCCGAACGGCTAATCTCGGCTGGCGTCAAAGAGCTCCTCGTCATCTCGCAGGACACGAGCGCCTATGGGCTTGATCTGCGCTATGCGAAAAGCGAATGGCGTGGGCAGCCGCGCCAGAGCCGCTTCATCGCGCTTGCCGAAGCGCTCGGCTCGCTCGGCGCTTGGGTACGCCTCCATTACGTCTATCCTTATCCTCATGTCGACGAGGTGATCCCGCTGATGACCGAGGGGCGCGTGCTCCCTTATCTCGACATCCCCTTCCAGCACGCATCGCCCGCGGTGCTGCAAGCGATGCGGCGCCCGGCGCATCAGGAGAAGACGCTTGAGCGCATCGCGCGCTGGCGCGAGATCTGTCCCGATCTTGCCATCCGCTCGACCTTCATCGTCGGCTTCCCCGGCGAGACCGAGAAGGATTTCTCGCGCCTTCTCGCTTGGCTCGGTGAGGCGAAGCTCTCACGCGTCGGCTGCTTCAAATATGAGAATATCGACGGCGCAGCGGCGAACGCGATTGCCGACCAAATCCCCGAGGAGCTGAAGCAGGAGCGTTATGAACGGCTGATGGCGCAGCAGCAGACGATCAGCGCGTCACTGCTCGCCGGCCGCGTGGGTAAGACCATCGAGGTGATCGTCGATGAGGTCGATGACGAAGGCGCCATTGCCCGCTCGCATTGGGACGCGCCCGAGATCGACGGCGTCGTCTATCTGAACGGCGAGACTGGGCTGACGCCCGGCGACGTATTGAAGGTCGAAGTCGAGGCGGCAGACGAATACGATCTCCGCGCGCGGCCGATCATGGCAAACCATAACGGGTCGTCGATATAAGAAGGACAAAACCACTTGCCGGCGGTAAGCGACTTTCCATCCGATCCAAATACGATTAGATGCGGCTTAAAAAGAAAGCGGCTCCGCGAGGACCATGCGGAGCCGCTGAAGTGATATGCCGTCGATGGAGAGTCGAACCGGCCCATGAATACAAGTGGGAAAGCATTACGAAGAGCTTAAAAGTGGCCAGGTCGGTTTTTTTAACGGCTGATGATGTTAATGAAAAGCAAATAAAGACTCGACGCCCTCTTCGAGCGGCGCGCTTTCTTATGTAGGCTAGTATCTATGCTCACTGACGTCGAAGCCGGCCGAATCGCAGACGTATTTTTGGAGACGATTGGTTTGCCGATCCGCGACAGGATCAGTCGGGCCCGCCTCGCTGTGCCTCACGCCACTGACGATGACATCAATAAAGTATTAGCGACCTTTGCTGAGCTCGCCAGGCGCGCAAAGACCGATCTGGATATGGAGCTTGAGGAACTCGAGCGAGAGGTCGGTGAGCTAAGGCGTAACCTGGGCAGAGTCCAAACCTACGAATAGCGCCCACTGCTCACGTCTCTGAAGCTGGCGAGTGGCAGTGGCGCACTCAGATTTCGTGCCGATAAGATTACAGCGGCGGTTTCGCCACGTCTTTACCTCCCGTTAAGGAGGCGAGCGCAAGCTTGGCGGAATCGCCCCAACACCTGTTTTGCGAGGGGGCAAACGCGGCCTCAGGTGTTCCCATCCCTGGGGCCGCATTCATTCTCTTTACTGCAATCCAAACTGCATCTCGAAACTGTCCGTGCTCTTAGTGCGTAGGAGTCTTGCGAGCGCCGGGCATTTCTTTTTCAGCCGTGACGTAGCGTGTCTTCTCATTGAGCTTCATCCAGAATGATCCTGGTCTCCGCTCTCTCGCTTTTCCTTTCTTTTGTGGCTGAGCCGCGCTTCTTCCGCCTCCTCCGATGCCTGCCAAAAAAAAGAGATAGGGGCTAATCGTGGTGCACCAACACCGCGACCTCCATCAGAATTGCATCTCGGTCGAGAATCACTGAGGGCGAAAAGGTCGCCACGTGGACAGTGCACCACGGTACGTCAACCGTGAAGGCGACGGCGACATAGAGTCAGATAGCTGCCATGGCGGTGGTAGGGGATGAAAATCTCGATGGCGACGCATAGGACGCCAAACCCCAGCGCCTAAGCGAGGGCAGATCCCCCCGTCACGAGCCGCAAGCCTTCACTCAGGGCCGCAAGGCCGGCCGCGATGTTGATCATGTTAGCGATGACGAGCAGCGCGACCAGGAATAAAAAATAGCCACCTGGCAGCTCAAAAGCCTCGATTAGCGTCTCAACTGCTTGCTGGGCACTGCCCGCTGATGCTGACCGTCACACTTCGGCGAGGCCGCTCGTAATAAGTTTGCTGCAGGTTCAAAGCGCCAGGGCTATAGATCTTTTTCAGATCGAGGAGCGGTGTGAACGCATAGGTGATTTCCGCGACGATCACGCTTGAATTGGCTACTGTGGTGCCCGAGGGCAGTGCATATGATGAACCGACCGCACGAGCTGCCCCTTTGCTGGCGCAGCTCCACGCGACCACACCATTGTTATTATTATCAGCGACGACACTCGACAGAACCATTCTCAGCGGCGTTGCCGTATACGGGGTAAGAATACTGGACGAAGCAGCGAAAATGTCGGCGACGTCCGTGGTCGAGACCTGGTTCACCTGTGCAGTTAGATCAGCCGCAGTCGACGCTACCGTTTCCACGCGCCGCGTTACCGTAAGCAAGTTGCCTATTTCCACCGTACCGATATACATCAGAAGGAGGACCGGCAGGAGCAGGGCAAATTCCACTGCCGAGACGCCATGCTGGTCGCGCCAGAGCGCATGTAGCCAGAATCTCACTTTGCGAGAGTGACGTGTCATGCGCGCATAGCTCCTCACTTGAAGGGCTCGTTGCGAAATGCTTGCGTTGCGACTAGTAGCAGGTCGCCGTTACTCATGTTGCTGAGGCTGACCTGCATCCCGCTGATTGCCTTTGGCAGCTTGGTTGGGAAATCCCAATCATAGAACGCTCTGACGATCACCACCTGCCCGCCAACGCCTGGCTGGTAGCTAAATGCAGTCTTCAGATTGCCACTGCCGTCTAATGGGTTCGTTAGGTCCGCTCCTCCGAAGCTGGCAAAGGTGCGGACATCTAGGTTGAGATGGTCGCAGGAGAGGAGAGCGGTGAGGTATTTGCAAACTTCAGTCTTGAAGTGGCCAGCGTCAAAGTTCTGAGCTTGAGCGTCCCCGGTCCGGATTAGGCGCGCGCCTTGGGCAACAGCATTCTCTAACGCTCCATTCGCCAAATAGATGATGCCGACCTGGAGAACGAGAAATACCAACACAAGAAAAGGAGCAGCGACAATCGCAAACTCGATCGCTGAGGAACCTGAGGAGTCTCGGCAGATCCGAGCAAAGCCGGTTTCCGTTTTTCCCTTTTTGTCGCCTGTTTCGAACCCGTGCTCACTCATAGGGCCGGTACTAGATGGCCTTGATGAAAAACGAGCAAACAAACTGAGTAAATCAAGGATACGCAGATTACGCAGGGATTTAGAAAAAGTTTAATAAATCAGTATACGGCCTATAAGGCTTTTTGCGGTAACCCGCTCGAGACGGAGTTCTGCACACTTGCGGGAGGTGCGCGTGCTGAAGATACGAACGGCTGGCGGTCGTTTCATAAAAGACACGCGCGGGAGCGTGGCCATTCTTTTCGGCTTAGCGGCCATTCCAATTGCGATCGCGGTTGGAGTCGCCGTCGACTATGGTCGAGCCCTCCTCATGCGGGAGCGCATGCAAGAGGCACTTGATGCGGCGACCCTAGCGGTGGGTTCGTGGCCTGGCCTGACCACTACTCAACAGCAGGCGAAAGCTCAGGACTATTTCAACGCGAATTTGTCGGCGTCTAGTCAACTGGGGTCGGTTTCACCTTTGAGCCTGTCGACCAGCGGCAACTCGATCATTGTCAGCGTTTCAGGATCGGTGCCGACAACATTCATGCGACTTGCAAATGTCGATCATGTCGATGTTGGTGTCTCCACCACGGTGGTCGTCGGCATGGGGACGGCCGAAGTAGCCCTAGCTCTCGATAATTCGGGCTCGATGGCGGGCAGCAAAATTGACTCGCTTAAAACGGCCGCAAGCAACTTGGTGGATACGCTGTACACCGCTGCCCAAAACAGCGACGAGTCGGACCCAATTAAAATCGCGGTCGTCCCTTTTGCTGCGAGCGTCAACGTCGGCTCGCAGTATGCGACGGCAAGTTGGATGGACACGACGGGCATGGGCAAGTATCACGCCTATGAGCAGAAGTGCTATGCGAATGGTGGCACGCTCGACAGCAGCGGCGCGTGCAGCGTGAATGTTGGGACAGGGATCAACAGCTTTACCTTGTTCAACTCCCTGAAGACCAGCAACGGCTCTGCAGTCAGCTGGGCCGGCTGCGTCGAGGCGCGGCCGATGCCGTATGATGTCAGCGATGATGCGCCGGACACCGGGAACCCATCGACCGTTTTCGTACCATTGTTCGCGCCGGATGAGCCGGACAACTGGACCGCCTCGACGAGCAATTGCACGACTGCCAACAAATGCAACTTCGCCTGCGCCGATGGCGGCTCGAGCTGTAGCTCAACAAGCCAGACGCTCCTATTCAACGGCGCGCCCCCGGGGTCTTTCAGCTACAACAACTATCTGCCCGATGCCGGAGATGCAAACACTTGCGGCGATACGTTCACTGTGACCATCGCCTCTCCGGCGGTGATCACCAAGAACAATCATGGTTTTGTCGCGGGCGACCAGGTCGTCTTCTCCACCTCAGGGGCGTTGCCGACCGGCTTGACCAACCGCGCGAGGTATTACGTTCTCTCGACGGGCCTGACAACGAACACCTTTAGAGTTTCCACCACAAATGGTGGCACCGCCGTGAACACCAGCGGCAGTCAATCGGGTACGCATTTCATTGCCAATGCCTTTACCTGCCGAGGCGCTCATACCCCCCCCAATACCACAACCAGCAGCGATCAGTGTGGGCGAACAGGCACGACCAGCAATACCGGTAGCACAAGCACTCCGGTCGGTCGGGCCGAACAGAATGGTTTTGGCGGCAGGAATCTTCTCAATAACGCGGCAAATAACCAGAGCATGCTAAATTGCAAATATGGTACCCCAACCAACAAAGCGACGGTGGCGAACATTACCGACAGCGGTCTTCCAGGCGGCCCGAACTTCATGTGCACCACCGCACCCCTCCTGCCGCTCTCGACCGACAAGGCGACGATCAAGAACGCCATCAACGCCATGGTAGCGCAGGGTGCCACCAGCATTGTCGAAGGGGCCATGTGGGGCTGGCGTACGCTGTCGCCTGGTGAGCCCTTCACGGAGGGGCGGCCATACAACACCAAAAACAATCAGAAGATCTTAATTTTGATGACCGATGGCCAGAACACCTATTATCCACTCAGCCAAGAAGGTTTTCTCAAGTCCATGTACGACATCTTCGGTTATGTGGCGCGCGGTCAGCTGGGCACCACTTCTACAAGCTCGTCCACATGGACGACGACCATGAGCCAGCGAACGCTGCAAGCCTGCGATAACATCAAGGCAGCTGGCATTGTCATCTATACCGTGGCGTTTCAGATATCCGGTGATGATGCGAGTGCGCTCTCCATGCTTCAAAGTTGCGCCTCCGACAAGGACAAATACTTTGCTCCGGGGACCAATAGCGATCTTCTGGCAGCATTCAATGCCATTGGTCAGGACATCACTGAGCTTCGGGTCGCACACTGATACGCGTTACGGCTTGTCGCCCTCCGCTGCGCTCTGGCCGATCGACTGTTTGGTCGTGATCTGACCAGAGAGAGAACTGAAAACATCTGGCGCATCGCCGATCATGAGCTCCGGCTCGCAATAGGGGGCACAATGCAGAGTTTGCCGCGCAGACCCGCGGTAGACACTGACAAACCCGGTCCTTGGCTCCTGAACGATCAAGCGACGGTTTGTGATCATTTTGCCGTCGGCGTCTATCACAATGAGATTGGTTTCGCCGAACGATTTGCCGGTTATAATTAGAACCTTGCCGCTTTGCACCGAAACGTCCGCAATCGACGGATTGCCAACCACTATTTCCGCCGCGGGCCGTTCGAGCCTTACGAGTGAAGCTTGGTCGATCAGAACGGAGACGTCGTTACCCGCTGAGTTTTGCGCTGTCACCGGCGAGACGACCGTTGTGGCGAAAAGCGCCGTGGAAACAAAGAACAGGCAAAGCGACTCTGATCTCTTGAAAATCATTGATCCCTCTCCGCTCCACTTACGTCATAACGCGCCAAAAAAATGAAGGATTAGCAAACGCGTGCGCCGATAGAGGACGCCCAGGAGGGTATGAGACTGTTCAACTGATTAATGCACCCTTCACACCTTGGCGGGAAACTCTGAGCCGACTTGAATGATCTCGGCTACCGACATGATGGCTCAAATTTTTGTAATGACCGTCTTTCCCGGCGTCATGGCTTTAGCGGCGGTGACAGACCTCCTTTTCATGAGAGTCCCGAATGGCCTCGTGTTCGCGCTCGCTGCCGGCTTTTTCATAGTGGCTCCGCTAGCGGGTCTTGGGTTGGAGGACATCGGCATCCACATCGCGATAGCACTCGCGGCACTAGCTTCGTGCCTAGCACTTTTCGCCCTCGGCTGGGTCGGCGGGGGGGATGTAAAGCTGTTTGCAGCCTCATGCCTTTGGTTCGGGCCGGAGGCTATTGTCGTTTACGGCCTCTTGGCTGCCGCGATCGGCATGTGCCTTACAGTCCTACTACTCTTGTGGCGGGGTTTTCCATTACCGGGCATGCTGTCCTCGCAAGGTTGGCTCGTGCGACTGCATAGTCCAAACGAGGGTGCCCCCTATGGTATTGCCCTCGCGGCGGCCGGTTTGCTTGTCTATCCGGGCACTCCGTATATGACTGCCTTGGGCAACTGACGCGGCCAGCCCTTTATCCTTGATTTTCATTTCGGAGGGCGTCCTGAGGCGTCCCTGCGCGTTCGGCCGCCGCCAGTCAAATTGGTACGGCCATTAACTTAGTGTTGAGATTTTCGTCCTCACAATGAGTCCATCGCGCAGGGCGGGCGGCGCCGAAAGAGAAGTTCGAAATGAAAAGAGCAAGATTTATCGCACTCGCCATAGCCTTGACTGCCGCCCTGGGGGCAGCCTGGATTGTGAAGAAGATGGTGGGTGCACCGCGCCAAGTGGAAACAGTGGAGAAGACGATCGGTGCCACGGACGTTCTCGTCGCCGCCACGAATATAAATCTTGGCGACTCGGTTCGGGAGGACGATCTCAAATGGCAAGAATGGCCGGTTGATGGCGTCACGCCTGGTCTGATCACCCGAGAGGCGCAGCCTGATGCACCGACAAAGCTCTCCGGCGCCGTTGCGCGCGCGCCCTTCATCACCGGCGAACCAATCAAGGAGCAGAAGCTCATTAAGATCTCCGAAGGCGGTGTGATGGCTGCCATTCTGCCGGCCGGCATGCGGGCGATTTCCACGACCATCACCGAAGAGAGTTCCGCCGGCGGGTTCATTCTTCCCAATGATCGCGTCGACGTCATTTTGTCGCACAAAATGCAAGTCGGATCGAAGGATCAGCCGGTGAGCGAGGCGGTGTTGCGCAACGTCCGCGTTCTAGCCATCGGCCAAGAGATCGAGACCAAAGATGGCGACAAGGTCGCTACCGGAAAGACCGCGACGCTTGAGGTTACTCCGCAACAAGCCGAAATCCTCGCGCTCGCGCGATCGATGGGTGAGCTCTCGCTCTCGCTTCGCAGTCTTGCGGATGCCAATCCCGCTACGGCTGAATCGACTGCCAAGCTCGGTGAAAAGAACAGCGGCTCCGTTAAGTTCTTGAAATATGGCGTACCGTCTCGTGCCCTTGGCATCAACTGAGGAAGCGGTGCGTGGCAAACATAATGACCGAAAAGGCAAGCGGATGCGTCGCTCTCTCCCACTTAGTCTAATCTCCGTCGTGGCGCTTGTGGTCGCGAGCCAGGCTTGTCTCGATGCGCCGGGGCCCGTACGGGCTGCCGAAGTGGAGCACCGATCGTATCTGCGCGTTGCGGCCGGGGTGAAGGCACAACCCGTCAGGCTCGGCCTGAACAAGTCAATGATTATCGACATTCCGCGCGAGGTGCGCGACGTGATGGTGTCCAATCCGCAAAAGATCGAGGCCGTGATGCAGAGCGTAAGCCGAGCTTATCTAATCGGCAAGGAAAGCGGCGAGGCCAACGTTATCTTTCTTGATAAAGATGGCAATCAAGTCGCAACGCTTGACGTTTCTGTCGAACGCGACCTCTCGCAGTTGGATGAGTTGCTCTCGCGCCTCATTCCCGGTTCGAAGATTCACATCGATGCAATTGGCGAGCGCACGGTGCTCACCGGCACGGTACCAAATCCTATTGATGCATCACGCGCTTGCGAAATCGTCACCGCGTTCTTGGGGCCACTCGATCAACTTAACACCAGTACCGCAACTACAACTGCCGGCCCGGCTGCAGCATCCCCCAACGAAGGCAACACGAACGGCAGTGGTGGCGGTTGCGCTGGAAGTGGCAGCAGCAACGGCGGTGACAGCGCCCCCAAGGGCGTCATAAACATGATCAGTGTTGAGGCGAGGGAGCAGGTGCTGCTCAAGGTCTCCGTCGTCGAGATGGAGCGCAACGTCGTAAAGCAGTTCGGTATCGACCTCGGAGCTTTGGTCAACTCGGGCAATTTCGCCTTCGCTGCGCTCAGTAAACTTCCCTTCCCAATTAACCCGCAGGGCGGGGGCGTAATTGCCCCATTCATTCCCAACCCCGCTGGAGCCGATCCGGGCGGTTTGGGAACACCCTCCGGCGTCAGTCCGGGTGTGGCCGGCGGTGGCGTGCAATGGCTGAGCGGCCCCGATCGTGTGCAGACGGTGCTTCGGGCCCTCGAAGAGGATGGGCTCTTACACACCCTAGCTGAGCCCAATCTCACAGCAATTTCGGGGGAGACCGCCAATTTTCTTGCCGGCGGCGAGTTTCCGATCCCTATTGCTCAACAACTCGGCACCATCTCGGTGGAGTTTAAGAAATTCGGGATCGGCCTTGCGTTCACCCCCGTCGTGATGTCGGAGGGCCGCATCAGCTTGAAAGTCTCGACGGAGGTAAGCGAGCTCAGCAATCAAGGCGCCGTGGTCCTGTCGAACATTACCATCCCGGCATTGAAAGTGCGGCGCGCCGAGACCGTCGTCGAGCTGCCGAGCGGCGGCTCCTTAGTCATGGCCGGCCTTCTTTCCGATCAGTCGAAGCAGGCACTGAGTGGCTATCCGGGTCTGAAGAGTTTGCCCGTTCTCGGCACGTTATTTAGGAGCCGCGACTATCTGAAAGATGAGACCGAGCTCGTTGTGCTCGTCACGCCTTACATCGTGAAGCCGGTCCCCCGCTCGAACCTTGCCCAACCGGATGACGGTTTTGGCTGGGCGTCGGACGTGAACTCGGATCTGCTCGGCCAGATGAACCGGGTCTATGGCCGCAATCCTGAGCGCGCTCCAATCGGGCGCTTCAATGGCGACCTTGGCTTCGTTGTCGAGTAGGAGGGAGAGACGATGGCGGCAATAATTGAAGGCTCGAGCCTCACGGTCCGAGCGCTGAAGGCTGGCCTTGTGCTCCTCATGGTTCTCTTGACGGGAACCTGTCTCGGCGGGTGCTTGCAGAGTCCGAGGTTTCAGGCGCCCTTCACCCTCGCAAATCCCAATGAGCGCTACCCGATCGCCGTGAAACAGGGAGAGACCACGCTCGACCTCGCCGTCTATTCCGGATCTTCCGGCCTCAATCCGTCACAGCGGGCTCAACTTTACGATTTTTTGGCCGATTACAAGCAGCAAAGCGCCGATCAGCTGCTCGTCAGGGCGCCTTCGGGCGGTCCCAATGAGGCCGCTGCCATGCGCGCTTACGACGATGTGAGAGCTGCGATGCGTCACGTCGGCATCAAGCCTTCGGCCGTGGTGGTCCAGCCGTATTATTTTGGCGGCGACCCGGCGGCGCCGATACGTGTGTCCTTTCTTCAGGTGGTCGCCGTACCTCCTGATTGTCCCGACTGGTCGGAGAACATCGCCCGCGATCCACAAAACATGCCGTTCACTAATATGGGCTGCGCCACGCAGCGCAACCTAGCGGTTGCCGTCGCTAATCCTCGGGATCTGATCGACGCTCGAGGCGAGACGCCGCGTTCAAGTGAACGCCGCGACGTGGTGTGGAGCAAATATGTCAATGGACAACCGACTATCTCAAAGCGCGCTCCATCGGAGCATGCAAACGCGAGCGAAGTGAGCCCAGTTGGAGGAAGCGAGTGATCAGCGACGCTGCATATTCGCTGAGCCCGGCCATCGAAAGCGGAGAGGCGCACGATCGCGTACATGAGCGGCCGGTCACGACGCCCCCTGTCCGGACCGTTCCGCGCATTAACATTCAGGCTTTTTGTGAGGACCAGGACACAGCTGCGACGATCGAGAAGGCGGCTAAGGACAGGCGCCTCGCCAAGGCTCACGTCACCGTCCATATGGGCGGAATTCATGCGGCGACCGCCTTCTATAAGAATACGTCGACGCCCAACTTGGTTATGATCGAATCGCTGCTCGGCCGAACCGACCTTTTGGGCGAGCTTGACCGGCTCGCTGAGATTTGTGATCCCGGCACCAAGGTCATTGTCATCGGCCACGTCAATGACGTGCTGCTTTATCGCGACCTTCTGCGCCGGGGGGTCAGCGAATATGTGATAGCTCCGGCCAAAGCGTTGCAAATCATCGAAAGCATTTCCGCCACCTATACCGTTCCGGGAACAGGCCCGATAGGACAGGCCATCGCTTTTATCGGTGCTAAAGGAGGATGCGGCTCGAGCACTGTCTGTCATAACACGGCGTTCACCATGGCCTCTGCACTCAAGAGCGAGGTCGTGATCGCTGATTTGGATCTGCCCTTCGGGACGGCAAGTCTCGATTTCAACGTGGATCCACTACAAGGCATTGCCGACGCGCTCGCTTCACCCGAGCGCTTGGACGAGATGATGCTCGACCGACTCTTATCGCGCTGCTCCGATCATTTAAGCCTATTCGCCGCTCCGAGCATGCTCGATCGGCTTTACGATCTTCAGTCTGCCAGCTGTGAAAGGGTGCTCGACGTTATGCGCGAGAACGTTCCCTGGATCGCGGTTGACGTGCCGCATTTGTGGAGCGCATGGACGAAGCAGGTGGTGTTTGGCGCGGATCATGTCGTGATCACGGCGGCGCCCGATCTCGCCAATCTCCGCAATGCCAAAAACCTTTTTGACCAGCTCAAGGGTTCGCGTCCCCACGACCGGCTGCCCGTGCTCGTGCTCAACCAGGTTGGCATGCCGAAGCGACCCGAAATTTCGGTCAAAGATTTCGGTGATGCTATCGGCCTCAGGCCAAAATTCATCATCGATTTCGATGCTCAATTGTTCGGCAAGGCAGCCAATAACGGGCAGATGATCGAGGAGGTGTCCAGCACATCAAAAGCGGCCGATGTGTTTCGGAGCCTCGCCAATCTGCTGACCGACCGACCCCAGCAGAACAATGAGCGACGCTCGATTTTGGCTCCCATTCTCGCCCGCTTTTGGCTAACGAAGAGCGCGTAAGACGATGTTCGGCAGACGGGGTACGTTCGAGGCATCCGTAACCACGCGATCTATCGCGCCGGCGTCGGCTCCGCAGTCGCGCGTTTCCGAAACGTCGCCGCCCGCCAGCCAGGAACATAGGCCTACCCTCAGCCTGCCGCTAGCCAAGGGGGGCAAGCCTGTCGAGCGCGCGCGGCCTGAGCAGTACTACGACATAAAGACCACTGTCTTTAACGCACTCATCGACACGATCGACCTGACCCAACTCTCGAAACTAAATCCTGACGAGGCCAGAGAGGAGATTCGCGCAATCGTCAGCGAAATTCTCGCGATCCGAAACGTGGTCATGTCGATCCTAGAGCAAGACGAGCTAGTAGTAGACATCTGCAATGATGTCCTCGGCTACGGACCTCTCGAGCCCCTCCTCGCTCGCGACGAAATCTCCGACATAATGGTGAATGGCTGTGATACGACCTACATCGAGATCAAGGGCAAAGTCCACTCTAGCAATGTCCGCTTCGTCGATAATGTGCAGCTGATGAATATCTGCCAACGCATTGTCAGCCAGGTCGGTCGTCGCGTCGATGAATCGAGTCCTATTTGCGACGCACGCCTGCCGGACGGTAGCCGCGTCAATGTCATCGTCCCGCCGCTAGCCCTCGAGGGTCCAACGCTCACCATACGCAAATTCAAGCGCGACCGGCTGACGCTCGATCAACTCGTGGACCTCGGCTCCATCTCGCCCGAGGGTCGCACCCTGCTCGCCATCATTGGCCGTGTGCGCTGCAACGTTATAATTTCTGGCGGCACCGGCTCGGGCAAGACGACGCTACTGAACTGCATGACCGCCCACATCGACGATGATGAACGTATCATCACCTGTGAGGACGCCGCCGAACTGCAATTACAGCAACCGCATGTCGTTCGACTAGAGACCCGGCCCCGAAATCTCGAGGGACAGGGCGAGGTCACCATGCGCGATCTCGTCAAAAACTGCCTGCGCATGCGACCCGATCGCATCATCGTTGGCGAGGCGCGCGGACCCGAGGCATTTGAAATACTGCAAGCCATGAACACCGGTCATGATGGCTCGATGAGCACGATCCATTCCAATTCTCCGCGCGAATGCATCAGTCGTATGGAAAGTATGATTCTGATGGGAGGCTACGACCTTCCTGCCAAAACCATTCGTGAGATGATCGTCTCTTCGGTGGACGTTATCGTCCAAGCCGCACGCCTCCGTGACGGATCGCGCAAGATCACCCACGTCACCGATGTGGTCGGGCTCGAGGGTGAGGTCGTGATCTTACAGGATCTGCTAATCCACGAGGTCCTTGGCGAAGATGCCAGCGGCCACCTACTAGGGCGGCATCGGTCGACGGGCATCGTTCGGCCGCGGTTCTGGGAAAAGGCCTGCTATTTCGGCGAGGAAAAGCGTCTAGCCGAAGCTCTTACGACTGCCGAAGTGCCCGACGAGCACGGGCGTCCATTAGGAGAACGCTTTGCTCAGTCCTGAACTCACGGAGCTCGCAGCCATGGTGTTGGCAGGGATCGCCGTCGGTGGCGTTATGTATGTGCTGGCGATCCCCTACTTGAGTGGCGAGCGCAAAGCGAGCAAGCGCGTTGGCAACGTGGCGCAAGGCCAGAGAACAGTGCGCAAGCGTGCCGCGCAATCCCTGCACATACGTAAGCAGC
The DNA here is from genome assembly GCA_963732205.1 of uncultured Alphaproteobacteria bacterium. Classification (GTDB taxonomy): domain Bacteria; phylum Pseudomonadota; class Alphaproteobacteria; order Rhizobiales; family Methyloligellaceae; genus Methyloceanibacter. Next base: position 568,051 of record CAVSYE010000002.1, read on the forward strand.
AGGTGCAGGACACCATTAAGGACATCGAAGCCAAACAGAAGCGGAAAAAATGGGTGCCGCTCCGTACCCGTTTGACCCGCGCCGGCCTTACCATGAGACCTCGCACCTATTACATTTTGAGTTTTCTCGCCGGTGTAGCTGGAGGTTTCATCGTCCTTGTCACCGGCTCTCCCCCATTCGTGTCTCTACTTGCCGCCTTCGCCTGCGGGTTTGGCTTGCCGCGGTTCATCCTCGCGCGCGTGACCAAGCGCCGTCAGGCCAAGTTTCTGCTTGAGTTCGCCAACGCCATCGACATCATAGTGCGGGGAATCAAATCGGGCCTCGCATTCTCCGATTGCATGCAGATTATCGCCACGGAATCGCCTGAGCCGGTGAGGAGCGAGTTCGCCAACCTGATCGAACAGCAGAAGGTCGGCGTTCCGTTGGCGGAAGCCTTCGACCGCATGTATGAACGCATGCCGCTTCAGGAAGTAAAATTCTTCGCCATTGTCGTCGCCATCCAAAACCAGATCGGTGGCAATCTCGCCGAGGTTCTGTCGAATCTGGCCCAGGTCCTGCGCGATCGCTATCGTTTGGAAGCCAAGGTGAGGGCGTTTAGCGCCGAGGCCAAGGCGTCGGCGATCATTCTCGGCGCCCTTCCGCCTCTCATCATCACAGCTATATTCTTCACCTCGCCCGATTACATCCTGATTCTCTGGCACAACAAGCTCGGCAATCTCATGCTTATCTTTAGCGCGATCTGGATGGTCATCGGCATCTTCGTCATGCGCAAAATGGTCAACTTCGACTACTAGGACGCCGCATGTCATTCCTAATGCGATATTTGCTCGACCCACAATTCGTGGTCATGGTGCTCGCGGCCGTCGCTGCCTTCGCCACGATTATCTCGTTCGTTCTGCCCCTCCTGTCGGGTGACAGAACTGACTCGCGTCTGAAATACGTGGCGGGCGAGCGTCAGCGCTTGCGTGCGGACAATATGACGGCACCGGCCGAGGGACGATACCGAGGAAAGTTGAGGGCGGAACCGAAGACCTACATGCAGCAGGTTGTAAATTGGCTCAACCTGCGCAAGGCGCTTGAAACCGAGACGACGCGCGAGCGCCTGAGGATGGCCGGGTTTCGGGGACAGGCTCCCATCATAGCCTTTCTGTTCTTCCGGGCCGTCCTACCACTCGCAACTTTCGGACTAGTATTTTTCTATGTGTTTTTACTGAATCGTTATCAGCTGCCACCGCTTCTTAAGCTCTGTTTCTCGATTGGGGGAGCCTATATCGGCTTCTATCTCCCTAACATCTTTGTCACTAATCTCATCACGCGCCGCCAGACCTCCATGAAACGTGTCTTTCCCGATGCTCTCGACCTGCTGCTCATTTGCGTCCAAGCCGGCATGTCGGTCGAATCTGCCATGAACAAGGTGGCAAACGAAATCGCGCCCCGCTCGCTCGAGCTTGCCGAGGAATTCAGCCTCACCACGGCCGAGCTGTCCTATCTCCCGGAGCGGCGCCAGGCTTATGAAAACCTCGGTAAACGCACAGGACTTGCTATCGTACGAGCCGTCGGCACCAGCCTCATCCAAGCTGAGCGATACGGCACGGCGATTAGTCAGGCACTTAGAGTGCTTGCCAAGGAGACCCGTGAATCACGCATGGCGGAGGCGGAAAAAAAGGCGGCGGCGTTGGGGCCTAAGCTTACCGTGCCTATGATCCTGTTCTTCCTGCCGGTGGTGTTCATCGTGATCATGGGGCCTGCTGTCATTCAGATCATGGCCATCCGTCACGGCGGGTAGAACATCTTCCGATCAGGCGTGGCAAGGCAGTTTTGGAATTCGATGAAGCGAACTTTGCCGCGCATGAGCAATCGCATCCGAATGCGGATTTATCTACGTGGTAGTGGCAGTATGCGAGAGCCACTTAAAAAACGGGGTTAAGATTGGTGAGCTCTGGGGTGGGCCTTGAGGCTTTAGGACAAGCCGCCCGCAAACCTAACAGCTCCACATCGGAAAGGATTCTAACGGAACGCGCCGGCCCTCGTTTGCTCAACGAGGGCCGGTCCTTTGGTGGCACTGGGGAGTGTCGGCCAAACGGTGCCGCTCATGAAAAATGAGGCTCTTCTGTTACGGATCCGTGGAACCCAGGTGAATGCCCCGCTTCAGTCAGTCCCGGAAGTCTTCGGTTACGCACCAGCAGCCGCTAGGTCAGCTGCGATAACGTTGAATATCCCACTAAGCTGTACACCGACTGCCGTGACTGCGGCTATGATAACAACCGCGATTAGCCCCGCAATGAGTCCGTACTCGATTGCCGTGACACCCGACTCATCCTTCAGGAGACGTACAAACAAGGTCTTCATCTAGCTCTCCATTGATACCGATCCGCTCATGCGGTGGGCCTTTATAGAGCCATTCTAATAAGAATCTGCTCTGATCAACCTGCTAGTTTGACTAAAAATACGCAGACTTTCCTCAGGGACAGCTGTTCCACAGTCTCCATCACTACTTTCCGAGGCTGCCGCGCCGGCCCGCACTTATTTGCCTGTTAACCGCCTGCTTGTTATTGACGAACATGCACCGCGCCCTAAACAGGGTTCTTCTCTGGCTCGCATCCGCAATTGTGATTATCGATGCAGCATGGCTGCTATTGGGAGACTTCGCTATAGATTGGCATCCGTACGGGTTCCTATCTCTTCTGATGGCGCCGCTCTTGGCCGGTGCCGTCTACTACGACCGTCTGCGATCGGAACCCGCAATGAGCGCTATGCTTGGTTGCGCAGCGTTTCTGCTTGTGTTCGCTGCCGCGGCAAGCCTAGCATCCTATCTCCTGCTGACCATTTCGGGGCCGCGCATTGATGGGCTTTTGGCAGAAGCAGATCACATAATCGGCTTTCACTGGCCATCGTTGATGGCCTTTGCGGCAGACTATCCGCTGTGCAACGGCATGCTGGGTCTGGTCTATTTGTCAGTTATGCCGCAGATGATTCTCTTGTTGTTGTGGCTAGGGGCACGAAACCAACTGGAAGACCTTTACGGTCTTGCTCTCTCCATGGCCTATGGCGCCATCATTACATTGGCCATCTGGACTGCATTTCCTTCTTTCGGTGCTTTTTCAGTTTATATCCTGCCCGATAGTGTTGCGGCAAAACTCAATCTTATTGCCGGCTTTGATTACGCGCATGATCTAGTTGAAATGCTGAAGAGCGGACCCGGCCTGATATCGCCACGCGACTTGCGCGGCCTTGTGGGCTTTCCCTCCTATCACACATTGCAGGCGATCGTGCTGACTTGGTACGCGCGTGGGACCCTGCTGCGTTGGCCGCTCATTGCGCTCAATAGCGTAGTATTGATCGCGATACCGCTCCATGGCGGGCACCACGTTGTGGATATCATAGGTGGCTTTTTTGTAGCGTTCATCGCGATTCTGATGGCGCAAATGACTCTTTCTGCCGTTAATCGTTCTACGTCGACGCCTGCCATCGTCTCTCGCCGTTTCTTAGATGTCGCTACACCAGCACTGAGTGTTGCGCCCAAGTTCGTCGCCGCTACTTCGGGTGAAACCCTGAGTGCTAATGTCGTTTCTGAACATTGGGCAGCCGGATCCGACACTTCGCGCCCCACTCTGAGCTAATCAAAATTTCTAAATTGAGTTAGCGTTGTTGCGACTCATTCTCACTGTCGCAAGATTGCGCCAGTGACTCATTTGGCAGGTGAATCAGACCGGCTTAAGCAAGATCAATCTGAGCGGTGCTTTCGGGCTCGGTTTGCCGCACAGCTCGGCCGCTATCTTGAGCGGATCGATGTGGCGCTCCGCCCACCACTGTCGTTCAGCTCCGGCGGCATGGATCTCGGTTTGGTGAATGGCGCAGAGCGGCACGGTGAATTCATCACTGACCTATTGCATTGAGGACGGGTTAGACCCGCCTTGTGCGAGGACTGGTTTGCATGAGCGGGATTGCGCAGCGACGGGGCCTCCTTGCATCTCACTCCGACCGGCATCAAAAGTGCTTTTCTCTAAAGCTAGACGAATAGGTGAATGGGGAAATTAACGCAGCTGGAGTAAGCGTCTACCGATAGAAGCCTTTTGGCGAGAATATATTGCGTGATGAGGCGAGAGGAGTTGTTGAAAACTAGCGAGCCTGGCGCTCATTCCTCTGCAGCTCGCTGGGCCCCGACGCGCGCTAAAAGCCCCCTTGGCACAATTCAAACCTGGCTCTCTAGGCGCAACCTGCCGCAAGTAAACCTGCCGGATGTCTTTGAGCGCGCGGTCGTACTAATCGTATTCGGCCACTTTGCGTTCGTCATGCTGACTGCCGGTAAAGCCGGCGTCTTGAGCTTCATCTTGCTCGTGTCGGAGAGCCTTCCAGTCATTCTGATACTCACTCGACGAGCGGCTAATGCTCTGTCCGAGCGGCCGCTCGATTGGTTCTTAGCGTTGATTGGCACGAGCCTTCCCCTTCTGGCAATGCCGGTGGGCAGCACTCCACTCGTACCGATAGAGCTAAGCGGAGCCATCATGTTGCTCGGCTTGTACGTGCAAATATCGGCCAAAGTAATCTTGGGGCGTAGCTTTGGCCTAATCGCCGCCAACCGCGGGATCAAGGTCGCGGGCCCGTACAGGATTGTGCGCCATCCTATCTATGCGGGTTACATAATCACCCATGTCGGGTTTCTATTGGGCTTTCCCTCATTGTGGAACCTTGGTCTCTATTCCACTCAGTTGCTGGTTCAAGTAGCCCGGCTTTTGAGAGAAGAGCGCCTACTCAAACAGGATCAGAGGTATCGAGCCTATGCCACCAACGTACGGTATCGGCTCTTTCCGATGATCTTTTGAGATCTCGGGCCAGAGCACAACGCAGGCGCCTACTCAAGCGCTAATTCGTGATCGGGGGAGGACCCACTTTGTTCCAATCTCGCCTGACTCTTTGGCTGGGACAATGCTCGGAGCAGCAGGAGTCTGGTGCTCAGTTGCGGTAGAGTGAGACCCCTTGAAATTTTCGGGAGCGATTCGATTGGACGAAACCCGATGAGCTTACATCTCGGGCAGCGGTACTCCGAATGCGTGTAAGACGGGCAGCGCAGTCCTCGATCATGGCTTCAGAGGAAACCTCGACGACAAATTAAAAGGTGCCTCTCGCACGCGCGTTCCATTTGATCGACTAGCTTGACGATTTGGTGAATTCCACCGCGACCCCGTCGTCGGTGTGACGAATCACGCGGCCGTTTGTACGTCCAACAATGACCTGAGTGCCTATCGCCGGCCGGGGGTATGTTTCAATAGCCGCTCCACCCAAAGACAGATCGACTACGCGGCATGCTTGCTTTGTCCCATCACTCAATGTCAGTTCGGCGCTGCCATACGCAACTCGGACGCGTTGAAAAGAGCGGCGGTCATCGCTGGCCGATGGTGTCTCAGCAAGAAGGACCGGTGTGATATCGGCCGGCGCTGACATCCAGGAGGTGTAGGTCTCGAATCCTTCGATTACTTCACAAAGAATCACAACATCGACGGGCTTTGTTAGCACTATGTCGAACACGCTGCGCTCGTCGGCATGGAAGGCATCCGAGTCTGTAGCAAGACCTATTAAACGGGCTCTGCTGTCGTCATCTCTGCGGCGTCCCCTGAATGCGTTCGCAATCCTGAGCCCTTCCGATCGGAACGCTTGAAAATCGATCAAAGCAAAGTCAAAGCGGCTGTCCTCTAACCTAGCAAGCGCCTGCTCACCAGAATGCGCGATCTCAATGATGTGACCCCGTTTCGCTAGCACGACTTTCACAAGCCGCTGTGCCACAGCGTTATCCCCGACGATGAGAATCTTCCGCGCTGGGACAGAGCGGGAGTTTGCTTCCGCAGCCAATCCAACATCACTAATGAGATTGTGAGGACGAGGTCTCGGCATGCTTGTCGGTCAAACACCAGGTCGTGTCGGCGTGCTCTTGGCATCCAAATTTACTCGGCAATCCTAACGTCCTAGTTAAGAATCTCTGTTTGGTCCTCGTTAAGGACAAAAAATAAGCGGCTCCGCGAGCATCGTTCGGAGCCGTTCATGTGTGCCGTCGCCTGGAGAGTCGAGACGCCCCTCGAAAGCAAAGCACTGGAAATTGACGCAGTTGGCAGGTGCCCACCTGATCAGATAGCTGTCGGCGCTTGTGGGCGTTACCACGGATGAGTTCCCATTTTTGGATCGTGCAGGGGCCCGGATCTCGATCGAATAGCGTCGTTGATTTTACTGAACCCCACTACACGATCGTCGATCCCATAACGATTTCCCTAGAACTCTTTCGATGCGCTCCTGAGACGGCACTTCATGGATATCCGCCGTGAAGTACTCATATTCGCCGCGCGATTCGGCGCTTGTCCGGTTTAATACGAGATCATTCCTCCAAGACAGGAGGCGCTGGCAAAAGGTGAGGCCTAGCGCCTCTGGTGCAAGAATGCCAGCCATCATCATTTTCTCGGTCATTAACTGAGCAGCGGTTTCCTGCGAGAAACCAGAGGCGACTAGAAGATCGATCACCACGCAAATTCTCGCCAGTAGAACATCGCTTGGTGCTTGGTTTTGGCGCCGATCCTTAATCTCTGTATGGCCTTCCCCGGATCTTGCCAGCGCTCGAATGAGACTGACCGTCCGTCTGGGTTGTTGTTTGAGCCATTCTTCAGAGGGTGGCTCGGCTACTCGGTTCCGCCCTCCCAGCTTAGCTTGATAGAGCGCAAGGTCCGTGCGCTTCAGGAGGTCATCTATTGTGTCGCTCATACGGAACTCGCTCACTCCCATGCTACAGGTGAATGCGAGCCGCCCTGTGGTCCCTCCATCGACTTTTAGCCTCTCGATCCGCCTTCTCAGCTCCTCAGCACAGCGCATGGCAGCGCTGGAGTCCATGCCTTTCAAAATCATAGCAAATTCGTCTCCTCCGAGCCGGCCGACAACGGCCGCTTCCCGCATTGCCTCTTTGGCGACGGCGCGCAAGATACGGTCCCCGACGTCATGACCATAGCGGTCATTGAGGCCCTTGAATCGATCGACATCGAATAGCACGACACTTAGCGCCCCGGCACGTCGAACATCTTCAAGCGCTCTTTGCGCCTCACCAAAGAAGGCGCGGCGATTATAGAGTTCGGTGAGAGGATCAGTGGTAGCGAGTTCGATTAGTTCTCGCTGCAGAGTCACCATGCGCTCGCCTACGCGCAGCTTGGCATAGAGGTCATCAGGTACGGGGGGTTTGCCAATGACCTCATCAGCACCGCAATCCAGGGCTTCAATAGCAGTTCGCCGATCAATATGTGACGTCGTCACAAGAATGTAGAGGGGCCGCTCGCGAGCCGCCAACAGGCGCGCCTCCCAGCAAAGCTCAATTCCAGAGAGAGGCGTACATTCCGCACTGGTGATAAGGCCGTTGATCCGCGAGTCGCTCCGAATAGAGGCAAGAGCGTCGTCCGTGTTCGTGAACAGTCCAACTTGGTGCCCGCGTCCTTTTAGGAGGCGTGCTAGCATTATTCTGGTTGCGCTGCTCGGCTCTACGAGTGCGATACGCAAGCATTTTCCTCCGGATTGAGAGATCGTGTATGCCAAGCACGTTAATGTCGGGCTAAGACCAGCGCGGCGAAAAGCAAGATAGCGTGAACGCTGCTGAATGCCTCAGAGCGCGCAGTAATATTGCTAGATTAGTCGAGATCGGCCCTAAGAAAGCTCGCAGCCGGAATCTGTGCGGACGTGGCCGGGACCAGTCCCGTGGCAGTTGGTTTTGGAGTCGTTTTCCCTGGCTTAGCCGCAGGCGCTTCCACAGAACGAAAATGCTGCTTGTCCGCATCAGGTCCGCAAAAAGGGAAATGGCGGGAGCCGTTTAAGTTTGCCGTCGAAATCGAAGCTATCCGCGCGCATGTTCCGAATTCCGGTCAGAATTAACGAATTAATATGGATATCCCCTCGTTTTGTTGACCGGTACCCTGGACGATCACCAGCAATCATCAGACATGGGGGCCACATCTCGACTCCCACGGATGTGGCGGCATGACAATCGGAGATCCGGTAAAACCACGCGAGCAAGCCGCATCGCGTCACTTTAGCCTGCGGGCATTTTCTATCGCGACTGTGTCGGCGGCAGTGGTGTTGTTATCCGCAGTCGCTATTCCGCAATGGCTGGCAAGAGAGGCTCGCTGGGAGGTTTTGCGCCAACATGTCGGGCAGATTGGGCAGCTCGCCGCTAGCGTCATCGACGGTGATCTGCATCGACAGTTGCTCGACCCCGCGAACTACACTGCAGAACGTTATGCGCGTGCAGTCGAGCCCCTGGTTCGCTTCCATTCCGCCAACTCCGATCTCTTCTATGTCTACTCGATGGCGGTGCGAAACGGGGTCACGCACTTCATCTTAGACACGGCAACCTCTCCCAACCTGCACACAAAGTATCACCTCCGTGCGTCGCCTTATATGGAACCGTTCGAGCTGCGCCAGGAATACCAGGACGGATGGCTCGATCAGATCGCCGCGGGCAAGACCTATGTTACGCCGACCTATGAGAGCGATGACTATGGCACCTTTCTTTCGGCGCACGCCCCAATCTACGACAGCAGCGGTCGTTATAGTGGCTTTGTCGGCGTCGATTTCGATATGCAGTATTATATCCGGGAGGAGGCGCGCTTTCGTGTCATCGAAGCCGGAAGTCTGGCAGTGGCGACGCTCGCGGCTCTGGTGATCGGTCTACTCGTCGCCCTTTACCATCGCGATTTGAAAGAGCGAATGAGCGCGCTCTACCACAGAGCCACTCACGACGAGCTCACCAATCTCCTCAATCGCAGGGGAGCCAAAATCGCGGTCAACAAGGCACTGGCAGGTGAGACTGACTCCTGCGCCATGCTTCTGATTGGCGTTGATCATTTTGAAATGCTGATCGACACCTACGGTCATAGCACGGCCGAGGCAGCCGCTGTTCGTGTCGCAGAAGCCGTTCGCTGTAGTACCGATGACGGTGAAATTTGCGCGCGATTGGAACAGGCGGAATTTATGGTGTTCTGCCTCAAGGGCGACGTGAATCCTGCACGCGAAATTGCTGAGTGCATCATCAGCGCGATTTCCAGCTGTAAAATGGAGCTGGCAGGGGTACGCCCGACTGTGACGATTGGCATCGTCGCGGGCGGCGCGAGATCAAACTTTTCCAGCATGTATCGCGAGGCCCGGGCGATGGTTTATGAGACCCGGCTCCTTGGAGGAAGCGGGATGCCTCCGCTTCGGAAAATCAGAGTTTAGATAAGGCGCTTCCTTCGACCTAGCGGCCACTTGGTCAGCCACGCGGCATTCCGGGTGGATGACCGGCGCATTTTCAATGGCAACGGTGCCAGATGAATGCTAACCATCATTGAGGATCAGCCTTGAATTCAGGTTGAGGCGCCCCTCCTCACATCTTGCGACCGACTTTAGCCTCGCCCGTCGCGGGGTGCCCCGTATGGAACCTGGAAGCCCTGGCTCCCCGTGTCGCAGCCAGGCTTCTTCATTCGGGGATCCGACAGCTCTAGAAGGGGATTAGTTCGCGAAATACGCCAACAGAAGTACGGCGATCAAAACAACAAACACGCCGGCGACGATTACGGCAACCAATAGTCTTCATGAGCATCGCGAGCGCTCGCCCTCAATTCGGACCGTATGAAACAAGCGCCGGCCAGAGTGATAGCCGGCGCTATCAGGGTTTGACGTCCACCTCATTGTATTTCAGTCCTGTTCGTGGAGCGAGCGGAGCCAACCAATCGCGACGGCCACCCAACCCGATGCCCCAGCCGCCGCCAAATAATGGTTGCTACCTCCTCCTTCATTGCTTTCAAGTTAGCGTCAGCAGATGTCGCGCTACGTGTTCCTGAGTGAAGCCCAATCGTCGCAGCCGCTCAGCAATTTTGCTCAGGTCATGTACAGTAATGATGACTGCAATAAGTGGTGGATCACAGCGTTCAGACACGCTATCCAAATTGGGCGAATCCGTGTGAAGGTATGGACATGGTGCTAAGCTGAGGAACACAAAAACGGAAAACTGGCCTGCAAATTGGCACGCTGCCCTGCCCTCGATTTGATTGCGCCAGATCGTTCCCGCTTTGCTAAGCGAAAGAAGTTCGGTTCCAATAACAGAATTTTTTCGCGATCCGAAGTGCCGTCCTCCCAGGAAAGAAGAGATAGCTCAAGACCCGCACGGCGTGGCGGCTACTTCCTTAGAGGGTAAACCCCCCACGTGTAGAGCCCATACAGCACAAAGGCAAAAACCATCACGATGAGCCAGAGATGGCTTAGCTGTGCCTCTCCGCCGTTTTGCTCTCGTCGATTTATTGTTGCGAAGCAGTAGACGAGCAGCACCATAAGTACGTCGGCGACCAGAGCCGGTGCCAACGCGTGGAAGAAGGACGCAGTTCCGGTCATGGACGTTTTCAGTTCCCGTGATCAGTGCGCCGGCAAATCAGTCGCCTTCCCGTCGGAATCCGTGGACCGTAAGGCCGGCGCCGCAATTTCAGAGCCGGCAGACTCAGATGACTGCGGAGAGATCCTCTGGCTCTCGCTCCACAGCGCGCGCGCTACCGTCAGCGGATCTATGTTTCGTTCCTGCCACCACTCGCGCTCCTTAGTTGTGCTGTGTAGCTGGTGGTGGTGTGTGGCGCAGAGTGGCACCGTGAATTCATCGCTGACCTTGAGACCCAATCCCCGCGGTTGCGCGCAGCGCACGTGGTGGGCGTGGGAAGGCGTCCGCCCGCAGATGACGCAGGGTTGCGTGGCAACGAAGCGGAGATGCTCCTTGCAGCGTATGCGTCTCGGTTGTCCGATTGCGAGTACCCTCTTGTCAATCTTTGCTAAGGCGCCAAACGGCTGCGGAGTTGTGCTGCTCGGTTCGCCGTCGTCGTGCTTCGCGAGGGCGACGGCGCACCGCTTCAGGTGTTGACGTTGCCCCCAACTTTTATCCAGCGGCGACTGGAGTCGGGCGGTTGCTGATGCCTTCCTCGGTGGTAATGGCGACGGTTCGCGACGCGGAGCCGTCAATGGAGCGCAGCGCTGCGGACCGTCGGGTCGCGGCGTAGGCTTGTGGGGTGAGCCAGCCGAGCCGCGAGTGCGGACGGCTGGTATTGTAGTCGGTGCGCCAAGCGGCGAGCTCAGCACCGGCATGCGCGACCGAGCGGAACAGCGTCTCATTCAGGAGTTCGTCGCGCAAGCGGCCGTTGAAGCTCTCGACGAAGGCGTTCTGCACCGGCTTACCAGGCGCGATGTAATGCCAGGCGATCTTGTGATCGTCGGCCCAACACAGGATCGCTGTCGAGGTCAGCTCGGTGCCATTGTCGCTCACGATCATTTTTGGCTTGCCACGCACGGCCATGAGCCAGTCGAGCTCGCGGGCGACACGGGCGCCCGAGAGCGAGGTGTCGGCCACGAGCAAGAGGCATTCCCGCGTGCAATCATCGACTACCACCAGGATGCGGAAGCGGCGCCCGTCGACGAGCTGATCGGACAGGAAATCGAGCGACCAGCGTTCATTTGGAAGCTGCGGTAAGGCGATCGGCGCCCGCGTGCCCAAGGCCCGCTTGCGACCGCGCCGGCGCCGCACCAAGAGCCGCTCCTCACGATAAAGCCGATAGACCCGCTTGTGGTTCACCATGTAGCCCTCCCGCCGCAACAGCACGTGCAGCCGCCGGTAGCCGAAGCGCCGGCGCTCATGCGCCAAGGCTCTCAATCGCTCGCGCAGCTTAAGATTATCCGGCCGCCGCGCGCGGTAGCGGACGGTCATCCGCGGCACCTCAATCACCGAACACGCCCGCCGCTCGCTCACCGGAAACGCCGAACGTAGATGAACAACAGCCTCGCGCTTGACGGCGGGCGTCACCATTTTTTTGACAGCAGCTCTTTGAGCATCGCGTTGTCGAGCATGGCGTCGGCAAACAGCTTCTTCAGCCGCGCGTTCTCGCTCTCCAGCGCCCGTAAGCGCTTGACCTCCGACACGCTCAGACCCCCGTACTTGGCTTTCCAATGATAGAAGGTCGCGCTGCTGATCCCGTGCTTGCGGCAAACATCGGCCGTCTTCGCCCCGGCCTCCTGCTCCCTCAGGATCGCAATGATCTGTTCTTCCGTATGCCTCGATCGCTTCATCGTCCGGTCCTTCCCTCAAGGCCGGACTCCAGTTCAACCTGGATTAAATCAAGGGGGCAACGTCAGTGTTCGACCAGCTGTGGAGCAATGCCTGATTTTGGGAGGTGCTGCTGATTAAGCGCTCTGTTTATCGAGCGTACCGCTTCGACATTCTGCTCCCAGATCGCGAACAGCAGCTCGATGTCTTGCGCCTGGCTCAATTCGCGCCGGAGGGCGGCCGCGAATTCACTCGGCCTCTCGAACTTCGCCTCCCCGTCGCCCGATGGCGAGCGTAGGACCCACGGCCCCAAGCTCAGTGCAGTCTCGGTGGCGCGGGGTTTGCGGACGCCGAGTTGCTCGGGGTCGTAGAGAGCGAGCCCAAACGGATTGCCGAAGGTGGCGAGCGCCCGCTTTGTGGCGTCAGTCTCGGCGCTCTTCAGTGCGATTTCGTGTGCCTGACCCGGCGTAAGGCCGTTTCCTTCGCCTGTTCCGGAGCCCTCCCGCACGATAGTTATTTCTCCCGCACGCACGCTGATCCGCACTTTCGCGATGTAGGCGGCGACGTGATGCTGGCCGCTGCCTGAGCTCGATACGCAGCCGGTATTGATCGTTCGTCGGTCCCAGGCGTCGAAGCCAAAGATGCGGTTGGCTTCCGCTATGACGTGCCACCCCTCAACGTAATGAAGTTTGGTTCCGTTAGCCTGTCGTGTCTTGACGTGCTTCGGCTCGAGCTTCGCCCTCAGTTGGCGGAGTTGCGTATCGTTTAGCGCCATCACTTCGTCCTCACCGATAGAACGGGATTTGGGTTACCGAGGCAGGCACCGGGAACGTCGCCTCCTCGCTTCAGGTCGCTGAGTACTGACTGCCGATCGAGCTTCGGGGCCTGGGGTGCCCAGTAAACAGGAGGTATGGCTGCTTCCGAGGTCACCACGAGGTGAGGGGGGCCGAGCCGCGCCGAGGCGGTGAAGTCGGGCTGCTCTAGTTTTCTGAGGCCGGCTTCCGTCATGGCCTCGAGCGCGAGATGCCGCTTTTTGGTGCTACGCTCCTCGAGTTCGCGTGAGCCGCCGCTTCATCTCATCGAGGCGAGAGCGAAGGCCCGACTGGAGTGCTTCGTCCACTAGAGCATTTTCGGGTTAATCCGGATCATAGCCTGCGGCGGCGAAGTAGTTGGCGCATTCCTGCGGACTGAAGGCATCGAGGAGCTTCCCGATCAGGTGCCAGAGGCCCTCGATGCTGCGCTCGCCAGCCTTGCGCAGCAGCGCTTTGAGTTTGGCGAAGGCGTTCTCGATCGGGTTGAAGTCGGGGCTGTAGGGCGGAAGGTAGAGCAGTCGCGCGCCGGCCGCCTCGATTGCGTCGCGCACCTGGCAGCTCTTGTGAGCGGACAAGTTGTCCATGATGACGATGTCGCCGGGCTTGAGTTCCGGCGCCAGCACCTGCTGCACATAGGCGAGGAAGGCGGCGCCGTTCATCGGACCGTCGAGCACCATCGGCGCGGTCATGCCGGTGAGCCTGAGGCCTGCCACGAAGGTGGTGGTCTTCCAATGGCCCTGCGGGATGCCGGCACGCAGCCGCTCGCCTTTCTGCGCCCGGCCGCGCAGGCGGGCCATGTTGGTCGCCGCGCCGGTCTCGTCGATGAAGACGAGTTTGCTGGGATCGAGGTCGAGTTGGTCCTCGAACCAGGCCTCGCGCCGCTTCACGATGTCGGGCCGATCCCGCTCAACCGCATGCGCGGACTTTTTTTGAACGTCAGGCCGCAGCGGTCGAGGAAGGTCCAGATGGTGCCCACGCTCGCCTTGATGCCACGCTCCGCGGCAAGCCGCTGTTGCATCTCCACGATCGTCATGTCCGGCGTCAGTTCGACCAGTCCGAGCAGGAAGGCGCGCTGCGGATCGAGCTTGGAACGCCGCGGCTGGCCCTGACGGCGCGCCGCCCGCTCACCGCTCGTGCGCGCCCGGCGCACCCACACAATCGCCGTGGCGATCCCGATCTCGAATTGGACCGCCGCCCGCCGGGCCGGCATTCCGCCGAGCGCCGCATCGATCACACGATCACGCAAGTCTTGGCTGTAAGCTCGCGCCATGTCCCCCTCCATCCCCAAGGAATGGAGGACTCGCACTGTTCGCTTGATTTGGGAATCCCTTCAGGAATCGGAAAAACCTGAATCTGCTCTAGCGCCGAGCGGATCGCCGCGGCTATCATCTCATGGAGATCAGTGATTCCTTCCAATGTGTCCTGAAGCGTCTCCTCGTCGCAGTCCGGCCAATTGGCCAATAGCAATTGCTTTAGCGTCTGGTGCTTTGCAGTTTCAATTTTGATAGGGGTGTAACTCATTAAACGCTCACGGGATCGCATAAGACGCGATGGAGTCCGTGTGCGTTTGCGGGGTTCGCGACGAGTCCAACCGAGGCCGTGGCGCGCCGTCTTGAGCCCCAAACGAAACCAATGGGCTCAAGGTGACGTGCCGACTGATTGCCAGACACGATCACCACGACGCCCTCCTCGTATGCCTCTTTAATTCAGTAGAGGTGTAGCCTCATCGAGCATTATAGCGCCGTCGCCCGTGTTACCCCGGTTCTCCTGAACCAGACGGAGCTCCTTCATCGTTTTTGTGAAAGCATTCATAAGCGCAGCCTCGTGCCGCGCGAGCTTTCCGAGTCCATCGCCAAGTGCGTCCCGTATAAGGGCTGAACCGACGTAGATAGAAAAATCTTCGTCGGGCATATCTCCTTCGCTATCCTCGAATTGCTCGGGCGTGCGGTACGCCGCGCGGTAGTCCATCCGCCTCGCCTCTTCATCGAGCTGCGCCTGCCGTGCGTCGATAATGGCAGCCTCGAAGAAGGGCGCACGACGGAGCCGCCACAGGATGCCTGCAATGCGCTCGACGAGTTCCGCCTCCAAGATAGACCATGGCTCAAGTTCGCGAATAAGCTTCGTCCGCAACTCCTCGAAATCGTCGGGGGCCTCGCCGGCGATAACAATCATGTTTGCGGTAAGCCCGTGCTTCCAGGAGTTAAGGCGTGAGTGTGCTTTTCCCTCCTTAGTCCTCGGCCCCGTGCTCCTCTTCGCGTTTTGTTTGTTTGCCTGCAGTTGCTTCTCAGAAGCCATGGTCAGCCCCCTTTTTATTGGTATCCCCTTACAAACCCCTCCTCATAAATAATGTTCCTACTATGTTCTCGCAAGCGTACTAATCAAGGGGGATTTGAGCTTCGCTTCTTGGCAGTCGAAAGTGCCGCCAGCCGAGAGCTCCCGCTCGGTAAGCTCGATTTCAATTTGGCGGCTGGCCCCGCCGTTGCAAGTTAAGTTTATACAGCTATAAGTAGCAAATTCGGGAAGCGGCACTCCTTTTTTCAAAACGAACCCAATTGCTGCGATGCAAAAGTCGGTGGGAGAATCGCGGTGCCAGATGAGAGATGTGGCGGCCTTTCGACGGGGTCTCATCGGAATACTACCGGCGTTGCGGATCGCTGTGGCGCAACTCGATGTGAACGGCGGCACACAATCGATGCTGTCGGCGGGCGCTGTTCTAGTAGGCCTCCTGCCGCAGTATGGCAGTCGCTGCAATCAATGTGGTTGGCAGCTTCATCGAGATTGATAACCTCGGTGAACGCCTAGTCGGCTGCTTCCCCTGCACAGATTAGGCGGCTAAGGGCAAAAGAAGATGGGGGGCGCGGTCTCATTTGCGGTGCCAGCGCAAGGCCCCTCTGGGGACTGTGCCCGCTAGGGTGGACAGAGAGTGGCCTTAGCCGAGTCCGCCCTTGCTACCTAGCATGTATGGCAGATTGTCGCAACGTGCGTGTCCGCGCAGTGCAAGGAGATTTGGGGAGCTCTTCTCATTTCAAAAGCGTGCCGCCCTCGATACGTTAGCGAAGCTCATCGCCGGGAGCCATTCCATAGGCGCCTGCGCCAACACCTGACCGCCGATCAAGGCACCCCCTGGACTCCTCCCAAGGCGGCGCCCACGACGGCGGCGCTCGTAGAGTCGCCCAGCAGTCCCGCTGCATCTCAAATATGCCTCGGTCAATCTTCCCAAATCGCTCGGCCTGAGGCCCATGTGAGACGCCCTGCCAAACGTAGGCGCTTCATTTGTCCCGCAGCGGATCTGCCCGTGCCTGATGGGGCCTTCAGTGAATAAAATAGGAAAGGTACCACGCGCTTCCCTGAGGCTCTCACCATGAGCCTAGGGCTTTCCGGTAAGGCAAGAGCCGTGGTTGTGCCACTGGGCAGGTCAGTCGAGACCGGCCCGAAGAGAGCTCGCAGCCTGAACCCGAAGAGAGCTCGCAGCCTGAATCTGTGCAGACGTGGCAGGGACGAGTCCCGTGGGAGTTGGTTTTGGAGTCGTTTTCTCGGGCTTAACCGCAGGCGCTTCCACATCGTCAACGGGCTTTATCACTTGAACTTTTGCCGTGGGTTGTGGTTTGGCGGCGACCATCTCGACCGGAGTGTCCTCGTCGGTACTATGCGAGACAAAAGGCTGCCAATCGTCAGCCGAGGACGGTTCGTGATCCGGTGTCCCCGATGTGGCAGCAGCAACCTGCGTCGGGCTCGACACCATATTCCTCAAGTAGGCCATATTGGCCTTCACATCTGCTTCGCTCATGTCGGCGGAGGCGTACTGCCGCGCCTCGGCGAACTTACCTTCTAGACCTAGGGCAAGTGCGAGGTTCTGCCGGAGGCGCTTGTCCTCACGGCCATTCGAAACGGATTTGCGCAATAGCTCTTCCGCCTTTGAGGCGTTGCCATCGAGCATATAGGAAAGCGCGAGGTTGTTGATCACCGAGACCGCATCCGGCTGGATTTCGAGAGCCGCGAGATAATATTGTTGAGCCTGATCATAACGGCCTTGTTTTGCCCTCAAGGTTCCCTGCGCCGACAGCGTCTTCCAGTCGCGGATAGCCTGATTATCGGCCATTTCCAGCGCGGGCTTGGCGATCTCCAGGTGATTCATTTCGAGTGCGAGACGGCCGAGCTCGGCGGCGATGTCGCCATTGGTCGGAGTCGCCTCGAACCCTGTCTTAAGTATTTCTAAGGCCTTATCGTCGGATCCAAGCGCCCTTAACGCCCGAGCATAACCGATGACATTGCGCGGCTCTTCCGGCTTCTTCGCGTAGGCCGCAGCCCACTCCTGGGTGGCGCCTATCGCCTCGGACGCGGACATCTGCACATTTTCTTGTGGAAGACTTCTGCGTGAGAAGAGGGCCTCCGACGTGCCGCAGCCGCTAAGCGGCAACCCAGCGCCTAAAGTCGCGAGGAGGGCGAGTATTGCGCACGGTCTCGTGTTTGACGAATGGAACATTGCCGAGCTTTCGGTTCCGTTTGGCTCCGTAATGATGTGAGACAGGCGTCAAAAAAGTATTAACCAAACTGACGTGCGCGTTAACCGCGCGCCTTGACCTCCTCGATTGCCCCCTCGGTCCATTCGGCCATCTCCGGCATGGCGAGGATCGCCTCGGCATAGGCCTGCGCCGTGCCGTCATCGCCGAACTTTGCCAAGTCGACGCCATAGGTACGGAAGCGCGTCGCGACCGGCGCGAACATGGCGTCGGCATTGGTAAAGGCCCCGAACAGGAACGGGCCGCCCTTGCCGAAGCGTGTCCGGGCATCGTGCCAGATGGCGACGATGCGCCTGACGTCGGCCTCGAGCGCCGGGCTCATGGGAGGAGTGGGGAGCCGCGCCAAGAGATCCATGGACATGTCGTTGCGCACCGCGGCGAAGCCCGAATGCATCTCGGCGGAAATGGACCTGGCCGCCGCGCGCGCCTCGGCGTCCTTCGGCCACAGCGCGCATTCGGGATGATGCTCGGCGAGATATTCGAGGATGGCGAGGCTGTCCCACACGATGCCGTTCGCGGTCTTGATCGCCGGCACCTTGCCCGAGGGCGACAGCCGCAAGATCTCGGCCTTGCTGTCAGGCTGGCGCAACCTGACACACTCCTCGGCGAAGGTGATGCAGGCTGCCTTGAGCGCGATCCACGGCCTCAAGCTCCACGAGGAGATGTTCTTGTCGCCCATGACGAGTATGTACGTGGTCGCGGCCATCTTGTGCCCTTCCGCCATTGTCAGCACCGCGCTCCCCTGCCATTAATGCGCGGGTCCCGCAACCCCCTCAATCCTATCGCCGATGACCCACAAAGCCATGACGCTCGAGACGATCGACCACGCGCTTGAGGACCAGCTTCTCGATGCGGGCGCTGGAGGCCTCCCCATCCGCCTCGTCGCCACCGAGAGCGATCCTATCCTCAACGAGTTGAGCGAGGGCGAGCGCGGGTGGATCAAGGCGCAAGGTTGGAAACCCAAGGAAGGCGCGGTTCTGCTCCTGCCCGGAGGGCCGGGTGGGGTGAGTGGCGTCCTGCTCGGCACCGGCGGCAAGGATTGGGCCTCGCGCGCGCCACTGCTGACGGGAGTCCTCCCTGGTGCGCTACCCGAGGGCGACTATCGCTTTGCCTCGGCGCTTCCAGACCCGGAGCTTGCCGCGCTCGGCTTCCTCGCCGGCAACTATCGCTTCACGCGCTACAAAACCGCGAACGAGACCAAGGCACAGCGCCTCGTTCTCCCTGAAGGTGCGAATAAGGAGCAGGTCCTTGCGCTTGCCGAGGCACTCTATTTCGGCCGCGATCTCATCAACACTCCGGCGAACGATCTTGGGCCGGCCGAGCTTGAGGCTGCCGCGCGCGAGCTCGCCAATGCCTATGGCGGGAGCATCAAGGTCATCGAAGGCTCTGGCCTGCTCTCGGACAATTTCCCGATGATTCATGCCGTGGGGCGTGCGAGCGACCGGGCTCCGCGCCTTATTGATCTCCGCTTCGGTTCGGAGCATGCAACGAAAGTCACAATCGTTGGCAAGGGCATCGTCTTCGATACTGGCGGCCTCGACATCAAGCCTTCGAGTGCCATGGGTCTGATGAAGAAGGACATGGGCGGTGCGGCCTCGGCGCTCGCCTTCGCGCTCCTTGCCATGCGCACCAAGCTGCCGATCCGTTTGCGCGTGCTGATCCCCGCTGCCGAGAACAGCATCTCGGGCAACGCGTTTCGCCCGGGTGACGTTCTCGCGAGCCGCGACGGCATGACGGTCGAGATCGGCAATACCGACGCGGAAGGACGCCTTGTGCTGGCCGATGCGATCAGCCTCGCCGACGAGGAGGCACCCGACTATCTCATCACCATCGCCACGCTGACCGGAGCCGCACGCGTCGCGCTCGGTCCCGATCTCCCACCGCTTTACTGCGACGACGACGACTTCGCCGCGAGTTTGCTCGCGAGCGCGCGTGCCGTTGGCGATCCCCTTTGGCGCATGCCCTTCTGGGCGCCTTACGACAAGATGCTCAAGAGCTCGGTTGCCGACGTGAACCACATTGCCGAGGGCTCTTACGCCGGCTCGGTGATCGCGGCCCTGTTCCTGAAGCGCTTCGTCAAGGAAGCGAAGCGCTTCGCCCATCTCGATATCTTCGCTTGGGTGCCGCGCGAGCAGCCGGGACGCCCCCAAGGCGGCGAGCCGCAAGCGGCCCGCGCGCTCTACCAATTCTTCCGCCAAGAGCTCGGACGCTCGTGAGCGGTCCGGACATGCTCGATCCGCGCCGCCACGCTTATCGCGCCGATCTCGCCGATGCGAAGCTCAAGGGCCTGATCCACTCCGAGCGCTACGTGCTGGGCGAGCCGCGCCAGGTGGCTGCCCCGTCGCTCCCTTTGCGGCGCGAGGCTCGCTTCGATTCGATCCTCGAGACCGAAGCACTCAAAGGCGAGACCGTCACCGTCTTCGCCGAGAGCGAGGGCTGGGCGTGGGTGCAACTCGATCGCGACCTCTATGTCGGCTACATGCCGAGCGAAGGCCTGAGCACCTCGATTATCGAACCGACCCACCGCATCGCCGCGCTCAGGACGTATGTCTATGCCGAGCCCGACGGCAAGTCGCCGCCGCTCGCTCTGCTTAGCCTGAATGCGCTTTTCACGGCCGAGGCTGAAGAGGGCAAGTTCCTCGCCCTCGAAGACGGGGGCTTTGTCTTCGCGCCCCATGCGCTCCCGGCGGGAGAGGTGGTGGACGACCCGGTCGCCGTCGCCGAGGCCTTTGTCGGCACGCCCTATCTCTGGGGCGGCCGCACCAGCGTGGGACTCGACTGCTCAGGTCTCGTTCAGCTCGCCTTCGAGGCTGGCGGATACATGGTGCCGCGCGATGCCGACATGCAGGCCGAGGAATTCGGCGAGCCGCTCGCGTGGCGCGAGGGCATGGAGCTTCGCCGCGGCGACCTCGTCTTTTGGTATGGCCACGTGGGCATCATGACGAACCCCACGCATCTCCTCCACGCCAACGCATTCCATATGGCGGTGGAGCTTGAGCCGTTCGCCGAGGCGAGAGCGCGGATCAGAGAGGCTGGCTATGAGGTGATCGGGGTGCGGCGGCTGCCGCTTCTAAGCAACAGCCGCGCCGCCATCTTTAGATGACATGGAACAGGTAGAGCAGAATGATGATCGGAATGGGGATGCCGATCAGCCAAAGAAGCACGCCACGCATGGTCCTTGTTTCCGTTACGGAGGTGGTGTGCCCCAATAACGCGATAGCGTCTGCGGAGTTCCACGTCGCTAAGTCGCGACGGCGCCGATGTGTGTCGTCTCGAGCTCGAAGGCGGCCGCGAGCAGCGCCTTGGTGTAATCGGTCTTCGGCTTGGCGAACACGTTACGCGCCGGACCTTGCTCGACCACCTTGCCGTGGCGGAGCACGATGATCGAGTTGGCGAGTGCGCGCACCACCTTCAGATCGTGGCTGATGAAGAGGTAAGCGAGCTTGTGGCGGCGCTGCAGCTCGCGCAGGAGATCCACGATCTGCGCCTGCACCGACACGTCGAGCGCGCTTGTCGGCTCATCGAGAATGAGGAATTTCGGCTCGAGCACGAGCGCTCGCGCAATGGCGATGCGCTGGCGCTGTCCGCCGGAGAACTCGTGCGGGTAGCGGTCGCGCCATGCGGGATTGAGCCCGACCTCCTTCAGCGCGCGGCCGACGCGCTCGGCCCGCTGGTCGCGGGTGAGCGAAGGATTCTGGATGACCAGTCCCTCCTCGATGATCTGCCCGACCGAAAGGCGAGGGGAGAGCGATCCGTAAGGGTCCTGGAACACGATCTGCATGTGGCGCCTAAGCGGCCGCATGCGCTTCGAATCGTAGCCGTCGATGCGGTTGCCGAGATAGACGATCGGCCCCTCGCTCGAGATGAGCCTGAGCAGGGCAAGGCCGAGCGTCGTTTTCCCAGAGCCCGACTCGCCGACGACGCCGAGCGTCTGTCCCTCTTTGACGGCGAGGTCGATGCCGTCCACTGCTTTGATATGGCCGACGACATGGCGCAGAAAGCCGCGCCGGATCGGAAACCAGACGCGCAAGTCCTTGGCCTCGAGAATGGTCTTCGCGTTCGGGTTCGCGGCTGGCGGCTGGCCCTTGGGCTCCGACTCGATCAGGTGCTTGGTGTAGGCGTGCTTCGGCGCGGCGAACAGGTCGCCAGTCGCGCCGCGCTCGACGATCTCGCCGTTGTTCATCACGCACACCCGGTCCGCCATCTTACGCACGATGCCGAGATCGTGAGTGATGAGCAGCATCGCCATGTTGAACTCGGCCTTGAGCTTTCCCAGCAACTCGAGGATCTGCGCCTGGATGGTCACGTCGAGCGCCGTGGTCGGCTCATCGGCGATGAGCAGGTCGGGTTCGTTGGCGAGGGCCATGGCGATCATCACGCGCTGGCGCTGGCCACCGGAAAGCTGGTGCGGATAGGAGGCGAGCCGCCCCTTGGGGTCGTCGATGCCGACCTTGTCGAGGAGATCAAGCACGCGCGCCTGCGCCGCGCGGTCGGACATTCCGCGATGGATCTTAAGCACCTCGGCGATCTGCCGCTCGATCGTATGCAGTGGATTGAGCGAGGTCATCGGCTCCTGGAAGATCATCGAGATCTTGTTGCCGCGGATATGGCGTAGCGCCGGCGGTGAAAGCGCCAGCAGGTTCTTGCCCTTGAAGACGATCCCGCCGGACGGATTCGTCGCTGCGGAGTAGGGGAGAAGGCGAAGGATCGAGAGCGCCGTAACCGTTTTGCCGGAGCCGGACTCGCCGACGAGCGCGACGGTCTCCGCCTCGCCGATATCGAACGACACGCTCTTGACCGCGTGTGTCACCGTCTCACCCGAGCGGAAATCGACCGAGAGGTTCTTCACCTCGATCAGGGGTCGGGCGGCGCTCATCGGCTTACCTTCTCAGGCGCGGGTTCGGCAGGCGCGTCGGCGCATTCATCGCGTTCGATTTCGATGGTGGCGTGGTCGAGGCCGAAGCGTTCGGTGAGCCGCGCCTTGATATCCTTGACAATGCGCTGCTGATCGGCATCTTTGCCGACCGCGGCGTGGAGCGTCACCATGCGGCGGCTCTGCGTGATCGACCACACATGGACATGATGCACGCCACCGACCCCTGTGACATGGGCGATGAGGTCGGGGCCGATCGCCCGCGTGTCGAGCTCTCCCGGTGCGCCTTCGAGTAGGATATGGCCCGCATCGGTGACCACCTGCCATCCGCTCCGGAGGATGATGACGGCGACCAGGATCGAGAGCAGGGGATCGATCGGCGTCCAGCCGGTGAAGAGGATGACCGCGCCCGCGGCAAGCGCAGCCACCGAGCCGAGCAGGTCGCCGAGCACATGAATGAAGGCGCCGCGCACGTTGAGATTTTCGCGGTCGGCGCCCTGCAGCAGGAAAAATGCGGCGAAATTGACCAGGAGGCCGAGCACGGCGATGACCACCATGATCCCGCCGGACACTTGCGGCGTGGTCATCAGCCGCTCAGCCGCCTCGTAGACGATCCAGGCTGCGATGACGAAGAGGGCTAAGCCGTTGGCAAAGGCGACCAGCACCTGGAAGCGGTCGAAGCCGTAAGTGCGCCGCCAGTCAGCCGGGTGTCGCGACAGCCTGAAGCCGAACCAGGCGAGCGAAAGCGAGGCGAAGTCGGTGAGCATATGGCCGGCATCGGCGAGCAGCGCGAGAGAGCCGGCAACGATGCCGCCGCCGACCTCGGCGAACATGAAGAGGCCGGTGATGAGGGCCGCGAGCCCCATGCGCCATTCGTTGTTGGCGTCGGCGATCGCTCCGTGTGCATGACCCGTATGCGCGTGGCCGGCATGGTCGTGCCCTGAATGATCGTGTCGATGTGAGCGGGACCCGTGCATCAGCATCCCAAGGTCTTGCGTGGATCGAGAGCATCGCGCACCGCCTCGCCCACGAAGATGAGGAGCGAGAGCATCAGCGCGATGACGAAGAACGCGGTGAGGCCCAGCCACGGCGCCTGGAGATTGTCCTTGCCTTGAGCCAGAAGCTCGCCGAGCGAGGGCGATCCGGGCGGGAGGCCGAAGCCGAGAAAGTCGAGAGAGGTGAGCGTGGTAATCGAGCCGTTGAGGATGAACGGCACGAAGGTCAGGGTCGCCACCATGGCGTTCGGCAGCAGGTGCTTGAAGATGATCCGGATATTGGAAAGACCGAGAGCGCGCGCAGCGGTGACATATTCGAAGTTTCGCGCGCGCAGGAATTCGGCACGCACCACGCCGACCAGAGCCACCCAGGAGAAGGCGAGCAGGATGCCGAGCAGGATCCAGAAATTCGGCTCGATCACCGCCGCCACGATGATGAGCAGGTAAAGCTGCGGGACGCTGGTCCAGATCTCGATGAAGCGCTGGAACAGGAGATCGGTCCAGCCGCCGAAATAGCCCTGCACCGCGCCGGCCGCCACGCCGACGATCGATGAGAAAATAGTAAGCGCGAGACCGAACAGGACCGAGATGCGGAAACCATAAATGACGCGGGCGACGACGTCGCGTCCCTGGTCGTCGGTCCCGAGCCAGTTCCATTCGAGATCGGCGTTGCAGGGGTGGAAGCCGCGTTCGACCGCGAGCTTGCAGTCCTCGGCGGTGAGCATCCAGGTCGGCTTCACCGGAAACGCCATCGGTGGGGTCTTGTTCTGCGTGTCGTAGGAGAAGCGAATCGGCGGCCAGAGCGCCCAGCCGCCGCCGTCCTTGATCATCTTCTTGACGGCGGGGTCGCGATAAACGGCCTCGGTTTCGAACACGCCGCCAAAAGCCGTCTCCGGGTATGACTTGAAGATCGGCCAGTAATAGTTGCCCTCATACTTCACCAGGATCGGCTTGTCGTTGCAGATGAACTCGGCGAACAGGCTGATGATGAAAAGGACGAGGAAGATCCACAGCGACCAGTAGCCACGCCGGTTGGCCTTGAAGACCTCGAAGCGGCGCCGCTGAAGGGCTGAGAGCCACGGCCGCAGGGGAGGGATGCCTTGAGCCGCAACCTCCTCGGTAATCGCGGTATCGATCGGCGCGTCCATCTCGACTAGACCTCGCGCGTCTCGAAATCGATGCGCGGATCGACCCAGGTATAGGTGAGGTCGGAGATGAGATTGATGACGAGGCCGAGCAGCGAGAACATGTAAACCGTGGCGAACACCACCGGGTAGTCGCGGTTCACCACCGATTCGAAACCAAGGAGCCCCAGCCCCTCGAGCGAGAAGATCGTCTCGATCAGAAGCGATCCGGCGAAGAAGGCGCCGATGAACGCGCCGGGAAAGCCGGCAATGACGATCAGCATGGCGTTGCGGAACACGTGACCGTACAGCACCTTGTGCTCGGTCAGCCCCTTGGCGCGCGCCGTCATCACGTATTGCTTCCTGATCTCCTCGAGGAACGAATTCTTGGTGAGAAAAGTGGTGGTGGCGAAGGCCGACAGCGCCATGGCGAACATCGGCAAAACCAGATGCCAGAAATAGTCGACGATCCGCATCGGCCAGGACAGATCGTGCCAATTCTCCGAGACGAGGCCGCGCAACGGGAAGATCTGCACGAATGAGCCGCCGGCAAGCAGCACGATGAGGAATACGGCAACGAGGAAGCCGGGGATGGCGTAGCCGATCACGATCACCGTGCTCGTCCACACGTCGAAGTTCGAGCCGTCTTTTACCGCCTTGCGGATGCCGAGCGGAATCGAGATGGCGTAGGACAGGAGCGTCATCCACAGCCCGAGAGAAATCGAGACCGGCAGCCTCTCCTCGATCAGCTTGAGCACGCTTGTGTCGCGGAAATAGCTCTTGCCGAAATCGAACAGGAGATAGTTCTTGATCATCATGGCGAAGCGCACATAGGCCGGCTTGTCGAAGCCGAACTGCTTCTCCAGGCTCTTGATGAATTCGGGGTCGAGCCCTTGCGCGCCGCGATATTTCGATGGGGCCGAGACATCGCCGGGCATTGAGCCTTGCCCTGGCCGCGCGCTCATGTCGCCGCCACCGCCGCTGAACATCGTTGTCGCGCCTTGGTCGGCTCCGGTGAGCTGGGCGATGATGCGCTCGACCGGCCCTCCCGGCGCGAACTGTACGATGACGAACGTCACCAGCATGATGCCGAACATCGTGGGGATGATGAGCAGAATGCGGCGAAGGATATAGGCTGTCATTGCGGTTCGGTCGGCCTTCTCCGGCGGACGACAAGATAACCCGCCAACGCGAGCAGAAGCAGGGCGGCGATGATCAAGACCGGCCGCCGTGAGCCCGTGGGCTCTGAAGCGCCTTCAGTTCGAGTCGGGGCGGCCGGAGCAGCGAGTTTCGCAGCTTTGGCATCGTCATACCACCACGTATCGAGAATGCCGCGGTCAAAACGGGGCTTGATCTCCGGCCGCGAAAATTTGTCCCAATAGGCGATGTCGAACGACGGCTTGTACCAGTGCGGCACCCAATAATGGCCGGCCCTGAGCACGCGGTCGAGAGCGCGCGCCGCAGTGGTGAGCTCGTCCCGGCTCTTGGCCGCGATCACGCGCTCGATCAGAGCATCGACCGCGGGGTCGGAGATGCCGGCGAGATTGAGCGAGCCGTCCATCTTGGCTGCCTCCGAGCCAAAATAGCTCCTGAGCTCGACGCCCGGCGTGTTGCGCATCTGATAGCGCTCGGTGGTGATGTCGAAATCGAAATTCTTGAGCCGCTGCTGATATTGGGCGGGATCGACCATGCGCAGCCGAGCGTCGATGCCGAGCAGCTTCAGATTCTTGACGTACGGCGCGATCAGCCGCTCGAACACATCCTCGAAATAGACGATCTCGAGCTTGAGCGGCTCGCCCTTGGCATTCACGCGCACGCCGTTCTTGACCGTCCATCCCGCCTCGTCGAGAAGCTTCCCCGCCTCGACGAGAAGAGCGCGGTCCTGGCCCGAGCCGTCGCTCTTGGGCGGCACGTAAGCCACACCGAGCGCCTCCTCGGAGACGGGAACGTCGAGTCCGGCAAGCAGCGCCCGCTCGGCGTCAGACGGCGCGCCAACCGCTTTCATCGGCGAGTTCTCGAAGTAGCTCTCGGTGCGCGTATAGAGCCCGTAGAAGAGGTTGCGGTTCGCCCACTCGAAATCGAAAGCGAGTTCGAGCGCCTTGCGCACGCGGATATCGTTCAACGGCGCGCGCCTGGTGTTGAGGAAGAAGCCTTGCGTGCCGGACGGGGTCTCGTCGGGCAGCACCTCCTTCTTCACGCGGCCGTCGCGAATGGCGGGGAAGTCGTATTCGGTCGCCCACACCTTTGCGGTGAATTCCTCGCGAAAGTCGTAAGTGCCGGCCTTGAAGGCCTCCATGGCGGCGGTGCGGTCGCGAAAATACTCGAAGCGGATCTTGTCGAAGTTGAAGCGCCCGCGATTCACGGGCAGGTCCTTGGCCCAGTAATTGGGGTTGCGGCGATAGACGATGGTGCGCCCCTGATCGACCCTGTCGACGACGTAAGGACCTGAGCCGAGCGGAGGGTCGAGCGTCGTCTGGTCGAAGGGGTGGGTCGTATAATAGGCCTTGGAGAAGATCGGCAGCGTTGCGACCGTCAGCGGCAGGTCGCGCACGAGATCGCCCTTGAAGCTATAGCGCACCGTTCGTGGATCGAGCGCTTCCGCCGTCACCACATCCTCGAGCGTCTGGTGGTAGACCGGGTGGCCTTTCTCTTTCAGCAGGTAGAAGGAGAACACTACGTCCTCGGCGGTGAGCTCGGTGCCATCGGCGAAATGCGCCTCCGGCCGGAGATGAAACGTCACCGACATGCGGTCGTCTGCGACCTCGGCGCTCTCGGCAACGAGCCCATAGACCGCGTCCGGCTCGTCGGCGGCAGGCGTCATCAGCGTGTCGAACAGAAGCTCGAGCCCCTGCGCCGCGTCGCCCTTGAGGATGTAGTTGTTGAGGCTGTTGAAGGTGGTGACGCCGCCCCAGCCGATGAGCGAGAAGGTGCCGCCCTTCGGCGCGTCGGGATTGACATAGTTGAAGTGCTTGAAGTCCGGCGGGTAGGCGAGATCGCCGAAGGACGAGAGGCCATGCTTCGGCTCGGAAGCGTGGGCAGGCGCGGCGACTGCGAGAAGCACCAGGAGCGCGGCGGACCCGATAAAGCTTCGCACAGACGTCCCGCGCCGCATCATCACTGCATGGACGTTGACGGTAGCTTGCTCGCGAGCGTCTGATCGAACCACCACACTTGCAGGAAGCCCGGCGTCAGCCGCGGCAACGTCTTGGGCTGGCCGTAGCGGTCCCAATAGGCGATGCGGACATTGGGCGAGTACCACTGCGGTACCACCAGCTCGTTCCATTGCAGCACGCGATCGAGCGCACGCGTTGCGGCGACGAGCTCGGCCCGGTCCTTGGCGAAGATCACGTGGTCGATCAGTTTGTCGATGGCGGGATCCTTGACGCCGATGAGGTTCTGGCTTCCTTCGCGGCCGGCAGCCTCGGATCCCCAGAAATCGCGCTGCTCGTTGCCCGGCGAATCCGACTGGGCAAAGTTGCCCACCACGATGTCGTAGTCGAACACGTTGAGGCGCCGCGTGTATTGCGCCGAATCGACCATGCGGATGGTGCTCTTGATGCCGAGCCGGTCGAGATTGGCGATGTAAGGCTGCACGATGCGCTCGAACAGCGGCGAGACGAGCAGGAACTCGACCCGCATCGGTTGCCCGGTCTTCGAGTTGGTGAGCACCTCATTCTTGATCTCGTAGCCGGCATCTTTGAGCAACATCGCCGCCTTGCGAAGATTGTTGCGTGCATCCTCAGGCGACATGTTCACCGGGTTTTTATGCACCGCGGTGAACACCTCTGGCGGAACGCCGTTCTTGACCTCGTTCAGGATCTCGAGCTCTCGCCCTTGCGGCAGCGCCGGCTCCGCCGCGAGCTCGCTTCCCTGGAAGAAGCTGCCCACCCGCGCATATTGGCCGTAAAACAGATTCTTATTGGCCCATTCGAAATCGAATGCGAGGTTGAAGGCTTGGCGCACGCGGCGGTCCTGGAATTGCGGACGCCTGAGATTGAGCACGAAGCACTGCATCGGCTGGGTGCGTTTGATCGCAACCTCCTGCCGCTTGACGAGGCCATTGCGCGCGGCCGGGAAATCATAGGCGGTCGCCCAGTTCTTGGCGCTCGTTTCCTGCCAGTAATCGAGATTCCCCGCCTTGAAGCTCTCGAAGGCGACCATCTCGTCGCGATAATAGTCGAAGCGGATCTCGTCGTAGTTCCACTGGCCTTTGTTGACGGGCAGATCCTTGCCCCAATAGTCGGCGACGCGCTCGTAGGAGATCGAACGGCCGGGCTGCACGTCCTTGATGCGATAGGGTCCAGAGCCGAGTGGCGGCTCGAGCGTCGTCTTCAACGGGTCGCGCTGATTGCCGCTCGCATCCTTCCCCGTCCAATAATGTTTCGGCAGGATGGTGAGCTGCCCCATGATCATCGGCAGCTCGCGGTTGTTCTTCACGTCGAAATAGAAGGTGACCTCGTTCGGTCCGGTCGCCTCCGCTCGCGCGACGTTCTTGTAGTAGAGGCCCATGCGCGGGTTGGCCTCCTTGTTCACGCCGAGCGAATAGATCACGTCATCCGGCGTGATCGGCGTGCCGTCGTGCCAGCGGGCCTCGTCGCGGATCTTGAAGGTGACCGACGAATAGTCAGGCGGATAACTCGCCCACTCGGCGATCAGTCCATATGTGGTCGAGGGCTCATCGAGACTGTCTTGCATCAGGCTTTCATAGACGAGCCCGAGCCCGCCAGCAGCCTCGCCCTTGTAGAGCACGGGGTTGAGGCTGTCGAACGAGCCGATATCGGCGATGCGCACCAGCCCACCTTTGGGCGCGTCGGGGTTCACGAAGTCGAAATGGGTGAAGTCGGCGGGATATTTCGGCTCGCCGATGAGCGAGAGAGCATGATGGGGGACGGGAGCGTCCTCGGCTTGAAGCGGGCCGGCGACAAGTCCGGCAAAAGCGACTGCAAGGGCGAGGCGAAGCAAGATCATGACCGGCCGAATGAGCTCCATGTGATGGAAGGCTGACTTGGCAAAGCGCTGCTGCTCAGCCGCGCGCTGACAAGGAAAGGCCGCGGGCCCCATAGATGCCGAAAACTAGCATGGCGGGGCTCGCGGCCAAATGAATTATCGGTCATGCGAGGCTTGACGCGACGCAAGACATTATTGGGCGTCGGGCGCCCCGTTTGGATAAACCGGCTGCGGCTGATTCGATAAGGTTGGCTCCTCGCTCGATGGCGCGGCCTCCGGAGCGGGAGCCGGCGGTGTCTCGGCGGAGGGCGCAGCCTCCGGGGCCGGAGCCGGCGGTGTCTCGGCAGAGGGTGCAGCCTCCGGGGAAGGAGCCGGCGGTGTCTCTGCCGACGGTGCAGCCTCTGGGGCCGGAGCCGGCGGTGTCTCTGCCGACGGTGCAGCCTCCGGAGCAGGAGTCGGCGGTGTCTCGGCTGAGGGTGCAGCCTCTGGAGCCGGAGCCGGCGGTGTCTCGG
The DNA here is from genome assembly GCA_963732205.1 of uncultured Alphaproteobacteria bacterium. GTDB lineage: Bacteria > Pseudomonadota > Alphaproteobacteria > Rhizobiales > Methyloligellaceae > Methyloceanibacter. The sequence goes on from CAVSYE010000002.1 coordinate 597,907, forward strand.
CTGAGGGTGCAGCCTCTGGGGCCGGGGCCGGCGGTGTCTTGGCCGAGGGTGCAGCCTCTGGCGCGACGGCAGGAGGCGTAGCCTCCGGAGCAGCAGCGGGAGGCGTGGCCTGGGGTGCAGCGGCGGGCGCCGCGGCTCCCTTCTCGCCCGCGGGCGCGCCGCTTGCACCGGGTTTCGGTATCGGCAATGGGCTGTCGCTGTTGGAATTGAGATAGGCGATGACGTCGGCGCGCTTCTTGGTGTCCGGGATGCCGGGGAACGCCATCATCGTCCCCGGAGCGAATGCCGCCGGGTTGGTGAGCCATGCATCGAGCTTATCGAAGGTCCAGTCGCCTTCATGCGCCTTCAGACCGGGCGTGTAGTTGAAGCCATCCTCCGAGGCGATCTTGCGCCCGACCACGCCATAAAGATTCGGACCGACCAGAGTGGAGCCACCCTTGTTGAAGGTGTGGCACACTTTGCACAGCGCCACGTCGGCCTCGCCGGCCTTCGGGTCTGCGCTGGCGAGCGCCGCCATGAATTCATTCCCCGCCGGGGGCGCTGCGGGGGTCGTGGCCTCTCCGCCAGGTGCCGGCGCCTTCACCTCAGGGAGTGGCGGAGGGTTGTCGTTCTTGGTGCGCATGAAGGCAAGCAGATCGGCACGTTCCTCTATGTCGGGAAGGCCCTGGAACAACGCCATCTTCGTCCCTGGAACGAAGGCAGACGGGTTTGCATCCATGGCGCTGACCGAGTTGTAGCTCCAGTTTCCGATCTCGGCGGCCTTGGCCTTCAACGCGTCGGAATAGTCGTAGCCTTCATGCGAGGCGACCTTGCGGCCGAGAACGCCGTAAAGATTGGGGCCGATCATGTTCGGGCCGCCCTTCTCGAAATTGTGGCAAATCTCGCATTTCTTGGCGACCTCGGCACCTTTGGCCGGGTCGGCCTTCGCAAGCAACGTAGCGAGCTCGTTAGCTTCGCTGGGCTTCTGTTCGGCGGGCTTCTTGGCCTCGGTGCCGGGAACTTCGTAGCCGGGCTTCTCTTCGTGCTCCTCGAACATGATGTGGATGATCGTTCTGGCGCCAAAAAAGAGAAGCAGTGCGCCAAGCACCGCCATGGCGACTTGATTAAAGCGGTAATACTTCATGATCCTCAATCCCCCCAGGGCAAGGCTGCTTGGGCAGCTCCTGCGACGCGGCGCGAGACTATAGGGCGTATAGGCTTGTTGCAACTCGGACAATTGCCACGCGCCCCGTCCTGGCCTAGGAAAATTTCCCGTGCCTAACGGACCCGCCCATGGCTGATTGCCTTATCGTCATTCCGGCAAGATTGAAAGCGACTAGGCTGCCCGACAAGCCGCTTGCCGACATCGGCGGCGAGCCGATGATCGTGCACGTCTGGCGCCGGGCGATCGAAGCCGAGTGCGGGCCGGTTGTGGTCGCGACCGATTCCCGAGCGGTGTGCGATGCAGTCCTCCTCGCAGGCGGTAATGCCCTGATAACGCGGGCGGATCACCCGAGCGGCTCGGACCGCGTGTTCGAGGCGATCGAGACCTTCGACCCCAAGGGCGAGATCGCCATCGTGGTCAATCTGCAAGGCGATCTGCCGACGTTGGACCCCCGCCTGGTGCGAAGCTGTATTGCGGCGTTGCGCGCCCACGATGCCGATATCGGCACCGTCGCCGCTGAGATCGTACGGGAGGAGGAGCGCACCGACCCGAATGTGGTTAAGGTGATAGGGACGCCGCTCAAAGGCGGAGAGGTGCTGCGCGCGCTTTATTTTACTCGTGCCACTGCTCCTTACGGCGAAGGTCCGCTCCTCCACCATATCGGCATCTACGCCTACCGCCGGCAGGCGCTTAAGCATTTCGTCTCGCTGCCGCCGTCTCCGCTCGAGCTCCGTGAGAAGCTCGAGCAGCTCCGCGCGCTCGAGGCCGGCATGCGCGTCCATGTCGGGCTCGTTGACACTGTCCCGCTCGGTGTCGATACTCCGGCCGACCTCAAGCGGGCGCGTGAGCTCTTCCAATCCCGCCGTTGATTTTCGCCCGCACCCAAGCCCATGTCACCATCGCGCTCAAACAGAATCGCCTTTCAGGGCGAGCCCGGCGCCAATTCTCATCTTGCCGCGAGCGACGCCTATCCCAAGATGGAGGCGCTTCCTTGCGCCACCTTCGAGGACGCGCTCGCGGCGGTGAAGACGGGCGAAGCCAAGCTCGCCATGATTCCCATCGAGAATTCGGTGGCGGGACGCGTCGCCGACATTCATCACCTCCTGCCGCATTCGGGGCTGTTCATCGTCGGCGAGCATTTCGAGCGCGTGCGCCATCAGTTGCTAACACTGCCGGGCGTGAAGCTCTCCGAGCTCAAGACGGTGCACAGCCACACCATGGCGCTTGGCCAATGCCGCCAGGTGATCGCGGCATTGAAGCTGAAGCCGGTGGTCGAGGCCGACACGGCGGGTGCCGCGCGCCATTTGCGCGAGCTCGGCGACCGTACCCGCGCGGCGATCGCCTCGAGCCTCGCCGCCGAGATCTACGGTCTCAAGATCGCACGCGCCGACATCGAGGATGCCGAACACAACACCACGCGCTTCGTCGCGCTCGCCGCCAAGCCTGTTCGTGTGCCGAAGAGCGACGGCCCGGTCGTGACGAGCTTCGTGTTCCGCGTCCGCAACGTTCCTGCCGCGCTCTACAAGGCGCTCGGCGGCTTTGCCACCAACGGCGTCAACATGACCAAGCTCGAGTCCTATCAGCTCGAGGGCTCGTTCAACGCCACCATGTTCTTTGCCGACATCGAGGGCCATCCCGACGCGCGTCCCGTCGCGCTCGCCATGGAAGAGCTGCATTTCTTCTCGTCCGAGGTGACCGTGCTCGGCACTTACCCCGCGAGCCCCTTCCGCGCCAAGCTCAAAGCCTTGGAGGCTTGAGGCCAATCCCCCTCCGCATGACGGGGCCAGAGAAGTCCTCTGCCTGATTGATCGTCTTGAGCGATGGGTTTGAGCACAATTATCTATTGGAACGAATGATGGCCGCGGCCTCCGGGTCGTGCTCAGGATGGTCCGGGCATCGGAAGCCAAGGAGAGCCGACATGAACAGACTTCTTCTCGCCCTCGCCCTCGCCACCATCGTTGCGGCTCCCGCCGCGGCATCGAGCGGAAAGACACCGAATTGCTGCGCAGCCAGCACAATTCTCAGCATCATCGCACGATGACTGAGCGCACCCAGGCTCCGGCCGATGACTGGATGCCTTGCGATTATTACCACATCGACGTTCCCGGCAACTGCGCCTAGGGCCGTTGAGCTTTATGAATTCGCGGCGCTCGCACCTCGGCGCGGGCGCCCGCGGCAAGCCGCAAATCGTTCCAGCGTACCCATTGGTCTGTAGCCGCTGGCCGGTGTCATCAATCCATCGGCCGCCATTGCCTATGATCCCTTCAGTCAGAAGGCCTCGAACGGCGGACGCGATTGCCTGCCGCTCGCATTCGGGCTCAGCGGTGAACGTTGCCGCCAATTGCTTCTTGGGAGTGGCCACTATGACCAAAACTCATCTCGCTCTCGTAGCGTTGGTTTTGTCTGTGACCTCGCTCGCGGCAAGCACGCCCGAGGATGCCTTCCTGGCCGAAAACCAGAAGGCCATGGACCGCATGATGCAGGCCATGGACGTTAAGCGGTCCGGTGACGTGGATGTCGACTTCGTCAACATGATGCGACCGCATCATCAGGGCGCCATCGACATGGCGATCCTCGAGCTTTGCTATGGCAAGAACGAGCGACTGAAGCGGCTCGCTCAAGAAATCATCGTGACTCAGCAGCAGGAGATCGCGGCCATGCGTCTCGCGATCGGCGATCCGCTGCCGGCTTCGACTCCTTCACGCTCGGTCCAGCAGCCCTTGGCATCGCAACAGGGTTCGCCCGGCTCGCCTTGCACCGATCCCAAGCACTAGGAGATTACGTAAATGACCTTTCGTTCACTTACCGCAGCTCTCGTTGTGAGCCTCGGCCTCACAGCCCCGGCGTTCGCGGGACAAGCCCAGGGCGCCGCCAGCGCGCCCGACATCCCCATCAGCCATCGCGACAGGGTCTATGCCGCCGAGCAATTCTCCAACACCGTCTCGGTGACGGATCCCGCAGACAACAAGCTCCTCGGCGTCATCCGCCTCGGCGATCCGCAGCCGGCCAATTTCAGCCCGCTCTACAAGGGGCAGGTGCTGGTTCACGGCTTGGGCTTCTCGCCCGACCACAAGACGCTCGCCGTGGTCTCGATCGGTTCGAACTCGGTGACCTTCATCGACACCGCGACCAATGCGGTGAAGCATGTGACCTATGTCGGCCGCTCGCCGCATGAGGCCTTCTTCACCCCTGACGGCAAGGAAGTTTGGGTGACGGTGCGGGGCGAGGACTATGTGGCGGTTCTCGACGCCACGACCTTTGCCGAGAAGACGCGGATCAAGCTCGCCAATGGGCCTGGCATGCAGATCTTCTCGCCCGATGGCAAGTATGGCTATGTCTGCTCGTCGTTCAATCCGGAAACCGCGATCATTTCGCTTGCCGACCATGCGATCGTGGCGCGCGTGGAGCAGGACTCGCCGTTCTGTCCGAACATCGCGGCTTCACCCGACGGGAAGCAGGTGTGGTTCACCCTCAAGGATGTCGGCCGCGTGATGGCCTTCAACGCGCAACCCCCCTTCAACCTGCTCGAGACCATCGATACCGGCCCGATCACCAACCACGTCAACTTCGCCCGCACCCCCAAGGGGACCTTCGCCTATGTGACGATCGGCGGACTGAACGAGGTCAAGGTGTTCAGCACCGACGATTTCTCCCTCGTCGCCACCATCCCGGTCGGAAGGCTGCCGCACGGCGTCTGGCCCTCGGGCGATGGAAGCCGCATCTATGTCCGACTGGAGAACGAGGATGCGTTGGCCATCATCGACACGGCGACGAACACAGTTGTCGCCACCGTTCCGATCGGGCAGGCGCCGCAAGCTCTCGTCTATGTGCCGAATGCCGTTCCTGAGGGTGCCGGGACCGATGGCCTTCAGCCGCTCGGCAAGGCAGGCGAAGTCGCTCATCTGACGCTCGCCAAGATCGACTCGGGCGCGACGCCGGACGGCGGGCAGGCCCCCACCAGCGTTTCCCTGTTCAACCAGGGACTGATCCAGATCCTTCAGGCGTCGGTCACCGGGCTCGAGCCCAAGAAGCCGTACGTGCTCGCGCTTTCGACCGAGCCGGAGTGCAAGGGCATGGTTGAGCCCCTGTCAGCCTTCATGACCAATCCGGCCGGGTCGGCGATCGTCAACGCGACGGGGCCCATTCGCCAGATCGTCCGGAATAACGCCACGGAAGAGCGGCGCTATCTCACCATCGTCAGTGGGACGCCCGACGCGCTCGGTGCGCCGGTTCAGGCGCAAGTCGAGTGAGGGCTTGGGCTCCAACCCGGCTGAACGCAGACGAGGGCGAGGCGGCACGAATCGCTTATCATCCTCCAAGACCTCGGTCTTGGAGGATGAGTCCCCGATGATCGGCATTGCCATCGCGCTTTTGAGCGTGCTGCTTCCGCTGGTACATCTTTACGCCAGCAAGGTGCCGCGGACGAAGCTACGCGTCATTCACATCCTCCTGCTCTACGCGCTCGTGCTGGACGTCGGCGTCATCGGGCTGCCGCTTGGGTTCGTTCCTCACATCTTCTTCGCCGACGAGACCGCTCGCGCCATCGGCTGGCCCACTGGAAGCCCCTTCCAGTTCGAGGTCGGCCTGCATGATGGAGCCTGGGGAACTCTCGGCTTCCTGTGCATTTGGATCGGCGGCACGTTCTGGCTTGCGACCGGGCTCGGCTGGTCGCTCTTCATGCTCGGCGCCACCTATGGGCATATCCGCGAGACCGTGCTCCATTCCGACTATGCGCCGTACAATTTCCTGACCATCTTCTCTGACGGATTTATAGCTATCTGGCTGCTCGTGCTGCTTTGGCTCTATTGGCGCGGGGGCGGATTCCAAGGACAGGAGCGGGCGCGCTAGAGCGGGTTGCCACGAGAGCCCCGATCCCCGATATACTGCAATGGGAGGTTGGCAGCAGGCGCGTGCCTCGCCAACCGGGTCAGGTCCGGAAGGAAGCAGCCCTAACGAGCGTTTCGCGGGTTGCTCGTCCAGCCTCCCACCTGCCTCAAGCGTTATAATGCGTTGTCTGGGGTTTTATCCTTGCGCCCCTTCGCGGCAAGGGCTCTGCGTTGAAAGTGTCGTCCATCCATGGCTGAAGCCAAGAAGCCACCTGAGATGACAGACGGTGCTGCCGTCCGGAGGGCGGAAGGCTCCTCTTCGTCCGTCGGTGTGAGCCACGCCGCGCTCGCGCGCAAATACCGGCCAAAAGTCTTCGCCGAGCTGATCGGCCAGCAGGCGATGGTGCGCACGCTGCGCAACGCCTTTGCCTCGGGCCGTATCGCGCAAGCCTATATGCTCACCGGCGTCCGCGGCGTGGGCAAGACCACGACGGCGCGTCTGATCGCCCGCGCCCTCAATTACGAGACCTCTGGCCCGGGCGCCCCCACGCTCGACATGGAGAGTGAGGGCGTTCATTGCCGCGCCATCCTCGAGAGCCGCCATCTCGACGTGGTCGAGATGGACGCAGCCTCGCACACCGGCATCGAAAACATCCGCGATCTGATCGACAGCGCCCACTACAAGCCGAACACCGCGCGCTACAAGGTCTACATCATCGACGAGGTGCACATGCTGTCGAAGCCGGCCTTTGCCGGCCTGCTCAAGACGCTGGAGGAGCCGCCGGAGCATGTGAAGTTCATCTTCGCCACCACCGAGGTGCGCAAAGTGCCGGTGACGGTGCTCTCGCGCTGCCAGCGCTTCGACCTGAAGCGCATCGAAATCGACGAGCTTATCGATCATCTCGCGCGTGTCACCGCGCAGGAAGGCGCGACCGCCGAGACGCCTGCGCTTGCGCTCATCGCCCGCGCCGCCGAGGGCTCGGTGCGCGATGCACTCTCGATCCTCGACCGCGCCATCGCTTTCGGTGCCGGCAAGGTCGAGACCGATTCGGTGCGCGGGCTCTTGGGTCTTGCCGACCGCACGCGTATTTTCGATCTGCTCGAGACCGTGCTGAAGGGCGAGGCGGGTGCGGCGCTCCAGCAGCTTGCGCAGCTCAATCGCGATGGCGCCGAGGCTGGTCAGGTGATTGCCGACCTCGCCGACGCGGTCCATGCCGTGACCTTGATCAAGGCCGCCGGCGAGGGAAGTACAGATCCGGCGGCGAGCGAGGCCGAGCGTGCCCGCGCCGCCGATCTCGCCACGCGCCTCCCGATGTCGTCGCTCGCGCGCGCCTGGCAGATGCTGCTCAAGGGACATGAGGAGGTGCGCGCAAGCCCGCGCCCGCTCGCCGCCGCCGACATGGTCCTGGTCAGGCTCGCTTACGCCTCAGACCTTCCGCCACCGTCCGAGCTCGTCCGCCAGCTCCGTGATGGCTCGCGCGCAACCACGATGGCGTCGCCCGCGCCCGCGCCGAAGCCTGCGCTCAAGCCGGCTCCGACCGAAGCCAAGGCCGCTTCCCCTCGACCAACTCTGTCACCGCCTAGGGAGGAAGAGTCGGAGACCTCCGCGCCACCGGCTCAGCCCGCACCATTGCCCGAGCTCGGAAGCTTCGAGGATGTCGTGGCGCTCGCTGAAGCCAAGCGCGACCTCAAGCTGAAACATGCTTTGCTTGAACAGGTGCGGCTTGTTCGGTTCAAGCCGGGGAAGATCGAGCTCAGCCCGCTGCCGCAAGCCGCCAAGGATTTGACCCAGGAGCTGATGCGGAAGCTCAAGACCTGGACGGGCCGCGTGTGGATCGTCGCGGTCAGCGATGAGCCGGGTGCCGTGCCGCTCGGCGTCCAGCGCCGCGATCAGTCCGCGCGCGAGATCGAGAAGATCCGCGAGCACCCGAAGGTCAAAGAGGTGCTGCAGCATTTCCCCGACGCCCGCATCGCCGCGGTGCGACCGACGACAGCACCGCAGCACGACGATGATCAGGCCGACGACGCCGACGAATTGAGAGAGGACGGGACGAGCCGATGAAGAACTTCACCCAGATGATGAAGCAGGCGCAGGAGCTGCAAGGCCGCATGACCGAGATGCAGGCCGAGATGGAACGCACGACCGTGGAAGGCCGCTCCGGTGGCGGCATGGTCACGGTCACGTTGAATGGCAAAGGCGACATGGCCGGCCTGAAGATCGACTCTTCTCTGCTCAAACCGGGCGAGGCCGAGATCCTTGAGGATCTGATCATCGCCGCGCATGCCGACGCCAAGACAAAAGTCGAGGAGGCGATGAAGGAGAAGATGAAGTCGCTCACCGGCGGCTTGCCGCTGCCTCCCGGCCTCAAGCTGTTTTGATAGGCGTCAATCCTGGATCATGGCGAAGGTAGCGGCAGGTCCTGAGATCGAGCGGCTGATCCAGCTGCTCGCGCGGCTGCCTGGGCTTGGGCCCCGCTCGGCGCGCCGCGCCGCGCTCGCGCTCGTCAAGAAGAAGGAGCAGCTGCTCGGTCCTCTTGCCGCCGCGCTTGCCGAGACGCGCGATACCATCCTCACCTGCGAGGTTTGCGGCAATATCGACACGCAGAGTCCCTGCACGCTCTGCCGCGATCCCGCGCGCGACCGCTCGCTGATCTGCGTGGTCGAGGAGGTGGGCGATCTCTGGGCGCTCGAGCGCGCCAGCGTGCTCAACGGCCTCTATCACGTTCTCGGCGGCACGCTGTCGCCGCTCGACGGCATCGGCCCCGAGGACCTCACCATTGCCAAGCTGATCGAGCGGGCGGGCGATCCCCAAGTGAACGAAGTGCTCCTCGCGCTTAACGCAACCGTCGAGGGCCAGTCGACCGCGCATTACCTGATGGATCAGCTTGCCGGTTGCAACGTCACCGTCTCGCGCCTCGCTTACGGCGTGCCGATCGGCGGCGAGCTCGACTATCTCGACGAAGGCACGCTCGCCGCCGCCGTCAAATCCCGCAAGGTGATGTGATCGCCGCGATCTTGGTTAAGCTTCTTTGCGTTGATCCGCCGCAAGGAACCAAGCCGTGGCGCTTGCTTCCGTCGCCCTCGCGCCTGCTCCCGCCTCGGCGGGGCATGGGCACTGGCATGGAGGCCATTGGCACGGCCACTGGCATGGCGGCCGGCACTGGCATGGTCATTGGCATGGCGGTCGCTGGGGTTGGGGCGGCTGGGGCTGGGGCTGGGGACCCAGGGTCTATGTCGGTCCGCGCTATGGTGGATGTTGGGCCCCAGGCTATGGCTGGGTGCCGTGCGGCTATTGGTGGTAGCTTGATCCTGTGAGAGCGGGCCACGCCCTCAGCGTCCCGCTCTCACCTCACTCACGCAGAATTGGCGGCGCGTTCGCGCGCTTCGATCTCTGCGAAATCGCCACGCTTAGTAAGCAGCCAGAGCAGTAATAGGCCTGGGATAGCCGCCGCCGCGCATAGGGCGAAAAACTCCACCCAGCCCACGGCTTCAGCCATATAGCCGGTGATGGAGGAGAGTGTGGTGCGCCCGAACGAGGCAAGCGCGGTCAGCAGCGCGAATTGCGTCGCGGTGTGCGCCGGGCTCGTGCACAGCGCCGAAAGATAGGCGACGAAAACGACCGTCCCGATCGCGCTGGTGAAGTTCTCCGTCGAGATGGCGATGGCGAGGCCGAGATGGTTGGCGCCGAGCCACGCAAGCCACGAGAAGGTGAAGTTCGCTAAAGCCTGAAGAATGCCGGCGACCAGCAGCGCGCGGCTCATGGGCATGGCGCGGGCGAGCAGGCCGCCCGCCAACCCGCCGAGCAGCGAGGCGATCAGCCCGACGCCTTTGACGATCGCCGCATAGCTCGCTTTGTCGAAGCCGATATCGAGAACGAACGGCCCGGTCATGACGCCGGCGAAAGTATCGGTCAGCTTGAACAGCACGACGAACACGAGGATGAGCAGCGCGTCGCGCTTCCCGAAAAAATCGGCGAATGCCGCGTAGGCCGCGCGGAAGAAGCGGAACAGGGGATTGCCTTCGCGCTCGCCTGAGGCCTCGGCCTCCGCCTCGCGCTCCTTCTCGCGCGGCTCCTTGGCGAGCAGCGCCGCCACCATGCCGATGACGACAAACGCCGCCATTACGACGTAGCCGTAAGCCCAGACGAGGCTCCGGTCGATGCCGATATGCTCGAAATAAGCGACGAGCGCGACGGCGCCCGCCGTCGAGACGAGCATGCCGATGCGATAGGCGGCGACGAAATAGGCCATGCCCGCCGCTTGGTTCTCGGTCGGCAGATATTCGACGCGGAAGGCATCGATGACGATGTCCTGCGTGGCCGAGGCCGTGGCCACGATCACCGCGGCGAGCGCCACCATCCATGGCGAGACGAGCGGATTCTGGAAGCCGAGCAGGACGATCGCCACCATCAGCAGGATCTGCGAGAACACGAGCCAGCCGCGCCGGTGCCCGAGCAGCCGTCCCAAGATCGGCACCTCGAAGGCATCAACGATCGGCGCCCACAGGAACTTGATGGTGTAGGGAACGCCGACGAGGGAGAAGAGGCCGATGGTGCCGAGATCGACGCCGACATCCTTCATCCACAGTAGCAGCGTCGAGCCCGAAAGCGCGAGCGGCAGCCCCGAGGAGAAGCCGAGCAGGAGGATGATGAACACGCGCGGGTCGAGAAAGACGGCCGCCGCGCGCGCGATCCGCTCGCCGAAACCGGGCTTTTGCGTTCCCTCTGCCGCCGTCATCGCTTGCTTGATAGCAGGCCGCAGCGCTTGAGTCATTTATCTATGATGTTCGTCATCGCCGGGCTTGACCCGGCGATCCAGTAACCCCTGATGAGAGTTATGTCACAAAGGATTGGGATTACTGGATGCCCGCCTGCGCGGGCATGACAAGGGAGCAGACTATGGTGCGCGTCACAGGGATCGACCACATCGTGATCAGCGTCGGCGATTTCGAAAAATCGAAGGCCTTTTACGCCCCGCTGATGGAGTTCCTGGGCTTCGGTGTCGAGGCCGAATATGCCGGCAGCATGATGGGATGGGCCAACGGCAAGACGCTGTTCTGGATTGCCGCCGCCGACGACGAGGGCAAGAAGCACAGATACCGCAAGGGCGATATCGGCTTTCACCATTACGCCTTTCGCCTGCGCAGCCGGAAGGACGTCGATACACTTCAGGCCTATCTCGAGAACACCGGCGCGACCATCTTCGATCCCGCCGGCGAATATTACGACGACTATTATGCCGTGTTCTTCCTCGATCCCGACGGCATGAAACTCGAGGGCATGCGCTACGGCGAGAAGCACGAGCAGGCGGCGCGCAAACGCGCGGCCAAGAAGCGCGCCGCCGCCGCTAAGAAGAAGACTCCGCGCCGCCGCGGCGCAGGATCTCGATGATCACCGCCGTCGACCAGCCGATCAGCATGATGCCGTTCAGCGCCGTCATGGGCCTGAGGAGCCGCCACTGCTCGGGCGCGACCAGTTCGGCATAGCCGAGTGTCGTGTAGTTGTCGAAAGCGAGATAGACGAGCTGGACGCTGGCCGGTGCCACGCCGACCAACCCATAGGTGATCGCCCACACCATCACCTCGACGAAATGTCCGGCCATGAGCAGGGTGCCGGTCGCGACGATTATGAGGGTGTATTGCACAAAGCCGGGGGCGAAAGTGTCTCTCTTTGCCAGGCCGCGCACGGTCCAGACGACGGCGCCCAGGAGTACCGCGTGGATGATGAGGTTGACGAGGCTCGCCGCAGCGCCAACCAACATCTGATCTAGCACGATGTCCTGCCAAAGCGGTAAAGGCGTGGTCATGGCTCTTTGGCGAGAAGATCTGCCTGGCGGGTGATACGAGCTCCGCCGTTTCGCGGCCGTTCGGCCTCGCGCGGCCTTGCCTCTCCCCTTGCAGAGGCAGGCGGCGCGTCGGGGCGAAGAGCCGGTGCGCCGGGCGAGGGGTTGGCACCGTTGCGATGCTCGATCTCGGCCGCAGGCGGCGCCTCCTCGAATTCGAGCGTCTCGATCTTCCGCCCGCGCGCCGCGATCCGGTCCGAGGAAGTGAGGATCTTCTCGATGTCGGCATTGGCTTGGCCGAAATGGCGCTGGAGATCGAGCACGCGTTCGCGGAAGCGGCCCATGTCCTCCATCAGGCGCGCCACCTCGCGCTGAATGAGATGCGCCTGTTCGCGCATCTTCACGTCTTTCAGGATCGCCTGCATGGTCTGCACCGCGAGCATCAGCATGTTGGGGGATGACATCACGATGCGGCAGCGGTGCGCCTTTTGCACCAGATCGTCGAAATGCTCGGCGAGGTCGGCATAGACCGACTCAGACGGCACGAACAGGATGGCGGTGTCTTGCGTCTCTCCGGGCAGGAAATAGCGGTCGGCCATCGCCTCGACATGACGGGTGATATCGACACGCACGCGCCGCGCCGCCTCCTTGCGCTCTTCGTCGCGCCGCGCGGTGCGGAACGCCTCGAAGCCTTCGAGCGGAAACTTGGCGTCGATCACCACGCCGGCGCGCGTGTTCGGCATGTGCAACAGGCAGTCGGGGCGCTTGCCGTTGGAGAGTGTCGCCTGGAACGAGTAGGCCCCCTTCGGCAGGCCATCCATGATGATGGTCTCCATGCGCATCTGGCCGAAGGCGCCGCGCGCCTGCTTGTTGGCGAGAATTTCCTGCAAGCTCACCATGTTGGTGGAGAGATCGGTCAAGTTCTTTTGCGCGCTGTCGATCACCGCCAGCCGCTCGTGAAGTTTCGAGATCAACTCGTTCGTCTTGCGCGCCGTCTCGTTGAGGTCGGAGCCGACGCGATGACTCATGCGATCGAGCCGCTCGTTGACGGCGCGCGCGATGTCGCCCTGGCGCGCGACGCTGATCTCGGCGAAGCTCTGCAGGCGCCCCTTGAGCTCGGCAAGCTCCGCCGCTTGCGCGCCTGCCTCGCGCCGGCGTCCCTTCATGTGCATGATGAGCGTGACGGCGAGCGCAACAAGCGCGAGCACGGCAAGTCCGGCGAGCGCAAGCAGGACGAGCACCGGGTCGAGGGTACTGCTCCCGATCTGGATGGGCGCAAGGGCCATGATGAGAACCTATAGCCCGATTCGTTCTTTTAGACCAAAACAGGAACATATTGACCGGAACCCGCCGCAACCTTATTTCAGCCCTTCAAATGGCTATCCGTACCATCCTGACTATCCCCGATCCCGTCCTGCGCAAGGAGGCTAAGCGCGTCGAGCGCGTGGATGCCGATCTGCGCCGCCTCATGGACGATATGCTGGCGACGATGTACGACGCGCCGGGCATCGGGCTCGCCGCGCCTCAGATCGGTGTCTCGCGCCGGCTGATTGTCATGGATCCTGCCAAGGACGAGGCGCCCAAGACCCCTCTGATCATGGTCAACCCAGAGATTCTGGCGCGCTCGGAGGAGATGCGTACGCACGACGAGGGCTGCCTCTCCATTCCCGAGGTCACTGCCGAGATCGAGCGCCCTGCCAAGACGCGCGTCCGCTTTATCGACCGCGAGGGCAAGAACCAGGAGGTCGAACTCGAAGGCGTCTGGTCGAACTCTCGTCCAGCATGAGATCGACCATCTGAACGGCATCTTGTTCATCGACTATCTGTCGCGACTGAAGCGCGACATGGTGGTGCGTAAATTCACCAAGCAGAAGCGCACCGGCGCGCTCTGACGCTTCATTGTTGTGAGATTTGTGCGACTGCGGTGCTAATGATGGCAGACACCCAATCTCTTGTCAGGAGAACGATCAGAGCTACGGCGATTGCGATCACCACCGAAGCAAGCTTATTTGAGACCACAAATTCGCGTAGGCGCAATTTCTCGGTGACCGTCTTCCCGCCAATGATGGTGGTGACCTCAGTCGAGATTTCCGTGAAAGCCAGTGATCGTCGTGCGCGCACGCGTGCCATTCGCGATATGTTAAGTACGCATGTTTAAGATTGCCTAACCATCCGCGATTAAGGTCGAGAAAAGAAAAGACTTACAGCATGGAGTTTTGATATCAATTGATATCGGGAGGGCTGGATGTCAGACCTGCTAATTCGCAATATCGATCCTGAACTCAAGCGACGCCTTGAGGAACTGGCGCGTCGCGACGGGCGTAGCCTTTCAGACGAAGCCAAGCTTCTGCTAAACCGCGGCCTCGGTGAAAGTCTGCCCGGAAGACCCGTTGGCACGGCACTGGTGGAGCTTTTCAGATCCATAGGTCCCCTAGAGATCGAAGCGCGCCGGGAGCTTCCGAGAGTGCCGCCTGATTTCGAATGATCGTTCTCGATACCAACGTCATCTCCGAAACCATGCGGCGCAAGCCAGACCAAGCTGTGGTTGCGTGGCTTGATGGCCAGACTCCAAACGACCTCTATCTGTGCGCACCAGTCCTCGCCGAAATCCAATACGGGATAGCGCGTCTACCGGAGTTTGCGCGCAAAACAGTGTTGTTTGATCTGTGCCGGGAGATGGTCACGCACGTCTTTAATGGGCGCGTCCTAGCCTTTGACGTACCTGCGGCCGAAGCCTATGGCAGCGTTGTGGCAAAGCGAGAAGTCGCCGGAAGCCCAATTAGCGTCATGGACGCCCTTATCGCCGCCATCGCAAGGTCAAATCATGCGGCATTGGCCACGCGCAATGTGGCCGACTTCGCAAACATTGGTCTCACGCTCATCAATCCTTTTCACGCAGAGTGAATGCGCCGTGGCGTCTAAGGCCGAACCTGTGGTCATTGGTACATGGAGACCTAATGCGCATCATCTTCATGGGCACGCCAGACTTTGCTGTGCCGACGCTTCGCGCGATCCTCGAAGCAGGCCACGAGGTCGTCGCCGTCTACACCCAGCCGCCGCGCGCCGCAGGCCGCGGCATGGCCTTGCGCAAATCCCCGGTGCATCAGGCGGCCGAAGCTGCAGGCCTCGCAGTCTCGACGCCTGAGCGGCTGAAGAGCGCCGAGGAGCAGGAGCGCTTCCGGGCGCTGAATGCCGACGCGGCAGTCGTCGCCGCCTACGGCCTCATCCTGCCGAAGGCGATCCTCGAGGCTCCGCGCTTTGGCTGCTTCAATGTGCATGCCTCGCTCCTGCCGCACTGGAGGGGCGCCGCCCCCATCAATCGCGCCATCATCGCCGGCGACCGGGAGACCGGCGTCTCGATCATGCGCGTGGACGAAGGGCTCGATAGCGGTCCCGTCTGCCTCGAGGGGCGCCTCGCCATCGGCCCCGAGGAGACGGCCGGCGAGCTGCATGACCGCCTCGCCCCGCTCGGCGCGCGCCTGATGGTGAGTGCGTTGGAAAAGCTCGAGAAAGGAACCCTCTCCTGCCGCCCGCAGCATCACGAAGCCGCGACCTACGCACCCAAGCTTGATCCCAAAGAGACGCGCATCGATTGGCGGCTGCTGGCGCATGACGTGCATGACCGCATCCGCGGCCTCTCGCCCCATCCGGGTGCCTGGTTCGAGGTCGAGATCAACGGCAAGCGCGAGAGAATCAAGGTCTTGCGCTCGGTCCTCGCACCCGGCAGCGGAATGCCGGGCATGCTGCTCGACGAGACTTTGACCGTGGCCTGCGGCGAGGGGGCGTTACGCCTCACCGATATCCAGCGCGCCGGCAGGAAACCGATGAGCGCCACCGACTTTCTGCGCGGCGTTACGCTCAGTCCCGGTACGATCCTCGAATAACTTTATGCCTCGCTACAAGCTCATCCTCGAATATGACGGCACGCCCTTCGTGGGATGGCAGATCCAGGAGAACGGCCGCTCGGTGCAAGGACGCCTCGCCGAAGCGATCAAGGCCTTCTCCGGCGAGGATGTCGTCCCGCGTGGAGCCGGGCGCACTGACGCGGGCGTCCATGCGCAGGGCCAGGTCGCCCATATGGACCTCGTCAAGGATTGGGAGCCTGACAAGATCCGCGACGCGCTGAATGCGCAACTGAGGCCCGATCCGATCAGCGTGCTCAGTTGCGAGCGCGCGGCCGAGGATTTTGACGCGCGTCTGTCGGCGACGGCGCGGCACTATCTCTATCGCATCATCGATCGTCGCGCTCCGCTTGCACTCGAGCGCAATCGCGCCTGGGGCGTGTTCCGCATCCTCGATGCCGAGGTGATGAACGAAGCGGCGCAAGCGCTCGTTGGCCATCACGACTTCACCACCTTCCGCTCGACCGAATGCCAGGCGAAGTCGCCGATCAAGACGCTCGACCAGGTCAATGTCTCGCGCCACGGCGAGGTCATCCACATCGAGGCGAAGGCGCGCTCCTTCCTGCACAATCAAGTGCGCTCGATGGTGGGGTCGCTGAAGCTCGTCGGCGAAGGGAGATGGAGCGCTGGCGACCTCAAGGCGGCGCTCGATGCCCGCGACCGCACCGCTTGCGGACCGGTTGCACCCCCCGAAGGCCTTTATCTGGTTAAGGTCGATTACTGAGCGGACGCATGCCGGGCTTCGCGTCTTCCCAAGATCGGGATAAACTCAGGCGTTCGCCTGAGGACATGACCGGATCTGCGCTCGGGAACGCGGCATCCTCCCGCTAGAGGCGGCTTTTCCGCCAGCTTTCGCGATGCTGCGGCTTGAGGCGACTGCGCCTTCAGCCTGTCGCGTAGACAGGCCCAGCCCGCTGGGCTAGGAGCTTGTCACTGTTGGCGAGCTTCCCCTCCTTCATGAACGGGGGAGGGTCGGGGAGGGGATCAGTTGCACCACAACGTCGTTCGCCGGCCTTCCAGCACAAGATGATCAGACGTATCGCCACGGTTGGCGGGCTCACGCTCGTCTCGCGCCTTACCGGCTTCCTTCGCGACGTCGTCATGGCGGCCATCCTCGGCGCCGGACCCGTCGCCGACGCCTTCTTCATCGCTTTCCGTCTGCCCAACCATTTCCGCGCCATCTTCGCCGAAGGCGCGTTTGCCGCGGCCTTCGTGCCGGCTTATGCGCGCACGCTCGAGCAGGCGGGGCTCCCGGCCGCGAAGCTGTTCGCCGACCAGATTGGCGCGGCGTTGATTATGCTAAACCTCATCGCGCTCGCGCTTGCGCTTCTCTTCACTCCGGAGGTCGTGGGGCTGCTCGCGCCTGGCCTCTCAGATGATCCGATTCGCTACGATCTCGCCGTAGCGCTCACGCGCATCACCTTTCCGTCTCTCGCGCTCGTCTCAATCCAAACCTTGTTCTCCGGCGTCCTCAACGCCAATAACCGCTTCGCCACGGCAGCCGGCGCTCCCATCCTGCTCAATTTCTCGATGATCGCCACGCTTCTGCTTACCCCATTGTTCTCTGACGCCGGCCACGCCGCTGCCTGGGGCGTGCTGCTTGCCGGAGTGGTGATGGTACTCGTCGTCGGCGGTGACGCCGAGATGCACGGCATCGGCATCAGGCTCCGCCTGCCGCGGCTCGACGCGCCGACGCGCAGGTTCCTGAAGGCGCTTGGGCCCGCGATCATAGGTGCCGGCGGCGTTCAGCTCGCACTGTTCGCCGACACGCTGATCGCCTCATATCTTCCGACCGGCGCGCTCTCGGCGCTCTACTACGCCGACCGCATCAATCAGCTCCCCATCGGCGTGGTCGGCATTGCCGTCGGCACCGTGCTCCTGCCGGAGATGTCGCGCCGGCTCGCTGCCGGAGACGAGACGGGAGCGGCTTCCGCCCAGGCGCGCGGCATTCAGCTTGCGCTCCTCCTCACCGTTCCTTGCGCCGCCGCCTCGATCACCATCCCCGATCTGATCATGCGTGCGCTGTTTGCGCGCGGCGCCTTCACCGCGGCCGATGCGGCGGCGGCAGGCGCCACGCTCGCCGCTTACGCCTTTGGGCTTCTCCCCTTCGTTCTGCTCCGGAGCTTCACCGCGCCTTTCTATGCCAGGGGTGACACTGCAACCCCGGTCAAGGCGGCCCTTCTCGCTATGGCGCTCAACGTCGCACTTAAAGTTGCACTCGCTTATTTCGGCTCGTTCGCGCAGGTCGGCCTCGCCTTCGCCACGAGCGTCGGCGCCTGGATCAATTTGAGCCTGCTCGGCTACTTTGCCCGCCGTCACGGTTTTGCCGTGTCGGGTGCCGCGATCGGCAGACCGGTAGTGAAGCTGCTCATTTCCGGTGCCGTGCTCGCCGTCGTTCTGCTTGCCGGGGCCCACCTCCTCGAGCGCGCTCTCGCCCATCTCACCCGCTTCCACGAAGAGACGATTCTCATCCTCCTCTTCGTCATCGGCAGCATTGTCTATGGCGGAATGATTCTGCTCCTGCTTGGGCTGTCGTGGATGAAAAGCCTACTCAGAGACGTTAATATCGCGGCCGATACCACGGCACCCGCCGCGGTCGAGGTGGCCGATCCGACCGACGACTCCGCAGCGCTCCCCGACTCCGAGCCGCCACCGAAAATTTGAACGTTGCTATTCCGCTAGCAGGTCGACGAGCTCGACTGATTGCGGGTCGATCTGCCGCCCGAGAAAGATCTCGCCTACGCGCGCGAAGCGTTCTGGCGAATCGGTGGCGAAGAAGCGCGCTTGACCCCTGTTCTCCGGCGCATTTGCGAGTCTCTTCTCGGCAAGAGCCGTTGCGACGGCCGCCGCCGTTGTCTCGGCGGAATCGACGAGAGCAACGCCTTCTCCGATGCTCTTGCGGATCGAGGCGGCGAGAACGGGAAAATGCGTGCAGCCGAGCACGAGTGTGTCCGGCGCCTCATCCCCGCTGAACAGGGTCTTGAGATAGCGGTCGGCGGCTGCGAATGTCACGGGTGAATCGGTCCAGCCTTCTTCCGCGAGCGCGACAAAGACTTGGCAGGGCTGCTGGACCACGACCGCATCGCCCATCAGCCGGTGAATGGCGCGCGCATAAGCTCCGCCCTTGACCGTGCCTTCGGTCGCGATCACGGCGATGCGGCGGTTGCGCGTGGCCGCAGCGCCGGCGCGGGCGCCCGGCTCGATCACGCCGATCACCGGCACCGGCTCCCACGCCTCCTGCAACAGATAGAGCGCGACGGCGGAGGCCGTGTTGCAGGCGATCACCAGCATCTTCACCCCCTGGTCGATCAGGAGCCGCGTCGCCTGAAGCGCGTAAGCCTGGACGGTCTCGGCGCTCTTGGTGCCGTAGGGGAGCCGCGCGGTGTCGCCGAGATAGACGAAATGCTCGTTGGGAAGGCGCGCAACCAGCGCCCGCAACACCGTGAGCCCGCCCATGCCGGAGTCGAACACCCCGATCGGCCGGGGATCACCCGGCATCCGCGCCTCCGAACGTCTTGAAATAGATCTCGATGAAGCGGCGGTAGATGGCGGTGAGTTGCTCGAGGTCGGCGATCTTCACGTGCTCGTCGACCTTATGGATGGACTCGGTCAGCAGCCCGAACTCGACCACCGGGCAATAGTCCTTGATGAAGCGCGCATCCGACGTTCCGCCATCGGTCGAGAGTTTGGGCGTGATCCCGGTAACCTCGTGCACCGCCTCCGAGAGCAGAGCATCGAGCGGCCCGGGCTCAGTGAGGAATGAAGGGCTTGGCGGCTGGAACTCGAGCGTGAACGAGAGCTCGCTCCCGGCGAGCGCCGCCGCGGCCTGCTCCTGCAACAGCGTCTGTAAAGACTCGGGTGAGTGGCGGTCGTTGTAACGGATATTGAAGCGGGCTTGGGCGGCGGATGGAATCACATTCACCACCTGATTGCCGACATCGATGCTCGTCACCTCGAGATTGGACGGCGAGAAATGCGCGCTGCCGTAATCGAGCGGCGAGTCGTAATAGCGCGCGAGCACCCTGATAAGGCCCTTGATCGGGTTGTTGGCGAGATGCGGATAGGCGACATGGCCTTGCGCGCCCATCACCTTCAGTCTGCCGTTCAGGCTGCCGCGCCGTCCGATCTTGATCGCCTCGCCGAGCTTCTTGGCGTTGGACGGCTCGCCGACGAGGCAATGGTCGGGGCGCTCGCCCTTCTTCACCATCCATTCGAGCACCTTGCGCGTGCCGTTGACGGCTGGGCCTTCCTCGTCGCCGGTGATGAGCAGGCTGATCGAGCCGTCAATCTCGCGCCCGCGTGACTTGACGTAGTCGAGTATCGCCGTGACGAAGCACGCGATCGCCCCTTTCATGTCCGAGGCGCCGCGCCCATAGAGCACGCCGCCCAAGAGGTTGGCGGCGAAGGGCGGATGGCGCCAGAGCTTGGGGTCTCCCGGCGGCACCACGTCGGTATGGCCAGCGAAGCAGAGGTTGGGAGGTCCGTCGCCCACCTTGGCGTAGAGGTTCTCGATCGGCTCGCCGCCGCCGTCGTTGAAGCTCATCCGCTCGCACGCGAAGCGGGCCGGCTTGAGCGCCTGGATCAGCACCCCGATCGCGCCTGCATCGCGCGGTGTCACGCTTTCGCAGCGGATCAAGGTCTGTGCGAGCGCAACCGCTTTATCGCCGAGCATGGTCATGATGTCAGCACCATGACGGCCAACACCCGAGGTGGCAAGCCCGGCCAATGCTCTCCCAAAGCTTCAATAACGGCGGCGATGGTCGTGTTCGCGTCGGGCTCGCGCGCCATCGCCATGGAGGAATTTGGATTACCGCACGGCGGCCAAAGGATCGCCGCCGTAACGGTTCGGTCCGGGCGTTCCCTTGAGGATGCCGAGCTCGATCAGGAACCACAGCCCGACGCCCAGGGAGACGAGGTTGCAGATCCAGCCGAGCGCGTTGGGGTGGTTCGGTGTGCCGGTCAGTCCGAAAGCCTGCAACAGGCTCGCGATCAGAACGGGAACAAGGCCATAAAGGGCTGTCTGGCCCGGCTTGTCGCGGTCCTGGAAGCGCTTAGCGGCCACGGCGTATCCTGGATAGAACAGAGCGATGGTGACGAGCGTCACGAGGATCACGCCAAGGGTCGATGGCCCGAACACGGCGCCGATGATGAAACCGAGCACGATGCTGATGATGGCGAGGATAACCACGCCAACCCAGTATTTGGCCCGGTTGATGCGCCCGTCGAACGACGTGAAGAGATAAGTGAAGTCCATCGCGTCCCCCCTCCCTTTGCGGCCGGGCTTTACCCCTGGCCCCGTCTTTGTAAGGCCGAAGCGGGGTCTTGCGAAGAGGGAGAAATGGCTTCCCCATTCCCTTAAGGCCCGGGTTCCCTGGATTCTAGCCCAGGCCTGCATCGGCACGGGCACGCCCTGCCGGGTCGAGGCCGTACCGGTTCGGGCCTTGCGTGCCTCTGAGCAGGCCGAGATCGACGAGGAGCCACAAGTCCCACACCGATGACCGCCAAGTTCAGCAGCACGGAGAGGGGCGTCGGATCGTCTGGGTCGATGGTGCCGAGGCCCTGAAGCATGCTCGCGGTGTAGGACGGCAAGAGGCAGAAGAGAGCGAGCCAGCCGGGCTTGTCCCGGTCATGGAACCGCTTGGCGCACACGGCGGAGGTCGGAAAGAGGAGCGACGTCGCGGCAAGAGCGGCGTACTTCACCGCGACATCCGTCACGCCGGCGAGTTCGATGATCGCCCGCACCAATGCGAAGCTGACCGCCGCGAGGACCAACATGCCGAGCCAGAACTTCGCCCGGCCAATCCGGCCGTCGAATGAAAACAAGAGAGCGGCGATGCTCTTCATGGCGCTTCGGCGTGTGCCGCGTCGCCTGACGCGGGTGACAGCGGGTCGGGGCCATAGCGGTTCGGTCCTTGCGTGCCTCTGAGGAAGCCGATCTCGAGGACGAGCCATACGCCGAGCGCGCACGTCACCAACACGAAAATGATGCCGATGGGTGTTCCAGGGCTCTCTTTGCCCCTCGGGCAGTGAGAGCGTCAAGAAGGCGAAGGCTATGGCGATGACGAGGGTGACGGTTGGCGCCAAAAGCCACCACCCGCTGCGGTTCCTGTCGTGCAGCCGCTTGGCCGTGAGCGCGTAGTTGATCCATACATTGAGGACGCCGACCGCTGAGAGCAGGATGCTGAGCAAAGCTGGCGGCTCGAAGGCCTTGGTCTCCGGGTCGATGAAGCCAAGCCCGTAGGACTGGGCCATCGACGCGATGGTTGAGCTCACCATACCGGCGACCGCGCCGACGACAAGGCTCGCAAGCCACCAATAGAGGCGCTGAATACGCCCTCTGAAGCTGAACAGGAGCCAGATAAGCCAAGCCCAGTCCATCGGCGCGACCCTCCGGGCCTAGACGTCAATCCCTGAGCAGCTCGTTGATCGAGGTCTTGGCGCGCGTCTTCTCGTCGACCGTCTTCACGATCACGGCGCAATAGAGCGACGGGCCGGGGCTTCCATCGGTGAGCGGCTTGCCCGGCATGGTGCCAGACACGACCACGGAATAGGGCGGCACAAGCCCCTGATGCATGAATCCCGTCTGCCGGTCGACGATCTTGGTCGATTGGCCGATATACACGCCCATCGACAGCACCGAGCCTTCGCCCACGATCACCCCCTCCGCCACCTCTGCGCGCGCGCCGATGAAGCAATTGTCCTCGATGATCACGGGGTTCGCCTGAAGCGGCTCGAGCACCCCGCCGATGCCCGCGCCGCCGGAGAGATGCACGTTCTTGCCGATTTGCGCGCAGGAGCCGACCGTGGCCCACGTGTCGATCATCGTGCCCGACTCGACCCGGGCGCCGAGATTGACGAAGGACGGCATCAGCACGACGCCGGGCGCGATATAGGCGGAACGGCGCACCACGGCGCCGGGCACGACGCGGAAGCCTGCCTCCTTGAAGTCCTTCGCCTTCCACTTGGCGAACTTGGTCGGCACTTTGTCCCACCACGACCCGCCGCCTGGGCCGCCCTCGATGCGATGCGGCTCGTTCAGGCGGAAGGAGAGCAGGATCGCCTTCTTCAGCCATTGATGTACGATCCAGGCGCCGCCCTGCTTCTCGGCGATCCTGAGTTCGCCCCTGTCGAGGAGATCGAGCACCTCCTCGACCGCGTCGCGCACCACGCCATTGGTCTCCGGCGTGATCTCGGCGGCATGCTCGAAGGCGCTGTCGATGAAGGTCTTGAGATGGTCGTAGGTCATGGCGGGCCGTCAGGTGAGACAGAACTGAGCATTGAACGGGATCGCGTCGGCGCTGTCGCGTTCATTGATGAGCGCTGAGCCAATCTCGTCAAGGAAGGAGGCGAGCGTGTTGGTCCGGTGATGGATGTGGGCCGGAAGTTCGGTCCAGGAGGCGATCGCCTGATGCTCGGGATGCTCCGTCAGCCCATGCACCAGCACCGTGGTCATGCCGAGATCGTGGGCGGGCTTAAGGTTATGCGGCAGGTCGTCGAACATCGCCGCTTGACCCGGCACCACGCGGCATCCTCGCGCAAAGCGCTGATAGGCCTCCTGTGTCGGCTTGGGATGGATATATTCGAGCGCGTGGATGTCGAAGATCTCCTCGAAGCGGTCGAGAACGCCGAGCCGCGCCGCCACGGCTTCGGCATGCTTGCGCGAGCCGTTGGTGAAAACGAATTTCCGCCCAGGCAGCGCATCGATCGCGGCCGCAAGCTCGGGCGCGGCGGCAATTGCGCTCAGATCGATGTCGTGCACGTAGTCGAGAAAAGCGTGTGGCGAGGTTCCATGCATCCTGACGAGGCCCGCAAGCGTCGTGCCGTGCTCGTAGTAGTAGCTCTTGCGCACAGCTTGCGCCTCTTCGAGCGTTAGGCCGAGCTCCTCGGCAATGAACTCGCCCATGCGCCGGTCGATCTGGGCGAACAGATTGCAGTCGGCGGGGTAGAGGGTGTTGTCGAGGTCGAACACCCAAGCCTCGACGTGCTCGAAGCCGCGCGGCTTTCTTGGGCGCCTACTCATGACACCCCCTCGTGCTGCTTCTTGGCCTGCGCCGCTCGATCAGCGTGCCGGCGCCGTGCTCGGTGAAAAGCTCGAGCAGGACGGCGTGCGGTACCCGCCCATTGATGATCACGACCGCTTCAACGCCTTCGGCGATGACATCGAGGCATCCCTCGATCTTGGGAATCATGCCGCCGGAGATCGTGCCGTCCTCGATCAAATCTTGCGCCTCGGCCGTGGTCAGCGACTTGATGAGCTGCCCGTTCTTGTCGAGCACGCCCTCGACGTCGGTGAGCAGCAGGAGGCGCTTTGCCTTCATGGCGGTGGCAAGCGCCGCCGCGAAGGTATCGGCGTTGATGTTGAGCGTCTCACCGTCGGGCCCAATTCCGAGCGGTGCGACCACGGGAATGAGATCGGAATTGCTGATGACCTCGATGATGTGAGGGTCGACGGCGGCCGGCTCGCCGACGTAACCGAGATCGATGATCTCCTCGATATTGGAGAAGGGATCGCGCATGCGCCGCTCGAGACGCTTCGCCCGCATCAGATTGGCGTCCTTGCCCGAGATGCCGACCGCCTTGCCGCCTTGGTTGTTGATGGCGGTGACGATCTCCTTGTTGACGGAGCCGGCCAGAACCATCTCGACCACCTCGACGGTGGCCCGGTCGGTGACGCGCAAGCCCCCCTTGAACTCGCTCCTGATATTGAGCCGCTCGAGCAGCGAGCCGATCTGCGGGCCCCCGCCATGCACCACGATCGGATTCACCCCGGCCTGCTTGATCAGCACGATGTCCCGGGCGAAATCGGCCGCAAGCTCGGGATTTCCCATGGCATGTCCGCCATATTTCACCACGACCGTCTTTCTGTCGTAGCGCTGCATATAGGGGAGCGCCTCCGACAGGACCTTGGCCTTGGCATGCACCGAGGCGATCACGTCCGCCACGCCTTGGGCGGCAGCAGGCGCTTTCACGGCCTTGGCAGCGGGCCGTTCCTTGGATTTTTGCGGGGTCGGCTTGGTTTTGCTCACGTTGCGCTTATAGCGGGGGCAAGGCTCGGGCGACAAGCGTAGGCTGATCTATTCAGCGCCGGCCCGCTCGACTATACCGTCTTCGCGAGCTACCTGATTTGCGGGCATTTCCGCCGACAGAGGCCATGGAGGCAAGATCGATGCGCGGAGAGCGACCGACCGACCGCTCCTCTGAGTTCGTCGATAACGGGCTGCCGCGCCAGCAGGCTGCCCTTCCCGGTCGCGGGGGCTTGGCGCGCATCGCCTCGGCCTTCCGCAACTCCATCGGCGGCCTTCAAGAAGGGCTCTCGACCGAATTGGCCATCAAGCAGGAGGTGGCAATCGCCTGCCTGCTGCTCCCGGTCTCCTTCTTCATCGCGCAGGATTTGTGGACCTGGGTCGCTCTCGTCGGCAGCCTGCTCTTCGTGCTGTCGATCGAGTTCCTCAACACCGCGATCGAGCGCCTGTGCAACCACATCCAGCCCGACCGGCACGAGGCGATCCGCATCACCAAGGACCTGGCCTCTGCCGGCGTCTTTTTCGCTCTTACCCTCGGCGCTCTGGTCTGGATCGCGGCCCTTTGGAGCCGCTTCGTGAACTAGGACTTTAGGGCGGCAATAAGCCGTCCTTTGCCCCTCTCAGCCCGTGTAAGCTGTAATGCCTTCAGCCGTTCAGTCAGCTGGCAGACGGTGGAAGTGACGGCGGGACGAGTTGCGTGCTGGCGTTCACGGGAACAGCCGCAGGAGCATCTAGAGGCAAAATCCGGCACCTCCGTGGGGCAGCGGATGTCGATATGCATAAACTGGTGATCGAGATGACAAGGAACATGTCTGTCGTTGCCTGCGTCGTGGCGTTGATAGCGGTTGTCGTCATCGTAGATGTATTGTTCTTTAGGAACCGGCTCTGGGAGCGCCTGATGGTGAATATCGGAATTGTCCTGGTGTTCGCGGCGTTCTATTTGAGATTCATGAAGCACCCATAAGTCTTACGCGGTCAGCGAGGCTATCTTCGCGCGAAGCTCATCGATGCCAGAGCCCATGCGCGCCGAGGTGGTGAGGATTACGGGGTAAGCCGCAGGGTGCTTGGCGAGGTCGCGGGCGATCTTTTCCTCCAAGGCCGCAAGCTCAGAGGCCTTGGGCTTGTCGGCCTTGGTCAGCACCACCTGGTAGGAGACGGCCGCCTCGTCGAGCATTTTCATCGTCTCCGTATCGTTGGGCTTGATACCGTGCCGCGCGTCGATCAGGAGGAACACGCGCTTCAGCTCGCGCCGGCCCTTGAGGTAGTCGTGGATCAGCCGCGTCCAGCCCTTCACCTCCGACTTCGAAGCCTTGGCATAGCCGTAGCCCGGCATGTCGACGAGATAGAGCGCCCCGTCTTTGCCCAGGCTGAAGAAATTGAGCTCGCGCGTCCTCCCCGGAGTGACCGAGACGCGGGCCAGCGAAGTGCGCTTCGTGAGCGCGTTGATCAGGCTCGACTTGCCGACATTGGAGCGCCCCGCGAAGGCGACCTCAGGCCTCCCGTCCTTGGGCAGGTCGTCGATCCTGACCACGCCCTTGACGAAGTCGCACGGTCCTTTGAACAGCGCTTCGCCCCTAGCGATGTCCGCATTGGAGAGTTCAGTTGATAAGGTCGAGCCCATAACCACACTCGGCGTCATGCCCGGCCCTGTGCCGGGCATCCACGATTTTCAGTGAGGCGACATAAAGACGTGGATGGCCGGGACAAGCCCGGCCATGACGGTTAGTGGAAAGGCGGAGTATTAGAGCTAGCCTTTGCTTTCATCCTCGGCGCGGCCCTTTAGCTTCTTTCGTCCAGGATTTTCCAGCTTCTTGATGCCGAGATTTTCGAGCAGCGGGATATCCACTCCCTGTCGCGACATGATCACCGATTGCTGGATCACCGACAGCGTGTTGTTCCACGCCCAGTAGATCACGAGCCCCGCCGGGAAGTGCGCCAAGAGGAAGGTGAAGAACACCGGCATCCAGGTGAACACCTTCTGCTGCACGGGATCAGGCGGCGCCGGGTTCAGCTTCATCTGCATCCACATGGTCACGCCCATGATCAAGGGCCAGGCGCCGATCATGAGGAAGTCCGGCGGCGTCCACGCGATCAACCCGAACAGGTTGAACACGGTGGTGGGGTCGGGCGCCGACAGGTCTTTGATCCAGCCGAAGAACGGCGCGTGCCGCATCTCGATGGTGACGAACAGCACCTTGTAGAGAGCGAAGAACACCGGGATCTGCACCAGGATCGGCAGACAGCCCGAGGCCGGATTCACCTTCTCCTTCTTGTACAGCTCCATCATCGCCTGCTGCTGGCGCATGCGGTCGTCGCCGAAGCGTTCCTTGATGCGCTGCATCTCGGGCCCGAGCTTCTTCATCTTGCTCATCGACACGTATGACTTGTTGGCGAGTGGGAAGAGCACGAGCTTGATGCAGAACGTGACGATGAGAATGGCCACGCCGAAATTGCCGACGAGCTTGTAGAAAAAGTCGAGCGCATAGAACATCGGCCGGGTGAGGAAATAGAACCAGCCCCAGTCGATCAGGAGATCGAATTTAGGAATGTCGTACTTTGCGCCGTAGCTATCGACGACGTGGACCTCCTTGGCGCCGGCAAAGACGCGGCCCTTAGTCTCTGCCGTTTGGCCCGGCGCCACCGTCACGCCATCCATCAGATAGTCGGCCTGGAAGCGCTCCTGGGACTGAGCGTCGGCCTGACTGCCGGAGAACTTGGCCTCGAACGGCTTGCCCTGCTCGGGGATGACCACGGCAGCCCAATATTTGTCGGTAATGCCGAGCCAGCCTTCCTTACTCTTGAAGGTCTGCGGCGGGTTATCGGCGGCCTTCTTGTAGGTGATCTGCTCGAGTCCGTTGTCGACCACCCCGATCAGACCCTCGTGCAGGATGTAGTAGCTCTTCGTCGGCGGTATCCCGTGCCGCGACACGAGCGCATAAGGGTATAGCGTCACTGCTTCTGATCCGGTGTTTTCGACCTTGTCGTCGATGGTGAACATGTATTTGTCATCGACGGAGACGGTGCGGGTGAACTTCAGCCCCTTGCCGTTGTCGTAGGTCAGCGTTACCGGCGAGCTTTGCGTAAGCGGGCCTTGGCGCGCCGCTGTCCACAGCGTGTCGTCGCCGGGAAGCGAGAGGCTGGTGTCCCCGTTCGGCCCGACATAGCCGTGCTCGGTGTAATAAGGCTGCGGGCCGCCGGCGGGCGACAGCAGCACGACGTTAGGACTGTCGGGCGCGACCGTCTCGCGATAGTCCTTGAGCGTCAGATCATCGATGCGCCCGCCTTTCAGCGCGATCGAGCCCTTGAGCGCCGGCGTGTCGATGGCGACACGCGGCGATTGAGCGAGCGCTTCCTCGCGGGTGAGTGTGGTTGTAGCTGGCTGGCTGGGCGCTGGCGCCCCGGTGCCGGGGGTCGGCTGCCCCGGCCGCGGCTTTGCGGGCTCAGTCTGCTCCGTCGCCGCCGGGGTCCCCACAGGCGGCTTCGCCTTCGGCACGAAGAAATACTGCCAGGCGAACAGCACGGCCATCGACAACACGATGGCAAAGATGAAATTGCGATTGTTGTCGTCCATGGGGCGTTCAGCTCAAGGGCCGCTCTGTGCCGCGAAGCCGCGGGGCATGGGCAGGGTTGGTGTTCAGCGCTTCTGTGCGGGCTTCGGCTCGTGCACCTTGGCGAGAGCGCGTTCAAGGTCCTTGATCAGCTCAGGGAAGGGCCGTTGTACCGTGCCTTCCCGCGCGATCAAAACATAATCATAGCCCTCCGCGGCATGGTGTCCCCCGGTCAGCCTTACGGCTTCTTTCAGGCGCCTGCGCGCCCGGTTGCGCACAACCGCGTTTCCCAGCGTCTTGGTCGCCGTGAAGCCAAATCGGGCAACGCGGGGGTCAAGGCTGGGTTCCTCGCCCGCCGGCCGCTCGCGCTTCCGTGCTTGCAGCACGAGGGAGGGCGCTGTGTAGCGCTTGCCGCCCTTGACATGCAGGAAGTCTGCGCGGGTCTTGAGGCGTGCGATTGCCGTCACCGGAGGGGTAAAGATGCTGTCGGCCTAAGCCGACAGGCGCTTGCGCCCCTTGGCGCGCCTGCGCGACAACACAAGCCGGCCCGCTTTGGTGGCCATACGGGCGCGGAAGCCATGACGGCGCTTGCGCACGAGCTTGGAGGGTTGGTAGGTGCGCTTCACGAGGGCGTCTCCTGGCTGGATCGCCTCCGCCAATGCGTGCGGCTGATCGCTGTGGGTTTTGGCGGCTTATAGGACACCGGCCCCGGTCAATCAATCCCTCCCCGAGGGCTCCACCCTGCCTCGCCCATCTCGATCAGCCTTTGGGCCTGGAAGAGCTTCATCCACCTCATTTCTTTCGCGGGCGCGCAGGAGGTGTTGTCGCAATGCACAAAAGTCGGCTAATCATGCAAGGGCTCCTTCCACGCTGGGCATTGCGCCTCGAGTTTTGCCAGTCTTGATAGAATGACAAATCGCCAAGGGTGCGACATCTGAGCTGTTCGGCATCACGTTCGGTGACGGTGCATCACAATGGCGCTACGGGCCGTTCCGTCCGCCCCTCGCCGGGACCAATGTCTTGGCCATGCAATCTCGCCAAGAACTGCCTTCGCGCAAGGAGACGGCGGACGACAAGCCGCAAGGCGCCGTCGCTTGGCTGAAGCGGCTCTGGCCGCTTGTCCTACTCGTGGCCGCCGGCGTCCTCGTCTTCGCCATGGGCTGGCAGAAAGATCTCTCGCTCGAAGAATCTCGCCGAGAACCGCGAGACGCTACGCTCTTTCATCGACGCTCATATGGCGCTCGCGCTTCTCGCCTTCATCGCGCTTTACGCGGTGACCGTTGCTCTTTCGCTGCCGGGCGGCGCCGTATTGACGCTCGCCGGCGGCCTTCTGTTCGGCTGGCTCGTCGGCGGCATCGCCTCGGTGATCGGCGCCACGGCGGGCGCGGTCGTTGTGTTTCTCATCGCCAAGAGCGCGCTGAGCGACGTTCTCGCCGCCAAGGCTGGCCCCTGGCTCGAGCGCTTTCGTGAAGGCTTTCAGCGGGATGCCTTCAACTACCTCCTTTTCTTGCGGCTGGTGCCGATCTTCCCCTTTTGGCTGGTCAATCTCGCCCCTGGACTGCTCGGCGTCGGCTTCACCACCTATCTCGTCACCACGATACTCGGCATCATCCCAGGAACATTTGCCTATTCTCTTGCAGGCAATGGTCTCGACAGCGTTATCGAGGCGCAGCAAGCTCTCCACCAATCCTGCCTTGCCAAGATGGGGGCGGGAGGCCAAGAGTTCTTGTCCATATAGGCTCGATCCGGGGGCGCTTCTCACACCGGAGCTGATTGCAGGGTTCGTTGCGCTGGGGCTGGTTGCGCTGGTGCCGGTTTTCATCAAATGGTTCAGGCGCCGGGCGGTCTGAAGGGGCGAGGCTAAGGGGGACTTGCTGCCATGGAAGAGGTGCTGAAGCCCGACCTCTGCGTTATCGGCGCGGGCTCAGGTGGCCTTTCAGTCGCTGCAGCGGCGGCACAGTTCGGCGTGCCTGTGGTACTCATCGAGAAGGAGCGCATGGGCGGCGATTGCCTGAACTATGGCTGCGTTCCCTCCAAGGCTCTGCTCGCCGCCGGTAAGCGGGCCGAGGCCGTGCGCACCGCGTCCAATTTCGGCATCGACGTGATCGAGGCGCAGATCGACCATCGCGGCGTGCACGATCATGTCCACGGCGTCATCGCCGCGATCGCGCCGAACGACTTCGATCGAGCGCATGACGGGCCTCGGCGTCCGTGTCATTCAGGCCAACGCGAGCTTCCTCGACAAATTCACCGTTGAAGCGGGCCGCGTGCTGGTGCGCGCGCGGAGATTCGTCATCGCCACGGGCTCGATGCCGTCGATCCCGCCGATCCCCGGTCTCGACGAGGTGCCCTATTTCACCAACGAGACCATCTTCGACGTGAGCGAGCGCATCCAGCATCTCATCGTTTTGGGTGGCGGCCCCATCGGGCTTGAGCTCGGCCAGGCGCACCGCATGCTGGGCTCGCACATCACCATCTTCGACACCGTTGGCATCCTCGCCAACGAGGATCAGGAAGCCGCGCGCGTACTGATGAAGCGGTTCGAGGACACACAGATCGTGATCTATCCCAACACCCGGGTGGAGCGCATCGAGCGCTCGGTGCAGGGCGTCGCCGTGCATTTCCACAAGGACGGTGAGACCGTCATCATCAAAGGGACTCATCTCCTCGTCGCCACCGGGCGCAAGCCGAACTTCAAATCGTTGAACCTCGATCGCGCCGGCGTCGACCACACCGAGGACGGCATCACGGTGAACGAGCAGCTCAAGACCTCGAACCGGCGCATCTATGCCATCGGCGATGTCATCGGCGGCCCGAAATTCACCCATCTCGCCAATTATCACGCCGGCATCGTCATCAGGAACGCGCTGTTCCGCTTGCGGCCCGATGTCAGCGCCGCGGCGATCCCCCGCGTCATCTATACCGACCCCGAGCTCGCCCAGATCGGGCTCACCGAGGAGGAGGCGCACAAGCGCTATCGCCGCCGCTCGATCCGCATCTATCGCTGGCCCTATTCCGATAACGACCGCGCCCAGTGCGAGCGCGAGACGGAAGGGTTCATCAAGGTTATCACCAAGCGCGATGGCACCATTCTCGGCTGCACCATCGTCGGCGCCAGTGCCGGCGAGCTGATCCAGATGTGGGTGGTCGCCATGGCCAAGGACATCAAGCTCGGCGACATCACCTCATTCGTTCTGCCCTATCCGACCCTGTCCGAGCTCTCGAAGCGCGTGGCCTTTACCTATTACCAACCCACTTTGGCGAAAGGCTGGGTGCGCAACATCATCGGCCTCTTGCGCCGCTTCGGCTAGCGCGCTTTCTAGGGCGCGCGCCCACCATTCCGAAAAGGGCCGTTTTTCGCTAGGATCGTCATTGTGAACGGCCGGCTCCCACGCGGGCCGCGGAATCTCAAGGCGAGTCTCAGAGGTGACAGAAGAAGCTTCGAGCGCGGAGGGGGGAACTCGGCGAATGCCCCGCTACGTGCCGGGCCTGTCCGCCAAGCTGCTCCTGCTCACCATCCTCTTCGTCATGCTGGCCGAGGTGCTCGTGTTCGTGCCTTCGGTCTCCAATTTCCGCCGCCAATGGCTGATGGAACGCTTGGCGGCAGCGCAGATCGCGGCCCTTGCCGCCGAGGCGGCGCCCGGCGGTCAGCTTCCGCCGATGCTTCGCGATGAGCTTCTCGAGCGCGCCAAGGTGAAGGCGATCGCCGTGAAGAAGGCCGACGCGCGCGTGCTCATCATCGAGATGGATATGCCGACCGAGATCGGCTCCTCGTACGATCTCCGCAACGCCTCGTGGATGACGCTCATCGCCGATGCCCTCATGGTCTATGTGGCGCCTGACGACCGCGTCATTCGCGTCGTCGGCCAGCCGGGCCTCAATCCCGACGAGCTCATCGACGTGGTGATGGGGGAGGGCCCGCTCAAAGAAGCGATGGTCCATTACGGCCTCGATATTCTCGGGCTGTCCATTCTCATCTCCATAATCACCGCGGCGCTCGTCTATCTCTCGCTCGATGCGCTGCTGGTAAAGCCGATGACGAGGCTCACCTGGAACATCGTGCGCTTCAGCCAGAGGCCGGAGGATCCGACCAGGATCATCACGCCGTCGTCGCGGCGCGACGAGATCGGCACCGCCGAGCGCGAGCTCTCTTCGATGCAGAAGGAGCTGGCCGAGACTTTGTCGCAGAAGAATCGGCTCGCGGCGCTTGGCCTTGCCGTGAGCAAGATCAGCCATGACTTGCGCAACATGTTGTCGAGCGCGCAGCTCTTGTCGGATCGCCTGATCACGGTCAAGGACCCGACGGTGCAGCGCCTCGTGCCGAAGCTCATCGCCTCGCTCGACCGCGCCATCAGGCTGTGCGCCCGCACGCTCGATTTCGGCCAGGCGCAGGAGATGCCGCCGCGGCGCACGCGCTTCGCGCTCGCCCCGCTCGTCGGCGAAGTGGGCGACGCACTCGG
The DNA here is from genome assembly GCA_963732205.1 of uncultured Alphaproteobacteria bacterium. Classification (GTDB taxonomy): domain Bacteria; phylum Pseudomonadota; class Alphaproteobacteria; order Rhizobiales; family Methyloligellaceae; genus Methyloceanibacter. The sequence goes on from CAVSYE010000002.1 coordinate 630,590, forward strand.
CCTTCCGCGTCCCAAGGTCGTCGGCTGGGTCATCGACATCGAGGACGGGCTCGAGGTCGATGCCGACCGCGATCAGCTCTTCCGCGTGCTCGCCAATCTCTGCCGCAACGCCGTGCAGGCGATCGAGAGCGAAGGGGGCAGGCCGGGCGAGATCGCGGTCTCAGGCCGGCGCGAAGGCGCCGTAGCCATCATCGAGGTGGCCGATACCGGGCCGGGCGTTCCCGAGCGGGCGCGCGCCAACCTGTTCAAGGCGTTTCAAAGCGTGGCGCGCAAGGACGGCACGGGGCTCGGGCTCGCCATCGCCGCCGAGCTGGTGCAGGCCCATGGTGGCCAGATCACCCTCGTCGGGAACGCTGGTGGCGCGACGTTCCGCGTCACCATCCCCGACGTGGTCGTAGACCTCGAGGAAGCCCGCCGCCGCGCCTGATCACCGCGCCTTGGTGATGATTGCCTCGAGATACTCGCTCGGAACGACCACCGTCCCGTCCTGAGCGACGTTGAACTCATCGATCAAGCCATGGAGGTCGTTTTCGAGCGCAGCGCGTGCGCTCTGATCAATTGCCGCGAAGGCCTTGAGCAGCGGGCCGTAATAGGTGCCGAAGATTTCGATCCAGTGCTCCGGCGACTTGTAGCGGAAGGTGAAAGCCCGAGATTGCGCGGCGACGCTGCCATGCGCGCCGACGAGCCCCCTGAGATAGGCCTTCGTGCCCCACAGCGCCGGCGACCTCACGCCGGGAGGGGGCGGGACATATTGGCCGACGAGCTTGAACAGCCTGCCGATGAAGCTCTCAGGCGTCCAGCTGGCAAGCCCGATCCTGCCGCCGGGACGGCAGACACGCACGAGCTCGCTCGCCGCCTTCTCGTGATCGGCCACGAACATCACGCCGAAACTCGACAGCACGACGTCGAAGCTCCCGGTCTCGAAGGGGAGATCCTCGGCATCGGCCTCGAGAAAGGTGACGGGAAGACGGTCAGCCCTGGCGCGCTCGCGGCCGTGCTCGAGAAGAGCCACGACATAGTCGGTCGAGACGACTTCGGCGAAACGGCGCGCCGCGGCGAGCGTGGCGTTGCCGTTGCCGGCGGCGATGTCGAGCACGCGTTCGCCCGCGCGCAGATCGACCGCTTCGCACAGCATCTCGCCGACGATCTGAACCGTCGTGCCGACGATCGAATAATCGCCCGAGCTCCAGGCGGCCTGTTGGCGGCTCTTGATCGCCGTGAGGTCGATGGCGTCGGGATTGGCTGTTCGTGCATCCATTAGTGAAATCTCCTGACGGGTTTGCTGTTGGCGTGTCTGATCAGTGCTGGTGGTGATGGTCGGGCGGAGTGCAGTGGATGCTTTGGCAGGGCGGCTCGCTGCTCGCCTCAAGCGGACGCCGGAACGTGTTGAACACCTGAACGGCTTGATTCCGGTCGATCTGCTGTTGCGTCGGATCGCTTTGCTCAGCGCCGTCGGCCTTGACCGAAGCCGGCGAGGCGATGCTTGCCACGAGGACCACGATAACGATCATGAGGAAAGATGCGGCGGAAGGATGAGAATCTTGCTTGGGCATTTCGATCTCCTTGGAGGCGCGAAGTCGCGCGGCGACGCCGAAGCGCGCCGCGACGAGGTTCTAATGTGCTGAGCTGTTGACGCCGCCTGTGGGCGAAGTGTGGTCCACGGTTCCCTTGGGCGGGGTCGGATTGGGATCGGTTTCATTCTTCAAGAGCCCGGCCGCCTTCAGGCACTTGTCAAAACCGGAGGTGCAGCGGTTGTAACAGGAGGTGAGGAGGTCTGGTGAGGTGAACCTCGACCGGCAGCCGTCATTGCAGGAATTGTAAGTTCGTGCGCATTGAATGCCCTGTGCCTTCGTTGCAGCCGCGGGTGTCGGCATCGTCGCCGTCAGGAGCAACACTGGCATGAGCGCAATGGCCCTTCCACGTATTGCGATGCGCGGCTTGGCGTTTGCGGCATTCAAGGAGGGCAAGGGCATGATAATCTCCATACGTCAGGGTCGGACGCGCCGGGCTTGAGCCGTCGTGTCTTTGGGTGGGCGGGATATTGTGGGAAGCGTGCTCTCTACCAATGATCGAAACGCCGCCTTCATTTGCAGCAACGCCGGAAAATGCACGCGGGCGTCATGACGTGCTGGCAGAGATGCTTCGTGCGGTGCGTTTAACCGGAGCGGTGTTCATGAACGCCCGCTTCACGGCCCCGTTCGGCGTCATCAGCCCCAAGCAATATGACGAACGCATGCCGATGGCGCGCATGACCCACATCAGCATTTTCCACTTGATCGCCGCGGGCGGTTGCACGATCGAGCTTGCGACCGGGGAGCGAAGCACGGTCTCGGCCGGGGACATTCTGCTCGTGCCGTTCGCCGACGCGCACAAATTCTGGAATGGTGAAAACGTGGAGATGGCGCTTGCCGCTGACGTGATTCGTCCGAGTCCCCTCAAGGGCATGTGGTGCGTCAATTATGGCGGTGGCGGCGAAGAGACCCGCATGGTCTGCTGCTTCCTCGAATCCTCGGAGTTCGTCGCATCGCCCGTGTTCCGCACGCTCCCGCCCCTCCACGTCGATCGCACGGGCGACGACAAGGTGAGTGCCGTCATAGCCTCTACGGTGAAGGAAATCCTCGCGCTCGCCGACGCCGCCGAGCCTGGCACCGAGTTCATGCTCGGGCGCCTGATGGAGCTCCTGTTCGTCGAGGTGGTGCGCCGCTACGCCTTGCGCCTTCCCGCCAACGCCACCGGTTGGTTCGCCGCGTTGAACGACCCGCTGGTCGGGCGGGCGCTGCAATATGTGCACGCCGACCCCACTCGCCGCTGGACGGTGGACCGGCTTGCCCGCGAGTCGGGCTCGTCGCGCACCGTGCTTGCCGAGCGCTTCAACGCGGTGTTGGGGCAGGCGCCGATCGAGTATGTCACCAATTGGCGGATGCAGTTGGCATCTGAGCGCATCCGCACCAGCACCGACAGCTTCGCCGCGATCGCGGCCGATGTCGGCTACAGCTCGCTTCCCGCCTTCAACCGCGCCTTCAAGCGCGTAATAGGGATGACACCCGGCCAATTGCGCGAGGGTTCCGCCTCAGCGGCGCAACAACAGGCCGCGAGCTGACCCCGAGCCTCGTCGTAATCCAAATTGCAGTGAGAGGGCGGCGCCTCTCGCCTCGAAGTTGGAAGAGGCGCCGCCGGAATTGCCGGAATTCAGTTCGTGCGGTTACTGGACCTTGACGGCGATAACCTTGCTGGCCGGCTTGCCCTTGGGCTCCTGACCCGGAGCATAGGCGAGCTTCTTGAAGTGGTCTCCACGCTTCACGAGCTTGGAGCTCCAGCCGGAGGTCCAGCGGATGACGGCGTATCTTTTGCCGGCCGCCCAGGCCCCCTTCATATATTCGCCGGGTCGGTGGCCCCAGGCGTGACCGTTCGGGGCAAGCATGATCTGCATCGGCTTGCCCGTGGTGTCGGTGGTTGCGTACTTGCCGGTGAAATCGACCGCGGCAAGCGCGGCGCTCGACAGGCCGACGGTGATGGTGAGAGCGGCGACGGCGGCTCCGGTGCGGTTCAGGATGGTGTTTGCATGCATGGGGTGTCCTCCCTGGGGTGGAGACAGTTGGGGCCTGCACCCTGACCGGAAACGGCTAAATTTCCGTAATGTTCCAGCCTTGCCTTTGAGGCACTGACAGCTTAGGTAGGGCGGGCCTGTCATATGGCCGGAAAAGGCCGCAATTCCCCGGCGGATCGCTGTGATAGGCTAAATCAGCCTTCTTGGATGGCAAGACGCGCCCGTAGCTCAGCTGGATAGAGCACCAGACTACGAATCTGGGGGTCAGGAGTTCGAATCTCTTCGGGCGCGCCAACCAAATCAATGACTTAGGTGATAATACCTCCCCCTGATTACAACGCCAGGCAATGTGGCAGGCAATGTGACCGGGCTTATTGGAGTGGGGGGGGCCTCTTTATATATGGCGGCGGCGACAGGGCCCTCGCTCAAGGGCCAGCCTAACCCAACCCTTAGGTCATGACCCCCACGGGCTCCAGTGGGCTCCCTTGGGAGCCAGGGGAGGTCTTCAGAAAAGAGTAAGGGGCGTGCCCAGCCCAGCCAGGAAAGCCGACACGCCCCCAGGATATTGTGCCGCACGGAAAAGATTGGCGTGTTGTGTATTGTAATGAAGCGGTTACCGCAGCAACACAACGGAGGATGATGCTGATGAAAATCTGCTATCCGACGACCATCCTCTCAGGTTTGAGCAAAACCTTGGAGAAGATGATGTTGGTCATTCGTCTTGCTATAATGGCGCTCGTTGTCTTCCTGGCCGCAACTGTAGCCACATCGAATGCCTACGCCAAAATCAAGCAGCAACAAGGCGAAACTTGCACATGTACATACGCAGGCCAGTGCTACAGTGAAGGAGCAAAAGTAGTTCTCTCAAACGGCACTACTCAGCTTTGTCGTAGTGATGGGACATGGCTCTACACGAAGGGCACGAAGCCAAATAACAGTAAACTCCCGGGGAGCACCAATAAAGTGCAGTGAGGACTCTCGTGGCCTGCCACCATATCCTTCCTTCCAAAGAGAGAAGGGGGCAGCTGGTGACTGATCCAGCCGCCCCCAACCCTGGTGAGGACTGACGCTGCCCATGGGCAGGAGTGACCACTCAGCGTTCAGGCCTCGGCGGGGGCCCAGGAGAATGAAAGCCCCCAGTGGTCGCGACCAGACGAAAGGATCCCGGCAGGGGAGCTAGTTCCTGCCGAGAGGAACAGGTCGCGCCGAAACTACTTCAACTCTTGCTCGTCCGGCTGCTGCTGCATGGCGTTAAAAACATCTGGATGATTGCGCCTCGCCATTTGTGCAGCCTGAGTGCGAGAAACTTTCCCGGGCTCGTGATAGGCGGCCACCAAATCGTTGAAGGCAGAATGTGCTTTGGACGGACGGAAACGCCTTGCCTTGGCGAATGACGCGTCGGCGGGCCCGGTGCGTAGCGCCTCAAAGTCACTCGGGTCCAGCTCAAGCCGCGCCTTCGTCATGGCCTCGGTTCTTGAGCAGCCGGCAGCTTTGTGGATTTTCGTGGCGAGCGCGTTGAACGCGTCTTCCGCCGCCGCGTAGCCGTCGTCCTCGGGCTCGTCGTCGGGCTCATACTCGTCGGCGTCGTTAGGTGTGTTGTTCATCTCGTCGTCCTCTTCTTCTTCATCGTCCTGCTCGTCCGTGGGGCCGTCGGCCTGGTCTTCGCCGTCGTCATTCTGAAGCAGCACGAAGCTGTTCGTGCCTTCGGGCTCGGCGTCAGCCTCAGGCTGTTTGGGTTCTAGCTTGCGGAACTCAGTTTCAGAATTGGCCCAAACATTGTAGGGCCAGGCCTTGTAAAAGGCCGCGTCGTACTTGCGCAGAACCCTGGCACCGTTCTGCTTAAGGAGGGCCTGCTCGTATCGCGTTCTCATCTTTGCCGCTCCGCCTTGACTTCTCCGAACTCGGCAAAAACCCGACGAGGAATGTCTAACAGCGACAAGCGCAGAATTTTTGCTTGCCGGTGGTCGCCTAGTTTTTCGCACCGCTCAATGTTCCAGCGCGTGTTCTGTTCTTGCTGCCTAATGACGCCTTCAATCTGCCGCTTGCGCTCGGGGGAGAGAGGCTTTGGCTCGTCCTTAGGATGGAGCTTCTCCTCAATGTCTCTCCGCATGGAACCAAGCTCGCGGTACTCCGCGTCTAGCTCTTGGCGGCGATAGTCGGGGCAGTTTGGGTTGTAGGGCGGCAGCGAGGCGAGTGTTGCCTCAACCTCGGCTCTGCGGCGGTCTACGCCTGCAAGCTCACTTTGCAGGATTTGTTTCTCTATGGGGGTCACGGATTTCTCCTTCAATGGGCAAGGGCGTCTCACGACGCGCGGACTCTCTGATGCGCTGCTGAATGCGTGGGAGCGCAGAGGCTAAGGGCAGTTCGCGCTCGCGCTGGCGCGGAACTGTTACGCGGCGCTTGCGCTTCGTGACGAAGCCGAGACTGCGGAGTGCGCGCTGAAGGCGGGTGATATAAGCGCCGGTCATCGGGGCAACCTCGGCGCAATCGTGTCAAACTCGCTCGGCCCTCTTTCCGCAAACTTGACGAATATGGGAGCGGAGAAACTTTGCTCCCCAAACCGCGCCGCAGCCAACACGGCCGCAACGGCACCGGCCACGGCATTCGCTACGTCATCGTGACCGTAAGGCGGGTGGTCTACGGAGTCTTTGCCGCCGCGTGCCGTCTTGCGCTCAAGAGAGGCGAGCTGGGCGACAAGGCGCTCATTATCAAGCAAGTCCACCCGACCAGAATTGATAGCAGGAAGCAGGTCAACATAGAGGTCACTCTTGGATTTGGCGGAAGGCCAATACTCTATGCTCCGTTTACGGAATTGTTCCCTTGAACGAGGCTGTTCTGGCTTAAGCCCTTGCTCTAGCTATGGATTTAGCTGACGGGCGGTGAGGCGTTTTGACGCGCCAGAAACCCTTTTTACGCGCCTTTTAGGCGGTGACGGCGGCAGTGGGCAAGAACGCAACGTTGCCCTCGTTCGGATTGATAATCGTGTCAATGAGGCTAGCAAGACGGCGAAGCGCGGCGGCCCGCTCGCGTCCGTAATCATGACGATCATAAACGCCCTTAACGCCGCCGATAGCGTGGCCTAAGACGCGCTCGGAAATGTCAGGTCGGACCTCAGCGCGGCTAAGCAACGAGCGCGCCGTTCGCCGAAGGTCATGGAGTTGCCATTGCGGCATTTCGGGCGGCAACTTGGCACGCAACGCCGTCATGCGCTTGTTGAAGCCGTTGAGGTGGCCGCCACCCCGACCAGGAAACACGTAATCACAGCCATAGACGTGCGGCTGCCGCAGAATGATTTCGGTCGCCTGTGGCGGAAGAGGCAACTTGCCGGGATTATTTTTCTCACGCGCCTCGGTGGCTATGGTCCAGACGCCCGCGTTATCAAGGTCGGTCCATTTCATGCTTGCGACCTTAGCCCGGCGCTGTCCCGTCAAGAGCAGAACACGGACGAAGTCGCCGAAGATTGGGAAGTTGTCAGCGGCGGCCCACAAGGCGCGGAGCTCGTCGTCGGTGAGGATGCGCTCACGGGCTTTGGGCTTGGTGCGTCTCATGCCCTTAACAATGGGGCTGACGTAATCGTCACTCCGCGCCGCGAACCAGTTAAACAGCTTGCGCAAGAGCGCTAGGACGCCGTCAGCGACACCGGCGCTGTGCTTGTCTTCAATTCCGTCGAGCAAATTAGCCACGTCACGTCTCTTGATTTCTAAGAAGGGGCGGTCACGCCACTGCTTGAGCACGTAGCCAAGGCTGCGCTCAATGTCGGGCGCGGAGCGCAAGCCGTGGGCCTCTACGTGACGCTTCATAAACTGCGCGGCAATCTCGCCGAAGCTGCCGACCTCCGTCTTGTTCAGGGCGGCTTGAGGGTTCTCATCAAACTTGCGAGCGGCGTCACGCGCCTCCTTCACCTTCATCTGCGGGAACGAGCCCAGCACTTTGCTGCGCGGCTTGCCGCCGACATAGTAGGTGACGGACCAGGTCTTGGAGCGGTCGTTCAGGCGCAGCGCCAGCCGCGGCACAATCACGTCGTTGACGTAAAGCTGCTTGCCGGGAACGGGCTTTAGCCGCTTGCAGCCTTCATCCGTCAGGCGCTTCCGGTTCACGCGATTTCCTCCCTTCAGGCAATGTTCAGGCAATGTTGAAGAGGCATTATGCGCTACTTGGGGTTGAAAGGCAATGACGGTCTTTGACGGAATAACATATTGGTGTGTAAGGGGAAATAGGTTTTAAGCCGCTTGGGGTCGCCGGGTTTGGCTTGGCCGGGTTTCCCGATTACGAATTTGGGGGTCAGGAGTTCGAATCTCTTCGGGCGCGCCAATCCTTAACATGAACTACCCTTGGGTCGCTGCGGCGACTCGAACGGTCCCGTTCTGGAGCGATGAGTTCGCTCTCGTCCGGCAACTCGCGACGCTTACTGGCGCCCTTCGATCACTCGCAACCGAAGAGCCATGCCCTATCGCAGGTTCGCGCGAAAAAAAATCAATACCAGCCCCGCCTCTCCCAGCGACGGTTCACGCGACGAGCGTGGCCCCAGTAAGGCCGGTAGTACGGATAGCTGTAGTAGCCGTAATAGGGCCGGTAGTAGTAAGGGTAGTAGGAGGCTGGTAGTAATAGCCACAACATCCTCCCCATCCCCATACGACCACGCCAGCTTCCGAGGGTTTGGGCTGTATAAAGATCGCGCCGAGTGCGATCAGAGCCATGACAATTAGCTTTCTCATAGCGAACTCCGCTCTTTATCGGGCCCCCAGCAATAGCAACTGACTGTCACGCGCTCCTTTGAGCGGATCGCTAATTTTGACAGTAAGGTTTACGGAGTGCAGTAGATCGGGTCGCACCAACGCACCCCCCTACCGTCGCCCGTCTTTCACCCGCAACCAAAGCGCCAGGCCTGCCGCCGCCACAAACAGACAAAGCGGCACGACCCCGCCGAAGATGACGCCTGCTTCGCCGCGCTGAGTGAAGAGACCCCACCGCTCGACATGGCCGAACGGGTCGAGATCTTCCAAAAAAATGACGACCGGGGTCCAGTCTCCATGCTGGAAATCGCTTGTCCATTCGAGCATGGCGTAGGCAAGCGCGAGCCCGACCGCGACCAGTGCAGCAATCACCAGTTTGATCTGAGCGTCGGTCACTTCGATTTGCTCCCTGCGGTCCGCTCCATGATCGTTGCTGCGGCGCCCGGGAAGGTGGATTTCAGTTATATTGGCTTGCCCGCGGTTCGCCATGCCGCGATGTTATCACTCGCTCCCCCGCAGCCTGGTTGCAGCCGGTCCTAAAGGGCGAGACAAGAAACCACGCCATTGTTTGCTAGACTGGGCGAAGGTCCCGGAAGAAGCCGCTCATGCCTGATCAGGTCGTACTCGTAACCGGGGGCGCAAGCGGCATCGGGCGCGAACTATGCCTCTCCTTTGCCCGCCGCGGCGCCAAAATCGGCCTGATCGATCGCGACGAGGACAAATTGGAGGCGCTCGCCGGATCGCTGCGCCAGTCGGGAGTGTCATGCGCGACGGCTGCCGTCGATGTCCGCGAGCGCGCGCGGCTGCACGACGCCGTCCGTCACATCGCCGGCGTGCTCGGTCCCATCGATACCCTGATTGCAAGCGCTGGGATTTGCCGCGCCTCGACGGTCGACGATTTGAGGATCTCTCATTTGGAGGAGATTGTTCAGATCAATTTCCTCGGTACGGTCTACGCCATCGAGGCCGTGCTGCCGTCGATGCTCGCGCGCGGGCGCGGCCACATTGCCGGGATCTCGAGTATGGCCGGGGTGCGCGGCATCCCGTTCGAGCCGGGCTATTCGGCGAGCAAGGCCGCGGTCGCGGCCTATCTCGAAAGCCTTAGAGGCGAGCTCAGGCAGCGCGGCATCGCCGTCACCACGGTTTTTCCCGGCTATGTGCAAACCCCCTTGCTCGACGAGATCAACGGCATGATGGGCTCCGATATGTCGGGCGGAAAGGCCGTCACCTCGATCGCCGCGGCGGAAAGGATCGTGGCCGGCCTCAAGCGGCAAAGATCGTACGTGTCCTTTCCCACGCAGCTTTGGCTGAGCGTTCGCCTCAGTCAACTCATGCCGCCGCGTCTTTATGATCGAGTCATGGCGCGCGTGTTCAGCCGCTTTACCATTGGCCGTCGTGGCGGCGAGGCATAGAACAGCAATCGATCCTAAGGCGAGGATGCCCGAGGAGAGAGCAGCTTCTCGGCGATCATCCAATCGATGCAGCTCTTCAGCATGGTCTCGACCGGGACGATCTGATAGCCGAGCTCGCGGATCGCCTTGTCGCTGCTGCAGACGATGCTGGCATTCACCATCACGGCAGACTCCTCCGAGATACGCGGCTCCTTGCCGGTGATCCTCGACATCCAGTCCGAGGCGCGGCCGGCGAAGCGCAACACCATCGGCCGGCCGACCATCGTATTGGGCGGAGTGCCGAGCATCTCGCACACCATCCGCGCGATCTCGGCGTAGGACTTATCGTGTCCGCCGAGCAGATAGTTGTGCCCGGTGCGCCCTTTCTCGACCGCGGCGACGTGCGCCCGCACCACCGCCCCGACATCGGCGTAGCAGGCGCGTCCCGGCGGAATGCGGAACAGTTGCCGGTTGGCCGCGAGGCGTATGAACCTCGACCACGTGCTCCAGTCGTAAGGGCCGATGACATTGGTGGGATTGAGAAACACCGCATCCAGCCCCTGGTCGATTCCTTTGGCGACCTCGTCCTCCGCCGCGGTCTTCGATCTCTGATAGTTGAACTTATCTCTGCCGAGCTTCGGCGCGGTCTCGTCGAACGGCCCGGTTTGCATTCCGTAGACGGAACTGGTGGACGTGTGGATGAACTTCCTCGCGCGCTTCGCCAGTGCCGTCGCCACCATGTTGCGGGTGCCTTCGACATTGGTTCGCCATTGCCTCTCGCTGTGGCCGAACCACAGGCTCACGTCGCCGGCGACGTGAAAGACGGCGTCGACAGCCTCGGGCATGGCCCGCTTGAGGGAGGCAGCGTCCTCGATCTCGCCCTGGACGAGGCGGACGGGATATTTCTTCAGCAACGTCAGCCGAGAATTCGGCCGGTGAAGAGCCACGACCTCCCACCCCGATTGCGACAGATGTTCCACCAGGTTGAGGCCGATGAAGCCGGTGCCACCCGTGACGAAGGCGGTCTTGTTCGCCATGTCGCGCTCCATAGTCTTGCTATTCTGCAGTGAGTTGGATCAGAAATGATGCTTTCCCGATAGTATTTGCAACCTCGGTCTAGGATCAGGCCCGCATGTTCTCACTGATTACCCGCACCCATGTCGCGGGGCTGTCCGGTCGAGAGATTACGGATTTTCTTTCGACTTGCGATGATGACGGATTCCGGTGGTGGTGGCCCGGAACGCATTTCCATCTCCACACCGCCAAGGGCACGCCCGGCACCCCAGGTAGCGTGATTTTCATGGACGAACTGATCGGCCCCAGGCGGGTTAAGGTGAGGTGCGAGTTGGTTGAGCTCGTGCCCGGGCGGAAGCTCGTCTGGCAACTAAGAGGTCCCCTATTCCGCCTGCCGGTCAAGCTGATCTTCCAGCTTGAAGATGATGAGGGCGGGGTCAATGCCGAGCATGCCATCGAGGTGGGTTACGCAGGGCCGGGCGCCTTTCTCGATCCGCTTTTGCGCCTCTTCTTCCCCGCGCGCTTTTCCGCCGATAAGGACGAGCATGTGCGTTCCGAGTTGCCGAAACTGAAGGACCTTCTCCACCAGAGACGCTCGGAGCAGCACTAATGCGTGTCTCTCTTTCGGTCCGCTAGCGGAGCGCATCGACCGGAAGGGAGCGCTGACGAGAGGAAGGCGGCAATGGACATCAAACGGAACGGTTACGTCCCTCCGGCACGGGACCGGCGGAATACTTCAGCGGAACGGTTCGCATCGACCCGCTGTTCGACGCCCCGGAACCGGCGCGCGCGCGTGGCGCAAGCGTCACCTTCGAGCCCGGCGCCCGCACCGCTTGGCACACCCATCCCCTCGGTCAGACCTTGATCGTGACGTCCGGGCTCGGCTTTGCGCAACGCTGGGGAGGTGCAATCGAGGAAATCCGGCCAGGCGACGTGGTGTGGTTTCCGCCGGGAGAGAAACATTGGCACGGCGCAACGCCGACGACGGCCATGACTTACATCGCCGTTCAGGAGGCGCTCGACGGCAAGACCGTCGACTGGCTGGAGCAGGTGAGCGACGAACAATACCGAGCAAGGCAAGAGTTCTTAGTGGGCCTTAACCTCAGTTCGCCCGGATCAGCGTCATCCCGACGCGGGGTCGCAACCTGTCACTTGAAATCCGCACTGGCGCGGCAAATTTCGAAGCTTAAAGCCAGGAGCAGAGTACAAGGAGCAGAGTCATGTCCCTTCGCCAGGTCACGAAACTGAACAGCTCGGCCAACAGCTACATGGAGTTTGCCGACATCCCGGGGACCGCGCTCAAAGTGTCGCGCGTCACCCTCGGCACGTGGGCGATCGGCGGCTGGATGTGGGGCGGGACCGAGGAGCCAGAGTTGATCGCGACCATCAGGGCGGCTCTCGCGCACGGCATCAACCTCATCGACACCGCCCCCGTCTACGGCTTCGGCCGCTCTGAGGAGATCGTTGGCAAAGCCCTCGCCGACGGTTTGCGCGATGAGGTCCTCATCGCCACCAAGGTCGGCCTCGAATGGCATGACGGCAAGATCACGCGCAACGGCAGCCGCGAGCGAATCCTGCGCGAGGTCGAGGACTCGCTGAAGCGGCTCAGGACCGACCGCATCGACATCTATCAGGTCCATTGGCCTGATCCGAGCCGCCCCATCGCCGAGACGGCGCGAACGATGCGCGAGCTGTTCGAGCAGGGCACGATCCGCGCCATCGGCGTGAGCAATTTCTCCGTGGCGCAGATGGATGAGTTCCGGTCGGTAAGCCCGCTCCACGCGCTGCAGCCGCCTTACAATCTATTCGAGCGCGGCATCGAGAAGGACATCCTGCCCTACTGCAAGAAGCACGGCATCGCCACGCTCGGCTATGGCGTGCTCTGCCGCGGCCTCTTGTCTGGGCGTATGCGCGCCGACACCAAGTTCGCTGGCGATGATCTCCGTCGCCACGACCCGAAGTTTCAGCCCGACCGCTTCCCGCAATATCTCGAGGCGGTCGCCCGGCTCGAGCGCTTCGCCCGTGAATGCTACGGCACCCATGTGATCGATCTCGCCGTGCGCTGGGTGCTCGATCAGGGCATCACCACGGCGCTGTGGGGCGCCCGCCGTCCCGATCAGCTTCTTCCCGTCGAGGCGGCGATGGGCTGGTCGCTCGATGAAGCGGCCAAGGCCGAGATCGACCGCATCCTCGCCGATGCGATCAAGAACCCGGTCGGGCCGGAGTTCATGGCGCCCCCCGAATATGCCTGAGATCTAGCCGACCGGCGTGGGTTCGCGTCACCTGCGTGCTAAGCTGGCGCATGACAACGTATATCGCCCTGTTGCGTGCCGTGAATGTCGGCGGCACCGGCAAGCTGCCGATGTCTGATCTCAAGTCGATGTGCTCCGAGTTGGGATTCAGCCGCGTCGAGACTTATATCGCGAGCGCAACATGAACACCGTCGCCAAGCTCGCCGAGATGGGCGCCAAGCTCTGAATCTCAGCCACGCTTCGCCAGTCTTGCTGCCAGAAATGTCCAGGTCACGCGCGGGAAAAGGGCTGCCGTGAAAATCAGGACGAGGGCAGCGCCGACGGCCATGTCTTCCATGCGCTCAATGAGCAGAGCCGGCTGAAGCCGCGGATCGCTGCTGGCCAGGTCCCAGGCGAGCAGCACGATGATGGCGATCGTGCCGCTGAAAGCCCAAAAGCGCATGACCTGAGACGGCAGCACGAAGGCCGCGAGCAGGATCGCCGCGCACAGCAAGGCCGGCGCATGGCTGATGCTCGTCACCAGCCACACCGCGCAGACGGCGAGCGCCGTTCCAGCCACGCCGCCAAACACGCGCCGATAGGTCATGCCGATATCCGGCACCATGAGCACGAGCGTGATGGCCGAGGTCCACACCGCGCGAATACTGCCCGCTTCGATTCCGATCCCCAGCCCGGTCGTCGCCGACAGCGCATAGGCGAGCGCGAAGCGGAACCAGCCGAAGCGGTCGAAATTCGCGTTGCCGAGCCAAGGCCCGGAAAAGGCGAGGCACCCATTGATCAGGTGATCCACGCTCCGCGACATAAGGCAGAGCAGGACGGTGCAGGCGAAATAGACATATTCCTGCGGAAGATCGCCGGCAGGCTGGCCACCGCTGCGAGCGCGATGGCGCCGAAGCGGAGCGCGAAATGCGGTCCCTTGCCGAGCTGGTTGAGGAGTCCAGCGGCGAAGACGCCGAGAAAAAAGCATAGCCAGAAGGTCGGATGAACGGCTTTCAGCCAGGCCCCGAGCAGGCCACCCCCGACAATGCCGCCTGCCACCATCAGCGTCAGGCGGAGCCGGTCCGCGAGCGGTCCTTCCGTGTCGGCAATCGACAGCAACAGGCCCGTGATCGCACCGATCAGCGCTCCATCGGGCTCGCCGCGCGCAACGCCAATCAGGATCGGCAGTCCGATATTGGTGACGAACAGGAGGCCGCGGCGCGGCTCGAAATCGCGCCACAGGCTGGAGAGGCGGGATGCGTATTCAGGCACGTTCCACAAGCGCGATCAGGCCTTTGAGCAGCGCAGTCGGAGTGGGCGGACAGCCGGGAATGTGGAGATCGACCGGCACCACGTCCTTCACCCCGCCTTCGACCGCATAGCTCCCGGCGAAGATGCCGCCATCGGCTGCGCAATCGCCGACTGCCACCACCCACTTGGGATCGGGCGTGGCGTTATAGGTGCGTAGCAGCCCTTCGCGCATGTTCTTGGACACGGGCCCCGTGACGAGAAGCACGTCGGCATGGCGGGGGGAGGCGACGAATTTCAGCCCGAAGCGCTCGAGGTCATAAAAGGCATTATTGAGGGCGTGGATCTCGAGCTCGCAGGCATTGCAGGAGCCCGCGTCCACCTCGCGGATGGAGAGGCTCCGCCCGAGCTTCCGCCGCGCGCCGCGGTCGAGCCGTGCCGCGAGCTCGGCAAGCTCGGCGTCGCCGGCCGGCGGCCGCCGCTCGGTGACGGGACGGCTCAGCAGATTCTTCAAGACGAGGCGCATGACGTCCTCTTAGAGGTCGTGACCCGAATAGGAGCAGTTGAACGACTTGTTGCACAGAGGGAAGTCGGCGACGATGTTGCCTTCGACGCAGGCTTCGAGCAGTGGCCATTGGAACCACGACGCATCGCGTAAGTGGCAGCGCTCGATCGCGCCGTCCGCGCCGATGCGCACATAAACGAGAACGTCGCCGCGGAAGGCTTCGGCGAGCGCGAGCCCCTCGCTGACCTCGGCAGGCGTCGGCAAGTCTACGCGCGTCGGCCCCTTGGGCAGGCGCGTCAGGATCTGCTCGATGAGCTTCATGCTCTGCTCGACCTCGCGGATTCTGATCCACACCCGCGCATTGACGTCTCCATCATCGCGCACCGGCGCTTCGAAATCGAGCGCGTCATACGGTGCGTAAGGCACGGCTTTGCGCGTGTCGAAGGCGCGGCCTGAGGCCCGCCCCACATAGCCTCCGGCGCCGAAGGTGCGCGCGAGAGTCGGCGCGAGATAGCCCGTGGTGACGGTGCGGTCTTGCAGCGAGGCGCTGTTGTCGTAGACCCGCACTAGCTCCGGAAACTTTCGCCGCACCGCCTCGAGCAGTTCGGGAATCTGCGCCAGCCCCTCTGCTGAAATGTCTTGCGCGACCCCGCCGGGGACGATGCGGTCCATCGACAGGCGATGGCCGAAGCAGGCTTCCGCCGTGCGCAGCACGCGCTCGCGCAGGATGGCGAAATCAGCGAGCAGGATTGTGAAGGACGCATCGTTGCAGATCGCGCCGATATCGCCGAAATGATTGGCGATGCGTTCGAGCTCGGCCATGAGCGCGCGCAGATAGATGGCGCGGATCGGGACTTCGACCTCAAGAGCCGCCTCGATGGCGAGCGCATAAGCGAAGGCGTAAGCCACGGTCGAATTGCCGGAGGTGCGGCCCGCGAGCTGCGCACCCTTGTCGATGCTGGCGCCGGTCATCAGCGACTCGATGCCCTTGTGTACATAGCCGAGCCGCGCCTCGAGCCGCGCCAGGGCCTCGCCGTTGGCGGTGAAACGGAAATGGCCTGGCTCGATGATGCCGGCATGAACCGGCCCGACCGGGATCTGATGCAGATCCTCGCCCTCGACCGGGAGGAAGGCATAAGCCTCTTGGCGTTTTCGGCTCTTCTTGTTGGCGCCGAGCGGCTCTTTCACCCCCCAGAACCCGAGGTCGAGCCAGGGCCGCGTGTCGGCCGCACCTGTAGGCTTGAGCCCGTAAAGAGAAAGGATCGCGCGCTCGAGGCGGATCGCCGGCGGGTGTGCCGCGCCAACCGACGGGAACTTGCCTTCGGGACAGGGCAGCGTCAGCACGACGATATTCGCCGACGGCTCCTCGATCAGGGCCATGTGCACGGCGCCTTTGTCCCCCCACAGTCCAAGCAGGGTGGCGCGCGCATCGACCAGCTCCTTGATGGCGCGGCGCCACCCTTCCGCCGTCACGATGACGCGCGGGACGGGCCGGTGCGCCTCGACCGCTTTTCCCTTCTTGGTGATGTCGGCAAGCGTCATGGCCTTTGTCATCCAAGAAGCCTCGCCACGGCCTCGAACCCGGCGACGAGCTGTGGCGGAAGATAGACGCCGGCAGTGAGCACGAGTCCAAGATGAGCAAACATCGGCGCGTAGGAGCCTTTCGCCTTGTGATTGGCGCCTCGCGGCTTGCCGAAGGCGATGTGGTTCACTTGGAGAAACAACGCGCCGATCGACACCAGGAGGCCGACGACGAGGGGGAGGGCGAGAAGCGGTTGTCGCGCGAACGTCGAGCTCACCACCAGGAACTCGCTGGTGAAGATGCCAAGCGGCGGAAGCCCGGCTATGGCAACGACGCCAAGCACGAGACCCCAACCCAGAATGGGATTGGTCGAGGTCAAGCCGCCCATATCGGCGATCTTCTGCGTGCCCTTCACCTGGGAGATGTCGCCGACGGCGAAGAAGATGCCGGACTTGGTCAGCGAGTGCAGGCACATGTGCAACAGCCCGGCGAAATTGGCGAGCGGTCCGCCCATGCCGAAGGCGAAGGTGATGATGCCCATATGCTCGATCGAGGAATAGGCGAACAGGCGTTTGATGTCGCGCCGGCGGTAGAGCATGAAGGCCGCGAACAGGAGCGAGAGCAGTCCCATGCTGATCATCAGCGGACCGGGAGCGAGCGCGTTGGGGTTCGCCGCGAGCAGCATCTTGAACCGCAGAAGCGCGTAGAGCGCGATATTGAGCAATAGACCGGACAGAACCGCCGAAATGGGAGTCGGGCCTTCGGAATGGGCATCAGGCAGCCAGGCATGCAGCGGGACGAGGCCGACTTTGGTGCCGTAACCGAGCAACAGGAACACGAAAGCGAGATTGAGCAGCGCCGGATCGAAGTGCGAAGCCTTGGCGACCAGGTCGGTCCACACCATCGCGTTGGGTCCCGTTCCGATCACCGGCTCTGCCGCGAGATAAATGAGAATTGTCCCGAACAAGGCGAGCGCGATGCCGACGCTGCCGAGGATAAAATATTTCCAGGCGGCCTCGAGCGCCTCATGGGTACGGTAGATGCCGACCATCAGCACGGTGGTGAGCGTCGCCAGTTCGATCCCCACCCACATCACGCCAATATTGTTGGTGACGAGCGCAAGGTTCATCGCGAACATCAGCACCTGATACATGGCGTGATAGAAGCGCAGGAAGGCGGGCGTCAGACGCCCGGTTTCGAGCTCATGTTCGATATAGCTCGCGCTGAACACGCTGGTGGTGAAGCCGACGAACGTCGTCAGCACGATGAAGACGTTGTTGAGATCGTCCACCAGGACGTAAGGTCCGACCGGAGGCCTGTTGAAGAACAGCGAGAATGCGGCGAGGAAGGTCAAGAACGTCGCAAGCACGTTAAGACGCGCCGACAGCCGATAGTCCGGCAGCAAGGCGAGCACGGCCGCCGCGACGGCGGGAATGATGAGGACGGCCGTCACCGCGTTGAAGCTCACGGCCGCTCTCCGCGAAAGCGATCGAGCGCGTGGGTATCGACCGTGTCGAAGCGCTCACGGATGCGGAACAGGAAGATGCCGATCACGATGAAGGCGATCAGGATCGAGAAGGCGACGCTGATCTCGACCACGAACGGCATGCCGTGCGCGCCGGTGGCGGCGAGCACGAGACCGTTCTCGAGCGACATGAAACCGACGACCTGACTGACGACGTTCCGCCGCGTCACCATCATCAGGAGTCCGAGCAGTACCACCGAAAGTGCGAAGGCGAGGTCCTCGCGCGCGAGCGGTTCGGCTTCCGCGGTGACGCGCAGCATGACCACCATGGAGAGCGCGACGAGACCCATGCCGAGCAGCATGGTTGGTCCGATCCCGCCCACCGTCTCGATCTGGCGGTGAATGCCGATCTGCTTGATCATCCGGTGAAGCGCGACGGGAATGACGATCGCTTTGAACACAAGGGCGATCGTGGCCGTGATGTAGAGATCAGGCGCGTTTTGCGCGTAGGCCTGCCAGGCCACCGAAAGGGCAAGCACGAACGCGTGCAGCGCGTAGACGTTGAGCAGGGCATAAAGCCGGTCTTGATAGAGCAGCATGAAGCTCACCAGCACGAGCGTGCCCGCCAGGAGATGTGCGATGTCGAAGGTAAGGCTGTGCATCTAGAGGCTCCCGGACACGAAGAGGAGGAGCGTGGCGAGCAGCCCGAGCATCAGCGCGGCCCCCAAGAATTCAGGCACGCGAAAGACGCGCATCTTGGCGATCGAGGTCTCGAACACGGCGAGCAGGAATCCGCCGGCGGCGAGCTTCAGCACGTAGCTGGCGATGCCGATAAGAAGAGCTGCCGGAGGTGCGCCCTGCGCGGCAATGCCCCAGGGAGTGAACAGGCAGGCGATCAGCGAGACGTAAAGCAGAAGCTTGAGCTCGGTGGAGAGGTCGATCAAGGCGAGGTGGCGCCCGGAATATTCGAGCACCATGGCCTCGTGCACCATGGTGAGCTCGAGGTGTGTGGCCGGATTGTCGACCGGAATGCGCGCATTCTCCGCGATCGCCACCATGATAAGTGCGAGCAGCGCCAGAGCGAGCGAAACGCGCAATCCCGCCTCGCCGCTGACGAGATACCCGGCCATGGTTGAGAGCTGGGTCGACCCCGCGACGAGCGCCAAGGTGAACACGATCATCAGCATGGCGGGCTCCGCGAGCGATGCGATCATCACCTCGCGTGAGGAACCGATGCCGCCGAAGCTCGTGCCGACATCGAGACCGGCGAGCGCGAGGAAGAAGCGCGCGCTGCCGAGCAGAGCGATGATGGCGATGAGGTCGGCCGTCCACGAGAACATGAGGCCGGTACAGAAGGTGGGTACGAGCGCCGCCGCCACCCAGGTCGCGGCGAAGATGAGATAGGGGCACGCGCGGAACAGCCATGAGGCGTTGTCGGCGAGCACTGCCTCTTTCCGCATCAGCCGCATGAGGTCGCGATAAGGCTGAAGGAGCGGCGGTCCTTGGCGGCGCACGAGCCGCGCCTTCACCTTGCGCACGAAGCCGGTGAGCAACGGCGCGAGCGCCAGCACGAGCAGCATCTGTGCGGCCTGCACCGCAAGGCCGAGGATCAGGACCATATCGCGAGCACGAGCAGAAGCCCGACAAGGGCGGCGAAGACGAAGCTGAGATAGCGGCGGATACTGAGATACTGAAACTGGTTGACGCGACCGGCGATGATCTCGACGGCATCGGCGACCGGCGCGTAAAGCGTGTCCCAGATGAGGTCGGTCAGGCGCACCGCGATGCGCGCCGGTGCGGTGCTGCCCGGCAGCGGCATCTCGACCGTCTCGCGCGCGCGGAAGACAAGCGTGCCGAACACGCGGCGGATCGGCTGGGCGAAGCTCGAGGCGGTGTATTGCGTCCGCGGCGAGGGGTCGGGATAGCCGCAGTCCCAGGCCGGCCCGCGCCTCAGCCGGTCCGAGGCGAAGCGGTGGATGACGAAGGCCGCGGCCGTTCCCGAAAACACCATGAACAGGAACACGAGCAGCCCGTTATAGGAGCTGCGTGCCTCGGCGATGGGAACAATGGACAGGAACGGCACGTCGCGTTGGACCGGCATGCTCGCGCCCACCAGGCCCTTGGCGACAGGAGCGAGCGCATCGATGAAGAAGCCGGGCAGCGTGCCGGCGATGAGGCAAAGCCCGGCGAGAATGAACATGGCCGCAAGCGAGAAGCGGTCGGCCTCATGCGCGCGTTTGGCGGCCTCCGTGCGCGGGCGGCCGAGAAAAGTCACGCCGAAGGCCTTGACGAAGCAGGCCGCAGCGAGTGCGGCCGACAGCGCCAGCAGGGCGCCCACTGCTGGCACGAGGAATTTCAGTCCCCAGGCGGGAAGCTCTGGGCTGATCAGGATTGCCTGAAAGGTCAGCCACTCCGAGACAAAGCCGTTGAGGGGCGGCAGTGCCGAGATGGCGACACAGCCGACCAGGAACACGAAGGCGGTGAGCGGCATCGGATGGATCAGGCCGCCGAGATGCTCCATGTCGCGTTCGCCGGTCGCGCTCAACACGGCGCCCGCGCCGAAGAACAGCAGGCTCTTGAACAGCGAATGGTTGAAGACGTGGAGCAGCGCCGCGGTGAAGGCGAGCGCCGCGGCGAGCGCCATGCCGTAGGAGCGAAAGGCGAGCGCAAGCCCGAGCCCGATGAAGATGATGCCGATGTTCTCGACCGTGTGATAGGCGAGTAGGCGCTTCAAATCGTGCTGCATCAGCGCATAAAGCACGCCCATGACGCAGGTGATGCCGGCGAGCGCGAGCACCACCAAGCTCCACCACCATGCGGGCTCGCCGATGAGGTCGAAGACGATGCGCACGAAGGCGTAGACCGCGACCTTGGTCATGACGCCCGAGAGCAATCCCGACACATGGCTCGGCGCGGCGGGATGGGCGAGCGGGAGCCAGGCATGGAGTGGCACGAGACCTGCCTTCGACCCTGCGCCGAGCAACACGAGAATGAGCACGAGTCCGGTAAGGGCGGGCATGTGCTGGCTGGCGCGGATCGCATCGAACCCGTAGGCGCCGTCGGATCCGGCGAGCAGGCCAAAAGCGAGCAGAAGCGCGAGCGTGCCGAAGCTCGCCATCACCAGATAGATGTAGCCCGCCCGCACATTCGCCTCGACCTTGTCATGTGCCATGACCAGCGCCCAGGACGAAAGCGACATGAATTCCCAGGAGAACAGGAAGGTGAAAGCATCGTCGGCGATGATCACAAGGTTCATCGCGGCGAGGAAGAGCGGATAGAAGGGCAGCACGCGCTCCGGCGCGCGCTCATGCTTGCCATAACCGAGCGCGTAGAGGCTTGCCAAGGCACCGCCGAGATTGACCACGCAGAGGAAGAAGGAGGAGAGCGCGTCGATCTGGAAATGCGCGCCGATCCAAGGCAGCCCGATGGGCAAGACCACCGTCTCGGTCGGCGCCCCGCCAAGCAGCGAGACAAGCGCGATGACAAGTGCCGCTCCCGAAAGAACGAGCGAGCCGCCATAGACGAGCATGCCGCCCCAGGCGGTCCTGTGCAGCGCGAGCGAAAGAACCGCGAGCGCGATCAGCGCAGCGGCGAGCGCCAGAATGACGGACAGGGCCATCGCTAGGCCCGCAGGTCTGGTGGAACGAGGCCCGCCGTGTCAGACAATCGGTGTTTGCTTTGCAATTTGTTTCGCGCCGAGCCCCAGTGCTGAGCTGCAATTCCGCTCAGCCCCCCAAAGCCATCTCCCCGCCCCTTCGTGTCCCCCGAAGGTTGCGGAGTTCTAGCCTGAATAAGGGTGTTGCGCCACCCCGTCCCGCCGCGCCCTTGAAGAGCGCAGCCCTAGCCTCAAGTGCCGCCGGCCTGTTCGGCGGGATTGCCGCGCTGCCCAGCCACTTTGCCTTCATGGCCATCTGCACAAAGGCGCCGATGGCCGGCGAGTGTCGCCGCCCCCGCACCGTTACCAGGCTCACCTCCCGCCAGAACTCCGGCTCGACCAATGGAATGGCGAGAACCGCCGGGTGCCTGATGAGGTGGCGGGGCATGAAGGCATAGCCGAGGCCCGCGGCTGCCATGGCCAGCACCCAGTCGTCGCGATCGCTGCTATAGACGGTTTCACCGTCGACGCCGCGCTCGGAGAACACGGCATCGCCCAATACGCCGAACTCGCAATTGATGCGCTCGAGATAGTTCTCTCCTTTCAGATCGACGACCTTGACGGCGTTCGATTTCGCCAGCCGGTGCGCCTCATTCACGGCGACCACCATCTGCTCGCGAAACAGCGGCAGATAGTGCATGCGTTCGTCGCGTCCCGTCTCCGGCCGGCAATAAATGGCAACTTCGAGGTCTCCCATGATCAGGCGCTCATCCAGATTGCGCGCGTTCGCGTCGGCGATTTCCAGCTCGATGTTGGGATGGGCCAGCCGCATCTCCGCGATGAGCTCGATCAACTGGTCTGGCGCGATGGTGCACATGATACCGAGCTTGAGCCGTGCCCGGCGCAAGCCGAGGAAATCGCGTGCGCGCTCTTTGGCCATCGCGGCCTGCTCGTAGACTTGATCGATATAGGGCTTCACCACGCGCCCCAACTCGGAAAGATGGGTCTTGGAGCGCCCGCGATGAAACAGAGGTCCGCCGAACTCCTGCTCGAGATTCGAGATGGCGCGGGTGAGAGAGGGTTGGGAGACATTGCAGCGCGCGGCCGCGCGCGAGAAGTTCAACTCCTCGCACAGCGCGCGGAAATATCGAACTTGATGCATCTCCATGATCGGATCGCCGCTCCTCGGCGGGGCGCCGTGGCGCGACCGGATACTATGCCGTCATGGAGCGGATGACCGTTCACGGCCGTTCAAGTTTGCTTGCGCGGCCAATGCCGCACTTGCGTTGCGGGCCCTACGGGCTGTTCGCCTTGACGAGGTCGTCGCGCGCCTTCTCCAAGTGCTCGGTGATCAGCGATTGTGCGCGCTGCGCGTCGCGCTCATTGAGCGCGTCGAAGATATCCCGATGCTGCCGATTGTAATCGGTGATGCACTCAGGCGTCAGGATCTTCTCTTTCATCGCGTCCCACTGCGCATGCAGCCGGACATGGTTGATCTGCCGGTAGACGTTGATGAGCAGTGGATTACCTGAAGCGTGGGCGATGAGAAGATGGAACTCGCCGTCCCACTTGGAGAAGGAATCTTTGTCGCCGATCAACTCCTCGCCGTGCGCGAGCACGGTCTCCATGTCGTCGAGATTGCGCCGCGTCGCATGCAAGACGGCAAGCCGCGTGGTGTAGGGCTCGACCGCGAGCCGCGCCTCGATGAGCTGGAGCGGGCTCACTTGATCGGCGAGATCGAGGTTGCGCCGGTTGGCGGTGGAGGTCGGGCCGACGAAGGTCCCGCTGCCGAGACGCCGCGAGACGAGCCCGGCACGCTCCAATTGGTCGAGCGCGCGGCGGACCGTGCTGCGTGCGGTGTGAAAGGTTGCCGCCAATTGGCGCTCAGGCGGCAGCCGGTCGCCCTCGCTATAGGCCCCGGTCTCTATCGCCCGCCTCAGATAGGCCGAGATGGTGCCGACCCCGTGATGCGGTTTGACAAGTGAGATGAGAACGGCGTCGGCAGCTCTGCTTTGCGAATCCGTCATAGGTCGCTCCTTGCCGGATCATTGTGGCCAAACTGGGCCCACTTTGGACCTAAGTCAAACAAATTGGTTTACAATCGGTCCGCGATTATGCGCCAATGGCGCGGCCAATCGGGGTTCGCCAATCTACGGTCTCACATACCAATCGGGCCCTTTGTAACGCTGTTGTCATTCGGGATCGAGATCCTGAGGAGAGGGACGTTTCGGTGAGCTTCCCCACATCGACCAAATACGCAGTCGTCGGCGCCGGCGTTCACGGCCTGAGCACGGCCTATCATCTGGCGCAAAACCTCAAGGCGACGGGCAGGGGCTCCGGGGCCGACATTCTCATCATCGACAAGACCTCGATCGCGGCCGGAGCGTCCGGCATCGCTTGCGGCGTGGTGCGCAACAATTATTACCAGCCGGCGATGCGCGAGCTGATGGCCCATTCTGTCGAGGTGTGGGAGAGCGACCCCAAGGCTTACAGCTATCATCCCGTCGGCTACATGCAGATCAGCCCCGAGGTGATGCACGAGCAGGTCGGCACCATCTACGAGCAGCAGAAGAAGATCGGCTACGACTCGGTGTTCATCGAGGGCGCCGGCGATTGCCAGAAATACATGACCGGCCTGTTCGACGATTGGCAGGCCAAGAACATCACCTCGGTCCTGCACGAGAAGCGCGGCGGTTACGCCAACAACACCGCTTCCATGTATGGACTGGCGAGCAAGGCCGAAGCCGAAGGGGTGCGCATCCTGACCGGCGTCGAGGTCGAGGGTTTTGAGTTCGGCTCGAACTCCGGCGCGGTGACGGCGCTCATCACCAACCGGGGCAACATCGCTTGCGACTATGTCATCCTCGGCGCCGGCCCGTGGGTGTCGCGCTTTTGGAACATGCTCGAGCTGCCCAAGGCCATCTCGATCAAAGGGCGCGATGGCAAGACGCATGACGGCGTGCGCATGTGGACCTATTGGTGCCTCGAGGAAGGAACGCTCGGCGTCGATCCCGAGATGCACAAGACCAATGACGGCAGGATGCCGCCCGTCATCCATGTCGATACCGACGCGCCGCTCTACTCCGACGTCGACGGCTCGCTGGTCACCGACAAGCTGTGGGGCCTCTATTACAAGCCCGACTTCAATTTCGGCGGGGTGCAGGGCGGGTCATCGCCTTACAAGGTGGACCAGGATGCCGACGCGGTCGCGGTCGATCCCTATGGTCCCGAACTCTCCCGACTTCGTCGTCGGCGACAACTTCATCCATATGTGGTGCTCGATGCTGGCGCACTGCCAGAAGCGCTTCGAAGGCAAGATGCCGCTCTATAAGCATCACGAGAAATCGGGCGGGCTCGGCTGCTTCACGCCCGACAACTTCCCCGTCTTCGATGTGTTTCGCGACAACGTTTATGTGATTGCGGATTCCAATCACGGGTACAAAATGATCGGCGTCGGCAAGCTGGTCGCCCAGGAGCTGACGGGGGAGAAGAGCGCACTCCTCGAGCCGTTCCGGTTCGGGCGCTTTGCCAAGGGTGAGCTTCATCCCGTGTCGCACAGTCCATTCCCGTGGAGTTGAGTGTAGAGGTGCAAACATGAACTACGCCGCGTCCACCGATAAGCAAGCGACTGACATCGAACGCTTTGTCGACGATCCCAAGCGTCAGGAGCTGGTGAAAGAGGTCCGCAAGAAGATCGACGAGCTCGGCATCGACTATCTCTATTTGCAATTCGTGTCGGTGACCGGGCGCATCATGGGCAAGGGCATCCCGGCCGACCATTGGGAGAGCGTGGCGCAGAAGGGCTTCCAACTCGTCTACGGCGCCACCATGAATCTCTTCGTCAACCGCCGCGGCGAATATCTCGGTTATGGGCCTGAGGCCGCCGAGTTGATCGGCATCCCGGAGCCCGAGACCTTCATGCAGCTCCCCTGGGACAAGCGGGTCGCGCGCATGTGGTGCATGCTGTTCAGGAATCGCGAGGAGCGTGACGCGCCCGGCGCGTTCTTGACCGCCGACGCCCGCGGCAACCTCCGCCGCATCCACGAGCAGCTCAAAAAGGACCACGGGCTCGAGCTCAGACACGGCACCGAGCCCGAGATGATGTGGCTCAAGAAGGATGCCGAGGGCAAGCCGGCCGGCGGCTATTCCAATCCGTACTGCTATCACATCGACCAGTTCGAGAGCCTGCGCCCCGTCTATCTGCGCGTCATCGACTATTGCCGCCAGATGGGCCTCGACATGATCCAGGGCGATCATGAAGACTCACCCGGCCAGCTCGAGCTCAACTTCACCTTCGACGATTGCACCCGCACCGCCGACCGGCTCGCCACCTATCGCCAGATCTGCGCTCAGGTCGCGCGCGAGTTCGGCATCATCGCCTGCTTCATGTGCAAGCCCTTCATGGGCGTCTCGGCCAACGGCTGTCACCATAACATCTCGCTATGGCGCGGCGGATCGGACGAGGCGAAGCCGCTCGGCAACGACATGAGCAAGCTGCCCGGCATGGAGCCGAACTATGTGTACCGGAAGGGCGGCGACAACACCTTCATGCCGGATACCGACGACATCCAGCTTCCCGGCAAGGTCGGGCTCAAGGCGATCGGCGGCATCGTCGCCCATCTCGGCGGCCTGACCGCGATCGGCTGTTCGACCGTCAATTCGTATCGGCGCTTGTGGGACACGGGCTTCTGGGCGCCGGTCTTCGCCGATTGGGGCTTTCAGAACCGCACCACCGGCCTGCGCGTCTCGGCGCCCGGGCGCTTCGAGTATCGCGCCGTTGACGCCATGGTGAACCCGCATCTGATGGCGTCTGCTCTGCTCAAGGCCATGGACGACGGGCTGAAGCGCAATCTCGATCCGGGTCCGCCCGAGGAGCGCAACATTTATCAGGCGATGGAAGCCGGCAAGCAGGTGCGGAAGCTGCCGATGACGCTCGGCGACGCCCTCGAGGCGCTCAAGAAGGACGACGTCATCCGCTCGGCTCTGCCCGGCGAGATGTACCGCCTCTATGACGAATATAAGCGCGACGAGTGGGAGCGCTTCCTGCACACGGCGACCGAATGGGATCTCAAGATGTATCTCGACTGCCTGCCGTAAGCGAAGCGGCAGCGAGACAAGGGAGGAAGCGAATAATGTGTGGAATTGCTGGGCTCATCCACCGCGACGGCGCCACCAGCGTCGGCAAGGAGATGACGGCGATGCTGAAGAGCCTCAAGCATCGCGGTCCCAACTCGACGGGGTTCGCCGTGTACGGCGTGTCGGCGCCCGACGAATATGTCATGCGGCTCAAGCTCGCCGAGCAGGAAGACTTGGCCAAGGACCACTATATCCGACAGAAGATCAGGGAGCGCCAGGCCGAAGTCGACAACCGCCTCGCCGAACTCGGCGCCGAGACCATCGAGACAACCGAGCCCACGCCTTACGCCTTCCGCTATCGCCTGCGCTATTCCGGCGATACGCGGCAACTCACCACCGACATCGAGCAGATCGACGGCGCCGAGGTGCTCTCCTTCGGCAGCGCGCTCGAGCTGATCAAGGACCTCGGCGATGCGAGCCAGGTCTCGGAGCAATATGGGCTCGGGAATTTCAAGGGCACGCATGGCATCGGCCATACCCGCATGGCGACCGAGTCCGACGTCGATATCCGCTCCGCCCATCCGTATTGGGCCTATCCCTATAACGACATCGCCGTCGTCCATAACGGCCAGATCACCAACTACTGGATCATGCGCCGCGAGATGGAGCGGCTCGGCCACCGCTTCATGTCGAACTGCGATTCGGAGCTGCTCGCCGTCTACACCGCCAACAATCTCGAGCAGGGGGCGACGCTCGAGGATTCGCTCAAGTCCTCGATCAAGGACATCGACGGCGTGTTCACCTATCTCGTCGCCACCGACAAAGAGCTTGGGCTGGCCAAGGATACCATGGCGGCCAAGCCCATGGTCCTTTACGAGAGCGACAATCTCGTCGCGCTCGCCTCCGAGGAGGTCGCCATCAGAACCTTGCTCCCGCGCGAGATCGACACCTCCGATCCTTACGACGAGGAGGTGCGCGTATGGCAACGCTGACGCGATCGGCACCCTCCGAGCAGGAGCGCATGTCCTATGAGATGGGCATGCACACCGAGAAGCTCACCGGCCGGGCGCTCGAGAAATTCTTCGACATCGATCTCACCGAGGAGCACGGCTTCAGTCTCCCCAATGCCTTCGATGTCGACTTCAACAAGCGCGCCGAGATCGATGGCGCGGACCTCTCCTCCAACGCCATCAATCTCCGCATCAGGAGCCTGATGAACGACGGCTACGGCACCATCGTCCTCAAGAATCCGGGCGCCAAGCATTCCATCGCCGTCGGTATCCTCAACCGTCTCAATCTCATCATTCAGGGCTCGCTCGGCTATTTCGGCCTCGGCCTGATTGACGGTCCCAACGTTCGCATCTCCGGCCGCGTCGGCTGGTCCTGCGCCGAGAACATGATGAGCGGCACGGTGATCATCGAGAAGAATGCGGGCTCGCAGTTCGGCGCTGCCATCAGAGACGGCGATCTCGTGTGCAAGGGCGATGTCGGCTCGCGCACCGGCATCGACATGAAGGGCGGCACCATCATCGTCGGCGGCGACACCGGCGCCTTCACCGGCTTCATGATGCAGCGCGGGCGCATGGTGATCTGCGGCAATGCCGGCAAGAACCTGGGCGATTCCATGTACGACGGCACCATCTATATCGGCCGAGAGCCGCAGAGCCTGGGCGTCGATGCGGTGTGGAGCGAGATGAACGATCTCGATCGCAAATGGCTCGAGCGGAAGCTCCGCATGTATGAGATCGCGCCGAAGGGCGGCATCGACGCCTTTCGCAAGATCGTGGCCGGCAAGCAATTGTGGAACTACGACAATCTCGAGCCGGCCGAGAAGAAGCTGGTGCTGTGATAGGGCGAGGACTGGGCACGATGGCTAAGAAGAACAAGAATGGAGGAAACGGCGCGGCAAGACAGCCGGCCGAGTCGCAGCGCTTCATCCTGGGCCGGAGCCATATCTTCACGCCGGAGGTCATCAACGACATTCATGTGAAGTCCGAGCTCGGCCGCTATCGCATGCGCGGCTTCTCCTTGTTCAAGAAATTCCGCACTGGGACGATCTCACCTTCCTGCCCGGCACGCTGACGCGCTTCGTCATCGAGGGCTATCGCGAGAAATGCGACACCAAGACGGTGATCGGCCCGCGCGCCAAGCGGCCGATGGTGCTCGATATCCCCGTCTATGTGACCGGCATGAGCTTCGGCGCGCTGTCCTACGAGGCGAAGATGGCGCTTGCCCGCGGCGCCACCATGGCGGGCTCCGCCACCTGCTCGGGCGAGGGCGGCATGATCCCCGACGAGCGGCGCTATTCGATCAAGTGGTTCTATCAGTGCATTCAGTCGCGCTACGGCTTCAACCCGCATCATTTGCGGCTCGCCGACGGTTGCGAGTTTTTCATCGGCCAGGGCTGCAAGGTCGGCCTCGGCGGACATCTCATGGGGCAGAAGGTCACCGACCAGGTGGCCGAGATGCGTTCGCTTCCGGCCGGCATCGACCAGCGCTCGCCGGCGCGCCATCCCGACTGGCTCGGTCCTGATGACCTCGCGCTGAAGATCGAGGAGATCAGGGAAGCGACCAACTGGGAGATCCCCATCCAGCTCAAGCTCGGCGCCGCGCGCGTCTATGACGACGTGCGCATGGCGGTGAAGTGCGGCCCCGATTCGATCTATATCGACGCCATGGAAGGCGGCACCGGCGCCGGGCCTCATGTCGCGACCGAAGACACCGGCGTTCCCGGCATCGCTGCCATCCGCCAGGCCCGCCGCGCCATCGACGAGCTCGGCAAGCGCGGCGAGATCTCGCTCGTCTATGCCGGCGGCATCAGGAATGGCGGCGACGTCGCCAAGGCGCTCGCACTGGGCGCCGATGCGATCGCCATTGGCCATTCCGTGCTGATGGCGCTCAACTGCAACAAGGAGATCCCGGAATCCGACTTTGAGAACGAGATCGGCGTTCCGGCCGGCTCTTGCTATCACTGCCATACCGGCCGCTGCCCGGTCGGCGTTGCCACACAAGATCCCGAGCTCCGGAAGCGGCTCGATCCCGATGAGGCTGCCGAGCGCGTCTATAACTTCCTGCACACGCTCACGCTCGAAGCGCAGATGCTGGCGCGTGCTTGCGGTAAGACGAGCGTGCATAGCCTCGAGCCTGAGGACCTTGCTGCGCTCACGCTTGAGGCTTCGGCCATGGCGCAGGTGCCTCTCGCCGGGACCGACTACACCGTCGGCGTCGAGAATTATCACAAGATCGGCTGAGGGGAGCTGAGAGCATGGCTGCCAAGAATCTCAAGTCCGGGAAGAGCGGCAAGAACGGTAGCGCCGCCAAAGGCGCGAGGAGTGCCAAGAAGGGCAAGTCCGGCAACGACATCGACAAATATCTGAAGGATGTCGCCGGCCTCGATACCACGCGCGAGCAGCAGATCGGCCAGCACATCGGCTATCGCTATGACGTCAATCTCGTGCCCGATTACGACCGCATCACGCCCTATCTCAAGGCCTATATGGAGTTCATGGGCTGGGACGATCTCAATTGGCTCGAGGACGTGCATATGGGCTACGAGGCCGGCCAACCAGCCATCTTCGACCGCAACATCAATGGCTGGGTGCGCATCCCCGAAGAGATGGAGCTGCCTGACAATCAACAAGACCGCGACATGCTTGCGCGCGAGCTTCTGGTGCGCTTCCAGACCTCGCCCAAACATCCGCTCAACGATTTGAACAAGGCCTATCGCAAGTTTTAGGGGGACGGTGCCTTTTGGCCTTCGCGTCCAGGCAGGGGGCCGGCCGAAGCCCAATCGGGTTGGAAGGCAAGAACATGTACCGTCTCGGGGAGAGCGGGATTGAACAGCCGGTTATGCCAGACCGCGGCTTCGCGGGCGGGATTTCCGGGCTCAAGCGGGGAAATCGTGCACGGCAGGCGATAACCCTGCCTCCACTGCTCGAACTCAAGCACGCAACCTCCCTTGCCGATCAGCGCGGCCGCAAGCTCCGAGCCGCTCGGAAGGATTGCAATCAGCCGGTCGCTGAAGCTGCCAGGGTCCTGAAAAAAATCGGCACTGAGATAAGCGAGCCCGCGCTCATAAGCGTCGCGCGGGTCGGTCGAGCGCATCACCTGGTGACGGAAATAACTGAGTGTCTCGCCGGGATCATCGGGCACGAGCAGCACCGTGAGAGCTTGCGAGATCTCCCGATTCTTGCTGTCGCGCACACGCGGGCGCATGCCGGGGGAGGGGCGGCCGCCATCCTCGCGGCAGGCGATCTGCCTGATGCGGCACTGCCAGTCGAAGAAGTCGTCACGAAGGGTTTCTCTGGGAAGCTGTTTGACCATCATGGAAGCATTGATAATGAATTCGGTTCGGCTAGGCGAGGATATTTCCTTTAAGGAAAAATTATTTCACCGTGGTTGACTGCGCTTGTTGCGCCGCTTAGCATCGTGGCCGCAAGACGCTTTAGGTGGGCCGCGGGCGGAAGGCGACATGGTCGAAGAGGGCGAGATCACACTCAGTAAGATATTGCGGGCCATCGCCCGGCTTACTGATGCCGAGTTGATCCAACTTAAGGCGGCTACACGCAAAGAGGCCGAAAAAAGAGGGCTGAAGCCGAGCAGGCACGCAGTCACGAGTGAGGCACGCCGCCAGTAGCGCGCGGAGTTGAAGGAAGGGTGATGCCTATTGACCTCGGCGCGTTGCTTCCCATCCGCTGGCCTTGGCGCGATCCACCGGAGCCGCCTCCGCCCGAGGCATTCGCGGGCAAGTCGATACTGCTTGCATCTGAAGGACGCCCCATCCCGCAGAGCGCAATAAAGCTCGCCCAGCGCATGGCCGCAAAGGCTGGAGCGGAGGTGCATGTCCTCTCGATCGCTCGCATTTGGGGCTCGAGCTTCGGCTTGCCCAACCCCGGGTTGCTGCCGAGCAAACAAGAAATGCGGGAGCGACACGACAGCGTCGAGAGCGCCGTGACCTGGCTGAAGCGCCGCGATGTTGCGGTAAGCGGTCAGGTGTCTGGGACGCGCAATGGAGCCAAGAGGATCCTGGCCGAAGCTCGGCGTCGTCGTGCCGATGCGATCGTGATGGCCGCCGACCCGCCGATTCACTGGTTCCTTTCCAATATGGCTTGGTCGCAAGAGCCCTATCGCGTGAGGCGGCTGTCGCCGGTCCCAGTCTATCTCGTGACCGAAGGCAAGCGCGCGGATTGAGCCATGGATTGCGCGAGGGTCGAATTCGTGACGATCAATGTAGTAAGGTCAAACACACAACTGAGATGATTGCATTCATCGGCGATGTGCATCGGTCGTTCGACCGCCTTGCCGAGGTGGTTG
Organism: uncultured Alphaproteobacteria bacterium; assembly: GCA_963732205.1. Taxonomy (GTDB): domain Bacteria; phylum Pseudomonadota; class Alphaproteobacteria; order Rhizobiales; family Methyloligellaceae; genus Methyloceanibacter. The sequence goes on from CAVSYE010000002.1 coordinate 662,230, forward strand.
CCGGGCTCCCTGCCGGCGTTGATGTGGCGATCCAAGTCGGCGATCTCGGTCTGCACGGCGAGGACCTGAATCCCGCCAAGCCCAGGATTCCTCCGCTTGCCCGCCCCGTCTACTTCGTCACCGGCAATCACGATCACGAGCCGTCCTATCGGGGGATCGCCAAGCCGACCGAGATGGCGCCGAACCTGATCTATGTTCCGCGGGGAACGGTGCTGGAGCTTGATGGCCGACGAATTGCCTTTCTCGGTGGCGGCGATTCTGTCATCGACCGCGCCTATCGGCGCGACGACGTGGACTGGTGGCCGGAAGAACGAATAACGGCAGCCGACATCGCGCGCCTCGAGCGCGCTGGTCGGGTTGATCTCCTCGTGTCCCACACCCCGCCGGCGTTTGTTTATCACGCCATCGGCTTCTCTCCCGATCCTTCGGCTTTGGCCGTCGGGCAGGCATGGCAAATTCTTGGACGGCCTCCCGTCATCTGCGGGCACTTGCACATGACGCGTACGGTCGGCCGAGTACGCGTGCTGGACGCACTGGAAGTGCTGATCGCTTAGAGACCGTTTGAGAACCCATTCAACGGCGGGTTCGGGCGTGATTCAAGCTTGGGATGTGGACCCCAGCGACGCGTGGCCTGATGGCCGAATTTGAGAAGAAGACCCAGCGCCACACGCCGAAGTTGGACCGCGCCAGAGTCCTGACGTCTATGTATGTGGCGCGGTAAATGACTCTGACCCCTATTCTCTCTGCTCCCGCGAGGTGCCGAGGTCAGTCCTTCGTGACCGCCACGCACGTCGAAGGGCCCAGTCCACTCAGGCACGCAGAAGAAGATGCGGGCTGGGGGGTTTTTCGGGAAGTAGCGCTTGTAGACTTCGTTGAAGGCCTTGAACCGGTCCGCCGAGATGCACAGCACATTGCACTTCAGCACATGGTCGAGGTCCGACCCGGCGGCCTCCAGCGCCTTCTTCACCTGCTCCAGGATCAGCTCAACCTGGCGCTCGAACGGGGCGTGGACGAGGATCTCGCCGGTCTCACGATCGAAGGGCGGCATGCCCGAGACGAACACCATGTTGCCGGCGCGGGTGCAGGTGGACACCGGCGCGCCCCACTTCTCGAAATTGCTGTCAATCGGCTCGACCCGGATGATCTCTCGTTGCATGCGTCCGTTCCTCGTCCATGTGTCGCCAATCTAAGGTCTTAGAGACCGTTGGAGAAACCCATTGAACGGCAGGTTCGGGCGTGATTCAAGCTTGGGATGTGAACCCCAGCGACGCCTGGCCGGATGGCCGAATTTGAGAAGAAGACCAAGCGCTACCCGACGGATTTGACCGACGAGGAGTGGGCGCGGATTGAGCCGTTCCTGCCTGGCGCGGCCAAGAGCAGGCGGCCGGCCCGGACGGATTTGCGCGAGGTTTTGAACGCGATCCGATATCTGGCCCGCTCGGGCGGCGGCTGGCGGATGTTGCCGAAGGACTTTCCGCCTTGGCCGACGGTCTACTGGTGGTTTCGCCGGTTCCTGCGGCGCTTCCTGTTCCAGACCATCCACGACGCGGCGCTGATGCTTGACCGTGAGCGGGTTGGACGCGAGGCGAGCCCGACCGGCGGCGTCATCGACAGCCAATCCTGAAGCGAAAACAAGAGGTTATGACGCTGGCAAGAAGATCGTCGGACGCAAGCGACATATCGCCGTCGACGCCGACGGTCGTCTGCTGATGGTCAACCTCACCACCGCCGACATCTCTGACAGCGCCGGCGCGCAGATGATCCTCGACAGCGTGCGCAAGCGCTGGCCCTGGCTTAATCACCTGTTCGCCGATAGCGCCTACGATCGCACCAAGCTCATGGACAAGGCCGCCTTCCTCGACTTCACCATCGAAATCATCAAACGGTCCGATACCGCGCAGGGCTTCGAAGTCCTTCCACGCCGCTGGGTCGTCGAGCGCACCTTCGGATGGATGACCCGGTGGCGCCGGCTCGTGCGGGACTACGAGGAGCGCATCGACTGCTCCCAGGCCATGATCCATGTCGCCCTCGGAAGTATCCTCCTCAGACGCGTCGCTCACCAATAGACGTTCTCAAACGGACTATTAGGTCGCCTCATATGCCGAGCCGGACATATGTGTAGAGCTGTTGCTGTGCGCGGCCGATGGCGTTGAACGCCTCGCGCAGTTCGGCCCGAGCGGCCGGTTGCAGCACCTCGGGGCGGATCAGGTTATCTGACTTGAGGCCGGCGCGAACCTGCTCTACCTGATGCTCGACCCTGACCTGATAGATGACCTCGAAAGCCTCACGCAAAGATTGCGCGGTTTCTTTGCTGATGGCACCTAGGCCCTCGGCGGCGGTGAGCCGATCAAGGGTCGATGAGATAGTTATTCCGTTCGCAAGTGCGTGGAAGCGCGCCAAATTGGCAATGGGGACGGCTCCGCCCTTCTTGAGGTCGATCTCCTGGTGCTGCCAGCGTGACGCGAAGAGCCGGTGCGGCAGTGCCGGAGGAGCGTCGGTGGCAGTGCGCGCGAGCTGGTTGAGGAAACCCCGATATTTGCGGGCGTTCCTCATTACGGCCACGAGTGGCGGTGCGACCTCCAATCCGCCCGAGACATGCCGGAAATCGAAGGATACCGCAGCCCGCACCAAATGGGAGTGGTCAGGCGATGTGAGGCAATCCCTGAAGGTCTGCACCCATTGCGATTCGGACATGCGCCACAGGCGGTTCTCGGCGACCACCCCCGAGATGTCGGCCCCGAAACCGGCACGGACCAGACCGGCATTTACGTCCTGGGCAATTCTCTCGAAATAGGCGTCTGCTTCAGGGTCGGCCGGATCGGCATAGGCAAGCGCGTTATCCTGATCCGAGGCAAGCGTAAGCTCCCGGCGCGCCACGCTGCCGAGCGCAAGCCAAGCCCAGGCGCGAGGGGCTGGTCCATGGCGGGATATGGCGAAGTCAATGAGGCGCGACGTGACGGCGTCGCAATTGAGCGCAAGCACGTGTCCGATGTCAGGCGCCTTGAGTCCGGCCTGCACCAAGGTCGAGAACAGCTTTGGAAGTTCTTTGGTCGCCGCGTCGAGGGCGGCTTCGCCTGACGCATTCAATATGGAAGCGCGCAGGGCAAACGGGCTGCGATAGGCAAGACCCAACAGGTCGGCAGCGGACAGGAGCCCGATCACCGTCCCGCGGGAGTCGGTCACGCCAAGGTGCTGCACCCCCATGTAAAGCATGTCGAGCGCGGCATCCATCACGTAGCGATCGGCGCTTACGGTCACGAGAGGGCGACTCATGATCGCGGTGACCGGCGCATCGGGCGCAACATCGCCCCCCCCCACCTTGCGACGGAAATCGGTGTCGGTCACGATGCCGAGCCCGCCGTCTGCGGGGATGAGGAGCCCGGAGACGCTCCCGGTGCCCATCAAGATCGCAGCGTCGCGGATCGATCGATCCGGCGGACAGAACACTGGCGCCCCTTTAACGAGATTGCCGATGCGCACCGTACGAACCTCGGGCAGGGCGTGAACAGTATGCCCTGTGCGAGTGAGCCGCTCACGCATCGTGCGCGCGACGAACACGGAGCCGGCGGGCCGGCCGAGAATCTCCAGCGCGACCTCTCGCGAGATGGTGTAGCAGGTCGAGTCTTCATGTGCCCGAACGGTGAATGCCGAGGCCATGCCTGTCAGCAGCGACGGGTGGCCGAAGCTTTCTCCGGGCTCGAGGATGTCTATGACCTCGTCCTTGTGACGCAGCTCGACCGAGCCGGTCCGAATCACAAAAAGCTCTGCCGCGGATGGCCCGTCCTCAACGAGGATATCGGTGCCGGCAGGATAGGTGCGTACCGCGACCGCTGCCGCGACATGGAGCAATTCGTCTCGGGAAAGCGTATCAAACGGTGGGGACTGGACGAGGAAATCGGCGATCTCTTGCACGGTGCCTATGGTCGGGCGCATCCCTGAATCCAATCGAGGTCCGGGAGGAGGTTAGCTACGACCACGACAGATGGCCCAAAGGCCATAAAAAAGCGAGAGGGAAGGCGCCTCGGCAATGTAAAGGCTCCCTAAGTAAGCTTAGGAAGCCGCATTGAGGGTAACGGCAATGTCGGACGAGAGGGGACGGGCGCCGATGGCGCCCGTCCCCGATGCAATCAGGCCGTCTTGCTCTTGGTTGCGACAGCAGGACTGCGTTTGTCCTCGGAGCGGCGGTACCAATAGAACGGCAGGTACGCGAGCAGCGTCGCCCACCCGAGGTAGTAGTAGATCTGGACGTTGCCCAGCTGCGAGTACCAGATGCCACCGAACAGCCAGAACACGAAGTAGATCGCCGTTAAAAGGAGAGCTACGTATTTCATGAACTCAGGGAGCTTGAAGGGCCTACGGAGATTGGGCTTGTCCTGACGCAGCAGGTAGTAGCCAATCAGCACCGGCAGGAACGACACCGTGTAGCCGACATTGGAGAAGCTGTAGATCTCGACCGCGCCGCCCATTAACACGACAACGAGAGAGGCGACGACGTTGAAAGCCATGGCTCGCGCCGGCACGCCATGCTCGTTGACCTTGGTGAACCATGTCGGGAATTCCCCGTCTACCGCCATCTGATAGATGGCTCGGCCGGAGCCCATGATGGCGTTGAGGGCCGACAGCGCCAGCGCTACGATCAGCATGAAGGCGATGATCCAATTGAGGACCTCGCCGCCAATGCCGGGGAAAACCTTGCCGGCGAATGTCACGAAGATGGTCTTCGGGTCCGCCAGCGCGGGATCGGCGAGCGCGTGGGCCCCGAGAACGACGATGAAGGCGATCGGAACGAGCGTGTAGATAAACACGCCATAGCCGCCTTCCAAGTTCATTGCGATCTTGGCGTCGCGATCGGGATTGGCGCATTCGCCGATATAGCAGGCTGCCGCCTCCATGGCGATCACGTTCCACGTGAGCAGGAAGCCATAGGCGATATAGACCTGCAGCCAGTTGAAGCCGCTAATAGGCGAGAAGAAGCTTGATCCGTCGACGTGGGGGAATCCGGAGAGTTCGCCGAGGTTCACCACGCTCGGATGGAACATCCAAGCGACCGCGATAAAGGTCAGCGGGATCATCGACAACAGCGCGAGGACCGTCGCGAAGGTAGCGCCGACGCGAATGCCGCGATAGGCCGGAATGAAGAACAGAAGGATGCCGATGATCGAGATGGTGAGCGTCGACCACGCGATGAACGTATGGATCGGCGTGAACCCCGCCGTCGTGTTCAGGTGGAAGCGATCCGCCAAATAGAACGACGCGAGGATCATATTGAGCGGCGCCACCGGAAACCATCCGAGCCAGTAGGCCCAGGCGGTGAAACCGTTGACGTGCTTTGCGAACCTCGGCCAGCGATCTTTGAAGGCGGGATAAGCGTAGGACGGCGATCCGCCGGTGCGCTCGGGCATCATAGCCGCCAGTTCAGCCAGGAAGAGGCAAAGCAGCCAGCCCGTAAGAGTAATAAAGATCGTAATCGGGATCGACGACGCGCCAAGCGCCGTCACCATCACCGGGGCGATACCGGTGACCAGAATTGTGCCGGCGAGGCCGATGACGAAGGCGCCCCACCAGCCTGTCTCGCGCCTGAGATTTCCCGAAGCGTATTTCAGCTCTTCAGAAGCACTAGTCTGTTTGGGATCTGTGGCCATGACGGTACCCCCTTGACCAATGCGCGCTCGCGCGCGCTCTTCTGCATCTACACTACTGGGAAAAAAACTTTCCCGCCACTCCAACGTCTAATGCTGGCCTTGCTCCTTCTGCCTCATTGTTAGGCAACTCCAGCCTTCGGGTTTCCTGTAGTGAAATCTCCTCGGGTCTAGCAGTCGAGGGTGTTGGCGCGCTCCCACGGCGTCAGCTGACGCGAATAGTCGTCCCAATCACGCATCTTGAGCTTGATGTAGGAATCGACGAACTCGTCGCCGAGCTCGCTTCGCAGCAGCTTGGACTTGTCCGTGAGCCTCAGCGCATCGAGCAGGTTGAGCGGGAGCTTCTTGGTGTCCTTCGGGGCCTTGTGGCCCTCGGCATACATGTCGATATCGAGCGGCTTGCCGGGATCGATGCCTTTGGCGATGCCGTCGAGGCCCGCGGCAAGAAGCGCGGCCGGCAGGAGATAGGGATTGGCGGCGCCGTCGGCGAGGCGGAGCTCGAAGCGCCCGCTGCCGGGAATCCGGATCATATGAGTCCGGTTGTTCCCGGTATAGGTGACCGTATTAGGCGACCAGGTCGCGCCTGACAGCGTCACCGGCGCATTGATGCGCTTGTAGGAATTAACCGTGGGATTGGTGATGGAGCACAGCTCTTGCGCTGCATTCATCACCCCGCCGATGAAATTATAGGCCGTGCGCGACAGCCCGAGCCCGTCATTGCCGTCTTCGAACAGGTTCTTGCCGTCCTTCCATAGCGACACATGCACGTGGCAGCCGCTGCCGGTGAGGTTGGCAAAAGGCTTCGGCATGAAGGTCGCGCGCAAGCCACGCTTCTCGGCGATCGCCTTGACCATATATTTGAAGAAGGCCATGCGGTCGGCAGTGACGAGGCAATCGTCGTAGAGCCAGTTCATCTCGAACTGGCCGTTCGCGTCCTCGTGGTCGTTCTGGTACGGCGCCCAACCGAGCTCGAGCATCGAGTTGCAGATCTCGCTGATCACGTCGAAGCGCCGCATCAGCGCCTGCTGGTCGTAGCATGGCTTCGATTGGGTATCGGCAGGATCGCTGATCGCCGACCCGTCGGGGCTCACCAGAAAGTACTCGCATTCGACTCCGGTCTTTAACTTGTAACCAGCCTTGGCGGCCTTGTCCTTCATCCTCTTGAGGATGACGCGCGGAGCCTGCTCGACGAGCTTTCCGTTCATATAGGGGTTGGCGGCAAGCCAGCCGACCTCGCGCTTCCACGGGAGTTGGATCAGGCTCGCCGGATCGGGGATGGCAAGCACGTCGGGGTCGGCCGGCGTCATGTCGAGCCAGCTCGCGAAGCCGGCAAAGCCCGCGCCTTCCTTGGCCATGTCGCCGATGGCCGCGGCAGGCGCGAGCTTCGCCCTGAGCGTCCCGAACAGATCGACATAGGAAATGAGGAAATATTTGATCCCGCGTTCGCGGGCTTCGGTAGCAAGATCGACGGCCATATGATTCCCCTTTGCTTGCTGTGGAGGCCCTATGGAGCCTCCCCGCTCGGTGACTTCACTCCTGGAATCCAGTTGGTGCCGGCGAGCGGCACCTTCGCCATGGCTGCCGCCTCCACGGTGAGCGCGACCAGGTCCTCGGGCTCAAGATTATGCACGTGGCTCTTGCCGCAGGCGCGCGCGATGGTCTGCGCCTCGAGCGTGAGCACGGTGAGATAATTGGCGAGCTTCCGCCCGCCGAGAATGGGATCGAGCCTTGCCGCAAGCACAGGGTCTTGCGTGGTGATTCCGGCGGGGTCGCGGCCCTCGTGCCAATCGTCGTAGCAACCGGCCGTGGTGCCAAGGGCGCGATATTCGGTCTCGAGTGCGGGATCGTTGTCGCCGAGCGCAACCAGCGCCGCGGTGCCGACCGATACCGCATCGGCGCCGAGCGCGAGAGCCTTGGCGACGTCGGCGCCGTTCCTAACGCCACCCGAGACAATGAGCTGCACCTTGCGGTGCATGCCGAGGTCTTGCAGCGCCTGCACCGACGGCCTGATGGCGCCGAGAATGGGCAAGCCGACATGCTCGATGAATACCTCCTGCGTCGCCGCCGTTCCACCCTGCATGCCGTCGAGCACAATCACATCGGCGCCGGCCTTCACCGCGAGCGCGGTGTCGTAATAGGGCCGTGAGGCGCCCACCTTGATGTAGATGGGCTTCTGCCAGTCGGTGATCTCGCGCAGCTCCTCAATCTTGATCTCGAGATCGTCGGGTCCGGTCCAGTCGGGATGACGGCAGGCCGAGCGCTGGTCGATGCCCTTGGGCAGCGTGCGCATTTCCGCCACGCGGTCAGAGATCTTCTGGCCGAGCAGCATGCCGCCGCCGCCGGGCTTGGCGCCCTGGCCGACCACGATCTCGATCGCATCGCAGCGGCGGAGATCATCAGGGTTCATGCCGTAGCGCGAGGGCAGGAGCTGATAGACGAGAATGCGCGAGTGCCCGCGCTCTTCCTCGGTCATGCCGCCGTCTCCGGTCGTGGTCGAAGTGCCGACTTTGGATGCGCCGCGCCCCAGAGCCTCTTTGGCCTGCGCCGAGAGCGAGCCGAAGCTCATGCCGGCGATGGTGATCGGGATCTTGATATGGATGGGTTTCTCGGCGAAGCGAGTGCCGAGCCAGACGTCGGTGCCGCATTTCTCGCGATAGCCCTCGAGCGGGTAGCGGCTCATCGAGGCACCGAGGAACAGGAGATCGTCGAAATGCGGCACCCTCCGCTTCGCCCCGGCGCCCCGGATGTCGTAGAGGCCGCTCGCCGCGGCGCGCCTGATCTCCGAAAGCGTGACCTCGTCGAAGGTCGCCGACGGGCGCGGGGCAGTTCTCGGTGTTGCGTCCATCAATAGGCTCCAGCGTGGTCGACGTGGAAATTGTAGAGCTTGCGGGCAGAGCCGTAGCGCCTGAACTCTGCGACGTCGATCTGCCCGTTCATCCCCGCGCGATCGAGCACCTCATGCAGCAGCCGTTTGTGCTCGTCCTCCAAGGGTTTCTCGATGCAGTCTGCGCCGAGAACTCTTGACGCTGCCACGCACGAAAAGTCGCGCCTCATAGATCGAGTCGCCGAGCGCGTCGCCCGCATCACCGAACACCACGAGATTGCCGGCCTGCGCCATGAACGCGCTCATATGGCCGACCGAGCCCTTCACCACGATGTCGATGCCCTTCATCGAGATTCCGCAGCGGGAGGAGGCGTTGCCGTCGATGCGCAGCACCCCCCCGCGGCCGGTGGCGCCTGCCGATTGGCTCGCATCGCCCATGACATGCACGAAGCCGCTCATCATGTTCTCGGCGACGCCGGTGCCGGCGCTGCCGTGGATCAACACGGTCGCGTGCTTGTTCATGGCGGCGCAGTAATAGCCGACAGGCCCGTTGATCTCGACGGTGATCGGCGCATCGAGCCCGGCGGCGATTGCGTGCCGCCCGGCCGGGTTGTCGACGGTCCAATGCCGCTCGTTGGTATCTTGCCGGAGCCCGTGCAGTGCCGCATTCAGCGTGCGCAAGGGTGTCGTGGCGAGATCGACTTCGGGCATCGCCTAGCGTTCCCAGAAATAAACCGTGGCGGGCTCGGGTTCCCACACCCGCGCCTGCTCGATGCCGGGCAACCCGGCAAGCGAGCGATATTCCGAGCCGAAGGCCACATAGCGGTCGGTCTCGGCCATGATCGCGGGCTTGCAGGCGATGCCGTCGCGCAGCACCCCGAAGCCGTTCTCGGTGCCGACCACGAAGGTATAGAAACCGTCGAGATCATCGAGGCTCACTTTGAGCGCATCGCCGAGCGAGAGTCCCTCGCGCATCCGCCAGGTGAGGTAGCCGGCGGCGACTTCCGTGTCGTTCTCGGTCTCGAAGGCAAGCCCCTCGCGCTTCAGGATGCGGCGGAGATTGTTGTGGTTGGAAAGCGAGCCATTGTGGACGAGGCACTGGTCCTTACCGGTGGAGTAGGGATGGGCGCCGTCGGTCGTTACCGCAGACTCGGTCGCCATGCGGGTATGGCCGATGGCATGGGTGCCTTTCATCCCGCCGAGCCCGAAGCGTTCGGCGACCTTGTCCGGCCGGCCCACCTCCTTGAACAGCGCCATGCGCTTGCCGCGCCCGACGACATCGACGGCCGGCGCGTGTTGAGCGAGCCACTCCTCGAGTTTAGCCGCCTGGTGATCGTCGACGCCGACGACGGCGTGAGTGTCGCACAGCGTGACATTGGCGTCGAGAAAGGCACGGTGAAGGTGCTCGGCGGTGCTCGCCATCGCGTCGGCCGAGCGGTCGCGGACCGTAAGCTTGGTCTCGCCTTTGCGCCCCTCGCCGTAGACGGCGAAGCCCGCGCTGTCCGGTCCGCGGTCTGACAGGGTGGCGAGCATGGTCTCGGTCAGGCTGCCGAGTTCGGGTTCGAGAGAGGGGTCTTTGAGGAAGAGGCCGGCAATGCCGCACATGGCAGAAAGCTCCAAGTAAATTGCTTTTCACCATGCTACGAACGCGTGCCTCTCGTCAACCCGCATGAAATAAATTTTCCTGGAGGTAAAGAAGCGGAGGCCCTAGCTGCGCGGATAGATGATGATCGAGAGATAGGTCATCGGCCGCTCGACCAGCTCCTCCGGGCCGTGTGGCGCGCCGGAATCGAAGAACAGCGCATCCCCGGGCGACATGGGATAGAGCTTGTCGGCATGTCGGTAAACCACCTTTCCCGTGAGCATGTAGATGAACTCGACGCCGTCATGCTGGAACAGCACGTAGGGCTCAGCGTCTTCGCTCAGGGTGATGAGATAAGGCTCGACCACGATGTCGCCCGAGAGCGAATGGCCAAGCAGCTCGTACCGGTGGCCCGACTTCGTGCCGCGCCGCTCGATCAACACGCCGTGGCCGGCGCGGACGTAAGAGCAGTCGCGCCGCTCCTCGAAATCGGCGAAGAAGCTGGTCATGGGAACGTTCAGCGCGCGTGAGAGCGCTTGCAGTGTCGAGAGCGAGGGCGAGGTTCCGCCATTTTCGATCTTCGACAGCATGCCAGGCGACAGCCCTGCCTCTGTGGCGAGCTCGGTCGCTGTGAGCTGGAGGCGCTGGCGGAGCACCCTGACCCTCCGCCCGATCGAGACTTCGAGCTTGAGCTCGCCCGTGGTCGGCGCGTTGGAGCCGGTGACGTAAGGTCGCTCGTCCTCGGGCTGCGGACGGAGTGGGGCTGCCGGGGGAGCATTCCGCTTGGTGACGGTGGCGTTTGTCGCTTTGCGCGCTATGGTCCTGGTCGTCATCCCACCTCCATTACAGGCATTCCCGCATGAATCAACCCAAGCCTAGCATGATCTTATTGAGCCGTTGATTGCCTAGAACGCAAGGTTCGAACCGCTCGCCCGCGTCTCGCTCGGCGGTTCGCCGAAAGCGCGCCGATACGCCCTGGCGAACTGGCTCGAAGAAGCGAAGCCCGTAGCCAGAGCGACGTCGAGAACGGGGAGGGTGGTCTCGCGCAGGAGCTGGCGCGCCCGTTCCAGGCGCAAGAAGCGGTAATGGCCATGGATTCCGAGTCCGATGTGGTGGCGGAACAGCCGCTCGAGTTGGCGGAGCGAGATGCCGGCCTCGCGCGCGAGGTCCGAGCGCGGGCTTGGCGTCTCGAGGCTCCTCTCCATCGCCCCCAGCACCTTGATCAGCTTCTCGTCGGCGACGCCGAGCCGATAGCGCAGATCCATGCGCTGCGGCCCCATCCCCTCGCGAATGTGGGTGTGCAGGAACCAGTCCCCCACCGAGGCGGCAAGCTGGCGCCCATGATCGCGCTCGATCAGCGCCACCATCATGTCGAGTGCCGAGATGCCCCCTGAGCAGGTGATGCGGTTGCCGTCGATCTCGAACAGGGATGGCGCCACCTCGACATGCGCGAAGGCCTCGCGGAAGGCGGGTAGATGCTCCCAATGGAGCGTCGCCCGGCGCCCTTCGAGCAGCCCGGCCTTGGCGAGGATATAGGGCCCGCCCGAGATGCCGCCGATCACGACGCCTTTCCGCGCGAGTCGTCGCAGCCACGCGAATGCGGCCTTGTCTTCGAACGTCGCCGGATTGCCCCCGGCACAGACGAAAACCATGTCGGCGGCCCGGTCGTGGTCGGTGCCGCAATCGGGAATGATGGCGACGCCGTTCGATGCTGCGACCGGCTTTCCCGAAGGCGAAGCGTGCCACCAACGATAAAGCTCCTTGCCGGCGATGAGATTGGCGGCGCGCAGAGGCTCGATCGCTGCGGTGTAGGACATGAGCGCGAAGCCCGGCACCAGCAGGAAGCCGACGGTCTGCGTGCGAGCCCCGGTCCTGGCCATGTCGCAAAATGTCAAGCAAGCGTCGTGGAATGTCAATCAGGCGGGATGGCCCGGCGCAAGATGGCGCGATGCGCTTTTCGGTTGGAAGCCTCATTGCCAATGGCCTCACCGGCAACAAAGGCTGGAAGCCGCTGTGGCGCGAGCCCGAGCCTAAGTCTGCCTATGACGTGGTGATCGTAGGCGGCGGCGGCCACGGCCTCGCCACCGCCTATTACCTCGCCAAGGAGCACGGCATCACCAATGTCGCGGTGGTCGAGAAGTGCTATCTCGGCTCGGGCAATGTCGGGCGCAACACCACCATCGTCCGCTCCAATTATCTGCTCCCCGGCAATCTCCCCTTCTACGAATGGTCGATGAAGCTGTGGGAGGGGCTCGAGCAGGACTTCAACTACAACGCCATGGTGAGCCAGCGTGGCGTTCTCAATGTCTTCCACTCCGATCCCCAGCGCGACGCCTATGCAAGGCGCGGCAACGCGATGCGGCTCCATGGTGTCGATGCCGAACTGCTCGACCGCGAGCAGGTGAGGGCGCTCGTCCCCTTCGTCGATTTCGACAATGCCCGCTTCCCCATCCGCGGCGGACTGCTGCAGCCGCGCGGCGGCACGGTGCGTCACGACGCCGTCGCTTGGGGCTATGCCCGCGGCGCCGATTCCCGCGGCGTCGACATCATCCAGAATTGCGCCGCCACCGGCTTCGGCATCGAGAACGGCCGCATCGTCGGCGTCGAGACCGAAAAGGGCTATATCGCCGCCAAGAAGGTCGCACTCTCTTGCGCCGGCAACTCGACCCGGGTCGCGTCGATGGCGGGCTTGCGGCTCCCGATCGAGAGCCATGCGGTGCAGGCCTTCGTCACCGAAGGCGTGAAGCCGGTCATCGACGTGGTGATGACCTTCGGCGCCGGCCACTTCTATGTCAGCCAGTCCGACAAAGGCGGCCTCGTCTTCGGCGGCGACATCGACGGCTATAACTCCTATGCCCAGCGCGGCAATCTCCCCGTCATCGAGGATGTGTGCGAGGGCGGCATGGCGCTCATGCCGGTGATCGGGCGGCTGCGCATCCTGCGCTCCTGGGGCGGCCTGCTCGACATGACCATGGACGGCTCGCCCATCATCGACCTCACCCCGATCAAGGGCCTCTATCTCAATGCCGGCTGGTGCTATGGCGGCTTCAAGGCGACGCCGGCCGCTGGCTGGTGCTTCGCCCATCTGATCGCCACCAACAAGCCTCATCCCGTCGCGACCGCCTTCCGTCTCGACCGCTTCGCGCGAGGTGCGGTGATCGATGAGAAGGGCATGGGCGCCCAGCCCAACCTGCACTGAGGCCTCTCCATGCGCATCACATGTCCCTATTGCGGTGAGCGGGCACTCGAAGAGTTCACCTATCGCGGCGACGCCACGGTGACGCGGCCGACAAGCCTCGATCCGAGCGCCGAGCGGGCTTGGGTCGATTACGTCTATTTCCGCGACAATCCCGCCGGTCTTCACCGCGAGCATTGGCATCACAGCCAAGGTTGCCATGCCTGGCTCGTGGTCACGCGCGACATGACCACACTCGAGATCATCGCCGTCGAATTTGCCGGGAAGGGGAGCTGATCGTCATGGCTTCCTCCTCGCAATCCCATCGCATCGGCACCGGCGGCCTGATCGACCGCACCCGGAACCTCTCCTTCACCTTGGATGGCGAGGAGTTAACTGGCCATCCTGGCGACACGCTTGCCTCCGCGCTCTTTGCCAATGGCGTGCGTCTCGTCGGCCGCTCCTTCAAGTATCATCGCCCGCGCGGCGTCCTCACTGCGGGCTCCGAGGAGCCGAACGCGTTGGTCGAGCTCCGCTCCGGAGCGCGGCGCGAGCCCAATACCCGGGCTACCACCATCGAGCTCTATGAGGGCCTCGACGCCACGAGCCAGAATCGTTGGCCCTCGCTCAAGCTCGACCTGCTCGCTGTGAACCAGCTTTTCGCGCCCTTCTTCGGCGCCGGTTTCTACTACAAGACCTTCATGTGGCCCGCCTCGTTCTGGGAGAAGGTCTATGAGCCCGCCATTCGCCGCGCCGCGGGCCTGGGGCGCGCCGCGACAGTCGAGGACCCCGACCATTACGAGAAAGCGAATGCCTTCTGCGACGTGCTGGTCATCGGAGGAGGGCCCGCCGGTCTTTCAGCCGCATTGGCCGCCGCCCGTTCCGGCGCGCGCGTCATTCTGTGTGAAGAGGATTTCCGCCTCGGCGGTCGGCTGCTCGCCGAGCGGTGCGAGATCGACGGCCGCCCTGCGATCGAATGGGTCGCCGCCGCCAAGACCGAGCTGGCAAGCCTTCCCGATTGCCGCATCATGCGCCGCACCACCGTTGTCGGTGTCTATGACGGCGGCACCTATGCCGCGGTCGAGCGCGTCAACGATCATGTGCCGGTGCCGCCGGAGCATGAGCCGCGGCTTCGGCTCTGGCGCATCGTGGCGAAGCGCGCCGTTCTCGCCTCCGGCGCCATCGAGCGGCCCGTCGTGTTCGGCGGCAACGACCGGCCGGGCGTCATGCTGGCCGGCGCCGTGCGCGCCTACGTCAACCGCTTCGGCGTCGCTCCCGGAAAGCGCGCCGTCGTCTTTGCTGCAAGCGACGAGGCCTTCCGCACGGCGCGCGATCTCGCCGATGCCGGTGTCGGGGTCGCGGCTGTCGTCGATGCGAGGCGCGGCGGCTCGGCTTACGCCCGCGGAGCAGCCCGGCAGGCAAGAGCGCGCTATCTCGATGGCTCGACGATCCACCGCGTGCGCGGGCTGCAGGAAGTAAAGGGCGTCGATATCAAGCGCGCCGATGGCGACACCGAGCGCATCGCTTGCGACCTCATCGCCATGTCAGGCGGATGGAACCCGACCATCCATCTCACCACTCATCTCAATGGCAAGCCCGTGTGGAATGAGGCCCTCTCCGCGCTCCTCCCCGGCAAGCTCCCACCCGGCATGAGCATCGCGGGCGCGGCGGCAGGTGATTTCGGACTCGGCTCATGCCTTGCGGGTGGGCACAAGGCTGGCGCCGAGGCCGCCGCGTCTTGCGGCTTCACCGGGCCGGAGCGCCCAGCACCTGTCGCCGAGGACGAAGAGCTCGCGGCAAGCCCCGTCTGGCAGGTGGCGAATAGCCGCGGCAAGGCCTTCGTCGATTTCCAGAACGACGTCGCCGTCTCCGACGTGAAGCTTGCCGTGCGCGAAGGCTTCCGCGTGCCCGAGCACCTCAAGCGCTACACCACGCTCGGCATGGCGACCGACCAGGGCAAGACGGCGGGCCTCTCCGGCTCGGCGGTGCTCGCCCAGGTCACCGGACGCTATATCGGGGCCGTCGGCACCACCACCTTCCGCCCGCCTTACACCCCCGTCGCCATCTCGGCATTCGCCGGTCATCATCGCGGGCCTGATTTCCGGCCCGCGCGGCTCGCCCCCTCGCACCAATGGGCCAAGGAGCAGGGCGCAGTCTTTGTCGAGACCGGGCCTTGGCTCCGCGCGCTCTATTACCCGAAGCCGGGCGAGGAGCCGCAAGACGCCGTCAACCGCGAGGTGGCCAATGTCCGTGAGCAAGTCGGCATCTGCGATGTCTCCACTCTCGGCAAGATCGACGTGCAGGGAACCGATGCCGGGATCTTTCTCGACCGCGTCTATGCCAACACGTTCTCGACGCTCCCCGTCGGCAAGGCGCGCTACGGGCTAATGCTGCGCGAGGACGGCTTCGTGCTCGACGACGGCACCACCGCGCGCTTGCGCGATGACCATTATTTCGTGACCACGACCACGGTGAACGCCGTCAAGGTGATGCAGCATCTCGAGTTCTGCCAGCAATGCCTCTGGCCCGAGCTCGACGTTGAGATGGTGTCGGTGACCGAGCAATGGGCGCAGTTCGCCGTCGCCGGGCCCAAAGCGCGCGAGGTGCTGCAGAAGGTCGTCGATCCCCAGCACGACATCTCGAACGAAGCCTTCCCTTATCTTGCCGTGGGCGAGGTGAGCGTGTGCGGCGGGACGCCCGCGCGTCTGTTCCGTCTCTCCTTCTCCGGCGAGATGGCTTACGAGATCGCGGTGCCTGCGCGCTTCGGCGATTCGCTCGTGCGCGCCATCATGGAGGCCGGCGTGCCGTTCGGCATCGCGCCCTACGGCACCGAGGCGCTCGGCGTGCTTCGCATCGAGAAGGGACATCCCGCTGGCGGCGAGCTGAACGGCCAGACCACGGCTCACGATCTCGGCATGGGCAAGATGCTCTCGGCCAAGAAGGACTTCATCGGCCGCTTCATGGCGGCGCGCCCAGCGCTCACCGATCCCGCGCGGGCCACCCTTGTCGGGCTCAAGCCGGTTGAGGAGGTGGAGCGCATTCGCGCGGGCTCGCATATCCTACCGCGGGGAGCCGAAGCCACCGCCGCCAACGACCAGGGCTATGTCACCTCGATCGCCTTCTCGCCCTCGCGCGGCCATTGGCTCGGGCTTGGACTCCTGTCGCGCGGGCCGCAGCGTCACGGTGAGATCGTGCGCGTCTACGATCCCGTGCGTGGCGGCGACCTCCTCGCCGAGGTTTGTCCGCCTTGCTTCATTGACCCGGAAGGAGCGCGCCTCCGTGTCTAGCGTCCTGCACTCCAAGTCTGCACTCGATGGCCTTGCCGTCCCCGGCCGCTATGGCCGAAGCGCGGGCGAGCCAGGCGTTGTCATCAGCGAGCGTGTCGGGCTCGGGCTTGCCACGGTCGCTGCGCGCAAGGGCAAAGCCGATGCGCTGACGGAGACGGTGGCGAGCGCTTACGGCGTCCAGCTGCCCTCGGACTCGCATGTCGTCCAGGGACCGCAAGTGAGCTTCGTCGGTTATGGCCCCGGCCAATGGCTCGCCGTCTCCGAGATCCTCGCCAACGAGGCGCTCGCCGGCGGCCTCTCCGAGAAGCTTCAAGGCCTTGCCTCGATCTCGGACCAGAGCGGCGGCAGGACCGCGCTGAGGATCGGCGGACCGAAGGCTCGCGAGGTTCTCGCCAAGGGCCTGCCCATCGATCTCGATCCGCGCGCCTTTCCGCTCGGCAGCGCCGTGACGAGCGCGATCTCGCATATGGGCGTGCAGCTCTGGCAGAGCGACGACACGCGAAGCTACGACATCGCCGTCTTCCGCAGCGTATCGGAGAGCTTTTGGCGCTGGCTGACGGCCTCCGCGGCCGAATATGGCTATAAGGTCGTGCCGGAGCGCGCTTGATGCGGGAGCGTGTTGGAATTCGCCGGCTGGCCGATCGCCGAGATCAGCAGCGCAAGCCCGCTCTTCACCGCTTCCTTGTGGCAGGCGTCGGTGATGGTCTCATGCGCTTCGCCGCGCATCATCCACGGGGCAACGGCGGAAAGCTGGAAACCATCTTTGGCGATAAGCTTGGTACTCATGACAACGCATTTTGCCCAACCCCCGTCTCTTTTCGGTCAACGACGTTAGTAAACGGCGAGTTCCCTCAAAGCGTTGGCTTGTAATCAAACGCTGGCTGGGCGTACCGATTTGTCGGGGCGCCCGATAAGATTCCTCTCGCCGCGAACTAGCTCGCCTTCTTCTTCGGCACTTTCTTGCCCTTCTTGCGCGCTTCCGACAGGCCGATGGCGATGGCCTGCTTGCGGCTCGTCACCTTCTTTCCGCTTCGCCCGCTCTTGAGCGTGCCGCGCTTCTCTTTGTGCACAGCGCGCTCGACGTCCTTGGAGGCCGACTTGGAATATTTGCGTGCCATGGGGAACTCCTCTTGAATGCGACGGTAACAACGTCGCGCCGCAAGATGAGTTCCTGAGAGCGGGGTTCGGACGCCGCTAGACCGGCGTCACCTTGACCACAACCGCGCGCGTCACCAGGATCGGTTTGAAGTGGTCCGTCGTCTAGGCTTTGCGCGAGCGGATGATCGATTTGATGCGCCCGCGCGGCCTCCCCGAAACCTCGCCGATCTTGCGGTCCTGGATCTCGACGAAGGTGCGGGCCGGAGCGTCGCCATCGAGGCCGCCAAGCTCGGTGGCCGGGACCTTGCGGTTGGAGGTCTGCGTGCCGTCCTCATAGAGGACGTCGAACAGCACGAAGGCGCTCGGTTGTGCTTGCTGTCTCCTGGCCATGCCGCCGATCCTTGAGCTAGGCGTCCTTGGCGCCCTGGTCAGGGTCGCCCGGCTCGCCGCGTGCCGCCTTGCGCTTTGCCGTCTCGTCTTCGAGGCGCTTGCGCTTTTCCTGCTTCTTTTGCGCTTTGGCGCGATTACGGTCGGCGCGCTGCTGGTTGTAGTTGGGCTTGAATGCCATGTCTTATCCTTCCTCTAGTCGAGGTCAGGTCTGCCTGGACCGCCGTGGCTTCGGAGTCCGCGCCGGGGGAGGTGCTGCCGCCGCGGCGCTCTGCTCGGCGGCCTCCTTGGCAAGACGAAGCTCGCGAAGCCGCGCCGTCTTGACCGCCAACGCCTCGCTCTCGCGTTGCTGCTCGAGCCTGAAATCCGATTCGCGCTTCTTGGTCTTGTTGAGGAGCGCCTCCGCGTTGCGCTTCGCGGAAGAGCTTCCGGAAGGATGCTTGCTCATCTATGTCCTCCTCCCGAATGATGAGAGACCCTGTGCCGCTGTGAGCCCGGGGTCGCCAACATCGGTATTTCCGAAATGCGCGGGCTGCGCGTGCGCCCGTGTCGTCGTGCCTTGGCCGCGGGCTGAGGGCGCTGGCGCGAGCGCCTCGGCGCCTCGACTTCCGCTTGGGAGGCTGTCTCGGCGAGACGGTGCTCCACCACGGTGACATTGCGCCGCATCAGTTTCTCGATGGCCCGAAGATATGGCCGCTCGCTTTGATCGCAGAACGACAGCGCGGCGCCTTCGGCGCCGGCCCGGGCCGTGCGGCCGATGCGATGCACATAACTCTCGGGCTCATTCGGCAGCTCGTAGTTGATGACGTGGGAGATATTCGGCACGTCGATGCCGCGCGCGGCGATGTCGGTCGCGACGAGGACACGCACCTTGCCGGCGCGGAAGGCCTCAAGGGCGCGCACGCGAGCGTTCTGCGCCTTGTTGCCGTGCAGCGCGTCGGCGGCAATGCCCGACTGCTTGAGCTGCTTGCACACGCGGTCGGCGCCGCGCTTGGTGCGGGTGAACACGAGCACGCGTCCCTTGGCGGGATTGGCGAGCAGCTCGTCGAGCAACACCCGCTTGTCCTTGGCGCCGACGAAGTACACGCGCTGATCGATGCGATCGACGGCTATGGTCTTGGGCGACACGTCGATACGCTCGGGCTTGTGCAGGATGTCGTTGGCGAGCTTGGCGATGGCCGGCGGCATGGTCGCCGAGAACAGCAGCGTCTGCCGCTTACTCTTGCAGGCGGCGACGACCTTCCTCACGTCATGGATGAAGCCCATGTCGAGCATGCGGTCGGCCTCGTCGAGCACGAGGATCGAGACCTTGTCGAGTCTCACGTGACGCTGGTGGAAAAGGTCGAGCAGGCGTCCCGGCGTGGCGATGAGAATGTCGACGCCCGCCTTCAGCGCCTTCACTTGGGTGTGCTGATTGACGCCGCCGAAAATGACCGCCGAGGTGAGCGGCAGCTTCCGCCCGTAGGCCGTGAAGCGCTCGCCGATCTGCCGCGCGAGCTCGCGCGTCGGTGCGAGGATCAGCGCCCGTGGCGCTCCCGGCGTCCGCTGTGCATGCTCGAGCGATAGTCGATGCAGAATGGGAAGAGCGAAGGCAGCCGTTTTCCCGGTCCCCGTCTGGGCGATGCCGAGCAGGTCGCGGCCCTGGGTGAGAAGGGGAATGGCCTGCGCCTGGATCGGCGTCGGCTTGAGATAGTTCTCGGCCTTCAGCGCGCGTTGCAAGGGCTCGGCGAGGCCGAGACCGTCGAAAGAAGATGTCACTACGTTTCCTTATATGCCCCGGCCCGCCGGACGCACGACGTGCGTGGCTCTGAGCGTGGGCTTTAACGCCTCGCCCCACGCGCTATCTGAGGGCAGACGAAGAAGAGAGAAATTGTCTCGGGACGAGGCGCCGCAATGGGCGGCAGCTGCGCGCGATCGCGAGCAATCGGTGTAGCCGGAACATGGAGACAGCGCGCCGCGATGTCAAGAAAAGAAGCGTCAACGAGCGTTAAGGAGTGAGGAATCTCAACGGCTTCCAAAGCCAAATTGTCTTCCCAGCCTCGCGGAATAGTGTCCTAGCCGGCTTTGCGCCGCCGCAAAGGGTAGCTTGCGCTGTCATACAGTTTGCGGATGCCGAAGCCGTCGAACCGCTCCTCGTTGACCTCGAGCGTGCTGCCGAGCAGGAGCTCGGGCGGCAGCACTTCCACCGCGTACTTGATCGCCTCGGCGGCGCTCTTGAAGCGCGTATAGCGCATCGGCCGCCTACCCGACTTGCTCGAGCTGGCATAGAGCTCGGCGGGAGCTTTGTAATTGAACGCACTCACCCTGCCATTTAAGCATGAAGAGATGGGTTACGGCCAGCCTCGGCCGCGCGGCGACGGCATCCCGAGCCGGCGAATAGCTGATGCTTTCTTGCCCCGCGAAGGGTTGTCGGCGCCGCCGATCATTGTCAGGCTGAGCTTCCGCTAGTGGACCGAAGCGCGAAGTCCGATGCCACACGAGTCCCCGCTGATCTCGACCATCGTCATCGCGCTCACGCTCGCCTTCGTGCTGGGCGCGCTCGCCCATCGCTTCAAGCTGCCTCCGCTCGTCGGCTATCTCGTCGCCGGCATCGCGCTCGGGCCGTTCACGCCGGGCTACGTGGCCGACCAGGAGATCGCCAACCAACTCGCCGAGCTTGGCGTCATCCTGCTGATGTTCGGCGTCGGCCTGCACTTCTCGCTCGAAGATCTGTTGTCGGTACGCAATATCGCCATTCCTGGTGCGGTGGTGCAGATCGTGTGTGCGACCCTGCTCGGCATGGCACTGGCTCATTGGCTCGGCTGGTCGCTCGGCGCCGGACTAGTCTTCGGTCTCGCCTTGTCGGTGGCGAGCACCGTCGTGCTGTTGCGCGCGCTTCAGGAGCGCCGGCTGGTCGAGACCACGCGCGGGCGTATCGCCGTCGGATGGCTCGTCGTCGAGGACATGGTGATGGTGCTTACCCTCGTCCTCTTGCCGGCCTTCGCCGGGGTACTGGGGGGCGAGGGCGCTGCCGAGGTCGATCTTTCCGCCGTCGCCGTCACCGTCGTGCTCACGCTCGCCAAGATCGCGGCCTTCATCGCCGTGATGCTGATTGTCGGCAAACGCGCCATTCCGTGGGTGCTGCACGCCATGGCCCATACCGGAAGCCGCGAGCTGTTCCGCCTCTCGGTCTTCGTCATCGCGCTTGGCGTCGCCTTTGCCGCCGCCGAGCTGTTCGACGTGTCCTTCGCCCTCGGGGCATTTTTCGCCGGCATGATCCTGTCCGAGTCTGCTCTCAGCCAGCGCGCCGCCGAGGAGACCTTGCCGCTCCGCGACGCCTTCGCCGTGCTGTTCTTCGTCTCGGTCGGCATGTTGTTCGACCCCTCCATCATCATGCGCGAGCCGGTCCCGGTGCTGCTCACCGTGCTGATCATCCTCTTCGGCAAGTCGATCGCGGCCTTCGCCATCGTGCGCCTCGCCGGCTATCCCTACTCGACCGCTCTCACCATCTCGGCCTCGCTTGCCCAGATCGGCGAGTTTTCCTTTATCCTCGCCAATCTCGGCGTGGCCCTCCTCCTGCTGCCGCAAGCCGGCCGCGATCTCATCCTCGCCGGCGCCATCGTCTCCATTCTGCTCAATCCTTTGATGTTCGCCGGCCTCGACGTGATGCTCGCCAAGCGCGCCGAGCCGGAGGCGGTAGAGACCGGCGACAAGGAGGAGGCCCAAGGGCCACGCGAGCCGATCCGCCCCACGAGTCTTACCGACCATGTGGTTCTGGTCGGCCACGGGCGGGTAGGCCGCTATCTCAGCTCGGTGCTGCGCGAGCGCTCGATCCCGCTCTTCGTCATCGAGGACAACGGCGACATCGTCTCCAACCTCAAGGCGCAAGGCGTCGAGGCGCTGTCGGGCAATGCCGCCGACCCCGAGATCATCGCTGCCGCCAATCTCGGCGAGGCGCGCTGCCTGCTCGTCGCCATCCCCGACGCCTTCGAGGGCGGCCAGGTGGTGCAGCAGGCGCGCGCTCTCCATCCCGATCTTCTCATCATCGCCCGCGCCCATTCCGAGGACGAGATCGAGCACCTCGTGAAGCACGGCGCGAGCCTCGTCATCATGGGTGAGCACGAGATCGCCAAGGCGATGGCTGACAACATCGATCGCGCCTCGGCGGCGGCGCCCGCGGCTACAGCATCGACTTGATGTCGGCCGAGAAGGTCGGATAGGCGAACACGAAATCGCGGATCTGCGTGGCCGTGATGCCATGCTTCATGGCAAGCCCGAAGATGTTGATCAGCTCCTCGCCGGCATGACCGACGAAATGGGCGCCGACGATGGCATCGCTTCCCTCATCGACGATGATCTTCGACCAGGCGAGCGTCTCGGCGAAGGTACGGGTCGAGAACCAATATTCCATGTCGTTGACCTGCACGCGCGCCTTCAGCCCCTTCTCCTTGGCCTTGGCCTCCGACAGGCCGACGGTCGCCAGCGCCGGGATGGTGTAGACGCAAGAGGGGATGCTCGCGTAGTCCGGCTTGTATCTCGGCCCCTCGACGATGTTCCGCCCGACCAGCCGTCCCTCATAGTTGGCGATCGGCGAGAGCTGCGGCGGGCCCGCCAGCACGTCGCCGCAAAGATAAACGCTCGGGTTTGACGTCGAGCGCATCGCCTCGTCGACGGCGACGCGGAATCCTTCGTGAGCGATCTTGCCCGCGTCGAGGTCGAGCGTAGCGACATTGGCGATGCGGCCCGCGCCGTTCACCACGCGGTCGCTCTTGACGTTCATCTCCTTGCCGTCGACCTCGAATATGGTGCGCAGCCGCTTGTTTCCCTTCTCCACGCGCTTCACCTTGACGCCGGTGTGGATTTTGATGCCGATCCGCTCGCTATCTTTGCGCACCTGCTCCACCGCGTCGGCATCGAGCGCGGGTAGGAGCCGCGGCACCACTTCGAGGATGGTGACTTTGGCGCCGGCGCGCGCATAGACATGTCCGAACTCGAGCGCGATCACCCCGCCGCCGATAAAGACCACGCTCTGCGGCAATTTCCGCTCGCTCAGGACGTCATCCGAGGTGATCATGAGCTCGGCGCCCGGGAGGGGCAGCGGCCGCGGCGTCGAGCCGGTAGCGATGACGATGGTCTTCGCCTCGAGCGTCTTGCCGCCGGCTTCGACCGTGTTGGGGCCGATGAATTTGGCCGGCGCGCGGATCAAGTCGACGCCGCGCTCTTGCAGCATCTCTTCCAGCGAATCGGGGATGCCCGAGATCATGTCCTTCTCGCGGTCGATCAACCCGGCCCAGTCGAGCTTGGGCTTGCCGACCTTGATGCGATGCACATGCGCTTGGCCGATCTCGTGCAGCGCGTGGGCCGCAGCCACCAGCACTTTCTTGGGCGTGCAGCCGCGATTGGGGCAGGTGCCGCCGAGGTCGCGCTCCTCGATCATGGCGACCTTTAAACCCGCCTTCCGCGTCGGCACGGTCACGCCGAACGCGGCATTGCCCCCGCCGATGATCACCACGTCATAGGCGTCGCTCGTCATCTCGCTCACCCTTAAGTCTCAGCCCGCCGATTGTCTGAGCAGAGACCAAGAAAAAGCCAAACACAATGGGGAGAGGCGGCCTGAGAGGGCGTGAGGGCAGACGGCTTTACGGCCCGCTTCGGCATCACGTGACCCACTTGATGCCGCGCCCTCTCTCCCCCATGTTGTGTTCAGAGGGGTTTTCGACAAACGTAAAGCCGGCGCGCGTCGCGTGGTAACAGCCGGAACAATAGAGCGAAATACCGCGCCAGGAACTCGCAAGCGGCCTATCGCGTTTCAAGCTTTGTCATCAGTCTCGACGGGTCTGAACCATGCACAAGACTGCACTGATTTCGATGCTTCCCTTAGTCCCGTTCTGCGTTGCACTTCCCATCATAAGCGCCTCCGCCGCCGAGGATACCAAGACCGACACGATCGGACCGTGGCAGATCGAGGCTGTCTTCCAAGGCGACAAGTTCGACCGCTGCTCGATCGCCCGCAAGCTCGACGACGATATCGTCGCGACCTTCGTCAAGACCGGCGACGATCTTACGCTCGAACTGTCCTCGCCGAACTGGAAGCTCGATCGCGGCAAGAGCTATCCCGTCAAGATGGCGCTCGGACCGAAGAGCTTCGACGAGGAGATTGCCGCCGAGGCAAGCTCGGTCTCGTTTGCCGTCAAGGACGACAAATTCACGGCCGCTCTCCGCAGCGCGAATGCGCTGAGTATCGTCGGCGCGGGCGCGACCATTCGCGTTCCCCTCGACAGGAGCTCTGACGCCTTCGACCGGCTCGATCAATGCGTGACCAAGAACGAGAGGTCGGTCGAAACCAACCCTTTTGTGGCGCCGGCACGTCGGCCGTGAAGGCTGGCGTGCCGGGGGGCAAGTCGGAAAAGTGCACCGAGACGACGTCGGCTAACGGCACCAAGTCCACGGCCGAGGCAGAGTCTGTCGCGACCACGGACAAGCTCGACGAGGCAACGCCGGCGAAATCGGCGAAGCCGGTCAAATCCAAGTCCGCGCGATCACACCCTCGACGGTCTTGGTTTGGAAGGGCTGCTCTTCTGACGGTGTTCGGCCGATGAAGGTCTTGACGGTGGCGCGGTAGCGGAACACGTAGCCGCCCGTTCCGTTTGCCTCGCTCCAAACATCGGTCGTGGTCTCTGAGCGCGCCCTGAAGCCCTGGTCCGGACGTTCCATGATCGTGGTCGAAGAGGTGAAGCCCTTTAGCGATAAGGGCTCGCCGATCACCATCTCGAAATTCTCCTCGGCCACCTGGTCGACCCACAGCCCCTGGAGCGGGCCGCCATACTGATATTTGCCGCTGTCGAAGACCTTTCGCGTGAGGATGCCGGGCTCGCCGTTGATGGTGACCGGCTCGGCTTTGCGCGTGGTCTCCGCCGGCCGCGCCTCGGCGAGAATAGGCAGATAGTCGTCGGGATTGACGTAGATACCGGCCGATTTCTTCGGCAGCAGGGCCTCGGCACGCTTGTCTTCCTCTCGCGCAGGCCTGCCGGGCAGTGTGATCGCGCTCGCGGGCTGGCCGTCGACCTCGCCCGTATGCAGCGTAATGGTCACGGGTTCGGGCGATTCCCACAGAGTGGGATAGAACGAGGGCGAGATCGCGAGCCGGAAGCGCCAGCCCTTCTTGAAGGTGTGTCCCATCATGTTGAGGGTCACGCGGAAGCTGAAGGTTTCGCCCGGCACCACGCGCTCAGGGTTGGCGAGATCGCCGCTCCGGTCAGCGAGATTGCAGAAGCGATAGCAGACGAGGTGGGAGCCGCCCGTCTTGGGGCTGACCTCGTTCAGCCTGATGGCAAGGGCCGCGATCGGCCGGTCGGCCGACAGGGTGAGCGTCACGACGGGCGCGCCGAACACATCGAGGTCTTCGCGCAACCGGTCGCTGTCGAAATAGAGCGACTGCTTGTCGAAGTCCGCCTGATTGCCGGGCAGATCGTCATTGCCGCATTCGCCCCACGAGCTCGTCTCGAGCATCTCGGTATCGAGCACCGGCTTGCCCGAACTCTTGAGCGTCGCATGCGATGACGGTTTCTTGCCGAGCTGCCTGTTCGGCCGGAGATAAAGCACGGACTCCTTGACCCGCTGCTGCCAGTAGCCGTCTTCCGCCACCCATTTGCCGGTCTCGTCGTCGCAAGCCGACTTGCTCGGCTCCTTCGAGGCCCCGAGCCACACCGGGAGTTGCGGCCATTGCCCGTCGGGCGGCGGTGTCTTCCCCTTGAGCCATCGGTCCCACCAATAGACGACGATGTAGTTGAGCCAATCGACGCGCGGGCCCGGATAGCCATTGAACGGATATTTGTGTCCCCACGCGCCGATCAGCCCTGCAACCGGCTTGCCGAGCTCGGTAAGCCCCGTGACCACGTGCTCGACCGGGTTCTTGTAGCCGTCCTGCCAGCCCGACACGATGAAGACCGGCACGCCGACATCGCCATAATGGTCGCGCACGGCGGAGGCGCTCCAATAATCGTCGCGCGCCTGGTGGCCTGCCCACTGCTTGAACCAGAAATCGGCATTGTCGATGCGCTCCTTCCACATCTCTTTCCACGCATCGCCGACTATCGCCGGATCGGGCGCCTGCGCGATCCAGCCCCACATCGAGGACGGCCAGCTGACATTGTCGAACATCATCGCCCCGCCCATGTAGTGGACGTCGTCGTTGTAGCGGTCGTCGCTACCGTCGCAGACGACGACGGCCTTGAGCGCCGGCGGCCGGTCCTTGCGCGCAGCAAGCATCAGTGAATTGATCGCGCTCCACGATTTTCCCATCATGCCGACATTGCCGTCGCAATTGGGATGCGCTGCGATCTGATTGATCACCTGGATGCAAGCGAGAAGCTCTTCCTCACCGTACTCGTCGGTGAGCACGCCTTCGGAGTCGCCCGAGCCCGGCAAGTCGACGCGGAAGCAGAGATAGTTGTTGTAGGCGAACCAGGGGTACATCTTGGCGTCGCCGATCATGGTGCCGTCGCGCCGCCGGTAGGGATTGAATTCGACGATCGCGGGACACTTGATGCCGGCCTTTGCCGTCTCGGCGTTGTACCAGAAATGGCCCGCGAGCCTGATCGGCTGCTGTCCCGGCAAGGTCACCTCGAAGAAGATAGTCTCCGGGTCAGGGACCTTGTCGCGGACCTTGAGGAAGGCGTGCTCCTCGACCGCCGCCGTCTGCGCCGAGAGTGCGAGGTGTGGGAGGGCGAGCACGACAGGAACCGCGGCGCCGAGCTTGAGCGCGTCGCGGCGTGAGAGATATGGGCTGCGGGAGGACGTGGCCGATCCTTGGATTTGGGTCGGCGCGACTATGCCATCAGGCGCGCGCGTCTCGCCAGCCTTTTGCTGGGCGTCTCCACGATCACTGTCGCGTCACAGGCGATTGCGGTCCAGGCGCGAAGGATGGGGCGGTCCTCAGCCTTGAACGGAGAGAGCAATATGCTTGCGCGCTTCGGCGACGAGGCTCGTGGGGTCGAGGGGCCGTGCGACGAAGGCTGCCGCACCCCTGCCGATCAGGTCGCGATGGATCGCGTGCTCGGGTCCCTTTTCCATTGGCGAGCTGGTGTAGATGACCACCGGAACACGCTTGGTTGAGCCCGTGCTCTTCACGCGGCTGAGCAGGTAATTGCCGCTCCCCTGGCCCATGTCGTAGGCGGTGACGATGAGATCGGGTTGCGTCTTGAGCGCGAGCAGGAATCCCTGCATGCCGTTCGAGCCCTGGATGACCTCGCAATGATACTTATGCAGTGCGTAGGTCAGAGTCCTGAGCCGCACCGGGTCGTCGTCGACCAGTAGAATGGGCGGCGTGTGCGTGGGCTGAGACTGCGGCGCCTCGCTGTCGGTCTCTGACGGCTTGCTCTTGAGAATCTCGAATATGAGCGGTTCGAGGTCGTCCCAGGTGTTCTCGCTCTTATGCACGTAATAGGCATGGAGATCCTTGCAGCGCGTGATCGCTTCATCGTCGGACCGGCCGGTCAGAACGATCACCGGGACGGGAGCGAATTTCGGATCTGACAGCCGCTCCATCACCCGGAAACCCTCGACATCGGGCAGACCGAGATCGAGGATGAGCAGGTCGGGCCTCGCCTTGGCGACTTTGAGCACCGCGCGAAGCCCGTCATAGGCAGTTTCCACCTTGAGGTCGAGATGGCGGCAGCGAAGCTCGAGATATTCGACGATGATCGGATCGTCATCGGCAATGACGATGGTCTTGCCGGCAAGGCTCGGCCGGCTCTGGGGCGCCGACAGTAACTAAGCGCTAGCCTTTGCCAGCGCGTCCGCCTCTTCGTCGGTGAACACGCGGCTCCGCGTCAGGAAGCGTAAGCCTTCCGGCGCCTCGAGCGTGAAACCATGGCCGCGGCCCGGCACCACGTCGATGATCAGCTGGGTGTGCTTCCAATAGTCGAACTGGTCGGCATCCATATAGACCGGGCAGCCGGCGATCTCGCCGAGATAGACGTCATTGCCGCCGACGCGGAACTCGCCTTTGGGGAAGCACATCGGCGCCGAGCCGTCGCAGCAGCCGCCGGACTGATGGAACATCAACGGTCCATGGATGCGCTTCAACCGCTCGATCAGATCGAGCGTGGCGTCTGTTGCGAGCACTCTTTCGACCATCATGCCAGTATAGCGCGAATTCGCCCCGGCGCGCCCGCAATCTTCATGACGTGACGGCGCCGCGAAGGTGATTGCCGAGGAACATAAGCATGACTCACCCGTTCCGTTCCTTTGAGGAAAGGAGACGATAGGGATGAAAAAATTCGCTTTCGCCGGCGCGATTGTATTGCTCACCTTCACCACTGCGGCGTGGGCGCTGCCCACCGTACAGATGCCGCATCCTGGTTCGAGCGATCTCGTGCAGGTGTCGAAGAAAGGAAAAGGCGGTCATGGTCATGGTCATGGTCATGGTCATGGTCATGGTCACGGCCACGGACACGGACATGGGCATGGCCATCACCATCACCACCACCATGGTCATCCGCGCTACGTAAATGGGAAATACTGGTACGGAAATCGCTATTGGGGTCACCGCTACGTCGTGCGGCCCTACAACTGGCAGACACTGGGCTGCGTCGTGGTCGGACCGTTCTGGTACTGCCCATAGGACGCGTGCATAGCCCGAAACAACGAGACCCGGCGCTGCATTTGCAGGCCGGGTCTCAATTCATGCGCCGATGGGCGCCGCGTTTCTAGAAGAAGCCGAGTGCCTTCGGGCTGTAGCTCACCAGCACATTCTTGGTCTGCTGGTAGTGATCGAGCATCATCTTGTGCGTCTCGCGGCCGATGCCCGATTTCTTGTAGCCGCCGAAGGCCGCATGCGCCGGGTAGAGGTGGAAGCAATTGGTCCACACCCGCCCGGCCTGGATGCCGCGGCCCATGCGATAGGCGCGATTGATGTCGCGCGTCCATACGCCGGCGCCGAGCCCGTACAGCGTGTCGTTGGCGATCTGAAGCGCCTCCTCTTCATCGTCGAACGGCGTGACCGACAGCACGGGCCCGAAGATCTCTTCCTGGAAGATGCGCATCTTGTTGTTGCCCTCGAACACTGTGGGCTCGACGTAATAGCCTCCAGCCAGCTCGCCATTGAGCTCGGTGCGCTCGCCGCCGGTCAGAAGCTTGGCGCCCTCCTTCTTGCCGATGTCGATGTAGGAGAGGATCTTCTCGAGCTGATCGTTGGAGGCCTGCGCGCCGATCATGGTGTCGGCCTCGAGCGGGTTGCCCTGCTTGACCTTCTTCACCCGCGCGATCGCCTTCTCCATGAACTTGTCGTAGATCGAGCGCTGTACCAGCGCGCGCGACGGGCAGGTGCACACCTCGCCCTGGTTCAGCGCGAACATGGTGAAGCCTTCGAGCGTCTTGTCGAAGAAGTCGTCGTCCTCGGCCATCACGTCGGCGAAGAAGATGTTGGGCGACTTGCCGCCGAGTTCGAGCGTGACCGGGATCAGGTTCTCGCTCGCATATTGCATGATGAGCCGGCCCGTCGTGGTCTCGCCGGTGAACGCCACCTTGGAGATGCGCTTGTTCTGGGCGAGAGGCTTGCCGGCCTCGACGCCGAAGCCGTTGACCACATTGAGCACGCCCGGGGGCAGGAGATCGCCGACGATGTCCATGAGCACCATGATCGACATCGGCGTCTGCTCGGCCGGCTTCAGCACCACGCAATTGCCGGCAGCCAGAGCCGGAGCGAGCTTCCACGAGGCCATGAGGATGGGGAAGTTCCACGGGATGATCTGGCCGACCACGCCGAGCGGCTCGTGATAGTGATAGGCGACCGTGTCGTGATCCAGCTCGCCGAGAGTGCCTTCCTGCGCGCGGATGCAGGCGGCGAAATAGCGGAAATGATCGATGGCGAGCGGGATATCGGCGAAGCTCGTCTCGCGGATCGGCTTGCCGTTGTCGATGGTCTCGACCGCCGCCAGAACCGACAGGTTCTCCTGCATGCGGTCGGCGATCTTGTTCAGGACCTCGGCGCGCTTGGCCGGCGCGGTCTTGCCCCAGCCATCCTTCGCCTTATGCGCCGCGTCGAGCGCAAGTTCGATATCGGCCGCTTGCGAGCGGGCGATCTGGCACACCGGCTTGCCGGTGATCGGGCTGATATTGTCGAAATAGGCACCAGCCACCGGCGCCACCCACTTGCCGCCGATGAAATTGTCGTAGCGCGACCGCAGGGCCACGCGTGCATTCAGAGTCTCGATGACCTGATGAAGCATTGTTTTCTCCCTTGGACGAAAGCCGCTTTATGGTTTTTCTGGGGGAATGCTGCGCCTCCGCCTTGACCCGCGTCAAGAGGTGACCTGCCGATTGCGCTGTTTAGGCGTGGGGCCTAATCCGGAACGCAGAGGCCGGCAACGCGTTCCGCCCATAAATCAGAGGCTAGGAGGACGCTATGGCAGCCCAAAGAGGACTGAATCCGGTGCTTGCCTTCGTGCTGGGCGTGGTGGTGGTCGCCCTGATCGTGGCGGGCTACGTCTACTATCAGCGCACCCACCGCAACGTGGTGAAGATCGACGTGCCCGGCTTCCAGGGTGAGATCTCCAAGGACAAGGGCGTCGACATCCAGATCGGCAAGGAAAAGCCCTCGCCCTGAGCGGCTGCGGGACGCGGGCCGTCTCGAAGGACGTACCCTTGGGCGCTCCTCAGCATGAGGCTGTCGTTTGACGTCGCAGGCGTGATGATCGTCAGGGGATCAGCACTGCGGCGCCGGTCAGCTCGCCCTCGCGCAGGCGTTTGAGCGCCTCGTTGGCCTCCGCTAACGGCATCGGCACCACCGTGGTCTTGACCGGCACCCTCGGCGCGAGCGCCAGGAACTCGCGCGCATCGTCCCGCGTGAGATTGGCGACCGAGCGGACCACGCGCTCCTCCCACAGGATGTCATAAGGGAAGCTCGGGATGTCGCTCATGTGGATGCCGCCGCACACCACCACGCCCCCTTTGCGCACGGCCCGAAGCGCCGCCGGGACGAGCGCGCCGACCGGGGCGAAAATGATGGCCGCATCGAGCGGCTCGGGCGGCATCTCGTCGGAGCCTCCGACCCACACGGCGCCAAGCTCGCGCGCGAAGTCCTGCGCGCGTTTGTCGCCTGCCCTCGTGAAGGCATAGACCTCGCGCCCCTCATGGCGGGCCACCTGCGCCACGATATGGGCCGCCGCGCCGAAACCGTAGATGCCGAGGCGCTTGCCGGGGCCCGCGAGCTTGAGCGAGCGGTAGCCGATCAGCCCGGCGCACAGCAGCGGCGCGGCCTCAGCGTCACTATAGCCTTCGGGGATGGGAAAGACGTAGCGCACGTCGGCCACCGTGTATTGCGCGTAGCCGCCGTCGATCTGATAGCCGGTGAAGCGCGGGTGATCGCAGAGATTTTCGCGGCCTTCGTGGCAATAGAAGCAGGTGCCATCGGTGTAGCCGAGCCACGGCACGCCGACGCGCATCCCGATGCTGAAGCCTTCGACGCCCTCGCCGAGCGCCTCGATGTGTCCCACGATCTCGTGGCCGAGCACGAGCGGAAGCTTGGGATGCTCGAGCTCGCCGTCGAAGACATGCAGATCGGTGCGGCACACCCCGCACGCCGCGACCTTGATCAGCACTTGATGCGGCCCCGGCTTGGGCACCGGCAGCTCGGCCGCGTGAAGCGGCGTCTTCGCCCGATCCAACACCATCGCCTTCATCGTCGCTGCGATCGCCATTACGAGCCTCTCAATTCCACGTCATCGCCGGGCTTGACGTGAGATGGCGAAATGAGGCCGGATCACCCCGCGGCCTTGGCGGCTTCGAGGCGCTGGGCGCGCTCTCGTAGCGTATCCTCGAGGCGCTTGAGCCACGCGGTATCCTCGCCGCGTCCCTCGCGCATCTCGCGGATCAGCCGCAAATTGCGCGCCGTCGTTTCGAGCTCCCACGAGGCGCGCGCGACCGAGAGCGCCTCGCCGAGTTTCTCCCCGGCATCGTCTTCGTCGCGCGCCAGCACGGCAAGCTCGAGCAATGTGGCATGGTCCCAATAATCGGGCGCGCGTGCCGCCTTGCGCCAAGCCGAGTAACGCACCACGGGCAAGATTTGAGCTTGGCGCGGGTCAGGCTTCGCCATCATCTCCATCAGCGTCACCGCGTTGATGCCGGGATAGGCGTCGCGCCAATCGGCTTCGAAGCCGGCGAGGTAAGCGTCGATCGCGTTTTTGAGCAGCGCGCGCGCCTCCGGCAGCCCCTCCTTCTTGGCGAGGTCCCAGCGGTCCTTGTAGATGCGCCCCAGCAGCGCGTTGGTCTCGCTCGACGGACCGAACTCGGCGATCACCTCGGAAAGCACCTTCTCGGCGTCGGCGAAGCGGCCCTCGCGGTTCAGCGCGAATCCGAGCTGCTCGCGCATCATCTTGGCGCGCTGCAATGGCAGCGGCATGCGCTCGTAGAGATCGATCATCGCTTTGTGCGCCTTCACATCGCGGAGCGACAGGAACAGGTCGACCACGACGCCCAATTCGACTTCGAGCAGATTGCCGAGCGCAGGCTCGCTCGCGATCGCCTGCACCGCGTCGGCGCCTTGTCTCACCGCCGCGCGCAGGCGGTCCTTGTACTTCTTCGAGTAGTCGTATTGCGCTCGAAAAGAGTCGGTCTTGCTGTGATCGACTTCCGTGCGCGGCATGTCCTCGATGAGCTGGAAGATCGGGCTGTCGTCATGCGGGTTGCCGCGCGCGGCAACGAGCTGGTCGGCGATCGCGGCGATGACGGCATCGGCGCCGGCCGGCTCGCCCAAGCCGTCGGTCTTGTAGGCGATGCCGCGCACGAGAGCGATGTCGAACGGCAGCACCGTGCCTTCGCCGAACACGATCACCGTCGAGCGCGGCCGCATGGCGTGGCGGATGCCGAGCTCGTAGAACACGTTGGGATTGGCCCCGGTAATATCGGCCACCGCGTATTGGCAGAGCATCAGCCGCTCGAACATCGGCTTGTGGATGGTGCCGCCGATCTTCTCCTCGTCGGCCCTGATCGGCTCGAGTCCTGCGCGCGCCACCGCCGGCGCGATGACCTTCTCGTACACCGCGTCGAAATTGGTCACGCGCCCCGCGGCGTCGAGCTTCTTGCCGAACGGCATCAGCACGAAGCAGAGCGGCGCGAGCTGTTCAGCCTCATCCACAACGTCACCCTCAGAGGACCTGTACCGGGGACAGGTCAGGTACGACAGTGGCTACAATAGAGGCAGCGAGCCAGCCCCGCCACGCCGCATCGGCGCAACATTGCGCGGTCGCTCAGTATTCTTCGATCGGTCGCCGCGTGGTTTCCCCTCCCCCCTTGAGGGGAGGAACAGGGAGGGGGGTCAAATGCAAAAACTCGCCGGTACGTTTACCCCCCTCCGCGCGCCCAAATAGGCGCGCGTGCTCCCCCACAAGGGGGGAGCGGAGATAACAGTTAGGCGCTGAGCAACCTGGTGCCGAAAAACGCCGCGACCTCGGCGTCGGCCGCGAACCTGCCCGCCTTCACGTCCTCTGCGCTCTGCGCAAGCGCGACCCTATCGTCTGCCGTCAGCTCGTAATTGCCGCTATGGCCTTGCTCGATCGCGAGCAGGATCTCCACCGCTTCGTCCTGCACCGGTTTCGGCCACGTCTCCGCGCGAGCGATGATGTCTTTCAGACTCTGGTCATTTTCGACATGGTAGCACCGTCACTGGTTCATATTGCTGGTGATCGCGGCCTGGATGGCGGCGTCAGGATGCCCGAGCCATTTCTGGTTCGAGCCGGTGACGAGCAGGCCCCAGGCTTGCTTGCCCGGCGGCGCGAACAGCACGTGAAGCTGGTTGTCGCCGCAATCATGGGCCTTGCACACCCAGCCGAGCGTATAGGCCTCTTCGCCGACCGTCACCGTCTTTGACGGCGAGGACGGGCCGTCGAACGTCTTGGCGTATTTGCTCACCCAGGAGGGAACCAATTCGCCGGCGAGCATCGCCTTCCATGCGGAAAGATAAGCCGGCTGCTTCAACAGATCGAACAGGTAGGGGCCGTCATCGGCGGCATAGGCTGCGGGCGCGGCGAGGAAGAGCACGGCAAGAGCGAGACGTCGCAACATCGTCGAAACCTCCATGGTGGGTCCCGCGAGCCCTATTCTACCCTGCCCGCATCCTTGCAGCCTATGGTCGTCCCGTAGCTGCCAAGATTGATGCTGGCGAGTTTGGCGGGGGACACGAGCGCCTGGAGGGTGCCGGCGGCGAAGCAATAATAGCGCGCGGAGAGCAGGGTCTGGTCGCGGCCCGAGCGGAACTTGGCCGAGCGCGTGATCGTCGTGACTTGCGTCCGGGCCGCGTTGGCGATTGCGCGCGCGGTCTGCAAGGTGGACGCGGGCGTGGCGGGATCGGCCGCCGCAAGCGCGGCATCGATGCCTTCCGGAGTAAGCGTCTTGAGCACGTGGCAGCTCTCGCCCAAGAGATAATCCCGGTAGGTGTCCGCATCGGTGATCGGCTGCAGCAGCGTCATCTGCGCCGCAACCAGCAGGTCTGCCGCAGCCGTGAGGTCGTCGACCGTCGAGGCCGGCGTGCTCAGAATGCTGCGGACGTCGTCGCGGTAAGCCTGCCACGCGTCGGGCGCGACGGTGAAGGGCGCTTGGCCCGAGGTGGCCATGACGATGTCGCATCCTTGCAGGTTCTTGAAGGCGAGTGCCGGCCCCGTGCACGCGATGACGGCAATCGCGGCCATGACGATGCGGAGCACGATCACTCCAACTCTTCGCGCAAGCGCTCGAGCAACGCCGAGCGGTGGACAGCCGGCTGCAATTGGTAGCGGTAATAGCCGACCATGTCCTTGATGCGCTGGAACTGAAGCGGCGTGAACTGCTTCATGCAGGCATCGTCGGAGTAATCCATGTAGTTCTCGACCGGATTGAACCTTGCCTCGTCCGGGCACGAGGATTTCTGCCCGAGCGGACAGCCCGCCGCCGAGTTCTGCTCGTAGGCCGTGTCGGAGATCTCGTCGCCCGGATCGTTGCAGCCGTTCTCGAAGGTGTGGAACAACCCGCACCAATGGCCGATCTCGTGCACGGCCGTCATGCCGAGATTGTAGGGCGATTGCTGATGCGACTCGGGCAACGACATCTGGTTGATGACGACGCCGTCCATCACCGGATAGGCCCCGAGATACCACGGGAAGGTCGCCCAGCCGAGCAGTCCGTCGGGCAAATCGGCCGTGTAGAGATTGAGCGAGCGGTCCGGCGCCTTGCCGAGTTCGGCCTTCATCGACGCCTCCTCAGGCGTCGAGATGCCGACGCGATACCATTTGGGGTTCTTGGTGCGGTCGACGCTGACTTGCTGGAACTCGATCAGGGCGGGCTCATAGACCTGGTTGAGCAGAGCGATCTGCGCCTCGAGCTGATGGTCCGGCAGATTGCCGTGCGTCCCGTCATGAATGATGTGGAAATGCACCGGCACGACGGTCTTGGTGTTGAACTCGATATTGTTGCTGCGCAGCGCCGAGCGGACACGCTGCGTGCGCCTGATATCGTAGAGGGACGGCACCGGCGTGCCGCAGCGCCGCCCGCTCGACACGAACGCCTTGCGGTTCACGTATTGGGTCCCGCCGACGCTGATCGGGCCGGCGTCGTCGTCGCCGGCGAAGGCGGCGACCGTCCCCACCGTGCTCGCAAGGCCCGCGCAGACCGCGCATGTCATGAAGTCGCGCCGGTTCATTGCCGGTCTTTCCTATCGACGATGCTGGGGAGGGACGTTGCGCCGGACGGAACTCTGCGGCAAAGCGTGTTGCGCGTGGTCATGGCTCAAGGCGAAAGACACTGCTACGACGCCCGCGAGCCTATAGCGAAAGCGCCGGCCCGTCACGTTAAACGACGGCAAGAAACAACGTCCCGGGATGGGCGCGAGCGTTGCGGCTAATGCCTGATAAGCGGCCAGCCCTGGAAGCCCCGGCGGAGCACCGTCATGGGCGCGTCGGGCTCTGCTTCATGAGAGGCTGAGAGCTTTGCCGTCGCGGAGCCGAGGAGGCGCTCCGGCACCGGTGAGGAGGCCGACCAGATCGCCGCGAAGGCTTGGCGCCCTAGTCTCACTCTTTCCGATTCCAATTCGTCGAACAGAGCGAGCGCGTTCCGCTTGTCGGCGTCGCGGCGCATGGCGTCTCCCGTCCACACCATGGTGGCGCCGTAAGTTACTTGCTCGTGGGCATCGAGCAGGCGTGGATTGCGCGCCCAGCGCATCAGCTCGCAAGGCTTCATTTCTGGCGCCAATTCGGAGAGGCACGCGAACAGCTCGCGCAGCTCCTCCTCCGCATCGAGCTTGGCGAGAATCGCTTTGGCGCAAAAGCCGGCGCTTGCCAGCTCATCCTTCATCGACACGAGCGCCTTGGCGGGACACGAGCTTGCCGAGCGCAGGATGAGCGTGATGGCGCGCGGGCCCGGGCCGTCATCCTTGGCGTGCGCGATGAAGCGCAACACCATCTCGATATGCCGATCGAGCTCGATTTGTCTCAAATCCCTCGTAACTCCCGAACCGGCCACAACGCGCATTTTTCCCCTCGCATTCGTGTGTGGAAGTGGCTTGCCGGGCAGACGCTAGGGCGCTTGGCCGTGGCCTGCTATCAATAGCAAGAACAGGGTTAAGGAAGGCTTGATCGAAGCCCTTTTTCGATACGCCAAACACTCAAGGCCTCTGCCGCTTTGGCCGTTTTCGGCCACGGCTTTCCCTCATTGAGCCCGGGCCAGGTCCCCATTGGCGAGCCCCGGGCGCTCGCGCCCCTCATGCAAACTCGACGATCGCGAATCGGTTCACGCTTCTGTCATGATTTTTTTGGCCGTGAGGGGTCGGCGGCCTTGCCCGTCAGGCCGCGTCAGCCGGACGAACACGCCGCGCGATCTCGTTTCCGCGCTCCCGCTCGGTTACGGCAATATCGTATTGGCTTTGCAGGTCGAGCCAAAACTGGGCGGGGTTGCCGAAATAGCGGCCGAGCCTGAGAGCAGTATCGGCAGTGATAGACCGGCGTCCGTTGAGAATATCGGTGATACGCCCGGATGGTACGCCAAGGTCGAGCGCCAGCCGGCTCGCGCTCAATCCGCGCGCGGTTAGCTCTCGTTTCAGCAGCCGTCCGGGATGCACAGCAGGGGTCATGGCATTATCCCTCATGGTAGTCGACGATTTCGACCTCATAGGCATCGCCCTTGCTGAACTCGAAGCAGATGCGCCAGCGCGCGTTCACCGTCATCGCCCATTGCTTTCTGCGTTTGCCCTTGAGCTTGTGAAGTCCAACGCTCTTGAGCGGGCTGAGGTCCTTCAGCGACTTGGCGACGTTTAGCGCTAAGAGCAAATCCACCGCCATCTCGAAGTCGAGACCGCGGAACTGGTGCGGCTCTCCGCCTTCCCAGACTTTGCGGCTGGCACGGTTGCGCCAGGACCGGATCATGGCAAAAACGTACTACGAGGAACCGTTGATGGCAAGGTCCTACACGACGTGCTGCCGCCGAGGTCGCCCTGGGGTCTCCCATTGAGAGCCGCAAAACGCTATCTATCGTGCAGGCGAATCGAAGGCGGGCTGCCGAACGAAGGAGGGGCGCATGGTGGCGTGGCTGGTGCTGATTGGGGCGCTGCTCGTCCCCACGGCCGGATTCCTGCTGTGGAGCTGGCGCAATTCCCATAACGACATGGCGCTGATGCGCGCGACCGAGACGACGCCCGCGGCCGATGTCGCCAAGCTCCCGCCGGGAAGCCTGGTCGAGGTCAAGGGCCGGCTCCGCTGCACCTCTCCGCTCACCGCCGAGCTGTCGCAGAGCCCTTGCGCCCATTTCGCTGCCACCGTCGAGCGCGAGTACGAGGTGTTCGAATACGACGCCAAGCGCCAGACCTCCTACCGTGCGCACAAGACCGAGATCGTCAAATCGAGCACGCTGTTCGCGACCTTCGAGATCGAGGATGCCAGCGGCAGGGCGCTCGTCTCGCCCGAGGCGGCGATCGTCGAGGGGATTGCCGCCGTCGATCGCTACGATGCTCATGGCGAGGAAACTGGGAACGAGAGCCTGATGCAGACGGCGATCAACGATGGCACCGGCAACGCTCGCACGCTCGGCTTTCGCTACACTGAGACACACTTGCCCCTCGATGCCGAGATCTATGTGCTTGGCGTGGTCGGCAAGGACCGCTGCATCGGCGCGCCTCCGCCGGGTGCGAAAGGGCAGCGCTTCCTCATCAGCGTCAAATCGGAGGAAACGCGCGCGTCCGAGCTCGGCGGCAAGAGCAAATGGATGCTCGGCCTCGGCGCGTTCTTCTTGGTCGGGGCGGTCGTCTGCCTCGGATCGGCCTATTGGCTGGCGCGCTCGGGTCTAAGCGTCGAGGGCCCGCACGACATCCTGCAAAACGCACCGTGGTGGTAGCGCCACCTCACCGCACCAGCTTCCGATAGAGGTGCCAGGTGGCGTGCCCAAGCACGGGCACGACGACGATGAGACCGAGGAAGGCGGGGAGCGACCCGATCACGAGGCTGCCCGCGACGATCAGCCCCCAGATGGCCATCGTCTCCGGGTTCGCAGCCACGGCGCGGATCGACGTCCGTACTGCCGTGAGAAGTCCGACGTCGCGATCGAGCAACAGCGGAAACGAAACCACGCTGATCGCCAATACCAGCACGGCGAAGAGGAAGCCGACGCCCACGCCCACCACGACCATCTCCAAGCCCGCTCTTGTGGTGAACACGTCCCGCACGAACGCGGCGATCGAGGCTGGCGCCTCGGGTCCTAACGTGGCCTGGTAGATGAGATCGGCGGCGTACAGCCAGAAGAGAAAGATCGCCACCAGCGCCAAGCCCAGCACGAAGATCGCACCGAACCCGGGCGCGTGGATCACGCCGAACGCATCCAGCCAGGTGACGCTTGCGCCCCGCTCGCGCCGGCGGCTCATTTCATAGAGGCCCACTGCCGCGACCGGGCCGATCAGCGCGAAGCCCGACGCGAGCGGAAACACGAGCGGCAGCATGTCGTAGCCGAAGCTCAGCCATAACAGAGCGAGCCCGGCAATCGGGTAGATGAGGCAAAGGAAGACGACGTCGGTTCGATACGCGGCGAAATCGTCGGCACCCTTGATAAGGGCATCCTTGAGATCGGCGGTGGTGATGCGCCGGACTGCCGGCAGCGCGGCGTGCCGGCTCGCTTCGCTCCCCCGCAGCGAACGCGGAAGCGAGCCCACGGCCGAAGCCGCAAGCGAGATTTGACCCCAACTCCACTCGACGGGGTTTCGGATATGGTCCTGGCTGGCCATGTTGGCTCCTCCTGAACGTGACGTTCGAGGGCCGCGGGCCACCCGTGGCTAAGGTCGATTAGGCCGCTAGTCGCGAGCGAGCCGCGACGATTTGCGTTGCATCATACTCCGATCCTCGCCTTACGTCTCGCCGCTTCTCGGACTCGCGTCAACGCGCGACCAGCGCCGGGCCTACTGGAAGTGATAAAACTGGTCGTTCAAGTATTTGAGGAGGTCCTGCATTTCGCTCGCGGAGAACTCCTTTTTGGCCGCGCGACTGCAGACAATCAACTGCTCTTTGAGCGCATCCAACGCCTGAATCTTTCGGTCTTTGCGCGTGAAGATGTCGGTCTGGTGGCATGCCATGCAGTTGGCGTCGAGCAGGCGCTTCCCCTCCACGCTATCGCCGGGCAATGAGGCGGCGTAAGCGCTGGTCATCAGCACGATCGAGAGCGATGCGCACCAAATGCTTTTCATCGTTTGCCTCCGGCGTTTGGGTTGCGCCGAGCTGGGGCCTAAAGCTCAGTGGGATCCGGGTGCAGTGCGCACTGTCCCTGGCTGTTTGTTGGCGCGGGCCGCCGCGCTAGAAAGACTATGATCCTATCTTGAAGGCCGCTCAATTCCGA
The DNA here is from genome assembly GCA_963732205.1 of uncultured Alphaproteobacteria bacterium. Classification (GTDB taxonomy): domain Bacteria; phylum Pseudomonadota; class Alphaproteobacteria; order Rhizobiales; family Methyloligellaceae; genus Methyloceanibacter. The sequence goes on from CAVSYE010000002.1 coordinate 702,038, forward strand.
TAGCCGCTATTGGCACGAAGCGGACGAAGATCGGCGCCACTTATCCCCGCCGCTCGCGCCCGCGTTACACTTCGCCCATCCTTCGTCCATGAGGACGCGAGCTGCAGACCGTCTGTGTCTCGGGGCGAGGGACTGCGGCGCCTGAGGTGCCGTGGAACGAGCGGCGGGTCGTACGTGTGTTCCTGGCTCGCTGCCCACGGCGGATAACGGACCAGCCTTAGGGGTCCAACACCACACGCCGGGCTTTCGTCCGGCCTTCGGCCTTGGCGCGAGAGATCGCGCGAAGGACTTTGAGCGGTAAGCTGTGGCCCGGGCTTCAATATCGCCGCCAGCGTTTCGGGTTGCGCTATCGCTGGCGCTACTTGAGCGCGTGCGGGGCGCCGGGAGGCTGCCCTTACTCTCGAGAAGGAATTGCGGTTGCTCGGTGCCCCGCAGTCCTCGCTATTTGACATGCCCTCGCGCGCGAGCGCGGCGAGGCGATGATGCTTGCCCTCTTTGTCATGCCCGCGAAAGCGGGCATCCGGTAACCACCGTGGCTAGCGACAAATACACGGCGCCGATTACCGGATCGCCCGGTCAAGCCGGGCGATGACAGGGAGGGCTTAAGGATGCGGCGGGGTACCGCATTGGCTGCCAGTATCTTTCCGCAATTGGGTCATATTGATCGCCGGAACTATTCCAGGGCCGTGCTGAAAAGGAGCGAGCGCTTGGCGTTCTATTTGGTCTCTGCCGTGCCGAACCACGACCTCATGGAAGAACTTGGCGAGCGTCTCGCTGCCGATGCGTTTCTCGACATGAAGCCGTTCGGCCGTGCGCTCACGCATGCGCTCCGCAATGCGCGGCTGAGGCGCGACGGCGTCGCGGTGTGGGAGGAGGAGGATTATTGCCGGCCACCTCTCGCCGAGGAGCGCGCCGCCGTGCTTGACGCCTATTTCCACGACCTCCGCACCGAGATCGTCGGCGAGGGGGTGGGCTGGAAGAAGATCGACACCCTCCCGCTGCTCTTCCCCGAGCTTGCGGAGGTCTAGGGCCTCCCCCGAACATCCATGCGCCTTTTCGCTGCCCTCGCTCTCCTGCTCGCCTCGGCCTCGGCATCCGAGGCTGCTCCCAATATCGTCGTGATCCTGACCGACGATCAGGAGGACACCGGGTCGATGGCCTACATGCCGAAAGTCCATGCGCTCCTTGCCGAGCAGGGGCTCACCTTCACCAACAGCTTTGTCAATCTGTCGCTTTGCGCGCCGAGTCGCGCCTCGTTCCTCACCGGGCTCTCGGCCCACAACACCGGCATCAAGGCCAACAACCCCGTCGACGGCGGCGGCTGGGAGGCCTTCAAGGACAAGGAAGCGAACGCGCTGCCGGTCTGGCTCGATCGCTCAGGCTACAAGACCTCGTTTCTCGGCAAATATGTCAATCGCTACGGGCAGGAAAGCAACTTTGGCGCTCTGCTCGCCTGGGCCGGCAATCTCGCCAACGTCGATCTCAAAGGTCCCAATGTCGGCAATCCGCGCGATTGGGTGCCCCCGGGCTGGGCGCTGTGGTACGCCTTCACCGAGTGGCGTGCGCGCTATTTCGACTATGCCGTCAACGAGAACGGCACCATCCTGCATTTCGACCATCGGCAGAGCGATTATTCGACCGACGTGCTGAAAGAGCGCGCCACCCGCTTCATCGCCGAGCAGGCATCCAAGCCGGATCCGTTCTTCATGCTGATCGCCACCAAGGCGGTGCATGCGCAAGGGGTCCGCGCCATCCCCGCGCGGCGCTATGCCCGTGCCTTCGAGGATGTGAGCCTCCCCACCGGCCCGTCCTTCAACACCAAAGACGGGCGCCACAAGGCGAAGACGAGCGCGGTCAGAGGGGTGACCAAGGCGAATTTGACCAAGGCCTATCGCGCCGAGCTTCAGACGCTGCAGTCGGTCGATGATCTCGTCGAGGCCGTGGTCCAGTCGCTGAAGCAGGCGGGCAAGCTCGACGACACTTTGATCGTCTACACCTCCGACAACGGGTTCCTCTATGGCCAGCACCGGCTAATCGGAAAGTCTGCCGCCTTCGAAGAATCGATCAAGGTCCCGCTCGTCATGCGCGGCCCCGGCATTCCGAAGGGCGAGACGCGCGACGCTCTGGTGAACAATCTCGATGTGGTCGCGACCATCGCCGAGCTCGCCGGCGCAACGCCGGGCTATCCGCTCGACGGCCGCTCGCTTACACCGCTCTTCGCCGATGCCAACGCGCCGTGGCGGAGCGCGATCCTCTTCGAAAGTCCCGTCAGCCACGTCCAGAAGCCAAGCGGCCGCTACACCGGGGTGCGCACCGAAAAGCTGAAATATGTAAGATATGACAGCGGTTTCGAGCAGCTGTTCGATCTTGCCAAAGACCCGCTGGAGCTTCGCAACGAAGCCGGCCAGGCGCGCTACGCGGACCGGCTCGCTTCGCTCCGCAGCCTAACCAGAGGCTCAAGAGCTGCAGCGGTTCGGGCTGTTTTGTGCCGTAAGCCGGCGCTTCTCCGTCACGAGACAGTTGGTCTTGGGGCAAAGCAGGCCTAAATAAGCGGCATGACCGAACTTCTCACCAAAGAGCGTGTGCTCGAGGCGCTTAAGCGCGTCAAGGGCCCCGACCTCCGCGACGACATCGTCTCTCTCGGCCTCGTCTCCGAGGTCGTGATCCACAAGGGCAAAGTCTATTTCTCCATCTCCGTCGACCCGTCTCGCGCCAAGGAGCTCGAAGGCTTGCGCGCGGCTGCCGAGAAGGCGGTGTCTGCCGTTCCTGGCGTGGAAGGGGTCGGCGTGACGCTGACCGCCGACCGGGCGCCAGGTGCCGCGCGGACCACTGGCGGGAACGGGGGAGGTGCCGCGCCGTCTCAGTCCTTCGCCAGGCCGGGCGCCGCCCGCGATGCGCGCCACCGCCCCGGCGGTGTGCCCGGCGTTGCCAACATCATCGCCGTCGCCTCCGGCAAGGGCGGCGTCGGCAAATCGACCACCGCGGTCAATCTCGCGCTCGGGCTGAAGGAGATGGGGCTTCGCGTCGGCGTGCTCGACGCCGATATCTACGGTCCCTCGATGCCGCGCCTGCTCGGGTTGAAGGGGCAGCCGCAGCAGGTCGCCGACAACAAGCTTAAGCCCATGGAGGCTTATGGGCTGAAAGTGATGTCGATGGGCTTCCTCGTCGATGAGGAGACGCCGATGATCTGGCGCGGGCCGATGGTGATGTCGGCTCTGTCGCAGATGCTGAAGGACGTCGCCTGGGGCGAGCTCGACGTGCTCGTGGTCGACATGCCTCCGGGCACCGGCGATGCGCAGCTCACCATGGCGCAGCAAGTGCCGCTCGCCGGCGCCGTCATTGTCTCTACCCCGCAGGATCTCGCGCTCATCGATGCGCGCAAAGGGCTCGCCATGTTCCGCAAGGTGAACGTGCCGGTGCTCGGCATCGTCGAGAACATGAGCACCTTCATCTGCCCCCATTGCGGCGGGCGCTCCGACATTTTCGGCCATGGCGGCGCGCGGAAAGATGCGGAAAGGCTCGGCGTTCCATTCTTGGGCGAGGTACCGCTCACGCTCGAGATCCGCGAGACTTCCGACGCGGGACGTCCCCTTGTGGCGACCGATCCCAAGTCCCCCGCGGCGGCGGCCTTTCGCGAGGTCGCCACGCGCGCTTTTGCCGAGCTCGAGCGTGCCAAAGGCGGCGCGCGTCCTGCCCCGCAAATCGTCATGGAGAGCTAGAGGGTTGTACAGGGGAGGCCAACTCAGCTAACTCGGGTAGGGCGTTCTGGAGGAGTGCATCGACCAAGGCTCGCCATCCGCCCCCGTGAGCAAACGCCACCGACCAAAGCTTCCAATTTTCGCGATTGGCGCCATCGCCGTTCACCTGATCGCTCTTGCCTTCCTGCTCCCGCTCCTGATTACCCTGCCGGGGCCCGGCAGCGAACTCCTCCAAAACCGGTCAACATCGAGGTTGATGTCGGTTCGTCCGCTGCACCGCAGCCGATCCTGCCCGACGTCTCCTCGGTAAGCCCGGCAGCCGACGATGAGACCGCGGCGCTGCCCGCCGAATCCGAATCGAGCGGCGAGACGCCCGACGCGCTTGCCAAGGTCAGCCCCGAAACCGAGCCGGCCGCCGAGGAAAAGGAAAAGGCCGCGCCGGCAGAGATCAAGCCTGCCGCCGGCACACACGATCGGAAAGCAAAGTCGAGGGTTCAGGCGAAAGTGCTGGCCAAGGTCGTGAAGCCGGCGCCCAGGGTGGTGCGGTCATCGCCGCAGAAGAGGCCCCTCTTCGCGCGCGGCAAGTCCTCCAAGCTCTTCCTTGGTGGACGCCCGGCGAGCTCCAACGCGCAAGGACCGTCGTGGGGCGCTCTCCTCAATGCGCCCCATTGAGCCGCGAACGCAAGACGCCAGCGCCAGGATCAGGCCGCGCTGCTTCGCGTGTCGAGCCGCGTGACTTTTTCGGTGTTGGACTTTGAGGGCTGCTCGGCCACGCCCGGATAGCCGTAGAGGAAGCCCTGTACTTGCGGGCAGCCGAACTCCCGCAGCATCGCCGCCTGCTCTTCCGTCTCCACCCCCTCTGCGGTGATGGTCACGTCGAGCGACTTCCCAAGCGCGATGATGGTCCTGACGATGGCGCGCATCGCCGGATCGCGCGTCATGTTGCGAATGAACTGGCGGTCGATCTTGATCTTGGAGAAGGGGAAGCGGGCGAGGTAGCTCAAGCTCGAATAGCCGGTGCCGAAATCGTCCATGGCGATGGCCACACCCAAGTCACGCAGGCGATTGAGCTTGCTCAGCACTTCCTCGGTGTCGTTGATGAGGAGGCTCTCGGTGATCTCGAGCTCGAGTCGCGATGGGTCCAGTCCCGTTTCCTTGAGGACTTGCGCGACCGTCTCGGCGATGTCGCCGTCGCGGAATTGCGCCGGCGAGAGATTGACGGCAACGAACAGCGGCTCCGACCAGGTCACGGCATCGCTGCAAGCGCGCCGGAGCACCCATTCGCCGATCGGCACAATGAGCCCAGTGTCCTCGGCAACCGAGATGAAGTGCCCGGGCGCGATCTTGCCGTGGACCGGGTGATGCCAGCGGATCAGCGCTTCCGACCCGCACTGCCGCTCGGTGGCGAGGTCGTATTGCGGCTGATAGACCACGTCGAACTCGTTGCGCCCGAGCGCGAGCCTGAGCTCGTGCTCGACCATGCGGCGCCGCTGCAATGCCTTGTCCATGCTCGGCTCGAAGAAGCACATGCGCTGGCCCCCGTCGCCCTTGGCGCGTGCGAGCGCGATGGCAGCATGACGGAGCACCGTGGTCGCTTTGTCGCCGTCGGCCGGAGCGAGCGCCACGCCGACGCTCGTCGTCAGTAGCAAGTCCTTGTCGCCCACCTGAAACGGCCGCCGCAGCACATCCACCAGCCAATTCATGAAGGCCATCACGTCGCCGAGATTGGTGATGTCGACGAGCGCGATAGCGAACTCATCGCCGCTCAGGCGGGCGAGGAGGTCACGGTCGCGTAAGGTGAGCTTGATGCGTGCGCCGATCTCGCGCAACACCTGATCGCCGCCGCTGTGGTCCGCTGCGTCATTGATCTCTTTGAACTTGTCGATGTCGAGACAGA